>NZ_FOKG01000015.1 GCF_900111885.1 Amycolatopsis marina
CACACCATGCGGTGCAGAGTCATATCCGGTATTAGACCTCGTTTCCAAGGCTTATCCCAAAGTACAGGGCAGATTACCCACGTGTTACTCACCCGTTCGCCACTAATCCACCCCGAAAGGCTTCATCGTTCGACTTGCATGTGTTAAGCACGCCGCCAGCGTTCGTCCTGAGCCAGGATCAAACTCTCCAACAATGCATTGAAAAATCCGATCGATGACTACATCAATCTACTCAAAGAAACCCACAAAGGGTATTCTCATACATAAGCTCTACTGGCTTAGTTCACTAGCACACTGTTGAGTTCTCAAGCAACAAACCACTACGCGAAAAGCTTGTTTATTGTCCCGAGGCAAGCCCTACCCGCCGTTTAAAGTCCGGAGACTCAAGTCGGAGGTTGTGCCCCACCTCAGGGCCATCGCAGAACGTTACCCGGTTCGGTTCGCGGTGTCAACCCGCTCGACCCGGGGGCCAAGTTCTTGCTGGAGCGTACTCCATCAAGTTCTCTCGGCCGCCATCCGGTCCTTCAGGAGTGAGTCCCTCTCGGTTCTCTTTCCTGTCGGCCCGGCGTTCCTGGCGACAAAGAGAAGATTACACACCCGCCAACCCCTGAAGAACAGGGGGGTCCCTTAACGATGGAACCGCAGGTCAGCCCGCATTTTCAGCCCAGGAAGACAAGGGGGCGGCCGACGTGCGGCCGTAGACCGCTCGAACGCGGCTGCCAAGGACAGCACTTCAGCGTCCGCCCAGCGGCCCGAGAAGAGCGACAGACCTATGGGTAGCGGAGGGCGGTCGTCCGTGATCCCGGCGGGGTCGTTCGTCGGCCCGACGATGGCGTCGAGTTCCGCTCCCCGCAGCAGCTCGTCGATCGAGGCGCGGGCGTGCCGTCTCCCGGCTGTGCCGGTACTCCGGATCGTCAGGTCGCCGGAGCGGCCAGGGTCTGCTCGAAGAGTTCCTGGCCGCGGGTAGCTCTCCAGATCCCCGCGGAACTCGCTGAGCGGGGCAGTGAACGACAGCTCGTTCACCTGGCCCTGTGGGCCGGCTCGACCTGCGGTGCGGACGGCGTGATCGCCGAGTCCGCGACGTGCCGCAGGGCACGGCCAGGATCTGCCATCGGGATGGCCCCTCGGCATACCTGGCCGCTTCCGCGTTACAGCACCGGCAACAGCGTGCGCAGTTCGTAAGGCGTGACCGCGCTCCGGTAGTTGTTCCACTCCGCACGCTTGTTGCGCAGGAAGAAGTCGTAAACATGTTCGCCGAGCGCCTCCGGGAGCAACTCGGAGCGGTCCATCTCGGTGAGCGCCTCACCCAGGTTCTGCGGCAACTGGGCGTATCCGGCGGCCTTGCGTTCCGCGTCCGAGAGCGACCAGATGTTGTCCTCGGCGGGCGGTGGCAGCTCGTAACCCTGCTCGATGCCCTTCAGCCCGGCGGCCAGTATCACCGAGTACGCCAGGTAGGGGTTGCACGCCGAGTCCAGCGTGCGGATCTCGACCCGCCGCGACGATGCCTTGCCCGGCGAGTACATCGGCACCCGCACCAGCGCCGACCGGTTGGACCTGCCCCAGGACACGGTCGTCGGGGCTTCCCCGCCGCTGATCAGCCGCTTGTAGGAGTTCACCCACTGGTTGGTGACCGCCGAGATCTCCCTGGCGTGGTGCAGCACGCCCGCGACGAAGGCCTTGCCGGTCTCCGACAGCTCGTGCGGATCCTCCGGGTCGTAGAAGGCGTTGCGGTCGCCCTCGAAGAGCGACACGTGCGTGTGCATGCCCGACCCCGGCTGGTCGGTGAAGGGCTTCGGCATGAACGTGGCCCGGACGCCCTGGGTGAGCGCCACCTCCTTGACCACATACCGGAAGGTCATCACGTTGTCGGCCATGGTGAGCGCGTCCGCGTACCGCAGGTCGATCTCCTGCTGGCCCGGCGCTCCCTCGTGATGACTGAACTCGACCGAGATTCCCATGGCCTCGAGGGTCTCGATGGCGTGGCGCCGGAAGTGCGTCGCCGTCGCGTGGCTGGCCTGGTCGAAGTAGCCGCCGTTGTCCGCGGGCTCCGGTTCGGTGCCGTCGTCGGGCAGGGTCGAGAGCAGGAAGAACTCGATCTCCGGATGCACGTAGCAGGTGAACCCGGCCTCCCCCGCCTTCGACAGCTGCCGGCGCAGCACGTGCCGTGGATCCGCCCAGGACGGGGACCCGTCGGGCATGGCGATGTCGCAGAACATCCGCGCCGAGTAGTGCCCGCCCTCCGGGGTCTCCCACGGCAGCACCTGGAACGTGCCGGGGTCGGGCTTGGCGACCATGTCCGACTCGTAGACCCTGGCGAATCCCTCGATCGCCGATCCGTCGAACCCGATGCCCTCGCTGAACGCACCCTCGAGCTCGGCGGGGGCCACCGCGACCGACTTGAGGAAGCCCAGAACGTCAGTGAACCAGAGCCGGACGAAACGAATGTCGCGTTCTTCGAGCGTGCGCAGCACGAACTCCTGCTGGCGATCCATGAGCGCAGCGTATGCGTGCCGTGTTACTTCAATGTTTCAGGGTGACGTGCTCGTTCGAGTGAGGCACCCGAAGGGACATGATCGCCGCCAGTGCGCAGAGACCCCCCGCGACGTACCAGGCGAGGTCGTAGCTACCGAGCTGGTCCCGCGTCACTCCGGCCCCGAACGCGGCGATCGCGGCGCCGACCTGGTGCGAGGCGAACACCCAGCCGAACACGATCGGCCCGGTCGCGTTGCCGAACCGCTCCCGGCAGAGCGCGACGGTCGGCGGCACCGTGGCCACCCAGTCCAGGCCGTAGAACACGATGAACGCCCACATCGGCGGCTCGGTGGTCGGCGCGAACAGCATCGGCAGCACCAGCAGCGACGCGCCCCGCAGTACGTAGTAGGTGGCGAGCAGCTTGCGCGGATCCACCTTGTCGGTGAGCCAGCCCGAGGCGATGGTGCCCACCACGTCGAAGATGCCGACCAGCGCCAGCAGTCCCGCCGCCGTGGTGTGCGGCATGCCGTGGTCGTGGGCCGCCGGGACGAAGTGCGTGCCGATCAGCCCGTTGGTGGAGGCGCCACAGATCGCGAACCCGCCTGCCAGCAGCCAGAAGGTGGGACTCCGCACGGCGTCGCGCAGCACCCGCACCGCACGCGCCGCCGCGTTTCCCGTGCTGGACGCGGGCTCGGGCGAGGCGTCCTCGGGCGCACCAAGTGCCGTCGTGCCCACGTCCGCGGGGTTGTCGCGCAGGAGGAGCAGCACGACGGGGACCACGACCAGTGCGACCGCCGCGATCACCAACGAGGCCGAGCGCCAGCCGTGGTCGGTGGCCAGCATCGCCACCAGCGGCAGGAACACCAACTGGCCGGCGGCCCCCGCCGCGGTGAGCACACCGCTGACCAGTCCCCTGTGCCGGACGAACCATCTGCTGGTCACCGTCGCCACGAATGCGAGCGCCATGGACCCCGTGCCGACACCCACCAACACACCCCAGGTGAGCAGCAGTTGCCAGCTCGCGGTCATGAACACGGTGAGTCCGCTGCCCGCCGACACGAGCAGCAGCGCCCACGCGACCACCCTGCGCATCCCGAACCGTTCCATCAAAGCGGCGGCGAACGGGGAGATGAGGCCGTAGAGCAGCAGGTTGATCGACACGGCCGCCGAGATCGTCCCACGAGACCAGCCGAACTCCGCGTGCAGCGGATCGATCAGCACACTCGGCGCGGCGCGGAAACCGGCCGCGCCGATCAGCGCGACGAACGCCGCGATCGCCACGAGCCAGGCCCAGTGCGGCCTGCGCAGTCCACCCCGTACCGGCCGCCGCTTCCTGTCCCCCGGTACCCACTCCCGCAGTTCGGTCACGTCGTGAGCCTGCCCGGTCCGGTCACGGAGAACGAGTGGCCGAAACGCCAATATGTGCAAGAATTCTGCCATGACAGCAGCTGATGCCGGTACCGAACGAGAGCCCGAGCCGCACCGGGTGGTCGTGCTGGCCGTCGACGAGGTCATCGGTTACGACCTGCACATCCCACCGCAGGTGTTCGGGGCAGCGGGCCAGGGCCGCTACGACGTCCGGATCTGCGGCGTCGACGACCAGCCGGTCCGGCTCACCGCGGGCTACACCGCGGTGCTCGATCACGGGCCGGAGGCGCTGGCGACCGCGGACACGGTCATCATTCCGGGGACGAGGGTGCGCGGCCCCCGCTGGCACGGCACCCTGCCGGACGCGCTCGCCGGCGCACTGGCCCGGATCCCGCCGCACGCGCGGCTGATGTCGATCTGCACCGGCGCGTTCGTCCTCGGCGCGGCCGGGCTGCTCGACGGACGAAGGGCGACCACCCATTGGGCCCACGCCGAACAGTTCCGGCGGCTCTATCCCCAGGTGCTGCTCGACGAGAACGTGCTGTTCGTCGACGACGGCACCGTGCTGACCTCCGCCGGGCTGGCGGCCGGAACCGACCTGTGCCTGCACGTGGTGCGCCGGGACCACGGCAGCGAGGTCGCCAACCGGGCGGCGCGCTACTGCGTCGTTCCCCCGTGGCGCGACGGCGGGCAGTCCCAGTTCATCGACCGGCCACTGCCCGATCCCGAAGCAGGCAGCACCGCGGCGACCCGCGAGTGGGCACTGCGCCACCTCGGCGATGTGCTCGACGTTCCCACCCTCGCCGCGCACGCGAGCATGAGCCTGCGCACGTTCAGCAGGCGCTTCCGGGCCGAAACCGGGCTCACCCCCCGAGCCTGGCTCATCCAGCAGCGGGTCCAGCACGCGCGGCACCTGCTGGAGACGACGGACCTGACCGTGGACAGGGTGGCCGCCGAGGCGGGGCTCGGCACGGCAGCCTCGCTGCGCCAGCACCTCAACTCCGCGATCGGCGTCTCCCCGCTGGCCTACCGCCGCACCTTCGCGATCCCCTCGAGCAGGTCGCGTTAACGTAACGGCATGTTCTCCCGCCGAATCGCGCTGGTGACCGTGCTCGCGCTGGGACTGACCGGGGCCTGCACCCCCGCGCCCGACACGACCGGTCCGCTGCCGGACGGTCGGCAGCTGGTGACGGAGGCGGCCGAGTCGGTCGCCCAGCTGCGCAGCGTGCGATTCACCTTCGGCGCGAGCGGCACGGTCCCGGGCCTGGATGTCCGTGAGGTCACGGGGTACGCCGTGGCCGACGGCAGCCGGTACGGCTGGGCTCGCGGTGAGGCCGACCTGCAGCGACTCACCGAACGCGAACAGGTCGACTTCCTGCTGGAGGGCGAGTCCGTGCGGCTGACCGACGAGCGGGGCGACACGACCGAGGTGCCGGTGCCCGCGCCGTACTACCCGGCCGCGATCCTCGACCCCGACCATGGTCTGGCCGAGCTGATGTCGGACACGACCGAACTGGAGACCGAGGGCAAGGAAGACCTCGCTGAGGTGTCGGCGTTCCGGATCAACGGATCCGTCGCGGCGGACGTCGTTTCCCAGTTGGTGCCCGGCATCCAGTCCGATGTGGATATCAAGTTCTGGGTCACCAGGCAGCAGCCGCGCGAGCTGGTGCGGCTGTGGATGCAGATCCCCCCACGCCAGCCCAAAGAGGGCGCCGTGATGCTCGAACTCGAACTGTCCGAGCACAACGCGCAGGTCTCCGGCGCTCCGACGAGCTGAACGCGGCTGAGAACCGAGCCCAGGGACGCAACATAACCTGGGCGAACCCGTTCGGCCGAAGGCACGCTATCTCGGCGGCAGGGCGCCGATCAGCACGAAAGCCAGCTGCTCGGCAGAAGCAGCGCCCTGGCGACGCGATCGCGTCACGGGTTCTCAAACAGGCGCTGAACGCGCGGCTGAGCTGTCAGGAGGAACAGCGCTTGCCCTCGGGCGGCAGCGTGCCTTCGAGCAGATAGTCGGTGGCGGCGTCGTCGACACAGGACACGCCCTGCAGGAAGACCGTGTGCTGCGTGCCCTCGTAGGTCAGCAACGCCCCGCCCATCGCCTTGGCGAGATTCACCCCGGCCTCGTACGGCGTGGCCGGGTCGTTCGTCGTGGAGATCACCAGCACCGGCGGCACGCCGTCCACGTTCGGCAGATGCGGCTCCGAGGTGTTCGGCACCGGCCAGAACGCGCAGGCGTCCAGCGCCGCTCCGTCCGGCCTGCCGTCGTCCAGGAACGGCGCCACCTCCTCGTACCGACGCTGGGCCTCGAGGATCTCGGCCTCGTCGGTGACCCGTGGATCGTCCACACAGCGGATCGCGGTGAACGCGTCCTGGGTGGAGGCGTATTCGCCGTCGCTGCCCCGCTGGTTGTACATGTCGGCAAGCGCCATCAGCGTGGTTCCGCGCCCGGCGCGCAACTCGTTGAGCCCGGAGTTGAGCTGCCCCCAGAACTGCTGTGAGTACAGCGCCTGGATGACACCGGTGGTCGCGTCCTCGTAGGAGAGCGGCCTGCCGTCGCCGACGTCCACCGGGTCGTCGATCAGTGGCTGCACCAGATCTTGGAATGCCTTCGTCGCACCCGCCGGATCGGCTCCGAGCGCACAGTCCTGCTGCTGCGCGCACCATGCGGAGAACTCCCTGAACGCGATCCCGAACCCCTCGCCCTGAGCCACCAGCGACTCGACCAGGTCCTGCTCCGGATCCAACGCCCCATCGAGCACGAAAGCGCGCACGTTCTGCGGGAACGCCTCCGCGTAGGTGGAGCCGATGCGAGTGCCGTAGGAGTAGCCGGCGTAGGTCAGCTTCTCGTCGCCCAGGACGGAGCGCAGCACGTCCAGGTCCTTGACGACGTCGCGCGTGCCGATCCCGGCCAGCATCCGCGCACCGTGCTCGGTGCGCTCGGTGCACCGCTCGGCGAACTCCTTCTCCTCGGCCTCCTGCGCCCGCACCCCCGCCGGGGAGCCGTCGGTCTCGGAGTCACTCGCCCGGTCCGCGTCCCTTTCCGCATCGGTGAGGCACTCGACCTGCGGTTCACTGGCCCCCACACCACGCGGGTCGAAGCCGACCAGGTCGAACTTCTGCCCGATCTCGGTTCCGGAGACCCGGCTCGCAAGGCCGGCGGCGGCGACCATGCCCGAGGCCCCGGGCCCACCCGGGTTGACGACGAGGGACCCGATGCGCCCGTCCGCGTCACCCGCCCGTGAGCGCAGCAGCCCGACGGTGATCGTCTCGCCCGCTGGCTCGGCGTAGTCCAACGGCACGCTCAAGCGCGCGCACTGCAGAGCGCTGGACCCGAAGGCCGACTCGGCGTCCTCCGAGGTCGCGTACGACGCGCAGTTCCCCCACTCGAGTGGTTGGGAGTAGTACCGCTCCAGACCGGCGGGCACCACACCGGCCGGTCCTCTGGTCTCGGTCACCGCCTCCGCCGCGGCCTGCTGGGAGGTGTCACCGGAGGAACAACCGGCCACACCAGCGGCCAGCAGACCGATGACGGCTACACAAGCTGAGTGGGACCGGTAGCGTTCGAGGAGGCGCACACCGACGATGGTGCCATCCGACCCGATCGGCACCATCGGCGAGTGACAACCTGCCGCGGAACTCCGCGGCACCACTACGGCGTTGGGCAGTGAGCGGGACCGGCTCGCCAGGCAGGACTAAGGAGGCCACGGGTGGCAGTGTTGATCGACCGGATGAGCAGACGGCTGCGCCGGATCATCCAGCGACCGGCCAGCGTGGAACTGACCCGGTACGAGAAATTGCTGCCCGCGATCGGCGAGCGGGAGCCGGACCTGGAGAAGCTCACCGACGACGAGCTCACCGAGGCCGCGAAGGCCGTGAGGCTGGAGGCCGAGTTCGGCGACAGGCAGCTGATCGAGGTGTGCGCGCTGGGGCGCGAGGCCGCGCGCAGGGCCCTGGACGAGCGGGCCTTCGACGTGCAGCTGCTCGGGACGATGGGCCTGCTCACGGGGCATGTCGTGCAGATGGCCACCGGTGAGGGCAAGACGCTGTCCGGGGCACTGGCCGCCGCGGGGCACGCCCTGCAGGGCAAGCGGGTACACGTCATCTCCGTCAACGACTACCTGGCCCGCCGGGACGCCGAGTGGATGAAGCCGGTGTACGACCTGCTCGGGGTGTCCGTCAGCTGGGTGGACCCGGCGCTCACGCACGCCGAACGCCGCGACTCGTACCAGGCGGAGGTCTGCTACGGAGCCGTCAGCGAGATCGGCTTCGACGTGCTGCGCGACCGGCTCGTCACGCGTCCTGAAGACCTCGTCCAGACCGAACCCGAGGTCGCGATCATCGACGAGGCGGACTCCGTGCTGGTCGACGAGGCCAGAGTGCCGTTGGTGATGGCCGGTTCCGTGGACGCCGGCGTCGCCGACGAAGAGGTCGCGAACATCGTGCGGCGGCTGCGGCTGAACCTGCACTACGAGACCGACGCCGACGGCCGCAACGCCTGGCTCACCGCGGCGGGTGCCTCGGTGGTGGAGAAGGCACTCGGGGGGGTCGACCTCTACGGCGGTGGCACGGGCGGGTCCAAGGCCGCCGAGGGCGATGCCGGTACAGCCGGTACAGCCGGCGCGGACAGCACTGACAGTTCTGACAGCACCGACACCGAAGACGCGGGCGGTGGCGAGAGCAGTGCCGACGGCGCCGGGAACGCCGAGCGGCAGGCCGCTGCGGGCGCTGGCAACCGGCTCGCCTCGGTGAACATCGCGCTGCACGCGCACGCACTGCTGACCAGGGACGTGGACTACCTGGTCCGCGACGGCAAGGTGCAGCTGATCAACGCGTCCCGTGGCCGGGTCGCCGAGCTGCAGCGGTGGCCGGACGGGCTGCAGGCCGCCGTCGAGGCCAAGGAGCAGCTGCCGCCCTCGGACCGGGGCGAGATCCTGGACTCGATCACCGTTCAGGCGCTGATCGCCCGCTACCCGCAGGTCGCGGGCATGACGGGCACCGCGGTGGCGGTCGCGGAGCAGCTCCGCGAGTTCTACGAGCTCGAGGTCGCGGTGATTCCGCCGAACACCGAGAACATCCGCGAGGACCGCGCTGACCGCATCTTCGCCTCCCCCTCGCACAAACTGCGGGCGATCGTCGAGGAGATCCGCGAGGTGCACGCCACCGGGCGGCCGATCCTCGTCGGCACCCAGGACGTGGCCGAGTCCGAGGAGCTGGCGGAGAAGCTGGCGAAGGCCGACCTGCCGTGCGTCGTGCTCAACGCGCGAAACGACGCCGAAGAGGCGGCCATCATCGCCGAGGCGGGCCGGTTCGAGGCGGTCACCGTGTCCACCCAGATGGCGGGACGCGGTACCGACATCCGGCTGGGCGGCGCCGAGGGCGGCAGTGAGCGGGAGCGGGTGGCCGAACTCGGCGGGCTGCACGTCATCGGCACGGCCAGGTACCCGAGCAGCAGACTCGACGACCAGTTGCGTGGCCGCGCAGGGCGCCAGGGCGACCCCGGCAGCTCCGTGTTCTTCGCGAGCCTGAACGACGAACTGGTGCTCAGCTACGCCCCCGACATCCCGGAAGGCATCCCTGCCGACGACGAGACGGGCGAGATCACCTCGGAGCACGCGCACCGGCAGATCAACCACGCCCAGCGGGTGGCCGAGGGCGTCGACCTGGAGATCCACCGCAACACCTGGCGCTACACCCGGTTGATCGAGCACCAGCGCAAGGAGGTACTCGCCTACCGCGACGACGTGCTGCGCACCGGCCTCGCCGCCGAGGTGCTTGAGGAGACCGAACCCGAGCGTTTCGCCGAACTCACCGAAACGCTCGGCGCGGACCGGATGGAGCGGGTGAGCCGGGAGATCCTGCTGTACCACCTGGACCAGCTGTGGGCCGATCACCTGGCGTTCCTGACCGAGGTGCGGGAGAGCATCCACCTGCGCGCGCTCGCCAGGGAGACACCGCTGGACGAGTTCCACCGTGCCGCCATTCCGGAGTTCCGCAAGATCGCGGCGAAGGCACGGGAGCGTGCCGCGAAGACGCTGATCGAGGCCGAAGTGAGCGAAGCGGGGATAGACCTCGCGGCCTCCGGCGTCCGCAGGCCCACCTCGACCTGGACCTACCTGGTGCACGACAACCCCTTCGACTCCGATGCGGAGCAGGCGCTGAAGAAGGTGCGCGGAATGCTGCGGAAAAAGCGGAGTTGAGACACACCGGACACCCTTCTCGGGGCGATTGCGGGCGGCGCGCTCAGGCGAGACGCACCGTGGCTCCCGCCCGGCAGGGACCGGCGGGAGTCCACGGAGCGCCTCTCTCGCCTGGCCCTCATCACGCGTCCGCCGACAGCAGGGGTTGGACTTTCGCGTGAACAGGCGAGTGTGCGTCAGGAACTGACGCCGTGCACCTTACTGTCCGGAACCGCCGGGACATCCCGCCGTTCGGAGCAGCCGGCCGCGCCGTCATGCCAGCCAACGGCGTAACAGCGGTCCGGTGAGCGCCGCGGGGCTCGTGCCGTACACCGTCTCGGCGGGTGTCGCCGCGGTAGGCGAGAATGGCCGCATGCCGCAACTGCGCATCGCACTGGCCCAGATCAATCCGACTGTCGGCGACCTGCCGGGCAACATCGAGCTGACGCTCGAGTGGACCCGGAAGGCCGTCGAGGCAGGCGCCAACGTCGTGGTGTTCCCGGAGATGTCGCTCACCGGGTACCCGGTCGAGGACCTCGCACTGCGGGAGACGTTCGGCAAGGCCTCCAGCCGCGCGCTCGAAGACCTCGCCCACAGGCTCGCCGAGGCCGGTCTCGGGGACGTCCTGACCTATGTCGGCTACCTCGACCTGGACGACGCTGGCCCGCGCGACGCGGCGGCGGCGCTCTACCGGGGCGAGGTCGTCGCCCGCCAGTACAAGCATCATCTGCCCAACTACGGGGTGTTCGACGAGCGCCGCTACTTCATCCCGGGCGAGACGCTGGACGTGGTGCGCCTGCACGGCGTGGACATCGGCATGGTGATCTGCGAGGACCTCTGGCAGGACGGAGGCCCGATCTCCGCGCTTGGCGCCGCGGGGGTGGATCTTGTCGTCGCGCCGAACGCGTCCCCCTACGAGCGCTCGAAGGACGACATCCGGCTGCCGCTGGTGGCCAGGCGCGCGAGCGAGGCCGGTGCCCCCGTCGTCTACACGAACCAGGTCGGCGGGCAGGACGACCTCGTGTTCGACGGCGACTCGATCGTCGTCGCGGCGGACGGCGAACTCCTCGCCAGGGCACCGCAGTTCACCGAGCACCTGCTCGTGCTCGACCTCGATCTGCAGGTGGGTGGCCATGTCGCCGACGGTGAACTGGCGGGGCTGCACGTCCGGCGCACGGTACTCAGCGCGGCGCCACTCCCGGCGTACCGGCCGGAGCCCGCGCCGGTCATCAGCGAGCCGCTCTCCGACGAGGCCGAGGTCTGGTCCGCGCTGGTACTCGGGTTGCGGGACTATGCGCGGAAGAACGGTTTCGGGTCGGTGACGTTTGGCTTCTCCGGCGGAATCGACTCCGCCGTCGTCGCCGCGCTGGCGGTGGACGCACTCGGCCCCGACGCGGTGCACGGGGTCGCGATGCCATCGAAGTACTCCTCGGAGCACTCCCAGTCCGACGCCGCGGAACTGGCCCGCAGGCTCGGATGCCACTTCCGGGTCGAACCGGTCGCGGACATGGTGGCGGTCTACGTGGACCAGTTGAAACTGGCCGGTACCGGTCTCGCCGAGGAGAACATCCAGGCCCGCACGCGCGGCATGCTGCTCATGGCACTGTCCAACCTGGAGGGGCATCTGGTGCTCGCGACGGGAAACAAGACCGAACTCGCCGTGGGTTACTCCACGATCTACGGCGACGCGGTGGGCGGTTTCGCCCCCATCAAGGACCTGTTCAAGACACACGTGTGGCAACTCGCCCACTGGCGCAACGCGGAAGCCGAGAAACGCGGCGAGACTGCGCCGATCCCGGAGAACTCGATCTCCAAGCCACCGTCGGCGGAACTCCGGCCGGACCAGCTGGACTCCGACTCGCTGCCCGACTACGCCCTGCTGGACGACATCCTGGACGACTACGTCGAGGGTGACCGGGGCTTCGGCGACCTACTCGCTGCCGGCTTCGACCCCGAGGTCATCGACCGCGTGGTGCGGATGGTCGACAAGGCCGAGTACAAGCGCAGGCAGTACCCGCCGGGCACCAAGATCACCTTCAAGGCCTTCGGCAGGGACCGAAGGCTGCCGATCACCAACGCCTGGCGCGAAGGTCACTGAGCATGGTCGCGCAGGGTTTCACGGTGTTCGACACAGCGATCGGCTGGTGCGGCATCGCCTGGGGCGAGCACGGGATTGTGGGGGCTCAGCTGCCGGAGGGTAGTGAGCAGGCCACACGGGATCGGCTGCGGCGGCGATTCCCCGACGCGGAGGAAACGGTGCCGCCGGCCGCGGCGCGGCAAGCGATCGACGGGGTGACCGAGTTGCTGCGGGGCACCGCGGTGGACCTGTCCGACGTGGAACTCGACCTCGCCGGAGTGCCCGCCTTCCATCGCAGGGTCTACGAGGTCGCCCGCACGATCCCACCCGGGAGCACCCTCACCTACGGCGATGTCGCGCATCGGCTGAACGCACCTGGATCGGCGCGTGCGGTGGGGCAGGCGCTCGGATCAAACCCGTTCGCCCCGATCGTCCCGTGCCATCGCGTGCTGGCGGCGAACGGCGGAACCGGCGGTTTCTCCGCGGGCGGTGGCACGGCGACGAAGCTGCGCATGCTCACCATCGAGGGCGCCCGGGCGGACGAACCGGCGCTGTTCGACCTGTGAGGCCGGTCCGAGAACTGGAAGTCACGACGACACGGCCGCCGTCGAACTCGGGCGACAAAGTCCCGGTATCCGGTCAGCGGGTGTGGTCACGGGCGGCGCTGAGCAGGTACAGCGCGCCGATGAAGAGCAGCACCACCATCGTCAGCAGACGCAGCCGGACGACCAGCCCCACGAACCGGCCATCGGCCGCCAGCTCCAGCAACACGATGCCCGCCGTGCTGACGAGCACGGTCCCCAGCGCGATCCGAGCCGAGTTGCGCCACCAGCCGGATGGCCACCAGCGCCCGGCGCAGGTCGCGCTGAGGAGGTACAGCAACACGGTGATGGTGGAGGTGACCAGGTGGACCGCCTGGTCACCCGAGTAGTCACCCTGAAGCATCCGCTCCCGGCACTCCTGGTCGACCGACGGCGCGCAGTCCAACGTGAACAGTGCGCCGACCAGCAGGTTCACCCCGAACACGCCGATCGCGGCCACGGAAAGCCGCGGCCAGGTCTGTGCGGGCACCAGCCGGAGCAACAGCGGCACCATCACGACGAACGCGACGCCAGCGGCGATGTCGGCTGCACGGAACAGCTCCTGGTAAGGCTGGCCGTCGGCGCTCAGCTCGGATATGTAGGCGTGGACCGGCGAGAGTTCGTCGGCGGGCAGGACGAACTGCAGGACCCAGGCCGAGTAGGCCGCGCCGCTGAGCAGCATGAGGGTGATGGCCAGGGCGCGGGCGGCCCGCACTCCGCGGCTCATCCGCACGCCAGGCCGGACGGAAACAGCGGCAGGCATGGCAGTGATACCAACCGATCATCCATCTCGTACCCAGGTCGCCTACCGCAACCCGGATGTTTCATTGAGGAGGTTTATGTATCACGACGACTGTGGTCACTGTCAACGGACATCCCATCACGGGTTGTCCTGACCAAGTATCCGGTGTGGACTCGGCAAACGGTGCGATGGCGGGATGTGAAGCTGGTCGCACGACCTTGGGTAAGCCGGCACCTGGTGCCAGGCTTCGAGATGCACCCAACCTCAGACCCGGGGACCCTGTAAGGGCCTCGAGGGAAGGATGGTCGACGACGATGTCAACCACTGGTAACAGCACTTCGGACGAGGTAGCCGCGCCGTACGGCTCCGGACCTTCGGCTCAGCCCGCACAAACTTCCGGCAGGAAGGTGCGCATCCACCACCTGCGCGAACTCAAGGAGCGCGGCGAGGCGTGGCCGATGCTCACCGCATACGACATGTACACAGCCGAACTCTTCGACGAAGCCGGTATCCCGGTACTGCTTGTCGGCGACTCCGCGTCGAACAACGTGTACGGGTACGACACCTCGCTCCCGGTGACGGTCGACGAACTCCTGCCGCTGGTCCGTGCGGTCACCAGGTCGGTCAAGCGCGCCCTTGTCGTGGCCGACCTGCCCTTCGGCTCGTACCAGCTCTCGCCGGAGCAGGCGCTGGAGACGTCGGTGCGGTTCCTGAAGGAAGGCAGGGCGCACGCGGTCAAGCTCGAGGGCGGCCACCACTTCGCGCCGCACGTGCGGGCACTGACCGCCGCGGGGATTCCGGTCATGGGGCACATCGGGTTCACCCCGCAGAGCGAGCACATCCTCGGCGGCTACCGGGTGCAGGGCCGCGGGGAGACCGGTGAGGCACTCGTCGCCGACGCACTCGCGCTGCAGGAGGCGGGGGCGTTCTCGGTGGTGATGGAGATGGTGCCCGCCGAGCTGGCCAAGCAGGTGACGCACGAGCTGCGGATCCCGACGATCGGCATCGGTGCGGGCCCGGACTGTGACGCGCAGGTACTCGTCTGGCAGGACCTGGCCGGCCTGCGCAGGGGGAAGGCGCCGCGGTTCGTGAAGCGGTACGCGGACATGGCCGGAATCCTGTCGAAGGCGGCCACCGACTTCGCCGAGGACGTCCGCCGCGGCGAGTTTCCCGCGGCGGAACACACCTTCCACTGACGCCTGCCGCACGTGGTGAAGTTCCCCAATGTGGCATTGGGGACATCCCCCGGCCCGGGCACGACCGGAATCCTCGTTCGGGCAGAGTGGCGGCATGGACGACGACCTGTACCCGGCGATCCAGCCGCACGAGCGGGGGATGCTCGACGTCGGTGACGGCAACCTCGTGTACTGGGAGGTGAGCGGGAATCCCGAAGGCAAGCCGGTTGTGGTGGTACACGGTGGGCCGGGCAGCGGCAGCGCGCCACTGACGCGCAGGCACTTCGACCCAGCCGCCTATCGCATCGTGCTCTTCGACCAGCGCGGCGCGGGCCGCAGCACGCCGCACGTCAGCCGGCCCGGCGCCGACCTGTCGGTGAACACCACCTGGCATCTCGTCGCGGACATGGAGCGCCTGCGCCAGCTGCTGGGGATCGAGCGCTGGCAGCTGTTCGGCGGCTCGTGGGGCGCCACGCTCGCACTGGCCTACGCCGAGACGTTCCCCGAGCGCGTCAGCGAAATCGTCCTGCGAGGGATCTTCACCGCACGGCAGAGCGAGATCGACTGGATCTACAACGGCGGCGCGGCACATCTCTTCCCCGAGGAGTGGGCGCGCTACCTCGCGCCGCTGCCCGAGACCGAGCGGCAGGACCCGGTCGCCGGGTACCGCAGGCTGGTCGCCGATCCCGACCCCGCCGTCAGCGAGCCCGCCGCCGTGGCGTGGAGCACCTGGGAGGGCGCGATCGTCTCCGTCGTCCCGCAGGAACAGTTCCGCGCCGGCTACGCCAAACCCGCGGTCGCCGTGCCGTTCGCCAGGATCGCCCTGCACTACTTCGCCCATGACTCCTGGCTCGAACCGGACCAGCTCATCCGGGACGCTGGCAAACTGGCCGGCATCCCCGGCGTGCTCGTCCAAGGGCGCTACGACGCCGTCTGCCCACCGGCCACGGCCTACGAACTGCACCGCGCCTGGCCGGGGTCCAGACTGAACATCCTGCAGGGCGCGGGGCACGCGGTGAACGATCCCGGTGTCCTCGCGGCGCTGCGCGCGGCGACGGACTCCTTCGCCCGGCGCTAGAGCCTGCCCCCGCTGGCCGTGTCGCCGCCGGACAACCGCTGCGCGAGGTATACCGGCACCGTCGAGACCAGGATCAGCACCGCGGCCACCACGTTCACGACCGGCGCCTGGTTCGGCCGGAACAGGTTGTTCAGGATCCAGATCGGCAGGGTCTCCATTCCCGTGCCGAGGGTGAACGTGGTGACGATGATCTCGTCGAACGACAGCGCGAACGCCAGCAGGCCACCGGCGAGCAGCGCCGAGCGCAGCATCGGGAACGTGACCAGCCGGAAGGTGGTCAGGCCGTTGGCGCCGAGATCCATCGACGCCTCCTCCAGGTTCCCGCCCATCCTGCGCAACCGCGCCACGACGTTGTTGAACACCACCACGATGCAGAACGTGGCGTGGGCGACGATCACCGTGAACATGCCGAGGTCGATTCCCAGCACCGTGCGGAAGGCGTTGTTCAGCGCGATGCCCGTGACGATTCCGGGCAGCGCGATCGGCAGGATGATCAGCAGGGACACCGAGTCCCTGCCGAAGAACCGGTACCGCTGCAACGCGAAAGCGGCCATGGTCCCGAGTACCAACGCGATTCCGGTCGCCGCGAGCCCGGCCCGCACGCTTGTCCACAGTGCACTCAGCGCGCCCTCGTTGGTGACCGCACGGCTCCACCATTCCAGGGTGAAGCTGGACGGCGGCCAGCCGAACGTGGTGTCTGCGTTGACCGAGTTCAGCAGCACGACCAGCAGTGGGAAGTAGATGACGACCAGTCCGAGCACGAGCGCGCAGAACAGGATGGTCCTCGTGGTTTTCGACACGGTCACGGCAGACTCCTAGAGATTGTTCAACGCTCCGGTGCGGCGGACGGCGGCGAGGTACACCAGCATGATCACGACCGGCACGGTGGCGACGGTGGCCGCGAAAGGCAGGTTGTTGGCCGCGCCAATGTTGTCGAACACCACGTTGCCGAGCATCTGGTTCGTACCACCGACGATCTTCACCGAGATGTAGTCGCCCAGGGAGAGCGAGAAGGTGAAGATCGAGCCTGCGACGATCGCGGGAAACGTCAGCGGCAGCACCACGGACCGAAACGTGCGCCACGGCCGCGCACCGAGATCGCCCGAGGCGTCCACAAGAGAGTTGGGCAGGCGTTCCAGTCCCGCGTAGATCGGCAGGATCATATACGGCAGCCAGAGGTAGGACAGGGTGAGCACCGTGGCAGGCAACCCGTAGCCGGGACTGTCCATTCCGAATGGTGCGAGCAGCCAGTCGATGACGCCGTTGCCCGACAGCATGATGCGCCAGGAGTAGGCCTTGACGAGATAGCTGGCCCACAGCGGGGTCATGACCGCGATGACCAGGATGCGCTGTGCTCTCGGCGAGGCGAACTTGGCCATGTAGAACGCCATCGGGAAGGCGATCACCGCGCAGATCACCGTGACGAGCACGGCGATGCCCACCGTACGCAGGGTGATGGTCCGGTACACCTCGTTGGTGAACAGCGTGACGAAGTTGTCCAGCGTCCACTCGCGCACCACCTGTCCGGTGAAGGTGTTGGTGTGCCAGAAGGCGGTCACGAACAGTGCGGCGAGCGCACCGAGATAGGCAAGGCCGAGCCAGAGCATCGGTGCGGAGAGCAGCAGACCCAGCCGGAGCCGTGGTTTGCGGCGCAGGGCGCTCGACACCGTGTCCAGTACGGAGGTTCGGGGCGGTTCCGGTGGAGCGGGCCGCTCGAGTGTGCTCGTCATCGCTGGAATTCCCTCGGGTCCGTGGAAAGGAGTGGTGCGGGGCAGGGCAGTCCCCCGCACCACTCCTGGTCTGGTCTCCGCCTCAGCCCTTGATCTCGGTCCAGGCTCGGGTCCACTCGCCGTAGTCCTTGCACTTCACGTCGGTCCGGCCGTCGAGGCACTGCTCGATAGGCGTCGTCCAGTACCAGATCTGGGCGGCATAGTCGGCGTCACCGGCGTGGTAGGCGTCGCAGTGTCCCTTGTCCTCGGTCAGTCCACATGCCTTCGGGTTGGCAGGCGCCTCGCCGAAGTACTCGGCCACCTGGGCGTTGGCCTCCGGGCTGATGATGTGGTCGAGCCACTTGTAGGCACAGGTCTTGTTCGGCGACTTCGCGGACACCATCCAGGTGTCCGACCAGCCGGTCGCGCCCTCCGACGGCAGCACCGACGCGACTGGAGCGCCCTCCGACTCGGTCAGGTTCACCGTCACCTGCCACGCGGTGCCGACGACGGCGTCGCCGTTCTTCAGCGCCTGGCTCTCCTTCAGGTAGTCCGACCAGTACTCACTGACCATCGGGCGCTGCTGCTTGAGCAGATCGACCGCCGCCTGGAACTGCTTGTCGTCCAGGGCGTACGGGTTCTGGATGCCCAGGTCCGGCTGATGCTTCATCAGGTACATCGCCGCATCGGCGATGTAGATCGGCGAGTCGTACGCGGTGATCTTGCCCTTGTACTTCGAGTCCTTGTCGAACACCACCGACCACGAGTCCGGTGCGGGCCGCACCACGTCCGTCCGGTAGCTGAGGACGTTCGCCCCCCAGCCGTGCGGCACGCCGTAGGACTTTCCGTTGACGCTGTTCCACGGCTTGTCCTTCAGGAACGGGTAGACATCGCCGTAGTTGCCGATCAGCTCGGTGTTCACCGGCTCCACATCGCCTGCCGCGACAAGCCGCAGTGAGGCGTCCCCCGAAGCGGAGATGACGTCGTACTGACCGGTCTTCATCAGGTTCACCGCCTCGTCCGAGGTGCCGAACGGCTTGACGTTGACCTGGCAGCCCGTCTCCTTCTCGAACGGGGTCACCCAGTCCACCGCGGGATCGTTGGACCCGTCCTCGGCATATCCGGGCCAGGCAAGGATGTTCAGTTCACCCTCCGGCTCGCCGAGCTCTGCCATCGCCTCCAGGGCGGGTGGTTCGAAACCCGATCCACCCGGTGCTGCCTGCGATCCGTCCTCGCCCGCCGTGCCGCACGCGGCGACGGCGGTACCGGCACACACCAGTCCCGCGAGGAGCCGGATGCTTCGTGCGTTCCTCATGTTGATCCTTTCTCCACCTGTGACGACGCCAGTTCTGCGCGCCGGGCTCAGTCCGCGACGCGGAAGCTGTGTTCCTGCGGCCACACCAGCCGCACCTGGGTCCCCGAGGGCAGCAGTGCCTCGCCCGCCTCGTTCTGCCGCACCACCGAGAGTTGCCCGCCCACATCCAGTACGACCTCGTAACGCACCGACGCACCCGCGTAGACGACATCGGCTACGGTCCCGGTCGCGCTGGTCTCCCCCGCCCCAGCGGGCGTCGCGACCTCGTTGTCGAGGCGGATCTTCTCGGGCCGGATGCTGAATGTGCCCACCTCGCCGATCACCGCCTGCGCCGCCTGGCCGCCAAGGAGGTTCGAGGTACCGACGAACCCCGCGACGAACGCGCTCGCGGGTCGCTCGTACACCTCGACCGGGGTGCCCACCTGCTCGATGCGCCCGTTGTCGAACACCGCGATCCGATCGCTCATGGTCAGCGCCTCGTCCTGGTCGTGGGTGACGAAGACGAACGTGACCCCCACCTCGCGCTGGATCTGTTTGAGTTCCAGTTGCATCGCCTGGCGCAGCTTGAGGTCGAGCGCTCCGAGCGGTTCGTCGAGCAGCAGCACCTTCGGCCGGTTGACCAGTGCCCTGGCAAGTGCGACGCGCTGGCGCTGACCGCCGGAGAGCTGGCCCGGTTTGCGTTCGGCGTAGTTCTCCAGCCGCACTGTGCGCAGCGCCTCCCGCGCCCGCTCGGCGCGCTGCGCCCGCGGAACCCGCTTCACCCGCAGCCCGTACTCCACATTGGCCTGCACATCCATGTGCGGAAACAGCGCGTAGTCCTGGAAGACGGTGTTGACGTCCCGCTGGAAGGGGGCGAGCCTGCTGACGTCACGCCCGTCGAGCTCGACCGTTCCACCGGTCGGCAGCTCGAACCCGGCGATCATTCGCAGCACGGTCGTCTTGCCCGAGCCGGAAGGGCCGAGCATCGAGAAGAACTCGCCCTCCGCGATGTCCAGGTCGACACCGTCGACGGCGTGCACCTGACCGAAGTCCTTGCGCAGCCCGCGAAGCCGTACCGCGGGCCGGTCCCCTCCCGCGCGGTCGGACGTGGTCGCGGCGGTGCTGGGCTGTGGCAGTGCGGGAGCCTGGTTCGGCGACATGGCCGGTTGCCTTTCCGTGTTGGCGGTTGTCGCGGTCAGAACGCGCTCATCACGTGCTTGACCCGGGTGTAGTCCTCGAGCCCGTACAGCGAGAGGTCCTTGCCGTAGCCGGACTTCTTGAAGCCGCCGTGCGGCATCTCGGCGACGAGCGGGACATGGGTGTTGATCCACACGCAGCCGAAGTCCAAGTCCCTGGAAAGCCGGAGAGCGCGGGAGTGGTCGGCGGTCCACACCGAGGAGGCAAGTCCGTAGGGAACGCCGTTGGCCGCGGTGAGGGCGTCGGCCTCGGTGGCGAAGTCCTGAACTGTGATCACCGGGCCGAAGACCTCGTGCTGGATGATCTCGTCTTCCTGCCGCAGGCCGTCGATGACCGTCGGCGCGTAGAAGTACCCGCGCTCCCCGACCCGATGGCCTCCACTGTGGACAACCGCTCGGTCCGGCAGCCGGTCGACGAAGCCGCTGACCTTCGCCAGGTGCTGCGCACTGTTCAGTGGGCCGTATGCGACATCGGGATCGTCCGGGGCTCCCGTCCTCGTCGCCCGCGCCGCGCGGCTCAGCGCGGTGACGAACTCCTGCCGCACGGACTCGTGCACCAGGACGCGGGTCGCCGCCGTGCAGTCCTGTCCGGCGTTGAAGAACGCGGCCTCCGCGATGGCGCCTGCCGCGGCCTCGATATCGGCGTCGGGAAAGACGAGCACGGGAGCCTTGCCACCGAGTTCGAGGTGCACCCGTTTGACGTCATCGGAGGCAGCGGCAGCGACCTCGGCCCCGGCCCGGACCGAGCCGGTGATCGACACCATCGCCGGAACCGGGTGCTCGACGAGCGCGCGTCCGGTGTCGCGGTCACCGCAGATCACGTTGAGCACGCCCGGCGGCAGGAACTCCGCGCAGATCTCGGCGAGCAGCAGCGTCGAGGCGGGGGTGGTGTCGGCGGGCTTGAGGACCACCGTGTTGCCCGCCGCCAGTGCGGGCGCGATCTTCCACACCGCCATCATCAGCGGGTAGTTCCACGGGGTGACCTGCGCGCACACCCCGACCGGCTCACGCCGGACGTAGGAGGTGTGTCCGGCCAGGTACTCCCCGGCCGATCGGCCCTCCAGCACGCGCGCGGCTCCGGCGAAGAACCGCAACTGGTCGAGCAGCATGGGCATCTCCTCGGCCCTGGTGAGCGCGAGGGGTTTGCCGGTGTCGGCGGACTCGACCCGGACGAGTTCGTCGACGCGCGCCTCCAGCGCGTCGGCGATGCGCAGCAGCGCGAGCTGCCGGTCCGCGGGCGTGCTGTCACGCCAGCTCTCGAACGCCGTGGCCGCGGTGCGGACGGCGCGGTCGACGTCCTCCGCTCCGCCGACGGGGGCGAGCAGGTAGGGCGAGCCGGTGACCGGATCAATGATCTCCGCGACGGTGTCGGTCGCGGGGTCGATGTACTCGCCGCCGACGAAGTGCCTGAGCTGCTGCACGGGATGCTCCTCGTTCGGGGGGCCGGTTGGGATGGCGCAAAACATATAACTCCATATTTAATATGCCAAGCCTTTCGGGCAAGATTGCTTCTATCGGGGGGCGGGCTGGCCCGGTGATGACGCAGGATGGGCAGCGGGCACACAGGCACGGAACCGAGGGAACGGATGCGCAGGCGGATCTCCCACAGCGCGCGAACGGCGATGTTCGCGCCTCTCGACCAGACCGGGCGGGTGGAGGCGGTCACCAGAAGACTGGTGGACGCGATCACCCTGGGTCTGCTGAGCGATGCCGAGCAGCTGCCCAGCGAGACCGAACTCGCCAGCCAGTTCGGGGTGTCCACGGTGACGGTCAGGGAAGCCCTGATGGCCCTGCGGCAGCAGGGACTGGTGGAGACCAGGCGGGGGCGCAGCGGCGGCAGTTTCGTCCGGGCACCGCAGGACGCGGGCGGAGGCTGGTGGCGGGAGCGCCTGCGGGCCGTGACCCTGAGCGACCTGCGCGACGTCGGCGACCACTACGTCGCGATCGCGGGCGCCGCGGCGCGACTGGCCGCGGAGCGCAGCTCGGCCGAGGACGTCGAGCGGCTCTACCTGGCCGCCGACGATCTGCGCGCCGCTTCGGGCGCGGAGGCATCACGGGCCGAGCGGCACTTTCACCTGGAGGTCGCCGCGGCCGCGCAGTCGCCCCGGCTGACCCACCAGGAGGTGCGACTGCAGGGTGAGCTGGGCGCGCTGCTCTGGTTGCCCGCCGGACACCAGGGGGCGCACTCGGCGGCACACGAGGAGCACAGGGCGATCACCGAGGCCATCGAGAAGGCCGAAGGGGACCTCGCCCGCAGGCTCACCGAGGAGCACATCCTCGAGGCGATCGACCGATTGGCTGAGTTGCATCTAGGCCTGATGGAGTCCTGAGTCCTATGCTGCTGCGACCGCTACGGCAACAAGGTGGTTCCACGTGAAGAACACGCGCACGCTGGTCGGTGACGAGGTCGTCGAGCAGGTTTCCGCACTCACCGAAGGAGTGTTCGCCCGTCTCGCACCGCTGCGCGAACGGACGCAGGCCCTGTTCGACGCGGCGGGAGGGGCCACCGGCGTCACCGGCCAGGGGCTGGCCACCCTGCGCGACCAGGTCATCCAGACCCTCGACGGCCAGGGCGGCCTCGTGGTCGGCGCCGGCTTCATCGCCGCCCCGAAGGTGCTCGCCGACCAGGAGTTCGGCTTCGAGTGGTGGACGTCGGGCAACTCCGTCGCCGACGAACGGCCGACTCAGCTCTTCATCAGCCTCGACCCCGCCAGTGACCACTTCCTCGACTACACCCGACAGTCATGGTTCACCGTGCCGAGGGACACCGGGCGCAGGCACATCACCGGGCCGTACGTGGACTACCTGTGCACCGACGAGTACACGATGACCTTCACCGTGCCCGTTCCCGCCCCGACCGGTTTCGCCGGGGTCGTCGGAGCGGACGTGTTCGTCCGGGAATGCGAACACCGGCTCCTGCCCCGGCTGCGCACCCTGCCGGGGCGTGCCGCGCTGGTCAACGCACAGGGCAGGGTGATCGTGTCCAACAGCGTGCGCCAGAGCACGGGTTCGCTCGTGCGTGAGATCGACATCCCCGCCTGGTGGAGTTCTGGCGCCGAGACCATGGACCGGGACGGGACGACACTGCGGCGCTGCGGCGACGCCCCGATCGCGTTGCTCGTCGTCGACCGCTCAGGCCGAACCCGCGACTGAGCGGTCAGCCGCCGAGCGCGGCGTCAATCGGCGAGCTCAACTCGCGGTGCGCGTCCACCAGTGAAGGCCCGTACCAGGTGAGATACCGACCGGAGACCAGTGCGTACCTGGCTCCGGGGAAGAACTGCGGACCGTCGTCCGACGTGAACTCGTAGGGCTCGTCCGGCAGCACGAGCAGGTCCGCCCGCCCTTCCTCGAAGCAGGCACGCAGCTCGTCCAGCTTCGGGCGGGGATAGCGATCGGAGTGATCCGAGTACACAGTGGACACGCCCAGTCGGCGCAACAGGTCACCGGCGAAGGTGTCCCTGCCCAGCACGATCCACGGCTTGCGCCAGACCGGAACGAGAGCCCGCGCGCGCTCGGGAAGGACCTCGCGCCACAGCTCCTCCGCGGTGACCAGCCAGTCCGGTTCGGACAGATCCAGCGCCTGGGTCAGTATCCGGCGCAGCGAGCCCAGCGCGGCGGGCACCGTCGGTGCCGCCTCCATGACCCACACCGGGAAACCGTTGGCCCGCAACCGTTGCACGTCCTCGGGCCGGTTCTCCTCCGAGTTGGCGAGCACCAGGTCCGGACTCAGTTCGATGACCTCGTCCACCTTCGGGTACTTCGAACCGCCCACACGGCGGGCGTCCAGGCCGGAGGGATGGGTGCAGTAGTCGGTGATGCCGACCAGCGCTCCGGGTGAGCTCACCTCGACGGCCTCGGTCAGCGAGGGAACGAGCGAGACCACTCGCCGCGCCTCGCCCGGGATGGCGACCTCCTCGCCGAGGTCGTCGAACAGCACCTGCCTCATGGGTTCTCCGTGGTTTCGGTGAATTCGAGCAGCACGTCACCATGACATGGGTCCGGCGCACACCAGCAACCCAGGGCCCTTCCGTTCAGTTCGCCGGAGCGCACTCGCTCGAGCAGGTCCGGCCTGCCTTCGAGGTACTCCCGGTAGTGCCGCACCATGGCCGCTCTGTCGGTCTTTCCCTCCCGGACGAACGGATTGGCGAAATCCGATTCCGGCCACGAATGCCGGTTGCCGGAGTGGCCGATGTAGACGATCAGCCCGGTCTCCACCAGCCAGGGCACGAGATTGCGGTGTGGCCCCGACTTGCGCACGTTCACCAGAACGGACCGGCCGCCCCGGACCTCCTCGGCGATGTCCCGTTCCGCCGCGCTCCACCGGTCGGCCGACTCCGGCAGATCGGGTCGTTCGATATCCGGCATCGCTGTCACGCTCGCTCGAAGGCGATCTTGCGCTTCTCCGGATCCACCGCCGTCAGCCGGACGGTGATCCGCTCCCCCTCCGGCAGGTCCACGCCCGCGCACTTGCCGATGACCGGCGGGTCCTCGATCAGGATCTCCGCCCGGTTCGCCTCGGCCCGCAGCACCACGGCGCTGAAGGTGCCACCGACGTGCTCGGCGAGGATCCACGCCTCCACCTGCTCGAGGCAGGCCTTCTCGACCCTGGCGGCCAGTGCGTCCGACGCTCCCATCAGTGCGGGCAGCTCGGACAACGCGGCACGCACCCACTGTGGCACGGCCCTGCCCGCCGTCACCGCCAGACAGACCTCGGTTGCGAAGCGGTCGACCAGCCTGCGGATCGGTGCGGTGACATGCGCATAGGGGCCACCGATTCCCGCGTGGGTGGCCAACTCGGGCGGGCTGCCGTCGAAGGCCGTGTACCCCGCACCGCGCAGCAGCCGGGTGGTGTCGGCGTAGAGGGCGAGGGACTCCGGCCTGCCCGCGTCGAGTCCCGCCAGCAGTTCGGAGACGCTGACCTCGGCGGGCCAGTCGATACCGAGCGCCCCGGCGGAGCGACGCAGC
Organism: Amycolatopsis marina; assembly: GCF_900111885.1. Classification (GTDB taxonomy): domain Bacteria; phylum Actinomycetota; class Actinomycetes; order Mycobacteriales; family Pseudonocardiaceae; genus Amycolatopsis; species Amycolatopsis marina. Next base: position 24,837 of record NZ_FOKG01000015.1, read on the forward strand.
CACTCGACGGCGTCGGGCTCGGCATCGGGCAACGTGCGCAGGACGCCGACTCCCGCCTCGATCATGATCGAGGCGGCCGACATGCCGGTGAGCAGGGAGACCTCCGCGTTCCACGCCTCGACGTCGTGCCGGGGCCGCTGCGTGAGCACCCATCCGCCGTCGGTGTCGGAGCCGATTTCCTGCTCCGGCAGCTGCAGTTCCACCGCCCCCCTGCTGACGGCGAGTTCACGCCGGAGCCTGCCGAGCTCCGGCAGTGCCGCCACCGCAGGATGCGGATTGCCCGCGGTCAGCGCTGCCTGCACCGCCTCGTAGTCGAACTGCTCGGTCGAGCGGACCAGTGCCCGGCGCACCCGGATTTCGGTGGGTTCCGCGCCGCTGTCGGTGTCGATCGTCCACAGCACGGCCGGCCGGACCTGGCCGGGCAGCAGACTGGCCGCGCCCTCGGAGATCTCGGGCGGATGCATGGGCACAGTGCCGTCCGGCAGGTACAGCGTCTGTCCCCGCCTGCGGGCCTCCCGGTCGACGGCGCCACCCGGCGGCACGAAGGCCGCGAGGTCGGCGATCGCGTAGTGGACCCGGAAGCCACCGGAACGCAGCCGCTCGATCAGCACTGCCTGATCAAGATCCTTCGAGCCCGGCGGGTCGATGGTCACCAGCGGCAGACCGGTGGCGTCCTCGCGTTCGCCGTCGACGTCCACCGGATCACCCGCGACCTGTTCGGCTTCGGCCAGCACCTCGGCGGAAAAGGATTCGGGCAGGTCGAACTCCGTGCGCAGGGCGGCGAAGTCGCCGCCCGCATCGTGGGCACGGATCACGAGAGAAGCCACACGACAACCCTAACCCGGGACAGGCGCGGTATCGCCCGTTCGAGAGTAGGCCGAACGGTGTACCTTGCCCTCACCGGCAATGAAAACCAATTCCACCTTCGGCTGAATTTGGAGTCCCGCGTGAAGATTGCCTTCGTCGGGAAGGGCGGCAGCGGAAAAACCACACTGGCCTCGCTCTTCACGGCCTACCTGTCCGCATCGCAGCACCCCGTCCTGGCCATCGACGCCGACATCAACCAGCACCTCGCCGTCGCGCTGGGTGCCACCGAGGAGGACGCGGCGGCCCTGCCGACCCTCGGTGACCACCTCCCGCTGATCAAGGACTACCTGCGCGGTGACAACCCCTTGATCCCCAGCGCCGACGCGATGATCAAGACAACTCCGCCAGGACGGGGTTCACGGCTGCTGGGTCCGATGGAGGACAGCCCCATCTCCGAGGCGTGCTTCCGGGAGGTCGGCGGCGCCCGCCTCGCGGTCACCGGCAAATTCGCCGACGACGAGCTGGGCGTCGCCTGCTACCACTCGAAGGTGGGAGCCGCCGAGTTGCTGCTCAACCACCTGCTCGACGACGCGGGTGAGTACGTGGTCATGGACATGACCGCGGGAGCGGACGCATTCGCCTCCGGTCTGTTCACCCGCTTCGACGTCACCTTCCTGGTCTGCGAGCCCACCGTACGGAGCCTGGGGGTGTACCGGCAGTACGCCGAGTACGCGCGGGACTTCGGGGTCCGGCTCGCGGTGGTCGGCAACAAGGTCACCGAGGACGACGACGTCGACTTCCTGCGCGAACAACTCGGCGAAAACCTGCTGGGCTGGATCACCAGTTCCGGGCATGTGCGGGCCGCCGAACGCGGCAGGCCACGGCCGATCAGCCAACTCGAGTCGCACAATCTGGACGTGCTGGCCACGATGCTCTCCCTGGTCGACGCGAGCACCAGGGACTGGCAGCGCTACCAGGAGCAGGCCGTGGAGTTCCATCTGCGCAACGCGCGGGCGTGGGGCAACGACCGTGCTGGAGCCGACCTCGCCGCACAGGTCGATCCCGGCTTCGTCCCCGGTCCCCGCCTGCTGGCCGGCGCCCGCGAGGGCTGAGCACGCAAACCGCTACCGGTTCAGCCGCCCGGTCAGTTCCACTCGGCGTCCTCCGCGTCGGCCTTCCTGGTCCGCTCCCTGGCGATCTCCAGCGCGCGGCGCGCGGTCGCCTCGTCGGGATAGGGGCCGAGCAGGTCGATCGCACGGGACCGCTCGAGATGTTCCACCTCGCCGGTTCGCGTGTTGTAGTACCAGCCGGTGTCCGGATTCGGATCGCTTCCTGGTGCCATGCACCGAGCCTCGCACCGATCCGGCGCCGGGGCCACCCTGCGGCCACTACTCACCGGCGGTAGCGGTACGGAATCTCGGTCGGGTCGCCGGTCGGCCCGAACTGCTCGCCCTCGGCGTCAGCACCCTTGGCTTCACCGTGGTCAGCGGCGGTTTCTCCGGACTCGGGCAACTCGTCGAACCAGCCCCGCGCACCCGCGCCGGGCATCCCGACGCCTCTGGGCGGCGTGTCCGGCTCCTGCCGGGCCGGCTCGGCGGGTCGCGCCGGGGCCGGCGACGGCTCCTGCGGTCGCGGGGCCGTGTTCGGTTGCGGCGCGCTCTGCTGCGGCCGGCTCTGCGGTTCGGGTCGCTGCTCCGCCTGGGGCGTTGACGGTTGCGCCTGCCGGGCCGGCTGCGCGCGCTCCTGCGTCTGCGGTGCCTGCTTCGACTCCGCGGGTGGCGCGGGTGCCGCACTCCGGGTCGTATGCCACACCGGCTGTGGTCCGATGTTCATCGGCGCAGGCGTGCGGGGCTGCGCCGGCGGCGGTTGTGGCGGCGCAGGCTGCTGGTGCGCGGGCGGCGGAACGGGACCGGACGGCGGGGCGCTCTGCCGGGCTTGCGGGCGGGCCACGGGCGGCACGATCGGGTCCAGGCAGGACACCAGCACGGTCGTGTTGTCCGGGTCCTCGACCTTGCGACCGCTGCGCTCGCGATAGACCATGTCGCCGCCGACGTCGATCTCCACCAGGTAGCCCGCCTCGGCGAGTTGCTCCTCGTCCAGATCGACAAGTCGCTCGTATCGGGAGGGAACCACCCGGTAGATGGGCCAGGTCAGCCTGCCGTGCTGCTCGTGGAACTGCGCCAGCAGGTGGACGAGTTGCTGCTGCCACGGCAACGACATGCCCTCGGCCAGCGAACGCGGCAGCACGACGTAACCCGAGTCCACCCCGGGCCAGCCGTGCGCGAGGTAGTCCGCGAGGGGCGTGCTGGACGCGGGTGGACCCGAGGGCCGGGGCAGCTGCGGGGGACCGAACATGTTCCGCGGGTCCTCCGGGAGCTGCTGCCCCCGCGGCTTGCCCCGCTTGCCGAACTTCTTCGCCATAGTCCCTTCTCAGTGTCCTTTGGGCAAACGCGCGTCACGATCGACTCCGCGTTCTCGGGGCACTATCGCCACAAATCTCCGTTCACCAACACGCTCTCAGACGCCGGGCCGGATGGCCTGCGCAACGAGTTCGCCCTCATCCCACGAGACCGACCTGGTGTGCACCGGCACACCACTCTGCTGCGCTTCCACAATCTTCCCGTCACCCAGGTACATCGCAACATGATGAATAGTCTTCGGATTTGCCTCGTCGTAGGCCCAGAACAGCAGGTCCCCCGGCTGGGCCTCCTCGACCGGCAGCATCGCCCCCGCCTTGTACTGGTCGCGGGACACGCGCGGCAGGTTGATGCCCGCGGCCTCGTACGCCCGCAGCATCAGCCCGGAGCAGTCGTAGGAGTCGGGGCCGGTGGCCCCCCACACGTACGGTTTACCCTGCTCCCGCAGGGCGAACTGGATCGCCGCGGCCGCCGCCTTGTTCGGCGGCAGGACGGCGCCGGCGCTCTCGCCGCAGCCCGCGGCGTCGGTGACCTGCCCCAGGTTCTCCACCAGGTGGACGGCCATGGCCTCCCACTTGTGGTAGCGGTCGGGAAAACCCGAACGCTCCACCGCCTGCGCGGCGGCGCCGGGACGAAGATTCTCCCAGTCCGGGACGGCCTCGAGCACGTCGTAGAACTTGTTGACCTGGTACGGCGGGTTGGTCACCTGCTCTGGTGTGCCCCAGCCCATCGACGGCCGCATCTGGAAGATGCCGAGTGAGTCCCGGTCACCGTAGTTCAGGTTGCGCAACCCGGACTCCGTCATGCCCGCCTGGATGGCCACCTGCCACGCCCTCGGCGACATGTTCCGCTGCTTGCCGATGGAGATGATCAGCGCGACGATGGCGAGCTGTTCCTCCTCGAGATTGGCCGCGTCCGCCTCGCCGTTGCCCTGCCCCGGTTGTGAAGGACCGACCGCGGCCTCACAGCTGAGGTTGGTCACCCCCTGCGCTTCCAGCTGCGCCTGGTCACCGACGACCTTGGCGACCGTGCCCGTGGTCAGCACGGCCGCGAACACGGCGGTGACGAGCACCCCGACCAGAATTCCGATACGCATCGTCTACCCCACCCCCAGGTGGGGCGACACCGAGCACCCGCGGATCACGGCCTAGCCCGCCTCGTCGTAGTGCGCGACCCGCCAGCCCGCGTTGGTCTGCACCACGGTCAGGCTGAGCGTGGGTCCGTCGGTCGGTACCTCGGCCTCGACCGAACTGGTGAAGGCACTGGTGGCGGTGGCCTTGCCTGCCACCTTGGTGGCAGGGATGTTGGCGAGTTCCACCGTCGACATCACCGGGAGGTACTCCTCGGTGGTGTAGGGACGCAGGCCGTCCAGCCACTGCTCGACGGTCATGCCCTCGGGATGGTTCACCCACGCCGTCGCCCACTGCTCCGCGACCCGCAGCGCCGCGGGGTCGGGGTCGTCCGGCGTCGGGGTCTCCCTCGGCTCGGTCAGGCGTGTCGGCAGGGGTTTGCTGCCGTCCTGATCCGACTCATCCGACCCGGTGGTCGAGTCCCCCTCGTTCTGCGACGACTCACCCGTGGCGGCGCTCGGACCAGATCCGCTGTCACCGCCCGGCAGCTGCGGTATCACGATGCCCAGCGTCACCACGACGGCGAGCAGGACAACGAGGGTTCCCGCGAGGTGCACGGGCGAGCGCAACGGCCAGCCCCACAGTTTGCGATAGACGGCGGCCCTGCCGCGGTTGGTCCTGATCGGCATCGGCTACCCCCGCACCGCACGGTCGGTGTCCCTGAAGTCCTCCCGGACCTCAAGGCCTCGCGATGGCCGGTACAGCACGAACACCGGCTTGCCTGCGACGACCTCCGGATCCACTCGCCGGGGACCGGTCCTCGGCTGTGGAACGTCCGGGGTGTAGGCCAGCTGCGCAGGCGAACGCTGGTACCCGCCGGTGTCCGCACCGACCGCGGACATCCGGGAGGGCACCACGACGGGATCGGGGTCCTCGCCCCGGTCCCATCGGCGATCGGACACCGGCGCGGTGTCCACCCGCCTGCTCGCCGCCGCGGTGAAGCCCGCGCCCTGACCGATTGATCCGGCGGGCATGTAGTCCCCCGGCGCACCGACTCCTGGGCGGAAGGCGGGGTACTCGGCACCCGTGCCACCCGCAGGCAGCCCGGGCCGTGAACCAGGACCCGACACCTCGCCACCGGGCCACGCTCCCGACCAGGCAGCGGCGGGACGCTGCCCAGCCGCCGCGCCGTCCATTCGCTGGGCACTCGCGAACACCGTGCTCGCCTCCGGCCGGACCCGCCTGCCACCGACCGTCGCGCCGAGCGGGCCGCGCTTCTCCGCGTTGCCCGCGACGTCGTCGGTGTCGCGGACGTTCTGCCAGAACTCGTCCTGCGGTGTCGGCCCCTCCTGCTGCTTGCGGAACCGGGAGAACAGCCCGCTCTTCGGCGACGGTACGGCCGAGCCGACCATCCCGACCGACATCTCGACCATCTGCCAGAGCCGTCGTCCCGGCCTGCCGACGAGGAACAGCAGGATCGTCACCAGCCCGGCCATCACCATCTGGGTGAGCATCGACAGCGCGCTGCCCGCGTCGAAGATCGCCTGCAGGAGCAGCGCGTGCACCCCCGCGAGCACCGAGAGCACCACCAGGTTGAACGCGACGGCGCCCGCCACCTTCGCCACCCTGCGCAGGATGTCGTGGTGCAGCAGGGCGACGAGCCCGATCAACGGCGCGGTCAGGGTGAACAGCCGCACCAGCACCTGTGCCAGTAGCACGGCGGCCTTGGCGAAGAGCTGGAACAGCGAGTAGACCAGGCTCTGCAGGAAGGCCAGCAGACCGGATCCGGTACGGCTGCCGTCCTCACCGGTGAAGTACCCGGTGGCCGGGCCCAGCTGGGTGGAGATCTCCTTGAACTCCGCCTTCTTCGCGTCGACGACCGCCTGGTCGGCGTCCGCGCCGTCGCGGACCTGGGCCCAGGTGAAGGCCTGGGCGTCCAGCAACGGCCTGCCGAACTGCTCGGCCTGTGGCGCCTCCGGAGAGCCGAACTCACCGCGCAACCAGTTCTTGTAGACGACCTCGTTGTGCAGATTGGTCGGCAGCACGTGCCGGATGACCCGGTTCTCCGACTCGTCCACGAACCCGGCCTGGATGTTCGTCGTGGTCTGCACGATCGCCGAGTCGATCTCGTCGTAGAACCGCAACATCGCGAACGACGACGCGGCCAGCCACACCCCGGCAAGTGCGTACAGCGCCCGCTTGCTGACCGCGGACAGGTCACCGCGCCAGATGTTGCGGAACAACATGATCGCCAGCAACAGCGCGGCCAGCCCGAACAGCTGGCCGTAGATGTTGTTGTAGACCTTCTCCGCCCCGGACCGCACGGCGTCGTAGAGCGGGGTGAGCAGGCCACCCTTCATCACCGTGTAGTGCAGCGAGTTGGTCGCCCCGACGATGTTCTTGCCGAGGTTGAACAGCTGGTTGCCCGCCCACGTGTCGATGGTCGAGTTCGGGTCGGTGATACCGGACAACGGTCCGCAGTCGGTCTCGAACACGTGCCACACGGCACCCGCGTAGCTGTAGTCGAAGTAGGCGCTGCCCGCCTCGCCCTGGCTGTGCGCCGGGTCGAGCGCGCCGACCATCCCCGAACCAGGCCGCTCGGGGTTGGGCGCCTCGCCGCAGGCCGCGGCGGAGGCCGACGGCCCGAGGAACAGGGCCTGCAGACCGAGGATCGCGACCACCATCAGCAGCGCGGAACGCCGCTGCGTGGCCGCGCTGCGCCTGCCCGCCTTGCCCAGCACCGGCTCGCCTCGACGGCGACGCCGCCGGGCCACCTGCCAACACCGGGCGAGGAGCAGCAGCGACAGAACCGTCAACAGCGTGATCACGGCGAATCACCGGCCCCGTCGGCACAGGGGCCACCCACGTCACCTCGTGCAGGTTTGCTCATGCAGTGTCACCCGGCCTCGCTCCGCTCCGCGTGCAGGGCATTCGCCCCTCACCACAGAACTGCCCCGCGTCACCTCGTGCAGGTTTGCTCATGCCGCGTCCCGGCCGGTGCCGTTTTTTCCCGCTCCCGCATGCTGTTGCTCGCGCCCGTTCGGCGAACGCTGTTCCGGCCGCTCCGGTGGCTGGTCGTCCGGCTGCCCGCCCGGCGGCGTGTTGAGTACCTGCTCCTCGGTGAGGCCGACCTCCAGTTCGGCTGCCCGTTCGAGGTCCTCTTCCAGTTCGTTGTCGAGTTTGCCCGCGAAGTCGTCTTCCGGCGGGGCGGCGACGTACGGCCGCTGCTCGTCCTCGGGTTCGTCCGCTCCGACAACGCGCCCGCCGTCAGCGACCCGCGCGTCCTTCGAACCAGGTGTGGTGTCCATCGCGGCCCGCAGGTGCTCCAGGTGCGGCCCGGAGAAGTCCACCCGGATGCGCTCGACGCCACCGGCGCCGTCGCCGAAGATGAACTGCCTCGGTTCCCGGTCCCGATCGAGGCCCCGTTGCCCGCCGGGACGCCTGCCCAGAGCCGCGACGACCTGCTCGTAGCCGACTCCGACGGGCACCTTGAGCAGGCGCAGCGCGTCCGCTTGCGCCTCGTCGTCGTCGAGCCTGCCGACGAACACCGAGTCGAGCAGCGCCACGAAACCCTGGATCTTCAGGAAGTCCGCCGGGATCTGCGAGGACAGCAGCACCCGGACGTTCCACTTCCGGGAGTCACGGGCGAACCGGTTCATCAGGACCCGCCCGGTCGGCACCTCGGAGAGGAAGAACGCCTCGTCGATCCAGACGCCCTTGCGCAGATCCTTGGGCTTCTCGTAGACCGACCGCTGGGTCAGCCAGGCGGCCAGGTTGAGCATCTCCACACCGAGCGCCTCGGCGTCGGTCCAGTGTTCCCGGCCAACGCCGTCCTTCGGCAGGGTGAGCCCCGCCATGGTCAGCACGGTGAGCCGGTCGTCGCGGGTCTCGGAGTACGGATCGGCACCGGACTCCGGGATGAGCAGCGACATCCGCTCACGCATCTCGTCCAGGAAGTCGGCCACGACCACGGCATGCTCGTGGTGCTCGCTGGAGTCCCTGCGCAGTGCGTCGATCACCTGGCCCGGATCGGCATCGAAGCGACCACCGACCGCGCGCACGGCGCGCAGCAGGACGATCCGGGTCTGCGCCATCCGGGAAACCTCGTACGGCAGCACCCCGGCGAGCACGTCGAGCACAAGTCGGCGCCGGGTGGCGCCGGCCAGCGCGCGTTCCCGACGCCATGCCCGCTCCGGGTCCTCCTCGTCCAGGAAGTGGTCCAGCTGCGGCTCGGCCACCACCCGGTACGGATTGAGGATGCCGGGCTGGGCGTTGAGCAGGTTGATCGGCCGCGCGTAGGGCCGGATCTCCGGCAGGTCGCACAGCCGGGACAGGGGCCCCGACGGATCCAGGATCGTCCAGTGGGCCCCCGATCGCAGCGTCTTGTAGACGATGCCACCACCGAGGAAGGACTTGCCGCCACCGAGGCCGGCCACCATCGCGGTGAGGCCGGAGCCGTCCCGGATCTCCTGTGCCATCCACGGGTCCCAGGCCACCGGACGCCGGGTGGCGGTGCAGGTCTCGCCGAGCAGGATGCCCCGCCGGTCGCCGACCTCCGCGGTGGCCGTCGGCACGGACGACGCGGCCCAGACGACCGAGCCGCGGCGCATGTAGGCGGCCGAGGCCAGCGGCTCGCCGGGGATGAACTCCCTGGCCATCGCGTACTGCGCCTCGGGATGCTCGATCGCGATCTTCGGCTTGTACAGGTCGAGCAACTGCTGTGCCATGCGCAGCGCGTCGCGCTCGGTCGGCCCGGATACGGCAAGCCGCCACCAGGACCGGACCCGGGTGGCCAGCGCGGTGAATCCCGACGTCATCTCGTCGTCGATCTCCAGCACGCGAGAGGCCTGCCTGGCCAGCGACTGCGGCGGTTCCAGCTCGTGCTCGTCGGTGTAGTGCTTCACCTGCGAGCGCACCTTGTTCATCTGTCGCTGCAGCTCGCCCGCGACCTCCTCCGGCCTGCGCACGTAGATGCGCGCGGACCACTCAACCGCACCGGCGAGGCGATCGGCGTGCTGCACCCAGGGGTCGTCGACCTCCGGGATCTGCAGGCCGTGCATCTGGCCGACGGTGAGCACCGCGACGTGCCGGGACACCCCGGCGTTGGAACCGGTGCGTCCGCGCACGGTGACCGTCGGGGCGTACGGATCGGCGTGGAAGTCCGCGGCGTCGGTGAAGCTGGCCAGGTCCTCCGGCTCCCAGGCGGCGCCCGGCACGGCGGGCAGGTTGCGCGGGGCCGGCAGGCCCAGCGAACAGGACCGGTGCATCAGCCAGGACATCTCCTCGGCGTGCGCGGGCCTGCCCTCCAGCCCGGCGGAACCGATCACCTGGTCGAGGTGCTCGACCTCGGAGTCGAGCGCGGTCAGCTCGGCGTCCACGGCCTCGGGCAGAATCTTGCGCAGCAGCGGGGCCGCACGCTCCACGGCACGGTCCATCACTCCCCTGGTCTGCACCTGGACCCCGATGTAGACCTCCTTCTCCGCCATCGATCGGCCCATCAGCTGCTGCTGCTCACCGATCAGGTACTCGTCGAAGGAGAGGGCGCCGGGGCTGTCCGGCGGGCGGCCGACGGCGTTGTGGACGTGGGACTCGGCCCACATCCGGATCGGGTACGGCCGGTTGGTCACGCGCAGGTGCAGCCACCGGCCCTGCAGCTCGGCGTACTGCCCGGCGATGGCCGCGATGAGGTCACGTCGCTGCGAGTCCGACCGGAACGACCAGCGCTGCGGCGCGAGCCGGTACCAGGCGTAGACCTCGTGCCCGGTACGCAGCAGGTGCCCGTCGATGCTTCTTGCCGCGATCGAGGGGGTGTAGGTCGGTACCGACTGTTCGCCGGGCAGTCTCCTGCCCTTCTTACCCGAGTTGGCCTTCTTCGCCTGTGCTGACCTGGACTGCGCAGATCTCTGCGCAGCCTTCGACTGTGCCGGCACCGGGCGCTGCTGTGGCTGCTGTGCCTGACCAGGCTGCCAGGAACTGGCGGCCAGGGGCAGGTCCTGCTCCCGCTTCTGCCGGCTTCCGCCGCGACCGAACAACGACTACCTCCCGACCGGGGCCGGAGGCCGGCCACGGCGCGCTCGTGCTGGGCTGTGCTGGGTTCTGGGTGGTGGCGTGGCCCCTCTCGTTCTCGGCCCTCTCGTCCTCGACTTGGGTCTCGGCCGTTCGGTCCGCACCCGCACCTTGCTGGCACTGACCGCGCCGCCGGACCCGCTGGTCCGCTCACGTGGAGTTCGCAGTTCCCTGGCCCACATCGTCATGACCGACCCGAGCGGGCGCTCGTGGCTGATCTTGGCGGTGATGAACCTGGTGATGACGATGGTGATGACGAAGGCCCAGGCCGTCGAGAAGAAGCCGAAGCTGAAGCCCATCTGCCGTTCGACGGTCAGCACCAGCAGGAACACCGGAACGCCGACGCCCCACGCCACGTACCTGGCCCGCCACGGAAAGGTGGCCTTCGGCGGGCCGAGCCATACGGCATCGACCCGGTAGACGTCGTCATCGGTTCGGATTCGCAAGGCCGAAGCACCTCAGCCGGTGAACAGGCCGGCGATCCATTCGCCGACGTCGACACCCGCGCCACTGACCGCGAGGCCGATGATCGCCAGCGCGACCACCACGCCGGCCAGGCGGCGCATGACTCCGGCGTTGTCGCCCTTGCCGCCGCCCAGCCAGAGCAGCAGCAGCGCCACGGCGAGCAACACCAGCGGAACCACGTTGTCGAGCAGCCAGGTGCGGACGCCGCCCGTTCCGAGCTCGCCGTCCTGCGCCAGTGCCGCAAGGGTCATGATCGTCATCGCTTACTCCAAGTTGCGCGGAGCGTGGTTGTGCGGGGCGCACGGTCGTGCACCCCACTGTGGTTCCAACACTTGCCAGTTCCAACACTTGCCGTGTTCACAGAACATCATGGCGTTACAAGGGGTAGTGGTCAAAGGGCCCTTCCACACCTGAGGGCTTCTTGCCCAGCGCGCACTACGGCCGATTCTTCCTCAACTGGTCGCTCTCCATCATCACCGTGAATCCACTCAGTATCGAGGCACTCCACCCGGATTTCGTAGTGTGCCGATGGACTCACCCGGTCGCGAGGATCCAACTCACTCTGGGTATCCGGCATTCGGCGTCAATGCGATGCAACCAGTGAACCATGCCCCGAAAGGAGGCCGCATCGGCCTCTGCCCGGTGACCGACCGCATTGTGGGCTGGCGGTAAAACGATCAACCGAAGGAGAAGGGAAAACAGTTCGGGTGCCGCCCCGCTCGCCGTTTTCGTCACCGTGAGTGATCAAAAACTGATGTGGAGGAATTTGCTTTCCGGAAACGTCCCGGTCAGTCAGCGACCGGCGAAGACGCCGTCCGGGAAGGCCCCCGCGGCCACGGCGGTCCGGCTCAGTGCCCGCCCGAGATCGTGCAGGCGCTCGGCCTTCTCCCCACCGAGGAGGGACCACGGCACAGCGGCAGCGCGGTTGGTCACGGCCTCGACCTCGCTACGCAGAGCGGCGCCCTGCTCGGTCAGCGAGCCGTCCTCATCGAGCAGTCCGGCCTCCCGCAGGTGCTCGACCGCGCCCGCCCACTGCTCGTCCGACCAGCCACGCAGTTTCTTCGCGATCGGCTCGAGGAAGCCCTTGCCGGTGGCGGTGTGGCTGACGATGGCGGTCAATCCGTTGAATCCGGCCGCGATGAGCGCCGCGATGTGCCCGTCGCCCCGGAACTCACGCAACAGCGAGACCGCGTGCCAGAGCACGAGGTGCGGTTCCTCCGGCCATTCGAGGTCGGCGTGGGCGGCGTACAGCGGGCGGCCCTCCGGCAGACACCCCTCGGCGGCCTGCCTGGCCAGCTTCGCGGCCTCGTCGAGTTCGCCTGAGGTGATCGTGTCCTCGCCGAGCAGCCTGCGCAGCGCGGCATCGGCGGCGGCGAAGCGGGCCTCGAGAACCCGCTCCGGTGTGGCCAGCGTCCAGGCACGCGGAATGTGCCGGGCGACCAGTTCGGGATTGAAGTTGAAGAAGGTCGCGGCCACGAGGCCCGCGCCGACCGCGCCCATCGGGGCGGATCGGCTGGCGAAGTACCCCATCCGGCCGGGCCGCAGGCCGGCTTCGGTGTAGCGCTCTTCCGCCTCAGGCGCGAAGTAGATCATCGAGTGGAGGGGCTCCAGCACGCGATTGCACCGGAAGGCGACCTTGCTCGCATCGTCCTGATCCATGGTCATCAACCTACCGGAGGGTACGACACGTAACGGCACTTTCCCGGGAAAGTGCCGTGTGTGCACGCGCAAGTACCGCACTTTCCCGGGAAAGTGCGAGGGGGCGCGGACGAGCTGGCATGTAAGCCGGATCCTGTCCACGCGGTGCGCCGTAGCGGCACCGCGATGGGCGGCCATCCATCTCGGCCTGCCGTCGCCGACAGGCTCTAGCGGCCTACCCGCAGGCATCGGACGGGCCGTCCTCGAACGCCTGCGCAGGAGCGTGAACTCCCTCTTGGCCTTGCTCCGGGTGGGGTTTACCGAGCCGCCCCGGTCACCCGGGGCGCTGGTGGTCTCTTACACCACCGTTTCACCCTTACCCGCCGCTCGCGCGGCAGGCGGTCTGTTTTCTGTGGCACTGTCCCGCGGGTCACCCCGGGTTGCTGTTGGCAACCACCCTGCCCTGCGGAGTCCGGACTTTCCTCGAAACCGCGCCGAGACGCGGCGTCGCGACCGCCCTGCCAGCTCGTCCGCACCGTCCAGGGTAGCGACCGACCGGCCCGGACACCGGGATGACCCCTTCAGCTCAGGTGGGAGGTGTCGTTCACCAGGCGGACCGAGGCGTTGCCGTCGGGATAGAACTCGACCACCGACAGCGAGGCCAGGTCCAGGTGCAGCCGGAACAGCAGTGAAGGGCCCGCGTCCAGACCCATCCGGAGCAGCGACTTGATCGGCGTGACGTGGCTGACGACGACGATCGTGCGACCCCCGTAGGTCGCCAGCAGTTCGTCGCGGGCGCGGCGCACCCTGCGGTGCACGGCATCGAAGCTCTCGCCGTTCGGTGCGGGCACCGAGGGGTCACCGAGCCACTCGCGGTGCAGGTCCGGGTCGCGTTCGGCGGCCTCGCCGAACGTCAGTCCCTCCCAGTCCCCGAAGTCCGTCTCCAGCAGGCCGGGGTGCGTGCTCACCCGGCCGCCGAGCGCGTCGGCCACCGCCTCCGCCGTCTGCCGTGCCCTGGTGAGCGGCGAGGCGATGATCGGCGCCGCCTCCCCGCCGATGACCAGGCCGTCCATCGAGGCGAGCCGCTTCGCGGCCGCGGCCGCCTGCTGCGCGCCGGCATCGGTCAGCGACACGTCCCCGCGCCCGGAGTAGCGCCGGTCCACTGACATCGATGTCTGGCCGTGGCGCAGTAGCAGCAGCCGGGTCGGTGTCCCGGTCGCGCCGGACCAGCGGACCGGGGCCCGGTCGGGGTCCGGGTCCGGGTCGCCGAGCTCGGCCTGCCGCGCCACCTCGGCCGTGTGTTTCGGTGCGATCCCGGCCTGGGTGTCCATCGCCTCGTTGGCGAGCCGGTCGGCGTGGGCGTTGCGGGCACGCGGGATCCACTCGAACCGCACACGGTCGAATCCGGCCATGAGTTCCCGTGCTCGTTGCGCGAGCGGCTGCAGCGCGGCGTTCTTGATCTTCCAGCGGCCCGACAGCTGCTCGACGACGAGCTTGGAATCCAGCATGGCGTCCACTGTGGACGCACCGAGCTCGGCCGCCGCCTCCAGCCCGGCGATGAGCCCTTGGTACTCGGCCACGTTGTTGGTGGCGATACCCAGTCCCTCGCTGCGCTCGGCCAGCACCTCGCCGGTCTCGGCGTCCTTGACCACGGCGCCGTACCCGGCAGGGCCGGGGTTGCCCCGGGAACCCCCGTCGGCCTCGACGATCACCCGATCCGTCACAGGTCCCAACTCACAGACCCGATTCCAGCGTCCGACAGCATCCAATGGTGCGGACCTCCTCCGCAGACCCGACCCAACCCACACTCATAGGCCTGACTCCAGAGTCCGCACGAGAATGGCACCGCAGTTGTCGCAGCGGACGACGTCGTCCTCCGCCGTCGTCTTGATCTCGGCGACGGTGTTGCGGTCCAGTTCCAGCTGGCAGGCGCCGCACTTGCGCGCACGCAGCAGGGACGCGCCGATGCCCTTCTGCGCCCGCACGCGCTCGTAGAGGTTGAGCAGGTCTTCGGGGAAGCGGGGTACGAGGGCGGTGCGCTCGGTGGTACGCCGAGCCTCCGTTGCCTCCAGATCCGCGAGGACGTCGTCGCGCCTGCGGGCCGCTTCGGCGAGCTGCTGCTCGGCCTTGTCGACCTCCGCGCCGGTGCGCTGGGCGTCGAGTTCGAGCGCCTCCCGGCGTTCCATCAACTCCAGCAGGTCGTCCTCCAGCGCGGACTGCCTGCGCTCGAGCGTCGCCAGCTCGTGTTCGAGGTCGGTCAGCTGCTTCGGCGAGACGGAACCGGAAGCGAGCAGCTTGCGGTCCTTGTCCTCCCGCGCCCGCACGGACTCGACCTCGCGCTCCTGCCGCGCCACGTCCCGGTCCATGTCCGAGGCCGACGTCTGCACGGCCACCAGCGCGTCCTTGCGCTCCCGCAGGGTCTTCTCCACCTCGGCGATCTCGGTCAGCTCGGGCAGCGTGCGACGGCGGTGCGCGATACGGGACAGCTCGGCGTCGACCTTGGCGAGGTCGAGCAGCTGCCGCTGCACGGCTGGATCTGCCTTCACTTTGTGTTCTCCCTCAACCGGCTCGAACGTTCCACGGATCGGTGCTCCGCGTGGAGATGTGGACCTCGACCGTACCCGCCGTGGCCGCGCCGATCACCGTCGAGGCTTGCCCGCACCAGGGCCATTCGCTGGCCCAGTGCGTGAGCCCGACCAGAGCGGGAACCCGGCCGACGGATTCGAGGTGCTCGCCCGCGGGGTGGTGGCGCAGGTCGGCGGTGACGTAGGCGTCGACACCGGCGGCGGTGGCCGCTCCGAGGTAGCTGTCCCCTGCCCCGCCCGAGACGGCAACAGTCCTTATCGGACGGTCGGGGTCGCCCGCGCCGAGCACCCCCGGCTCGGTCGTGGGCAGGGCCTGGGCGACCCGCTCCACGAACGCCCCGAACGGCTCCGGCTCCGGTAGCTCACCGATCCGGCCGATGCCGGTCGCGCCATGTTCGGTCGAGGTGTGCGGAGACAACGGGGCGAGCACCCGCAGGCCGATCGCCTCGGCCAGCGCGTCGGACACGCCTGGGCTGGCCGAGTCCGCGTTGGTGTGCGCGCAGTACAGAGCGACGCCAGCACGAATCATCCGGTGGACGAGGCTGCCCTTCGTGCTGTCGGCGGCGACACCGTGCACACCACGCAGCAGCAGGGGGTGGTGCGCCACGATCAGCTGCGCGCCGAGTTCGATCGCCTCCTCCACCGTCTCCCGCACGACGTCGACGCACACCAGGACGCGCCGCACGGGCTCGGCGGGATCACCACAGACCAGGCCGACCGCGTCCCAGGACTCGGCGAGTTCGGGCGGGTAGGCGGTCTCCAGCGCGGTGACGACATCGGACACGGTGGCGGCCCCGGGTGCTGACTCGGACATGCCGCCGATCTTTTCATGCGCGGTCCGGCTGACGGCCCCGGCGCCGATCAGCGCCACCCCTCGCGTCTGTCGGCACGGAGATACTCGGCGGGATGTCCGGGGAGACTGTCAGAGACGTGGTCGACCGCGCGACCGAATGCGCAGGTTGACCATGGAGGCCCCGCCCTTCCCCAGGGCTGACTGTCCCTCCGTGTCTCATTCCGCTAGTTCGACCTGGCCGCCGACCTGTAGTGCCTTCAGGTCTCCCTCGAACGTCAGCCGTTCGGGCCCTGCGGGGCTTCCTGCACGCTCACCACCGTGTGCGGGGAGAGTTCGTCCTGCGGGGTCCGGAGGCCAACGACCGAAGGCCTCGGGTCGGTTTCGTCGTCATCTTCAACGACAGCACCGCCCCCATTCACCACGCGAGCATCAGCAACCTGCGAGGACCGATCGAGATTTCCTCTGACAGGCTCGACCCTCGGGACTACACCCACATCCCGAAGAACCAGGCCAAGACCTTCGAATCCTCCGAGTTGCTCTCGGACAACCTGCGAGAGGCAATCCGGAAAGCACTCGATTCCAGTAGCTTCCAGGTCACGATCCGGTTCATGGATACCAACCATCTCTGGTGGTCTCGGACGGGCCTGGGTGACCCAGTACGCACCGACGCACTGGGCAACCTCCTGTAGGCCGCGCTAGCGCGCGTCCTTGTCCGGCAGCCAGCGCCAGAACCTCCGACCTCCGCGTCCGATCCCCCGTGCCACCCACCTCACGGCCCACCAGGCCGACCGAGCGACCGGGGCGAAGCGGCTCGGCTTCGATTCTACGCGCCGCTCGGGTGACTTGAAGCCGCTGTAGGGCTCGACTCGGATCACCCGGTGTTGCGGAAAGGTCTGCGCTGCGTCACGTTCCGTGAGCGCCTCGATGATGTGATGCTGTGGCTCGTCGTCGTCCCACACCATGGGCTTGAGCACCACTCGCCACAGCCGATACATGCTTGCCTTCCGTTGGTCTCGTCGGAGACCGGATCTTCCTACATCTCCGAGTCGATGACTACGCGCCAGGTCCGCCGCCGGACAAGCGCGGCCAAGTCCTCCAGGATCCGGGCAAGCTCCTCGCCCTTCTCGGGGGTGACGCGCTCGGCCGGGAGGTCGTGGGCCACGTCGTCCAGCAGCCATTGGGTCTGCCGGATGAGCACGGCCAGGGTGGCGTCATCCGGCGCGGTCACCGCTTCCCCTCCGGCTGGTCCACGACGGCCCGCCCCAAGCCGCGGACAAGACGGGCCGCCGTGAGATCGGGGTGCAGCGCGCGGCAGGTGGGGCACACGGGCGCGTCGGGAGCGCGGTCATAGACCGAGGGAGTGAGCAGCCAGCCGCACGCGGAGCGCGCATAGCTCCAGGCCCCGGACCGCTCCCACGCCAGCACAGCGTGCCGCTGCTGACCGACGGTCGCCCACCGTGGACCTCTGGCGGTGCTCACGCTGACTCCGCCGCTTCCGAGCACCCGGGACAGAAGATGCGTACCCCTGAGCCGTCCGGGGGCCGAACAGGGCAGGCGCTGCCGTTGCGGCTGTTGCGACTGGTCACCCAGCAAGGCTGACCTGATTACGCTGCGCCGATAACGGCCGATCACCAGGGTGATTCCCGGGGGCGGACAGAGGGGCACAATTGGCGCCGTGAGGAGAACGGCCGCGAGCCGAAACGACCGCCTACGGGCCGCCCGCGAGGCGGCCCCCTCTCCGCGCGTCCGTGGCGCTGCGATGAGTCGCGCTGAGCTGGCCGACGCCGTGAATGCCTGGCTTGTCGCTCACACCGACAGGCACGCCGTGGTGGACGAGCACTACGTGGCCCGCTTGGAGCGCGGCAAGATCCGCTGGCCCAACGCCGACTACCGGTCAGCGTTCGCGGCCGTCTTTAACAGCCCTGAGTCGGAGCTGGGATTCCAGCCCTCCTCCGCGAACCGCCGCCCAGTCAGAACCCCAGCGGCGCAACTCAAAGGTGAGCCCGTAACCCGCGATGTATGTGAATGGGCTCTCCACGACGCCCTGGGAACGCCGGTCGGTTCGGACTTCGTGAACTCCCTCCGGGAGACCGTGGATCGGATTGTCGCGTTGAACAACACCGTCGGCGGGCCGGAGATCGCTCGGCTGACCGTGGCCGAGTTCCGGGCCGCGCAAGGCACCCTCGCCAGTGGTCGCTACCGGACGAGTGTGGAACGGGATCTGGAGGCGGCCACCGCTGAACTGGGCGAGTTGGCGGGGTGGTTGCTCTACGACGCCGAACTCCAAGACGAGGCTCGGCAGGTCAACCTGGATGCGCTGGCGCTGGCCCGTACGTCCGGGGACCTGCCCATGGAGTGGTTCCTGCTCACCAACCTGGCGAT
Organism: Amycolatopsis marina; assembly: GCF_900111885.1. Taxonomy (GTDB): domain Bacteria; phylum Actinomycetota; class Actinomycetes; order Mycobacteriales; family Pseudonocardiaceae; genus Amycolatopsis; species Amycolatopsis marina. Next base: position 43,060 of record NZ_FOKG01000015.1, read on the forward strand.
GTGCGCAGTGCACACTGGCCGCCCCTACGAGGCACTACGCATCACCAGCCACATGCAAGAGCGAGACAACCTCCCGGGTCGAGTGGCGGCATTGGTCAGCCTGCGCCGAGCTCGCGCCCTGGCTGCACTGGGCGACGACGCGGAGCAGCGCGCGGAGTTCGGCCGGGCGCGATCCCTGCTGGACAACAGTGTCACCAGCCGGGATCCGGCATGGACGTGGTGGATGCTCCCGACAGAAATGACCTGGCACGAGGGAATGGCCCACGCCGCCCTGGGCGACTGGTCCCGGTCACTGCCAGAGCTGGCCGACGCGGTGGAGAGCTATACCCACGACCGGCGCGGTCAGAACGGGTGCAGGGCGCTGCTGCTGGAGGGAGCGGTGCGTGCCGGGGCCTGGGCGGAGGCCGAGCACGTTGCACACGAGGTCGTCTTGCACCTGAACCAGACGACCTCGGGCCGGGCACGGCACAGCCTGCGGCGAACAGCGGCGCTTATGGACCGGTCCGGGGCACGGCAGGGCCTGCGGGACACGCTCCGCGCGGCTGGAGTGTAGACGGCTACTTCCAGTCGACGCGGATGGCGCGAGGGGTGAAGCCCTTTGTTGTCGCCGTGGTCCCGTCCAGGCGGCAGGATCGTCACCACCATGACCCGCGAGGACGATACCCGTTGCGGCGGGGACACTGGCGGTGTGAACAACGACGACGCCCCATCCGGGAACAAGCGCATGCACATCTGTTTCGTCTGTTCCGGCAACATCTGCCGCTCCCCGATGGCCGCCCTCGTCCTCGAACGACACCTGCGCGAGGCAGGGCTGAGCGACGACGTGCGGATCAGCAGCGCGGGCATCGGGCCCTGGCATGTCGGCGAGCCAGCCGACGCCAGGGCCGTGACAACCCTGCGCAGGCACGGCTACCGGGTGGAGCACGTCGCCGCGCAGGTCGGCGAGGAGCACCTTGCGGCCGACCTGCTGCTCGTCGCCGACACCGGTCACCTCGACGACCTGCGGGAACTGGTCGACGACCCCGACCGGATCCGGCTGCTGCGCTCGTTCGACCCGACCGCTCCCGACGACGCGGAGGTACCCGATCCGTACTACGGCGGGTCCGACGGTTTCGACATCGTGCTGGGCATGATCGAACGGAGCATGCCCGGCCTGCTCGACTGGATCCGCGCGAACCGATGAGCGCGCGGGCAGCCGCCGAACGGCTCACCGCGGAACGAGTCGCGAACATCCGCCAACTGGGCGGCTCGCTCTTCGAGGTCGCCCTGCAAGACGGACGCACTGCCGTCGCCAAACGGGGATCGCGGCCCAACGACGTCGTGGCCGAAGCCGCCGGGCTGCGCTGGCTCGGCGAGAGCGGCGACGTGCCGATCCCCGCCGTCCTCGGCGCCGACGACGAGTGGCTCGTCAGCGAGTACGTACGGCCGGGACCCGCGACCGTTCGGGCCGCCGAGGCGTTCGGCCGCGGTCTGGCCAGACTGCATCTGCGCGGCGCCCCCGCGTACGGCTCTCCCCCACCCGGCGGCCCTGCCGACGCCTCGATGGGACTGACGCCGATGCGCAACGAGCCCTGCCCGGACTGGCCGACGTTCTTCGGCGCGCACCGGATCGCCCCCTATGTCCGGATGGCCGCCGACCAGGGCCGCTACTCCGCCCGGCAGATCGCGGTGTTCGACGAGGTCCGGGACCGGCTGCCCGAACTCGCCGGGCCGCCGGAACCACCCGCTCGCCTGCACGGCGACACCTGGAGCGGCAACATCCACTGGGGCCACGACGGGCAGGTCTGGCTGATCGATCCCGCCGCGCACGGCGGGCACCGGGAGACCGACCTCGCCGTGCTCGCCGTGTTCGGCCTGCCCCACCTGGAACGGGTACTCGGCGCGTACGCGGAGGAGGCCGAGGCGGCGGGCGCTCCCCTGGCCCCCGGCTGGCGCGACCGAACCGAGCTGCATCAGCTCCACTTCCTGCTGGTGCACGCCGTGCTCTTCGGCGGGGGATACGCAGGACAGGCACTCGCGGCGGCGCAGAAAACGCTCCGCGCGGGTTAGAGCCCCGCCCGACGGCGCGCGCGACACGGGGACCGCTTACCGTTGAAGGGTGCGGTTGAAGTTCCTGCTCAAGCCAGGCTGGCTGGCGTTGACGCTGGTGGTGTTCACGTTCGCCATCGCGTGCTACACGCTGCTTGCTCCGTGGCAGTTCAACAGGCACGAGGAACGTCAGGCACAGAACGCCGCGCTGCAGGAGTCCTTCACCTCCGAGCCACAGCCGCTGGCCGAGGTGCTCCCGCCCGGAACCGCGCCGGACCGGACCACCGAGTGGCGCCGGGTCGCGGTGACCGGAACCTATCTGTCCGAGCACGAGGTCATCGCCCGCCTGCGCACGGTGCTGGGCGAGCCCGCGTACGAGGTGCTCGCACCGCTGCGCACGACGGACGGACAGATCGTGCTGATCGACCGTGGCTACCTGAAGCCGGATCAGCAGATTCGGGTGCCGGAATATCAGGCGCCACCGGAGACGCGGGTCGAACTCGTCGGCCGGATCAGGGTGGACGAGACCGATCCGCAGGCGCGGCCCGCGTTCGCGAACGACTCCACCGGCGGCAAGCTGCACAGCTACAGCGTCGACTCGAAGGTGGTCGCGGCGGCGACCGGGCTGGACATCCGCCCCGGCTACCTGCAACTGGACTCGGGTCAGCCCGGAGCCCTCGGCACGCTGCCGCTACCGCAGGTCGAAGCAGGCCCCTTCCTCTCCTATGCGCTGCAGTGGATCGCCTTCGGCACCATGGTCCTGTTGGGCTGGCTGTACTTCACCGTGCGCGAGTTGAAGCCAGGTGGCGCGCTGGCCGAGCAGCAGCCACGGCCCCAGCGCCGCAAGTCGGTCGCGCAGATGGTCGCCGAGGACGAGGAGACCGAGTCGTCCTCGGACCGCGGGCCGCGGAACGAGGCTTCGGTCTCCTGACCGTGCACCGAAGGCAATCAGGTGTGCACAAACCGCACACGCATGCGCGTGGAAGGCACACGCGGTGTCGGCCCTGGTGTTCAGGCCCTGCGGCGACGGCGCAGGCCCACCAGGAGCGCCAGCACCGCGGAGCTGAGCCCGGCCAGCCAGCCGACGACCCTGGACAGCTCCACCGCCCTGGTGACGTGCCCGGTGTCGGGGTTGCGGCCGTCGCCGAGCACCGGAAGTTCCTCCTGCCCGTGCGCGTACACCGTGCGACCACCGAGGCGGACCTCGAGGGCGCCGGCGAACGCCGCCTCCACCCTGCCCTCGTTGGGGCTGGGATGCGCCAGTGTGTCCCGGCGCCAGGCACGCCAGGCGCCGGACGCGGAACCGCCGACGACCGGCGCGGCGGCCACGGTCATCGCGGCCGCCGCCCGCGTGGGCAGCAGGTTCACGAACTCGTCCAGCCGGGCCGCGCACCAGCCGAATCGGCGGTACTTCGGCACCCGCCTGCCCGCGTTGCGGGCCAGAATCGTCACCGCGCGGGAACCGAGCAGACCCGGTGCACCCGCGACCGCGCCCCAGAACAGCGGTGCCACCACCACGTCGGACGTGTGCTCGGCGACGGTCTCCACCGAAGCACGGGAAAGGCCGATCACCTCGAGTCCGGCGGTCTGGCGCTGGTCGAGACCACCCAAGGTTCGCCGGGCGGCTTCGAGGTCGCCGGTCTCGAGTGCGCGAGCGAGTTCCGTACCGTTCGCGGCCAGCCGTGCGCCGCCGAGGACCGCCCAGGTGACGACGGCGGTACCAGCGGCCTGCAGGACCGGGCCGCGACGGCCGAAGCGCTCGGTGGCGACACCGGCGAGCACGGCCGCCCCGGCGAGACCGGTGGTGTGCAGGGCGCCGGGCAGTGGGTGGTCGGCGTAGACACGGGACTCCACGCACCGGGACAGCTCCCCGAAGCGCACCGAGGGATTGGCCCGCCGGGGATCACCGATCGCGCCGTCGGCGAGTACACCCAGCAGCAGTCCGATCGCTCGCGCCGCGCTCACCCGTGAATCCCCGCTCGCCGTGTCCGGCCGCCGTACGCGGCCGCCTCCCAGTACCCGCCGACCGTACCGAACGTGTGAACGGCGCAGGGGCACAACCCTCTTACTCGATCAGCTCGAACATCTCCTCGCGGGCCTGCACCACGATGTCGCGCATGGCCCGCTCGGCGCGGTCCGGCTGCCCCGCCACGATGGCGACCGCCACTTCGACGTGCAGCCTGACCGCCTCCGGCTGCGGTCGCTGGGGCATCAGGCCGTGCCCGGTCCTGCCCGTGAGCACCTCGGCGACGACCTCGGAGAGCTGACCGAACATCGGATTGCCGGAGGCGGTGAGCACGAGATGATGAAAGGCGATGTCGTGCTCGAGGAAGGCCTGCAGATCGGCGTCCTGCGCCGTGCTCGCCAGCTGGTCGGCCAGCGCGCGCAGCCTGCCGCGCTCGTCCGGGCCTGCCCGCAGCGCGGCATACCGGGCGGCGCTGGGTTCCACCGCGGCGCGCAGTTCGGTCAGGGTGCGCAGGGCGGAAGTTCGCCCTTCCCCGTCGAGTCGCCAGCGGATGAGCCTCGGGTCGTAGTGATTCCACTCGGCCGGGTCGCGGACGGTGACACCGACGCGCCGCTTGCTGGTGGTCAGGCGCATGGCCTCGAGCGTGCGGACCACCTCACGGGCGACGGTGCGCGACACCCCGAACCGGCCCTGCAGCTGCTCGACCCGCAACACCGTGCCCGAGCGCAGCGTGCCGCAGGCGATCTCGGTGCCCAGTTCGTCCAGCATCCGCGCATGCCGTGCGTCGGCCACGGGTACCCCTTCCGCTACCGGGACGCCAACGCCCCCCGGCCGAGGAGGCTACACCGCCGCTCGTATTAAGTACGATTTAAAGCTGCCTGAATACGCTTCCTTGATTAAGTACTACTTTTGGGGTTGACTCTGCTGCCATGCGCGTGATCGTTGTTATGGGTGTGTCGGGGTCCGGCAAGACGACCGTGGGTACGGCGCTCGCCGAGGCATTCGGCGTCCGCTATGCCGAGGCCGACACGTTCCATCCGCCGGCCAACATCGAGAAGATGACCACCGGAACGGCGCTGACCGACGCGGACCGCTGGCCGTGGTTACGGGCGATCGCGGGCTGGATCGGCGAGCACGCCGAGACCGGCGGGGTGGTGACCTGCTCCGCGCTCAAGCGCGAGTACCGCGACGTCCTGCGCGAGGGTGGCCCGGCGTGGTTCCTGCACCTGCACGGCGACCGCGCGCTCATCGCGAAACGGATGGAGACCCGGTCCGGGCACTTCATGCCGGTGTCGCTGCTCGAATCCCAGCTGGCCGACCTGCAGCCGCTCGGCACCGACGAGGACGGCCTGACGGTCGACCTCGCACTCGGCCCTGACGAGATCGTCCGGACTGCCCTCGACGCCCTGCGAGCCTGAGTCAGGCCTCAGCCGCCGCCCAGGCGTTCAGCATCACCTTGGCGATGGAGGAGTTCCCCGGTAGCAGGAGTGCTCCCGGCTCGGCCTCGAACCCGGGCTCGTGGATCTCGTCGGCGGCCAGCGCGGCGCGCACCTCGGCCCTGCTGTACCAGTTGGCCTCCTCGATCTCCCCGTCCGCGGGCCGCAGCGGGGCCGACGCGTCGGCCCTCGCCGCGAACCCCAGCATGATCGAGCGGGGGAACGGCCACGGCTGGCTGCCGAGGTAGCGAATCCCCCACACCTCGGCGCCGACCTCCTCGCGGATCTCCCGTTCGACACAGCCTTCGAGCGATTCGCCCGCCTCGACGAAACCGGCCAGCACCGAGTAGCGCCCGCGCGGCCACATCGGCTGCCGGGCGAGCAGCACATGTTTCCCGTTCGTGCCGACGTCGTCGTGCACCAGACAGATCACCGCGGGATCGGTGCGCGGGTACTCCTCCCGCTCGCAGGAGGCGCACCAGGAGGCCCAGCCGAACTGGGTCCGCGCGGCGGCCTCGCCGCAGCGCGCGCAGAACCGCGCGCGGCGGTGCCAGTTGCGCAGGGCGACCGCCGTCGTGAGCAGTCCGGCCGAGGCGTCGTCCAGCTTGTGGCCGTGGCCGCGGAGTTCGACCCATAGCTCGCCGTCCGCCGCGGGCACCTCCTCCCAGAAGCCCCAGCCGCCGCGCACCCGCTCCGTTTTCCCGGTGTCCTCCGGCTCACCCGGCAGCGCCCAGTAGTCGGTACCGTCCCACTCACCGAGGAACAGCGCGTCCTCCGGCGGTTCGTCACCGAAGGACAGCGCCTTGCGCGTACTCAACGTGTACTGCCCGCCGCTGTCGGACCCCGCGGACACCGCTCGCACCGGGGTACGGGTGGCGTGGCCGACGAGCACCACCCGCGCGTCCGGCCAACGGCTCAGCAGTCGCTCCCGGTCACCGCGCAGGTTCTCCTGCCGATCGGCCCCGGAGCGCGACAAAGCGGGTAGCGCCCCGAACTCGAACGGAGCACTCATCGCACCGTTCATTCCTCGACGACCACATCTCCCAGCGCCGTCAGCTTCCTGGTGAGCGTCGCCGCGTCACCGACGACCACGCCGGTGAACCGAGTGGGCGCGAAGAAGTCCAGCGCCGCCTCGGCGACCTCCTCGGTGGTGACCTGCGCGAGCCGCCCCGGGTGCTCTGCGAGCCACTCCGCGCCGAGCCCCAGCGAGGCCAGCGCGGAGAGCTGGTTGGCCAGCCCCGTCTGCGAGGACGTGGCGATCAGCAGCGACCCGATCGCGTACTGCCGCACCGACTCCACATCGGCCTCGGTCGGCGGCACGAGACCCAGCCTGCCGAGTTCGTAGCGGGTCTCCAGCAGGGCCGGGACCGTGACCTCGCTCGCGGTGTCCGCGTCCACCTGGACGGTCGCGGTGTTCCCGGTGAACTCGAACCCGGAATGCGCACCGTAGGTGTATCCCTTGTCCTCACGGATGTTCTCCACCAGTCGCGAGGAGAAGTAACCGCCGAAGGCCAGGTTCGCCAGCTGCAGCGCGGCATAGCGGGGGTCCGTGCGGGGCAGTGCCTGCGCGGAAAGGCGGATCTGCGACTGCACGGCACCGGCGCGCGGCACGAGCAGCAACGCGCCGCCGACCACCTCGGGCAGCGGCGGCAGCACGGCGGCGGCCTGCTCCGATGCCCAGTCCCGCAACGCCTTCTCAATATCACCGACGACCGACTGCGGATCGACGTCGCCGACGAGCACCATCGTCGCGCCGCGCGGCACCACGGCGGTGGCGTGCAGTTCGCGCACGCCCGCCGCCTCCACCACGGCGACGTCCTCGGCCTGCGGCATCTCCTTGGTGTACGGGTGGTCGCCGTACCGGCGGCGCTGCAACGCTTCCCGCGCGATGACCCTCGGCTGGGTCCTGGCGACGGCGAGGCGCTCACCGATGCGGTCGGCCTCCCTGCGCACCTCGGCATCCGCGTAGGACGCGCTGGTGAGAATGTCGGCGAGCACGTCGAGCAGGGTCGGCAACCCCTCGGCGAGCGAGGTGCCGCTGAGCGAGAGGCGTTCCGGGTCGACCATGGTGCCCAGCTCGCCACCGATCAGCGCGAGTTCGGTGTCGATCGCGATCCGGTCCCTGCGAGCCGTGCCGGTCAGCAGTGTCTCGGCGAGCACCTCGGCCGTCGCCGGGTGCATCGGATCCGTGCCCGCGAACGGGATCGACAGCCGCAGTTCCACGAGCGGGACGTTGGCCTTGCGCACGGCCAGCACACGCAGGCCGTTGCTCAGAACCGTGTCCACATGGGACAGGTCCGCGGCCACACCCTGCTCGCCGAGCGCCGGCACCTCGCGCGGACCGTGTGGCGTACGGCCGATCTCGTCGGCCGTACGGTGCGTCGCTGAACTCACTGGGCTCCCCCCTCTGGCTGAACCACCAGCACGGCGCGCGAGTCCGGGCGCAGCCCCTTGGCTGCGGCGGACACGTCGTCCGCGGTGACGGCGGCGATGCGATCGGCGATCCCGTAGACCAGCGCGGGATCGGAGTAGAGCAGTTCGAAGGACCCCAGTGCGAGCGTCCTGGAGACCAACCGGTCGTGCTCGGCGTGCAGGTTCGCGCTCCAGCGCGCGGTGATCTTGGCCAGCTCCTGCTCGTCCGGCGGGTTGGCCGCCAGTGTGTCGAGTTCTTCGTCCAGTGCGGCCAGCACGCGGTCGGCCGAGACCTCCGGCGGGTGCACGGCGGTGACCGAGAACGTGTCCGGGTCCCGTGCCTCGAACGGGCCGAACAGGCCCGCACCGGCGTTGATGTCGGTGACCAGCGGTTCGCGGTGCACCAGGCGCTGCTGCAGCCGCGACCCGTCGCCGTCGGCGAGCAGGCCGGCCAGCACCAGGTGGGACAGGTAGCCGTCCACCTCGTTGACCGGGTCCGGCATCCGGTAGCCGACGGCCAGCGCGGGCAGCGGCGCGTGCGGATCGACGTGCGTGCCGCGCAGCTCCGTTTCCGGGCGCGGCTCGGCGAACGACGGTCGCACCGGCCGTGGCCGTGCGGGCACATCGCCGAAGTGCTTCTCGATCAGTTCCCGCGCACGGTCGATCTCGATGTCACCGGCGACGGTGAGCACGGCGTTCGACGGCGCGTAGTAGGTGTCGAAGAAGGCGGCGCAGTCCTCGAGGGAGGCCTGCTCCAGGTCGGTGAAGTCGCCGTAGCCGTTGTGCGCGTTCGGGAAGGTCGAGTAGAGCACCGGCGGAAGCAGGATCCAGGGGAACCCGCCGTAGGGCCGGTTCAGCACGTTGAGCCGGATCTCCTCCTTGACCACGTCGATCTGGTTGGCCAGGTTCTCCTGCGTCAGCTTCGGCGCGCGCATCCGGTCGGCCTCGAGGAACAACGCGCGTTCCAGCGCCGCCGAGGGCAGCACCTCGAAGTAGTCGGTGTAGTCCGGATGCGTCGAGCCGTTGAACGTGCCGCCACTGCCCTGCACATATCGGAAGTGGGCCAGCTTCTCCAGGCTTTCGCTGCCCTGGAACATCAGATGCTCGAAGAGGTGGGCGAAGCCCGTTCGCCCCTCCGGCTCGGAACGGAAGCCCACGTCGTAGTGCACGCTCACGCCGACCACCGGTGCGGTGCGGTCGGGGGCGAGCACGACCCGCAGGCCGTTGTCGAGAGTGAGTCTGTGTAGCTCGGGTACGGCCATGCGGCCACCCTACGGGGTGTGGCCTGCGGCGGCGACGCTCCCGGTGAGGGTGCCGACAAGGCGCCGGATCCGCATGGCCGACGCGGTGTCTCCCCGACCCTGGTGCGCGCCGAGCGCCACGGCCCACGCCCGGTCCGGCGGCTGCCAGGCCGGGGACTCGCGGCAGGCCAACACCAGCCCCAGCGCCGTTCGCCCTGCCGAGGTGCGTCCCGGCAGGAGCCGCGCGCAGCCGGCCGTCGTCGCACCGGCCAGCGCGAGAACCAGTCCGACCTGGGCATGGCCGGTGGTCAGCGCGAGCAGCACGGTGAGAAAGGCGCCGTAGCCGATGACCCGCAGCCCCGCGCCCCGCAGCCGGTCGCCGCGCAGGAAGCCGAGCCGCACGAGGTCGTCGCGTGCGGCGGCCGTCAGTGCGGTGAGGTCGAGATCCGGGTTGTCCCGTGACCGCCACAGTAGCGACTCGAACGTCCCCTCCGGCTCGCGGTCGTCGAGCGCGAGCCGGGCCGCGGCGAGGTCCACCGCATCGAGCCTGCCAACGGCGAGCGGGCCGACATGACCAGGACCAAGTCCGGTCGGCAGGGGCCCCGGCGGACCTGGCCCGCCCGTCGCGCTGCGCCGGTCCTTGCGCCGGGCGCGGACGACGCCCAGCGCGGCCGCGACCACGAGTACGCCGAGCCCGGTCCAGGCCCAGCGAACCGGCGGGGTGCACAGGAACGCACCGGCCAGGGTCGCGGCGGGGCGTGTCCGGGTGTTGCCGGGCACGGTCCCGTCCGGCAGTTCGACGGTGAGGTGCAACCGGTCCCCGGACGGCAGATCGCGCTGGCTGAACCGGGTGAGCCCGGAGTGACCGATCTGGGCGGCCAGGCACGGCAGATCCGTGGCTCCGCCCGTCTCCGCTGCCACCGAGCAGCGCACGGCCGTCGGGACTCGCGGCGCGGCGAAGGAGCCCCGGACCAGGACCAGGTCGGTGTCCCAGCCGCCGGCGGGCTGCCAGTGGACCACCTCGCGACCGGCTCCCGCTTCACCCACCGCTCCGTCCACCGTGTACCGCACAATCGCCGTGCCACCGCCGAGCCGGATGGTCAGCCGGTCGCCGGTCGTCTCGGCATACCCGGTGCCCTCGATGCTCACGTCGCGCACGGCCAGCAGCCGTTCCCTGGCGGCGTCGACGGGTACGCGCAGCGGCACCTCCCGCACCATCCGCTCTCCCCGCGGCACCGAGACGACCTCGGTCACCGCGAGCGCGCCGTCGCGCAGCACGATGAGCTCGACCTCGACACTGCGCGGCAACGTGGGCAGGGGCGGGGTGCCGGACTGGGCACGTGCCGGGACCGGTGCCACCGCGAGCAGGGCGGTGAGCACACAGACGAGAATCGCCGCCCTCACCGGTTTCGGAGGTGCTCGGACTCGGCGAGGAGACCGTTCAGTTCGACGAGGAAGGCAGCGAGATCGCTGCCTCTGCCTGCCAGCCGCTCGTCCTCGGCGAAGGTGGCGACCCAGCGCTCGACCCCGCCCAGCACCGCGGCGTAGGGCAGCGACCGGGTGAACACCAGTTCCCGGTCCGCGGCCGGGATATCGGCGGGCCGCACGGAGTGCAGGTAGTTCAGCAATCCCCGGACCTGACCGGCGAGCAGCCTGCCGCGCGCGGTTCGGGGCGGCAGCAACCCCCTGCCCCTGTCCGGCCTGCGCGAGAACCAGCCCTGACGCACCGCGTCGTCGTACATGGCATCGATGACCGGTGTCAGATCGAGATCCCTGCCGCGCAATCGAGACAGGGAAAGGACTCGCTCTTCGCCCGGCAGCAGGGTCGCCAGCACGGTTTGCTCGTAGTCGTGCAGCTCCGGACCCGGTGCGTTGAGCTGGACGAGTTCCCGAGCGCCCTCGCCGTCGGGGCGAACGTCAAGGTAGCGCCGCACCACCAGATCCAGCACGGTCGCGCTGATGTCCACGACGTCCACGACACCGTCCATCACCGTGCCGATCTGGCCGGGCAGCACGCCGTCCGGTGAGCTGAAGCGCACCCGGTCCCCGTCCCGCAGCAGCACCTCCACCGGCTCGGCCACGCCGAATGCCTGTGCGTCTCGCCTGCGGGCCAGCAGGACCACGATGCCGCCCGCGACCAGCGCCAGCGCGAGCAGGCAGGCGAGAGAGAGTGCGAGCAGCCAGGGCCACCCGAGCCCGGCGGAGACGAAGGCGGCGTTCGCCGTGACCGTCGCGGTGGGCAGCCCGACGGCGAGCACCATCCGCTCCCCGGCGGCCAGCGGCGAGTGCTCGGCGCGGACGACACCGGTGTGGTCCACCTCCGCGAGGCCGCACTGCCTGCCCGACCCGGGCGGTCCGGCGAGGCAGGTGATCGGCGAGGCGCGCTGCACGGGGGCGACGAAGGAGGCCCGTACCTCCGCCAGCTCGGTGTCCCAGCCGTCCGCGACCTGCCAGCGCACCTCCTGCCTGTGGGGCAGTTCCGCCACCGCTCCGTCCACTGTGTACGTGACGGTGGCGTTGCCGCTGATGGTCGTCCGCAGCTCGTCCTCGGTCACGTCCGCACTGCCGGACCCGGTGACCACCGCGTCCCGCACCCGGTATCGGCGCTCACGGTCGCCGTCGACGGGCTCCCTGAGCGAGGTCACCCTGGAGATTTCTCGTCCCGGGGGCACGCTGACGGTCTCGGTCACCGAAAGACGGCCGTCCCGCTCGACCTTCATCGCAACGTCCAGTGTGGAAACCACACGTACCTGCTGGCCCGGCACGGCGACGAGTCCCGCCGCCACGAGCACGGTCCCCCAGCGGACGAGCTGTGTGCGCACGACTGCAGACGATAGAGGACCGGCAGCGCAACGCGTCCGGGACGCGCTCAGCCGGGTGGGGTGAAGGGGTTGTCGGTGTCCTGCGTCGGGGCCGCGGGGGGCGCCGCTGGTGGCTGGCTCTGTGGCGGTGGCTGGCTCTGTTGCGGTGGCGGAGCGTGCTGCGCGGGCGGTTGACCGTAGCGCCCGGCGTACTCGCGGTTGCGCCGCTCGGCCAGCACCGCGGACAGATACGCCCACGGCGGGACCCAGGCCGGCACGGGTGCGCCGATGCGCTCGGCAACCTCCCCGGCGAGCCGGTGCCCGAGCTGTTCGCGGGCGGCCTCGCCGAGCGTGCCGTAGCGGCCGAGGTACTGGCGCCCGGCGAGCGCGAGATCGTCCGGCAGGTTCGACAGGTCGAGCCGGGCGGCCCAGTCGGCGAGCGAGGGAGGCATCGCGATGGTGGCGGTGGTGACGGCGAGGTCCTCGGGAGCGCGTTCCCTGATGACGACGGTGCCCGCGAGGAAGTCGCCGACCCGTTTGCCCTTCGCCGAGCACAGCGACACGGTCATCGCGACCGTGCCGAGGAAGCCAAGGGCCCAGAAGTCGACGAAGAACCCGGCAAGGGCCCTCGTCAGCGCGTGCCGGAAGCGGATCGGCCCGCCGTCGTCCCGGACCGTGCGCAGACCCATCGCGAGTTTGCCCAGTGTCCGACCATGGCTCAGGGTCTCCGCGGTCGCCGGGTACCCGACCAGCACCAGCACGGCGAGGGTCAGCATGATCGCGCCGAGCAGTGCTCCGTCGACATCGCCGACCCCGGCGAGCAGCAGGAGCGCGAGCAGCAACAACGCCGCCTGAACCAGCACGTCGAGGGCGAACGCGACGCTGCGACTGGCCAACTGGGCCAGCCGCAGTTCCAGGACGACGGCGTCGCCGGTGACCAGATCGGACTCTGCCTGCATGTGAAGAATGTATTGAGGGTCATGCACAACTCGGTGGACGGGGGCTGCCCGGAGCTTGCGGAGGAGGGCCCCCGCTGCGGCCGGGTGCAAGTAACATGCGCACGACAGCCGAACCCGCGTGTGTGCACGACACTTATTTGCGCAAGCCTCGTTCTGGCAGGCGGATGCCCATGCCCGGCCCCTCTGGGCCGGCCCGAGGAGAGGACCCGGTACCGGAGTGGACGTCGATCTTTTCGTCGCCGCGCACGGTGCCGAATGGGACCGGCTGGCCGCGCTGATCCGCCGCAGCGGACGGCTGAGCGGCCCCGAGGCCGACGAACTCGTGCACCTCTACCAGCGGACGGCGACACATCTGTCGACAGCGCGGTCGGCGGCACCGGATCCGGCGCTGCTGGCGCGGCTGTCGTCGCTGGTGGCACGGGCACGATCCGCTGTGGCGGGGACGCACAGCCCGGCGTGGCGGGAAATCGGCCTGTTCTTCTCGCGGAGGTTCCCGGCGGCGGTCTACCTGAGCAGGCGGTGGTGGCTGGCGAGCTCGGCGGCGTTCGTCCTGGTCGGCGGGGTGCTCGCGGCGTGGATCGCGCAGAACCCGGAGGTGCAGACCGCGATCGTCGCGCCGGAGCAGATCCGGCAGCTCACCGCGCCGGGGGGCGACTTCGAGTCCTACTACTCCAGCGAGCCCGCCGCGTCCTTCGCGGCACAGGTGTGGACCAACAATGCGTGGGTGGCGGCCGGCGCGCTGGTACTCGGGGTGCTGCTGTGCCTGCCGGTGGTCTTCATCCTCTGGAGCAACGCGCTCAACCTGGGGGTCTCGGCGGGCCTGATGGCTGACGCCGACCGGTTGGACGTGTTCTTCGGCCTGATCGTCCCGCACGGGCTGCTGGAGCTGACGGCGGTGTTCGTCGCGGCGGGAGCGGGTCTGCGGCTGGGCTGGACGGTCATCGACCCCGGCCCGCACACACGCACGGCGGCGCTGGCGCGTGAGGGCCGCGCGGTGGTGGCGATCGCGCTGGGCCTGGCCGGCGTGCTGCTGGTGTCCGGGGTGATCGAGGCGTTCGTGACCCCGTCGGGACTACCGACCTGGGGCAGGATCGGCATCGGTGTGCTTGCCGAGGCGGCGTTCCTCACGTACGTCTTCGTCCTCGGCCGGCGCGCCGCCCATGCGGGCGAAACGGGCGACCTCACCGCAGAACAAGCAGGAGACCTCGCACCCACATCCGGCTGAGTCCCGATACCCAACTCGCACTTTCCCGGGAAAGTGCGAGGGTGAAAAGTCCCGCCCCTGGTCACGGGCTTACCCCACCGCACTTTCCCGGGAAAGTGCGATACGTGTGCGCGCAACAGCCGCACTTTCCCGGGAAAGTGCGGGGCTGAGTCCCGGGACTCACGGACGGGACTCACGGACGGGAACTCGCGCGGACGGCTACAACCGGCCCGCGGCCTTGAGGTCGAGATACCGGTCGGTCAGCGCGGGTGGCAGTTCGCCCGGCGTGGCATCGACCACCTCGACCGCGCCGCCGCCCTGCCGGGACAACAACGCGATCGCGTGCCGCCGCTCGGCGAGCGTGCGCTCGGCCGCCGCCGCCGCGTACACCGCCTCCACGTCTCCCCGGCCGCGCGCCATCCGGGTCACCTTCGGGTCGGACACCCCGGCCACCAGCAACCTGTGCCGGGAGGTCAGCGGCGCGAGGACCGGCAGCAGTCCCTGCTCGAGCGGCGCGGGATCCAGGCCGGTCAGCAGGACCACCAGTGATCGTCTGCGGGTCCGCCGCAGAATCTCACCCACCATGCCCCGCGCGTCGGACTCGACCAGCTCCGGTTCCAGTGGCGCCATCGCGTTCACCAGCGCGGGCAGCAGCTCCGCGGCTGACACCCCCTGCACACTCGCCCGCACAGCCCGGTCGTAGGCGAGCAGGTCCACCTGGTCGCCGGCTCGCGACGCCACCGCGGCCAGCAGCAGCGCCGCGTCCATCGCCGTGTCGAGCCGGGTGCCGTCGCCGATCCTGCCCGCGGCGGTCCGGCCGGTGTCGAGCACCAGCACCACATGCCGATCCCGTTCCGGGCGCCAGGTCCGGACCATGGTCTGTGGCGAGCGGGCCGTCGCCCGCCAGTCGATCGAGCGCACGTCGTCACCGATCACGTACTCGCGCAGCGAGTCGAACTCGGTGCCCTGCCCCCTGATCAGCGTCGCGCGCCTGCCGTCGAGTTCCCTGAGCCGCTCCAGCCTGCCCGGCAGATGCCTGCGGGCGTGGAACGGCGGCAGCACGCGCACCGCCCACGGCACCGAATGCGAGCCCTGGCGCGCCGCGAGCCCCAGCGGGCCGACGGAGCGCACCGTGACCCGATGCGCGCGCCGGTCGCCCCGCCGCGTCGGCAGCAGCGCCACCACGACCGTCTGCCGCTGCCCCGGCGGCACCGCCAGCGGGTGCCGGTCCCCCCGCACGCCCGCGCTCGGCGGCCACGCGTCGCGCAGCAGACCGCGCACCGGCCTGCCACCGGGGTTGTGCACCGCCAACCGCACCTCGGCAGACTCCCCGAGTCGCACCGTCGTGTCACCGGAACGACTCAACCGGAGCCCGCGCACGCTCCCGGCCAGTAGCAGGTCCACCAGCACGGCAAGCAACACGACGCCGGACACGGCCAGCACTCCGGCCGCGGACGGCACAGCCAGCCCGACCACCACCGCCCCCAGCAGGGCGAGCAGCCCGGCGCGTCCGGTCAGTGCCATTCCCGCACCGCCCGTTACCTCGGCACGGCCACGGTCGCGAGCACCCGCTCGAGCAGACCGTCCGCGGTCGCGCCCTCGAGTTCCGCCTCGGGACGCAGTTCGATCCGGTGCCGCAGCGCGGGTCGCGCCAGTGCCTTCACATCGTCCGGCGTGACGTAACCCCGCCCGGACAACCACGCCCACGCCCGTGCCGCCCCGAGCAGGGCGGTCGCACCACGCGGCGACACCCCGAGCCGCACCGACGGCGCCGCCCTGGTCGCGCGGCAGAGATCGACGGCGTAGCCGATCACCTCCGGGCCGATGGCCACCTCGGCGACCGCCGCCCTGCCCGCCGCCAGCTGTTCGACCCCCGCGACCGGCCGGACACCGGCCGCACCGAGATCACGCGGGTCGAAGCCCTCGGCGTGCCTGCTCAGAATCCCGATCTCGTCCTCCCTGGACGGCGCGGGCATCGTCAGTTTGAGCAGGAACCGGTCCAGCTGCGCCTCGGGCAGCGGATACGTGCCCTCGTACTCCACCGGGTTCTGTGTCGCGATCACGATGAACGGATCGGGCAGCGGACGTCCGGTGCCATCCACCGTCACCTGCCGCTCCTCCATGGCCTCCAGCAGCGCCGACTGGGTCTTCGGCGGCGTCCGGTTGATCTCGTCGGCCAGCAGGAGGTTGGTGAACACCGGCCCCTCGCGGAACGAGAACTCGGCGGCGCCCGGGTCGTAGACGATCGACCCGGTCACGTCCCCCGGCATCAGGTCGGGAGTGAACTGCACCCGTGTGGTCCTCAGGTCCAGTGCGGTGGCCAGCGCCCGTACGAGCAGCGTCTTCGCCACCCCCGGCACACCCTCGACCAGCACGTGCCCCCGGCACAGCAACGCGAGGATCAGCCCGGTCACCGCGGCGTCGTTGCCGACCACCGCCTTGCCGACCTCCGCCCGCAGCGCGATCAGCGCCTGCCGAGCCGCGGTGGAATCGATCGCCGGATCGCTCACTGCCAGACCTCTCTCATCTTTCGACGTACATCACGGTTCACGTGGCACAGTCCCGCTCCAGCGCGTCCAACTCGCTCGCGAGGCGCACCAGTTCGGCGTCGCCGGTCACCGCGGACGAGTACAGCAGCGCCCGGACTTCGCCCGTTGCCCGCCCCGTGCGTGCGGCGACCGCCTCGGTCACCGCACCCGGGTCCGCCGCTTCGGCTACCGAGAGCCCGATCGTGGGCAACACCCTGTCCCTGGTGGCCTTCCGCAAGGCCTGTGCGGCGTGCTCGGCAGCACCGGCCCTCCGGTAAAGCCGCGACCTGCCCTCCACCGTCTCGGCCGCGCGCACCACCACCGGCAGCGGTTCGGTGACCACCGGCCCCAGCCTGCGTGCCCGCCACAGCGCCAGCAGCAGCACCGCGACACCCACCTGCACCGCCCCGAATGTCCAGGCGTCGGGAATCAGGTCGTAGATCGAGGTCTCCCCCGCGCGCAGGGCGGTGTCGCCCGCCGAGGGCAGGTACCAGACGACCGTCGGCCGCTGCCCGAGCAGGTTGAGGGCCAGTGCCGCGTTGCCCTCCTCGGCGAGCCGCGCGTTGGTCAGCGGCGCGGTGTCGCCCAGCACGGTGAGTTCGCCGTCCCGGTCCGCCACCCTCGCCAGCGAACCGGCCTCGTCCCGCCGATAGCAGACGTCGGCCTCGCCGCCGCCTCCCATGGCCCGGTAGACAGTTCCGCCCAGCGTCAGCGGCCCCGCGGCCGTGGCCGCGGGGAACGCACAGCCGGGAGCGCGGGCCTCGGCCCCGGCGGTACCGGAAACCGCCAACGCATCCGTCACGCCCGCCAGCGTGTCGGCAGCCGGGGCGAGCAGCACCAGTCCCGCCGCCGTCTCCCGCAGTCCGCGCAGCTCGTCGACGCGGATCCGGTTCGGGTGGGTGATCAGCAACGTCGCGTCGCCGTCGAGCCGAGCACGGGCCTGCTCGGCGGTTCCCACGAGTTCCACCCCGACCCCCTCGGCCTCCAGCAGCCGGGCCACCGCCCTGCTGCCCGGCTCCTCCGCCGAACGAGGATCGAGGGCCCCGCCCGCGCCCGCGCCGATCAGCACGGTGATCAACGCGGTGAGCAGCAGCACCACGACGATGACGACCGGCGCGCGAACCGCACGCCAGATCCCCGCCGCGTCCGGGCTCGTGGAGGTTGTCGTCACCGCGCCGCCACCATGGGCCGGGCTGTCGCCATGTTCAGCTCGAGGTCGGCCAGCCACTGGTAGGCCGCCGAGTCCACGGTCCTGCCCCCGTAGTGCACGTCGTCGAAGAGCATTGCCGCCCCGCGCAGCCGGTCGGCCGCAGCTGGCAGCGCGTGTCCCGCGTCCACCGCGGCCTCGTCCGCCGTCCGGCCGGACCGCTCGTCCAGCACCCCGCGCTCCTCCAGCCCCCGCACGAGGGCACGGAACCGCTCGCGGACGGCCTCGCCGATGTCACCCGCCGCCATTGCCCGCTCTGCACCCGCCCGGTGGTCGGCCGCGGAGCGGACGTCCCCTTCGAACATGGGCGCACCCCCACTCCGCCTGGCCCTGCCCAGTTTGCCGACCCGCAACCGGATCGCCACGGCGACCGCGACCAGTACGAGCGCCAGCACGACCAGTCCCACCGGACCGCCGGGGACCAGGCCGACCATCCCGTCGATCAGTTCACCGACCCGGTCGAGCACCCATTTGACCAGCCGGTCGAACCAGCTCGGCCGGGCCTCCGCGTACACCGGGTCGGCCAGTTCCGCGCGCGCGGCCTCGCGCGCGGCGTCCCGGCCGATATCGACCGGCACCTCGGCCAGCAGCACCGGTCAGGCCGTGCCCGCCGCGCGCGCCAGCTCGATGTCCATGCCTTCCTTGCGCATGCGCTGGTCGATGTAGAGCAGTGCGGTGACCCCCGCGCTGAACGGGTAGGTGATCGCGCCCGCGACGACCCCGCCGAGGGCCGAGAGCCAGATCCCGGTGGTGGAGAGGGTCGTGCTGTTGCCGAACGCGCTGGCGCCGTCGCCGAGCAGCTCGAACGGCAGAGAAATGATCATCGAGATGACCCCGGCGATGATCGCCGCGAGCAGCAGGATGCCGAACGTGCGCCACCACGAGCCGCGCACGAGCAGTCGCGAGCGGCCCAGCGACGTGAAGATGCGGCCGCGTTCGAGCACCAGCGCGGGCGTGGCGAGCGCGAACAGGACGTACAGCCAGATGCCCGGGACGATCAGCAGGATGAGCCCGACCACGACGATCAGCGTGTAAATGACGGTGAGCCCCAGCAGCGGCAGCAGCAACGGCCGGATCTCGGTCCACACCTCACCGGCGCGCACCGGCCTGCCGAGTACGGCCTTGCCGATGACCACGGTCAGGTACCCGGAAAGGAACGTGGTCGCCAGCACGGTCACGACGACCGTGATGCCGCTCGCCCCGGCGAAGTCGCCGAGCATGTCCAGCGCTTCGTCCTCGGTCAGCGTGGCACCGGCCTCCACGGCCTGGAACTGGTCCTGCAGCGTCATCAGCACCAGCGCGTTCAGCAACTGCACGACAGCCATCACCGCCGCGGCCGCACCGATCATCAGTGCCGGGTGCTTGCGCATCGTCGAGATGGCCCCGTCGAGGATCTCTCCGACTCGCAGTGGGCGCAGCGGGATCACTCCCGGCTTGCCGTGCCCCATCGGGGACATCGGCCCTCCGTATCCACCGTGGCTGCCGTGATCGGGCGGCGGCGGAGGAGCAGGCGGCAGTCCCTGGTCGGGTGGGACCTGCCCACCGCCCTGCCGGCCTGGACCGTGCTGGGGATCCGGCGACGACCATCCACCTGAATTGCTCATCGGAAAAACCTGTGCCCTCGCTCGTCGGAAAGTGCTGACAGCCTGGCAGAGCTACCACTGAGCGGCCAACGCGAAACGCCCTGTCTCGACCAAGCCGTGACCAGCACGACCATGGGGCCGATCACCGTGTGTGGCCCACAACGGCCCGCTCGCTGGCTATGCTTCGGGCAGAACCGTTCAGCGCGGCAACTTCGCTCAGACGCACGACAGCGGCGGGCCAGACCGACGACCCGGGGAAACGCAGAGATGACGCAACCGCCGCAGGGCCCGTGGTATCCGGGCCCCGACCACCGGCGACCCAGCGGCCCGCAGGGACCGCTGCCGCCACCGGTACCCCGGCCGTTGCCGCAGGACGATCGCTCCCGGCAGGGCGGAGGCCCTGGCCAACCGCCTCCGCAGGGGCACTGGCAGCACGCAGGCACCCAGCCGGGGCCACAAGGCCAGCAGGGTCAGTGGCAGCAGCAACCCGTCCACACCGCGGCGGGCCCTGCCCGCTCCCGGGGTCCGATCATCGCGATCTGCCTCGGCGTCGCCGCGACCCTCGTGCTCTGCACCGTCGTCGTGGTGTCGCTCCTCGGGGGCGACGACGACCAGGCCGCGGGCACCGGGTACGGCGACTACCCGAAGGCCACGGCTCAACCGCCCGCCGAGACGAGCAGCGGCGCCACCACGAGCGCGGAGCCTTCACCGAGTTCCAGTGGGCCGCTGACCCACCGGTCCAGGACGACACCGACGAGCGAGACCGGTCCGCGGAAGATCTTCACCCTGGCCGACCACCCGATACTGCAGAACCCCGACGCCGGGCTGAAGAACCGCGCGTGCAACCTCCCCCGCTGGCGCAGCGACCCCGCGTCGGCACAGGTTTTTTTCACCGCGGCGGGGCAGTGTCTCGACGCGGCGTGGGGACCGTTCCTCGAGCACTACAACCTGCCCTTCACCTCGCCCAACCTGCACTTCCCCTCCGGTCCGAGCTTTCAGACCGAGTGCGGGACGATCCAGGTCGGTATCGCCACGGCCGCCTACTACTGCGAGAACAACCTGTACGTGCCCTTCGCCGGGTTGCAGACCGACCAGTACGGCGACAACCCCGGGGTCTACCTCGCCCTGTTCGCCCACGAGTACGGCCACCACGTCCAGGAGGTCAGCGGCCTGATGGACGCCGCATGGGAGCAGATCTACGAGGCGGGCCCGAACAGCCAGCAGGGCCTCGAGATGTCCAGGCGCAAGGAACTGCAGGCACAGTGCTTCTCGGGCATGTTCCTCGGCGCCCACGTCGACCAGGGCGGCACGATCTCCAGGGACATGTACGACAAGGCGTGGGACGACCAGGAAACCCGGGGCGACGACACCTCCGGCACCCGCGACCACGGCAGTAACGCGCACTACGCGGCCTGGTGGCGCGCGGGCGCGAAGGACAACCGCATCGTCGACTGCAACACCTTCGCGGCCAGCGGCGCCGACGTCTCCTGACCGGTACCGAAGCCGGTGGCCGTTTCGGCCGCACCCGTCCGGGTATCCAGGCAAAAAGGACGGGCATGGACGGCCCATGTCCATGAGCTGAGTAGGTGATCGTTGTGACGACGGGACAGACTCCTGCCCCCGACGAGGGCTCCGACGTCGGGACGCTGACCGGGCAGACGGTGACCAGCAGGGACGGCAAGCGGCTCGGCAGACTCGACCACATCTACCGCGGTCGCCGTTCCGGAGCGCCGACCTGGGGCCTGGTGACCTCTCGCTTCCACAAGCGGCACCTGGTGCCCCTGGACGGCGCGCAGCCCGAAGCGGACGGCCTGCACGTCGCGGCCGGCGCGGACGAGGTGCGCAACGCTCCCCCGGACAGCGGCGGGACCGGTGACGAGCTCACCCCCGAGACCGAATCCGCCCTCGAGCGGCACTACACCCACGAGAGCCCGGCCCCCGCCGCCACCGCGGGCGCGCCTGCCGGGGTCGTCGACCACACCGAGCGGGATGTCGAGGGCGCCCACCGGCACCGTTCGGTCCTGTCGATGCAACGCAGCCGGGGTGCGGTGAGCGGCACCCTGCTGGTGCCCCTCGGCATCTGGGGTGCCCTGATCCCGTTCATCGGCCCGTACTTCAACGTGGCCTTCGGCAGCGACCAGGCGTGGGTGTTCAGCGGCGACCGCTTCTGGCTGAGCATTCTGCCCGGCGTCGTGGTGATGCTGGGCGGGCTGCTGCTCGCGCCCAGCGCCAACCGCCTCACCGGGGGGCTCGGCGCGTGGCTGGCCCTGGCGGGTGGTGTCTGGTTCGTGATCGGACCCGTAGTGAGCCAACTGTGGGGCGCCGGTGGCGCCGGTGCGCCGATCGGGCAGCCGCTCGGCGGTGCGGGCATGCGCACGCTGGAGCAGCTCGTCGCCTTCTACGGGCTCGGCGCTCTGATCACCACACTGGCCGCGTTCGCACTCGGCCGGCTGACGGTGCGGTCGGTGAAGGACCGGGGGGCGGCTGCGCCCCACGTCAGATGAGGACTGCCCTGCGGCGGGGTCCACGACGAACGAGGTAGCTGTAGATCCCGCCGCCCGCGCAGGACAACGCCAGCAGCACGAGGCCGACCGGCCGCCGCAGGTCGCTGTGGCCGGGTGCCGTCGCGGCGAGCCGGACGTCGATCAGGCCCTCGCCGGCGTCGACCGGCACCGCGACGTCCAACAGTTCGTCCTGACTGTGCCCGCAGGCGTTCAGGATGCCGCTGCGGGTCTCGCCGTTGAACTCGAACTGCACCGTCTCACCGTCGCCCGCCTCGGTGCAGGACACGGGCTGCGTCACCGTCGCCTGCGTGATGCGGTGTTCCGGGGCAGGCGGACGGCCGAACAGGTCGGGACCGATCCACCACGCGACGGCGAGCACCAGAATCCCGGCGAACGCGGCAACGGCGAGCACCCTCCACTCCACCGGAGCGGGTTCACCACCCCGCACTGATCGCCGCCGCACAGGTCAATCGTTCCAGATCACCGGTATGAAGCACAGATACACCGTGTCCTATGCAAATGAGTCTCGTGCACAGACGCAAGTGTGGCTATCGCACAAGTGTCACCTGCACTCGGCAGCCGCGAGCCGCCCCTACTGCGGAGAGAAGCATGCCGCAGCGGGGGCCCTCCTTCGCAAGCTCCGGGCGGCCCCCGTCAACCGAGTTGTGCACAACCCTCGCCGAACGGCCCACCGGGGACGCCTCGATCGGACGAACTTCAGCGGTTGAGGTCCTCGGTCGGGGTGACTTTGCGGACGTACAGCAACCGGTCACCCGGCTCGATGGCGTCGGCCTCGGGCGAATCCACCCGATACAGGTTTCCGCCGCGCACCAGGCCGAGCACCGTGTCGGGCAGATGACGGGGCGAACCACCCGCCTCGGATGCCTCCACGGCGCGTTCGGCGATGGCCAGTCCCGACTCCGGGGTGAGCAGGTCCTCCACCATGTCCACCACCCGTGGCGTGGAGGTGGCGATGCCGAGCAGCCTGCCCGCCGTCTCGCTGGAGATCACCACCTGGTTCGCACCGGACTGCTTGAGCAGGTGCACGTTCTCGGCCTCCCGCACCGACACCACGATGTGCGCGTTCGGCGCGAGTTCGCGGGCGGTGAGGGTGACCAGCACCGCGGAGTCGTCGCGGTTGGCCGCGACCACCACGGCCCGTGCGCGTTGCACCCCGGCCACTCTGAGCACGTCCGACCGGGTGGCCGAGCCGTGCACGGTGACGAGCCCGAGCGCGCCGGCCGCGTCCAGTGCGAGCTGGTCGGGGTCGACGACCACGATCCGATTGGGCTCCATCACCTCGTCGCCGAGCAGTGTCTTCACCGCAGCCCGGCCTTTCGTGCCGAATCCGACGACCACGACGTGGTCACGCACTTTGGACCTCCATTTCTGGATCCGGAACGCCTGCCGGGAGCGCTCCGTGAGCACTTCCAGTGTCGTCCCGACCAGCACGATCAGGAACAGCACCCGCAACGGGGTGATGATGAGGACGTTCACGAGCCTCGCCTGCTCGGTCACCGGGGAGATGTCCCCGTAACCGGTGGTCGAGAGCGACACCGTGGCGTAGTACAGGCAGTCGAGCAGAGTGAGCCCGTCACCGTTGGCGTCCCGGTAGCCGTCCCTGTCGATGTAGACGATCAGAACGGTCAGGGTCAGCGCGAGGCTGGCGCCGATGATCCGGCGGCCGATCGCCTTGATCGGGCTGACCGTGTTCACCGGCATCTTGATGACGCCGACCAGAGTGTGGTCCGGCCGATCGGTCAGACGGTCAGTGATCCGGAACGGCTTCAGCCCCTTGATCATTTGGTTGATCCCCTGACTTGGCGTCTGGACGCGTCTGACACAGTGCGCTGTCCGCGCCGCCTGTGCTCGGCTTCACCCACGCTGGCGGATCGTAGTCGACCTTCCCCGCACCGCAGTCCGGGGACATCGCTCACCCCTGCGGGACGCTGCGCAGCAACTCCCGCAGGCCGTCGGCGTCGAGCAGGTCCACCGGGCGCACCGTGCGGTCCGACCGGACGTAGTGAAACGCCGCACGCACCCGCTCCAGCGGGACACCGGCCAGTGCCGCCCACGCGAGGCGGTACGCCGCGAGCTGCACCGACAGTGCGGGCAGCCGGTCCGCGTCGGGCACCGAGCCGGTCTTCCAGTCCACCACGGTCCACCCGCCGTCCGGATCGGCGAACACGGCGTCCATCCGCCCGCGCAGGGTGACTCCGTCCACATCGGTCGAGAACGGCACCTCCACCTCGTACGGGGTGCGGACGGCCCACTCGCTGCGCTCGAAGGCGTGCTGCAACGCCGCGAGTTCGGCGTCACCAGCCGCCCCGGTGTCGGCGGCGCCGGGCAGATCGTCGATCTCCAGCAGCCGGTCGGCGCCGAACCGACGCTCCAGCCAGCCGTGGAACGCCGTACCCCGCCGGGCGAAGGAGTTCGGCGGCATCGGCAGCGGCCGCCGCAGCCTGCGCGCCAGCGCCTCGGGATCCCCTGCGAGTTCGACCAGCTGGCTCACCGACAGCCGGTCGGGCAGGGTCACCTGCTCGACCGCGCCCGCCGCCCGCGCCCGCTCGGCGAGCAGCACGTCGGTGTCGGTGATCCAGCCGTCGGGGTCCTCGATCTCCACGGTGTCGGCGGCGGGGGCGGCGCTGTCGGCATTGTCGGTGTGGGTCTCGGCCTCGGCGAGTGCGGCCATCTCCGCCTTGACCAGCTCGACGCCCTCCAGCACGGCGGCCCTGCGTGGTCCCAGCGGGTCCACGGGCCACTGTGCCGTGCGGTACTGGGAGATCAGCGGATTCTCCTCGTCCGGCCCCGGCTCCGGCGCCCACTCGCCCACCGTGCCCACAGCATCGTGCCCGGCCGTCTCAGCGCCCGTGATCGCGGCGATCTCCGTGAGGAAGTCCGACGGCCCCTTCGGCTTCGCGCTGGTCTCGTTCCACCAGTGCCCCGACGCGAGCAGGCAGTTCTCGGAGCGGGTCAGCGCGACGTAGCAGAGCCTGCGCTCCTCCTCGGCCTGCCGCTCGGCGAACGCGGCCTCGTGCTCCGCCAGCGTCTCGACGACCTCCTTGCGGTTCTCCCCGCCGTACAGCCCCACCTCGGGCAGGTCCTGCGAATCCCCGCGCAGGGGGGCGGGCAGGGACGGGACCGTCTTGAGCCACGACGAGGACCGGCGTTTGCCGGGGAAGACATCCTTTACCAGGTGGGGCACCGCCACCACCCGCCACTCCAGTCCCTTGGCCGAGTGCACGGTGAGCACCTGCACCCGGTCGGGCACCACCTCGACCTCGCCGGGCGTGAGGCCGTCCTCCGCGTGCGACGCGGTGGCCAGGTAGTCCAAAAAGGACAACAATGTCCCGGTCGGAGCCGTTTCGGCGTATTCGCTCACGACGTCGGCGAACGCGTCGAGATGTGCCCTGCCCGCACCGCCCGGCCGGGCCAGGGACTCGACGTCGAGCAGCATCGTCCGCTCGACGTCGGCGACCAGTTCGGGCAGCGACTGGTCCAGGCGCCGCCGCAGCGCGGAGAGTTCGCCGCTGAGCCTGCGGATGCGCTGGTAACCATCCGCGGAATACCGCTCGGCGTCACCCGGGTCGTCGATCGCGTCCACCAGGCCGGTCTGCTCGGCCCGCTCCGCGTAGAGCGCGGGATCCTCCAGTGGCCTGCTGGTCTCCGCCGCAGGCTGGGGGCCGGCCAACTGCTTCGCCCGCCGCCACAGGGCGGCGAGGTCGGCCGCGCCGATCCGCCACCGCGCACCGGTCAGCAACCGCGCTGCCGCGGTGCCGGCCAGGGGATCGGCCAGCACCCGCAGTGTGCTGACCAGATCGGCCACCTCGGGTTCGTCGAGCAGCCCGCCGAGGCCGACCACCTCCACCGGAAGGCCACGCTCGCGCAGCGCGGCGGCGATGGGTGCCATGTCCGCACGCCTGCGCACCAGCACGGCGGCGGTCGGCGGGACGCCGCTGCGCTCCCGCTCGGCGAACCAGACCTGCGCCAGCGCGTCAGCCAGCCAGTCGCGCTCCGCCCGCACGTCGGTGAGCAGCGCACAGCGGATGTCGGCCGGACCTGCTCCCTCGCGGGCCCGCAGCCGTTCGACGCCTAGTCCGCCCGCCCTGAGCGGTTCGGCGATGCCGTTGGCGAGCGTGAGGACCTCGGGTGGGTTGCGGAAGCTGGTGAGCAGCCCGTACCGGTGCGCGGGCACCAGCCCGCCGTCCTCGCGGCGGGGAAAGTCGGTGGTGAACCGGGGCAGGTTCGCCGCGCTCGCCCCGCGCCAGCCGTAGATGGCCTGTGCCGGGTCGCCGACGGCGGTGATCGGCAGCGGGCCGTCCTCGCTGCCGCCGAACAGCGCGCGCAGCAGTATCCGCTGCGCGTGCCCGGTGTCCTGGTACTCGTCCAGCAGCACCGCGCCGTAGCGGTCCCGCTCCCCTGCAGGCACCTCGGGGTGCTCCGCGGCCAGCCGGGCGGCCAGCGACATCTGGTCGGCGAAGTCCAGCGCGCCCTCCGCGCGTTTGCGGCGCTGGTAGTTGTCCACCAGTGGCAGCAGGTCGAGCCGGAACCGTTGGGCCGCAAGGATCTCGGTCAGCACCACCGGCGGATCGGCCCGCTGCCCCTTCGCCCGTGGAGCGTTCTCGACGAGGGCGCAGAAGCGCTCGGTGTAGGTCCGCAGCGCCTCCGGCTCGACCAGGTGCTCGCCCAGTTCGCCGGCCAGCGCCAGCAGTTGGGCCGTGACCGTGGCCGGCACCTTGTCGGTCTCCAGGTCATTGTCCCATGTGGACACCACGCGATGGGCGAGCTGCCAGGACGCGGTCTCCGACAGCAGCCGCACACCCGGCTGCACCGGCAGGCGCAGACCGTGTTCGCCGAGCAACCTGCCCGCGTACGCGTGGTAGGTCAGCACCGTGGGTTCGCCGGCGAGCACGGCGGCACGCCGCTGCCCACCGGGGTCGATCCGTTCCAGCAGCCCGGAACCGGCCAGCCTGCGCAACCGGGCGCGCACCCGTTCGGCGAGCTGCCGGGCCGCCTTGCGGGTGAAGGTCAGGCCCAGCACCCGTTCCGGGGTCACCAGCCCGTTCGCGACGAGCCACACCACCCTGGCCGCCATGGTCTCGGTCTTGCCCGCACCGGCGCCCGCGACCACGAGAGCGGGTTCGGCCGGCGCCGCGATCACCGCGGCCTGCTCCTCCGTCGGCGGGTGCAGCCCCAGCGCGAGCGCGATCTCCGCGGGCGAAACGAGTGACACGAGCGACTTCGTCACGGCCCGGTCACCTGCCTTCCCTCTGGGCGTATCGGACAGGCGGTCCGGCCGGGGCAGCGCTCACAGTCGGAGTTCTCCCGCGCCGTGTAACCCGGCCCGGTGGTGGAGGTGGCCGCGGCGCGGATCTGCTCCAGCCACTGCCGTCCCGCCTCGGAGTCCAGCGGCGGCTGGTCGCGCTGCGTCGCACCGGTCTTGGCGTTCGACTTCGCGACGTAGACGAGCCGCGCCCCACCTGAGGCGGACCCGGCGGAGTCGGCGAAGGCGCCCAGCAGCGCGGCGAGCTGGTAGGTGGCCAGCTGCGGGTTCTGCTCGGCGTCGGCCGCCGTCACCGGCGTCTTGCCGGTCTTGATGTCGACGATCACCGGCCTGCCCTGCCGGTCGGACTCCAGCCGGTCGACCCGGCCGCGCAGCACGATCTTCGGCTCCTCGGAGTCCGTCCCGGACGGTGGGAGCGCGATCTCGATGTCCTGCTCGACGGCGAGCTGTGTCAGCTCCGCGCGGCTGCCCTTCAGCCAGGCGAGGAAGTTCTGCACCATCTTCTCCACCCGCCGGCGCTCGCGGCGGGAGAACCATGGTGCTCCGGCATCCACCCTGCTCCACGCGTCGTCCAGCGCGGCGCGCAACTGCTCGTCGTCGGCCCCGCTCGCCGCGGCCTGCGCCAGGGCGTGCACCAGGGTTCCGGTGACCGCGGCCAGCTGGGCGGGATCGCTGCCGCCGTGCCGTTCGAGCAGCCAGCGCAACGGACATCTCGCCAGAACATCCACAGTGGACGGGGAAACGCCGATCACGTCGCCGGGACCGAACAGCGGCGTCTCCGAGGAGATGCCGCCGAGGCCGTACCAGGAATCGGGATGCGCCCCGGGGACCCCGGCCGAGGCCAGCCTCGCCAGCTGCCGGGCGGCTAGCGCACGCCTGCCCGGCTCGACCTCGCTGTCGCAGACCACCCCCCGCAGTTCCCCCACCAGCTCGGCCAGCACCAGCGAGCGCTCGGTGCCCCGGCCACGCACGTCGGCCCGCTGCTCGTCGTCGGAGTCGTCGTGCTCGTCGACGAAGCGCGAGGGCTGCTCGTCCTCGCCCTGCACGGCGCTGACGATCAGGGTGTGCCTGGCACGGCTCGCGGCGAGGTAGAACAGCCGCCGTTCCTCGGCGAGCAGCGGCGCGGTCGCCGAGACGGACTCGGAGTCCACTCCGGACAACAGGTCGACCAGCCGCTCGACGCCCAGCAGCGATCCGCGCAGCCGGAGGTCGGGCCAGCTGCCCTCCTGCACTCCGACGACCGCGACGAGACCCCACTCGCGTCCGACGGAACCGTGTGCTGTCAGCAGCGAGACGCCCTCGCCCCGCGCGGCGACAGGCGCGAGGCTGTCCCCCGCGATCTGCTGTGAACTGAGGTACTCGGCGAACCCGGCGACACTCGCCTTCGGCAACCTGTCGACATAGTGACCGGCGGCATGGAACAGCGCCACGACCGCGTCGAGGTCCCGGTCGGCCTGCATCCCGAGGGACCCGCCCCTGCCCGCGAGACGCAGCAGCCGCCGTTCCAGCCCACTGGCCTGCCACACCTCCCAGAGCACCTGTTCCACCCCGTCGCCGCGGCGCACCCCGGCGCGGGCCATGGCCAGCAGGCCACCCACACGCCGTATCGGTGCCGCCTCCGACTCGGCGAGGCCGGCCAGCACGTCGTTCCCCCGCAGTGCCTCGATCAGCAGTTCGTCGCTCGAACGCTCACCGCCCGCCGCGAGTTCGAGCCTGCGCAGACCGCGGCGCAGCCTGCGCAGCGCGAGCGGATCAGCCCCGCCAAGCGGCGAGGACAGCAGTTGCTCGGCGATGTCGGCGTCGAGCAGGTCGGGATCCGCGCCGAGGCGCAGCACGGTCAGCAGCGGGCGCACCCCTGGCTGCCTGGCCAGCGGCAGCTCGTCCGCGGCGGTCGCGATCGGCACTCCAGAAGCTCGCAGCGCCCGTTGCAGGACCGGGAACGAACGGGTCGGTGAGCGCACCAGCACCGCCATCTCCGACCACGGCACCTCGTCGATCAGGTGCGCACGGCGCAGTTGATCGGCCACCCAGCTGGCCTCGGCCGCGGGCGTGGGCAGCAACCTCGTCCGCACGGAACCGGACCCCGCCTGGGCTCCGGGCAGCATCGATCGATGCCTGCCCCCGCCGGTGAGCTGGCCCGCGATGCCGGCGATCGTGTCGTGCACGGCGGGGGCCATCCGGTGCGCCCGCCGCAGCGTGAGTGTGCGCTCGCCGTTCGGGTCGGCGTCGGCGAACAGGGTGGGGTCGGCGCCCCTGAAGGAGAACACGGACTGGTCGGGGTCACCGGCGAGCACGAGATCCGCCGCACCCCCGCCAAGCCTGCGTACCAGGCGAAACTGCAGTGGATCCAGGTGCTGGGCGTCGTCGACGAGCAGGTGGCGGATCCTGCCCTGCTCCCTGGCGAGCAGATCGGGATCGGACTCCAGTGCGACCAGCGCGGACGACACCAGTTCCGCGGCGTCCAGCGCGGGCGCACCCGGCTGGCCCAGCGCGTTGCCTCCGGCACCCTGCAGAAGGGTGACCTCCTCGTACTGCCGCCAGAAGATTCCCGCGGCGATCCACTCCTCGTGCCCCCGGTTGTGCCCGAGCTTGACCAGGTCCTCGGGGCCGAGCCCGCGCTCGGCGGCGCGCAGGAGCAGGTCGCGCAGTTCCTCGGCGAATCCGGGGACGGCAAGTGCGGGACGCAGCCGCTCGGGCCAATCGGCAGCGCCCGCGGCGAGATCGCCCGCGAGCAGCTCGCGCACGACGACGTCCTGCTCCGGCCCGGACAACAGCCGGGGCGGCGGCAGGCCATCGGCGGCGGCCTGCAGCCGCAGGACGGCGAAGGCATAGGAGTGCACGGTGCGGACCAGCGGCTCGCGCACGGTGCGCGGCTCGGGCCCACCCGCGGCGGTGAGCTTGCGGGTGATGTCGGAACGCAGGGATTCGGCCGCCCTGCGCGAGGCGGTGAGGACGAGCACCCGTTCCGGATCGGCGTCCCCCGACCGCACCCGTCCTGCGGCGATCTCGGCGAGCAGCGTGGTCTTGCCCGTGCCGGGCCCACCGAGCAGCCGCACGAACCCGGCGGGCTCGTCGATCAGGCGGCGGGCGTCGTCGTCCCAGACGCGCGGCTCGTCCGGCGCGGCGGCCGGGCGAACCAGGCGCGCACCCACCTGCGCACTCCTGCCGCGGTTGCTCACATATGCGATGGAATCACGTCGCACCGACACAGCCGACGACCGCCATGCCCCCAATGCCGCTTTGGGGACGTTGGAGTTCCTCAATGTGGCATTCGGGACGTTGAGCGTCCCCAATGCCGCATTGGGGAACTTCCCGGGCAACATGGGCACATGGACGAGCAGTTGCACGAGCGGGTGCGCGAGCTGATCGCGTCCGTGCCCGCGGGCACGGTGGCCACCTATGGCGACATCGCCGCGCTGGCGGGTGCCCCCTCCCCCAGGTTGGTGGGGCGCATCCTCTCCGAGGACGGACAGGACGTGCCATGGCACCGGATCCTGCGCGCCAACGGGACTCCCGCCCCGCACCTCGCCCGCGAGCAGCTTGAGTTGCTGCGCGCCGAGGGCGTGCTCGCCGACGGGGAAAAGGTGAACCTGCGCACCTACCGCTGGGACCCGAAGGCAAGTTAGGCTGCCCTAATAGGGTCGAAGCTGAGGGGTTCCATGACGGCGACAGCACAGGACACAACACTGGCGTACCGCGTGATGCAGGTGGCAGGCGTGGAACGGCTGACACCGCACATGCTCCGGATCCGCTTCAGCGGGGCGGACCTCCACGACGTTCGCGGGGCCGCTCCCGACCAGTACATCAAGCTGTTCCTGCCGCTGGAAGGCCAGGCGCGCCCCCAGTTGCCGCCGCCTCTCGCCGCCGAGGACGAGGTGGTCTCCTGGTACCGCAGATACCTCGCGATGCCCGACGAGGTGCGCCCGCCGATGCGCACCTACACGATCCGCGCACTCCGGCAGGAACTCGGCGAACTCGACATCGACTTCGTCCTGCACCCGGACGCGGGCCCCGCGTCGAACTGGGCGCGGTCCGCGGCCCCCGGCGACGAGGTGGCCTTCCTCGGGCCGCACGGCTTGTACTCGGTCCCGCGGGACACGCGCTGGCAGCTGCTCGTCGGTGACGAGTCGGCGCTGCCCGCGATCGGCGCGATCCTCGACGCCCTGCCACAGGGGGAACGCGCCCGGGTGTTCGCCGAGGTCACCGGCCCGACGGCCGAGCTCCGGCTGCGCAGCCACGCCGACATCGACATCACCTGGGTGCATCGCGGAACGGCGGAGCACGGGGCCGCGGTACTGGAGGCGGTACGCGCGGCGGCTTTCCCGCAGGGACCCGCGTACGCCTGGGTCGCCGGGGAGGCGAGCCTGGTGAAGCACGTCAGGCGGCATCTGGTGCGCGAGCGCGGCGTGGACAGGCGGGCGGTCACGTTCACCGGCTACTGGCGCCGTGGCGTCTCCGAGGACGACCAGGGCAGGGAGAGCATGCGCAAGATCGACGCGGGCGAGGTCGCCGAGGAGGAATTCTGACCGAACTCCCCCGCTACCGGCTGAGTTCGGCGACCAGCAGTTTGACCAGCGCGCCGAGGCGCTGACGTTCGGGCTGCACCGTGGGCACACCGAGTTCGGTCAACGGCGCGGCGGTCACCGGTCCGACACAGGCGCACAGGACTCGGGCCGGATCACCGAGCGCAGCACGGAAGTCGGTGAATCGGCCGCCGTCGCGCGCCAGGGTCAGCAGGTTGGCGGTGGCCGGCGCGCTGGTGAAGGCCAGCGCCCGCACCTCGCCCGACAGCACACCGTCGATCAGCTCGTGTGCGGGAGCCAGGTCCTGCGGCCACTGCCAGCGGTAGGGCTGCACCTGCAGCAGCTCGGCACCCGCTTCGCGCAGTTCGCCGGTGAACTCGGGCAGCGCGGTGCCGTGCAGCTGCGCGACCACCCTGCGCCCGGCGACTCCCTCGGCGAGCACCTGGTCGAACAGTTCCCGGTTGCTCTCCCCCGGCGCCGACCAGTGCTCGGTCAATCCGGCCCCGCGCACCGCTCCCATGGCTTTCGGCCCGCGGACCAGGATGCGAGCCTGCCCGAGCGCTTCCAGCAGCCGATCGGCCATGTCCCAGCCGCGCGCCGCGTCGATCCAACCGCGGAATCCCGCGCCGGTGGTGACGGCCACGAGATCCACCGGTCCAGCCAGCACGTGCTCGGTGGCGCCGCGCAGCTGCTCGTCGTCGGCGAGTGGCACGATCCGGATGGTCGGGGCGTGCAGCACGGTGGCGCCGTGCCTGCGTAGTGCCCCGATGAACTCCTCGGCCCTGCGTTCCGCGGTGATCCCGATGGTGACGCCGGCCAGTGCTGCGAGCTCACCCATACAGCGCCGCCGATCGCCGGATAGCGTCCGCGACCTGTGCCCGCAGGTCCTCGGGCTCCAGCACCTCGATCTCCGCGCCGAACCTCAGCAACTGGCCCACCGCGGCGACCGTGGACTCCACCGGCAACTCCACGCGTAACCACCCGTTCTCGTCCGGCGCTCTCCCGGCCGCGTGCACTGCCCCCACGCCGACTGCCCCGCAGTAGAACGGTACGAGGTCGCGGGCCATGGCGGACATCCGGACCACCGCGATCCGCGGGTAGAGCCGTTGCTCGAACTCGGCGGACCACTCCCGCCAGTACTCGGTGAGATCGAAGTCGGCCGGCCGCTCGAACCGCTCGTCGAGCACCGTGAGATCGACGATCCGCGACACCCGGTAGGTGCGCACGCCCGGCTCGCCGCCCCCCGCGGCACGCGCGGCGAGGTACCAGTTGCCCGCCTTCAGGACAAGGCCGAGCGGTTCGAGCGTGCGCCGCGCCTCCTGGTCGCCCCACCGCCGATAGCGCACCCTGATCCGCTGGGAGTGCCACACGGACTCGGCCAGCTCACCGAGCCGGGGCGGGCTCTCGATCCCCCGATGCCAGCCGGGGACATCCAGGTGGAAGCGCTGCGCGACGGTGCCAGCCCGGTCACGCAACTCGGCCGGCAGCGCGGCGTACAACTTCAGTTGCGCGGCGGCGAGCACGGTGCCGAGACCCAGTTCGGCGGCCGCGATCGGCAGTCCGGCCAGCGACAGCGACTGCGCCTCCTCCTCGGTCAGCCCGGTCAGCCGCGTGCGGTAGCCGTCGACGAGCTGGTACCCGCCTGCCCTGCCCCGGTCGGCGTACACCGGCACGCCGGATGCGGAGAGCGCCTCGATGTCGCGATACACGGTGCGAACCGACACCTCGAGCTCCGCCGCCAGTTCGGTCGCCGTCATCCGGCCCCGGTTCTGCAGCAACAGCAGCTCCGAGAGCAGCCTGCTCGCACGCATGGCGTCAGACTAGCTCGGAAAACTGACAGCGGGTGACAGGTTTCAGGTGCAGACTGGGCGCGAAACGGAAGTGGACAGGAGACACGGCGTGCTCAGCGTGGACCGCAAGCAGGTACTGGCCTACCGGATCGCCGCGCAGGGACTGCATCGCGAGGCCGCTGATCCGGCCGGACTCGCCGTGCTGGATCTCGGGATACAGGACAACCAGCGAGACTCGGGCGCACTCGCGATGGCGGCGAGGGTCAGTGGTGCCGTCAATGCCGTCAGTGCCGTCAGTGCCGTAGCCCTGGCCGACGATCCCCGGTTCGGCCTCGCCTGGTCACACCGGGGTGCACCGCATTGGCACCGGAAGGCGGATCTCGCGGGCCTTGCCAGCGCCCTGGTGCCGCTGGACGACGCGGACGCGCAGGCCCGGATGGGCTGGCAGCGGCGCACGGTCGCCGCTGCCGGGATGCCGCCGAAGGAGGCGCTGCTCACCACGGCGAAAGCGATCCGCGAGGCCGTCGACCGGCCGATGACCAAGGGCGCGGCCAGCACGATCGTCACCGGCCTCGTGCCTGCCGGACTGTCCGTGTGGTGCCGCCCCTGTGGCAGCACCCACGTGCTGGAGCAGCTCATGCGCCTCGCGGCGCCGATCGGCGGCGTCCGGCTGGTCGCCGGCGCGGCACCGGCGACGCTCGCCCCGCTCGAGGACAGGCAGCCGGTCACCGGTGATCCGGACATGGATGCCGCCACCACGATCGTCGTCGCGTACCTGTCCCTGCACGGGCCCGCGACAGCGGGTGAGGCGGCTGGTTTCGTCGGAACCACCAGAAAGTGCCTTGCCCCGGTCTGGCCCGACGGGCTCGCGGAGGTCAGCTTCGACAGCCGGAACGCGTTTCTGCCCGCCGACCGGCTGTCGCTGCTGGAGAACCCGCCCGAGCCTGCTGTGGTCCGGCTACTGCCGCCGTCGGATCCGCTGCTGCAGGGCCGCGACCGGCTGACGCTCGTGCCGGACAAGGCGCAGCACAAGGAGATCTGGAAGATTCTCGGCAACCCCGGCGCGGTGCTCGCCGACGGTGAACTGGCGGGCACATGGCGGGCAAAGACGTCAGGCAAACGTTTGCGTATCACCGTGTCGCCGTTCTGGAACCTTCCCCGACCGGTCCGCGAGCGCACCGAGAACGAGGCCGAACGCGTGGCGGCCGTCCGGGGATACAGCGAGGCCGCGGTGGACTGGGCCTAGACGCGTCAGGAAACCGGGCCCAACCGAAACGGCACTTTCCCGGGAAAGTGCGGTACTTGCGCATGCACGCATCGCACTTTCCCGGGAAAGTGCGACTGGGCAAGGCTGTGACCTGCCCCGTAGCCACTCCTTGGCCGCACTTTCCCGGGAAAGTGCGGCTGGGGGCGGCGACGTCACGCCGCGGTGAGCAGGTCGGTGCCGCGGATGCGGGTGATGGTGATCGCGGCGACACGGGGGCCGGCCGTCGCCACGACGACGGCTGCGAGGGGATGGCCGCCGGGCGCGATGACGTCGACCGTCCGCCCGTTGAGCCGCAGCGTCGTGCTGGCGTGGATGCGGTCCGCGAACAGCCGGGTTTCTTCCGCGACCGCGACCGCGCCGACCACCGTCGGCGCGACTCCGGGCGGCAGGAGTTCGACGTCGACGGTACGCACACAGCCCGGTGCCATCAGCGTGATCATCCGTCGCAGATCTCCGCCGCGCGCCGCGTCGAGAAAGGCGGTCACGACCTCACGATGCTGTGACTCGTCGCCACCCGCGTCGAGTTGGTCCGCGACCTGGTGCGTCCGCGCCCTGCCTCTACTGGCCAGCTTCTTCGCGTTGGCCGGTGTGGTGTCGAGAATGGCCGCGACCTGGGCGAACGGGACGGCGAACAGGTCGTGCAGCACGTAGGAGACGCGCTGCCGCGGTGGCAGTTGCTCGAGCAACACCAGCAGTGCGCGCGACACGTCTTCACTGCGGATGAAGTCTTCGTCGGCAGCGATCTGGGCGGCGGGGATCGCGTCAGCGAGCAGCGGCACCTCGCCGCGCCGGTGCCGGGCGCGCAACTGGTCGAGGCACACCCGCGTCGTGACCGTGGTGAACCAGCCGACGGGGTTGTCAATCCGCTCGCCTGCGGTCCGCGTGCGCAGCCACGCCGTCTGCACGGCGTCCTCGGCGTCGTGCACCGACCCGAGCATCCGGTGCGCAAGGGACAGCAGCCGGGGGCGCGCTGCCTCGAACTCCTCGATCGATTCCACCGATGATGTCACCTTTCTCGTGTGCGAGACGTCAGGACGGTCGCGCAACCACCACGACGTGACGCACTCAGGAGGCAACGGCATGAGCATACTCGCGGTATCCGGCACTGGCGGCGGTGTCGTCACGGCACTCGCCGTGACGACGGTCTTGTGCATCGTCGCGAACCTGGCCATCTCGGTCGCCGACTTCCGCCGTGCCGAGTTCGTGCTGGCGAACTCGGCCGAGGTGGGCCTTCCGCCCTCGACGATTCCATATCTCGCCACGCTCAAGACGGCGGGCGCGGCAGGTCTGGCCGTCGGCTTCGTGGGCCTTCCCTGGCTGGGACTCGCCGCAGGGATCGGCCTCGTCGTGTTCTTCATCGGCGCCGTCGGTGCGCACGTCCGGGCGCGAGTGCTCCACAACATCGGCTTTCCGTCGCTGTACCTGCTGCTCGCGCTCTGTGCCACGGCGTACTTCGCACAAGCCGTACGGTGAGCGCCTGCCACCTCTCGGGCAATATTCAGAACTTTTTGAAGAGTTCGAAATGCTAGAATTGACGAGAGGTGGATGGGAGGCTCATGACCGAGCACACGACAGAGGCTGCCGAGGAACTCGCTCTGATCCTGACCAGGAACGGGATGCAGCGGATGACCGCGCGGGTACTCGGGATCCTGCTCTTCACGCAGCAAGACACCATCACGGCAGGCGAGATCGCCGAGCGGTTGAAGGCCAGTCCCGGCTCGGTGTCGGGAGCGATCAAGATGCTGACCCCCACCGGGCTCATCGAGAAGGTCCCCGTACCCGGCAGCAGGCGCGAACACTTCCGGTTCCCGGACGACGGCTGGCCGACACTCATGTCCGCGCAGAACGAAGTCGTCCGGCTCATGCAGGAGGCGGCGGAGCGGGGGGCCGCCTCTGTGGGGCCGGAGACCAGAGCGGGACGCCGGTTGACGGACATGCGGGATTTCTACGCCTACCTGATGAAGGAACTGCCCGCGGTGATCGACCGCTGGCAAGCCGAGCGAGAGCAGATGTGAACATGAATGGGAAGGCGAGCGCGCTCCGGCACGCGATCTTCGCCAGGCACTCCAACCCGTGGAGCGCGTGGACCCGCTGGCTCAGCACGCCGCTCACGCTGGTGCCGGTGTGGACGCGGAAATGGAGTCACGGCGCCGTTGTCGGTGCCTGGATGGCGCTCAACCCCGTGGTGTTCCCCAAGCCGCCGGACGACAGCGCGTGGGCCACCAGGGCAATTCTCGGCGAGGAACAATGGATCGCCGAGCGGCCGAGAGACGCCGCACTGGCCGTCAACACTGCGGGCACGGTGATGATGGGCGCGGCCGCACTCGCAGCCCGCAAGCGAAAACTCGTTCCCGCGGTCGTCGCCACATGCGTCCAGATGGGACTGGTCATGGCCTACTGGGAGCAGATGGTCCGCTATTACGAAACCCATACGGCAGGCTCGGAACCGGCCAGCGCCGCCGAATAGCGTCGCAGCACCAGGGCTGCGACACCTGGGTGCACCTCCGGGCCACCGGCCGCTGCGAAGGCGCACAACGGACCGGCCACCACGTCGGCCCCCGCCGCGTCGACCCTGCGCTGGAACAGCCCTGGGGCCAGCAACCACGATGCGACCGCGACACGCCCGCCCGGCCTGCGCGCGGCCCTGACCGCGTCGGCGATACCCGGTTCCGCCGTGGCGGCGTAGCCGATCCGGACCGGCGTCCGCAGGCAGTTCGCCAGCGCGGGCGCCACCGATTCCACTTCGGACAGTGCCCGTGGGTCGCTCGATCCGGCCGCGGCCAGGACCACCGCGTCGCCGTCGCGATGTCCCGCCGCCAGCAGCCGCCGTCGCAGCACCTCGACCAGCTCCGGCGCGGGACCGAATGCCTTCGCCAGCAGCACGTCCCGCCGCCGGAGATCCCGCGCTGCCGCGATCTGGGCGGGAATATCGGTCCGGACGTGGTAGCCCGAGGCCAGGAAGGCAGGCACCACCACGACTGGTCCACGGTAGTCGCCGGCGTCGCGCAGCACCGAGGTGACATCCGGTTCGCGGACGTCGGCGTAGGCGACCCGCACCGGCACACCCGACCGCCGCACCAGTTCGGCGAGCCGCTCGATCACCAACGGGCCTGCCGGGTCCCTGGTTCCGTGAGCTGTCAGCACGATCACGGCCGCTCTGCCTCTTCCTTCTGCTGAACGGCAAGCCGGTAGCCGCGCTTGACCACCGTCTGCACCAACCTGCCTTCCCCCAGCGCGGTCCGGAGCCTGCCGATCGCGGTCTCCACCGCGTGCTCTTCGCCGCCACCTGGCAGCGCCGAGGTCAGCTCCCTGCGGGAGACCACCCTGCCGGGGTGGCTGGCCAGTGCGCGCAGCACCGACATCGGAGCGGGCGCCACCGCACACAACTCGCCGTCCACCACCACGGCCTGACCGCGCAACTCGAGCCGTCGGTCCGCGGCGCACAATCTTGGCGAGCGGTCGATCAGCGTGTGCGCGAGAGTCCTTGCCAACGCGCCGATCCGGGCGCGTTCCGGCTGCACCAGCGGGATCCCCAGCGCCGCGAGGGGGCCCGCGGTGATCGGCCCGACACAGGCCACGACGACCCTGCCGGACAGCGCCTCCACCAAGGCGGCCTGCCTGCCGGTTCGCCGGGCCATCGCCAGCATGCTCGCCGCGGCGGGGGCGCTCGTGAACGGCATGGCGTCGACGGTGCCGTCCAGCACGGCGTCGATGAGCCGGTCGAGCGGGCCGGGATCTGCTGGGCCCACCCAGCGGTACACCGGGATCTCGATCACCTCGGCTCCGGCGGAGCGCAGGGTCTCCACGAAGTAGGGCAGCGGCTCGCCGTGCAGCTGGACCGCGATCCGCTGCCCGTGCACCCCCGAGTCCAGCAGGTGCTGCAGCACCTCGGCATTGCTCTCCGAGACCGGGGAGTACTCCTCGGAAAGTCCCGCGGCCCGCACCGCTCCCTTGGCCTTCGGACCTCTGGTCAACACCGTCGTTTGCCGCAGCCGGGCCAGCAGTTGCTCGCCGACGCCCCAGCCCTCGGCCGCCTCGATCCACCCGCGGAACCCGATTCCCGTCGTGGCCACCACGGCATCCACCGGCTGCTCCAGCAGCATGCGGGTGGCGGCGTGCAGTTCGGTGTCGTCCGACAGCGGCACGATCCGGATCGCCGGGCCGTACCGGACCGTGGCTCCTTTGCGCACCAGCAGCGCACCGAGTTCGTCGGCGCGGCGGGCGGCCGTGATACCCACCGCGAAACCCGTCAGCGGCAGAAGGTCGGACGCCACGGTCATGGCGAGCCCACGTGCACGATTCCGTCCCGCAGGCGGACTGGGTAGCCGGCCACCGCGACGGAGTCGTCGTCGAGGCAGCTACCGGTGCGGAGATCGAATCGCTGCTTGAGCATCGGGGAGGCCACGAACGGCACGCCTTCGCTGTCCCCGAGTATCCCCCTCGACAGGACCGCGGCCCCGCAAAACGGATCTATGTTGGACAGTGCGAAGAACTCGTCGTCCACGGTGCGGAACACCGCCACCTGCTGATCGTCCGGCAACAGCGCGGCGACACCGCCGCCAGGCACCACCGCCTGCTCGGCGCACACCGCTGTCCACGTCATCCCTTGCGGCTCGCTCACGTCGGTCACCGCGGTCATCGGCTCACCACCTCCGGAACTCCCAGCAGCACAGGCACCTTCTGCTCCCGTTCCGTCCGGAACGAGATCGTCGGATCGGGTGCACCCGGGGCGTTGACGAAGGACGAGAAACGGGACAGCTTCTCCGGGTCCTCCAGCACCCCGCGCCACTCGTCGGCGTAGTCGCCCACGTGCTTGGCCATCGCAGCGTCGAGGTCGTCACAGATACCGAGGCTGTCTTCCATGATCACCGCACGCAGATGACCGAGGCCGCCCTCCATCTCCTCGATCCACGGTGCGGTGCGCTGCAGTCGATCGGCGGTCCGCACGTAGAACATCAGGAACCGGTCGATGGTCCGGATCAGCGTCTCCGAGTCCAGATCGGACGCGAGCAGCTGCGCGTGCCTCGGCATCGCGCCGCCGTTGCCGCCGACGTGGAGGTTCCAGCCGTTCTCGGTGGCGATGACGCCGAAGTCCTTCCCGCGCGCCTCGGCGCATTCCCTGGCGCAGCCGGACACCCCGGCTTTGATCTTGTGCGGCGAGCGCAGACCGCGGTAACGCAGCTCCAGTTCGATCGCCATCCCGACCGAGTCCTGCACGCCGTAACGGCACCAGGTGGAACCGACGCAGGACTTGACCGTGCGCAACGCCTTTCCGTATGCGTGGCCGGACTCCATCCCCGCGTCCACCAGCCGCCGCCAGATCAGCGGCAGCTGGTCCACGGTCGCCCCGAAGAGATCGATCCGCTGCCCACCGGTGATCTTGGTGTAGAGCCCGAAGTCCCTGGCCACCTCCGCGATCACCATCAGCTTCTCCGGGGTGATCTCCCCGCCCGGGATGCGTGGCACGACCGAGTAGGTGCCGCCCCGCTGCAAATTCGCCAGGTACCTGTCGTTGGTGTCCTGCAGCGTCGCCTGTTCACCGCTGAGGATGTGGTTGGGCGTGCCGATCAGCGGGGCCAGGGTCGCCAGAATCGAGGCGACGGCAGGCTTGCAGATCGCACAGCCCTTTCCGGTGCCGTGCCGGGAGATCAGCTCGCTGAACGTGGTGATCCTCGTCGCGTGGACGATCTCGAACAGCTCCGCCCGCGACTGGCTGAAGTGTTCACAGACCGCGGTCGACTGTTCGACACCGCAGGAGTCGAGCAGTTTGCTCAGCATCGGCACACAGGAGCCGCAGCCCGTTCCCGCGTTCGTGCGGCCCTTGATCGAGGCGACGGTGTCGCAGCCCTTGGCCAGGATGGCCTCGTTGATCGCGCCCTTGCTCACCGCGTTACAGGAACAGATCTGCGCCTCGTCCGGAAGGGCGTCCACACCGACGCCACCCTCCGCGCCACCGGACGGGGCGAGGATCGAGGCGGGCTCGGCAGGCAGTGCCCGCCCGACCAGCGGGCGCAGCAGGTTGTAGTCACTCGCGTCGCCGACCAGCACGCCCCCGAGCAGGGTCTTCGCGTCGTCGGAGACGACGAGCTTCTTGTAGGTGCCCGAGACCGCGTCGTTCACCACCACCTCGAGCGCGCCCTCGGTGCTCGCGTGCACGTCCCCGAAGCTGGCGACGTCGACACCGAGCAACTTGAGTTTGGTGGAGAGATCAGCGCCGGGGAACGTCCCGTCCCTGCCGAGGAGCTGCGCCGCGACGATCTCGGCCATCGAGTAGCCGGGAGCGACGAGGCCGTAGCAGCGTCCTTCCACCGCGGCACACTCGCCGATCGCGTACACGTCCGGCACGGCCGTCCGGCACGAGGAGTCCACCAGGATTCCGCCCCGCTCGGCCACCGCCAGTCCGTGCGCTCGCGCGAGGTCGTCGCGCGGGCGCACGCCCGCCGAGAACACGACGAGGTCGACGTCGAGTTCGGTGCCGTTTCCGAGCTTGGCGAACATCCGGTCGCCATCGCGCTCGATCCGCTCCGTCGAGGTTCCGGTGTGGACGGTGACGTCGAGGTCCGCGACGAGTCTGCGCAGCAGCGCGCCGCCCCCGTCGTCAATCTGCAGCGGCATCAGCCGCGGCGCCATCTCCACGACGTGCGGGGACAGTCCCATGTCCCGCAACGCCTTGGCCGCCTCCAATCCCAGCAGGCCACCGCCGACGACCATTCCAGCCCGCCTGCCCCGGACCGAGGCGGAGTGCTCGGCCGCCGCACGGATGGCATCGAGGTCCTCGATCGTCCGGTAGACGAAGCAGCCGGGCAGGTCGTGTCCCGTGACGGGCGGGACGAACGGCCGCGAACCGGTCGCGAAGACCAACGCGTCGTAGGCCTGCTCGTGCCCGCTGCCGGTGGTGACCGTCCTGCGCTCGGTGTCGACCACGGTGACGGCATCACCGAGCCGCAGCTCGACCAGATCGTCACCCGCGTAGTCGGCGCGGTCGAGCTCCAGCCCACTCGCGTCCCAGCTGTCCGCATAGGAAGAGAGAGCGACTCGGTCGTAGGTGGGCCGTGGTTCCTCCGCGAGCACGACCACCCGCCACGAGCCGCCGGTGTCCTCCGCGCGAACGGCCTCCACCAGACGGTGACCCACCATTCCGTTGCCGACGACCACCAACGTCTTCGGCACGCCAGGGCTTGGCACCATCGTCCACCTCCACCTCTCGTGGTTATGGTCATCGCGGCGCATGTCGGACCTGCTGCCTCGACGTTGCACCGGTGTTAAGAGAAACTCCCCTCGCAGGTCAGCGAAGGGTGCGCCGATCAGACGCCCGCGTAGGCGAGGCTGGGTACGCGCGCGACGGCGAAACTCTTGCGTAGGTAGAACCACCAGGTGGTCGCCACACAGACGCCGTAGAAGGCCAGGATCGCGATCAGGGCCGGGGTCAGGCTCTTGTTCTCACCTTCGAGGGAGAACTTGAACACCAGGTTCACCAGCACGCCGCCGAAGGCGCCGATCGCGCCTGCCACCCCGACCACCGCGGCCGCCTGGCGCTTGGCCGAGGTCATCAGCTCACCGATGTCCTCGCCGGTCTCCGAAGCCCTGGACCGGGCGTTCGCCGAGAAGATCGTCGGGATCATCCGGTAGGTCGAGCCGTTCCCGATTCCGGTGAGTACGAACAGCAGGATGAACGAGCCGAAGAACAGCGCGAAATTCTGCTGGCCCACGCTGATCATGACTCCGACGGTGCCGATCGCCATCCCGACGAAGTTGAGCAGGGTGATCCGCGCACCTCCGATGCGGTCGGCCAGCCAGCCGCCGAACGGCCGGGTGATCGAACCGATGAGTGCGCCGAGGAAGGCCAGTGCCACGAAGCCCTTGAACTCGACGAAACTGATTTTGATCA
Source organism: Amycolatopsis marina (assembly GCF_900111885.1). Lineage (GTDB taxonomy): Bacteria > Actinomycetota > Actinomycetes > Mycobacteriales > Pseudonocardiaceae > Amycolatopsis > Amycolatopsis marina. The sequence continues at coordinate 85,681 of NZ_FOKG01000015.1, forward strand.
GCGACGGGAAGGCGAAGGAGAACCCGATGAACGAACCGAACGTGCCGATGTAGAGCAGCGACATGATCCAGGTGTGCTTGCTGGACATGGCGCGCTTGTAGGAGGTGCCGTCCGGGCGGGCCTGGGTGAGGCTGTCCATGAAGAACCAGGAACACAACGCCGCGATCAGGATCACCGGCATCCACATCAGCGCGGCGTACGCCAGCTGGATCCCCGTGCCGAGGCTGATCACGATCGGCACGAACAACTGGGTCACGGCCACCCCGAGGTTGCCGCCCGCGGCGTTCAGCCCGAGCGCGAGGCCCTTCTTGCCCTCAGGGAAGAAGAACGAGATGTTCGCCATCGACGACGAGAAGTTCCCGCCGCCGAAGCCCATCGCACCCGCGGTGAGCAGGAAGAACCAGTACGGGGCGTCCGTGGTCACGGCGATAAGCAGCATCGTGCACGGGATCGTGAGCAGTCCGGCGCTGATGGTCGTCCACGCCCTGCCACCGAACTTCGGCACCGCGAAGGTGTACGGCACGCGCAGCGCGGCGCCGATCAGGTTCGGCAGGATGAGCAACCAGAACGTCTGCCCCACACCGATCGCGAAGCCGACGTCGCCGAGGCTCACCACGACGATGCTCATCAGGATCCACACGTTGAACCCGAGATGCTCGGCGAGGATGGAAAAACCCAGGTTCCGCCAGGCCGTCCGCTTTCCGGTGCGCGCCCAGAAATCGGGGTCCTCAGGTTCCCACTTCTCGATCCAGCGTCCTTTTCGCACTGCCGGCTCGTCAGTGATCACTCTCATCTGGTCTGCTCCTCGTGCTTCGTGATGACGTCTGCGCGCGCCGCGCGCGGGATCGGGACGTCGGCGTCAGGCGGTGGTGGTGAGCCAGTCGGCGATGCCGCAGACGGCGTCGGTGCAGGACCCGCACCCGGTGGTCGCCCGCGTCGCCCGCGCCAGTCCGGGCACGGTCGTCGCCCCGGACCGCCACGCCTCGACTAGCTTTCCCTTGCTCACGGTGTTGCACCGGCACACGACGGCGCTCGCGGGCAGGTCGGCCGGGCTCGCCGCGACCGGCGCCGAACCTCCCGGTGCGCCCCTGCCCATGAGCAGGCCGAGCCGGTCGTCGGGCAGCGGGGTCGACCTGTCGTAAAGCTGGGTCACCGTGGCGGCGACCTCAGGTGCGCCGAGCAGGATGGCGCCCGCGATCTTGTTCTCCCGCACCACGATCCGGCCGTAGCGGCCCCTGCCCGCATCGCTCACGCTGACGACCTCTGTGCCCGCCTCGTCCTGGCACGCCTGCGCGTCGCCGAATGCGGCGAGGTCCACGCCTCGCGCCTTCAGCCTGGTCAGCACCGTCGTGCCGCGGTAACGGACGGACGTGTCCGTTCCGGTCAGCAGGTCGGCGAGCACCTCGGCCTGTTCCCACGCGGGCTGCACCAGGCCGGACACCGTGCCCGGGTGCTGGGCGCAGTCCCCGATCGCGTGCACCCGCCCGTCGCTCGTGCGCAGTGCGTCATCCACGAGCACGCCGCGATCCACGGCGAGTCCGGCGTGGACCGCCAGCGCGGTGCTGGCCCGCACGCCGGCGGAGACGACAACGAGGTCGGCCTGCACATGGGAGTCGTCGGCGAGCTTCAGCCCGTCGCCGGGCAGATACCGCGCCGCGGTGGTGCCGAGCCGGAAGTCGATCCCCAGCTCGCCCAGCGTCCGCGCCAGCACCCTGCCGCCCTCGGCGTCGAGTTGCCGCTCCATCAGGTGGTCGGGCGGATGCACCACGGTCACCAGGTTGCCGCGTCCCGCGAGACCCCGGGCAGCCTCGAGCCCGAGCAGTCCACCGCCCAGCACGGCGACCGGTGCCCCGACCCGTGCGGCGGACAGAATGCGGTCGCAGTCCTCGAGCGTGCGGAATGTGACGACACCCGGGGCAAGACTCCCGTCGTCGAAGCGCAACCCCTCCGTCGGCGGAATCCACGGGTCGGCCCCGGCCGCGAGCACCAGCGCGTCGTACTCCACGGTGGCCCCGTCGGAGAGCTGCACGACGCGGCGTGACCGGTCGATCCGCACCGCAGTGACTCCGGTCCGAAGGTCGACCTCGTGCCTGCCCGCCCAGTCCTCGTCGTGCAGCCGCACCGACTCCGGCTTCATCGTGCCCGCCAGTACCGAGGACAGCAGCACCCGGTTGTACGCGGCCTCCCGTTCCGCTCCGATCACGGTCAGCTCCACCGTGCGCGCCCCGGGGTCTCGCCTGCGGATCTCCTCGGCGAGCCGCGACCCCGCCATGCCGTATCCGAGAACGACAACCTTCCGCGACGTCATCAGCCCTCCTCGGACGCGGTGTTCACTTTGGACAGGCGTACCGCGCAGACCTTGAACTCCGGCATCCTGCTGGTCGGGTCCAGTACGGGGTTCGTGAGCAGGTTCGCCCGCTCGTCACCCGCGAAGTGGAAGGGCAGGAACACCAGGTCCAGCCGCATCGACGGCAGGCACCGGACGGTGGCCGTCGTCTCACCCCGGCGGGAGGTGACGCGTGCCAGCTCCCCCTCGGACAGGCCGTACCGCGCCGCCGTGTCCGGATGCAGCTCCACAAAGGACCTCGGCACCAGATCGTTCAGCTCGTCGACGAGCCGGGTCTGCGCGCCGGACTGGTAGTGCTGCAGTACCCGTCCGGTGGTGGCCTGCAAGGGAAACCCGGCGTCCTGTGGCTCCGCGGGGCCGGTGTGCTCGACCGGGAAGAAGCGCGCGCGGCCGTCGGGGTGCGCGAAAGTGTCGAGGAACATCCTGGGAGTACCCGGGTGGTCGTCGGCGGGCACCGGCCAGTGCACTGCCTCCCCTGCCCGCAGGCGCTCGTAGCTGATGCCGGAGTAGTCGGCGGGCCCGCCCTTCGACGCGGCGCGCAGCTCGGTGAAGACGGTCTCGGCGGCCGCGGGGAAGGCGTGCGGGGGCAGGCCGAGCCTGCTTGCCAGCCCGGAAAGCAGCTCCAGATCTGTCCGTACTCCCGTGGGCGGAGCGAACGCGCGCCTGCGCAGCAGCACCCTGCCCTCGAGGTTGGTCATCGTCCCGTCCTCCTCGGCCCACTGGGTGACCGGGAACACGACATCGGCCATGGCAGCGGTTTCGGAGAGGACGAGATCGGCGACCACGAGTAGATCGAGGTCCGCGAGGCGGTCGGTGACGTGACCAGCGGAGGGCGCGGAGACGACGACGTTGCTGCCGAACACGAGCAGCGCACTCGGACCGGATTCGGTCCCCAACGCGTCGAGCAGTTCGTAGGCCGACCGGCCCGGCCCGGGGAGAGCCGCGGGGTCTACACCCCAGACACCCGCGACATGCTCGCGGGCGGCCGGGTCGTCGATCCGGCGGTAACCGGGCAACTGGTCGGCCTTCTGCCCGTGCTCCCTGCCTCCCTGGCCGTTGCCCTGCCCGGTAAGGCAGCCGTAACCGGAGCCCGGTGTGCCGGGGAGACCGAGTGCGAGGGCCAGGTTGATCCAGGCGCTCACCATGTTCGCGCCGTTGGCGTGCTGCTCGCTGCCCCGGCCCGTGAGCACATAGGTGTTCGCGGCGGTCGCGAGGATCCGGGCCGCCTTGCGCTGATCGGCTGCAGCGACCCCGGTGACGCGTTCAGCCCGTTCCGGCCACCACGCGGCCACCGAGCGCCAGATTTCGGCGAAACCGGTGGTCCTGCTGTCCACATAGGCCTGGTTCAGGTGACCGTCCGCCACGACGGCATGCAGAATTCCCAGTGCCAGAGCCAGATCCGTGCCCGGCGCGGGAGCGAGGTGCAGGCTCGCCTGCTCGGCGGTCGGGGTGCGGCGCGGGTCCACGACGACGAGGCCGCCAGCAGCCCGCGCCTTGTGCAGGTGCTGGGTGAACGGCGGCATCGTCTCCGCCGGGTTGCTGCCCGCGAGCAGGACCGCGTCGGCCCCGGCGAGATCGGTGACCGGAAACGGCATCCCGCGATCGACCCCGAACGCCCTGAGCCCCGCGGCCGCCGCCGAGGACATACAGAACCGGCCGTTGTAGTCGATCTGTGAGGTGCCCAGCGCGATGCGGGCGAACTTGCCCAGCAGGTACGACTTCTCGTTCGTCAGCCCACCACCACCGAACACGGCGACCGCGTCCGCACCGCGTGCGGCACGAATCGAGCAGAGCCGGCCCGCGACGAGGTCCAGCGCCGCGTCCCAGCTCGCGGGCCGCAGCTCACCGTCCCGCCGGATCAGCGGCGTGGTCAGCCGCCGCGGCGACCCGAGCAGCGCCCCGGAGGTCCAGCCCTTCTGACAGAGACCGCCCGCGTTCGTCGGAAAGTTCCTCGGCGCCACCTCGGCCTTGGCGGTGACGGTCATCCCGCACTGCAGCGCGCAGTACGGGCAATGAGTGTCGGTCGGGGCCGGGCTCGTCGCGTCGTTCGCCCGTGTGCCCTCTGCCGTCAGCGTCACGGATACCTCCTGCTCGTCGGCGGCGGTACCGACGCTAGGCAGGACGTGTTACCCGGAGACGTTCCAATGTTTCAGGCATGCGACATTGCGCTGCCGCCGACCGGCCCTTCCAGTGAGATCCGGCGCACCAGTGGTTCCCTCACAGCGGCTTCTGCGAATGAGTGTTAAGCACACGCGCAGGTGCGACTACGGCTCGTAGGTCACCTGCACTCGGCCGCCGCGAGCCGCCCCTGTTGCGGCAGAAACAGCAGCCTCAGCGGGGCCCTCTCCGGGGCGGCCCCCGTCAACCGAGTTGTGCACAACCCTCACAGCGGCTTCTGCGGCGGGCTACAACGGCCGAAGCGGCGGGCGAGGCGCGCATGCCGGTGCCGGAACAGCCGCGGCACCACCGTTCGCAGTACCGCCCCGGTGACGGCGAACCGTGGCTCGAACTCCACCCGGTCGGCCAGCAGGCAACCCCGCTCGGTCGGAGTCAGGACGCGTTCGTGCTCCCAGTGCACGGCGCTGAGCATGCGGGACCGCTCCAGGAACCTGTGCGATGGCTCGAACTCCACGATTCCGATGTCGTCGTAGTCGACGGGGAGGACGCCGAACGCCAGGAGAACGCTCTTCCCGAGTTCCGCGGGCGGAGTCAGATCGAGCAAACCACCGGTATCGAGCCGGGATGGCTTCGTCATCCGCAACAGCGGGCGCAGTTCGTCGTTGATTCCCGTAAAGCTCGTGACGTGTGCCCACAGTGGTTCGACCGGTACGGCGAGTTCGGTCTGGATCCGCACCACACCTCGCCGAGCGGTCACAGCGTCTCGCTCACCTCGTGCGCCGCGTCCAGCAGGCCGTCGAGCGCGGCCCTGGTCGAACGCGGATGCAACGCGTGCAGCGCCAGCCGGAACAGCGTCGCGCGCAACAACAGTTGGGGCCAGTCGGGCAGATGCGCCCAGCGCTGCAGCAGGTCCGCCTCGGCGCCGCCCCACGCGAGAGCGTCCACGACGGCCACGGCGGCACCCCATTCGGCGGGCCGGAAGTAGGGGACGAAGTCGACGATGCCCGGGGCGGCGTCGCCGTCGAACAGCACGGTGCCGAACAGCTCACCGTGCACGACCTGGTCTTTCCCACCTACCGGCCGCCGGGCACCCGACAGGACCTCGAACCAGCGGCCGCCCTTGGTCTCGTCGAGTTCGAGGTGCTGTTCCTCCCAGGCGACCCGGTCCGCGACGGCCGCCACATCGTCCCGCGCGGACAGAAACGGCGGCCGGGGCAGCTCGGCGGTCGCCTGGTGCAGCTTGACCGCGGTCAGCACGACATCGTCGTACCGGTGCTCCGCCGTCCCGCTGAGATAGCGGTAGGCCCGCCAGCCCGCGAGTAGATGGCGGCCGTCGGTGGACCGGATCGGGCGCGCGATGCGCAGGTCCGGCACCTCAAGGTGCTCCAGTGTGCGCGCCAGCCATACGGCGTGCGCGCGATCGGTGACCGGCTTGAGCACAACCGGGCCGCAGCGCCACGAGTCACTGCCCGGCAGCGGCTCGGCCTCGGTGACGTCTGCCCCGAACGCCGCGCAGACGTGCGCGGGCGGGGGCTGTCGCGGAGGGGACACGGTGACCGACGTTACCGTGCCCCACCGCTCGACAGCTGAACTCAGTACGTCGGCAGGCTCGTGTCCACCTGCTTGGCCCAGGCCAGCACGCCGCCACCGAGGTGAGACGCGTCCTTGAACCCAGCCGCGTGCAGCGCGGCAAGCGCCTCCGCCGAGCGCGCACCCGACTTGCAGTGCAGGACGATCGGCTTGTCCTGCGGCATTTCGGCCAGCGCCTCCCCGGACAGGATGCGGTCCTTCGGGATCAGCTTCGCGCCCTTGATGTTGACGATCTCGAACTCGTGCGGCTCACGGACGTCGATCAGCTCGAAGTTCTCGCCACTGTCGAACTTGGCCTTCAGCTCGGCCGGGGTGATGGTGTGCTGGGAGGCCGCTGCCGCCGCGTCCTCCGACACGACGCCGCAGAAGGCGTCGTAGTCGATGAGCTCGGTGATCTTCGGGGTCTCCGGGTCCTTGCGGATCTTGACCTCGCGGTAGCGCATCTCCAGCGCGTCGTAGCTGATCAGCCTGCCCAGCAGTGGCTCGCCGATCCCGGTCAGCAGCTTGATCGCCTCGTTCACCATGATCGAGCCGATGGACGCGCACAGCACGCCCAGCACGCCACCCTCGGCGCAGGAGGGGACCATGCCGGGAGGCGGCGGCTCGGGGTAGAGGTCGCGGTAGTTCAGGCCGCGGCCGTCGGGAGCGTCTTCCCAGAACACGCTGACCTGGCCCTCGAAGCGGAAGATCGAGCCCCAGACGTAGGGCTTGCCCAGCAGCACGGCGGCGTCGTTCACCAGGTAGCGCGTGGCGAAGTTGTCCGTGCCGTCGAGGATCAGGTCGTAGCCGTCGAGGATGTCCAGCGCGTTGTCGCTGCTGAGCTGTTCGGTGTGCAGATGCACGTTGACCAGCGGGTTGATCTCGGCGATCGACTCCTGCGCGGAAGCCGCCTTCAACTTGCCGATGTCGGACTGACCGTGGATGACCTGGCGCTGCAGGTTGGACTCGTCGACGGAGTCGAAGTCGACGATGCCGAGCGTGCCGACCCCGGCCGCGGCCAGGTACAGCAGCGCCGGGCTGCCGAGGCCACCGGCGCCGATCACCAGCACCTTCGCGTTTTTCAGCCGCTTCTGCCCATCCATCCCGACATCCGGAATGATGAGGTGACGGCTGTAGCGGGCCACCTCGTCCTTGGTGAGCTCGGCGGCCGGCTCGACCAGCGGCGGCAGGGTGCCTGACATCGGGTCCTCCATCTCGCGCGCGGGCGCGGACTGCGTTATCGCGTTCAGTATCCCTAACGCACCCGGCCGATCCCGTCTTCCCCCGGTCCACGATGTGGACACCCGGGGCGCGTTACGGGTTGGGCCACGGATTGGGCTTGCAGACCTTGCCGTCGGCGGGAACGCCCTGGTTCGGGTCGTAGTCGTTGAGCTTGGCCACGTAGTCGTTCGAGACGCCGAAGGTCTGCTGCATCATCACCGGTGCCAGCTCGCCGGTCTTGGCGCAGCCCTCGTGACCGTTGCCGAGAGCGTGCCCGACCTCGTGGTTGATGGCGTACTGGCGGTACCCGACCATGTCGCCCTCGAACGCCTTGGCGCCCCGCACCCACCGCGCCAGGTTGATCACGACGCGCTTCTTCGCCGAGAGGTTGCACGAGGACTCGTACTGGATCGAGAAGCCACACATGTCCGGCCGGTGCGTGGTGTCGGGGGAGGTCAGGCTCACCCTGAAATCGGGTTCCGGAGCGCTGGAGTCGACGCGCCGCAGGAAGACGTCGCCACTGCCGGTCCAGCCGCGCGGGTTGGACAGGATCTGCTCCACGGAGTTCGCGAACGCGTCCTCACCGGCGAAGGTCGCCGGGTCGAGTCCGTCCTCCACCTCGACGGTGTAGGTGAGCAGTTCGCCCCCCTTGCCGACCTTCTCGCCCTTGCCCGGGACCACGTGCCAGGTGCCTTTGCCGGACTGGGTGTACTTCCCGCCCTCGGGCAACTCGGCCGTCGGGATCTTCAGGTCGACGGGCTTCGGCGGGTTCTCCGTGGCCAGTGGTTCCCTCGACGCACCGGTGTCGGAGTCCGTGGCGCCCACACTCGCCGTGGTCTCCGCGCCGTCGGCGGCCTGGGGCGGATCGTTCGCCGTGTCGAACACCACGAGTGCGGTCAACACCAGCAACACCGGCAGCGCGTACGCACGCCAGCCATAGGCCGACAGCTTCGAACGCTTCTTCTTCGGCGGATCCGGGCTCTTGTCCTGACCGGCGCCACCGCCGCCCTTGCCTGCCGGTGGCTGCTGGCCGACCGGGGCGGGCCGCCAGGAGGCTCGCAGTGGTTCGGCTGTGGTGCGGCGCGCGCCCGGCTGGTAGCGGTCCTCGAAGAGGTTCGTCCCGCTCGACTCGGACCGCTCCCGCTCGGCTGACTTGGCACGGGGAGTACGGCGGGGCAACGGCGCGTGCTGTGCCCGCTGGCCGTCGCCTCGCACTCCGTGAGTCACCCGGTCCACGGCTCCAGAGTGCCATACGCCTCGGTGGCGCTCAGCGCGACTGGCGGCTCGATAACAGATCGCGTGTCACCCGATCGGAGCATTGTTCCCGCACCGCACTCTCACCATCGGTTCGCGTCGACGCTCTCCCACATGCCGAGCACGGCCCGCGCCACGGACACCGGCCGTTCCATCTGGGCCACGTGCCCGGTCCTCGGCAGCACCAGCAGTCTGCCTCTTGGCAACGACCTCGCGGTCCGCACCGCGCGGCGGACCGAGATCACCTTGTCCTCGGTGCCCCAGACCACCAGCGCGGGGACGTCGACCGTCGGCGCGACCGACCACAGCGAGGCCTTCCCGCGCGCGAACCACGCCCGGAAGATGCCCAGGGTGCTGTGGGCCAGTGCGGGCGTCGCCCAGGCGAGCTCGGCTCGTGCGCTGTGCTCCTCGGCCAGCTCGTCGAGCCGCCGCTGGGGGAACGCCGACGGGTCGGCGAAGCAGAGTTTGATCACCTGCTCGGCGCGTTCCCTCGGGGTCAGCCGGGCCAACTGCCTGCGCACCCGCTTGCCGAGCAGGGGCAGGTACGCCAGTGCCATCCGCGGGTCGGAGAGCCTGCGCGGGTCGGGCCGGAGATCCGGCATCGCGGGTGAGATCAGCGTCATCGTCCGGACCAGTTCCGGCCTGCGCGCGGCCAGCAGCAGGGCGACCGCACCGCCCATCGAGTTGCCGACCAGGTGCACCGGTCCCGCGTCGAGACCCTGCACGAAGTCACCGAGCGTCTCGGCGTGTGCGGCGAGGCTGAAGTCGAAGCCCTTGGCGGGCTCGGAGAACCCGAAGCCGGGCAGGTCCACCGCGACACCCGCGGCCGTGGGCGCGAGTTGAGCGGCGAGGTCGGTCCAGTTCGTCGAGGAGCCGCCGAGCCCGTGCACGTAGACCGCCGTCTCGCTGCCCTCGCCCGGGGTGCGCCGCACGTGCAGCGACGCCTGGCCCACCTGCTCGTAGCCGCCGGTCCACGGCTCGGTTTGGTGATCCAGTGCTGGCAGTGGTGCCGTGGACATCGGCACGTGCGTCAGCGCGGGACGGGTGCGAGCAGTCCCCTGGGGCGTTTGGGCGGAATCGATCACGGACTCGGACACCGTTCCAGGATGCGTGCTCACACCGAATTGCGCGACCCTTGGCTTTTGTGCTGTACCGACGAGTAATCTCAAGGGCGCCTCGTGCTGTGGTGACCCCGCCCGCGAGGCAGCACTTGGAGTCACGAACAGTATCCGGGTGCGGGTCGACGGAGAGGCAGGCGGAATGACGGAGACGGCGCGAGTGCACGCGTACGGCAACGGCGACAGCTCAGGTCCGGGACAACTCGGCCGTGGTGTGCGGCTGCCGAGGACCGAGCGGCGGGCGCAACTGCTGGCCGCGGCGCAGCAGGTCTTCGCCGCGAACGGCTATCACGCCGCCGCGATGGACGATATCGCCGAGCAGGCCGGGGTCAGCAAACCCGTGCTCTACCAGCACTTCCCCGGCAAGCTGGACCTCTACATCGCGCTGCTGGAGAGTCACGTCGACAATCTGGTGGGTCGCGTGCAGGAGGCGTTGTCCTCCACCACGGACAACAAGCAGCGGGTACACAACGCGGTCGGCGCGTTCTTCGAGTTCGTCAACGGCGACGCGGGTGCGTTCCGGATGGTGTTCGAGTCGGACCTGCGCGGCGAGCCGTCGGTGCAGCAGGCCGTGGACAGGGCCACCTCGGCCAGCGTCGACGCCATCACCGAGACGATCACCGCGGACGCCGGGCTCGACGAGGACCGCGCGCGGCTGCTCGCCGTCGGCCTCGTGGGGCTCAGTCAGGTCAGCGCCCGCTTCTGGCTCGCCCACCACAGCTCCATGAGCAGGGAAGAAGCGGTCGCCCTGACCTCGACCCTCGCCTGGCGCGGCATCGGCGCAGGCTTCCCCCTGCAACAACACCCCTGACCGCCGCACCTCACCTCCGCACGGGGGTTGAGGCGCCTGCAAGTACCACCAAGCAAGATCAACACCTCCACTAACCGCTACCAAGCGGGCACCAGCTTGGCAGCGGTTAGCGCGAAAACGATCTTGCTTGGTGGTACTTGCAGGCACACCTTGCTGGGTGCGCGAGGGCAGGCGGGGTCAGCGATCCCCGGGGGCGGAGCCGGGGTGGTCGGGCTCGGGGGGCTCGGGGGGCTCGTCTTCGTCCTGGTCTTCGTCCTGGTCTTCGTCCTGGTCCTGGTCGAGGGGGCGTTGCTTGCGGGCGACCGCGATGAGGACGCCGATGATCAACAGCGGGCCGCCGACGATCGCGATCTCGTCCCAGCCGCCCTGGTGCATCAGCACCACCCGATTCGCCAGCAGCACGGCGCGTCAGGCCCCCGACACCAGTGCGATGCCCGCCGCCGTGTAGCCGACCATCACCGCGAGCATCGGGAACTGGCCGACCGTCACGTGGTCCTTGCGCAGCACCGAGATGGCCCTGTCATGCGCCGAGGTCACCCCCGCGACGTGCCCGCCCACGATGGCGATGATCTGCACGAACGCGATTGCGGTCACGGAAACGACCGTATAGTCGATCCGGCTGCCCGCAACTCCGAGCCAGTCGTACCCGAGCCCGAGCGGATCGGTGGCGAGCAGGTACCCGGCCTGCCCCTGGAACACGGCGAACGAGAAGTAGTGCGCGACGGTGTAGCCGACCATGATCGGGATCAGTGAGTGTGCGAAGGCGCCGTACGGCTCGACCGGCTCTCCACCGGCCCTCCTGCGCAGGTAGGGCCGGGTCAGCCAGATTCCACCGACGTAGGTCAGCGCGATCGCCGCGACCGACGCCGCCAGGCCTGCCGTCCCGAGGAGCATCCCGGGCACTCGTCCGGTCTCCCTGGTCAGGTCGGTCCAGACCGGCAGGCGAGTGAGGCCGTCGAAGGCGGTCGAGCCGAGCAACAGCAGCACCACCGGCGTGACACCGGCACCCGAACCGGCAGCGAGCCCGTTCAGCGGATTGCGCAGCACGAGTACGCCGTCGGCGCGGCGGCCGAAGGGGGCGAGCCTGGCGATCAACCCGGCGTACACCTCGAAACCGTCACCCCGGTCGAACCACCGTGGCCCGTACCGGACACCGGCGGCGATCTGCAGGACGGCGTACCCGGTCACGAAGACGGCGATCGCGCGCGGAGCGTCCGATCGGTCGTACACGAGTTCGAGCCACAGGAACGCGGCCAGACCGACGACGGCGGGCCAATAGCCCCGGTCGGGCAGGGCGCTGCGGGGCCTTCGAGACCATCGCCCGCCGAGCAGACCGGCAAGCGTGCGCAGCGGGTTGATCAGCCGCCAGACCGGCCCGAACAGGAGCGACAGCGGCACCAGTCCGACCCAGAACCAGACGTAGAACCAGGTCGAGGCCGGGTTCGTCGCCGAACTGCCGGTCCCGGCCCAGGCGGTGACCAGCAAGGCCGCGAACGCGAGCACGCCGCAGGCACGCAGCAGGGCGCGAAGTCCCGCACTGTCGATCACCCGCCGGAGCGGTCCTGGCAGCGCACGACCCGAACGGTCGCCGCCCAGCTTCGGCGTCTTCCAGAACACGGTGAGCGCGAAGAACGACACGAGAACGGCGATCGCACCGCCGTAGAGCGCCAGCCACAGCGGCACCGGCAGGTCCGACCGTCCGCCCAGCCCGTGGGCCAGGATCATCCGCCCACCCTGAGCTGGGTCAGCAGCAACCCCTGCTCGTGCAACTCGACCTCGAAGGAACCGGGAATGTCGGCGGTGAACTCCAGCCGTCCTGGCTCGCCCGGCGCGAGGTCCAGCGTCTTGTCATAGCCGTGGATGTGCAGTTCGTCGGCCACGTCCGAGGTCACCTCGAACGACACGGTGTCCCCAGCGGAGACCTCGACCGTGTCCGGTCCCTCGGTCCGCGCCCCGTCGGTCACCGCGAAGGCGACCGGTGGAGCCGCTGCCTGCGAGGTCTCCCCCGCGTCGGCCGACTCGGTCACGGACGCCGGACGCTCAGGCGCGCTCGGCCCGGCATCCGTGACCTCTCCAGGGGACCCGCCGCACGCGGTGAGCGCGAGCGCGCAGGCGGCGAGCGTCAGCAGGGGCCTACGCATGAGCCGGCACCCCTGCGGCCACCGTCCGGACAAGACCCGCGATCCGCGCGCCCACTTCGTCCGCGCGTTCCTGCGGGAGCATGTGCCCGGCCCCGGGGTAGCGCACGAACTCGGCCGAGGGCAGTTCCTCGGCGATCGTCCTGGCGTGCTCCAGCGGGCAGAGGCGGTCCCGGTCGCCTGCCAGCACCACCGCTGGGAGGTCACGCAACGTGGCCAGCGCGGCCTTGCAGTCGTGCCGGGAGATCGCGTCCTGGAACCCGCCGAGACTGGCCGGGTGGGCGGTGAGCAGCTGTTCGGCGACCGAGGCGACGTCGACGCGGCGTGGACGCCTGCCGAACACCAGCCAGCGGGCTCCCGGGCGCACCACCGAGGGCCGCAGCGGCAACCGTTCCCGGCGGAGGCGGGTCAGCAGCGCGGCGAGTCTGCGCTCGAACCTCGCGGCACCGTTGCCCGCGACGCCGGGCAGGCCGAGGGTGATTCGGTCCATCTGACCGCAGGAGGTGGCCACGAAGGCCACTCCGGCCACCCGCCGTGTGACGAGTTCCGGGTGCCGCTCGGCGAGCCGCATGATCGTCATCCCGCCCATCGAGTGCCCCGCGAGCACCACCGGCCCGCTCGGCACCCGGTCGGCCAGCAGGTCCGCGAGGTCGTCGGCGAGTTGCTCGATCGTCGCCGTGCCCGGCAGAGCCGGGTCCGACTCGCCGTGACCCCGCAGGTCGTAACGCAACACCCGGACGGTGTCGGGCACGGAGTCAAGTACTGCGTCCCAGGTGCGGCGGTCCTGCGTCCACCCGTGCACGAGGACGAGGGTCAGCGGCGTGTCTCCGCCGCCGTCGGGGCCGGCGGTCTCCACGTGCAGCGCCGTGCCGTCGCCGGTGACGAAGCAGTGCGTGGAATCCGGCCTGCTCCCGACCCGGTCCTGCCCGAAAGGCTCGGGACGGGACCGCAGCGGGGCGATCCTGGCCAGCGGAGAGGTCAGAGCCATCGGCAACCGCACCGCACTCACCTGGCCGGCAGCAGGAACGACTTGCGCCACAGGTGCATGCCCGGGGCGCCGACGAGGCCGTTCTCCTGCAGGAACGGCATGATCTTCTCGCCGCCGAACCGGACTGTCTCCTGCCAGTGCGGATTGTTCAGCGCCGCGCGCACGCCCTCCCTCGGGGAGATGCCGACGGCCTTGTAGATGCCGGGGTTGATGAAGGCCCTGGTGACGAAGTACGAGACCAGCGCGATGATGAACCGCTGATACGGCAGTTCGGCCTTGGAGAGCTTCGCCATCCCGCGGGTGACCTCCTCGCGGGCGAAGGTGACGTGCCGCGCCTCCTCCAGCACGTGGATCCGGTTCACCATCCGCACCAGCGGCTGGATCTCGGGATCGTTCATCTGCTCGCGCTGCAGCCGGTCCAGCACCTCCTCGGCGACCAGGATGGCGCCGTAGCGGGCGGGACCGTAACTGATCGTCGGCATGAGCTTGGCCAACTGCCGGAGCCACGGCACCGGGCCGTAGGCGGGGCAACCGATGCGGTCGGCCATCCTGGCGAACATCGTCGAGTGCCTGCACTCGTCCGCGATCTCGGTGAGGGCGTACTGCGCGTGGTTGCTCGTGGGGTCCTGCTCGTAGACCTCCTTGAGCAGCATCTGCATCAGCAGGATCTCGAACCACAGACCGGTGGTCGCGATGCTGGCGACCTCGTGCTTGCCGAGTTCGATGCGCTGCTCGTCGGACAGCCGGTCCCAGAGGGGCGTGCCGTACAGGGAGGAGCGGTGCTCGGGGATGAATCGCTTGCCCTCGACCAGCGGCGCGCCCCAGTCGATGTCGACGTCCGGGTCGTAGAACTTGTTCGCCGAGGACTTCAGCAACCGGTCCGCGGTCTTCTCCCTGGTCGGATCCTTGAGCGTCCGCGTCACTGCCGACACCGCCTTCCTCGCATATGTGTGTAACCACTGGTAACAGTTACCTCTGGTAGCATGCTGGCCATGGTCGACCGTGTCAAGCGCAACAGCAAGCGATCCAGCAAGCACTCGCGTGACGACGCCGCACCCACCGGCGACGCCCGCAGGGACCGCTGGCGTAAACACCGGGTGGCCCGGCGAGCGGAGTTCGTCGAGGCGGCACTGACGGCCCTGCACGAGCACGGACCCGACCTGGGCATGGACGACGTCGCGGCGGCGGCGGGTGTCACCAAACCGGTGCTGTACCGGCATTTCGACGACAAGGCCGACCTGTTCCTCGCCCTCGGCCAGCGCGGGACCGAGATCCTGCTGCAGCGGTTGATTCCGGCGATCAACGCCGAACTCGCCCCGGTGCCGCGGATCCGGATGGCCCTCGACGCGTTCTTCACCGTCATCGAGGAGCATCCGAACCTCTACCGGCTGCTCGCCAGGGGATCCTTCGCGGAGAAGCCCGTCGACGCGGACGTGGTGGCCGAGGACAAAGAGATCATCGCGACCGCCCTGACCGCCCTGCTCGGGGACTACATGCGGATGTTCAACATGGACTCGGGAGCGGCCGAGCCCTGGGCATACGGAATCGTCGGCATGGTGCAGAACACCGGTGAGTGGTGGCTGGAGCGCCGCTCGATGAGCCGGGACAGCTTGGTCGAGTACCTCACCCAGATCATCTGGGCCGCCATCGACGGCCTGGCGCGGCAGCAGGGCATCGTGATCGACCCGAACAAGCCGCTGGAAGAGAACAAGGTCATCCGCCTGGCCAGGCAGAACGAGTCCGACCAGCAGTCCCAGATCAGCTGAAGTTCAAGGGAGAATTTCGTGAGCGAGCACGACCACGACGAGGACGGCTACAGCGGCCCGGCGACCCTGCTGGTCTCCGACACCGAGATCGCGATCGAGGTGGAGTTGCGCGGCCACTTCCAGCCGATCGACGGTTACTACCGGTGGTACGGCCGAGTGAAGGCCAACGAGCAACTTTCGGCACTCGCCGCGGGCCGGAAGAAGAAGGCCGAGATCCGCACGCCGCAGGGATCGGCCACGGGCGAGTTGTCCGATCCGGATCCGTGGGACCGGTACCGGATCATGGGCACGAGCACGCCCCCGTTCACCGTGCCCGTTTCGCTCGACGAGGTCGAAGCCACCGCGTCCTGACGGCACAACGAAAGCGGGCACCGCAGAAGCTGCGGTGCCCGCTTTGTCGAACGATCAGCTACCGACCGCGAAGCCGACCTTGCGAACATCCGAGGCCGCGATCTCGACATAGGCGATCCGGTCTGCCGGGACGATGAACCTGCGGCCCTTCTCGTCGGAGATGCGGAACAAGCCGTCGTCGGCGTTCAAGGCCTCGGAAACCAGCTTCTCGACCTCGTCGGTCGTCTGGCCACTGGACACCACCAGCTCCCGCGGCGTGTCCTTGATTCCGATCTTGACCTCCACGTGCAAACCTCCGCCTGATGTCGTGCCGTGCTCTTGCAAACCAGGCTATCCGAGCCCGAGCACCTGCATCCGTTTGGTGTGACCCTGCTGCAACCGCCGGAAGAGACCGGCTATTCCCGACAGGTCGCCGGAGCCGGTGACAATCAATTCCGAAAGGCCGTCCCGCTCGGCGACCACATACTGCGCCTGGGTGAGGGCCTCGCCCAGCAGCCTGCGCCCCCACAGGGCCAGGCGGTCGCGCTGCCTGGCGTCCGCCGCGATTCCCGCCGCCACCTCGCGTTCGGCGAAGGCGGAGTGGCCGGTATCGGCCAGTACCTCGAGTACGAGTTCGCGGGTCTCCTGGTCGAGCCAGTTGGCCATCTCGCGGTAGAGATCGGCGGCGAGACCGTCGCCGACATACGCCTTGACCAGTGATTCCAGCCAGGAACGGGGAGCCGTGGACGCGTGGAACGCGTCGAAGTGCGCGACGAACGGCTTCATCGCGTCCTCGACGGCGATGCCGTGCTCGGCGAGAAAACGCTCCAGCCGGGCGTAATGACCGATCTCGGCGGCGGCCATCGAGGCCAGCGCGGCCCGCCCGGAGAGGGTCGGGGCGGTACGGGAATCCTCGGACATCCGGTCGAAAGCGGACAGTTCGCCGTAAGCGAGCACGCCGATCAGGTCCACGACTCCGTCACTGATCGTCGTTTCCGCCTCGGCGCCACGCTCGTTCGCAGCCTCAGTCACGACTGCCACCGTAGAGCAACGGTGAATCCGCACGGTAGCCGAACCTGCGTGTGTGCATAACGCTCATACATAGGGCAACGATGACGAAGGACACGCGGGCGGATGCGACCATCCTCACGCTGGGCCGGGTGGCCCGGCTACACTGTGGGGTGATAACGACATAATCTTCCGCGCTCCTGCCGGGCGTCCGTCTGGGAGACGGCTCCCACTGGAGTGGTGCAGGCCATCGCCGGAGCGCGGCGGGAGCGACCTGAAGCGGGCACATCGCCGCAGGTCGCGAACAGAAAATCTGGATCTCGCATGCGGACGTTCCGCTGCGATTCAGCGACAACAACTGAATCACGCGGGAACCGCCGCTTGCGGCGGCCCGAGACGACGGAGGCAGGGCCGGTCCAGACGCAACCAGCGTCCACCAGCCGAAACCCAGGCCCTGGCTACGATCGGCTCGGACTTTCCGCTGCGATTCAGCGACAACAATGTGCGTGCACGCCTCGAACGGCATTCCCGCCGGTGCGGTTCGGCCCGGGAATACGGAGCCGGAGTCCAACCCCAGCGGTCGAGTGTCGCGAAATACCTGGCTGTGCGCGCTGGTATGAGAGAGGCGATCACTCTGACCGCGAATCCGTCCGAGAACGACGACACCACTACCACCGGCACTGACCCGGTCGCGCTGGAGCACAGCGAGAGCGGCGCCGGTGAAGCCGACCCGTCACACCCCCTCCAGGCCCGCCCCGATGTGGAGCCGGAGTCCCCAACCTTCGCCGAGTTCAACGTCCGGCCGGAGATCGTCCGTGCCCTCAACGAGGCCGGTATCGAACGCACCTTCGCCATCCAGGCGCTCACCCTGCCGCTCGCGCTGGCCGGGGACGACCTGATCGGCCAGGCCCGTACCGGCATGGGCAAGACACTCGGCTTCGGCATCCCGCTCCTGCAGCGGATCACCGTGCCCGGCGACGGCACACCGCAGGCCCTGGTCGTCGTGCCGACCCGGGAGCTCTGCCTTCAGGTCAGCCACGACCTGACCGACGCGGGCAAGCACCTCGGTGTGCGCACGCTCGCCATCTACGGCGGCCGCCCGTACGAACCGCAGATCGAGGCCCTGCGCAAGGGTGTCGACCTGGTCATCGGCACCCCTGGCAGGCTGCTCGACCTCGCTGAGCAGCAGCACCTGGTGCTCGGGAAGGTCAAGGGCCTCGTGCTCGACGAGGCCGACGAGATGCTCGACCTCGGCTTCCTGCCGGACATCGAACGCATCCTGCGCATGGTTCCGGAGCAGCGGCAGACCATGCTGTTCTCGGCCACCATGCCCGGCCCGATCATCACGCTGGCGCGCACGTTCCTGACCCAGCCCACCCACATCAGGGCCGAGGAGAACGACGCCGGTGCCATCCACGAGCGGACCACCCAGTTCGTCTACCGGGCCCACTCGATGGACAAGCCCGAGCTGATCGCCCGCGCCCTGCAGGCCGAGGGCCGCGGCCTTTCGATGATCTTCACGCGGACCAAGCGGACCGCGCAGAAGGTGGCCGACGAGCTCGCCGAGCGGGGCTTCGCGGCCGCGGCGGTGCACGGAGACCTCGGTCAGGGCGCCCGTGAGCAGGCCCTGCGCGCGTTCCGCAGCGGCAAGGTGGACGTGCTGGTCGCCACCGACGTCGCCGCTCGCGGTATCGACGTCGAGGACGTCACGCACGTGATCAACTACCAGTCCCCGGACGACGAGAAGACCTACGTGCACCGCATCGGCCGGACAGGGCGTGCGGGCAAGACCGGCGTCGCGATCACCCTGGTCGACTGGGACGACATGCCGCGCTGGAAGCTCATCTCCGACGCACTGAAGCTGGAGAAGCCGGAGCCGGTGGAGACGTACTCCACCTCGGCGCACCTGTTCAGCGACCTTGGCATCCCCTCGGACGCGACCGGCAGGCTGCCACTGGCCAAGCGGACCCGCGCCGGCCTCTCGGCCGAGCGCGAGGAGGACCTCGGCGGCAAGCGCAGGAGCAAGACAGGGCGGGAGGCGAGTCGCCCGGCCCGCACCACGAAGCCGCGCAGGCGCACCAGGGGCGGAGCCGACGCGGCTGCCGCCATCGAGGCTGCCGACGCGGCCGGTTCCGGCGAGCAGGACGAGCCCGGCAGGGAGGCACGCGGTGAGGCCCGCAGGCCGCGCCGCAGGACTCGCGGTGCGGGCAGCGGCAGCAAGCCCGCCACCGAGCAGACCGCGGCTGGCGACAAGGCCGAGTCCGGAACCGGGGAGAACGGCGAGCGTCCCGCCCGCCGTCGCCGCCGTCGCCGTTCCGGCTCACCAAACGGCGCCAACACGCCCGCTTCGGCAGACTGAAGGCGATCTTCGGCCGACACTGTCCGATCGGGAGCAGAAGGCATGAGTGACCGTGAGTGACAGCACGTCCGGGAACAGCGGATCGCCTGATCATGGCGATCCGCGCAACTCGGCCGACGCACTCCCGCCATCGAGGCGTCAGGGCGTCGACCAGCAGCACGGGACAGTCCCCGGAAGTCAGAGCCATGGCGACTCGATCGCGGATCCGAGTTCTCCGACAGGCACCGACAGCACTTTCGGGAACGCCGGTGGCCGCCACCGCAGGCCCGCCTCGCCGGAATCGTCTCCGGGGTATCCGCAGGACGACACGCAGGACACCGACGAGCTCCCGGCCTTCCGGCCACCGGCCGGAAGGCCGGCCCGCCGTTCCCCCTGGAGCACAGGGCGGGACCGGGTGGCGGTAGCGCTGGTCGTGCTCGGATGCGTGTTGCTCGCGGGGACCGTCTGGGCGTTCAGCGACCAGCGGGGGACCGTGCAGCAGAACGCGGAGCCACCGCCGCCGCTACCCGCCGCACCGGCTTCGGTACCGGGCACACTCACCGAGATGTGGCGGGCGCCCAGTTCGGCCACACCCGTGCCGGTTGCCGAAGGGGCCACCGTGGTCACCGGCGACGGTGGCGAGGTGGCGGGCCGGGACGCACTGACCGGGCAGGTCCGCTGGCGGTACGGGCGGGACCTGCCACTCTGCACCGTGGCCCCGGCCTGGAATCGGGTGCTCGCCGTGTACAGCAAGACCGGCGCGGCGGGCGCCACCGGGTGCAGTGAGGTCACCCAGCTCGACCCCGGCACCGGTGGGCGGACTGCTCAGCGCAACGGCGACGCCGAGCTGGGCACCCGCCTGGTGGTCGGCGAGCGACACGTCACCACCACCGGCAGCCGACTGCTCAACACCTGGCGCGATGACCTGGTCAAGAGCAACGAGTACGGCCAGGTCCCCGCGCTGGTGAACCCCGAGAAGCAGCCGCGCACCGGCTGCGCGTTCGCCTCCGTCGCCGCGACCTCCGGGAAGGTCGGCGTGGTCGAACGCTGCCCCGAGGACCCGGCGGACCGGCTGACCGTGTTCAAGGCGGCTCCGGACAAGAGTGACAAGCCCGAAGTCGAGTACAGCACGGTGCTGGCCGGCGGCTCGGCACAACTGGTGGCGCTGACGGAGAAGGCCGCCGCTGTCGCGCTGCCTGAGCAGAGCCGGCTGGTCATCTACGACGTGGAGGGCCGCGAGCGGGCCGCGTACCCGCTCGACCTGCCCGCGGGCGACCTGTCGGAAGACCCCAGCGGCGGTGTGGTTCCAACGGCACAGGGCGAGGCGAACATCTACTGGTTCACCGGTTCGCGCACCATGGCCCTGGCCAAGGACGACCTGACCCCGAGGTGGACGGTCAACAACACCCTGGGCGCGGGCACGCTGTTCGCCGGCCAGTTCGTCGTGCCCATCGAAGGCGGCCTCGTGGTGATCGACGAGGCTGACGGCGGGACCGTGCGGACCATCGGCGTCGACCGGCGTGAGCACTCCGGCCCGGTGGCGCTGTCCTCGACCGGCCCGGTCCTGCTCGAACAACGCGGGGACACCGTGGTGGCCCTGCGATGACGGAGACGGGACGAGTTTCCACCGCGGCCCAGCTCACCACCCACAACGGCGCACGGATCGACCTGCCCGGACCGTACGGGCCGATCGCCGCGCTGCGCGGCGCCGAGCCCGCGGGCACGGCGAAGGGGACCGTGTTGCTCGTACCCGGATACACCGGTTCCAAGGAGGACTTCGCCCCTCTGCTCGACGGGTGTTCGGCGGCCGGGTTTCTCGCGGTGACGGTGGACCTGCCAGGGCAGTACGAGTCGCCGGGCCCGGACGACGAGAGCGCCTACCAGCCCGCCGCCCTCGGCCAGGTGGTGGCCGATCTCGTCGCACACCTCGGCGCGAACGGCGGTCCGGTCCTGCTGCTCGGTCACTCCTTCGGCGGCCTCGTGGTCCGGGGTGCGGTGCTGGCCGGCGCGCGGATCGCGGGCCTGACGCTGCTCGGCAGCGGACCCGGCAGGTTGGCCGAGGGCATGCGGCGCGACGCCCTCGACACGGGTGAACCACTGTTGCGGACCGAAGGGCCGGAGGCCGCCTACGCCGTGCGGGAGCGGGTGAACGCACGGTTCCCGGCGTGGCAGGCGACTCCGGCTGCGCTCAAGGAGTTTCTGCGCACGCGGTTCGTCGCCTCCAGCGCCTCGGGTCTGCTCGGAATGGCCCAGGCGCTGCGCACGGAACCCGACCTGGTCGATGCGCTGGCCCGGGCGCTGCGCGGATCCGGTACTCCCGGTCTGGTGGTGGCAGGCGAGCACGACGACGCGTGGAGCGTCCCGGAGCAGCGAGAGATGGCTGGCCGACTCGGCGCCGGGTTCGCCTTGGTCGAGAACGCCGCGCACTCCCCCAACACCGAGAACCCCGCGGCGCTCCTGAACATCCTCGTCGCCACGTGGCGATCCTGGCTCTCCCCCACGTCCTGACATCGGTCACCCTTGGTGCGTCTGCAAGTACCACCATGCAAGATCAACTTGTGCTTTTTCTATCGCCTATCCAGCGGGCACAGCTCCCACTTGGCGGTAGAAAACTGCGATCTCGATCTTACTTGGGCGTACTTGCAGACGCACCATCCCTGGAGGCGAGCGGGCTGGATTGGGGCGGGGCGCCGGTCAGGCCCACCAGAAGAGCCAGAGGGTGGTGAAGGCGAGGAGCAGGACGGCGGCCGCGGCCAGCGCGGCCGGTCCGCCGTGGGCACGGTCGGCGATCCGCTGCGCCACCACGGCGAGCGCGGCCCCGACGACGTGCCCGACCACCATGAACGGGCCGGGCCCTTCGGACGCGCTCACCAAACCGGCGATCTGCGCGCCGAGGACGATCACCGCCAGCACCACGAGCCCGGCCACGAGGGAACCGGTCAGCCCACGCCACCACCGGCCGCGCCTGGTGCGGCGGTTGCTCGACTGCCCGGCATCCACCCTGGCGACCGGTTCGAGCTCGCTCGTCACCTCGGGTGCGTGCATTCGGCTCCGTGACCTCTCTGCCAATTTCCTGCCCCGTCGTTGCTGTCGCTCAGTGCCTGTGGCGAGAACTCGGGCCGCAATCGAGTCGCCGGGCCACCGTTCCCAGACGCTCGCTCAGGGCGCCAGCAGATCCCACGATCGGGCCGCGGGCGCGGCCGCCTGCCCTGGGGCACAGCTCGGCCGGAAGTCGCACGCGGCGCAGTGCCCGCCCGTCCTCGCGGGAAACAGCTCGTCGGCGCTCCCGCCGTCCGTCAGGGTATCCGTCGCAACCCGCACGGCGTCGGCGGTCTCTTCGGCCTCCACCAGGTGCCGGTCGAGACTGGCGCGCGTGTGCTCGAACCCGGCGACGGTGTTGCTGGGCAGGTGGTGCAACTCCACTCGGCGACACGGCGCCCGCAGCTCCTGCTCGGCCGCGACGGCGTACAGGGCGAGCGCGCGGGCGGCACCCGCGTCGCGTTCGTCCGGCATTCGTCGACCCGTCTTGCCCACCCGTCTCCCACCACCACCCAAACCGAGACGCTCCGCGCCACCCGTCTTGTAGTCGACGATCACCAGCTCGCCACCGCGCTCGTCGATGCGGTCCACACGACCCTCGACGATCATCGTGGCCGACGCGGAACCGTCGGAACCCGCCCGCGCCGAAACCCAGCGCTCGAGACCGACCGGTTCGATCGAAACGTCCTGGTGCTCGACGTACTCCGCGACCCAGCCCTTCGCCCGCTCGCGGTAGTGCGCGGCCTGCTGTGCGTCGAGGAACCCGGCGTCCTTCCAGTGCTCGCTCACCAGTGCCGCAGCTCTGGCCGGAGTCCGTTTCGCGGCCGGCAGGAGGAACAGCGCGCGCAGGGCGTTGTGCACCACGGCGCCGAGCGTGCTGTTGGCCCACGCGCCCGTGCGTCGTGGCGCAGGCCGATCGAGGTACGTCATGCGGTAGCGGCGCGGGCAATCCACGAACGTGGACAGGCGCGCGGGCGTGACCCTGGACAGCTTGCGCTGTTGCACGCCGAAGTCGAACCCGAGCTGGGACATCCGCTCACCCCCGGCCGTCCACCCTACTCAGGGGGTAGGACAACTCTCAGACTCCCGCGACGAAACCACGGACCGCGTCGGCCACAAGTTCCACCGCGATCGCGGCGAGCAGCAGACCGGCGATCTTGGCCAGCAGGGTGATCCCGCTCTCCTTGATCACCCGGATGACCACGCCCGAGTAGCGCATGCACAGGAAGAGCACCAGGTGCACGGTGACGATCGCCAGTGCCAGCGCGATGTAGGCGCCGAGCTGGCCGTCGGCCTGGCGGACGAACACGATCGTGGCCGCGATGGCGCCCGGCCCGGCCAGCAGCGGGGTACCCAGCGGGACAAGTGCGACGTTGACGTCCTCGGTGGCTTCCGGCTGCGCGCTGTTCTTCCCGGTCAGCAGGTCCAGCGCGATGAGCAGCAGCAACAGCCCACCGGCGCCCTGCAGCGCGGGAATGCCGATGCCGAGGTAGGCCAGGATCGCCTGACCGGCAACCGCGAACAACGTGATCACCAGCAGCGAGACCAGCACGGCCTGCCGAGCCGCGCGGGCGCGGGCGGCGACCGGCTTGCGCCCGGTGAGGCTGAGGAACACCGGCACGGTCCCGGGCGGATCCATGATCACGACAAGGGTGATCGACGCCTCCATGAAGAGCTTGGCGTCGAAGAAGTCCTGCAGCGCCATCAGGCTGCTCCGCCGACGGCGACGGTGGCGCCACTGGACCTCGCGATCAGCGCCTCGAGCATCGCCGGGTCCGTCGTCTCCTGGCCGAGCGCGATCGTCTTGTTCGTGCCGTGATAGTCACTGGAGCCGGTTTGCAGCAGGCCGAGACCGTCCGCGAGCTCCCGGAGCTCGGCTCGGGTGTCCTCGTCGTGGTTGGGGTGGTCGACCTCGAGCCCCGCGAGTCCGCGTGCCGCGAGGTCCTCGATCACCCTCGGGGTCACGGTCGGACCGCGGGAACTGGCGAACGGGTGCGCCAGAACGGTCACCCCACCCGCGTCGGCGATCATGTCGATGGCCGCTTCGACCGGCGTGTCCTGTCGCGGCAGGTAGTAGCCCCGCCCGTTGCCGAGATAACCGGCGAACGCCTCGTCCACGCTGGCGACCACACCGGCGCGCATCAGCGCCTGGGCCAGGTGCGGACGGCCTGCGGGAGCGTCGGGGTGCAGCAGGCCCATGACCTCGTCCGGGTCGATCGGCAGCCCGTCCTCGGCCATCCGCACGGCCATCGACCGCAGCCGGGCCCTGCGCTCGCCACGCAGCCGCAGTTGCTCGGAAACGATCGCGGGCGAGGTCGGATCGAACAGGTACGCCAGTAGGTGCACGCTGACGTACCTACCGGCGGTGTCGACGGACACGCAGGACAACTCGGCCCCGGGAATCAGCCGCAGCCCGGGCGGCAGCGCCTCGATGGCAGGCTCCCAGCCCGCCGTGGTGTCGTGGTCGGTCAGGGCGATGACGTCGAGGCCGGCTTTCGCCGCGGCAGCGACCAGTTCGGCGGGACTGTCGGTTCCGTCCGACACCGTGGAATGGGTATGCAGGTCGATGCGCACCCGCCCATTCTGAACGAGGGGTCACCCGGCTGCGTTGTGAGCCCCTTCGGCGCACTGCCGGGATGGTCCCCTCAGCCGACCATCCGCTTGCCCCTGGCCGCACGTTGGGCCTTGATCATCGAGAACCGCTCGGCCTGCTTCTGCTTGTCGCCGAAGACGAGTTCGGAGATCGTGTCGTAGAACTCCTCCGGCTTCGGCAGGTAGGAGATGTTGTTCAGCGCCTGGATCTGCCCCGCGGACTCCACGACCATCGTGCCGTAGCCGAGCATCCGGCCCCAGAAGGATCGCTGATAGGTCAGGTCGGTGACCTTGCTGATCGGCATCATCAGCACCTTGGTGGTCCAGACCCCGGTGGTCATGATGAATCGTTTGTCGGTCACGACCAGCCGTTCGACCCACCACTCCATCACGATGTAGGTGAATCGCAGCACCACGAGAAGGGCCGCGTACCAGAGCACGTTCTGCACGACCCACATCGAAGGGGGCAGCAGGTAGGAGACCATCACGAAGATAGCGATCAGCGCGATGGCCTCGAACGCGTCCCAGGCCAGAGACGCCCAGTGCCTGCGGACCCGGATGACCCTGCGCTCGGTGTCGAGCAGGTACTCATCGGGGTCTCGTGGCGCGAACATACCCGAAGACTAACGGCGACTAGGCGAACACGCTGCTGACAAAACTGATCACCGACTCTGCCGCGTCGCGGAGGAATCCGATGATGTTCGATACGAGCCCGGCCGCGCCAGCAGGCTGGGCGATCACGAAGTAGAGCACCAGCGCGATCCCCGCGAATGTGAGGAGCTTCTTGACGTCCACGACGCTCCATCCCGTTTCTGTGTCAGACCTGCATCGTCAGGTAACCACTAAGTTTGTACCGCACTGCGGTGCGTTACGGGAGGTAAGTCCCGCGCTTGGGGCAGTAACGACCCCAGAAGTCACCCGATTACCACGGAGAGTGATCATTTTCCGGTGATGTGGACAACAGTCAGGCACTCTACTCAGCGTGCCACCGGCAGTAGTCGTCGCCGAGGGGTCGGTGTCGTGCCGACCTGCACGGAGATTCCTCCCCTGGACCAGCGATTTGTCCCGTTTCGTCGCCCACGGAGGTGTGGTTTCCGTCACTCACGGCCGGATGCGAACGGTGATCAACGATGACCGCCGTCCGTTGCGTCGGTGCCATCGTTCACGACCAGCAGGGCAGGCTGCTGCTGATCCGGCGCGGGAACGAACCCTCTCGCGGGCTCTGGTCCCTGCCTGGCGGGAAAGTCGAACAGGGCGAGTCCGACGCCGTAGCGGTGGTCAGGGAACTGCGCGAGGAGACCGGGCTGGACGGCGTGGCGGGCGCGCTGGCCGGTCAGGTGGTGCGCGGACCGTACGAGATCTACGACTACGTCTGCCGAGCGACGGGCGGCACGTTGCGAGCGGGCGACGACGCCGAGGCCGTCCGCTGGGTCGACGCGGCGGCGTTCACCGAGTTCGAGGCCGCCGGGGCGCTCGCCGACGGCCTCGCCGAGGCCCTCCGCGGCTGGGACGCGCTGCCCCGGCGCTGAGGCCGTTTCCAGGCAGCTCAGCCCTCACGCAGCACGAACTTCTGGATCTTGCCGGTCGAGGTTTTCGGCAGCTCGGCGACGAACTCCACCCTGTCGGGCACCTTGTACCCGGCGATCCGGGCCCGCACGTGCTCGCGCAGCTCCGGGGCGGCCGCCTCGTGCCCCGCCCGCAGCACGACGTAGGCCTTTGGTCGCTCACCCCACTTCTCGTCGGGCACCCCGACCACGGCCACCTCCAGCACGGCCGGGTGGGAATCGATGGCGGCCTCGACCTCGATCGTGGAGATGTTCTCGCCACCGGAGATGATGATGTCCTTGGCCCTGTCCCGCAGCTCGATGTAGCCGTCGGAGTGCCAGACCCCGAGATCCCCCGAGTGAAACCAGCCACCGTGGAAGGCGGTCGCCGTGGCGTCGGGGTCGGCGAAGTAGCCCGACATGACGTTGTTCCCGCGCATCACCACCTCGCCCATGGTGACGCCGTCCCTCGGCACGTCGCGCAGGTCGCCGTCGACCACCCTGACCCCGTCGGTGACCACCATTCCGACGCCCTGCCGGGCGAGCAGCCTGCTGCGGGCCTCGACATCGAGCACAGCCCATCCGTCCTGGTATTCGCACACCGTGTACGGCCCGTAGGTCTCGGTCAGCCCGTAGACGTGCACCAGACGGGTACCCAGCTCGGCCATTCGGGAGATCACCGTGGGACTCGGCGGTGCCCCCGCTGTGGTGACGACGACCTCGCGGTCGAGTGGATGCGCGTCCTCGTGGTTGGCGATGGTGACCAGGACGGTGGGCGCGCCGTTGAGGTGGGTGATGCCCTCCGTGTCGAGCAGCCGCCAGATCTCCCCGCCGTCCACCGCGCGCAGGCAGACATGGGTGCCGCCAACCGCGGTGACGGCCCAGGTGGTGCACCACCCGTTGCAGTGGAACATCGGCAGCGTCCACAGGTAGCGGGACTCGGGGGTGTGCCGGGAGTGGATCACCTCGGCGAGCGCGTTCAGGTACGCACCCCGGTGGTGGTACATCACGCCCTTCGGCTTGCCGGTGGTTCCCGAGGTGTAGTTGATCGAGATCGTGGCGCGCTCGTCCGCCACCGTCCACGGCAGCGGCTCGTCGTCGCCCTTCGCGACGAGGTCGGCGTAGGAGATGCCGCCGACAGCCGGGTCGGCGGCGGCTCCCGATGCTGGGTCGGTCACGGTGACGATCTCGCGCACACCAAGGTCATCGGCAACGGGCGCGATCGACGGATGCAGGGCCGAGTCCACGACCAGCAGCTTCGCCCCGCAGTGCCGCACGATGTGCTGGATTTCGGCAGGGGCGAGCCGGGTGTTGATCGCCACCAGCACCGCGCCGGCCAGCGGCACGGCGAAGTGCGCGACCAGCATTTCCGGGATGTTCGGCAACAGGTACGCGACCCGGTCCCCCTGCTCGATTCCACCGGCGCGCAGCGCCCGTGCCACCCTGGTCGTCTCCCCGGCGAACTCGCGATAGGTGATCCGCCGGTCCCCGTAGACGATGGCCGTCCGGTCGGCGAAGACCTCGCCCGACCGTTCCAGGAACGTCAGCGGGGTCAACGGGGTGAACGAGACGTCCTCGTCAGCGGTAGCTCCCATCGCTCAATAGTGGAGCGCCGGATGGGACCCGACAATCTCTAGGTGGAGACACCCGCCGGGCTTACCCCGCCAGCCAGGTCATCCGCTGCCCGTGCCCCTGCGTCTTCGCCAGCGGCTGGGCGCGGACCGTGCCCTCCACCCACGTCGCCAGCCCGAGCACGAACTCCTCCGGAGCGGCGAGGTCGTCCCTGCCGGGCAGTACGTAGCCGAGGCCTGCCTTGTAGGCCTCCTCGCTGATCCACCACAGTGGACGCTGTATGGCCAGCCCACGCAGTGCGTCCACGAACTCCTGCTGCCGCCGCTGCGGCAGGTACGGCAGCACGTGACTGGTGATCACCAGCAGCGGCAGCTCGGCGGGCAGTCGTGCCGCGGCGGCCGCGAGGTCGTCGACGGCGTCGCCGGTCATCAGCTCGGGCGGGTCCTTGCGCTGGGCCGCGGCAGCCGTGCGCAGAAGGCGGATCCGGTCCGGCTGGTCCGCCCACACACAGGCCTCCAGCCAGGCGAGCTCGTCCTCGTCACCCGCGTTCACCGGCGCCCTGTCCAGCCCGAGCTTGGCGCCGACGGCGAGTTTCTTGGGCAACTTCGGCAGCGTCGCCCCCGGCGCCAGTTCCATGGCGCAGTGCAGCCCGACAGCGGCCTTCGCGGGCCCGGCGGTCAGCTGCTCCCCACCGTCGCACTGATAGCGGTAACCGAACTTGTCCAGGCCCAGCAGCAGGCCCGCACTGCAACCGATCTCCAGCAGGGCGACCTTGCCGCCCGCCTGTTTCGCGGCCAGCGACACACCGGGGTAGAGCAGCGCCGCACGCCGGACCTCATTGGTCTGGGTGAAACGATGCGCCACCAGTTCGCGGACCTGCTCCGCCCGCTCCAGCAGGAACGACCGGAACAGCGGCCAGGTCTCCGAGTCCACGCCGTCGAAGCCGCCCAGCGACGGGTAGTACCGCGAGAGCGGATGGATCGGATCGGCCTGGATCAGCCGGTGCGCCACGGCCAGCAGCAGCGTCGGACGGGCATCGGCGGGTGCCGCGGCCGCGAGCAGGCTGGCGACCGCGTCGTCCTCGGCGGCCTTGAGGGCAAGGTGCTCGTACAGCGGGGAGTTGCCCGCCGCATCGGTCTCGGCGAACCGGCGCAGCCGGTGCTTGATCTCCTCGAGCAGATCACTCATGGGGCAAGGCTCCCAACCGACGGCTTACTCATGGGGCACCGGCCGTCCCGGTTGCTCGCTGTGTCCATCGGCGTCCCTCGTCCCTCGCTCCGCGTGCAAGGCTCCCAACCGACGGCTTACTCATGGGGCACCGGCCGTCCCGGTTGCTCGCCGCCCCGCGACTCGCCGTACGAACGCTTCGGCACCATCACCTTGCGGCGGAAGGTGCAGACGATCAGGCCGTCCTGCTTGTAGCCGCGGGTCTCGACGTACACCACACCACGGTCGTCCTTGGACTTCGACGGCGTCTTGTCCAGCACCTCGGTCTCACCGTAGATGGTGTCGCCGTGGAACGTGGGCTTCACGTGCCGCAGCGACTCGACCTCCAGATTCGCGATCGCCTTTCCCGAGACGTCCGGCACCGACATGCCCAGCAGCAACGAGTAGATGTAGTTGCCGACCACGACGTTCTTGCCGAAGTCCGTCGTCTCCCCCGCGTAATGCGCGTCCATGTGCAGCGGGTGGTGGTTCATGGTGAGCAGGCAGAAGAGGTGGTCGTCGTACTCCGTGACCGTCTTTCCCGGCCAGTGCTTGTAGACCGCGCCGACCTCGAACTCTTCGAAGTACCGACCGAACTGCACGTTTCGTCCTCCTCGAGTAACGCGACATCGCCCTGCGCCGACATCATCTGACGCTGAGGAGTACCCTCGTTTACCGGTGTCGGCTACGTCAACGCGAGCAGCGACACGCTACGAGGGCACGAGCCTGAAGATGACCCCGGCCGGAGGAGGTGAGGAACGCAGATGAGTAGTGGCGATAGTCCGCTTCCTAGTACCACCAGCGTTCCCGCTGTTTCCGCCGGCACCGTCACGTACGGGTAGCCCGGGCAGGTCACCAGCTGGGAGCGCTGGCCACGCCGAGCGGACCGATCCGCTTGGCGCGTCGTTTCGTGCACGACGTCACAGCCAGGAGTCTCACCATGCCAGCAATCCCCTCCCTCGGCAATTTGCGAGGACGCGCGGCGAACCGGGGCAACAAGGTGCGGTCACCGATCCCGGTGCCGCCCGCTGCCTACGTCGTCGACTGCGCGGTGTACGTCGACGGCGAGCGGCTGGCGGGCGACTGGACGCACTCCGCCGCCATCGAGGAGGTCCGGCGGCGGCGTGAGGGCTTCGTGTGGATCGGGCTGCACGAGCCGGACGAGAGCCAGATCCAGGGCATCGCCGACACCTTCGGCCTGCACGAGCTCGCGGTGGAGGACGCGGTGCACGCGCACCAGCGCCCGAAGCTGGAGCGCTACGACGACACGCTGTTCATGGTCTTCCGCACCGTGCGGTACGTGGAGCACGCGTCACCGACCACCGCGAACGAGATCGTCGAGTCGGGCGAGCTGATGGCCTTTCTCGGCACCGACTTCATCATCACGGTGCGGCACGGGAACCACTCCGGCCTGGCCCGGTTGCGCCAGGAACTGGAGTCCGACCCGGAACAGTTGGCGCACGGCCCCGCGTCCGTGCTGCACGCGGTCGCCGACCACGTCGTCGACCACTTCCTCGATGTGACAGAGAGCATCGAGGACGACATCGACGAGATGGAGACGCAGGTCTTCGCACCGCGCTCGCCAGTGACCTCCGAGCAGATCTACCTGATGAAGCGCGAGGTGCTGGAACTGCGCAGGGCGGTGATGCCGCTGGCCATGCCGTTGCGCAGGCTCTCCGAGGGCTACACCCGCCTCGTTCCCGACGATGTCCGGTCGTACTTCCGCAACGTGCACGACCACCTGACCAACGTGTCCGAGCGCGTCGCCGGCTTCGACGAGCTGCTCACCACGCTCGTCGACGCGACCCTGGCCAAGATCACGCTGCAGCTCAACAGCGACATGCGCAAGATCACCGCCTGGGCCGCGATCATCGCGGTTCCGACCGCGCTGGCCGGGATCTACGGGATGAACTTCGACTACATGCCCGAACTGAACCTGCGCTACGGCTACCCGATGACGGTGGCCGTGATCCTCGGCATCTGCCTGCTGCTCTACCGAATATTCCGAAAGAACCGATGGCTCTAGGGCACATCGCCCTCCCCGCGTCGTTGCTTCCTTCTGACCTGTTCGGAGTACGCCATGCCACGCATGTTCACCAACCTGAAGTTCTGGGCCCTGACGGTCGCCATCATCTGGATCGCGGTCGTGACCGCGGTCATCACCATCAACCCCGAGTTCGCCCACGTCCCGCAGTGACGGTGTCTTATGCAAATGAGTGTTATGCACACAGGCAGGTGCGGCTACCGTGCGTATGTCACCTGCACTCGGTCGCCGCGAGCCACCCTCCGGGCGGCCCCGTCAACCGAGTTGTGCATAACCCTCACGAGCTCGCAGTAGCCTGGGGACATGCCCACGGCCCTAGTGGTTGCCGACGAGGTCGAGGAGCGGTTGTGGACCGACGCGGTCCGGTCCCTCTCCGTCGACCTCGTCCTCGGCGCCGGTGACCTGCCGTTCGACTACCTGGAGTACCTGGCGGCCGCGCTGGATCGGCCGCTGGTGTTCGTCCCCGGCAACCACGACCCGGACCTCACCGGCTTCACCCGCTACGGCGGCCTTTCGATGCGCAGCGGCTTTCCCGAGCGGTGGCCCGGTCCCGAAGGCGGGATCAACGCCGACGGCAGGGTGGTGGACGTCGCGGGTGTGCGGATCGCGGGCCTCGGTGGTTCGGTCCGGTACAACGAGGGGCCGAACCAGTGGACCCAGGGGCAGCAGTCCCGCAGGGCACGGCGCCTGGAATGGGCGGCTGCACGACGGCGACGGCGGGACGGCCGGGATGTGGACGTCCTGTTGACACACTCACCGCCGCGGGGCGTCGGTGACCGGGAGGACCCACCGCACCACGGCTTCGACTGTCTGCACAGGACAGTGCAGCGGATCAGCCCGGCGTGGTTGCTGCACGGGCACATCCACCCATACGGGGAGAGCCTGCCCGAACACCGGCTCGGCGGCACTCGCGTGCGCAACGTCGTGGGGTACCACGTGATGGAGCTGCGGCAGGAGACACCAGCGGAGGCGACGTGAGCGACCGGCAGGAGACATGAACAGCAGAGACACCGGGTTTCCCCGCGCGGACGCCGAACACGACTTCCTCCGTGCCCGCCGGAGGCAGGTGCTGTCCCGGCTGGCGAACTGGCTGCGCAGGGAGCCCGACGACGTCAACATCATGCTGCCCTTCCACGAGGTCGTCGACGCACTGGGCTGGGAGGGCGAGCGAAGGATCGGCCTGCGGGTGATCCGGCTGGACTCCATCGTCGGCAGTGTGGATCGCGGCCGTGATTTCGACCGGCGGTTCCGGCCGACCTCGGGGCGGGTACGCGAACGCTGGGAACGGCTGGCGCTCGCCGCCCGGCGCGGCGAGAGCATCCCGCCGATCGAGGTCTACCGCGTCGGCGACCTGCACTTCATCATCGACGGACACCACAGGGTCTCCGTCGCCCACTCCATGCGATTGTCCACAATAGACGCATTCGTGACCGAGGTCAGGACGAAACTGAACCCCAGTGGTATCCGGTATCGGGGCGACCTGATCGTCAAGGACTACCGCAGGCTCTTCCTGGAGCGGGTACCGCTGACCGGGCAGGCGCGCGCCGCCGTCATCCTCACCGATCCCTGGGACTACGCCGAACTCGGCGAACATGTGGAGGCATGGGGCTTCCGGCTGATGCAGGACGACGGCGTGTTCCACGACCGGGCCACCGTCGCGGCCAGGTGGTTCGCCGACGAGTACCAGCCGGTGGTGCAGATGCTGCACCAGGCCGATCTGGTCGGCGACCGCACCGAGGCCGAGGCGTACATGTGGGTGGCGGGCGAGCGCTACCGGCTCATCCGGACGCACCGCTGGGACGACGACGTCATCGAGGCCGTGCGTTCACAGCGCATGCAGTAGGTCCGGTCAGCCCAGCGCGGGGGCCCGCTGCTGCTCCCGCGCGGAGGCGTCCGGATGATGCCTGGCGAGCACGAGGACGCCGGCCATCGCCACGACGCCGCAGGCGACCAGGACCGCCGACGCGCCGCCGTCCAGACTGGTGGTCTCGTCGAGAAGGGTCATCCCGATCACCGTCGCGACCAGCGGGTTGACCACGGTCTGCGAACCCACCACCACGTCCGCGGGCCCGCTGTCGTAGCCGAGCTGGATCAGCCACGAACCGGCGAGAAACGCGACCACCACGCCCAGCGCCGACAGTGGGGGCAGTCCGCTGAGTCCCTCGATGCGCGTGCTGTAGGTGACGTCGCGCAGCAACACCGACACCAGACCGTAGGCCGCCCCCGCCGCCATCGCCAACGCGACGCAGCGCGCGTTGCCCCGGCTCACCAGCGCCGCGATGCCGAGCAGCAGCACGGCCGCGCCGATCACGATTCCCGAGGTCAGGACCGCGCCCGGCGGGATCCGCACCTCCGCCACCGCTCCCGCCGACACCGTGACGAAGACACCGACGGCGAGTGAGGTCGCACCGACGGCGATCCAGCCCGCCCTGTCGATCGGGACGGCCCCGCTGTGCGCGTTGAGCAACGCGACCATGGGCAGTGCGAGCACCACGATCGGCGCCACCAGTGACACCGGGGCAAAGGTCAGCGCGAGGATCTGCAGTACCGCACAGGCGAAGAGCACCGCGAAGCCACGAATCCAGTCCCGGTTGCGGACCAGTTTGGCGAGGGTCCGCAGGCGCAGGCCGCGATCCTGGGTTTCGGCGCGTACCCCGCTGTGCTGCAGTTGTGCGCCGACGGCGCTGCACAGCGCGGCGAGCACCGCACAGGCGACCGCGAACGACATCACGAGCGAATCACCTCGTCCTGAGCGCGCAACAGGTCTGTTGGTACGGCTACCCGGTCGGGCCGGTTGCGCAACCGGGTCCAGGACACTGTGAGCAGGCGGGTCGCCAGCACCAGCAGCATCGCCAGTTCGAGCACGAACAGCAGCCGTTGGATCAGCCCGGAGTACGCACGGAAGTCCGCGAAGGCGGGGAAGGTGAACCAGGGCAGCAAGTCAGGGAGCCGCGCCACGAGATAGGCCACGGCGAGCGCGGCGGCACCCAGGGCGAGCCTGCGCACGGTCCTCCCGGTGCCCGCCCAGTCGGGCTGGCTACGCAAGCTGCGGGCGAGTGCCAGCCCGGCCAGCGGGAGACTCGCGAACAGTGAGGCGCCCGCGAACTGGTGGATCAGGCCGTGCACGCTCTCGATCCGTGGCGCGTTGTCGGTCGGGAAGACCGCACACAGTACGAGTCCGAGGCACCACACACCGAACAGTGTGGTGGCGGCGGGACCGATCCGCACGCGAAGCTGCACCAGCCCGATCAGGATCGTCAGGGTGGCCACGGCCAGCACCACCAGCGTCGCGGCGAACACCTCGGCGCCGTGCTCGGTGAAGACGTAGTAGCTCACTGCCCGTGACACCGGGTTCACCTCGTGCACGAACCGCACGTTGAGGTAGGTCATGGCCACCAGCGAGCGGACGAGACCGACCAGGGACATGAGCGCCAGCAGGCAGGCCATGAGGGAGAACAGACCGAGCCAGCGCGCGCGGCGCGCCTGCGTCCGATCGCCACCCATCGGTCCCCCTGGCTGTGAGGCTCCTGTGAAGTCCAACGCCTTGATCATCCCCGTAGTTCCCTGAGAACCCACTGATAACGGGGGTTGACGCGGGGGTGTGATGTCTCCAACGCCACATTGGGGAACTCCCACTCGGGGCGCCGACGCCGGTGCGAGGCGTGGTGTTCACCCGACGCGGTGATGCCGGTGGGATCCCGGGAGCGTGCGCACCGCTGCACACTCGACACGCGGCCGTGGGCGAGAACAAGGGGAGGCCTTCGCGTGGCGCAGTACACCGTTCCGGCCATCCGGCGGCTCCAGCTCGGCAGGGAGCTGCGGGACTGGCGCCACCGCGCCGGACTGACCCTCGGCCAGGCGGCAGGGGATCTGGACATGTCGAAGAGCGCGCTCGGGCGGATCGAGAAGGGGCAGTGCTCGCTGCATCCACTGCACGCCCGCGCGATGGCCGAGCTGTACTACGTGCCCGATGACGAGCGGGAACGCCTGATCGACATCGCCCGCGAGGCGGTGAAGCGGAATCACAATCTGATCGAGGGCATCTCCGTCGACAGCTACCCGGCACTGGAGGCCGAGGCGGTGGCGGTCCGCAACTACGAGTTGGCCTTCGTACCGGGACTACTGCAGACCGAGGACTACGCCCGCGCGCTGTTCACCGTCGGCACCAGTCGTGACCGAGCCCGAAACCTGCGAATCAGGATGAGCCGAGGCCGACTGTTGTTCGGCGACCGACCACTCAGGTTTCACGGCATCGTGGATGAGTCGGTTCTGACCCGGGCGCTCTCCAGCCGCACAGTTCTGGCCGCACAGCTGCGCCACCTCGTTGAGATATCGAATCTCCCCAACGTCACCTTTCAGGTCGTCAGGGAACAAGCCGGAATGTATCCAGGGCTCCGGGGTGCCTTCAGCGTGTTGACCTTTCCCGAAGACACCATTGCCGACCTCGGCTACGTCGATCACGCCGCTGGTCACCTCCAACTAGTGCGCCCGAACCAGGTCACAGAGCTTTCCTGGCAGTTCAACGCCATCGCTAAGATCGCTCTGGACGAGCAGGCATCGAGGGAGCTCGTGAACCGATTGGCCGACGAGCTGAGCAGTTGAGGTGCACCGTGAACCTGGACCAGCCCAACTGGCACAAGAGCAGCTACAGCGGCGGCGAGAACACGAACTGTGTCGAGGTCGCGATCGCCCAGGAGGTCGCCTCGGTCCGGGACTCCAAGGATCCTGGCCCTGCCCTGGTTCTCCCGCCGGCGACCTGGCACGCGTTCCTCACCGACCTCAGGGAATGACGTCGAACCTCTCCCCCGCGGCCACCGGCCGCAGGTCCCTGTCGAACGCGGCGAAGCGGCCCGACACGAGCCAGTCGCTCGCGGGGGCGCTGCGCCCGTGCTGTGCGGCAGTCGCTTCACCCGGTCCGCGAGCTCCTCGGGCGCCCGCCCCGCCTTCTGAGTCATGCATGCATGCCGGCACTCACGCATGCATGCATGACTCAGTCAGCTGCCTCAGCCGGAGAAGGTGAGGTTCTTGCCCGTGGAGGGGTCGAACAGCTGGAGCTTCTCTGTGTCGAACCAGATGTCCAGGTTCTCGCCCTCCCGCGCACCGGACTCGGCCGAAAGGCGGGTGACGATCTGCGAACCGCTGGACGGTACGTCCGCCGCGCCCGCGTCGGCGGCGAGTTCGGCCAGCTCCGTGGAACTGGCGAGTTCGCCCTCGATGGTGAAGTGGGCGTACTTCTCCGAGCCCATCGACTCCAGCACGTCGACCTGAGCGGCGAACACCGCTCCCCGCCCGCGCACGTGCTCATCGACCAGCGAGGCGTCCTCGAAATGCTCGGGACGGACGCCGGCGATGACCTCGCGCGGCGCGTTCGCCGCCTCGGCGAGTCGCCGGACCCGGTCCGGCAGCGCCACCTGGCCGAACGCGCTGTTCAGCTGTCCCTGTTCCAAGGTGGCCGGGACGAAGTTCATCGACGGCGAGCCGATGAACCCGGCCACGAACAGGTTCGCGGGTTGCTCGTAGAGGAACTGCGGCGACCCGATCTGCTGCACGTGCCCCGCCCGCAGCACCACGACGCGGTCGCCGAGGGTCATCGCCTCGGTCTGGTCGTGGGTGACGTACAGGGTCGTCGTGCCGAGCTGCTTCTGCAACTTCGACACCGACGTCCGCATCTGGCCACGCAGCTTCGCGTCCAGGTTGGACAGTGGCTCGTCCATGAGGAACGCCTTGGGGCTACGGACGATCGCCCGGCCCATCGCCACTCGCTGCCGCTGCCCACCGGAGAGGTTCGCCGGTTTGCGATCCAGGTGCGGCACCAGGTCCAGCACCCGCGCGGCCTCATCGACCTTCGCCGTGACGGTCGAATCGTCCACTTTGGCCAGCCGCAGCGGGAACGCCATGTTCTCCCGCACGCTCATATGCGGGTAGAGGGCGTAGGACTGGAACACCATCGCGATGTCCCGATCCTTCGGCGCCCGCTCGTTCATCCGTTGCCCATCGATCCGCAGCTCGCCGTCGGAGATGTCCTCCAGCCCGGCCACCATGTTCAGCGTGGTGGACTTCCCGCACCCGGAAGGCCCGACCAGGATGATGAACTCGCCGTCGGCGATGTCGATGCTCACGTCCGATACCGCAACCGCGCCGTCGGGGTACCGCTTGCTCACATTGTCCAGAACGATCTCAGCCATAGTTACCCCTTCACCGCGCCTGACGTCAGCCCCGCAACAATGCGGCGCTGAAAGAACAACACGAACAGAATGATCGGAATGGTGATGACCACCGCAGCGGCGGAGGTGGTGCCGGTCGGGTCCTCGAACTGAGAGTCACCGGTGAAGAAGCTCAGTGCCACCGGCACCGTCCGGGACGCCTCCGTCGACGTCAGCGTGATGGCGAACAGGAAGTCGTTCCACGCGAAGATGAACACCAGGATCGCCGTGGTGAACACACCGGGAGCGGCCAGCGGAGTGATCACCTTCCAGAACGCCTGACCGGGCGTGGCCCCGTCCATCTTCGCCGCCTTCTCCAGCTCCCACGGGATCTCCCGGAAGAAGGCCGACAGCGTGTAGATCGCCAGCGGCAGCGCGAAGGTGATGTAGGGCAGGATCAGGCCGGGCCAGGTGTCGAAAAGACCCAGTTGCCGCTCGATGTTGAACAGCGGCGTCACCAGCGAGATCTGCGGGAACATCGCGATCAGCAGCGAAACGCCGACCAGCGCCCGCTTTCCCGGGAAGTCCAGCCGGGCGACGGCGTAGGCCGCCATCGCGCCGAGCACCACCGCGATCACCGTCGCGATGATCGCGATACCGATCGAGTTGATCAGCGGCCGGATGAACTCGTCGGTGGCGAAGATGTCGGCGTAGTTCTGCAGCGTCCACTCGCTGGGAATGAAGTTCCCGTCCGCGAGCGTGTCCTTCGTCTTGAACGACAGCGACGCGATCCACAGCACCGGGACCAGCGCGTACACCACGACGACGATGTCGATCAGGGCCCACCTACCGGTGCGGCCGCCCCTGCTTGCGAGAGCCGGAATGGCCATCAGCGCCTCCCCCCTTGGTCACTGCCCGGCGCGGCTGTGCCGAACCCCTTGATGAAGATGACCGCGATGATCGCCACCGCGATGAAGATCAGCACGGACATCGTCGAGCCGATACCGAGGTTCGCGCCTTTGATCAGGTTGTTGTAGGTGATCATCGATACCGAGGACGTGTCGTTGGAGCCGCCGGTCAGCACGAAGATGTTGTCGAAGATCCGGAACGCGTCCAGCGTGCGGAACAGCAACGCGACCAGGATCGCCGGTTTCATCACCGGCACCATCACCTTGGTGAACCGCTGCCATGCGTTCGCGCCGTCCATCGACGCCGCCTTGAGCAGGTCTTCCGGCACCAGCGCGAGCCCGGCCATCAGCAACAAGGCCATGAACGGCGTGGTCTTCCACACCTCGGCCAGGATGATGATGAACAGCGACGGCCACTGCTCGGTGAGTGGCGCGGCATCCTCGGCGAGGAGGTTGGCCAGATAGCCCGTGCCCGGTGTCCAGGCGTAGTACCAGGAGAACGCCGCCACCACCGTGACGATCCCGTACGGGATGAGTGACACCGTGCGCACCATGCCACGGGCCACGATCGTGCGGTGCATGATCAGTGCCAGCGCCATGCCGAGCACCAGCTCGATCGCCACCGACACCACCGTGAGGAACACCGTGGTGCCGAACGCCGACCACCAGTAGGAGTTGCTGAGCACCACGATGTAGTTGTCCAGCCCGACGAACGCCCGCTCCGTGGGGAACCGCAAGTCGTAGCGTTGCAGGGACAGCCAGATCGAGTAGATGATCGGCCAGCCGGTGACCGCGAGCATCACCAGGGCGGCCGGGGCACACAGCAGGAGCCCGAGACGCCGTTCCGCCTTCTTGCCCTCACTGAGCGAGGGCTTGGGCCGCTTCTTGGCGCCCACCGCGCTAGCGGGGATTTCGCTTGCCGCCTGGGTCACGGAATGATCCCCTTCGACTCGAGCGCATCGCCCATCTCCTCCCGCAGCCGCTCGGCGGTGGCCTCGGGATCGATCTCCGAGGGCGGGGAGAGCACGTGCGCGATGATCGTGGACAGGGTCTGGTATGCCGGGGTCTTCGGCCGCACCGCCGCCTCAGCCAGCGCCTCCCGGATGGCGTCCTTCATCGGGTACTCGGTGACCATGCTGGGGTTGTCCGCCGGGTCCGCGGGCTTCGACGGGTCCAGCGGCGCCGGGTCGTCGTAGACCGACTCGACCGTCGGAGGCACACCACTGACCAGCGCGGAGAACTTCTGGTTCTCCGGACTGCGCAGGCACAGCGCCGCCTCGAACGCCTCCGGCTTGTGCTGTGAGTAGGTGCTGACCGCGAGGTTGTAGCCACCGATGGTGGACCTGCTCTCGCCTCCGGCACCGACCTTCGGCAGGCGCGTCCACTTGAAGTACTGGAGGTCGTCCGGCTTCTCCTCGGCGTAGGAGGCGTAGACGTACGGCCAGTTGAGCTCGAACGCCCCGTTGTCGGACTGGAACGCCAGGCGCACCTCGTCTTCCTTCATGTTGCTCAAGGAAGGATCGGTGAGTCCGGAGGAACTGACCTCACTGAGGATCTCCAGGCCGCGCACCGCACCCTCATCCATCACGACCGAATCGCCGTTCTCGGAGAGCATGTGCCCGCCAGCCGATTCGACCAACGAGTTGTAGACCACGACCAGACCTTCGTACTGCGCGCCGGTGAAGAGGATCTGGTGCGGCTTGCCCTGCGCCTTGAGATCGCGGGACATCGCGATCATTTCTTCCCACGTCTCCGGCGGCTCGGGCGTGATGCGCTCGTCGTACCAGAGCAACTGGACGTTGGTGTTCTTCGGCGCCGCGTAGAGCTTGCCGTCCCAGGTCGCCGTCTCCAGCGGTCCCTCCAGCACGTCCCGCTCGGCTTCCGCCTTGTCGGCGCCGGTCCACTCCTCGGTCCAGCCCGCTTCGGCGAACTCGGCCGTCCAGGTGACGTCGAGGCCGAGCAGGTCCAGCGTCTCGTCGCCAGCGGCGAGCCGGCGCATCATCTGCTCCCGCTGACCGTCGGCGCCACGAGGCAGCTTGTTGTAGACGATTTCGTACCGGCCGGCTGCCTGAGTGTTGCACTTGTCCACCACTTGCTCGAAGCCGTCTTCGGGCGCGTAGTAGAGGTTGATCTTCAGGCCGTCCTCGGACCCGCACGCGGTGAGCATTCCGGCCGACATGACCATGGCGCCGATCGCGGCGGTCGTCCGCCCCGGCGAACGTCCTCCCCGGATAGCCCAGCCACGCGGCCGCCGTCGACCGGCGAGCGAGGCAACGATATCGGTTTTCCCCATCGCGTCTCCTTCCCAGTGCGCACGCGGCAGCGCGGGCGCCCGGTGGAAACGCCCCGGCACAGAGGGAAGGACCGTGCCGCACCCCGTCGTGCAGACGAGCCGGACGGCACGACTGCGCCGACCGTTCGGTGCGGTGCAACTTATTCCTGCGGATGGACCGAAGCAAGCTGGAGCAGTAACGATTCAGTTGGACTTAAGGAACATCGGTAATTTTACCGATCCCGAATGTGTCAGCTGACGGATCCTGGCGACCGCATCGCGAGTTTGGCGAGCAGGTCCCGGCCCTGTTCGGCGTTTCGGGGCTGACAGAGCACGTCGTACCGTCCGGCCACCAGTTGGCTGGCGGACGAGAAGTCCCTGCGCCCGCGCGTGGAGGCGTAGCTGATCGCGGCGAAGACGAGTCCGAACAGCACACCGGAGAGCAGGCCGACCAGAATCGGCGCGTAGCCGACGCCTTCGCTGCCGAACATGCCGAGCAGCAAACCGACGAAGAGACCGAACCAGGCGCCGGACACAGCACCGGTGCCGAGCACCTTGCCCCAGGAGAGCCGCCCGATGACCCGCTCGACGAGCATCAGATCGACGCCGACGATCGTCACGTCCTGCACAGCGAAGTCGTTGTCGGCGAGATAGTCGACCGCGCGCTGCGCTTCCTCGTACGTCTCGTACGAGCCGATCGGCCAGCCGGTCGGCGGAGTCGGCAGCCGCGGCTGGCCGCCTTGGGAACGTCCAGCGGACGAGA
The DNA here is from genome assembly GCF_900111885.1 of Amycolatopsis marina. Taxonomy (GTDB): domain Bacteria; phylum Actinomycetota; class Actinomycetes; order Mycobacteriales; family Pseudonocardiaceae; genus Amycolatopsis; species Amycolatopsis marina. Next base: position 126,770 of record NZ_FOKG01000015.1, read on the forward strand.
AGGGACCAGTCACCGTCATCACCCATGCCTTGCTGTCGTTCAGGGACGTTTCCATCCTGCCAACGTCGATATAACCACGCGAGCCAGCTGGGGACACACACGGTAAGCAGAAGAGCGGTGGCAGCCGTTCACGCCCAGGAAGATTGTTGACAATCCAACCATCTCGGGCAAGTCTCTGGCACATGGTCTCGGGCGCGCACGCGGACACCACGGCTGTCGATCCCACGAAGGAGGTCCGCCGGGTCGCCGTATCCTCGCTGCTCGGGACCTCGATGGAGTGGTACGAGTACTTCCTCTACGGGATCTTCGCCGCCCTGGTGTTCAACCGGCTCTTCTTCCCCGACCTCGACCCGGCCATCGGCACCATCGCGGCGTTTCTGACGTTCGCAGTGGGTTTCGTCGCGCGACCGATCGGCGCGGTGCTGTTCGGCCACCTCGGGGACCGGATCGGCCGCAGGACGACCTTGATCACGACAATCGTGGTCATCGGCGGTGCGACCGGGACCATCGGTCTCCTGCCGACCTACGACGCGATCGGCATCTGGGCGCCGGTCCTGCTGGCGATCCTGCGGTTCGTCCAAGGGCTTTCACTCGGTGGCGAGTGGAGCGGCGCCATCCTCATGGCGGTCGAACACGCGCCGGAGAACAAACGCGCCTTCTACGGGGCGATGCCGCAACTGGGCTCCCCGATCGGCACGCTCGCCTCGTCGGCCGCCGTCGGGCTGGTCACCCTCCTACCCGAGGAACAACTGCTGACCTGGGGCTGGCGAGTCCCCTTCCTGGTGGCCTTCCCGTTCCTCGCGATCGCGATCTATCTCCGGCTCAGGGTCGAGGAGTCACCGCTGTTCACCCGGGTCCGCCTGGAGCACCGCGAGGTCCGGATCCCGCTCTTCGCGGTGCTGCGCACCCATTGGGGACGGATGCTCCTGGCCGTGGCGGCGACCATGTTCGCCTCCGGCGCCTTCTTCCTGATGACGACGTACGCGGTGAACTTCGGCACCAGCACGCTCGGCCTCTCCGCGAACACGATGCTGACCGCCACGCTGATCGGCGCGGGAATCGAGGGTGTGTTGATCGTGGTCAGCGGTCGCATGGCCGACAGGTACGCGCCGTGGCGAATCATGGCGTTCGGCGGAGCCCTCTGCGTGCTCGCGGCCTTCCCGCTCGCCATGCTGGTCGGTACCGGGGACCCGGTGCTCGTCGTCATCGGTGTCGCGGTTGGCATCGGCCTGCTCGGGATCCCCTACGGTCCGATGGGCACCCTGCTGGCCCAACTGTTCCCCGACGAGACCCGATACAGCGCCGTGGCTGTGACGTACAACGTCGCGGGCATGATCGGCGGCTTCGTGCCCTCGGCCGCGCTCGCGATGTCGACCGCGCTGGACGGCTCGGCCTCGGTGATCGCGATCCTGTTCGCCGCGATCTGTCTCATCACGACAGTCGGCGCGTTCGGCGCGGGAGTGGCACTGAAGCGGGACGTACCGCTGTCCGTGGCCAGCTCCTGAGGCGCAGTCGTCCTACTCCACGACCGAGATGTCCACGGTCACGGCCTTCTGCGCGTCGCCGAGCACTCCCTCGTTACCCTTCGAGGTCGCCTCGACGCGGTCCTCCGCGACACCGGCGGCGACCAGCTCGTCGCGGACCGCGTCGGCCCGCTCCTGACCGAGTTTCGTGGCCTTGTCGGCGTCCTCGTATCCCGCGGTCCCCACGACCTGGAGCTTGGCGTCCTGCTCGGCGGACGCGGCCTCGGCCACCTGCCCCAGCGCCTGCTTGGCCTCGTCGGTCAGCTCCGCGCTCTGCGGCTGGAACGTGATCGGCGTGGCCTGCAGGATCTCGTCCAGCTTCGCCTGCAGACCGCCCTGCGCACCGCCGTCCTCGGTGCCGGTCTCGCCGGACGCCGGGCTGCTCGCCGGGTCCTCCGTCATCGCACTGGCAGCGGTCATGGGTGCGCCGTTCTCCGCACCGGGGACCTGCCCCCCGCCGTCGTCGCCGCAGCCAGTCGCCGCGGCGAGCACGAACGCGGCGATCATGATTCCCCGCACTGCTGTCCGTCGCACCATCGGTCCTCCTCCTGCATCGCTGTCGCACTCCCCTCACGCGGACCGTAACCCCGCGCGGACGGCTTCGACACTTGGAGAACACGGGCGGTCGGACGACGACGCGCGCGCCGAGACCCGCGGTAGCAGCAGGACGCGGACCTACCGCAGACCTTGCCTGAAAGCATGGCTCCGAACCGGCTTCGCTCTCACCACGGGTCGATCACGCACGGCGCGTTACCCCTCGACGGAGCGATAATCTCGCGCCACAGGGTGAAAACGCGCCGTTGTCCTTTTCGGACCTTCTCGCTCAGCCCCGCGACTTGTAGTCACGCAGCAGACCCCGGCTGATGATCGTCTTCTGGATCTCGCTCGTGCCCTCACCGATGAGCAGGAACGGCGCCTCGCGCATGAGGCGCTCGATCTCGTACTCCTTGGAGTAGCCGTAGCCGCCGTGGATGCGGAACGCCTCCTGGGTGACCTCGGCGCAGTACTCGCTGGCGATCAGCTTCGCCATTCCCGCCTCGACGTCGTTGCGGGCGCCGGTGTCCTTCAACCGGGCGGCGTTGACCATCATCAGGTGCGCGGCCTCGACCTTGGTGGCCATCTCGGCGAGCTTGAACGCGATCGCCTGGTGCTCGGCGATCGGCTTGCCGAACGTCTGGCGCTGCTGCGCGTACTCCACAGCCAGCTCGAAGGCGCGAATGGCGATCCCGCAGGCCCGCGCCGCGACGTTCACGCGACCGACCTCGATACCGTCCATCATGTACGAGAAGCCCCTGCCCGGCTGCTCGCCGAGCACCATGTCCGCGCCGACGCGAAAGCCGTCGAACACGGCCTCGGTGGTGTCGACGCCCTTGTAGCCCATCTTGTCGATCTTGCCGGGGATGGTGAGCCCGGGAACCACCTCGCCGAAGCCCTCCGGCTTCTCGACCAGGAACGTGGTGAGGTTCTGGTGCGCCTTTTGCGCACCCTCGTCCGTCCGGACCAGCAGGGCGATCAGGTTCGAGCTGCCGCCGTTGGTCAGCCACATCTTCGAGCCGTCGACGACGTATTCGTCGCCGTCCCGCTTCGCCTTGGTCTTGATCGCCGCGACGTCGGAGCCCAGATCGGGCTCGGACATGGAGAACGAGCCGCGCACCTCGCCGGTGGCCATCCGGGGCAGGAAGTGCTTCTTCTGCTCCTCCGTGCCGTGCCGGGAGATCATGTGCGCCACGATGAAGTGGGTGTTGATCACGCCGGACACGCTCATCCAGCCGCGGGCGATCTCCTCCACCACCAGCGCGTAGGTCAGCAGCGACTCACCCAGCCCGCCGTACTCCTCGGGAATGGTGATCCCGAACAGGCCCATCTCCTTCATGCCGGCGACGATGTCGGCCGGGTACTCGTCGGCGTGCTCGAGTTCCTGGGCGTGCGGGATGACCTCCTTGTCCACGAACGAACGGACCGTGGCGAGGATCTCGGTCTGCACTTCGGTCAAACCGGCGGTCTGGGCAAGGCGGGCCATGCGTGCTCCTGGTCGTCTTCTCGCGGCGCTGCGGTACGGCGGTTACCGATGAGTATGACCTGAAAGACCCTCGTCCGCCGGTACAGGGTGGGCAGCGCCACGGTCGGTCTCCCGCGACTGCTCTGGCACCTCGACCGCCCCGTTCCTGGTGGCGTTGTCCAGGAAACGCAGCAGTTCGACCGGGAAGGGCAGCACGAGCGTCGAGTTCTTCTCCGCCGCCACCTCCACCACGGTCTCCAGCAGCCGCAGCTGCAGCGCCGCAGGAGTGTCCGCCATCCTGGCCGCGGCCTGCGACAACTTCTCCGAGGCCTGCAGCTCACCGTCGGCCGCGATGACCCGGCCCCGGCGTTCCCGTTCCGCCTCGGCCTGCCTGGACATGGCCCGCTTCATCGCCTCGGGCAGCGCGACGTCCTTGATCTCGACCCGGTCGATGTGGATGCCCCAGCTCAGCGCGGGGCTGTCGATCATCAGCTCGAGGCCCTCGTTCAGGCGTTCCCGGTTGGAGAGCAGGTCGTCGAGATCGCTCTTGCCGATGATGGAACGCAGCGAGGTCTGCGCGACCTGTCCCATCGCGAAGCGGTAGTCCTCCACGCCGACGATGGCCTGCACGGGGTCGAGCACCTTGAAGTACACAACGGCGTCCACCCGGACCGTGACGTTGTCCCTGGTGATCCCGTCCTGTGCGGGCACCGGCAGGGTCACGATCTGCATGTTGACCTTACGCAGGTGATCGATGCCCGGAATGATCATGGTGAGTCCGGGCTCGCGCGGCTGGCGATGTACCCGGCCCAGCCGGAAGACCAGCCCGCGCTCGTACTGCTTGACGACCCGGGCACTGGCGCTGATCCCGAGGGTTACGGCGATGGCCAGTGCGGCCAGGACTTCCACCAGCATGGCGACTCCAGGGTGTGTGCCCCCTCACAACAGATGCTACGCCGCCACCCCAGGCAAGCTGGTCACATGCTGATTCCGCCGTCGTCCGCCGAGCAGGTTGCCGAGGAGGACGGCTGGCCCGGGCCGCCGCACTTTCCCGGGAAAGTGCGGTAGTTGCGCGCGCATACACCGCACTTTCCCGGGAAAGTGCGAGTCCGGAGAACTCCAGCCCCAGCTCACAGGCTTTGCCCCTCGCACTTTCCCGGGAAAGTGCGAGACCTCGGTGCGGCGCGCCCACCACCCCGCGCGGCAACGCCGGTTGCCCTAATCTTTGGGCCATGGCCGCCGTGAACAGGGTTTTCGCTGCACAGCTGGCCGGCCTGCCGGTCTTCGGGCCGGATGGTGAGTCGATCGGCAAGGTGCGCGACCTGGTCGCGGGCCTGCGCCTGGACCAGCAGCCGCCGCGCGTACTCGGGCTGGTCGTCGAGCTCTCCAACCGCAGGCGGGTCTTCGTCCCGATGCTCCGCGTCACGGTGATCGAACCCAGCGCGGTGACCCTGGCCACCGGGTCGGTCAACATGCGCCGGTTCCACCAGCGTCCGAACGAGGTGCTGGTCCTCGGTCAGCTCACTGACGCACACGCCCGCCTCGCGGGCACCGACACCAGGGTGACCGTGGTGGACGCCGCGATGGAACCCACCCGTACCCGCGACTGGGTCCTGGCCAGGCTCGCGATCCGGGAGCGCAGGGTCGGCCTCGGCAGGCGCCGCTCCTCGTTGCAGGTTCTGCCGTGGTCGGAGGTGTCCGGTCTCGGGCTCACCGACCTGTCCGGGCAACCGCAGGGCGCGGGCAGGCTGCTGATGCTGTTCGACACCATGCGCGCGGTCGACGTCGCCGCGACCCTGCGCGACCTGCCACTGAAACGGCGGCACGAGGTGGCCGACGCGATGGACGACGAGCGCCTGGCCGACGTCATCGAGGAACTGCCCGAGGACGACCAGAAGGAACTGCTGTCCTACCTGCCCGAGGAACGGGCGGCCGACATCCTCGAGGCGATGAACCCGGACGACGCCGCCGACCTGCTCGGCGAGCTCAACCCGGCCGACCAGAACCGGTTGCTGGAGCTGATGCACCCCGAGGAGTCCGCGCCGGTCAAACGCCTGCTGGCGTACTCATCGGACACCGCGGGCGGGCTGATGACCCCGGAACCGGTGGTGCTGCCGCCGGACGCGACGGTCGCCGAGGCGCTCGCACACATCCGCAACGCCGAGCTGCCCGCCGCACTCGCCAGCATGGTCTTCGTCTGCCGCCCGCCGACCGAGACTCCCACCGGCCGGTACGTGGGTTGTGTGCACTTCCAGCGGCTGCTGCGCGAACCGCCGGCCGAGCTGGTCGCCACCGCCGTCGACAGTGACCTGCCGGCGCTGCGGCCCGACGCGCCACTGTCCGAGGTCACCCGGTACTTCGCCGCGTACAACCTGGCCTGCGGCCCCGTGGTCGACGACCAGGAGCACCTGCTCGGTGCGGTGACCGTGGACGACGTCCTGGACCACCTGCTGCCCGAGGACTGGCGCGAAACGGGGTTGCACGATCGCACGGGCGAACCCGAGCAGCACGCTCACGTGGACGAGGAGGTCGAGCATGCCTGAGCTGCTCAACCGGCGGCGGCTGGACCAGCCGCGCACGCCGAGCCGGTTCGCGCTGAACATCGACCCGGACACGTTCGGCAGGTTGTCCGAACGGCTCGCGCGCTTCCTCGGCACCGGAAAGTACCTGTTCTGGCAGACGCTGCTGGTGATCATCTGGATCGTGCTCAACCTCACCGCGCTGACGCTGCGGTGGGACCCGTACCCGTTCATCCTGCTCAACCTGGCCTTCTCCACCCAGGCGGCCTATGCGGCGCCGCTGATCCTGCTGGCGCAGAACCGCCAGGACGACCGGGACCGGGTGTCCCTCGACGAGGACAGGGCCAGGGCCGCGCAGACCAAGGCGGACACCGAATACCTCGCGAGGGAGCTGGCCGCGCTGCGGCTCGCGGTGGGCGAAGTGGCCACCAGGGACTATCTGCGCGGCGAGCTGGACAAGCTGCGCGAGGACCTCGACGCGGGGCCCCGAAGGGCCAAGTCGGGGCGGGACGGTTCGTCGCGTATTACCGATCCGTAGCATGGTGGGAGCACACTCGTTCGGTTCCCCAGAGAAGGTCGGTGCTCCAGCAGTGACCAGCACACAGCAGCTTCCCAGCGTCGAGGACGTTCGTACCGCGCTGAAGGACGTGTACGACCCGGAGATCAAGAAGCCGATCACCGATCTCGGCATGGTCAAGGACGTCACGGTCGGCGCCGACGGTGTCGTGGACGTCGCCATCTATCTGACGATCGCGGGCTGTCCGTTGAAGGACACCATCACCAAGGAAACGACCGCGGCGGTGGAGAAGCTCGACGGCGTCACCAAGGTGCGGGTCGAGCTGGACGTGATGAGCGACGAGCAGCGCACGGAGCTGCGCAGGTCGCTGCGCGGTGACTCCGAGGAGCCGGTGATCCCGTTCGCCCAGCCCGGTTCGATGACGAGGGTGTACTGCGTCGCGTCCGGCAAGGGCGGCGTCGGCAAGTCCAGCGTGACGGTCAACCTCGCGGTGGCGATGGCCGAGAAGGGCCTGTCCGTCGGCGTGGTCGACGCCGACATCTACGGCCACTCGGTGCCCCGCATGCTGGGCACCAACGAGAAGCCGACCAAGGTCGAGAAGATGATCATGCCGCCGCAGGCGCACGGCGTGAAGGTGATCTCCATCGGCATGTTCACCCCGGGCAACACGCCCGTGGTGTGGCGCGGGCCGATGTTGCACCGAGCGTTGCAGCAGTTCCTCGCCGACGTCTTCTGGGGCGACCTGGACATCCTGCTGCTGGACCTGCCGCCGGGCACCGGTGACATCGCCATCTCGGTGGCGCAGCTCATCCCGAACGCCGAGATCCTCGTGGTGACCACCCCGCAGCAGGCCGCCGCCGAGGTGGCCGAGCGGGCGGGCGCGATCGCGCTGCAGACCCGGCAGCGGATCGCCGGTGTGATCGAGAACATGTCCTGGCTGGAGACGCCAGACGGCGGCCGGATGGAGATCTTCGGTTCCGGCGGCGGGCAGATCGTGGCGGACTCGCTGACCAAGTCGACCGGCGCCGAGGTGCCGCTGCTCGGTCAGGTGCCGCTCGACCCGCGCCTGCGCGAACAGGGCGACGCGGGCACCCCGCTGGTCCTGGCCGAGCCGGACGCCCCGGCATCGAAGGTGCTCCGCGAGTCCGCGAGCAAGCTGTCCGTCCGCGCCCGCGGCCTGGCCGGCATGATGCTCAACGTCTCCCCCGCAGGCCGCTAGCCCCCGGGCCCGACTTGGCAGTTCCGAGGCCCTAGTTGGCAGATCCGGCGGACGGCTACGTTGCGTCCGGGTCGACCGGGGGCTTCTCGCCCGGCTTCAGCGGCTCGGGCGCGGACTGCGGGGCCGCGGTGGCGGGATAGCCGTTCGGCTTCGTTCCACCGTTGCCGTTGAACTCGTTCACGCCGAGCGGATCAGGATCCCCGTCGAACAGGTGCTTGGTCACCGCGCGGCGCGGGTCGAAGTCCCGCAGACCGCGCAGATCCTCGAGCGGCTTGCGGAAGTCGTCGAACTCCGGGCCCATCTCGTCCCGCAACTGCTGCCGGGCTCCGGTCGCGAAGTCGCGTACCTTCCGCATGCTCTTACCGAGCCACGCGGCGGCCTCCGGCAGCCGTTCCGGGCCCAGGATGAACAGGCCGGCGACGATGAGGACGAGGATCTCTCCCCAGCCAACACTCTCGAACACCTTGCGGACCTCCGCATCACCGGGCGCGTGCATGGCAAGCGTACCCGCACTCCGTGATGTCCCCAATGCCACATTGGGAACTTCCGAGTCCGGGGTGCGGCTAGTCGCTGCCCAGGGTCACGTCGACGGTGAGCGGCCGTCCCTGGCGGACGATCCGGACCGGGACCACATCGCCGATCTCGTGCTGGCGGATCGCGACGGTGAGTTCGGCGGCGTTGCGGACCGTCCGGTCCCCGACCTTGGTCACCACGTCGCCCTCGGCGATCCCGGCCCTGTCCGCCGGACCACCCTCTGCCACGTTCTGGATCTGCGCGCCCTCGGAGGTGTTCGCCGCGACCGAGGCGGCATTGACACCGATGTCCGGGTGCTTGACCTGCCCGTCGCGGATCAGCGACTCGGCGATCTTGATCGCCTGGTCCACCGGGATGGCGAAGCCGAGCCCGATGCTGCCGCCCTCGCCCTCGGCGCCGCCGACCGTCCTGATCAGCGAGTTGATCCCGACCAGCGCACCGGTCGCGTCCACCAGCGCACCGCCGGAGTTGCCCGGGTTGATCGCGGCGTCGGTCTGGATCGCGTCGTAGGTCACCGGCGGGTCCCCGTTCTCCCCAGGAGCGGTGACCGGCCGGTTCAGCGCACTGACGATGCCCTCGGTCACCGTGTTCTCCAACCCGAACGGCGAACCGACGGCGATCACGGTGTCCCCGGCGGCGAGCTCACTCGACGAGCCGATCTCGATGACGATCGGGTTCGACACGGCGACCTTGATCACCGCGAGATCCGTCTTCGGATCGAGACCGACGATCTGTGCGCTGCCCCTGGTCCCGTCGGTGAACACCGCCGTGATCTCCGCCTCCTCGTCCTCCGCGGCCAGCGCGACGACGTGGTTGTTGGTGAGGACATAGCCCTCGGGGTCGATGACGACGCCGGAACCGACGCCACCGGACTGCCCGGCCTTCACCTCGATCGAGACGACGGCGGGCGCGACCCTGCGGGTGATCTCGGCGATCGAACCGGCAGGACGCTCCTTGCCCGCCTGCGCCTCGGCGATGTTGAGTTCGCCGGTCAGCGAGTTCCCCGCACTGGCCAGCCCCCAGCCGACGAGACCGCCTGCGGCGCCGACCAGCAGCGCCACGACACCGAGCAGGGCCAGCGCACGCGGCTTGACCCGCCTGCCGAAGAGCACCTCGGGCAGGCTGAGCAGCGCGCCGGACGGACGCTTCTCCGCACCGGCCGACGCCTCCTCGGCCTGCACAGCCGGGCGGCCGAGCACGGCACCGGCGCCAGGATCCCGCCACGGATCCGCGGGTTCCGCCCAGAGGGGATCCTCGGGGTCCTCCGCAGTGGTGCCGTTGCCGTCGTTCGGACGCTGGAGCACGACCCCGTCCGCGCCGGGAGGACGACGGAAGGCCTCGGCGAGAGACTCGGGTGGTGGCGGCGCCAGGGTCACGCCGTTGCCCGTCGAACCGTCGCGTCGCGGCCCGGAGTCCGGGGCGTAGAGCTTGTCGAACGCCCCCGTCACACCCTGTGGCCTGCCGAAGGTGGCGGCCTGGGCGGGATCGACCGCGGGGCGCTGCACGGGCCGGGGGCCGAGTCGGTTTTCCCGCACGCCGGGGTGCTCCTGGTCCGAGTTCGGCTGGTTCATCATTCCCCGAGCTGAGTAGTGCCTCTCACGCCGAGCGCCCGGCGTCCGATCGGTTTCCCGGCATGACGATACGCCGGGCTCCACGCCGCGGTTCCCAGACGCCCTGTCCGAAAACCGAGTCTGCCCTCACCCCGGTGAAGTAGGCGTTGTGCGCGACCGCAGCGGTCAGGGTCTGCCGACGAGCAGGTCGTCGGCAGGAGCCGGTGTGGTCGTCGTGGTGGCGGGGGCACTCGTGGGCACCGAAGCAGCACCACCGAGCTGTGCGCGCACACCGGCAGGGGGCAGCTGACCACTCGGCTCACGGGGCACCTCAGCGCTGTTCGCGCCCGAAGTCGCGACGAGCGCGAGCGCGCTCAGCACGAGACCGGACACGACCACGCCTGCGCCCTGCGCGGCCCTGCGCCGCGTCCCGCCGGTGTTGAGCCTGCTTCCGCCGCCGAGCACGTTCGGTGAGTTTCCCAACGGTGCCACCTGGCCGAGCGGAGCCGTGCCACCCAGCATCGAAGGGGAAACGGCACCCCGAAGCCCGGCGACCCGATCAGGGCGCTGGATCGTCACCAACTGCCCGTCCTCGGTCATCGCCAGGTTGTCCGGCGAGGTGGAGAGTTCGGTGTCCTGCGGGATGGACCGCAGGCTGGCGAGGAAGCCTGCCGACATCGACGGAGCATGGGCGGTCTGGACCGCGGACCGCGCCTGCCGTTGCGCGGCAACGTCGGCAGCGCAGCCCGGGCAGCGGGCGATGTGGGACGCGGCACGCTCGTGCGCCGCGATGGACAGCTCCTGGTCGACGAAGGCGACCACGGCGTCCGGCAGAAGATGCGACTCGGGAAGACCCCAGCCACGGAGTTCGCTCATACCCGCACCTCCGACTCCTGTTTGAGCGCCCTGCGGCGCTCCAGGGAGGCGCGCAACGCCTGACGACCACGGTGGATCCTGCTCCGGACGGTGCCCAGTTTGACACCGAGAGTGGCGCCGATCTCCTCGTAGGACAGGCCCTCCACATCGCAGAGGACCACGGCGGCACGGAACTCCGGCGGCAACTCGTCGAGCGCTGCCTGCAGGTCCGGGTCGAGATGCGTCTCAGAGTAGACCTGTTCCGGGCTCGGATCGTCACCGATGATGCGATCGGTGTCCTCCGGCAGCCCCTCCATCCGCACCCGCGAACGACGGCGAGCCATGTCGAGGAAGAGATTCGTGGTGATCCGGTGCAGCCAGCCCTCGAAGGTCCCCGGCTTGTAGGAGGCCAGTGACCGGAAGACCCGGATGAAGGTCTCCTGCGTGAGGTCCTCGGCGTCGTGGGTGTTTCCGGACAGGCGGTAAGCGAGCCGGTAGACGCGGTCCGCGTGCTCACGCACGACCTCGTCCCAGGACGGTGGCGTCCACGCCACCTCCCCATGGTCACCAGCGGTGCTCATGGTGCTCGTTACGCCGACAAGGGCGGGCTCGGCCTGCGGTTGCGCGGGCATCGGGGTCTTCTGCATCTGCGGTGAAGGCACCTCCATCGGGCTTTCTCCCAACTACTCCACCCAACGCGGGTCCGAGGTCGTGTGTTCCCACTGACGAGACTCAGTCTCGTCCGTCTCCTTATGGTTCTAGTGAGACAGCGCTGAGAGGAGCCTGAGAGTGTGCGGCGGCAAACGCCGACTTCACACGCAGGCCAGGCGGCTCGCATGGTCGCCGCCACGGCGGATCATCGCGACGGGCCGATTCCCTCGATCATCGTGTTCACCAGCGAGGCGGCGAAGGCCTTGGCGCTGTCGGGATCGTCATCCGGGCCGGTGAAATGCGCGAGGAACGCCCGCTGGAAGCACGCGCCGAGCAGCATGGCCGCGGCCGCGTCGACATCGGTCTTCTCGGCCACCTCGCCTCGCTCACGACAGTCGGCCAGATAGCCGGACAGCGCCCGCACGACCAGATGAGGCCCCACTTCCCGTGCGGCGAGGTCGGCGCGATGAGCCGCGAGCAGGTCGGGCTCGGCGAACAGCGACGCGGCCATCGGAAAACCCTGCCGGTAGAAGCGGACGGCGGCCACCGCGACGTCTCGCAGCGCGGTGGCCAGATCGTCCTGGTCGCCGCGGTCGTGCAGCCTGCGCAGTGCTGCGCCGAGATCCCCCTGCGCCCGCTCGGCCAGCACCGCGACGAACAAGTCCGTCTTGCTGTCGAAATGTTTGTACAGCGTGCCCTCGGAGTATCCGGCGGCCTTGGCGATCTCTTTGGTCGTGGCCCGCGCCAGGCCCCGGTCGCCGATCAACTCGGCGGCCGCGTCAAGGATTTTGTCTCGCGTGGACACGACTTCTCCCTTCACGAGCGTATCGACCAAGCGGCGAGCGGGTGCACACTAACCTACGGGGTGCGTAGCCAGTGCTCGGCGAGGTCGGCCGCCATCGCCGCGCCCCTGTCGTTGAGGTGCACGCCGTCGACCAGCACGGTGTAGCCGTTGCCGCGGCCGATCTCATCCCAACTCTGGCCCAGGTAGTAGTGCCGGGCGCCGGCTACGGCCGCCGACGCGAGCGAGAACTCGGACGGTGTTGAGCCGCCCTCCGCGCGGATCGTCGTGCGCAGTGTCTCGTTGAGCGGCAGATAGGTGGCGCCATGCGTGGCGGCGACCTCCGCGATGACCTCGTTGAACCGCGCGAGCCGCAGATTCGGCTCGTCGTCGAGATCCTCACCGATCGGCTGCAGCGAATAGAACGCCACCTTGGCGTCGGTCTCGTCGTTCAGCCGCCGCGCCATGGCGTCCAGGTCTTCCCGGTAACCAATGAGGTCGGATTCGACGTCCCCGGCGTCAAGGACGTTGTTGGTGCCAACCAGGATCGCCACCGCATCCGGCTTGACCGCGATGATCTCGTCCGTCCGGGCGAGCAGATCGGCACTGGTGTGGCCATTGACACCCGCGTTGACGAACTGATGTCCGCCCATTCGCTGACGCAGCACGGAAACAAAGTCGGCAGAGCCGATCCCGTGCACGGAACTGGCCCCGGCCACCACGACGACCGGCCCGCCGCCGCTGCTGCCGCCGGCATCGAGGAACTCCGCCGGGGTCAACTCAGCGTCGCGAAGGAACGTCAGATAGGCCAGCGGGGCCAGCACCGCAAGGACGGCCAGTACGGGCGTGAGCGTCCAGAGCAGGACACGGCGCAGTCCGCCGCGGGATACGACGGTGGAACTTGGCGTCGACATGAAAGCCCTTCAATCCGAGTTAGTGGGTACATACTCACTCCCAAGGTAAGTGAGTGCTCACTTCCTGGCAAGTCCGGTCACCAACGAACGGTGCCGGTCGCACAGCACCCACGGCCTCACACGCCGGCCAGGCTCACAGCGCTCATTGCACGGTCACCAACGAACGGTGCCGGTCGCGCTAGTCTCTTGCCCGTGACCTCCGAGACCCACACCACTGGTTCGGCCGGACTGGGTGACCTGATCGAGGGTTTCCTGCCCGAGGACGATCCGCTCACTGCGGCGCGCCTGCGTGCTCAGGAACTCGGATGTCCTTCGGTGGACGCGGCGAGCGGGGCGGCGCTGTGCTTTCTCGCGGCGGCGTTGCAGGCCAGGGCCGTGGTGGAAATCGGCACCGGAGGCGGGGTGAGTGGCCTGCATCTGCTCAGGGGCATGACACCGGACGGAATCCTCACCTCCATCGACATCGAGCCCGAGTACCACCGGGCCGCCAGGACGACGTTCTCGGGCGCCGGATTCGCTCCTGGACGCACGCGGCTGATCATGGGCCGTGCGCTGGACGTGCTGCCCAGGCTGACGACGGGCGGGTACGACCTGGTGTTCGTGGACGCCGCGCGCGTCGAGTACCCGCTGTACTACGAAAAGGGCGTGCAGTTGCTCCGGCCGGGCGGGGTCATCGTGTTCCACAACGCGCTCGCCGAAGGGCGACTCGGCGACCAGAGCCGCCGTGACCCCGAGGCCATGGCGCTGCGCGAGGTGGCCCGCGCCGTCCGCGAGGACGAACGACTGGTCCCCGCGCTGCTGCCCGTCGGGGGCGGCCTGCTGGTGGCAGCGGCGGCCGGGCACTGACCAAGTAAACGCGCGTGCGCCGAGGGCACACACGTGCGCACAGTGGGCACACACGTGTACATGGAAGGCAAACACGCGGGTTTGGTCCCTGTCGTACCTGGGACTCACCGGCGTGCGAACAGCAGCACTCCGAGCCCGGCGAGGCCGAGCCAGCACGCGGTCACGGCGACCAGCGGTCCCCACCCCGCGTGACCGTAAACAGCGGTGCCGACCGTGCCGCCGATGCTGCTGCCCAGGTAGTAGGCCAGCGTGTACATCCCGGACACCTGCCCCCTCGCCTGAGCCGGTGCCTCCGCGGCGGCCCAGCCGTTGGCCACCGCGTGCGCGGCGAAGAAACCTCCGGTGAGCACGACGAAACCCGCCACCACCATGGGCAACGAGTCGGGCAGGGTGAGCGCGGCCCCGGCCACGGTGATCAGCAGCGCGGCCACCAGCGAGCGAACCCGGCCGAAGCGGCCGACCAGCCTGCCCGCGGTGCCGGAGGAGACGGCCCCCATGGCATAGGCGAGGTACACCAGCGCCGCGATCGCCGGGCTGAGTTCGAGCGGCGCACCGGTGAGCCGGAATCCGGCCGCGTTGTACAGCGCGACGAACGAGCCCATCGCGAGCAGCGCGACCGAGTACTGCACCAGCAGCACCGGCGCTCGCAACGAGGCTCCCATCCCGGCGACCAGGCCGCGCGCGGACGTCGCGCCGTTGTCCGCCCGCTGCCGGGTCGAGCGCGGCAGCAGGAGCACCGTGAGCAGCGCGCACAGCAGCGCGACCCCGGTGACGGCGCCGAGCGCTCCGCGCCAGCCGAACAGGTCCGTGGTGAACCCGGCCGCCAGCCTGCCGGTCATCCCGCCGACGGTGTTGCCCGCGATCATCGCGCCGACAGCGGCCGCGACTCCGATCGCATGAGATCGGCGGCGCGTAGCGCCTCCGTCTGGGTGGCGGTGGGAGACGGGCGGGTGAGATCGGCGGCGCGTAGCGCCTCCGTCTGGGTGGTGGTGGGAGACGGGCGGGCCGAGTTGTTCCGTGAGGTAAGCGGCCGCGACGCCGGGGAAGCCCGCGATCGCGACGCCCTGCAGCACCCGGAGAACGAGAAACACCGGATAGTTCGGCGCGAACGAGAGCAGCACACCCAACGCGACCGACGCGAGCACCGACGTCACGATCACCGGCCGCCTGCCGATCACCTCGGACAGCGCCGCGATCGGCAGCACCGCGAGCGCCAGCGCCCCGGTCGCGAACCCGATCGACAGGGACGCGCGACCAGGATCGAGGCCGAACTCGGCGGCCAGCTGCGGCAACAGCGGCTGGGGCGCGTACAGCAGGGCGAACGAACAGATCCCGGCCGCCGCCACGGCGAGGGTGACTCGCCGCGCCTGCCGCCTGTCTCCGGCCGCGCTCTGCTGCTCCTGCAGTGTCGTCACCACTGAGAAGTTAAGCCGCGCTAACAAATACGTCCAATACGGATAAACGTCATGATTGATTCTGTGATGAATGAATCAGCGGACACCGGCCTCGCCGCGCGACTGGCACCGAACCTGGCGGTGCTGCATGCGCTCGCCCAGACCGGGAACGTCACCAAGGCTGCCGAACTCCTCGGGGTTCCACAGCCCACCGTCAGCCGCAGGCTGGCAGCCCTCGGCACGGCGGTCGGCGCCCCGCTCACCGTGACCGAGGGTCGCGGAGTCCGCCTCACCCGCGCAGGTGAGTTGTTCGCCACGACCGCCACCCGCACGCTGGGGACGCTGGAACACGGCCTTCGCCAGGTCCGTGAGGAGATCGATCCCGAACTCGGGCACGTCAAGCTGGGGTTTCTGCACCTGCTCGGTCGTGCGCTGGTTCCCGAACTGCTGCGCGGATTCCGGCAGCGCCATCCCCATGTCCGGTTCAGCCTGATCCAGGGGTCTCGGAAGGACATCCTGGACCAGCTCACCCGTGGCGCTGTCGACCTCGCACTCGTCGCTCCGCTGCCGCAGAGCGAGTCGGGCCTGACCGGTTTCGTGCTCGCCGAGCAGGAACTGTTCCTCGCCGTCCCGGTGGAACACCAGCTCGCGGGCCGGGACCGGGTGGGAATCGCCGAGTTCGCCGATGACGAGTTCGTGTTGCTGGAGTCCGGGTACGGCCTGCGTCAGATCACCGACGAACTGTGCGCCGAGGCCGGATTCTCGCCCAAGGTCGCGTTCGAGGGCCAGGAGTCGGACACGGTGCGCGGACTGGTCGCCGCCGGGCTCGGGGTGGCGCTGCTCCCCCGATTCGGCTCCGCGCCACCTGCCGGGGTGGTGGAACTCCCGCTGAGTCCGCGCGTCACCCGCTCGATCGGCCTCGCCTGGCCGACGCGGCACACGTTGACACCGGCGGTACGGGCTTTCCGGGACTACGTCACAGCGAGGTCGTGAGCCAGCCCGTCACTCGTAGGATGCGGCGAGTTCCACCAGGGTGCGCGCGCCGAAACCGGTGCCGCCCGGCACGACCTCGTTGTAGTTCGTCTCCGAGCGGGCGGGACCCGCGATGTCGAGGTGCGCCCAGGGCAGGCCCTCGGTGAACTCGCGGAGGAACAGGGCGGCGGTGATACCGCCGGGCCCCTGGGGTGTCTGCTTGACGTCGGCCAGTCCACCGCGCACCGCCTCGGCGAGATCCTCCAGCAGCGGCATCCGCCACCACGCCTCGCCCGCGCTCTCACCCGCGGTCCGCACCCGGTCGGCCAGCTCGTCCTCGGTGGCGAAGAGGCCTCCGGTGCGCAGCCCGAGTGACAGCTTCATCGCACCGGTCAGTGTCGCCATGTCGACAATCGTGTCCGGCGAGTACTGCTTGATCCCGTACGCCAACGCGTCGGCCAGCACCATCCGCCCCTCGGCGTCGGTGTTGCCGACCTCGGTGGTCCTGCCGCCGTAGTGCCGCACCACGTCGCCGGGCCGGTACGCCGATCCCGAGACGTGGTTCTCCGCGCTGGGCACCAGCGCGGTCACCCGCACGTTGAGCCCCAGTGCCGCGATCGCCCGGATCGCTGCGATCACCGCACCGCCGCCCGCCATGTCCGTGCGCATCAGGTGCATGCCCTCGGCCGGCTTGATCGAGATTCCGCCGGTGTCGAAGGTGATGCCCTTGCCTACCAGCAGCAGATGTGTCCGAGCGCCGCGCGGCCGGTAGCTGAGTTCGATCAGTCGCGGCGGGCTCGCCGAGCCGCCGCCCACCGCGAGAACACCGCCGAACCCCTTGTTCTCGAGCCACTGCTCATCCCGCACCTCGACCGAGAGGTTCGGCACGTCCTTCGCGGCGCGCCGGGCCACGCCCGCGAGCCACTCGGGGTTCTTCACGTTCGACGGCGTGTTGGCCAGGTCGCGGGCCAGCGCCGAAGCGGCGGCCAACCGGGTGGCCCGCTCCACGGCGTCGGCGCACGCCGCGTCCGCCCGTCCGTCGGTCAGCAGGCGCACGGCGCGCACTCGTGGCTCCGGGTCCTCGCCGGTCACCCTGAACCGGTAACCCCCGAGCAGCGCACCGACCGCGAACTCGGCGTACTCCCGAGGCCCCGCACCGTCAGGCAATCGCACCTGCACGGTCCGCGCCGGACGCGCCCCTGCCTTCGCCGCGGCGGACGCGTCGGCGTCAGCGGCCCTGACGAAGGCGGCCCCCGCCGAGCGGTACGCTGCGGCGTCGCCCGAGCCCGCACCGACGAGCCAGCGAGCGGGTGTGCCGGCCGCGACGGTGTGCACCTCGCCTGCCTCGCCCGTCGCGTGTAGGTGCGTGACCAGCTCACCGAAGGCCCCCGCCGAGTCGCGCGTCTCGCGCGCACCGTCACCGACCGGCCTGGTGATCACCGCGGCGACCGGGACACCGCGCCGTGAGCTGTGTGTCACCTCGACGTCGATCAACGGGGTGGGAACGGTGGGCAGCGGCGAGCGCGCCATCAGCGACCTCCGGGTAGCACGACGACGCACCCTGTCTGCGGGCGCGCCGGACAGGCCAGGCCGACGATGTCGACACTGGCGGGGTGGTCAGTAGCGGTTCAGCCGGTGACCTCCTGCAGGGCAGCACCGAGATCCTTGGCCTCTTCAGCCGAAAGCTCGACGACGAGTCGCCCACCACCCTCGAGCGGTACGCGCATCACGAGGCCCCGTCCCTCCTTAGTTACTTCGAGGGGACCATCTCCGGTCCGGGGCTTCATGGCCGCCATAGCGTGCTCCCTCCGTCTCAACCGGCGCGCCCGGGTCGCGCCCGCCAAAGCAACCGGGTTGTGACCATTCTCCCCCATCAACAAGTGGCCGCGTACGCGGACCGATCTTTTGGTGTTGCATAGGTGCTGGTATGCGGCCCGTGAGGCTGCGAGACTCGCCCAACAGCCCCGATTCCAGGAGGATTTTAGTGACCACCGACGACGTGTTGCTGACCGCCGACGCAGACGGTGTGCGCACGCTGACGCTCAACCGGCCGAAGGCCTACAACTCGCTCACCGTCGAGCTGAAGGAGCGTCTGCTGGCCGCCCTGCGGGAAGCCGCGGCCGACGACGCGGTGCGAGCAGTCGTGCTGACCGGCGCGGGCAAGGCCTTCTGCGCAGGCCAGGACCTCAAGGAGCATGTCGGCCTGCTGCAGGCGGGCGATCCGGCGCCGCTGCGCACCGTCGCCGATCACTACAACCCGATCGTGAAGACGATCGTGGACATGCCAAAGCCGGTGATCTCCGCGGTCAACGGCCCGGCAGCGGGGGCGGGCGCCGCCTTCGCGTACGCCAGTGACCTGCGGATCGCGGCCGAGTCGTCGAACTTCCTGATGGCCTTCGCCAACGTGGGGCTCGGTCCGGATTCGGGCGCGGCCTGGACGTTGCAGCGACTGATCGGGTACGGCAGGGCGGCCGAGCTGATGCTGCTGGCCCGGACGGTCGACGCCGAGGAGGCACTGCGGATCGGGCTGGTCGGCGAGGTCGTCGCCGACGCGGAGCTGGCGGAGCGGGCCCAGGCGGTGGCCGCGCGGCTCGCCGCGGGCCCGACCATGGCCTACTCGAAGATCAAGGGGGTGCTGACGCTGGCCGCGGAGAGCACGCTGGACGAGGCGCTCGCCGCCGAGGAGGAGGCACAGGGCGCGCTCGGCAGGACCGCCGACCACACCGAGGCGGTGGAGGCGTTCGTCGCCAAGCGCAAGCCGAACTTCACCGGCGCATGAGGAGTGGGACGGGATGTCCCCAATGTGGCATTGGGGACGTTGGGGTTCCCCAATGCCACATTGGGGAACCCCGCCCGCCGTGCTCAGGCGGCCCGCCAGCACCCTTCGACGTGGTCGTCGACCATGCCGGTGGCCTGCATCATCGCGTAGCAGGTGGTCGGGCCGACGAAGGTGAAGCCGCGCTTCTTCAGCTCGCGTGCCATCGCCTTCGACTCCGGGGTGATCGCGGGAACGTCGCCCATCGTGCTCGGACGTTTCCGCCCCTCCGGATCCGGCGCGAAGGACCAGAGCAGCTCGTCCAGCGGGCCGTCCAGCTCGGCGATGGCGCGGGCATTGGTGATCGTCGCCGCGATCTTGGCGCGGTTGCGCACGATGCCGGCGTCGCCGAGGAGGCGGGCGACGTCGTCCTCGGTGAAGGTGGCCACCCGATCCGGCAGGAAACCCTCGAAGGCGCGCCGGAAGCCTTCCCGCTTGCGGAGGATCACGATCCAGGAGAGCCCGGACTGGAACGCCTCCAGCGACAGCCGCTCGAACAACGCGACCTCACCGCGCAGCGGGTAACCCCACTCCGTGTCGTGGTACTCGGAGTAGTCCGGGGCGGTGTTGCCCCAGCTGCACCGCGAGATGCCGTCGGAGCCAAGCAGCTCGCTCATGTTCTCTGCCTCACTGGCCCACCACGTATGCCTCGGCGAACCGGGCGAAACGCTGCAGCGAGTAGCGCAGTCCCGCGGTGAACACGGGCTTGGCCAGCGGCCAGCCCAGCGTCCCCAGCGGGCCGAACGGCAGGATCAGCCGCTCCGACCAGATGAACACCGACCGGTCCGGCCCTCTGTCCTGCACGTGGAACGCGCCGGTTCCCCGCACCAGCCGGCCGAGGTGACGCACGGTGCAGCGCGAGGGCGGTTCCCAGCCGGTGATCTCCATGGTGTCGGTGAGGCCGACCGGACCGATGCCGGTGACCGCGGCGATCCGCGAACCCACACTGCGCCCGTTGCCCTCGGTCACCCGGACCTCGGTGCCGAGCATCCACTCGCCCTGCCGCTCCCAGTCGGTCAGCGCGAGCCAGGTCGTGCCCGCGGGCGCCGCGACATCGACCGACAACATCACATCGGTCGTCACCGCGCCGTCTCCCGCCACGTGCGCCGTTCGCCCGCCTCGTTCTCCAGTTCGGCGATCCGGGCACGCAGTCCGTCGATCTCCGATCCCAGCCTGGCCACCACCCAGTCGACCTCGGCCATCTTGTAACCCCGCAGCACGAGCTGGAACTTGACCTCGCGCACGTCCGCGCCGGTGATTTCCTCGGCGGGCAGCCGGGTCGGCGAGCTGCCCGGCGCGAGCGGGGCGAGTTCCTCGCCGCGGCCGAAGACGACGGCGGCGATCAGGAACACCACAGCCGCCACGAGCAGCATCACGATGAGGTAGATCAGCGCGGTGGTCACCCGACGATCGTGGCATACCCGCCCTGCCGATGTCCTCGCGCGCGCCGCTCACCTCGGCAGCCGGCCCCCGCCGTCGCCACGGGCCGCGAGCACGTCGCGCATCGGTGGCCGGTCGGCGACGGTGACCGGCGTGGTGTCGGGCAACCACTCCCCCGCGACCTGCACGAACTGGGTCAGCTCGCCCGCGCCCGCGGACTCCGCACCGCAGCGGGTGAGCGCCGTGCCCAGAATCTGGCTGGCCATCACCCCGAGCTGCAGCAGCGAACGGTTGCGGTGCTTGCGCACACCGAGGTTGACCTGTGCGAGCGCGTCCAGTCCCACGGTGGCCTCCGTGTCGAGCAGCAGGCCGATCTCGACGCCGTAGCCGGACGCGAACGGCACGGACTCCAGCAGCTCCCTGGTCGCGGCGTACTCGCCGCCGAGTGGCTGCACCAGCCCGGCAAGCGCGGGACGCAGGGCGGCCAGCGCGGGTCGCGCCACCAGTTCGGTGACCCTGCCCCCGCCGGTGCCCAGTTCGTCGCTCTCCAGCCGCAGGGGCCTGCGGTAGAAGCCCTTCACCAGGTGCACGCCCTGCTCCACCAGCAGTGGGCCGAGCAGGGTCGGCACGAACGCCGGGTCCGGATCCACCAGGTCCGAGTCGAGGAAGACGACGAGGTCCCCACTCGTCGCGGCGAGCGAACGCCAGAGCACCTCACCCTTGCCCGGCACCGGTTCCCACTCGGGGAGCACGTCGGCACGCCGGACGACCCTGGCACCCGCCCTGCCCGCCTCGGCGATCGTGTCGTCGGTCGAACCGGAGTCGACCACCACGAGTTCGTCCACAAGCGACCCCAGCAGCGGGCGCACCGAGCGCACGACGTCGCCGACGGTCGCTTCCTCGTTCAACGCGGGCAGCACGACGGACACCGTGCGCCCGGCCTTCGCCCGGACGAGCTCGTCGAGCGACCACTGTGGCGACTGCCACGTCCGCCGCGCGAACCATTCGCTTGTCTCGGGGGTCATACCGCCGATCGTGCCATGCTTGGGTCACCGTCGTCGCTGGAGGACCTGTGCTGCACCTGCTCATCCGTTCGCTGCTCGCGCCATTGGCCCGCCTGCTCTACCGGCCGGTCGTGCGCGGCGCGGAGAACATCCCCGGCAGGGGACCGGTGCTGCTGGCCGCCAACCACCGCGCCGCGGTGGACACCGCCGTGCTCGGGATCGTCTCGCCGCGGCCGGTGAAGTTTCTCGGCAAGGCCGAGTACTTCGCGGGCAAGGGACCCAAGGGACGGCTGTTCGCGAGTTTCCTGACCGCGCTCGGCTATGTCCCGGTACAGCGGGGCAACGCCAAGGCAGGCCTGGCGGCGCTGGCGGCGGCCAGGTCGGTGCTCGACGAGGACGGGGTGTTCGGCATCTACCCGGAGGGCACCCGCTCGCTGGACGGCAGGCTGCACCGGGGGCACACGGGTGTCGCGGCGCTGGCGCTGGCCACGGGAGCAGTGGTGGTACCGGTCGCGCTCAGCGGAACGGAGAAGGTGCAGCCGGTCGGCAAACGTGTCCCGCGCATCGCCCGCGTCCGCGTCCGGTTCGGCACACCGCTCGACTTCAGTCGCTACGAGGGACTCGGCGCCTCGCCGGCCATCCGCCGCGCGGTGACCGACGAGATCATGTACGCGATCATGGAACTGTCGGAGCAGGAGTACGTGGACGCCTACCACGCCCGCCCGGACGCGGCATAGGGCCAAACCCGCCCGCACTTTCCCGGGAAAGTGCGATGCCCCGCGCGTGCAAGTACGACCCTTTCCCGGGAAAGTGCGGTGGTTGCGCACGCATGTTCCGCACTTTCCCGGGAAAGTGCGGGTCAGGCGGTGAACTTGTCCAGCAGCACGGCCGGGTCGGGGTCGATCGCGAGCAGGTCGCGGGTGGCCGGCTGGAGGAAGCCCTCGCTCGTCATGTGGTCGATGAACGACACCAGCTGCTGGTAGTACCCGTCGGTGTCCACCAGTCCGATCGGCTTGTCGTGCAGCCCCAGTTGCGCCCAGGTCCACACCTCGAACAGCTCCTCCAGGGTGCCCGCACCGCCGGGCAGCGCCAGAAAACCGTCGCTGAGTTCGGCCATCTTCGCCTTGCGCTGGTGCATGTCCGCCACCACGTACAACTCGGTGAGCCCGTGGTGGGAAACCTCGGCGCGCTGCAGGTGCTCGGGGATCACCCCGTACACCTCGCCGCCCTCGGCCATCGCCGCGTCGGCGATGACACCCATCGTGCCGACACTCGCACCGCCGTACACCAGGCCGATGCCGCGCCGGGCGAGCAGACCGCCCAGAGCCGCGGCGTTCTCGACGTACCGGGTGCCGTTGCCGTCCGAGGAGCCACAGAACACGCAGATCCGTTTCATCTAGTGCGTGTCCTCCCAGGCCTTGTAGGCGTCCTGCACGATCTGCACCGCGTCGTCGATGTCGTCGGTGACGTGCAGCAGCGCCGCGTCCTTCTCGCCGATCTTGCCCTCGCGCAGCACCGTGTTGCGCACCCAGTCGTGCAGGCCGCCCCAGTAGTCGCTGCCGAACAGGACGACGGGGAACTTGGTGACCTTCTTGGTCTGCACGAGGGTCAGCGCCTCGAACAGCTCGTCCAGCGTGCCGAACCCGCCGGGCAGGCAGATGAAGGCCTGCGCGTACTTGACGAACATGGTCTTGCGGGTGAAGAAGTAGCGAAAGTTCACCCCGAGGTCCACCCACGGGTTCAGGCCCTGCTCGAAAGGCAGCTCGATGCCGAGCCCGATCGACAGCCCGCCCGCCTCGGACGCACCACGGTTGACGGCTTCCATCGATCCTGGCCCGCCGCCGGTGATCGCGGCGAAACCGGCCTCGGCCAGCGCGGTCCCGATCCGGCGGCCGAGCTCGTACTCGGGGTGGTCCCGCCCGGTGCGGGCCGAACCGAACACCGTGACGGCCTTCGGCACCTCGGCGAGCGCGCCGAAGCCCTCGACGAACTCGGACTGGATCCGCAGCACCCGCCATGGATCGGTGTGTACCCAGTCGCTCGGCCCACGGGAGTCGAGCAGCCGCTGGTCGGTGGTGCTGTCGCCGACCCGCTTCTCCCTGCGCAACACCACCGGCCCCCGGTAGTGCTCCGGCGGGTGCTCGGGATCGTTCTGGAACTCGTTGCTCACCTGATCGCTCACCCCTCATACCCTAGGAAGACTCGCAGCACCTCGGCCACTCGCCTGATCTCCGTGGCGGCGACGTGCTCCTGACGGGTGTGCGCGAGGGTCGGGTCCCCTGGACCGAAGTTCACCGCGGGCATACCCAGTCCGGCGAAGCGGGCCACGTCGGTCCAGCCCAGCTTCGCCGCCGCGCGACCACCGGCCGCCGCCACCAGCTCCGCCGCGGCGGGTGCGCCGAGCCTGGGCAGCGCCGCGGGCGAGGAGTCCACAACGGACAGCGAGTAGCCGTCGAACACCTCGCGCAGGTGCTTCTCCGCGTCCTCCGGGCTGCGGTCGGGCGCGAACCGGTGGTTGACGGCCAGCACGGCCTCGTCCGGCACGACGTTGCCCGACACCCCGCCCTGGACCCGGACGGCCTGCAGCCCCTCGCGGTAGGTCAACCCGTCGATGTCCACCACGCGCGCCTCGTACGCGGCGAGCCGGTTGAGTGGCTCGGCCAGTGCGTGGATCGCGTTGCTGCCCATCCACGCCCTGGCGGTGTGCGCCCTCGCGCCGCTACAGCGCAGCTCCACCCGCATCGTGCCCTGGCAGCCCGCCTCGATCACCGCGTTCGACGGCTCGCCCACGATCGCGAGTTCGCCGTTCAGCCACTCCGGCAGCTCCCGTTCGATCCGGCCGAGGCCGTTGCGTGCGGCGTCGACCTCCTCGCAGTCGTAGAAGACGAAGGTGAGATCCCGGCGCGGAGTGGTCACGGTGGCGGCCAGGTGGAGGAACACCGCGTCGCCGCCCTTCATGTCCACGGTGCCGAGCCCGTGCAACACCTCGCCCGCGCCACTGCCGGTACGTTCCAGCGGCAGGTTGTCGTTCACCGGCACGGTGTCCAGGTGGCCGGCGAGCACCACCCGTTCCGGCAGGCCGAAGTGGGTGCGGGCGAGTACGGCGTCGCCATTGCGGACGATCTCGAGATGCGGGGCGTGGACCCGCAGTGCGGCCTCCACGGCCGCGGCGATCTCCGCCTCGGCGCCGGAGACGCTGGCGATGTCCACCAGCGCCGCGGTGATCTCGACGGGGTCTGCGCGCAGGTCCAGGGTGCTCACGAGCCCGACGCTACCGGGACTGCGTACCGTGAGGGCGTGCGCATGCGAGTTGTTCCCGCCATCGTCAGCGCTGTCAGCGCCGCCGCCATCCTCCTGCTGACCGCCTGTTCGGGTGAGGCAGGTCCCACGCCGAAGCGGGCCCCGCAGGACCCTGGTCCCGGAGCGCTGCAGGTCAAGCTCGAGGCGCTGACCGCCGACGCGTGCTTCACCGAGCCCGCCGAGCAGAACCCGCCGGGTTGTGAGAAGTACGTCACCCAGCTGGGCAGCGTTCCCGGCAAGGCACGCCAGTTCGCGGGCACCGCCCACCCGGAACTCAAGGGGCACGGCGACGAACTGGAAGCCGCCATCACCGCTTACCGGGCCGACTCCTGCAACACCGAAGCGGGTACCGGCGCCGTGACCTGCTCGGATGCGCTGGTCGACATCGCCGAGGCACTGAGCGGGATCGAGACCGCCCTCGCCGCCGTGGTCGACGCCGCGGGCACCGCCGACACAACCACGACCGGGACGACCCGGGGCTGAGCGAGCGCGACCACGGTACGGTGACGCCCGTGAGTGAGCAGAACCCGAACCCCGATACGACCGGCGCGTACGGCGTCGGGCTGGCCACCGTCACCGCCGATGGCGCGGTGCTGGACACCTGGTATCCGCACCCGAAGCTGACCGACGTGCAGGGTGAAGGCGGCACCGAGCGGCTCACCGAGCAGGCCGCGGTGGAGGCGCTCGGCCAGTCGGTGGCGCCGCTGCTCGGTCAGGACGACGCCAGGGGTGTCGAGGTCGTCGCGGTGCGCACCACCATCGCCACGCTGGCGACCGCCCCCGCCGACGCCCACGACGTCTACCTGCGACTGCACCTGCTCTCGCACCGGCTGGTCCGGCCGCACGGGCAGAACATGGATGGCGTCTTCGGCCTGCTGTCCAACGTCGTGTGGACCAACCACGGCCCGTGCCCTGTGGAGGGCTTCGAGGCGACCAGGTTGCGACTGCGCGCCAAGGGGAACGTGACGGTGTACGGCATCGACAAGTTCCCGCGGATGGTGGACTACGTGACGCCTGGCGGCGTGCGGATCGCCGACGCCGACCGGGCGCGGCTCGGTGCGCATCTGGCCAGCGGCACGACGGTGATGCACGAGGGCTTCGTCAACTTCAACGCGGGCACGCTCGGCGCATCGATGGTCGAGGGCCGGATTTCCGCCGGCGTCGTGGTCGGTGACGGCAGCGATGTCGGTGGTGGCGCCTCCATCATGGGCACGCTGTCCGGCGGCGGCCGCGACGTGATCTCCATCGGCGAGCGGTGCCTCATCGGCGCGAACGGCGGCGCGGGCATCTCCCTCGGCGACGACTCCGTCATCGAGGCGGGGCTCTACATCACGGCAGGCACCAAGGTCGTCGTGGACGGCAAGACCGTCAGGGCACGCGAACTGTCCGGGATCTCCGGCGCAGTGTTCCGGCGCAACTCGGCCACCGGCGTGGTCGAGGTCGTGCCGCGCGGCGGCACCGGCATCGAACTGAACGCCGCGCTGCACGCGAACGACTAGGAGCTGTTTCAGAAGGCCTCTGTATGAGGTGATGTGTGGCGCGCCTGTGGCCGACGGCCTCGCGACCGCGCGCTCATGAAACACCGACTCGATCACCTGGTCGCTCCTGCCGGACCAAAGGACGGAGCGGCTAGATTCGTCGGGTGAGTGTCGCGACGAACCAGGCCAGTGAGCGGCTGCGCGCCCAGCTACGCGAGTTGACCGGGCACGAGCCGGGGGCACGCGCGGGTGACGATCCAGAGTCCGTGCATCAGATGCGGGTGGCCGTACGCCGCATGCGCAGCGTCCTGAAGGTCGCGGTGGAGCCACCCGATCCTGCCGTCGGACAGCTCAGGTCGGAGCTGAAGTGGCTGGGCGGCGTGCTCGGCGGGGTCCGGGATCTCGACGTCCTGATCGGAGAGCTGCGCCCCGCCGTGTCACTGCTCCAGGAGCCCGACCGCTCCGCGGGACTTCGGCTCGTCGACGTGTTCCTCACCCAGCGGCAGGACGCCCGGCAGGAGCTGATCGCGGCGCTGGACGCACCGCGGTTCCGCGCGTTGCGGCAGCAGATCTCCGCGTTCGCCGACCGGGCCGACCTGGACCAGCAGCCGCCTGCCGCGGAATCGCCGACACCGCCGGAACCGGGCCAGGTGCTCCGCAAGCCCTATCGCGCACTGGCCAAGGCGATGGACACGTTGCCCGCGGACCCGGACGACGAGCGGCTGCACACGCTGCGCATCCACTGCAAGCGCTTGCGCTATGCCGCCGAACTGCTGCGCCCCGCGGTTCGCAAGAAGCGGGTGACCGCTGCGAGGCGAGCCTGCGGGCAACTGCAGGACATTCTCGGCGAGCACCAGGACGCGGTGGTCGCCGCGGAGCGGATCCGGGCCGTCGTGGCCGAGAGCGCGGACACCGGCATGACGCTGGCCGCAGGCCGGATCATCGAGCAGCAGGCCGGGAAGCGGGCCGCGATGCGAGAGGCCTGGCCCCCGGCGGCCTGGCGGGTCAGGGAGGCGTTCGCCGAGTTGCTCCCTTAGGGACGTTCAGTCGCACCCGCAGAACTCGTTGTCCCCCAAGGTTTCCGCAAGCACCCTGCGGTGCGTGGGCTTGGCGGCGAGATACAGCTCGCGGCCTTCCTCGGTGAGCTTCACGAAAATGCCGCGCCGGTCTGCCTCGCACATCGCGCGCATGACGAGTCCTTCGCGCTCGAGCCGGGCGACCAGCCGGGACACGGCGCTCTGGCTGAGGTGCACGGCGTCACTGAGTTCCGCGCCCCTGCACTTGCCCTCGCCCTCGCACGCGAGCCGTTCCAGTGCCTCGAACTCGTTGACGCCGATGCCGTGCAGGCGATGCAGTTCGCCTTCCAGCGCGCCGCTCACGGTGGCATGGCGCGCTGACAGGTGCTGCCACTCGTGCACCAGTGCCCGCTCGCCGACGTTGCTCACGAACGGAGAATAACATGCGGACGAATACTATGCAGACACATTAAATGTATTGGCATTAGATGCGCATGCATGTAAGTTCTCCCGTATGACCTCTTCGGCTCATCTATCCACCACTTCGACACGGTGGGACGCGCGCTTGTGGGCCGTGCTCCTCACCGTCTCCGTCGTCATCGGCCTCGACGCGCTCGACGTGTCGATGGTCGGCGTCGCGCTTCCCTCCATCCAGGCCGACCTCGGGCTCTCGACCAGCGCGCTGCAATGGGTCGTCAGCGGTTACGTGCTCGGCTACGGCGGCCTGCTGCTGCTCGGCGGTCGCACCGCCGACCTACTCGGCCGGCGTCGTGTCTTTCTCATCGCCGTGGCGGTGTTCGCGGTCGCGTCGCTCCTGGGCGGGCTCGTCGACGACGGCGCGCTGCTGATCGCCTCCCGGCTCATCAAGGGCATCGCCGCGGCCTTCACCGCACCGGCCGCGCTGTCCATCGTCACCACGACCTTCGCCGAGGGCCCTGCCCGCAACAAGGCACTCGGCATCTTCGCCGTGTTCGGCGCGAGCGGCTACTCGGCCGGCCTGGTCTTCTCCGGCCTGCTGACCGAGGTCGGCTGGCGGTGGACCTTCCTGCTCCCGGTGCCGGTCGCCATCGCCGTGCTGATCGTGGCGATCAGGGTGCTGCCGAACGAGGGCAGGCCCGAGCGCACCGGTGCGGGCTACGACCTGCCGGGAGCGATCACCGGAGCGGCCGCGACGCTGCTGCTCGTCTACACCGTGGTGGACGCGCCCGAGATCGGCTGGGCAAACCCGCGCACCCTGATCCAGTTCGCCGTCGCGGCGGGCCTCATCACCGCGTTCATCATGATCGAGAAGCGCACCAAGCACCCACTGGTCCGGCTCGGCATCCTGCGCTCGGCGCCACTCGCCAGGGCGAACCTCGGCGCTGCGACGTTCTTCGGCGCCTACATCGGCTTCCAGTTCGTGGTGATGCTCTACCTGCAGTCCGTGCTCGGATGGTCGGCATTGGAGACGGCGCTCGGCTTCCTGCCCGCCGCGCTGATCGTGGCATTCGGCTCACCGAGGATGGAACGGCTGATCGACCGCGTCGGCACGTCCCGCACGATCGCGGCAGGCGTGATCGCACACGTCGTCGGTTACCTGCTGTTCCTCGGTGTCGACCAGGACTCCAGCTACGCCGCGGGCGTGCTGCCCAGCATGATCCTGCTGGGCGTCGGCTTCACCCTGGCCTTCTCCTCGCTGAACATCCAGGCCACCGCGGGTGTCCCGGACGACGAGCAGGGTCTCGCGGGCGGGCTGCTGAACACGTCGCTGCAGGTCGGTGGCGCGATCGGCCTCGCGATCGTGTCCGCGGTACTCACCGCGAACGGCGGCGCCGAGACCTCGGCCGGGTCGCTGCTCGCCGGGTTCACCCCCGCGCTGACCGTGGTCACGATCATCGCGGTGCTGGGGCTGCTCATCGCGCTGTCCGGACTCCGCACACGTGGGCGCGCGGAAGAGCCGGTCGCCGAGCCGGAGCCGGAGCCGGAGCTCGCGCTCGCCGAGTAGGCGCGCGCTGCGGGGGAACACAGCCGGGGCCATTCCGCGTCAACGCAACGCGGGTGGCCCCGGCTTTGTGTCAGCGCCCGTCTGAGCACCCGTCGCCGAGGCGGGCGGCGGCCGTGGCGATGCGGTCGTCGGCGGCCGTCAGCGCCACACGGACGTGCCCGGCACCCGCGGGACCGTAGAAACTGCCGGGGGCGGCCAGAATGCCCAGGCGGGCCAGCCGGTCCACGGTCGTCCACGCGTCCTCGTCCCGGGTGGCCCAGAGGTACAGCCCGGCCTCCGAGTGCTCGATCCGGAACCCGGCCCGCTCCAACGCCGGACGCAGCACCGCCCGCCGGGCGCGGTAGCGCTCGCGCTGCGTGGTGAGCGCCTCGTCGTCGGTCAGTGCGGCGACCATCGCCTCCTGCACCGGCCTCGGCACGATCATCCCGGCGTGCTTGCGTACCTCCAGCAGACCGGAGACCAGCTCCGGGTCGCCGGTGACGAAGCCCGCGCGGTAGCCGGCCAGGTTCGCCGACTTGGACAACGAGTGCACGGCAAGCAGACCGTCGACGCTTCCGCCGTGCACATCGGGATGCAGGATCGACACCGGCTCGCGTTCCCAGCCGAGCGCGAGATAGCACTCGTCGGACACGACCACCGTGCCCCGCTCCCTTGCCCACTCGACCACCTTGCGCAGGTGCTCGACGCCGAGCACCCGGCCGGTCGGGTTGGACGGGGAGTTCAGCCAGATCAAGGCGGGCCGTTCGGGACCGAGGGCGGTCAGCCCCTCGACCCTGCGCACCTCGGCGCCGGCGAGCAGCCCACCCACCTCGTACGTCGGGTAGGCCAGCTCCGGGATCGCGACGACGTCACCCGCGCCGACTCCGAGCAGTGTCGGCAGCCACGCGACCAGTTCCTTGGACCCGATCGTCGGCAGGACGGCGTCCGGACTCAGCCCGCTGATCCCGTGCCTGCGCCGGAGTGCGTCGACCGCGGCCTCCCGCAATGCGGGAGTGCCATGGGTCGCGGGATACCCGGAGAGCTCCGACACCGAGGCCAGCGCCGCACGGATACTCGCGGGAACCGGGTCGACCGGCGTACCGACGGACAGGTCGACGATCCCGTCCGGGTGCGCCCCTGCCCGTTGCTTGTGCTCGGTCAGCGAGTCCCAGGGAAAGTCGGGTAGCGCTACCCGCTTCATTCGCCCTGCGGGGGCAGGTCCTTGATCCACTGCGGGTCGTGACTGGTCTTGCCGACCTTGGACGCACCGCCGGGTGAACCGAGTTCGTCGAAGAAGTCGACGTTGGCCTTGGTGTAGTTGGTCGGCTCCTTGTTCCACTCGTCCGGGGTGTCGTCCTCGTAGTAGATGGCCTCGACCGGACAAACCGGCTCGCACGCCCCACAGTCGACACACTCGTCGGGGTGGATGTAGAGCATCCGGTCACCCTCGTAGATGCAGTCGACCGGGCATTCGTCGATGCACGCCTTGTCGAGCACGTCGACGCAGGGCTCGGCGATCACGTAAGTCACTGGGCTCTCCTGCTGGTTCGTCTTGGTCTGGCCCGTTTCCGGACATTACGCGGTGACACTCACCCGGCCGATGGTGAGGCAACCCTTATCAGGGCGCCGCACTCCTGGTCGGGTGGGCGATGACTGCACCGCGACGCCAGACCATACCGTGAGTATGCGGACTATCCTCCGCGACGTTTCCCCCGCGCCGCGTCGCGCTTGTCTCCCGTCACCACGAACCGCGGCGCGGGCGTGGCTGATTCGGCGGCGGTGTCCTCGGAGGCCTCCGAGGACACCGCCGCTGTCCCGGTCGGATCAGGACGTTTCGCCACCGCCCGGTTGAAACTGTCAGAGATCTCCCTGACCAGGTCGTCGTTGTGCCGGTCGTCCCTGCGCGCAACGCTCATCCGGTCCTCCTGCTGGTCGGCCTCGGTCGTTACCGCACAATCTAGTCGTGCCGGACACGACAACGCTCGAATTCGCGTGTGCCGAGGCCTGGCCACCCCTCGTCCGCGAGCCGCTGGGCCAGTGGTGGCTGCGTGCGGCCGAGTCTTTCACCGGCCGGGCTAACAGTGCGCTAGCCATGGGTGACCCCGGGTTGCCCATCGCCAGAGCGCTGGAAGTCGTCTGTGAGTTCGCCCACTCCCACGCCGTGGAACCCATGGTGCAGGCGGTCCACGGCAGCGCACAGGAGACCGCCCTCGCCGACGAGGGGTGGGTACCGCACGTGCACTACGCGGCAGGTCATGACGTGTCGGTGCTACTCGGGCCGCTCCCCCCGGCTCCGGCGGCGGCACCGGCCCTTTCCGTGCTGGACGAGCCCACCGATGCCTGGTGGTCGCTGGTCGCGGGGAGCACCGAGCCGACTCGGGCGCAGCGGCATGTGCTCGCCGCACCGGGGACCGGCTTCGGTGTCGCGGAGGCCGACGGCACCACGGTTGGCGCCGTACGGCTCGCACCGGCGCGCGGCCTGCTGCACGTCGGCAGGCTCGAGGTCCGCCCGGAGCACCGCAGGCGCGGGTTCGCCGGCGCGCTGCTCGGCGCCGGGGGCGACTGGGCGCGCGAGCGCGACCTCACCGCATGTGTCCTGCAGGTCTCGGTACGCAACCACGCGGCACTCGCCCTGTACGCGAGGCTGGGGTTCACCGAACACCACCGTTACCGATACTGGGTTCCCCGCCGCGGTGACGCCCATCCGTGAAAGACATCCCAGGAGCTGAAATGTCAAGCCGCAACGTTCTCGGCGTGATGCGACCAGGCGGTCGTCTCGTCGTAGAGGGTGCCGGTTTTG
>NZ_FOKG01000006.1 GCF_900111885.1 Amycolatopsis marina
CATACCGCCGGAGCTTTCCACCCCACACCATGCGGTGCAGAGTCATATCCGGTATTAGACCTCGTTTCCAAGGCTTATCCCAAAGTACAGGGCAGATTACCCACGTGTTACTCACCCGTTCGCCACTAATCCACCCCGAAAGGCTTCATCGTTCGACTTGCATGTGTTAAGCACGCCGCCAGCGTTCGTCCTGAGCCAGGATCAAACTCTCCAACAATGCATTGAAAAATCCGATCGATGACTACATCAATCTACTCAAAGAAACCCACAAAGGGTATTCTCATACATAAGCTCTACTGGCTTAGTTCACTAGCACACTGTTGAGTTCTCAAGCAACAAACCACTACGCGACAAAACTATGTTGTAACCCGAGACAGCAGCCTACCCTAGACAAATCTTCCGATTTCTCCGGGGTGACCTCACGGCCCCGATCAGGAACATCCACTCTACCACACCGTGGGAGCTTGGTTCATGTCCCCGCCACCCAAGTAACCCAACCCGTCGAAGCTCTCTCTCCCGCTCCGCCGACCCGGTCTCCCTGGCGACAAGAAGAAGATTACACACCCACCAACCCCCCAAAAACAGGGGGGTCCCTTAATGATCGAGAGATCTGCTGACCTGCGAAAACGCTGAGTGCTGTCCCGGTGCGCCGTACTCAACCCCTATGCCGGAGCGCCTTGCCGTTACTACTGCCGCGACTCGGCCTCGTCATGATCGGCTGACCGGCGGTGCGATAGAGACTGTTCGCCGTGCCCGGTGCCGGCAGGGTCGCCCACAGTGCGGCGCAGTCCCAGAACCTGCCCGTGCCGCAGACGTGTGTGCTCGCGCTGGTCCTGCTCGGCGCAGTCACCGGAGTCGTGGCCGGCCTTGTCCGGCGCCTGTTGCTCGGCGGGCCCGCATTGTCCGCGTACGCGGAGACGTCGACGGCGCCACGAGAAGGTGCGCACCGTCGTGTTCTCGAAGCCGACCGAGGCTCCGACCGCGCCGCACGCGACTTTTTCGTTCGAGTGTGCGAACGCCGATGCCGGTGCTTGTGACCGCGAAACATACTCTGCGGACGAAGCCGTCCACGACCGGCGATCAAGGAAAACAGCCCCGACGATGGCCGAATGGCGACGAATTCGGACTCTGGCGGCACCGCGGCTTCGCGGCTGATGTGCCGACGTGACCTACTCATCCGTGCCGGCGTGCTCGGCGCCGCTGCCGCCGCCGGCGGCGCCTGGCCCGCCACGGCTTCCGCGGAAGTCCCGGAAGCACTCGAACCTCTACTGGAACTGGTGGCTCAACCCGCACTGGATCTGCTCACCAGGGACACCTACGGTGGCCTCGCCGTGTTCGGGGTGCCGGGCCCCGATCGTTATTCGGCGGCACAGAGCCTGCTCAGCACCACGCCGGGCGGGATCGAAGCGGATTCCCCCGCACTGATCCAGCACACACTGGACTTCTTCGTTCCGTGGCCGGACACCTACGTGCACGCGCTCACCGCGGCCTTCACCACCGGGGTCAGTGAAGTACCCATCCCCACCTCGCTGCTCGGCGGCCTGCTCAAACCCCTGGAAGCCGTGGGGGCCACTCTCGACGACGTCCTCCTGCTGGCACTGCGAAACGACCGGACCCTGCCGATCTCGCTGGCACTGGCGCTGTTGATGAACGTGGCCGCGACGCAGGTCCGGCCCACGTCCGTCCTGGGGCCGATAGCGGACTCGCCCTTCGCGAACCTGACCCACAGGGAGAAGGCCGCGGCCTTCCAGCGCATCGAACACGCCCACCCGGCCCTGGTGGCGCTGCTCGACGGTCATCTCCCGGAGCCACTCAACGAGACCGCGTCCGGACTGCTGCGCTATGCGGGCGGTCTCCTGCTCACGCTCTGCACCTTCACGGCCTACACCGAGTTCGCGGTGTTCGACCGCGACAGTCGGCGCGCGGTGAGCAGACCGGTCGGCTGGGATCTGAGCAACTACATGCCGGGGCGGATCACTCCCGCGGACGGCTGGGCCGAATTCGTCGGTTACTACCAAGGACGACGCGCGGTGACGACCGCGCCCGAGCTGGGAGAACGCTGATGCGGGATGTGATCGTGGCCGGAGCAGGCGGTGGCGGACCGGTGGTGGCGAAGGAGCTGGCGAGTCGGGGCCTGGACGTACTCGTCCTCGAAGCGGGACGGGTATACGACGATCCTGAGAACCAGTGGTCCCGGTACGAGAACGACTGCAACAACCCGGCTGACGGCTACTTCCGCTTCGGTCCGTCCGACCGGTTCGAGCAACCACCATGGTTCCGGGAACTACCGCAGTACTCGTACATCTTTCAGCTGGCCGGATCCGGTGGCACCACCCAGCACTACTTCGGGAACTCGCCACGCGCCATGCCAGGCGTGTTCATCGACTACACCGGTCCGGACCGCGACGCATACGATGTGGCACACCTGTTTCCCTTCGGTTACCGGGACCTCATCCCGTACTACGAGTGGGTCGAGGCGACCCTTCCCGTGCAGACCGCGGCGATGGGGACGAAGGAGTCAGTGTTCTACCGGGGCTGTGAGCGGCTCGGGCTACCCGTGAACACCACAAAGGACATTCTGCGCGACAGCTTCCGGCCGCAGGAGAACGCCATCCTCCAACCGGGTGGCACGGCGGGTCGCACGAACGACGACAGCCGTCTTCGGTTTCCCGAGGCGACTGGCTGCACCTTCTGCGGCTACTGCTTCCAGGGCTGCTTCGAGCCGCGGCAGGCACCTCGGAACCTGAAGGCGAAACGACAGACGGACAACTCGTACCTTCCGATGATGCTCACCGCGGACCTGTGGGCGCCCTCGGGCCGACGCGCGACACTGGTGGCGGACGCCTTCGTCACGAAGGTGCTGACCGAGCGGCGCGGCGGCAGCACCGTCGCCCGGGGTCTGCGCTGGCGTGACACGCAGACCGGCACCGAGCACGAGGAGACCGCGAGCGTGGTCGTGCTGGCGGGTGGCTGCACCGAGAATCCGAGGCTGTGGCTGAACAGCGGTTTGCCCAATCCGAACGGCTGGGTCGGGCACGGCTACACCGACCACGCCATCGACTGGCTGATCGGCTCGTTCGACGAGTACACCGGGAACTCCAAGGGTGCGTCCTCCGCGGCACGCGCGGACTTCCCTGGCTACGGTGCGATCGAGCAGGTCGGACTGCCGCCCGCCCTCCAGGCGCTCACGATGGGCCTCAGCGACAGCGGAGTGCGCGGCGCCTACGACAACGGGCGCGGCCCGGTCGGCGCCTGGGACGGCCGGGCAGGCAGGGTCGTCGGCACCGAACTCAAGGACATACTCGCCGACGTCGACCGGCTGGTGAACATTCTGGTGCTCACCGATGACGACGTGGAGCCGGACAACCGGGTGGCGCGTTCGATCCTGCCGCCCGACGAGCACGGTCCGATCCCGAAAGTCATCTTCGAACACCGCGGACGCAGCGCGCGGACCCGGCGAAACCGCGAGTACCTCTGCGCCCGCGCCGCGGCCGTCCTTCGCGCCGCCGGGGCGAGGACCGTGCTGCGAATGGACTTCCCGCCGGTGCCACTCCATGTGCACTCGACCCTGCGGATGGGCACCGACCCGGCGGACTCCGTGCTCGGGCCCTACGCGGAGGCACGTTGGGTGGACCGGCTTTTCGTCGGCGACAACTCCGCGCTCGCCAACTCCCTCGGCGGGCCGAACCCGACGCTGACAGCCCAGGCCGTCGCCACCCGCACAGCCGAGCACATCTTCACCAAGTACTTCGGCGGCGCCCCGTGGACAAGCTCCGAATCACCGGTCAGCTCCCTCGACGACCGTGTCACCAGAGGCATCCTCGACGGCGCGTTCGGCTGAACGGGACCGCAGGACAGCGCGGCTCACCGCATTCGAGCGCGACGAACGAATGTCCTGCGTGTCCACTGACAAAACAGCCGGGTTCAGGTTATCGAAATTGTACGGCCGGAGATAAACGGATACATCTCGCCTGGTTCACTTTCGGAAGTCGAATCTCATCCGTCAAGATCCTCAACGCACCGGCGAAGCCGGCCCGGACACGGAACTGCTGAACCTCGGACGTTTGCCCACCCGCTTCACTTATACGTGTCTGACAACAATTTTTTTGCACCTGGACCAGCAAAGAACCTGTCAGTAGCGTCAGCGAGCGGCTGAGAATTCCAGCAACCAAAAGCCGGCCTGCTACCCCCTACCGCAAACAAGGAGCGTCCATATGTTCCGAAGTCAACGCCGCTCTCGCTCGCTTGGCAGAATACTGTCCGTTGCCGCAGTGTCGGCAGCCGTTGTGTCCATGGCTTCCGCGCCGGCCGCGCACGCTCTCGATCCCGCCGATGTCCCGGACATCGGTGTCGACACAGGCCGGTTCAACCTGCCGATAAACTGTGCGATCACCATGCCCGACCTCGGCGGCATCAAGGTGTTCGATCTCGCCACGAACGTCGACGTTCAAGGCGTCGTGACCACTCATCTCGGACCCGGCCAGGAGTTCTGGCTCACTCAGGGATCAGGAGCCATCACCTTTCCGACGTGGCTGACCACCCTCGGCGGCCTGGTCGGCGTCAACAGGGCCGACGCGGTCATCGACAAGCTGGAGATCTCCGCGTCGGATTCGACCCCGGAGGTGATCAACGTCGCCGAGGAGCCCCAGGAGATCAACGACATCGTCATCACACCGGGACAGGATCTCACGGTCGGCCTCCCGTTGGAGGGAACCTTCGACGTCGGCCCCTACACGGCCCCCCAGAGTGGGGCCACGACGTTACGCTTCGAACAGGCCGTCGCTCACATCACGCTGAGGTCGACGTGGGGTGCGCAGATCAAGCTGGATGCGACCTGTACCCCGACAGCGGGCAACGCGCTACTGACCCTGGGTATCGGCGGCGATCCGGGTCAGCCACCGTCGCGAATCCAGGGTGCGCCGCTGAATTTCGAGCCCATCGAACCGGGCTATCTCGTCGGCATCATCAACGCGCCGTACCGGTGTTCCCTGGGCGGGGAACCGCTGGATCTCGGGATAGCAGTGGGCGGCGAGATTCCGTTGTCGGTGCCCCGTAACGGTTCCGTGTCCTTCCGAAATGCTTCCGGCGCTTTGACCATTCCGAAAGCCACCGTGAACAAATTGCTCGACATGGGCTTGGCCGGTAGTTTCTCCGGAACGGTCGAGGAACTCAACCTCGTCGTCGCCGGCGGCACTCCTGCGGTACAGAATGTCGCCGCCGATTTGGAGATCCCCCCGACCGAACTCGTCCGCGACAAGGACGTCGTCCTTCCGCTGCCGGTCGACGGGACGCTTACCGCCGGACCGTTCCACCCGAAGGCGGGCGCGGAGAGTGTGGCCATCTCGCTCGGCAGCGCTTCAGCGACGATCTCCGCCAACGGAGATCCGACTCAACTCGGGATCTCGTGTGATCCACCGTCTCCCACGGTATTTCTGGTCGACAACCCGGTGATCTGACGGCTTTCGGCTATGCCCCAGTGCCCAGCTGAGCACTGGGGCCCTGGCCGACGCCCGTAGCAACGCAGCTCCGCGCCGGGACGCACGAGGAACTGGACCTGGCCCTCGAGCCCTCGAGTCACTCCCCGGACTCTGCCGTGCCCGGATCTTCCCGACCCAGCTGCCCGTAACACGAGGGGCACACCGGGCTTCCGTCACAGGCCCAGATGGCGATCAGTGTCGCCTCGCAACGGTGCCGGCAGGCCGTGCAGAGGAAACGCACCGCCATGGCCAGGCTGTACAACCCCAGTCCACGACGGACCGGATAGGAGGTGAGAACTCTGACCGACCTTCCGCTGCCGATCACCAGCCGCGATGGCCGAGCCCCGGCGCGGTGGCGAGTCTTCGGGCCGCCGCCCGGCCTGCGCGACACCCTGACCGGGGACCGACCGAGTGGCGGCACGGGAGCCTCGTGCTCGTCACCCTTCTGGGTCAGTTGTGCCTCCATCGCGTTCTCCCATTCCGCACGCCCGGTGATCATCGGGTTACCCCTCACGACCTCGCCAAACTCCCGTTGTGTCGCCCGAACGGGCGATTGAACCGGGCAACCGAGCGGCGGGTGTCCTCCCAGCTGACGCCGGTCCTGGCGCAGTGTTACGCCGAGATGTGTGGGCTGGTGCTTCCTGGGTATCCGTGAGCGACGCCGCTTCGGCAGCGGGGCGGTTCGTGCTCCTGACAAGGAAGGGAGAAAGAGTCGTGGCTTCCTACAATCTGGCGCAGGTCGACTTCGGGCAGGGTGTGTCCGACGCGTGGAGCGCCGTAGCCAGCTTCGTGCCCAAGTTCCTGGCGTTCCTGGTCATCCTTCTGATCGGTTGGCTCATCGCGAAGGCTCTGGCGAAGGTCGTCGACAAGGTTCTGGAGCGGGTCGGGTTCGACCGTGTCGTGGAACGCGGTGGCATCAAGAAAGCCCTGGCCAAGAGCAAGTTCGACGCGTCCGACATCATCGCGAAACTGGTGTACTACGCCGTCCTGCTGATCACCCTGCAACTTGCCTTCGGTGTCTGGGGACCGAACCCGGTGAGTAACCTGCTCACCGCGATCGTCGCCTGGCTGCCGCAGGCCGCCGTCGCGATCATCATCGTGGTCATCGCCGGTGCCATCGCCAGGGCCGTCAAGGACATGGTCAACGGCGCGCTCGGTGGTCTGTCCTACGGCGGGGTGCTGGCGACCGTCGCCTCGGTGTTCATCTGGGGTCTCGGCATCATCGCCGCCCTGAACCAGATCGGTGTGGCCACCACGGTGACTACGCCGGTGCTGATCACGGTACTGGCCACCATCGGTGGTGTGCTCGTCGTCGGTGCGGGCGGTGGCCTGATCCGGCCGATGCAGCAGCGCTGGGAGCGCTGGCTCGGCAAGGCCGAGAGCGAGGCTCCTGCCCTGAAGGGGCACGCGGAGGCCTACAAGCGCGGCCGCGAGGACGCCACTCGCGCGGAGCAGCCGACGGAGAAGATGCAGCCCGCGCACGCGATGTCGCAGACCGAGACCCCGCCCGCGCAGGGGGGCCAGACGCCGCCCGCCACCGGCGGCTACCGCTGACAGCAGAACCAGTCAGGAGCACAGCGCAAACGCCT
Organism: Amycolatopsis marina; assembly: GCF_900111885.1. GTDB lineage: Bacteria > Actinomycetota > Actinomycetes > Mycobacteriales > Pseudonocardiaceae > Amycolatopsis > Amycolatopsis marina. The sequence goes on from NZ_FOKG01000006.1 coordinate 7,067, forward strand.
GAGGCGGCCGACCCGAGGGCCGGCCGCCTCAGGCGTTTCCGACAGCGGGTTCCATGGGGTCGATGTCGTCGAGCCGCGGCTGCGCCTCGTCAATCGTTCTCGCCAGTGCACACACCCCGAGCAGCCTGGTGGTCATCCAGTCGGTATGCGGCCACGGCTGCCCCTCCACCGGCACGGGAATCGTCCAGCCGGTCTCCCTGGCTCGGTCCAGCAGACCGCGAGCGTAGCCTGCGAGCAGCACCACCCCGGCCATCGCCGCGGAACCTTCCACCCCGAACGTGATGATGTCGCGCACCGCGGCCGAGTGCTGGTCGACGGCAGCAGCGAGCCACGGTGTTGCCGCGACGGCCACCAGCCCGGCGGACCCGATCTGCTCGTGCAGGCGTCCCAGCATTCGTCGGGCGGAGGACTCCACCCAGATATCAGTCAAGCTCGACACGGCGTCCACGGTAGCCCGGACGACACGAACGACGGAAGCGATGTCGATCGTGTGACCGTTCGGTTACCGGTTGCGAGGTGCAGAACGCGCTCTGAGCTGGCGAAGGGTGTAGCCGTTCCGCTCGGGATCCAGGGACCTGGTGGCCTGCTTGAAGAGGTACTCGGCGCGCTCGTACGACAGGCGGCCGCGGCCCGTCTCAGGACACAGATCGGCCGGCGCGGGTCCGTGCGCGGGACCGGGCCTGCGTTCGGCGAGGAACACCGGTCCCCGCGTACGGCCCGCGACCAGCGTTTCCAGCAGTCCGGCGGTCCCGGATCGCCAGTTCACCCACGTGCGGCCTGTGTGCGCCCTGCGATCGGCCAGATCCAACTGCTCGACGTTCAGCGAAAGGACCTGTCGCACTCCGGCCGCCGATTCGTGCAGGAGCCGCCACAGCGTTTGTTCGCGAAGTGGCAGGTCCGTCCGCTCCCACAGCGTCGCCAGCAGGTCGGAGGGTATCGCCGCCGTGCCGTGCGTGTCCGCATCTCGCCGGTCCAGCCCCGCCGCGAGATCGTCCACACCTGCCCAGGTGCCGAACGAACGGACAGCCGAGCGATGCCGGTTCCAGGTCGCGGGGGCCGCTTCGCCCCACGCGGTGACGAACACCCGCGCGACGACCTCGGCTGTTAGCGACGGCAACGGAAAGCGGTCTCCCAGAGCCAGGCGCAGCCGGCGCAGAGTCTGCGCGTACGAGCGCACCGTCGCGACATCGAAGCCGGCCCCGTGCAGGAAATCCTCGGCGGCCTGCGCGAGGGTGACATGGGCGGATTCGCCACCGGCGAGAGCGTCCGCGCGACGAAGCAGAAAGGCGTGTTCGGCCGCGTTCCCGGTGAGCGCAGCGGCGCGCTCGAACTCCAACCGTGCTTCGCTGCCGCGGCCGAGCCGCAGCAACAGATCGCCCCGCACCGCCGGAAGCAGGTGATAGTCGCGCAACGCCGGATCGGCCAGGAGTGCGTCGACCTCGATGAGTCCGTTCTCGTACCCGTGCGCCATTCCGGTCGCGAACGCCCGGTTGAGTCGCACGATCGGCGTCGGCAGCACGCGGATCAGTGCCTCGTACAGCGTCGCGATCTGTGCCCAGTCGGTGTCCCGCGCGGTGCGGGCCTGTGCGTGGCACACCGCGATGGCCGCCTGCAGCAGGTACCGCCCTGGCGGACCGCCGAGATCGCGCGCTCGCAGCATGGAGGTGAAGCCACGGCGAATGAGCAACTGATCCCAGCGGCCCCGGTTCTGTTCGTGCAGCTGGATCGGTTCGCCCGAGGGCCCGGTGCGCGCGGGCGCACGGGACGCCTGGATCTCCATCAGGGCGACCAGGCCGTGTACCTCGGCTTCGTCCGCTGCCAGTTCGGCCAGCAGCCTGCCCAGGCGCAGTGCCTCAAGGCAGAGTCCTGGACGCAGCAGGTCATCTCCGGAGGTCGCCGAGTACCCCTCGTTGAAGATCAGGTAGATGACCTCGAGCACTGAGGCGAGCCGGTCGGCCAGATCCGCGTCGTCCGGCAGGGCGAACGGCACCTGCGCCTCGGCCAGGGTTCGTTTGGCCTCCGCGATCCGCTGGACGACCCCTGGCTCGCCGACCAGGAAAGCCCGGGCGATCTCCGCCACCGTGAGGCCGCCGAGCAGGCGCAGGGTCAACGCGATTCGCGACCGGGTCGGCAGCACGGGATGGCAGGAGAGGAACATCAACCGCAGGATGTCGTTCTGCTCGGGTTCCTGCCCTGCGTCCTGCTGCTTGTCCGGTTCGTGTGCGAGCCGTTCGTGCCTGCGTTCGTCGCGCTGGGTCCGGCGCACGTGATCGACGGCCCTGCGTTTCGCGATGGCCATCAGCCAGGCTCCCGGGTTCTCCGGAACACCTGAAGCCGGCCACTGTTCCAGGGCGGCCACCAGCGCGTCCTGGGCGAGTTCCTCGGCGAGGCCCACGTCGTGCACCAGCCGTGTCAGGCCCGCGATGATCCTGGCCGACTCGAGTTTCCAGACCGCGTCGATCCGGCGATGTGTGTCCGTCATGGCGCGATGCAGGCACCGCCCCTGGCGCTTGCGGGTCGGGGCGGTGCCTGCGGCGACTCAGGATCCGAAGACCTGCTGGACGACGCTCGTTCCGTCCCCGGCGATTCCGCGGAAACGGCGGGCCAGTTCGATGGCCTCCTCCTTGGAGCGAACCTCGACCAGCGCGAACCCGGCCGCGGCTTCTTTGGCCTCGGCGAACGGCCCGTCCGTCACCACGATCTCACCGCCTGAGGACTCCACCCGGATTCCTGCGGGCTCGAGGCCGCCGGTAGCGAGCAACACCCCCTTGGCGGTCATCTCTTCGATGAACGCGCCCATCTCGGCAAACAGCTTCTCGTCGGGGACGGCGCCGGAAGCGTTGGTGGTCATCAGGTAGCGCATCAGGTTCTCTCCTTAGGTTCGTTGATCTGTCTACACGTCGATCGGGGGATGTGACAGGGAACGGGGCCATTCCCTGTCACATCCTCCGATCGACCCGCCATCCACTCAGCGCGCTGAGTGGATGGCTCCCTCGGCTGAGTGCAGATCGCCGACTTCCTGGTCACCGGCGGCAACTGGGCTGCACGCCTGGTCCGGACCAACGGATGCGGCATGATCGCGGCCGGACTCCTCGGGATGGACCGGCCGACGGCTTCCCATCGGGTGTTCCTTACGGCATGCCCGCGACGCTCGGCTGGCGCGGCTACGGGCACCTGGCCGCGGGTCCTGTGGCGTTCGGCAACGGCTGGGCGATGTCCGGCGGCGGGGGTGCTGTGGTTTCCGTGGTCGCCGCCCGGTACCGCCATGTCCGCTGAACCGGTTTTCCCCGACCCATCCCACCACTGAAAGGACACCGATATGCCAGGTTCGCCTGCTTCACCAAGGCCTACGCCGGACACTTCGACTTCGACTTCTGGCGGGCCCAGTCGCTGTGGGCGGCCGTACTGCCGGGCGAGCGGGCAGGAGGTCTTCGCACAGGGTTAATCCCCCGACTGCGGGCAACCCTTGGCTGAGGTGCGGCACGCGACCCGGGCGCACTCCGTGCTCAGGCGCCGTCGGTTCAGCAGTGACAGCCGACGGCGCCGTCACTCGGTGCAATGCCGTGCCCTGGCTCAGGATCTCGGGCGCTTCCTACGGTCCCAAGATCGGCGTTCGGCACCGGTGACCTCCTCGGCGCCGGTGTCCGCGCCCGAGACCCGGCCGACGAAAGTGGCATTGGCCGAGGGAGCAGTCGTACTGTGCTGGTCGGCATCCTCGGGTGCCGCTTCGCCGCCGACGGCCCGAGGCGACCGGGACGGCTCCTCGAGTCCGGGATCGGCCTCCGGCTCCTCTCGACCGCTCCTCGCGCTGAGCACCGGCCACAGGCACAGTGCGAGCAGGGCGAGCGCCACGCCGAGCCACACCAGCCACAGGACATCCACGCCGATACCCACTGCGACCAGCCCGGCCCCGGCAAGCACGCCAACGGCGACGGCCCAACTGTTCCGTCGAGTGCGCGTCATCACGGACCTCCTCCGGTCTTGGTGACCGGGTTCCCGTTCGTCGCCGCCGTCAATCCTGTGACTTCGGGTGGGCGATTAGCGGCGCGGAAGAAGGGAAGTCTCCGCACAGACCGCTGAGGATTGGGGCACTCGTGGAAGCGAACAGTTCGGACATGTTCACAGTACGGCGACTCGGCGAACTGACCGAGCTCGTCGGGGCAGGCCTGGCCCCGTACCTGCGCTACTCGCCGGGCCCGGAGGCCGACGCCAGCCATCCCAGCACCGATCACGAGAGCGGCCTGCTGATGCCCGGACTCTCGGTGAACCCGTTGCCCGCCCCCGGCTGGTGGACGCTTCCGCTCGAGGACTGGCTGGCCCGTCGGGTTTGCCAGTACCTGCGCGAACTCCGCGAGGGCGCCTATCCCTGGATCCTGTCCGGGCGTTCCGTCGACTTCGGACCGGACAACGAACCCCTGCTCGTCGACGTACGACCGGTTGCCTGGCTGAGCTCTCAGGTCATCGTCGAGGCCAAGGAGCACTACCACGCGCGACTCCGGGCGGGCGAGTCGACGCACTGACGACCCGGGCCCCGGCACGCCGGAACTGCCAACTCACTCCGCGAAACCGCAGGGTCGCGCGCTGGAACTGCCAATTCGGGCCGCGGAACTGCCAACTCGGGTACCGGTTGGGGTTCCGAGTGAGAGCGCTCCCAGTTTGCGCGCGTCCGGAGCGGGGCGGACGACGTAACGCCCGGGCAACGGTGCTGTGGTGCCGTCTTGACACGAGGGGGCGGCCGGGAACAGACTCCCTCGGCATTGGGAGCGCTCCCAACCCGTCCCCACCTACACCCAACGAGGGGTTACCGTGCGACAACAGCGGAGACCATTACTCACCCTGACCAGCATTCTGACCGCCGCAACGGTGCTCGCCGCGTGCGGTGGTTCGGATGACTCCGGTGGCACGCCCGAGGCGTCCGACGGACCGGTGGAGCTCACGATCGCGACCTTCACCGAGTTCGGGTACGAGGAACTGCTCAAGGAGTACGAGGCCGCCCACTCGAACATCACGATCACCCACCGCAAGACCGGGCAGGGTGGACCGCACCACCAGAACCTCATCACCAAACTCGGTGCGGGATCGGGACTCGCCGACATCGAGGCCATTGAGGAGGGACACCTCTCCGACTTCCTCGACAAGGCGGACAAGTTCAACAACCTCGAGGAGATCGGTCCCGACGGGGTCACCGGCGAACGGTGGCTGGACTGGAAGTACGAGGCGGGCAAAGCCAAGGACGGCAGGTTGATCGGCTATGGAACCGACATCGGCCCGCTGGCGATGTGCTACCGCAAGGACCTGTTCGAGGAAGCCGGCCTGCCCACCGACCCCGAAGGTGTGAAGGGAATCTTCGCCACCTGGGACTCCTACTTCGCCGCGGGCGACCAGTTCGTCGCGGCATCGGACGCCGCCTGGTTCGACTCGGCCGCGCAGAACTACAACGCGATGGTCAACCAGCTCGAGGTCGGCTACTTCGACCGGGAGGACAACCTCACCATCGAGAGCAATCCCGGTATCAAGGAGAGCTGGGACAAGGTGACGGCCGCGGTGAGCCGCGGCCAGTCGGCGGGGCTCACCGCCTTCAGCAACGAGTGGAACAGCGGGTTCAAGCAGGGCGCGTTCGCGACCAAGACCTGCCCGTCGTGGATGCTCGGTGTGATCGAAGAACAGGCCGGACCGGAGAACAAGGGCAAGTGGGCGGTCACCGACGCGTTCCCGGGTGGCGGTGGCAACTGGGGCGGTTCCTTCCTCACCGTGCCCGACCAGAGCGCGCATCCGAAGGAGGCCGCGGAGCTCGCGGCCTGGCTCACGGCGCCGGAGCAGCAGCTGCGGGCGTTCGAGGCCAGGGGCAACTTCCCCAGCCAGGTGGAGGCGCTGGAGTCGCCTGAGCTGCTGGCCGAGACCTCGGAGTACTTCGGCGACGCCAAGGTGGGCGAGCTGTTCGCCGCGCAGGCCAAGAAGGTGACGACTGCCCAGTACAAGGGCCCCGGTGACGGCCAGATCCAGGAGAACGTCACCACTGCCGCGCTGCAGTCGGTGGAACAGGGCACGGATCCGTCGCAAGCCTGGCAGCAGGTCGTCGACGGCTCGAAACGGATCGCCCGGTAGCTCGTGCCCCGGTCGCCGCGCCCCGGACCCACGTGGTCCGGCGGTGCGGCCGCCCGGACGCACCGGATTCCACCGTGACAAGAAGAAAGGGGCGCGCCGGATGAGTACCGACCTTCACGCGGGCAGCGACCCGGCGCAGGCCGGCTCCGACAACCCTGTCCCTCCCCCACCGAAACATGCCCGACGCGTGCCGTTGCGGCACCGGCTCAGCCGGTGGGACGTGAAGTACTCGCCATATGTCTACATCGCACCGTTCTTCCTGGTGTTCGGCCTCGTGGGCCTGTTCCCGCTGCTCTACACCGGCTATGTCTCGGTGTTCGACTGGGAGATCGGCGACTCGGACCCCGGCTTCATCGGGCTCGGGAACTTCGTCGCCCTGTTCGGCGACGGCCAGTTCTGGAACGCCCTGGTCAACACGCTGAGCATCTTCGTGCTCTCCAGCGGGCCGCAGATCGTCATCGCGGTCCTGCTCGCGGCGATGCTGAACACGCGCCTGCGGGGGCCGACCGGGTGGCGAGTGGGCATCCTGCTGCCGTACGCGGCAAGCCTGGTGGCGATCGGCATCATCTTCGCGAACCTGTTCGGTCCCCAGTACGGGCTCGTCAACGGAATGCTGGAGGTCCTCGGCCTGGATCGGGTCGACTGGCAGGCCGACAGGTTCGGCAGCCACGTCGCCATCGCGGTGATGGTCAACTGGCGCTGGACCGGCTACAACGCGCTGATCGTGCTCGCGGCGATGCAGGCCATTCCCCGCGAGATCCACGAGGCCGCACTGGTCGACGGCGCGGGAGCGGTCCGGCGGTTCATCAGGGTCACGCTCCCGCTCCTGCGGCCGACCCTGATCTTCGTGGTGATCACCTCGACCATCGGCGGGCTGCAGATCTTCACCGAACCACGGCTCTTCGACGCACTTCCAGGCACCAACGGTGGCTCCACCAACCAGTTCCAGACCGTGACCATGTACCTCTACCAGTCCGCGTTCGAGAACTACGACCTCGGCTACGCCTCGGCCATCGCCTGGGTGCTGTTCCTGATCATCATCGTGATCGCGTTCGTCAACTTCCTGCTGACCCGGCGGCTGGCGAGCAACGGGGAGGACGTGCGATGACCGCGCTGACCTCCCGCACGGGACCGCGCAGGGCCTCCCGTGGTACGGCCACACTGGGCCGGCCGAACTTCCTGATCTACGGCCTGCTGGTCGCCTTCGTACTCGGCTCGTTGTTCCCGTTCTACTGGTCGTTCCTGGTTGGCAGCCGGGACAGTTCGATGCTGACCGAGCAGGTACCGCCCTTGGTGCCAGGGGGGAACTTCCTCGCCAACGCGCAGCGCGTGTTCGACTCGGTGCCGTTCTGGAAGGCCCTGGGCAACAGCGTCGTGGTCGCCAGCACGGTCACGTTGACCACCGTGCTCTTCTCCGCGCTGGCCGGTTTCGCGTTCGCCAAGTTGCGCTTCCGCGGCCGCAACGGTCTGTTCGTCTTCATCGTGCTGACCCTGGCGGTGCCCACCCAGCTCGGCATCATCCCGCTGTACATCGCGATGTCCGAGCTCGGCTGGGCGGGCGGACTGCAGGCGGTCATCGTGCCGAACCTGGTCACCGCGTTCGGCGTGTTCTGGATGCGTCAGTACACCGTCGGAGCGGTGCCGAGCGAGCTCATCGAGGCGGCCAGGGTCGACGGATGCAGCATGATCCGCGTCTTCTGGCACGTGTGCCTGCCCGCGGTCCGGCCCGCCGCGGCAATCCTGGCCATGTTCACGTTCATGACCTCGTGGAACGACTTCCTCTGGCCGCTGGTCGTCCTCGACGCGGGCAATCCGACCGTGCAGCTGGCGCTGGAACAGCTGCAGGGCGGCTTCTACATCGACTACTCCCTGGTGCTCGCCGGAACCACCCTGGCGACCATCCCGATCGTGATCGTTTTCCTCGCTCTCGGCCGGCAGATCGTCGCCGGAATCATGCAAGGTGCTGTGAAGGGATGAGTGTGTCCGTAATTCCTGACGAGGCGGAATCGAACGCCCGTGCCACGAAATCGCCGCTGCGCTTTCCCGACGGCTTCCTCTGGGGAACGGCCACCGCCGCCTTCCAGGTGGAGGGGTCGACCACCGCGGACGGGCGCAGCCAGTCCATTTGGGACTCGTTCTGCGCTCGTCCCGGAGCGGTCCGCGACGGCGACACCGGCGAGCCCGCGGCCGACCACTACCGGAGGATGGAGGAGGACGTGCGGCTCATGGCCGAACTCGGCCTGCCCGCCTACCGTTTCTCGATCTCCTGGCCCCGCGTCCGGCCCGACGCGGGACCCGTCAATCGCGCGGGCCTCGATTTCTACGAGCGGCTGATGGACACACTGCTGGCCAATGGAATAACCCCCTGGCCGACGTTGTACCACTGGGATCTGCCGCAGGCGCTGGAAGACCGCGGCGGATGGGCCGACCGGGACACGGCCTACCGGTTCGCGGAGTACGCCGACACCGTCCTCGCGGCGCTGGGTGACCGGGCCACGGCGTGGACCACGCTCAACGAGCCCTGGTGCTCGGCCTTCCTCGGGTACGGATCGGGCAGGCACGCGCCCGGCCGCACGGAACCCGCCGCCGCCGTCGCGGCCGGGCATCACCTCCTGCTCGCACACGGTCTCGGCCTCGAGCGGATCAGGGCACACGCGCCACACGCGGAGGCGGGAGTCACGCTCAACCTCTTCCCCGTCCGGCCCGCGCTGCCGGGGGACGCGGACGACCTCGAGGCGGTCCGTCGTGTCGACGGGCTGCAGAACCGGTTCTTCCTCGACCCACTGCTGCGCGGCGGATACCCCGAGGACGTGCTCGCCGATCTCGCCCCGTTCGGCCTCGCTGACCGGATCGAGGACGACGACTCGCGGAAGATCGCCGCGCCGCTGGACTTCCTCGGCGTGAACTACTACCGCGATCTGCACGTGTCAGCCCGCTCGGACGCCGAGTCCGGATCGCCCTCGGAGTGGGTGGGCGCCGAGCACGTCAGCTTCCCGCGCCGCGATCTTCCCCGGACGGACTCGGGCTGGGAGATCAATCCGGGCGGGCTCACGGCACTGCTGCTGGCACTGGACCGGGACTACGCGGTGCCACCGCTGTACATCACGGAGAACGGCGTTGCCTTCCCGGACCGGCTCGGTGCGGACGGGACGGTTCTGGACCACGACCGGGTCGAGTTCCTGCAGACACATCTGCGAGCCGCGCATTCCGCCCTCGAGCACGGAGTGGACCTGCGGGGGTACTTCTACTGGTCCCTGCTCGACAACTTCGAGTGGGCGGAAGGCTACGCGAAGCGGTTCGGGCTCGTGCACGTGGACTACGCCACCCAGCGCAGGACCCCCAAACTGAGCGCGAACTGGTACGCAGGCGTCGTCGCCGACAACGGCCTGGGAACGGGCTCGGAAGCGCGATGATCGACCCAGCCGAGGCCACCGTCGACGATCGGGCCGCGCCAACCCTGGAGGAGGTCGCCAGGGTGGCCGGCGTGTCCCGGTCGACGGTCTCGCGGGTGATCAACGAGTTGCCCGGGGTCAGCGAACGGGCCCGCACCGCCGTCGCCAAGGCGATCGAAACGCTGCGCTATGTTCCCAACGAGGCCGCCCGCAGCCTGGCCACCCGGCGGACGAACTCGATCGCGCTCGTCGTGTCCGAGCACGGTGACCAGGTCTTCGGCGATCCGTTCTTCGCCGGTGTGCTCCGCGGTGTCCACGCGGGACTCGCGAGCAGCAAACGTCAGCTCGTGCTGATGCTGATGACGCAGGACGACGACGGCGAGGCGCTCGCGAGCTATCTCTGCGGTGGCCATGTCGACGGTGCGCTCGTGGTGAGCCTGCACGGCAGGGACCCGTTGCCCCAGCGCCTCGCCGAAGCCGGGCTGGCGGTGGTGCTGGTCGGCAGGCCGCTCAGCGGGGCGCGGGTGCCCTACGTCGACTCGGACAACTTCACCGGAGGCCTGCTGGCCGCACGACATCTCGTCGCCACCGGCAGACGCCGGATCGCCACTATCGCGGGCCCGAACGACATGGCGGCAGGCATCGACCGACTCGTCGGCTGGCGGCGCGGCATGGCGGAGGCCGGGCTGCCGACGGATGTGCTGGTGCGCAGCGACTTCACCATCGAAGCAGGCGCCGCGGCCATGGCCGAGGTGGTGGCGAACCATCCCGACGTGGACGCGGTGTTCGCGGCCGCCGACATCATCGCCGTGGGGGCCATGCGCGAACTTCGGGCCCGTGAGCTGCGGATTCCGCAAGACGTCGCGCTGGTCGGCTTCGACGACTCCGTCCTCGCCACCTCGGCCATCCCGCAACTGACCACCGTCCGGCAGCCGGTGGAGGAGCTGGGCCGGACCGTGATCTGGCGGCTGCTCGCGCAGCTCAACGGGGAGACCGACCTACCGCCTTCGGTATCGCTGCCTACCGAACTGGTCGTCCGGGAGTCGAGCCGCAAGGGCGTCACGGCCGAAACCTGAGGCCGGGCGACCCGAACCGCGTGTGCGGTGCTGGCCACGGCGCCCGCCGCGACAGCCCAGGTCGAGCCGGGGACGTGGATCCCGGTCTCGCCCTCGTTCAGGGTGCAGGAGCGCGGCTGTGGGCAGGTCGACCACCTGACCTTCACCCTCACGAATCAGTCTGAAGCAGACTTTCGGCCCGGCGTCCCCACCGGTCGAGGTGACGATGCCGCCCGGCGGGCTCACCGAGGGCGATCGACAACGGGGGCACGGATGGATGACACCGCGCTCCCGCGGCAAAGGTGCGGAAGCAGGCCCAGTACCGGATCCGCACGGTCTATTTCGGATCACCGTCGCCCTACGTCCGGCACAGGACCGGCGGGCTGCGGTGAACGGGGTTCCGGTGAAAACCGGGGGAAGATTCAGGTGTCAGGAGCGATCTCCGGGGTAGTCCCGTCTGACTGGACGCCGGACGAGACGGAGGCCGTCGATGTGGAGACCTCAGCAGGCCGTCGTACGGATGGCCGCGCAACTCAGTGAGACGGCACGGGAACACGTCGTGCTCACGATGCTCGTCATGATCCCGCAACTGCTACGGCATCCAGCCTGGCGGCGAACCGACCCGAACCAGGGTGCGGGTCAGGGCGTGCTGCTCGTTCCGGGGTTCGGCTGTGGTGACCACACCCTCGAACTCACCAGCAGATGGCTGCGAGCGCGGGGCTATCGGCCTTCGGGTGCCCGGATCGGCCTGAATCTCGGGTGCACCAGTGAACTCGTCGACCGCATCGAGCGCAGGCTCGAGGAGCACGCGGAACGGACCGGCCGGCGGGTGATCCTGTTCGGCCAGAGCCGGGGTGGCTGGCTGGCCCGGCTCGCCGCGAGACGCAGACCAGACCTCGCACGAGGCCTGGTCATGCTGGCGTCGCCTGTGCTCGATCCGCTCGGTGCCCATCCACGGGCCGTGCGCGTGGCCGAGAAGCTCGCCCGCCTCTCGACGCTCGGAGTACCCGGGCTGCTGACCGACGACTGTCTCTCCGGCAAGTGCTTCCGCACCAGTTCACAGGCACTGAGCGCACCCCTTCCCGCACAGGTGCCCGCCGTGTCCGTGTACTCCCGATCGGACGCCATCGTCCCGTGGCACCTCTGCCTCGACCCGTGCGCCGAGCGCGTCGAGGTCAGCAGCGGCCACACCGGAATGGGACTCGACCCCGACCTCTACACCCAGCTCGAGCCGCGGCTCGCCGAGTGGGCGGCCGAGGACGCCGCGACGTTGCCTGAGGCCCGCTCACTCGGGCGGTCACGCACGACGCGCGGTCCGGTCAGGCCGGTTGGTTCCTGTGCGGGTTGACCAGGACACCCGTGGGTAGCCGGTCCGTGATGACCTGCACTCACGATCAGAAAGGACCACCCGGGGCGATGACGGACGTAGCAAGCAAGGGACCGGACCGCGACGACGACCGGCGGATACTGACCAACCGCCAGGGCCACCCGGTGTACGACAACCAGAACCAGCGGACCGTGGGCGCACGCGGACCCGCGACCCTGGAGAACTACCAGTTCCTGGAAAAGATCAGCCACTTCGACCGGGAGCGCATTCCGGAGCGCGTCGTGCACGCGCGGGGTACGACGGCGTTCGGCTTCTTCGAGTCCTACGGCACGTGGGGCGACGAGCCGATCAGCCGCTACACGAGGGCGAAGCTGTTCCAGGAGAAGGGAAGGCGCACCGAGGTCGCGACCAGGTTCTCCACGGTGATCGGCGGACGCGACTCCTCGGAGGTGGCGCGCGATCCGCGCGGCTTCGCGGTCAAGTTCTACACCGAGGACGGCAACTGGGACCTCGTGGGCAACAACCTCGCGGTCTTCTTCATCCGGGACGCGATCAAGTTCCCGGACGTCATCCACGCGCTCAAGCCGGACCCCGTGACGTTCCGGCAGGAACCCAATCGCATCTTCGACTTCATGTCGCAGACTCCCGAGTGCATGCACATGCTGATCAACCTGTTCAGTCCAAGGGGAATCCCGGCCGACTACCGGCACATGCAGGGGTTCGGCGTGAACACCTACAAATGGGTGAACGCCGAGGGCGAGACCCATCTGGTGAAGTACCACTGGATGCCCAAGGCCGGGGTGCGCAGCATGACCGAGGCCGACGCCGCCGCCGTCCAGGCCGGGGAGCTCGGCCACGCCACGAAGGACCTGTTCGAGTCGATCGAGCGCGGTGAGTACCCCGAGTGGGAGCTCCGGGTGCAGCTGATGAGCGACGACGAGCATCCCGAGCTCGACTTCGACCCGCTCGACGACACCAAGGTGTGGCCGGAGAACGAGTTCCCGGCCAAGCCCGTCGGCAGGATGGTGCTGGACCGCAACGTCGGCAACTTCTTCGCGGAGAACGAGCAGATCGCGTTCGGCACCGGCGTGCTCGTCGACGGCCTGGACTTCTCCGACGACAAGATGCTCATCGGGCGGACGTTCTCCTACTCTGACACACAGCGGTACCGGGTCGGTCCGAACTACCTGCAGTTGCCGGTGAACCAGGCCAAGAGCGCCGAGGTGCGCACCAACCAGCGGGACGGACTGATGGCCTACTACCAGGACCAGGCAGGCGAGAGCCCGCATGTCAACTACGAGCCGTCGATAACGGGCGGGCTGCGGGAGGCGCGGTATCCGACGCCTGACGAGCAGGGGCCCGAGATCACCGGCCGACTCACCCGTAAGCGCATCCCCCGCACGAACGACTACACACAGGCCGGGCAGCGTTACCTGTTGATGGAACAGTGGGAGCGCGACGACCTGGTGGACAACTTCGTCACGCTGCTGAGCCAGTGCGACCGGGCCGTCCAGGAACGGATGGTCTGGCACTTCCTGCTTGTCGAGGACGATCTCGGGCTCCGCGTGGGCAAGGGCCTCGGAATCAGCCCGCAGGACGTGTCCGGGCTCCAGCCACTGGAGAGCCAGGACCTCACCGAGGAGGACCAGAAGCGGCTGGCCGCACTCGGTGAGAATGGCAGCCGGGATGTGTCGGGCCTGGAGATGACCCACTGCGTACCGAACGAGCGCGCGGAAACGCACGGCTGAGCCCGTCTCGGGCCGACGGATCTGCCAACTCGGGCCCGGGAACTGCCAGGTCAGGCCCCGGAACTGCCGAGTCGGGGTGGGAACGGGATCCGGGTCAGGTCGGCTGCCACGAAAATGTGGCCGTGGAAGTGGGCGGCGGCCTCGTCGTGGAATTCTGCTGGGTCCCGGTAGCGCTGGGAGAAGTGCGTGAGTACCAGCGTCCGCACACCGGATTCCGCGGCGACCCTGGCCGCCTGTGCCGCCGTCAGGTGGCCGTACTCGGTGGCGAGTGCGGCGTCCCGCTCGAGGAACGTCGACTCGATCACCAGGAGGTCGGCACCGTCGGCCAGGGCGAACACCGCGTCACACAGGCGGGTGTCCAGCACGAAGGCGAACCGCTGGCCGGGCCTAGGTGCACTCACCTCCGCGAGGGTGACCCGCCTTTCCGCCACGGTCAGCTCGCCCGCGCGCTGCAACCGCCCGACGTCCGGCCCGCTGATCCCGAGATCCGCGAGGCGATCGGGCAGCATCCGCCGACCATCCGGCTCGACCAGACGGTAGCCGAACGAGTCGATGCGGTGGTCCAGGCGTCTCGCCTCCAGCACGCCGAACGCACCGGAGGCCACCGTGCCGTCACCGTCCACCGGCCGTTCACGCAGGTCCGCCGTCTCGTGGAACTCGGCCGCGTACCGCAGCCGCCGGAAGAATTCCGCGCCGGTAGCCGGATAGTGGGCGTACACCGGATGCGGCACCCGGTCGAGCGACAACCGCTGCACGACACCTGGCAACCCGAGGCAGTGGTCACCGTGGAAATGGCTGACGCAGATGTGGTGGACATCGTGCGCACCGACCCCGGCCAGCACCATCTGCCGCTGCGTGCCCTCACCGGGGTCGAACAGCAGTCCCATCCCGTCCCAGCGCAACAGGTAGCCGTTGTGGTTGCGGTACCGGGTGGGCGCCTGGCTCGCGGTGCCAAAAACGACCAGCTCACGACTCGACACCCAGCGCACTCTAGGCCCTGTCCGACGAGCGCGCGGGCGCGAGGCGCCGGTGCGGATCAGTTCTCGAGCAGCGCGAGGACGGCTTCGGCCAGTTCCGCGGGACCGCCGTCGGTGGGACGCAGCACCAGATCCGGGGCCTGGGGCCGTTCGTACGGGGCGTCGACGCCGGTGAACCCGGTGATCTCCCCCGCCGTGGCCTTCGCGTACATCCCCTTCGGGTCCCGCGCCGCGCAGACGTCGAGGGGGGTGTCCACGAAGACCTCGAGAAACGGCAGTCCGGCTTCGATGTGCGCGGCGCGAGCCCGGTCCCGATCGGCACGGTACGGGCTGATCAGGGACACGATGGTCAGGAGGCCCGCGTCGGCGAACAGCCGCGCGACCTCGCCGACCCGCCGCACGTTCTCGGCCCGGTCCGCGGGCCCGAACCCGAGGTCGGCGTTGAGGCCGTGGCGCAGGTTGTCCCCGTCGAGCAGGTACGCGGGGCGTCCCGCTGCCACGAGCCTGCGCTCGAGTTCCGTGGCGATGGTCGACTTGCCGGAGGCCGAGAGGCCGGTGAGCCACACGGTCCTGCCCCTGCTCCCCCGTTCCTGCCTGCTGACCAAGGGCCGCTGCCACACCGCGCCCGCGGCGCCGGTCGCGGGCCCGGTGAGCATTCCGCCTGCCACCGTGGCGCCGGTGGTGTCGTCGACGAGGACGAAACTCCCGGTCGTCCGGTTGCGGCGGTAAGGGTCGAAGAGCACAGGGTGCTGTGTGCGCAGCCGGACCCTGCCGATCTCGTTGAGGGTGAGCGCTTCGGCGGTCTCGTCCCGGTGCAGGGTGTTGATATCGAGCCGGTAGTCCAGCTCCCGCACCCGAACGGGGGTGCTCGCGGTGGTGTGACGCAGCGTGTACCTCGCACCCGGCCGAAGCTCACCGCGTTCGGTCAGCCAGCAGAGCATCGCGTCCAGGTCCTGCTCGACGTGCGGCCGGTTACCGGGACGGCAGATCTGGTCCCCGCGCGCGACGTCGACCTCGTCGGCGAGTTGCAGTGTGACCGCCGCGGGCGGGAATGCCTCGTCGAGCGGACGGCCGCCGGGGCCCCAGATGGCCCGAATGCTCGATCTGACCCCGGACGGCAGGACCACCACCTCGTCGCCGCGCTTGAGCACCCCGCCCGCCATCGTCCCGGCGTAGCCGCGAAAGCCTCCCGGTTCGCCGGGGCCAGTGTGCTGCGCGCGGATCACGTACTGCACCGGGAACCGGGCGTCGATGAGGTTGCGATCGGAGGCGACGTGCACCTCCTCCAGCCAGTGCAGCAACGAGGTTCCCTCGTACCACGGCATGTTCACGGTCCGGTGCACGACATTGTCGCCGTGCAGGGCCGAAATCGGCACGAACGTGAGGTCGTGCACGTCCAGCTTCATCGCGAACCGGCGGAACTCCTCGCGGATCTCGGCGAACCGCTCACGTGAGTAGTCGACGAGGTCCATCTTGTTCACACACACCACGAGATGCGGGATGCCGAGCAGACTGGCGATGAAAGCATGTCTCCGCGACTGTTCCAGCACGCCTCGCACCGCGTCCACCAGGATCAGCGCCAGGTCCGCGGTGGACGCTCCGGTGACCATGTTTCGCGTGTACTGGACGTGCCCAGGGGTGTCGGCGATGATGAACTTCCTGCGCGGGGTGGCGAAGTACCGGTGCGCGACGTCGATCGTGATGCCCTGCTCCCGCTCGGCCCGCAGTCCGTCGGTGAGCAGGGAGAGGTCGGGCCGGTCACCACCACGCTCCCTGCTGGTGCGCTCCACCGCGGCCACCTGGTCCTCCAGGATCGCCTTGGAGTCGTAGAGCAGCCGCCCGATGAGGGTGGACTTCCCGTCGTCGACGCTGCCCGCGGTGGCCAGCCGGAGTAACCGGGACATCAGAAGTAGCCCGCCTTCTTCCTGTCCTCCATGCCCGACTCCGAGATCCGGTCGTCCCCGCGGGTCGCTCCGCGTTCGGTGATCCTGCTGGCAGCGACCTCTGCGACCACCTCATCGGCGGTAGCAGCCGTCGACTCGACGCATCCGGTGCACGTCGCGTCCCCCACCGTGCGGAACCGCACGAGGGCCTCGAAGGGCTCCTCGCCCACGCGCGGGCTGACGTGCTCGGTGTGGGCCAGCAGCATGCCGTCCCTGGCGAACACGGGTCGGCGATGGGCGTAGTAGATCGGAGGGAGATCGATGTCCTCGGCCTGGATGTACTGCCAGACATCCAGTTCCGTCCAGTTCGACAACGGGAAGACGCGGATGTGTTCGCCCTTGCGATGCTGTCCATTGTAGAGATCCCACAACTCGGGGCGCTGGTTGCGTGGATCCCACTGGCCGAACTCGTCGCGAACGCTGAACACCCGCTCCTTGGCCCGTGACTTCTCCTCGTCGCGTCGCGCGCCGCCGAACACCGCGGCGAAGGTGTGCTCCTCGATCGCGCGAAGCAGTGTGGTCGTCTGCAACCGGTTCCGGCTCGCCAGCGGCCCTGTCTCCTCGACGACCCTGCCCGCGTCGATGTCGTCCTGCACCCTCGCAACCAGCAGGCGCAGCCCCAGTTTCCGCGCGACAGCGTCCCGGAACCGGATCACCTCGGCGAAATTGTGCCCGGTGTCGACGTGCAGCAACGGGAACGGCAGCGGCGCGGGCCAGAACGCCTTCGTGGCCACGTGCAGCATCACGATGGAGTCCTTGCCACCGGAAAACAGCAGCACCGGGCGCTCGAAGGTCGCGGCGACCTCCCGGAAGATGTGCGTTGCCTCGGCTTCCAGCACGCCGAGATGAGACAGTTCGTAGATCTGTGCGGTGCCGGCCACGGTGAACCCACCCTTCAACAGGGCCCGAAAGTAGAACAAGTTCTTGCTCACGGTCAAGCCGAGAGGCATGCTTGTCCCCGTGGACCTCATCGCCCTGGAAGACATCCGCGCCCTCAAGTACCGGTACCTGCGCACGCTCGACCTGAAGCAGTGGGACGAGTTCGCGGACACGATGACCGAGGACGTCGCGGCCAGCTACGGCACACACCTTTCCCGCACCGGAAGGGCGGACGTCGTCTCGTTCATGCGCGACAACCTCGGACCGCAGATCATCACGGTGCATCACTGCCACCATCCGGAGATCCGGGTGGACGGGGACACCGCGACCGGCACATGGTGCCTCGACGACACGGTGATCGCCACCGAACACCGCATCATGATCAGGGGCTCGGCGTTCTACACCGACCGCTATGTGCGCGAGGGCGGCGAGTGGCGGATCGCGCGCACCGGCTACGAGCGCACCTACGAGGCCACCCTGTCCCTTGACGACGTGCCCAGTTTCAAGCTCACCGCGAACCGCTGGTCCCCCGGGTGATCTTGGAGTCGAGCGGCGCTCCGCCCACCTCGGCGGTGACACGGGCGGCGACCTCTGTCAACGCGGCCCCCCTGCGCTCGATTTCCGCGCCGCTGATCGCCCCGCCGATGTGCAGTGTGAGTACGAGTTCCTGCCTGCCGTCCGCGTCGAACGTGGGTGCGGCGAGCAAACTGACCGGATGCTTGCGCCGGGGCGCGAGATCCGCGTCGAGGTACACGCGCTCGCCAAGGCTGGACACCATCTCGCCGACCAGCTCCCGCACCTCGGCAGGCAGTTCGTAGGCGGCCACACCGGCCAGCAGGGAGTGCAGCCGAAGCCCGGCCGGACTCAGGCTCTCCACCAGATACCCCCGCCGCCTGCACTCGGCCACGACGCGACGCAGGTGGCCGGTGTCCAACCGGACCGGCAGGGTGGGCTCCTTGGCGAGCCACCGGTCGAACTCGTCGTCGGCGTCCCACAGCACATACATCAGGCCGACCGGTGGCGCGAACGGGTAACGCTGACCGATACCCGCCGCACCCCCTGACGCGGCGCCGGTGCGCTCGAGGATCATGATCTGCTCACCCACCACGGCGGACGCGGTGCACGTGGCGGCGTAGCGCTCACTCAGCTCGGCCAGCCCGCGCCGGGCGACGCCGGCTGCCGCGAAGTCTCGTTGCGCACCACGGCCCGCGGCGATCAGGGCGGGGCCGAGGCCGTAAGTCCTGGCGGCCTCGTCCCGCACGAGATACCCACTCTCGGTCAGCTCGGTGAGAATGCCGAGGCACGTGGGTTTGCTCAGCCCGAGTTCGCGGGCGATCTCGGACAGACCGAAACGCCGTCCCTGGCGCGCCACGAGGAAGTCCAGCACCCGCACCACGCGGGCCGTCGGCGGGGAGCGGCGGGCGGCGGAGTGCGCGGCCACTTGAGCCGAGGAACCGGTACGAGCCATCGCCATTGCCATTCCTTAGAACAAGTTCTACTCTGCTGCACAAGAACCAGTACCAGAGCGGTACATATTTGTACCACTTCACCGAGGTGTCTAGGAGCGGCCGGTGCTCACCCAGTCATTCGCCGACGCGGTCGTCGAGGCCGAGAAGATCGTCGCCGACGCCCCGCATGTCCGGTCCGAACAGGACCTCCGCGAGGGCTACGACTACCTGGCGGGCAGCATCCAGGCCGCCCTGCGGCTCGCCTGGGCCTACGAACGGGACTTCCCGTACTTCGTCCAGTCCACCGGCCCCTACAACAAGATGGGTCTGGACAACCCCGACGCGCTCTACTTCCACGCATACTTACGTGACGACGCGGAGTACGTGGTGACGGGAACGCGGGGCAGTACGACCGACCTCAGCTTCCAGGTGCTCGACGGCGACTACTCCCCCGTCGACGTCCCGGACAGTCTCACCGCGTTCGACGATCGCGCCCTGCGAATCGACGACGACGGGACGTTCGAGCTCCGGTTCGGCCCGAAAGCCGCGGGGCCGAACTACTTTCCACTCGGCAAGGGCGCGGCGATGCTCGTCGTCCGCGAGGTGTACAGCGACTGGGCGAACGAGCGCCGGGGCGTGATCCGGATCCGCCGTGCGGACCTGGCCGGCGCGGCCCCGCCAGTACCCCCGGCCGATCAGGCGGCCACCCGCTACCGCGTGGCGGGCAAGATCCTGCTGAGCAGGCTTCGGACGTTCCTCAAGTTCCCCGAATGGTTCTACCTGCGCCTTCCGGTGAACACGATGACCGAGCCGAGGCGCACCCCGGGCGGTCTCAGCACCCAGTTCTCCTCCGCGGGACACTACGACCTCGACGACGACCAGGTCATGGTCGTCACCGTGCCCGCCCTGCCCGCCTCCGACGCGCCATACCAGGGCATCCAGCTCGGCAGCATGTGGTACCTGTCGCTGGACTACATCAACCACCAGACCAGCCTCTCCGCCGACCAGGCCAGGGTGGATCCGGACGGCAAGTTCCGGTTCGTGATCAGCGAGCGCGACCCCGGTCTCGTCAACTGGCTCGAACGGACCGGTCACCGGCGGGGATACGTGCAGATCCGTTGGCAACGGCTGGCCCGCGACCTCACAGCGGACGAGGGCCCTCAGGTGGACGTGCTGCACATCGACGATCTGCCACGGCTGCTGCCGTTCCACGAGCAGTCGCGGGTGAGCGGGCAGGAGTGGGCCGCGCGGATCGCCGCGAGGCAGGACGCGGTCGCGGCGAGGATGCTCGGCTGATGCTGCTGCTGGACAAGGTCGTGGTGGTGTCCGGGGTGGGGCCCGGCCTCGGTAGGGCCATTGCCGTGCGGTGCGCGAAGGCCGGTGCCGACGTCGTGCTGGCCGCTCGCACGGCAGCGCGACTCGACGAGGTGGCGAGGGAGATCGTCCAACTCGGCAGGCGTGCCGTCGCCGTACCCACCGACATCACCGACGACACCTCCGCCGCCCGGCTCGCCGAGACGGCGCTCGACACGTTCGGGCACGTGGACACCCTGGTCAACAACGCGTTCGCGATCCCATCGCTCACCAATCTGCTCGACGCCGACCTCGATGCGGTCCGGGCGGGACTGGACACGAACGTGCTCGCGGCGCTCCGGCTCACCCGGTTGTTCGCACCCGCGCTCGCGGAGCACCGCGGCTCCGTCGTGATGATCAACTCGGCTGTGCTGCGGCATTCCCGGCGTCCCTTCGGCGCCTACAAGATGGCGAAGGCGAGTCTGCTCGCGCTCGCGCAGAGCCTCGCGACCGAACTCGGTCCGCGCGGTGTCCGGGTCAACTCCGTGGCGCCCGGCTACATCTGGGCCGAGTCACTGCGGCAGTACTTCGCGTACCTGGCGAAGAAGCGCGGCGTGCCGCCACAGCAGGTCTACGACGAGACCGCGGCGACGATCGACCTGCGGGCGCTGCCCGAACCGGACGAGGTCGCGGACGCCGTGGTGTTCCTCGCCTCGGGGCTGGCCCGGGCGGTCACCGGACAGTGCCTCGACGTCAACGGGGGCGAGTACCACCACTGAGAGGGGTCTGAGAACCGCGAATTGCGTGGCCGTGGTGATGTGTGGAACTCGGCCGACGAAGTCCCGCTGTCGAGGCGGCAGGGCGTCAACCAGCAGAACTGGACAGTCGCCGGAAACCAGAGCCCTGGCGACTCGATCGCGGACCCGAGTCCTCGCCACGGACACTGAACCACAGCATCGGGAGCAGGAGATGGACACCGAACGAACGAACGTCGGCACCGTCGCCGATCTGCACGCGTCGGCCAGCAGGATCACCGGTCTCGACGACTTCGGCGGGGACGAGCACCGTGAGGGCCTCGCGGTGCTGCTGGAATCGTACGAACGGGACGCGCTGCTGACCCCACGGGGCAGCAAGGTCGCGCGCGCGTTCCTGCGCGGAGCGCTGATCTCCCGGTTGCTCAGCGAATCGGCATGGCGGGCGCACCCCGAGCACGCCGATGTGCCGATCGACCGGCCGATCTTCGTGACCGGTCTGCCCCGCACCGGAACCACCGCACTGCACCGGCTGCTGACAGAGGACCCGGCACACCAGGGTCTCGAACTGTGGCTCACGGAGGTTCCCCGACCCCGTCCGCCCCGTTCCACCTGGGCGGCGGATCCCGTGTTCCAGGGGATCCAGGCCGGGTACGACCAGCACCACGTCGAGCATCCCGAGTTCATGGGGCTGCACTACACCTCCGCCGAACAGGTCGAGGAATGCTGGCAACTGCTCCGGCAGTCGGCGATGTCGATTTCCTACGAGTGCTTTGCCTACCTGCCGACGTACTCGGCCTGGCTCGCCGAGCAGGACTGGACCACCGCGTATCGCAGGCATCGCAGGAATCTCCAGCTCATCGGGCTGCCGGACGCGGACCGCCGCTGGGTTCTGAAGAATCCCAGTCACCTGTTCGCGCTCGACGCCCTGCTCGAGATCTACCCCGACGCGCTGATCATCCAGACCCACCGCTCGCCGCGGACCGCGATCGCCTCGGTCGCCAGCCTCACCGAGCAGGCCACAGCGGGCTGGTCGGAGGTATTCCACGGCGAAGTCGTCGGTCGCACCCAACTGGAACTCTGGTCCCGTGGCCTCGACGCGTTCACAGCCGAGCGGGCGAAGCACGATCCCGCGCGGTTTTTCGACGTCGACTACGCAGACTTCGTGGCCGATCCGATCGGCACGGTCGAGTCGATCTACGACCACTTCGGACTGGAGATGACGCAGGCGGCGCGGGCGGCGATGACCGAACTGCACACCGCGAGCACGTCCGGCGGCCGCAGACCCGCGCACCGCTACACCCTCGACGACTTCGGCCTCACGGCAGCGGACGTGGACGCGCGTTTCGCGAACGCAGCCGGTGGCGCGTGAACCGTGCGGCGATCCCGCCTTCGCGTTGCTGTCCACGGTGGCGTTTCCGTCGTGAAGCTTTCGGCTCCGGTCGGGCGGCGCGGCGAGTTCCCGCTCCCGCCTCCGACTGTGGGATGACACGTGACGCGACCGCGGGGGCATGCGCCCGCGGCGCCGCCCTGGCTAGCGTGGCCCGATCAGTCGGCGAACTTGCGAGGACGGGGAGCGGATCTTGGCCGGGTACACCAGACGAACCATGCTCAGCAGGGCCGCGATGGCAGGGTCGACAGCCGTCATGGCGAGCGCGGCAGGAATATCCTCGGCGTACGCCGACACACCCCCCGCAGCTCGCCGCGGGCGCAGGACCGCGACCTTCGTCTTCGCCAACGGCGCGAACGGCAGTTCCAGCACTCCGAACGATCTCGCCCTGCGCGGCCATCGGTGCGTCGGCGTCGAACTCCCCGGGCAGGCGGCGGCGGACGGTCAGTTCCGCCTCTCCTACCAAGCGCCACAGGATCTGGCTGCACTGGCGACCGAGCCCTCCCCGCTGATCGGGGTGACGCCGCGCGACCACCTGGGCGCGACTGTCGACGTCGTGCGCAGGGCGGCCCTGCTCGGCGATCCGGTGGTGTTGGTGGGCAGCAGTATCGGTGGCGCGATCACGAGTCTGGTTGCCAACGAGGTGCCGCACCTCATCGACAAGCTCGTCTACGACACCGCCTTCTGCTGTGTGGACCTGCCCACGCCGAACGAGTACCTGAGTACCCCGGAAGGGTCGGCAACGGAAGCGGGCAGCCTGCTGGGATTCCTGGTGGCCGACCCCGCCGTCGTCGGCGCCGTTCGGTCGAACTGGCGAACCGCCGACCGGGAGGTGCTGGCCGCGGCGAAGCACGCGCTGCTCGACGACGGCACCCAGGCGGAGTTCCTCGCATTCCTCAACCAGCTCGCGCCCGACGAACTCCTGACGACAAGCGACACCGACTCCCGAGGGCAGCGCGAAACGTGGGGGCGCATCCCGCGCGCCTACATCCGGCACACCCGCGACCTGTTCCTGCCACTCGCGCTGCAGGACAGGATGATCCGTGAGGCCGACAGGCTCACCCCACACAACCGCTTCGAGGTCTATGACCTGGACTGTGCGCACCTGCTCAGCGCCCGCCTGCACGAGCATTACATCGACGTACTCGACCGCCTGGCGCCCTGCTGACCGAAAAGTGGAATCCGTGGTGCCGTAGGGGATTATCCGCCGTACTGGCGGGCACCCGGCAACGGAGCAACCGCAGGCCGACGAAGGGAGCAGCGTGAACGAGGCGGAGCGGAGCAGAGGTGAACACCCCTCGGAGCCGGCGGAGGGCAGCAGGCAGGCAGGCGAACAGGCCGAGGCCAAGGCCGCCCGGCGCGACAGGGACGAGACCACAGGAGACACCGACGAGTCACGGAACCGGCCAGGACACGACTGAGCTGAGACAATGCAGACGTTCCTGCCCGTCCCGGACTTCGCCGAGACCGCCCGGATCCTGGATGTCCGTCGCCTCGGCAAACAGCGGGTCGAGGCACTGCAGTTGCTGCGGGCACTGACGGTGCCCGGGCACGGCTGGCGCCATCACCCCGCCGCCGCGATGTGGGCGGGCTACGAGGAGGCGCTGACCCGCTACGGTCTGGAAATCTGTGCACACTGGTCCGCCGGGGGCAGGGCGGACACGTGTGCCGCCAGCCTCCGAACGGACCTGCGGGTCGCGCTAGGGCGGACCACGGTGCGCGACGTGACCGAGTTGTCGGCAGCGGGGGAACTTCCACCGTGGATCGGCGACGCCGACTTCCATCGCGGCCACCAGTCGGCGCTCGTGCGCAAGGATCCCGGCCACTACCGTGCCTGGTTTCCCGGGGTACCTGACGACCTGCCCTACGTCTGGCCCAGCTCCGACCGGCAACGCCTGAGTCTCGGCGCTGCGGAAACGCGCGCCGCGGCCACGAGGACGCGGAAGGGTTCAGCCCGCGAGTGACAGCTGCCGCAGACTCTGCACAGCCTGTGGCACCGTCTCACAGATACGGAAGCGCTCGGTGAGTCCGGTCAGTGCCAACGGTCGCAGGACAACCCGTCCCGTGCATGCCAGGGACAACGGCTTGCGCGACCGCCGCGCCTGTTCGTCGGCATCGACCAGTACGGTCAGTCCGCTGCAGCCGCAGAAGGTGACCCCGAGAAGGTCGATCACGAGCCCCGATGGGTGCTCGCCCAGTGCCGAACTCACGGCGCTGCTGACAGTGCCACTGGTGCACAGATCGACCTCACCGATGATCTGCACGATGCCGACATCCGCCGATTTGGCACGACGTACCGTCAGCCACTCCTCCGCACGAGCTGAACCGGGAACGGATGTAGTTGGGGTGGTTGTGTCCATGGGACAGCCTCCTCACACGCGATTTGCTGTGTGGAGTAGCACCAACTCGTAACTTCGACGTCAGCGTCTAGCCGGGCGCAGCTCCGGACGGCTGTTGACTCAACCGAACACCTCGACCGTAACGCGACTGACAGCAGGACACAACTGGGTCACGAGTGAATAACGAGTTACGTATGACCAGCGATTTTGCGCCCGCTTTTCGATTAATCGGAATCGATCCGCCACGTATCGCCGCATCCGCGCATAAGCGCCGCTCACGCCTGACGCGAGTACTCAAATCGCCGACCAAGGCTGACGGATTCGCGATTGCGACACACCACTGCCGGGCCGCCTGCCTCACCCGAAAAGGGACGTCCGAAATACCTTTGAGATCCCGCCCGTCGGCGACGCTGACCGCTGATCAGGTGGGAGCCACCGCCGTCAACCGGTCCAGTTGCACACGCAGTGCGTCCCCCGTCAGGTCCGGCCTGCCACCTGCGCGCTCGACGCTGCTCGCGGCGGCCGCGACCGCGGTCCGTGCGGCCTGTGGCGGAGGCGCACCGTGGTCGAGGGCCACAGTCAACGCCGCAGTGAAGGCGTCGCCGGCACCGGTGGTGTCCACGACCTCGGTGTCGATCAGCGGCAGGAACACCTGGCCGTCGGGCCAGACAACGGCATTACCCTTCCCCGCCACGTCGACGGCGACCAGCGAAGGGCCGCTGCGCAGCAGCTCCCGGCCCACGCGCAGCCCGTCGTCCGCACCACCGATCCGTTCGCCGCAGAAGAGTTCGGCTTCCTTCGCATCCAGCCGGAAGACGTCGGCAGCCGCGAGCAGCGCCGCCCCGCGATCGTCCTGAGCGGGTGCGCCGTCCAGCACGACGCGCGCGCCGCCCGTCTTGCCGAGACGAGCCGCCGTCAGCGCGGCAGCGGACGGTTGCTGTAGCTGCACGAGAACGGATCCGGCGGGCTCGAGCAGCGAGCGGGCGGCCTCGACGTCGGATTCCGTGAGCAGGACGTCCGTGGGCAGGTCCTCCAAGTATCGCCAGCCGCCATCGGGTTCGAGAACGTCCACGATCAGCCCGGTGCTCGCGTCCTGCCGCCGGACCACACCCGACACGTCGATCCCGTCCGAACGCGCCTGCCGCAGTACGTTGTCGCCGGCCTGATCGTCCCCGACCACCCCGATGAGCGCGGTGCCCGCCCCGAGCTGCGCGCAGGCGACCGCCTGGTTGGCGCCCTTGCCACCGAGCATTTCCTGCCGCCGCCGCACGGGCACCGCTCCTCCCTTGGCCGGCATCTCGTCCACCGAGAGCACGAGATCCCTGGCGATCTGCCCGACGACGACGATCTCCGGACTGTTTCCGCGTGCCATACCAAGCGGGTACCCGGGCCACGGCCGCGGCATTCCCCGGTTAGCCGAAGGTCGCGGCGGCAACCCTCTGCCCGCGGTACCACTACAGCGGGCCGCCTCGCGCCACAGCGGAAGGACCTGGTGGACGATGACGGAAACCGTGAGACTGGGCAGAATTCTCGGCGTTCGCGTCGGCCTGCACTGGAGCGTGCTCGGAATCGTCCTGCTGCTGGTGCTCGGGCTGAGCACGACACAGCTGCCCGACGTGCTTCCCGGGTATCCGGCCTGGGCGTACGTGCTCACCGCCGTCGCCATCGCGTTGCTGTTCGCGATCTCGCTCCTCGCGCACGAGGTCTCACACGCGGTCGTCGCCCGCCGCAACGGTATCGAGGTCGACGGGATCACCCTGTGGCTGCTCGGCGGAGTGGCCCGGCTCCGTTCGGAGCCTCGCACTCCCGGTGCGGACCTGCGAGTGGCGGTGATCGGCCCGCTGACCAGCATCGGTTGTGGTGCGCTGTTCGGCCTCGCGGCCTTCCTGGTGAGCATCGGCGACCTGCATCCGCTGCTCCGCGTGCTGTTCCTGTACCTGGCCGGGGTGAACGTCCTGCTCGCGGTGTTCAACATGATTCCCGCTGCCCCATTGGACGGCGGCCGCGTCCTCCGGGCCGCGGTCTGGGCGTGGCGCGGTGACCGGCTGATGGCTGCTGTCTGGAGTGCGCGGGCGGGCAGGTGGTTCGGTTTCCTGCTGATCACCCTCGGCCTCGTCCGGTTGTTGCTCGGCTACGGCCTGGGTTTGTGGTGGATCCTGATCGGACTCTTCGTGGTCCACGTCGCCAGTGCCGAGGAACAGCGGGCACGGCTGGGGACCGCGTTGTCGGGCATGCGCGTGGATGACGTCATGACTCCCGAGCCCGACACCGCGCACGGCGACCGGAACGTGTCCGACTTCCTGCGCGACGTCGCACTGGTACGCAGGCATTCCGCGTTCCCGCTACTCGATGACTCGGGCAGGCTGCAGGGAATGGTGACGCTCAACCGGCTGCGGGGCGTGGCCCCCGGCGAGCGAGAGCGGACACCGTTGCGCGCGGTGGCCTGTCCCCCTGCCGAGATCGTCCTTGCCGAACCCGGCGAGCCACTGACCGCCCTGCTGCCGCGGCTGGGCTCCTGCGCCGATGGGCGAGCTCTCGTCTACGACCGGGGAACGCTGGTCGGGATTGTCACCCCGAGCGATGTCAGCAGAGCAGTCGCGCTGTCCGGGCTCGGTGTCACCTGGCACGAAGGCGCCGACGTGACGAATGAGACCGGCAACGGGTACCGCACGAGGCACTAGCGCGTGCCCGCCAGGCCGGCCACCGCGGCGATGAGCCGGTCCACATCGGACTGATTCGTGTACGGGGCGATACCGGCGCGGACAGCGCCCGAGTCACCGAGGCCGAGCCATCTGGCGCACTCGATCGCGTAGAAGTGGCTCGCCGGAGCGTTGACACCCGCGAGCGCGAGCTGTTCGTAGACGGTACGCGGCGGCAGGTCCGCGACGGTGAACAACAGGGTCGGTGTCCGGGCGCGATCGGGGGCGCCGTGCAGCACGACACCGGGCAGCTCGCTCAGTCCCTCCTCTGCCCTTGCCCGCAGCGCGTCCTCGTGCCTGACGAGTTCGGCCATCGAAAGGCCGAGCCGCTCCCTGCGGCTGCCCGCGCCGGGAACCAGCGCCGCCAGGAAGTCCACCGCCGCGGTCGTCCCTGCCAGGAGTTCGTAGGGCAGCGTGCCGAGTTCGAACCGTTCGGGAACGGCGTCACTGGAAGGCAGCAACTTGTCCGGACGCAGGGACTCGAGCAACGCGGGGTCCGCCACGACGATGCCGAGGTGCGGCCCGAGGAACTTGTACGGCGAGCAGGCGAAGAAGTCGGCACCGAGCGCGCGGACGTCCACCGCGGCGTGCGGTGTGTAGTGCACACCGTCGACATAGAGCAATGCCCCGGCGGCGTGCACGGCGTCGGCGATGGCGGGAATGTCGGGCCGCGAGCCCAGCAGGTTCGAGGCCGCGGTCACCGCGACAAGGCGGGTGCGGGCGCTGAGCTGCTCGACGATGTCGCGCACCGCCAGCACGCCGGTTCGGGGGTCGAACGCGGCCCACCGGACGGTGGCGCCCGACGCCTCCGCGGCCTGCACCCATGGGCGGATGTTCGCGTCGTGGTCGAGCCGCGTCACCACGACCTCGTCGCCCAGCCCCCACTGCTTGGCCAGCGTGCGGGCGAAATCGTACGTCAGCTGGGTCATACTCCGGCCGAACACGACGCCGCCCGCGTCCGCGCCGAGCAGATCCGCGACGGCGGCGCGCGCCCCGGTCACCAGTTCGTCGGCCCGCCGTTCGGCAGCCGTCACCTCGCCCCTGTTGGACATGGCGGACGACATCGCGGTGGCCACGGCCC
The DNA here is from genome assembly GCF_900111885.1 of Amycolatopsis marina. Lineage (GTDB taxonomy): Bacteria > Actinomycetota > Actinomycetes > Mycobacteriales > Pseudonocardiaceae > Amycolatopsis > Amycolatopsis marina. The sequence goes on from NZ_FOKG01000006.1 coordinate 35,495, forward strand.
CGACCACGGAGTCCGGCACCTGGGAACCACCGGGACCGTCGAAGTAGGCGATCTCGTCGGCCAGCGCCGGGAAGCGACCTCGGACAGCCGAGACGTCATAACTGGTTCGCGTGCTCATGCCAGCAGCGTAGAACGCCTACGGGTGGTTGAACTCGGCACGCACACCGAGCAGGCGAACGGGGCGGGTGTGCTCGAACCGGTCGAGCACGGCGAGTGCGGCGCGCTCGATCTCGCCGCCGTCCGTTGTCGGCACGGGCAAGGTGACGCTCCTGGTCTGGGTGATGAAAGGTGCGAAGCGGACCTTCACCGCCACCCGCACCGCGGGCCTGCCCTCGTCCGCCACGTCCTGAGCCACCCGCCTGGCCAGGACGACCACCTGCTCGTCGATCTCCGAGCGCTCCGTGAGGTTCTGCTGAAAGGTGACTTCCCTGCCCCGGGAGCGGGCCACGTACGGCGTCGCCTCCACGGCCTTGTCCCCGATACCGAGCGCGAGCAGGCGGAACCACGGGCCCATGGTCGGACCGAACCGCTCGGCCAGCGCCGTCTTGTCGGCCATGGCCAACTCCCCCACCGTCGAAATACCGAGGTCGGCCAGCTTGGCCGTGGTCCTGCCGCCGATACCCCACAACGCGTCGGGCGGCCGGTGGGCCATGACCTCAACCCAGTTTTCGCGGGTGAGGCGGAAGACCCCCGCGGGCTTGGCGAACCCCGTCGCCAGCTTGGCCCGCAGCTTGTTGTCGCCGATCCCCACCGAGCACGACAGCCCGGTGTCGGCGAGCACCTTCCGCCGGACGTCCTCGGCCAGCGCCTCGGGAGCTTCCCAGCGCTCGTTCGTGCTTTCGGCTACACCGAGGAAGGCCTCGTCCCAGCCGACGACCTCCACGACCACTGGAAAGGTCCGGAGGACCAGCATGACCCGTTCGGAGACCTCTTCGTACGCGGGCGGGTCCGACGGCAGGAAGACCGCCTCGGGACACCGTTTCGCCGCGGTGCGCAACGGCATGCCCGAGGTGATCCCGAACTCGCGGGCTTCGTAGGACGCGGTCGCCACGACGGCACGCTGCGTCGGATCCCCCGCCCCGCCGACCACGACCGGCAGGCCGCGCAACTCGGGATGGCGGGCCACCTCGACAGCAGCGATGAACTGGTCGAGATCCACGTGCAGAATCCAGTGGCCAATTCCAGAGGTCGGGTGCGTGGCGGGCACAGCGACCAGTATGTGCCATCCGGGCGGCAACGGCCGCTGATCCGGCCCGGCGCAACACTGTCAGGTCGCGAACCAGTTCACTCATGTACTACTTTCGCGGAATGACCGGAACCTCCGAGGACAACGACGACGAGCTCGACTTCTGGTCCTTCGTCGAGCTCGCCAACCGCAGACTGTCGACGGAGTACGGCTTCCGGCACCAGCTGGCCACCGAGGTCCTGCTTGCGCTCAACCGCGCGTCCTCCATCGTCACCTACGACCTCGAGTCCACCGTCCACCGGCCACGGGGCCGGTCCTGGTCGAGCTTCCGGCTGTTGTTCGTGACCTGGCTGGCCGGTCCTCTCGAGTCGGCGAAGGCGGCACAACTGACCGGAATGAGCCGGGCGGCGGTGTCCAACCTGACGAAGACCCTCGTATCGGACGGACTCCTGCGACGTTCCCCCGCCGAGCACGACGGGCGCTCGGTCCGACTGTCCCTCACCGAGCGCGGCGAACAGGAGATGGTGGAAGTCTTCCGCGAGCAGAACGATCGGGAGCACGAGTGGACGAGCGTGCTCACCGAGGCCGAACAGCGGATCCTGGTCATGCTGCTCGAGAAGCTCATCACCGACAGGCACCAGTTCGACATTCGCGGGCGCAACTGAGACCACACACCCCCTGACCTCTTGCCCCGCCAGGTAGTACATGTGTTAATCAGATGAGATCCGTCGGAGACCGAAAGCGTGGAGGTGCGTGTGGAGACAACGGGGTCGGAAGAACCGGCCGGAACGCCGCCCGAGCCGGTGGAGCCGCTGCCCGCGTTCGCGCGCGGGTTGTGTGACGACGCCGCCGTTTTCCCACCCGGCCTGATGCCACTGCACGAGGCAGTTCCGGCGCACGCCCGCCACGAGACCGCGCGCTACGCCGAACTGGTCGGGCCGCTGATCCTCGCCGCGCCCGCCCTCGCCGACCTAGCTGGACTGCTCCGGCCCGAGGACCGGCTCAACCTCGCTGTCACCCTGCCAGCGGGGCCGGGGCAGGCCGAACACGCGCTCACCGCGGTGGCCGGGCTCGCGGTGTCGCTGCGCGCACTCGAGGTCGCCGTTCCCGCCGGTACCGCCCCGGACCGGTTCTTCGTGGAGTTGGACCGGGCGATGTCGGCGACCGCGGCGGAGGTTTTCGTCGAGGTTCCCCGCGATGAGCGCAGGGCGGAGGTCATCGACACCCTCGCAACCACCCGCTACCAGGCGAAGTTCCGGACCGGTGGAGTCACCGCCGAGCTGTATCCGGACGAACGCGAACTGGCCGCGGCGATCGCCGCGGCCGTCGCCGCCGGGGTGCCCTTCAAGGCGACAGCGGGCCTGCACCACGCGATCCGGAACACCGATCCGGAAACCGGGTTCGAACAGCACGGCTTCCTCAACCTGCTCCTGGCGACCGACGCGGCGCTGCGTGGTGCGGACGGCGACGACATCGCCTGCGTCCTCGCGGAACGAGACACGGACACGGTCGCGAGCGGGATCGCGGAGCTGGACGACCACCGCGCGGGCAAGGCACGCGCGGCGTTCCGGTCGTTCGGCACCTGCAGCGTCACCGAACCGCTCACCGAACTGGTGGACCTGGGACTCGTGCCATCCGGCGCGAGCGACCCGCGAACCGAGAAGGAGTAACGCTTGACCACGATCACCATCGCCGACGACTCGCCGTTCGGGCTCGACAACCTTCCCTACGGCGTCTTCTCCACGCCGGGCTCGGCGCGACGCGTCGGCGTCCGCGTCGGTGACGTTGTGGTGGATCTAGCCCGCGCTCTCGACGACGAGGTCTTCGCCCGCCCGTCGTTGAACGAATTCATGGCACAGGGATACGACCGCTGGGTCGCCGTTCGTGAGCGAATACGCGACCTCCTGCATGGCGAGGTGGATGACGACGTGGTCCACCCGATCGGCGAGGTCACGATGCACCTGCCGATCGAGGTCGCCGATTACGTCGACTTCTACGCCTCGGAGCAGCATGCGACGAACCTCGGACGGCTCTTCCGCCCCGACTCCGAGCCACTGCTGCCGAACTGGAAGCACCTGCCGGTCGGCTACCACGGGCGCGCGGGGACGGTGGTGGTGTCGGGGACCGACATCATGCGCCCCTGCGGCCAGCGCAAGTCGCCGGACGAGGACGTGCCGTCGTTCGGCGAGTCCCGCCGGCTCGACATCGAGGCAGAGCTGGGCTTTGTCGTCGGCACCGGCTCCGCGCTGGGCACGTCGGTCTCCTGCGGGGACTTCGCGCGGCACGTGTTCGGCGCCGTGCTCGTCAACGACTGGTCCGCACGCGACATCCAGGCGTGGGAGTACGTCCCGCTCGGCCCCTTCCTCGGCAAGAGCTTCGCGACCTCGATCTCGCCGTGGGTCGTGCCGATGCCGGCGCTCCAGACGGCGAGGACCGAAACCCCGCGACAGGAGCCGCGACCCCTGCCCTACCTGCGCGAGGAACAGGCGTGGGGCCTCGACATCGAGCTCGTCGTCGAGTGGAACGGCCAGGAGGTATCCCGGCCCCCGTACCGGGACATGTACTGGTCACCGGCGCAGATGCTCGCGCACCTGACGGCGAACGGAGCTTCGTCACGCACCGGTGACCTGTTCGCCTCCGGCACGATCTCCGGCGCGGAGAAGCACCAGCGCGGCGCGTTCATCGAACTGACCTGGGGCGGCAGGGAGCCCATCGAGATCAACGGCGAGGAACGAACGTTTCTGCGGGACGGCGACGAGGTCACGATCTCGGCCACCGCCCCGGGTCCGGGAGAAGCACGGATCGGTTTCGGTGAGGTTCGTGGTCGTATCGTGGCCGCGACCAACACCGCCGGATGATCACACCGCCCCGGAGTCAACACCGTCCGAAGTGGTCCTCAGTCGTTCGCCGCCTCATCGAGTGAACCGGGCATTGCCCTGCATCAATGCGCACGGTGCGTGGAACCCCACCCTTGGCTCGACGCTCGCGCCGGGTCATTCCATAAGAACAGGACCTGGCCTTCCTGTGGAACACGGAGTCGGAAGAACCAGGTCCTGCCTCTGCCAGAAGACAGAGAAAGGATCATCGCATGGGTACTGTTCGACGCGCCATGGTGGCCAGCGCACTGGCGCTGCCGCTCACGCTCGGAACGGCGGGTATCGCTTCGGCGGACAGCGGCTACGGCGAGAACGAGTCGTACGCCGGCGCCGACGGCGCAGGCACCGCCAGCGTGCAGAGCTACGCAGGTGGCCACGGCCACGGCCACCACGGCCACGGCCATGGCAGCTTCGGCGCCTACTTCGCGGAGTCCTCCTCGCACGCGGGCCCGGAAGGGGCGATCGTGGAGTTCACCGGTGCAGGCGCCGACGCCTATGGCACGAGTTACGGCAACGTCACGTACGCGGCGGGCGAGGATGGCGCCTGGTCCAGCTCCGTGCACTCCAGCGCGAGCCATGGAGTCGACCACGACGAGCACGAGCACGAGGAGTACGACGAAGCCGAGTACGACGACTGACCGCGCGGATAATCAGGCACTCGCGTTGCCCCCGTGAGTGCCGGGCCGTCGTCGACGACGGCCGGGCGGCGTCCCGGACCCCGTGTCCGGGGCGCCGTCGCCGTGTGGGGGCACGGTTACCAACCCGCGACGGCGGGAACGCACAACTATGAGCAAACAGATGGAAGGCGACAACAGGCAACGAAGGAAAAGGGCGCAGCAGGCCCGCGAGGAGGAAGGAGTGCCCGCAAGCCAGGCGCAGGTCACCCTCGGTGCGTCCAAGGCGCGTGAACACCTGCCGAACAAGGCGGACCAGGAGGAGCGTCAGCACTCCGCGCAACGCGGTAAGCAGCGGACGGACGTCGACGACGGTCCGAAACGCCGGTGACGCCGTCGCCGCGTGACGGCACAGAGGACGGGAGCCCGCCGGACGGCGGGCTCCCGTGGTTCGGTCACCGCGTTCAGGTCGCCGGATTTCCCGGCGCCTTGTCCGGCGGCGGGGTGCCGTACAACCGGGGGTCACCGGGAGGCAGCACCGGCCGGTCGCCGTGCGGCTCGGGACTGTCCTCGTAGGTGAAGTTGCGACCGCTGCCGTCGGGCATCTCCCCGGAGGCCCACCTGCCATCGCCTGCCTGCGAACCGTCGCTGCAGTTCAGATACTGGGTGACGAAGTCGAGGTTCTGCTCGGACTCGTTCGGGAACGCCTCGGGCACCGGCAATCCCTCCAGACCGTCCGCCTTGAGTTCCTCGATGGCGGCCAGCCACTGCTGCTGGTGCATGTGGTCGCGGGCGAGGTTGAACCGCAACATCGCCTTGACGCCCGGGTCGTCGGTCATGTTGTACAGCCGTGACACCTGCAGCCTCCCCTGCATCTCGGCTGTGGCATTCAGGTGGAAGTCGGCCATCAGATTGCCGGAGGACGTGGTGTAGGCACCCATCCACGGCACCCCGCTGCTGTCCTGGTAATAGCCCCCTCCGCCGTTGTTGATGAGGTGCTGCGGATTGGATCCGCCGTAGATGGCGGCGGTCATCGGGTTGTCGGAGACAGCGGCCTCCTGCACGGACATCGGCGCGCCCTCGTTCAGCCGCGCGATCATCGTGCAGATCATCTCGACATGCGCCAGTTCCTCGGTGCCGATGCCCAGCAGCATGTCCTTGTACTTGCCCGGCATCCGGCAGTTCCAGCCCTGCTGCAAGTACTGCAGCGCGACGGTCAACTCGCCCCACTTACCGCCGAGGATCTCCTGGAGTCGCTTCGCGAAGGCCGGGTCAGGGCCATCCGGCTTGGCCTCGAACTGCAGGGTCTGAACGTGATAGAACATTGCACTCCTTCTCCTCGCTTGGCCGCGTCACAACTCCAAGGCTTGTCGGAGTCGCTGTCCCCGCGCGGTCCAACCTGGCCTCGAAAGGCCAGTCGGAGCACGATTGGTTCCGCGCAGACCGGGAACCCGGCGAGCGGCAGAACTCCCTCAGGATGCGCAGGAGCGATGGTCATGGGGCAATCCCGTCCCGTACGAATCGTGGTCGTCGATCCCCAGCCACTGTTCAGCCGCGGACTGGCCATGCTCCTGCCCTCGCTGAGTGGCGGACGGGCAGAGGTGGTCGCCACCACGTGTTCCGCCGCCGACGCCGCTACCACCGTTCGGCGCTATCACCCCGAACTCGCACTCGTCGACCTCGGCCTGCCCGCTCCCGGTGGCCTCCGGGCGATCGCGGCGATCAGGCGAACAGAACCGGGGGTGGCCGTGATCGCCATGGCGGGCGAGGAGGACCGGGGGCCTGCCCTGCGTGCCGTGCACATCGGCGCTCGGGGAGTGCTGAGCAAGACCGCCGAACCCGAGAACCTCCTGACCCCGTTGCTGGCACTGGTCGAGGGCTGGGCCGTCGTGCCCGGGCACGTGCTCGAACACCTCGCGGCGACCGGAGGTACCGCCCGACGGTTGCGCGATCAGCTCGGTGACGAGGAGCGGCGGCTCTGGCGGTTGCTGTCCACCGGACGCACCCTTGCGCAGATCGCCGTCGAGATGCACGTCTCCGAGCGCACCGTCAAACGACTCATAGCCGCCCTGTTGCGCAGGCTCGGGGTCACCAGCCGCACGGAGGCGGCAGCGCTGGCCGGACAGTCGGGGTTGCTGGACGGGGTCGTGCCAGGAGGAAGGCCCACAGCGGCGGGATGAGGTGCCGCTCATTCCCGTACGATGCGGCGGCTCGCCTCCCGGTCCTTCTCCCGCTCCGACTCACTCTTCACCGGGATGATGCTGATGCCACCCGAGCTCTCCAGGACGGCGTACTCGATCTGGTCCATTCGCAACAGTCCCTGGCTCTTCCTGGCTGAGGCGAGAATGTCGTCGGTGCTGATGTGCTCCTTGCGCAGCCGCTCCTGCAGCGGCTCACCGTGCTCCACCAGCACCAGCGGAGCGCCCTCGGCCAGTCGGCTGAAGGTTGTGGACCGGGACTTCAGCATGTCGGCGACGCGGTCGAGCACCACAAGGGTGAGAATCGCCAGTGCCGCCGTGGTGATCGAGAAGTCGTCGCCGAGCAGCGCTTGTTGCGTCACCTCGCTGATGATCAGCAACAGCACCAGGTCGAACGTGGTGACCTGGGAGAGCGTCCGCTTGCCGGTGATCCGGAACAGCAGCAGCACGACCAGATAGATGACCAGCGCGCGCAGAATGATGTCCACTGTGTTCTCCTCGCTGTCCTCGCTCCCGTCCGCCCGTCACGGGTACACGAACTGCCAGAGCCGCGCTTGCCCGCCGGAGCCGCTCTCGATCGTCGCGGTGCGCACCCCGGCCCCGGAGCTCGGCCGCAGATCGAACCGCACCGTCAGCGAGGTGTCCGCCGCCGCGGGAAATTCGTAGACGAAGCGGCCGTTCCGCGCGGTCACCGTGTCCGGCTCGGGGGTGATGGACTGAACCTGGTTACTGGTCAGATATGCCTGGTCCACAGCGAGACTGACCGAGTCCGCTTCGGCGCTCCCCGGCGGGAATTCGGCGATCAGTGTGCTCTCGCCCAGATTGCGCACGAACCGGTCGTAGCTGACGGACATGCTGCCGTCGCCGGCCGAGACGGTGGCCTCTCCCAATGGCCCGCCGCCCCACAGGCCCAGCAGACCGGCGAGCACGATCAGGAACATGACAACCCAGCCGCCCCGGTCGATCCGCCACTCTCGCACCTGAAACCTGGGTTGCTCGCCGACCAGATCAGCGACGTCGCTCTTCTCCAGCCGCATACTCGCCTCCTCACCGCCGGGCGCGCACCCGAAGCCCTGGTGTTCCCCCTCCTACCAGCCCAAAACCCGGGCGATCACGAGCGGGTGAACGGGCGTTTGACCGGTGGCGGCTCGGGTACGCGGAGTGTTCGGAAAACAGCCCATCACCGAATTGAGGTGACGAAAGTGAGTGAAACGGTCAGACCGGCGACCTCACCCGTGCGAATGGCCGCCTACGCCGTGTCCGCGGTGTTTCTGCTCGTCGGCATCCTGGGTTTCATTCCCGGGGTGACCACCCAGTACGACCGGATGGAGTTCTGGTCGGTCGACTCCGATGCGTTACTGCTCGGGATCTTCGCGGTCTCGATTCTGCACAACCTGGTGCATCTGGCGTTCGGTGTCGTCGGCTTCGCGATGGCCATGCGTCCGGGGGGCGCCAAGGCCTACCTGTTCGGCGGTGGCGTGGTCTACCTCGCGCTGTGGATCTACGGCCTGGTCATCGACCAGGACAGCGAGGCGAACTTCGTCCCGCTCAACGACGCCGACAACTGGTTGCATCTCGGCCTCGGGATCGGGATGATCCTGCTCGGCCTGCTGCCCAGCGGCGCGCGTTCGCGCGTCGGAACGGTTGGCCGCTCCTGACCGCCGACCGACGATTCGGACAACGAACCAGGAGTGGTGAATGTTGGCACTGACCAGGACCGCCCACCGGATCCGCGAGTTGTATCAAGGTGACGCGCAGCGTCCCCTTCGCGGATATGCGGTGGTGCTGGGCACCTACGGAGCCCTGGCCGGCGCACTCACCGGCGCCGGCCGGGCGCTCGGTGTCCGGGTGCCCGAACGCATCGGCCTCGGGGACACCGTTCTTCTGACCATCGCGACGCACAAGGCGAGCAGGTTGCTGGCGAAGGACACGGTCACCAGCCCGCTACGCGCGCCCTTCACCCGCTATCAGGAACCCGCGGGCCAGTCCGAGTTGCACGAGTCGGTCCGTGGCCAGGGAGCCCAGCATGCGATCGGCGAGGTGCTCACCTGTCCGTTCTGCCTCGCCGTCTGGGTCGCGTCCGGCCTCACGGCAGGCTTGGCTTTCGCCCCCAGACAGACCCGGCTGATCAGCACAATACTCACGGTCGTTGCGGGAGCCGATGTGCTGCACCTGGCCTATGACGGCGGGAAGCAACTGCTGACGCGCGTGTCGAATGAGGCACGGCAAACGGAGTCCGCCAAGACGCACGGACGTTAGCGCCCGTGCGCGGCTCCCTCGTTCTCCCTGCGGCGCATCGCGAACGTGATCGCCGCGCTGATCACCGCCAGTGCCAGCACGACGATTCCGACGACGACGTCGTTGACCACCGCCCGGCTCGCGTCCTGGCCCTCGTTGTAGCCGAGCACGAACGGCGCGGCCACCAGCCACCCGCCCAGGACGGCGTTCACCAGGCTGAACCACGGCACCTGACGCGGTGACACGGTGCGCACCAGGGCGAGCAGCGCGATGGCCACCCCCAGCACAACGTCGTTCCAGTAACCCGGCCTGCCTGCTCCCGTCCCGGCGTAGTCGAGCGCGAACGGCGCACTCGCCAGCCACACGCCCGCGAGGAACGCGAGGCCGCTGGGCAGGCTGGCGCCGAAGGATTCCGGCCGTGGTTCGAACATCGGCGGCGGCGAATAGGCGTACGGGGCGTCCTCGGGAGCCCACGGCGGCGACTCGCTCAGCTTCCCCTGACCGAGGGAACAGCCGTCGGGCACGTCTTTGGCGTACTGCTCGGGGTACTCGTGCGGTCCGCTCATGGGGTCGTCCTCTCTGCAGGGCCGGTCGTCCTGCGGTGCGGTCAGCCGAATCTGCGCCGCAACGATCGGGCGGCGAACGCAACCGGCGCGGCCACGAGTGTCGTGGCGCCGGCCACCGCTGCGGCCTTGCCCAGCGGCGATGGCGGCGGCGGGCGGCTCGGGACCGGCTCCCCGCCACGGACGGCAGCGGCGAGTACCTCCGCGCTGTGCAGCGGCGCATCGCTGCCCGACTGCTCGATTTGTGTGCGGCAACTGAACCCGTCGGCCAGCACCAGCGTGTTCTCGTCCGCCTCCCGGACGGCGGGCATCAGTTTGTCCTCGGCGCAGGCCACCGACACGTCGTAGTGCCCCTGTTCGAAACCGAAGTTCCCGGCGAGACCGCAACATCCCGCGTCGAGCACCTCGACGTCCACACCGGACTCCCGCAGGAGCTCTCGGTCGGCCTCGAACCCGAGGATCGCGTGGTGGTGGCAGTGCGGCTGCGCGATGGCTTGCCTGCGCTCCCCCTGGAGGCTGGGCCGCCAGTCCGGGGCACGCTCGGCCAGCAGTTCGGCCACGGTCCGCGTCTGCCCGGCGAGCCGGTGGGCATCCTCGTCGCCGTGCATGAGCTCGGGCAGGTCAGAGCGGAACACGGCCGCGCAACTGGGTTCCAGCACCACCACGGGCGTGCCGTCGCGCAGCTGCGGGCGCAGGACCTCGAGTGTGCGACCCAGAACCCGTTTGGCAGTGTCGAGCTGACCGGTGGATATCCAGGTAAGTCCACAACAGACGGTCTTCTCCGGGACCTCGACGGCGAACCCGGCCGCTTCGAGCACTTCGACAGCGGCCTTCGCCACAGCCGGATGGAAGCCGTTGGTGAACGTGTCCGGCCACAGTAGGACCGTGCCCAGCTCGCCGGTAGAGTTCGGTCCACGGCGGGCGAACCAGTCGCTGAATCGCTCCTCGGCGAACAGGGGTATCTCCCGCCGCCGGTCGACCCCGCCCGCGGCCTTCAGCAGCCGGCTCAACCCGGGCGTGTGCGCGAGGGCATTGACCCAGCGCGGCGCGATCGCCGCGAGCCGGGCCCACAGTGGCAGCCAGCCCATCGAGTAGTGCGGCATCGGCCGCAGTCTGCCCTCGAAGTGGTGCGAGAGAAACTCGGCCTTGTAGGTGGCCATGTCGACGTTGACCGGGCAGTCGCTGCGACAGCCTTTGCAGGCGAGACACAGGTCCAGTGCGTCGTACACGGCCTCCGACCGCCACCCGTCGGTGATGACGTCCCCGTTCAGCATCTCGAACAGCAGTCTGGCCCTGCCGCGCGTGGAGTGCTCCTCCTCCCGAGTGGCGCGGTAGCTCGGGCACATAACTCCGTTCTCCTCACCCCTGCACTTGCCCACCCCGACACAGCGGTTGGCGGCGCGGCTGAAGCGGTGGTCGTCCTCCGGGTAGGCGAAGTGCGTGCTGGGCTCCCACGGCCGGAACCCCGCTCCCTGTCTCAGGTTCGTGTCCAGTGGGTCGGGATGCACCAGTTTGCCGGGGTTCATCCGGTTGTCCGGGTCGAACAGCGCCTTGCACTCCTGGAACGCCGAGACGATCGCATCACCGAACATGACCGGCAGCAGTTCTCCTCGCGACTGACCGTCGCCGTGCTCGCCGGACAGCGAACCGCCGTAGGCGACGACGAGCCGGGCGGCCTCCTCGGCGAACGCCCGATAGCGGGCGATGCCCTCGGCGGTCATCAGGTCGAACGGGATACGGGTGTGCACGCAGCCCTGACCGAAATGCCCGTACAGTGCGGCGGCCCCATAGCCGTACCGACCCAGCAGCTCGCGGAAGTCGCGCAGGTAGTCGCCGAGACGCTGCGGGGGCACCGCCGCGTCCTCCCACCCCTCGTGGGTCTCGGGACCCTGCGGTGGGTAGGCGGTGGCTCCCAGCCCGGATTCACGTGCCTCCCACAGGTTCTCCTCCTCTTCGGGGTCGTTGAGGAACGCCGTGGACGGTGCGCGCTCTCCCCTACCGAGGTCGTCGATCAGTGCCCTCGCCTTGCGGTCGGCCTCGTCCTGGTCTTCACCGACGAACTCCACCATCAGCCAGCCACTGCCCTCCGGCAGTTCCCGCAGCGCCTTCTCGGCGAGGCCCCGGCTGTGCTCCAACTCGATGAGCCGGTCGTCCAGTCCTTCCAGCGCGTGCGGCTCGTGCGGCAGCACGTCGTTGACCGCGTCGGCGGCGACGGTGACGTCCGGGTACCCGAGCACGACCAGGGTGCTCGCCGCGGGCGTCTCGACCAGTTCGAGTTCCGCACGAAGCACCGTGACGAGCGTGCTCTCACTGCCGACGAGGGCCTCCGCCAGGTTGAACCGGTTCTCGGGCAGCAACGAATCGAGGTTGTAGCCGGACACCCGTCGCGGGATGTCCGGGTAGCGGGTCCGGATCTCGGCGAGGTAGCGGTCGCGCAGATCGCGCAGGCCGCGGTAGATCTCCGCCATGCGCCCGCCCTCGGCGAGCGCCGCATCGTACTGCTCGTCGCTGGTCTCCCCCACCCACATTCGCAACCCGTCGTAGGTGAGGATCTCGAGCTTACGTACCGACTCCGCCATCTTCCCGTAGGCCTGCGCGGTCGATCCGCACGAGTTGTTGCCGATCATCCCGCCTATCGTGCAGCTGACGTGCGTGGACGGTTTCGGTCCCACCATCAGCCCGTACGCGGCGAGTTCGTCGTTGACGTTGTCCAGCGCGACCCCCGGCTCGATGACCGCCGTCCCGCGTTCCGTATCCAGGGACACAAGGCGGGTGCAGTACTTGCTCCAGTCGATGACCACGGCGATGTTGCAGCACTGGCCTGCCAGACTCGTTCCGCCTCCCCTGGAAAGCACCGGAACGTCGTGTTCGTGGCACACCGCGACCGCGTTCACCGCGTCGTCCACGGTGGACGGCAGCACGACACCGATCGGCACCTGCCGGTAGTTCGACGCCGCCGTCGAATAGGTGCCCCTGCTGCCCGCGTCGAACCGGACCTCGCCCCGCACCCGCCGTCGCAGGTCCTCCTCGAGCGCCTGGTACGGAACCGTCGGCATCGGGAGTTGCCGGGTCGTGCTCACGCGTCCTCCCCAGGGTTGAGTACGTGGCATGCGGGTAGCCGGTGACTGAGGAATGCCCGACCGAGCGAGGAGGAAACATGCCGGAGACGGTTGGCGACTACCTGCTGCAGCGCCTGCGGGACTGGGGCGTCGAGGAGGTGTTCTCCTATCCGGGCGACGGGATCAACGGGATCCTCGCCGCGTTCGAGAAGGCCGGCAACGAGCCCCGTTTCGTGCAGTCGCGACATGAGGAGATGTCGGCGTTCCAGGCGGTCGGGTTCGCCAAGTTCACTGGCCGGGTGGGTGTCTGCATGGCGACCTCCGGTCCCGGCGCCGTGCACCTGCTCAACGGCCTCTACGACGCGAAGCTCGACCACGTCCCGGTCGTGGCCATCGTCGGCCAGACCGCGCGCAGCGCAATGGGCGGGCACTACCAGCAGGAGATCGATCTTCAGCCGCTCTTCAAGGACGTCGCCAGCGAGTACCTCGTCGAGGTCAACGTCGCCGAACAGCTGCCGAACGCGCTCGACCGCGCGTTCCGCACGGCGGAGGCTCGGCGGTCACCAACAGCGGTGATCATCCCGGCCGATCTCCAGGAGGAGGAGTACACCCCGCCGCAGCACGCGTTCAAACACGTTCCCTCCAGCCCGCCGAGCGTCGCCAGGTCGGTCGTCGTGCCACCGGACGACGAGGTCGGCAGGGCGGCCGAGGTGCTCAACTCCGGCGAGAAGGTCGCCGTCCTGGTTGGCCAGGGTGCGCGCAATGCCGCCGACGAGGTCCGGCAGCTCGCCGACATCACCGGCGCGGGAGTGGCGAAGGCGTTGCTCGGCAAGGACGTGCTGCCGGACGATCTGCCCTACGTCACCGGGTCGATCGGCCTGCTCGGCACCAGGCCGAGCTACGAGCTCATGCGGGACTGCGACACCCTGCTCATCGTCGGGTCCAACTTCCCGTACACCCAGTTCATGCCGGAGTTCGGACAGGCCAGGGCGGTGCAGATCGACATCGACGGCAGCCTGATCGGTATGCGTTACCCGACCGAGGTCAATCTGGTCGGCGAGGCGAAGGGCACCCTGCGCGCACTGCTCCCGCTCCTGCAGCGCAAGCAGGACCGGTCCTGGCGAGAGACGATCGAGAAGAACGTCTCCGACTGGTGGGACACCATGGAGCAGCAGGCGATGCTGGAGGCCAAGCCGGTCAACCCGATGCGGGTGGTGCACGAACTGTCGCCGCGCATCCCGGAGGACGCGATCGTCACAGCCGACTCCGGGTCGTCGACCAACTGGTACGCGCGGAATCTGAGGATGCGGGGCCGGATGCGCGGCTCCCTCTCCGGTACCCTCGCCACGATGGGGCCCGCTGTCCCATACGCCATCGGCGCGAAGTTCGCCCATCCTGACCGGCCGGTGATCGCCCTCGTCGGCGACGGTGCCATGCAGATGAACGGGCTCGCGGAGCTGATCACCATCGCGCGCTACCGGAAACTCTGGTCGGACCCGCGGCTGGTCGTGTGCGTGTTCCACAACAACGATCTGAACCAGGTCACCTGGGAGCTGCGGGCGATGGGTGGCTCGCCGAAGTTCGAGGAGTCACAGTCCATTCCGGACATCTCCTATGCCGACATCGCGCGTTCGCTCGGCCTCGAGGCGATCGCCGTGGACACGCCGGACGCGCTGGGCGATGCCTGGGATCGCGTGCTCGCCGCCGACCGGCCCGCGGTGCTCGACGTGCGCTGTGACCCGGAGGTCCCGCCGATCCCGCCGCACGCCACGTTCGAGCAGATGAAGTCCACGGCTGAGTCGGTACTCAAGGGTGACCCGAACGCATGGCACCTGATGCTGCAGGGCGCGAAGACGAAGGTGCAGGAGTTCATCCCGAATCGCCGCTGAGTCATGATCGGATCCGCGATCGAGGACCTGACCGCCGCGGCCTACCGGATCCCGACGCCGGGTCCGGAGGCCGACGGCACGCTTCGCTGGGACGGCACGACCATCGTCGTCGTGCAGGTGCACTGCGGTGACGTCACCGGGCTGGGCTGGACCTACGCCAACGAGGCCTGTGTGGATCTCGTGCGGGGAGTGCTCGCCGACCGGCTGCGCGGCCGCGACGTGCTGGACACCCCGGCCTGCTGGCACGCGATGCAGCGGCGGGTACGCAATCTGGGCCGTGTCGGTCTGGTGTCGTGCGCGATGTCCGCAGTGGACATCGCGCTCTGGGACGCCGCCGCACGACTGCGGGAGATGCCGCTGTGCAGGCTACTCGGGCGGGTGCACGACAGCGTCGACGTCTACGGCAGCGGCGGGTTCACCACGTACGACGAGGCACGGCTCACCGCCCAGCTGGAGAACTGGGTCGGTGACCAGGGAATCCCCCGGGTAAAGATCAAGATCGGCGAAGCGTGGGGCAACCGCGTCGAGCGGGACGTCGCCAGGGTCGCCCACACGCGGAAGGTCGCGGGGGCGAACGCCGAGGTTTACGTGGACGCGAACGGCGCCTACAGCGCGGCCAGGGCCGCCAGGGTGGGCGAACTGCTCGCCGAGTGGAACGTCACGTGGTTCGAGGAACCGGTGTCGAGCGACGATCTCGACGGGCTGCGTCGCGTGCGCGACGCCGTCTCGGCCGACGTCGCCGCGGGCGAGTACGGCTACGACCTGCCCTACTTCCGCAGGATGCTCGACGCCGGGTCCGTCGACTGCCTGCAGGTGGACGTCACCCGCTGCGGCGGGTACACCGAGTGGTTGCGGATCACCGCACTGGCGGCGGCCGCCAACCTCGACGTGTCCGCGCACTGTGCGCCCAACGTCTCCGTGCCCGCCGCGGTGGCCACGGCGAACTTCCGGCACGTCGAGTGGTTCGCCGACCACGAACGCATCGAACCGATGCTGTTCACCGGAACGCTGAGCCCGGACGGTGGTTCGGTCGCGCCGGACCTGTCGGCACCGGGGCACGGACTGGCGTTCTCGGCGGAGGGGCGCTACCGGATCCGCTGAGCACCCACGGCCGATCGCTCTTATAAGCTTGCCGTTCTCGATCTTTGAAACCTTGGACGGCTGCCATGACAACAAATCAGCAAGCTGTCGGCCGGTCATCTTGGCCTGCTGGCGCAACTCGCGGAGTCGTGTGCCAAGTGCAACGCGCACGCTTCATGGACGTTCGAAGCGTTAGACACTCTGTTCTGCGGCAAATTCTTCCCGTCGTGCCGCGTGGTGTAGAGCCGAATCACGCCAGTAGTTGTGCTGCAGAATGTCGTGTGGGTCCTCTGTGACTTCGCCGCCCAGCCACCTGGACTGTTCATCGAAGTGGAGTTTCACGAACTTCGAGTCGAAGAGCCAGTAGTCGTGCTGGGGCAAGTCCGCAGCCTGGTCGCGTGGACGGTAGTAGATGTCCTCGCCCGACTGGCTGGTGAACTTTGAACACCACACACCGAACCGGCTGTAGTCGGTCCACCGGCGGATCAGTGCCCACACGGACGCGAGCGAAGCGCCGTCCCTCCTTCTTGGCTTCCTCGATCATGGACAGCCAGGACTTCATCCACTCAAGGTCGTCCGGCTTGCCCGAGAGGAACCTACGGAACGACTCGTCCTCGTAGGCAACGCCGTACTCATCCCGCACTTCGAGTCGGAAGGCGGTGCGCTGGAACTCGTGGAAGAGCTGCCGGAACTCCGGACCAGGCTTGATGGGCTGTGTCAGCGGTCCCCCTCCTCCTGATAGGCGTAGAACTGATCAGAGACGCGGCCGCCGAGGAGTTCGCCGGGCTTCAGGCATCGCCGATACCGATCAGGCAAGAATCAAGAGACGACTTCGGAGCGCCCAGAACAAACGCCGAAGGCTACTGAACGCGCGTTGCGTACCTCGAAGACAGTGCGGGAATCGCACTGATCTTCTCCTGACTGAGATGCTTCCAGATGATGCCCGGTGGCCGGGGCGCAGAGGGGCACTCAATTATCTCGTGCGGGGTGATTACCAAGTCGACCCGAAAGTCGTGTTCCGTCTCCGGAATCTCGCCGTCAACCACCTGGAGCTCGTGCACCGTCGTCACGATCACTGTCTTCGGGCCGAGCAGCCCGGCCTCGGCCAGTAGGCCCATCTCGATGTCTGAGTAGCCAGCGCCTTTGCCAATCCGCACACCACGCCGATCAACGGCGACGGTGCCGCACACCACCATGTCCACTGGCTGCATCGTGTCCGGACCTACTGTTGGCGCGACGTCGGCGGCTCGCTTGCTGGCGGCGGCCTCGACGTCAACCTTCGCCGAATCGAGCAGGTAGAACGGCTTGAGCGTGGCGATTTTGGGGACGGCCATGTAGAGCAGCTTGTGCTCGCGCAGCGCCGCCTCCCGTACCGGCAGTTGCGCCTTGTCCGGGTTGGCCTTGACGACCTTCGCTGCCTTCCACACATCAAGCGCAGTCAAGCGTTGCGCGGCGTGGTCAGCACCGATGAAACCAGGGATATGGCCAGCTGCGCCCGGCGGAACAACCGCGCCTGCGTGGTCAAGTGCTGTCCACACCCGTTCTCGTACCGCCCGTTTTGCCTGCGCAACGTTCATATCACTGTTGTACCCGTTTCAGCCCGGCGACATCAGGGTGAACAAGCGGTCATGCAGTTCCTGCACTGCGGGCTCGGCTCGCCATGGCCGCAACTCCAGGCCGGCCTCGAACGCGAGATTGAGCCCACCGCCACCACGGGTGTCTTCGAGGGCGTCGATGGCACGGTGGAGTGATTGGGCGGCGGCCTCGAGTTCGCCCTGCCGGGTGTAGGCCAACGCCAGGTTGCCCAGCACGATGGATTGGGATTTCTTCTTGGCGGCCAGCGACTGGGCGGCACCATGCAAGATGGGGTGAGCCTTCTGCGGCTGGCCGAGGAACAGGTAGCACGAGCCCGCCATCCGTTCGATTTCAACCGGCGTGAGGTACTCGCCCGCAACATCAGTGTCGTCTACACGGCCCAATTGGCAGCGTGCTTGTTCGATCGCCGCCTCGCACGCACGTGGTTCCCCCAGCATGGCGTGCGCTTCCGCCACGTGAAGCAACGACAAGCCAGTCAAAGCAGGGCTGGCGGCCATGCCGACGTCAGCAGCGCTTTGGGCGCAGCGCAGGCCGCGATGCGGCGCCTTCTCCCCGTACAGGGAGAGGTAGCTTTTCCGGAGAGTGGCGTAGGCCTCGCCGGTGACGTCCCCGATTCGGCGCGCCGCCTCGATCGCCTGGTTGAAGTAGGCGCGGGGCGAGGCGTGATCCCGCCGCTGCGAGGCATCCCAGATGAGCTGCCCCATGAAGGTGGCACTCTCTGCTTCCAGTGCCCACAGTTCCCGGCGCACTCGAGGCGCGGACACCTGCTGGCGCAGGTGGGTAACACGACCATGCTGTTGAGAGGCCGCTACCAGCAGTCCCGCTGATGGTGCCATGTCGTACTCGAACTGCACCTGCTGAAGTTGCAGCCGTAGTGCGGCAACCGTCACGGTGCTGACGTTCCGCGCCTCGTCGTAGTCCGTCTGCAGGGCGTCCGTCGGGGCAGGCGACACCGGGTCCACCGCATCGAGCAGTTCGCCCAGTACGTCAGGGCTGATAGTCAAGGTACGTGCCAGCTTCGGCCGGATCCACGGCTGTGGCTCGGTGTCGCCAGCTTCCCACCGCACGACAGTGGAGCGGTCGATTCCCAGGACAGCCGCTAACGCCTCTTGGCTGAGTCCTGCGGCTCGCCGCGCCCTGGCAAATCCCCGACGCTTGGTTGCCATGCGATTACCTCCCGTGCCGGGATGGTACATCGCCGCAGGTCATCCATGGTGCTGCGGCGAAAACGCATCAGAGGTGCGCCATCCACGCTCTGTCTCCTGCGCGACCGCGTCACCAAGGTCGTACCTGGGCACCCGGCGTCGGAACGGCACATTCCCCCGGATCGCAGGCGAGGGAATACCCACAGCGTTCACGCGCCTGTGATTGCGCCGGTCCGGCGTCGGGTTGCCGTTCCACCCCACCCACTCACGACGGGAACAGGAAGCGGGCGAACTCGGCATGGCGATCCGGCTGCACACCCAGGACCCAGAGACCACGGCGCACCAGCAGTGGCACCGGCGGAAGAATCAGCTTCCGACGAAACCCGTGGCGTGGTGCCCGCAACCCGCCCAGCTCTACCGCCTGATCGTCCTCACGCTCACTATCCACGCACCCTTGCCGCGGAGTGCGTTGTGCGAGCAGTGCTCCCACCCGTGGCCGTGCCCTCCAGTGGCCCTGGCCTGGCGGCTGCGCGAAGGGTTCTGAGCCGTGGACGAACAAACCCAGGCACTGGTGCAAGCCATGCACGCGGTCAACCGGCATATGCCAGGAATGGCCATGGGCTTACTGGCCGGCTCGTTGAAGCCCGCGAAGCAACACGAATTCGCCCGACTGCTCAGCGACTTGGCCGACCTGCTGCACCAACACGCCGACGCCCGCAGCGGGCAACCCACGACCGAAACCGAGCCCGACATTCCACCGTGAACCCGCTGGGCTGGCTGATCCTGGCAGTAACCCCACCACTGGCATACGGGCTGTTCTTGGTCTTCCACCACCGAGCGCGAAAGCGGCAGCAGCAGGCCGTTCAGCCGTACTCCGTCGCCAGCATCGCCGCACGGATGGAACGCCAACCAGCCGATCGACCAGTTCGCTGGCCACGCGCCGATCCCGACAGCGGCGTGGTGCGCGACGACCGACCCACCACGCAACTGCCCGCCCTCCGACCGGCTCCCCAGCACCGGCACCGGCGCTACGTCCAACAGCAGCGACCACCGAAGTAACCGAACCCCGATCCACGAATCTCGAAGGGGCAAAACCATGGCAGGACACCTCGAAGAAGCCGCCGGGGCACTGAACGCCGCCGCCGAACAAGTACCAGTTGACCTGGTCAACGGCGCCGACCAGCAGCTGGGTGCGGTCGTGCAGTACATCCAGCAAGCAGGCGGTCCGCTCGGCGAACAGCTCACCGGAGAAGTGGTCGCCGCGCAGAGCGACCTACAGGGACTGTTGGGTCGCCTGGCCGACCTCCAAGGACGACTACAAACGGCGGCACAGCAGGTATTGCAGGGCGGTGGTTGAACAGCCGAGGCGCCGCGAGCGACCCGCACGCCAACTCGGGCATGGAAGACGGTGGCGGAGGAAGCCGGAGGTGTGCGCTCCTTCCAGTCCTACACGGCGGCCAAGCGAGCACTGGGCTCGCGGCCAGGGCAGGAACTGCACCACATCGTGGAACAGTGCCAGGCCAAGCCGGAGCGCAGCGGACTGCCGGTGGAACGAGTGAACACGACCGACAACTTCGTATGGCTGCCAGTTCCGGCCCACCGGCGGATCAGTGCCCACTACAGCCAGCACCTGCCCGGGACGAACCAACGGGTACGGGACGTCCTGACAGGCAATGACTGGGATCGCCAGTACCGCTACGGTGAACGGGCCGTCTCCCGCGAGCTACGCAAAGAAGAGGAATCGCCATGACCGATGCCGAATTGTGGGCAGTCCGCAAGCAATTCTGCGACCATATACTTGCCCACTGGGCGGTGCTCGACGGCAGCGAGCCAGATGCCGATGCGGCCAACCAGCACCTGCGTGCCGCAGAACAGATGGTTGAGCAGTGGACAGCACAGAAAACGGTGCGCGACACGCTGCTGCCGTTGATAGAGGACGATAACCCGCAGATCCGCTGGGCGGCAGCGAGTTATCTGCTCCGCAACGGCGCTACTGAGGCAGCCCGGACGGAGCTGGAAGGGCTCGCGAACAGCGACGAGATTGGGCTGGTGGCATCGAGTGCCGAGGCGGTGCTGATGTCGTGGGAGCAAGAAGGGCGAAAGCCGAAGGCGTAACGGCGACAACCACAGCTAGGCCATAAATCACCAATAGCAGGTCGTTGACAAAGGCCGCCAAGTCTACGGATAAGCGACAATCATCTGGTCGAGATTGCCACTAAATTGGAAAGTCAAATGATCTCGCGTACTTGCCCGCGATGGAGCGGCCTGCGGGGCCCGAACTTAGGACAAGGCTCGATGATCCGAGTCAGTTGTCCTCCTCCAGGTAGCGGCGGGCGCACATCTTCAGCACGTCCTCCGGAATCTCGATCAAAGTCTCGGGTCCGGCGCAGCGCCGACATCCGCGAGCACCTGCGGGTCGGTGACCTTCCAGCCCTGAGCAATGTACGTCAGCCTGTCCGTTCGGTCGGTGGCGAACGGGTGGACGAACAGCGCCCCGCTGCTCACGCCTCGCCGGTCAGGTCAAGCACGACCTTCACGTCGTCCTCGTGCGCGGTGAACGCGGCGGCGAACTCGGCCAGCGGCACCCTTCGGCTGATCAGTCGCGACAGCCAGTCCGGGTCGGCCTTCGCCAGCGCCTCGGCGGCCATCCGGTAGTGGGTGAGATTGGCGTTCACCGACCCCAGAACGGCGTCGTTTTCCAGCACGATCTCCCGGTTCGTCGCCCCCGCGTCGAACCGCAGGGGCCGTCCAGGAGTGGAGACCCCGGTGAGGCACACGATGCCGTACGGCCCGGTGATCGTCATGGCGTCGACTACCAGCTGACCGACCCCCGTCGCCTCGATGACGATGTCCGGTTCGATCCTCGACGCGACCTCTGCCATGCCCTCGTGGTGGTAGGTCGCACCCAGTTCGGCCACCAGGCGTGGCTTGACCCCTTCGGTGACCCGGTCGAGGACGTGCACATCCAGGCCGCGCTGCACCCCGAGCAGGGCGGCGAGCAGGCCGATCGGCCCGGCACCCGTCACCAGGACCGAGCGTGGCTCGAACCAGGCGCGGGCACCGACCTTCTCGACCTGCTCCCAGGCCTTCACGACCACTGTGGTGGGCTCCATGAGCACACCGACGCCGGCGAGGGCGGGGTCGAGTTTCACCGCGTACTCCGACTCGACCAACCAGCGCTCGCTCCCGAAGCCGTTGAGCTCCTTGATTCCTCGTTCGCTGTACCGGCCGTTGCGGCACATGTCGAACTCGCCGTGCGCGCAGGCGACGCAGGGCACGGGATCCGGCCGCCGGACCACGCCGACGACCAGGTCCCCCGGCTCGAACCCACTGCCGCGAGGTGCCAGCGCCACCCGGCCGAGCGACTCGTGCCCGAGCACGAGCCGGACGCTGCCCGCGGGTGCCGCGCCGTACTCCCCGTCGGCGATCTCCTTGTCGGTGCCGCACACACCCACTGCCAGCCCGTCGACCAGCAGCTCTCCCGGCCCCGGTTCGGGCTCGGGCAGTTCCACAAGGGCCAGCGAATTCCGCTCGCCGGGTCGTACGGTCAGCGCCCGCATCTCGTCTCCTTGCCGTCCGTGCGAACTCAGCCCAGCGAGGTGACCAGCGTGTTGCAGGCCTCCTCGCAGCGACGGCACTGCTCGGCGCACACGCGGCAGTGTTCGTGCTGCGACGCGTGCTGCCCGCACTCGTCGGCGCAGGAACGGCACACGGTGGCGCAGGCCTGCAGAACCTCACGCGTGATGTTCGCGTCGTATCCCGTGTGCCGGGACAGCACGCGGGCGGTGGTCTCACACACATCCGCACAGTCCAGATTGGACCTGATGCACTTGCGCAACATCGGCAGCTGTTCGTCGCTTTCCGACAGACAGGCGTCAGCGCATGCGGTACAGGACTGCGCGCAGGCAAGGCATTCCTCGATGCACTTCACCAGTGCGTCACGATCGATCTCGCCGAGGTCGGCGGGATAGCTGCGGACCATGTCCGACACAGGCATGAACTTCTCCTCCGTCACATCGTGTTGCTGGTCGTCAGGCGTCCTCGCGGTCAGGGTTCTCCAACCGGAAAAAGTTGCTCCGCTCGCCGTCCTTGCGCTCCTCCTGGTACAGGAAGTTCAGCTTCCGTTGGTCGAACGTCTCGAACCACTCGTCCCAGCTGACTTCCTTCAGGTCGTCCCCGCCGTACCCGGGAAAGTCGAACCGGAGCACCCCGAGGTGGTCGCCGTGCTCGGTACCGGGCACGGTCGCGGGCTTGGCATCGCGTGCCTCGGCCCACTGCTTGATCACATCGTGGTTCGTGGTCGCCAGGCTCCGTCCCGCCCTCTCGGGCTGATCGTCGGGAGACTGGATCTCCTGGGCGTACTTCAGGGAATTCGACTCGTCCTTGCCCGTGTGCAGCTGGGTGTCGCTGTTCTTGGTCATTTCGAACCTCCTCGGTGCACCGACTACCCACCTCGATGCGCACCAATCGTCGAACGATCCTCACAGGTCGATCAGGGCCAGGCCGACGTTGTCGTCGAACCTGCGCACCACCTCGCGCGGTGACTCGGTGACCATGACCTCGAGCGTCGGACGGACTACGGCGCTGAGCAGGTGGCCGCCACGGCTGCTGCCGTCGCGTAGCCCCACCACCACGTGGGCATGCAGCTTCTTCCCGTTCTCCCCGGAGACGATGTTCCCGGCCAGTGTCAGCACCTCGGCCTGCTCCGGCACGGGGTTCTCCAGGTACCGCCGTTCGCCGAGGTCGAAGAATCCCAGTGTCACCGACTGGAATGCCCCGATGGCGGTGAAACTCGCCGTTTCCACGCCCGACTCCTCGGCGAACGTGCCGAGTTCGGCGAGCACGTCGTCCCCGGTGTCGAGCACCACCACGTGCGTACGGGGTGGCCCCTCCCCCAACAGCTTGTTGCGCATGGTCCGGCTCCTTCTCAAACGGTGGCAACTGCGATCACTCCGCCGGTTACCCAGCAGGGCGCACGCTTACCCCGGCCGACCCGGGCGCGGGTACGGCCCCCGCCGCAGCACGGCGTCGACCTCCGCGCCGAAGAGCACCGAGAACGACGAGAGGTAGAGCCAGAGCAGCAGCACGACGATCCCGGCCAGCGTCCCGTACGTCCCCTGGTAGCGGCCGAACCCTTCGACGTAGACCGAGAAGAGTGCGGACCCCGCGAGCCACAGCAGCAGTGCCGACACCGTGCCCGCGCTGCGCCAGCGCCAGGCCCCCTGCCCCCGGTCGGGGGCGTAGCGGTACAGCACCGCGAGTGCGGCGCCGATCAGCACGACCAGGCCGAGCCAGCGCGCCACGGCCACCATCCACCGTGAACTCTCGGGAACCCCCAGCACATCCAGGACGACCGGCAGGGCGGCGACGGCCCCGAGCGCGACGGCGACGACGAGGAGCGCGCCGACGGTGAACAGCAACGCAAGCCCCCTCAGCCTGAGGAACCCGCGCGTCTCCTCCTGGTCGAAGGCGCGGTTGATACCTGCGATGAGCGCTCGCATCGCGGTGGAGGTGCTCCACAACACCGCGACGACACTGGCCAGCAGGCCGAACGTCAGGCCACTCCTACCGAGCTCGACGGCGGACCGCAGCTGGCCGAGCAGGAGATCGCTGGCGCTTCCGGGCAGCGCCGACATGATTGGTTCGATCTGGTCCCGGACGTACTGTGTGTCCGCGACGAGGGCGAAGATCGTGAGCAGAGCGATCAGCGCGGGCACGAGTGCGAGCATGCCGAAGAACGCGATACCCGCCGCCGCCAGCGGAAGCTGGTCCTCACGAACCTCGTCCAACACCCGCTTCGCCACCGCCCGCCAGGCAGCGAGAGGCCTCGATGTCGTCGCCTCCTGCTCGCGCTCGGTCAATCCAGCTCCCCTGTTGATCGTCTGCCGGAACGATGCAGTCCTGTTCCTCTCGGGTAGCCGCTGCCGGCGGAACCAATCGCGGGGAAGGGGAACGGCGTTCAGCGGGTTCATCGTGCGCTGCGCGAGGAGCTGAGCCGTGCGCGGTCACACATCACCCGGATTCCGGGCCGGCTCACACGACCTCTCGTCGACGCGGAAGTGGCCGACCAGGCGGTCAGTCTGCTGGCCTCGGCGGACGTGGCCGCGCCGTCCCGGCAGGACGCAGCTCGCTGACCACGCCCTCCCGCCGAGGGATACGGGCGGAGGTGCCCGCGCGAGCGGCACTGCTGGTGATACCGCGGCCCATCACCGCGAACACGAGGTCGTGCAGC
Source organism: Amycolatopsis marina (assembly GCF_900111885.1). Lineage (GTDB taxonomy): Bacteria > Actinomycetota > Actinomycetes > Mycobacteriales > Pseudonocardiaceae > Amycolatopsis > Amycolatopsis marina. The sequence continues at coordinate 60,171 of NZ_FOKG01000006.1, forward strand.
GGCTTCTGCAACCGCCAGTAGACACGCCCGGCAACGCCGTCCGGAGTGAACACCATCCGCTGGCGGTAACGACTACGGCCTCCTTCGGGGATGGCGGTGAGTTCGAGCACGGTTTCACCGGGCATCCGCAGGTCCGCCCGCAACACGAGGTGGCGCTGGTCGTCGTCGCGCGCCAGCACGGTCCAGAAGTCCACCACGTCACCGGGTTCGAGTTCGGCCGCCCGTCCCCGGTAAAGACCGACCCCGCCGAGGAAGTGGTCGAGTGCTCCCCGAGCGGCCCATACCAGTGGAATCGTGTGCCAGCCCTGCTTGCCACCCAGCCCGATGATCACCCGCCACACGTCGTCCGCGCTCGCGGCACACGACAGCACCCGTTCATCCACATAGGACCTGTCCGATTCACCCGTGCGTCGCGGTCCGATCGCCGTCGTCGCACGGCGGATCGCTTTGTCCACACTGAGCGGGCCATCAGCGGGAGGCGGCAGCACGTCGGCGATCGGCCGGGCGGAAGCGGCCAGGTCGTGGTCGAGGGAACAGAACAGCACCGTCGCGACCGCGGCGGGCACCGGTGTGCACACTCCCGCGACGCGTCCGGCCAGCTCGTGCGACCAGAACGGCGCCGGAACCGGTAGCCGGGTACGCAGCCCGGCCACCCGCGCGCAGCGCTGGACGAGCCGGAAGTAGCTCAGCTCCTCGGGCCCGGCCAGGTCGAACACGCCGTCCACGGGGTGGGCGCACTCGGCCGCGGCGACGAGGTAGTGCAGGACGTCGCTCACCGCGACGGGCGCACTTCGCCGGTTCATCCAGGATGGGAACGGGACGAGTGGGCTGTGAACGGTGAACCTGCGGAGGAGTTCGAAACTCGCCGAACCCGCTCCGATGATCATGGAAGCCTGGAGTCTCAGCGCCGGAACCGGCCCGCGGCCGAGAATGTCGCCGACCTCGGCCCTGGAAGCCAGATGTGCGGAGACGGCCCGACCGTCGTTCGGCCTCGGGCCGCCGACATAGACGAGCTGACGCACGTTCGCCTCCCCGGCCGCGCGTGCCACAACCGCCGCCGCTGTCCGGTCCAGTTCCGCGAAGTTCGCCACTCCCATCGAGTGCACCAGGTAGTAGACGACGTCCGCGCCGGTCACCGCGTCCCGGACGGCGATCTCGTCGGTGGCGTCGGCGAGCACCACGTCGGCGCCGTACAGCGCGGAAAGTCTGGCGTCCGGGGTTCGGGTCACCGCGGTGACCCGATGCCCCCGCCGCACGAGGGCAGGCACCAACAGCGAGCCGAGGTAACCCCGCGCTCCGAGTACGACGCACCAGCTCACGGGCTGCTCGCAGGCGGCGATCAGGATCGCTGGACGGGAACACTCCCGGTGGCAGCGGCGCGCCTGCGCTCACGACAGGTCGTGCAGACCAGCGTCTGCCCGATCACGGACCCGTCCTCGTCGATCAGCGCGGCCACGGTGAGGCTTTCGTAGCCACACCGCTCACAGGGCAGGGACGGGGCGTGCTTCTTGAACGCGATTCGGGTGTTCATCATTCTCATTTCGCCAGTCGAGAAGGGACAGACACCGCAGTGGGGTTCCCCACACCGGTGCTTCTACACCCATCGGTTCCGCCATACCACGAAAGCGGTGTTTCCGGTCCGGTTTCCCGCCGCCGACCAGCGGGTACGCCGACGGCGGAGGTGATCTCATGCATCAGACGACGGACGCCGACCGGCTCCGCGACGCGTTGACCGACGCCGACTTCCCGGCGAGCAAGGACGACCTCGTTCGGTACGCGGAGCGCGCGCAGGCGGACGCGGACACCGTACGAGCGATTCGCTCGATTCCACCGGTCGAGTACTCCAGCCTCAGCGAGGTTGTGCGGTCGGTGCCACTCGAGGAGGACCGGACGGAAGCCGACCGGGCCGCACAGCGGCAGAGCCACACCAAGCCGGGGGTCGCGGAACAGGAGAAGGACACCCCGACGAATCCGATCGTGGAGGAACTGGGCGAGAACCGCGGCAGCTGAGCCGCGGTCCCCGCCCGCCCCGCTACTCGTTCTCGACCCGCATCGCCCGCTCCTCAGGGGCACCAGACCGTTGCGTGCCCTCGGGGTAGGCGATCTCATCCTGCTCGCGGTCCGGCTCCAGCGCGTCGTTGCCGGGCATCGTGAACTGCGGCGCCACCGACTCCTCCGGGACCGCGGCCCCGGACGCACCGCCCCCGGCACGATCGGACTCCACGCCCTCTTGTTGCTCGCTGGGCCGCTCACGTTCTGCCGCCATCCCTGTACCTCCACGGATCGGTGTTCCCGCGCGGTGGCCGCGCCGGCATCGGCTCGGCTACCCGCTCCCCCGACGGCGAATCATCGCGACCAGTCGTCGAACGACGCACTTTCCCATGAAAGTGACATACCGAGCGCACGCAACTACCCCACTTTCCCGCGAAAGTGCGCGGCGAGGAGATCCCCGATCGGGCTGACGAAGGTGGCGTCGGACTAGAACATACGTTCGATCGTCAGGTATGGTGCGGGCATGCACGACGCGTTGCAGGGTTCGCTGCTCGGTGCCGGGGCGGAGGTAGGCCTCGGCCCATTGACGACGCTGCGCCGGACCATCCTGGGCGACGGCGCCTGGGTGGATGTCACGGCAGGCTGGCTGACCGGGGCGGACGCGGTGTTCGAGCGGCTGGCCGCCGAGGTCCCGTGGCAGGCCGAGCGCCGCCGGATGTACGACCGTGTCGTCGACGTCCCACGCCTGCTCAGTTTCTACGCCGAGGACGCGCCGCTGCCCGATCCGGTGCTGGAGGACGCCCGTGCGGCGCTGAACCGGCACTACTCGGACGAACTCGGCGAGCCCTTTCGCACCGCCGGCCTGTGTTTCTACCGGGACGGCAGCGACAGCGTGGCCTGGCACGGCGACACGATCGGCCGGGGCAGGACCGAGGACACGATGGTCGCGATCCTCTCCGTCGGCGCGCCCCGCCCACTGCTGCTGCGTCCCCGCTCCGGTGCGGCGGGGACGCAGCAGTACAGCCTCGGTCACGGCGACCTGATCGTGATGGGCGGCTCCTGTCAGCGAACGTGGGAGCACGCGATTCCCAAGACCCGAAAGCCGGTCGGGCCGCGCATCAGTATCCAGTTCCGGCCCGCGGGAGTGCGCTGAGCCGATGTCCCCGGCCCGGCCATGCCAGCGCTGCCCGAACTCCGTCAAGCACGCCGGAGCGCGATTTCGTAGGCTGAAGCCGTGGTGCACCACCGAGGGGAGCGACGAACGATGACGTCAGTGGTCCGTCCGGGCTCACCGGACACGTCGCCCGGAGCGTAGAGGCAAGCGGGACAGTGGACGGGCGGAGCCGCGAACGGCTGTGGCGCGAGGTCATCGCGAGCACGAGCCCTCCCGGCGAGAACGGCTGGGCGAACGCGGTGTGCAGGACGTGCGTGACGCTGATGTCCGGTGTGGACGCGGCCGCGCTGACCCTGCGTACGGAGTCCCGCGCGCAGGAACTGCTCGGCGCCAGCGACAGCTGGGCCGAGACGCTCGGCGAGCAGCAGTACACCCTCGGCGAGGGGCCGGGCGTGGACGCCTTCCGCCACGGCGGGCCGGTACTCGTTCCCGACTTCGGCGTGGACCAGGGCCGCTGGCCCGGCTTCGCCGAGGCCGCGATGTCGGCGGGCGCGGATGCGGCCTTCGCCTTCCCGTTGCAGGTCGGCGCGATCCGGCTCGGCACGCTGGAACTGTTCCGCAGGCGTGTCGGTGACCTTCCACCGCGGTCACTCACCGACGCGGCGGTGCTCGCCGACCTCGCGACCCTGGCCCTGCTCAACCGGGCCGAGAACGTGGAACCCACAGAGGAGGAGTGGACCAGGCCGGTGACGTCCTATCAGGACGTCAACATCGCCACCGGCATGCTCGCCGCACAACTGCACCTCACCCTCGACGAGGCGTTCGCCCGGCTCCGGGCCCACGCGTTCAGTGAGGGACGCTCGGTGCTGGCCGTGGCCAGGGACGTAATGGAACGGCGCGTGCAACTCGACCGCAGGACGCGCTGAGGGGGCGTGATGACTGACAAGTCGTATGCTGACGAGGTGCCCGCCACGCAGACCTCCATGGCCGACTCGCTGGCCGTGATCACCGCAAGCCTCGTGGGCGGTCACGACAGCAGCGACGTGCTCCGGCTGGTCACGTCGGCAGGTCAGGACCTACTCGGCTCGGCCGCCACCGGCGTGATGGTCGTCGACCCGCGTGGCGGACTCGAGGTCGTGGCGGCCTCGGACGAGCGAGCCCGGTTCGTGGAGCTTTTGCAGTCACACACCAAAGAGGGACCGTGCCCGGACTGCATCCGGTCCGGTGAGATCGTCCAGGTGGACGACATCACCGAGCACCGGCGCCGCTGGCCCGAGTTCACCGAGGCCGCGCGGAAGGCGGGCTACCTCGCGGTGCTCGCCGTCCCGATGAAACTCGGTGACCGAACGGTGGGCGGGTTGAATCTGCTCCACACCACCGTCACGAAGCCAGCTTCCTGGCAACTGCGCCTCGCGCAGACCCTGGCGGACCTCGTCGTGCTGAGCCTTTCCCAGGAGCGGGACCTGCGTCGCTCCAGCAGGCTCGCCGAGCAGACGCTGACCGCGCTCAACGACCGGGTGCTGGTGGCGCACGCCGTCGGGCTGATCGCCGGAACCTTGGACATCGATCCGCATCAGGCCAGGACCGCGCTGGCGGCTTACGCCGTGGGCCAGGGCCGCCCGGCTCCCGAAATCGCCCGCGCGATCGCCGAAGGGGAACTGGCTCCGGAGGAACTCACCGTGCCCGCGCGGGCCGACTGATCAGTCCCAGTCGGGATCGGCCTGCTCGTCGGCGGCGAGGTTCACCATCGCCACCACTCGCTCTGCTTCGGCATGCTGGCCGGTCCGGCCGTACTCGGCGTAGAGGTCCTTGCGGATGTCCTCGGCGGCACCGCCCTCCGCGGACTGCTGGATACCCACGTAGTCGTCCAGGTTCGCCCGGCTGTCCGCGCGGGCCAGCACCCTGCGCGCGAGTTCCTCGCGATCGCGAATACCCGGTGGAAGTGCCATACCATCCAGCGTCCTCTCCGGGCGATGCTTACGCCAGCCCAGTGAGTACATCGTCGAAAATGTCACCACCGAGTGTACTGTTCTTCCTATGCTCACCAGTGAGACGCGGGAGTCCGCGCTGGCCCGCCTCGGCCGCGCACTGGCCGACCCCACCCGCTGCCGGATCATGGTGGCGCTGCTGGACGGCGTGCACTACCCGGGAGAACTCGCCGAACAGCTCGGCCTGAGCAAGTCGAACGTGTCCAACCATTTGTCGTGCCTGCGTGGCTGCGGCATCGTCGTCGCGACCTACGAGGGCAGGCAGGTCCACTACGCCCTCGCCGACCCGCACCTCGCCCGCGCGCTCGGCGAACTGGTGCAGGTCGTTCTCGCCGTCGAGTCCGGCGAGGAGTGTCTCGACCCCGCGCTCCCCTGACTCATGGCGGTGTCACTGGCCCCTCGTACGATCCCGGGGTGACTTCCACCGAGACCGACACCGACCTGAGTGACGCACTGCGGATCCTGCGCCGGGTCTTCGGCTACGACACATTCCGTGGAGAACAGCAGGACATCATCGAGCACGTCGTCAGCGGTGGCGACGCGCTCGTCCTGATGCCGACCGGTGGCGGCAAATCGCTCTGCTACCAGATCCCCGCGCTCGTGCGCGAGGGTGTGGGCGTCGTGATCTCCCCGCTCATCGCGCTGATGCAGGACCAGGTCGACGCGTTGCGGGCGCTGGGTGTCCGCGCCGGTTTCCTCAACTCGACCCAGGACGCGCAGCAGCGGCGCGAGGTGGAGTCCGCGTTCCTCGCCGGTGAGCTCGATCTGCTCTACCTCGCACCGGAACGACTGAAGGTCGAGTCGACGGTGCAGTTGCTCGACCGCGGCACGATCTCGCTGTTCGCCATCGACGAGGCGCACTGTGTCGCCCAGTGGGGGCACGACTTCCGGCCCGACTACCTCGCGTTGTCCGGACTGCACGAACGCTGGCCGGACGTCCCCAGGATCGCCCTGACCGCCACCGCGACCGAGGCTACGCACAGCGAGATCGCCTCGCGGCTCGCGCTGCAACAGGGCCGTCACTTCGTGGCGAGCTTCGACCGGCCGAACATCCAGTACCGGATCGTGGGCAAGAACGAGCCCCGCAAGCAGCTGCTCGACCTGCTGCGCAACGAGCACGCGGGTGATGCCGGGATCGTCTACTGCCTGTCGAGAGCGTCGGTGGAGAAGACGGCGGAGTTCCTGGTACAGAACGGAATCGAGGCCGTGCCGTATCACGCGGGCCTCGACTCGCACACCCGCGCGCGCAACCAGTCCCGGTTCCTCAGGGAGGACGGGTTGATCGTGGTCGCGACGATCGCGTTCGGTATGGGCATCGACAAGCCCGACGTGCGTTTCGTGGCGCACCTGGACCTGCCCAAGTCGGTCGAGGGCTACTACCAGGAGACCGGTCGCGCAGGGCGTGACGGAATGCCATCCACGGCCTGGCTCGCCTACGGACTGCAGGACGTGGTGCAGCAGCGAAAGATGATCGACACCAGCGAGGGCGACGCCGCGCACCGGCGCAAGCTCGCCATCCACCTCGACGCCATGCTCGCGCTGTGCGAGACGGTGCGGTGCCGGCGCGTGCAACTGCTCGCCTACTTCGGCCAGGAGTCCGGCCCGTGCGGCAACTGCGACACGTGTCTTTCACCGCCGCAGACGTGGGACGGCACGATCGCCGCACAGAAGCTGCTGTCCACCGTGTTCCGGCTCAAACGCGACAGGGGGCAGAAGTTCGGCGCGGGCCAGGTGATCGACATCCTGCTCGGCAAGCGCACGCCGAAGGTGGCCCAGTTCGACCACGACTCACTGCCGGTGTTCGGCGTGGGGACCGATCTGCGGGATACGGAGTGGCGTGGGGTCGTGCGTCAGCTGCTCGCTCAGGGACTGCTGGCCGTGGAGGGGGACTACGGCGCGCTCGTGCTCACCGAGGCCAGCGGCGAGGTGCTCGGCAGGAAACGGGACGTGCTGCTGCGCAAGGAGCCCGAACGCGCGGCGCGGAGCACGCGAGCCGCGAAGACCAAGGGCGCCGCCAAGGCCGAGCTGCCCCCGGAGGCCGCGGACAGGTTCGAGCAGCTCCGCACCTGGCGGGCGGCGACCGCGAAGGAACAGGGCGTCCCGGCGTACGTGATCTTCCACGACGCGACGCTGCGGCAGATCGCGACGGATCAGCCGTCGACGCTGACCGAACTGGGAGCCGTCAGCGGTGTCGGGGAGAACAAACTGGCCAAGTACGGCCAGCAGCTTCTCGACGCCCTGTCCTGAGCGGTCAACGGCCCGCGGCGACCCGGGATCCGAGCCACGCGCCGTAGGCGGCGAACGCCGCGAACCCGAGCTTGCGGGTGCGCCGGTTCACGACCGCGAGGCCGATCGCGAGTTCGGTCGCCCCGTTGCGGTACACCCAGCTGCGGGTGTCCTCCGGGAACGCCGCGGCCGAAACCGGCTCGAACACCTGAGGTGCGGCGAAATGCGCGGCGCCGGTGGCGGCGAGCAGAAACCCGAATGTCTTGGCAGCGCTGCGGGCCATGGTGACGGTTCCCTTCACGGTCGGCGCGTGCCGCGGGGAGCCGCACGCGGAAAGTACGTGAGACCGAAGGTATACGGTACTCGTGGTACGCGATACTGCCGTGCGCAGACCGACCCCTCCAGGTGAGCGTCGTCACAGATGCCTTGGCTCCTACTTCGGGGCCAGCAGTATCCAGGCCGGGCCCTCGGCCAGCGGCAGATCGCTGCCGTCGCGGGCGGCGAACCGCGTCGGTTCGGCCGCGGATGCACGAGACCACGTACCCTCGAACCGCTTTCCGTCGCGCAGCACGGTGGCCTGCCCGCTGCCAACCGTCACCGCGACGGGCGAGAGGTTGCCCCGGACGTCGACGATCTCCCTGCCCGCGTGCACATCGACCCGCTGGACGACGACGGTGGCGGCGCCGATCCTGCCCGACTCCGTGGACACGAGCGGACTGCCGCCCATGCTCACCATCCAGCGCCGCCGCTCACCCGACCAGGTGAAGTCGTAGGTGGCGCCCCCGAAATCGACGCGGTGGCGACTGTCCGCGACTCCGCCGGGCGGCGCCCTGCCGTGCAGCAACGGTGGGTGGCCCCGGTACTTCTCCGCCTTGGGCAACCGGTCCGGGCGCACGAACAGGTTGTGCGGCATCCGGCGGCCCCCGTCCCGGAAGTACGCACCGGGCAGGTCCTCGGCCGGGGCGCGGACCAGCGCGGCGTTCCGCAGGAGGGCGTTCAGTTCGGGCGCGGAGCCGGAGTAGGCGAGCACGGGCTTTCCGTACTGCGCCAGCAGTTGGACATCGGTCTCGCGGGCACTGCGGACCGGGCCGACGACGGCAGGGAGCTTCCCGGTATAGAGCGCGACGAGCCGGGTGGCGCGGCCTTCGACCGGTTCGACATACACCGTGTCGGCGGCGGAGAGGCCGGTCTGCGGCCGTGCGGCGGGAACGTTGTCGAGCTTGACGGCCAGCACTCCTGGCCGGAGCGGGAGCTGCGGGGCAGACGAGGTCGGCGGCGTGGACTCCGGGCCCTGCGCGGCGGGCGACTGCGCGGACTGCGGGGCCGCGCGGATGAGGAACGTGGCCACCGCGGCCACCACCGCAACCAGGGCGACGGCCGCGCCTGCGGCACCGAGCTTGGCGCGTGTCTCCATCGAGCCTCCGACTCGACGCTACCCGTTACCAGCCGGATTCACCGGAGCGCGCGGGCAGTCGTTGCAGACTCTTCTCCATCGACCCCATATTGTGTCGGCGCAGCGGGAGGTGACCGGAGTTCGTGCACGGGGTCGACTACTACGAGCTGCTCGGGGTGAGCCCGAGCGCATCGCCGGCCGAGATCAAGTCGGCGTACCGGGCTCTGGCGAGAGCGATGCATCCGGACACCGGGGGCACCGCCGGTACGTTCCGGCTGTTGCAGGAGGCCTACGAGACCCTCAACGACCCGCTCCGCAGGGCCGAGTACGACCGTGGGGACGAGCTGGACGCCCTCGAGGACGAGCCGGCGGCCGGCGCGGGGGTCACGGTCACCTGGAACCGGGCGTCCAGGACGGCGTTTCGCTCCTATCAGCGGGAGCGGCGCCGTCGGTGGCGGTTCGGCGAGGACCCCGACTTCGTGCCCGCCCTTCCCGCGATCGACACCAGCCACGTCCTGTGGTGGCACTCGGTGGATCCACACGATCGGGTGCGGTGTCTGCCCCGGGCGTCCCTGGGGCACGCCCCCTCCCTGGCCGTCGCCGGATCGTTCCTCCTGCTCCTGACACCGTTCCTGCTCGGCGCGGATCCGTCGCCCGCTGTGCTGGCCCTCTGGCTGCTGATGCTGGCCGCGGCCGTGTTCGCCGCCGTCCACCTGCTGCGGAACTACCTCGCCGACGCGCGCAACGACCGGGCGTTCCTGACCGGCCCCGGCGGAGAGGCGGTCTCCGGCAGCACCAGTGCCGAACCGGAGGACTGGGGTGAACGGCTCACCGCCGAGTTGCTGGCGCGCTATCTGACCCGGCTCCCGGGAGCGCGGATCTTCCACGGCCTCTCGTTGCCGGGATCGGTGTTCGTCGACGTCCACCACGCCGTGCTGTGCGGCAACCGGCTCGTGCTCGTCGACTCAAAAATGTGGCTGCCCGGGCACTACAGCGCCGACGCCGACGGCGAGCTGTGGCGCGACAACCACCGGTTCCGCGGTGGCGGCAGCGACCTCGCCGAGTACGTCGACGCCTACCGGGATCTGCTGCCCGGCCTCGAGGTTCGTGGCGTGCTGCTCGTCTATCCCAGCCGAGCGGGCACCATCACCACCGGGGACGTGTCCGCGGTGGAGGTTCCGCCGATGACCCCGGAGGACTTTGTCCACGACATCGGCGAGTGGCTAGCCGACCAACCGGCCACAGTGGATCGAAACGCCTTCACCACACTGCTCGACCAGGTCGTGTGAGCCGGGAGTTCCGGTCCATTCCGCTCGGGTCGGCTCATCACTGCGCGGTGCGCCAGTACTGGCGCTTGCCTTCGTCGCGGACGAAGACTCCGTGCCTGGACAACTCCCGGCGCAGATCACGGAGATCTTCGGCATCGTCGTTCTCGATCGCGGTCTGGCGGGCACGAAGGATCGCGTGCGCGTCCTGGGAAAGGCCGGAGGATCCGTCGATCCAGCGCGTGAATCGTTCGCCGTACGGGTCGTGCTCGTGCCAGTCGTAGCCGTGGGCTTCGAACCCCGCCCGCAACCTGTGCGACCTGAGGTCGGTCTTCTCCCTGGCCAGCTCCTCGCCGTGCGGCCCGAGCAGTACGAGTTCCTTTCCGTCGGCGAATGCGCCGGACACCGCGGCACCGGGGAACACGGCTTCGCTGTCATTGCGTTTGACGGCGACCGAATCCTCATCGATCGTGACCGTGACGATGTCGTCGTAGGCGAGCAGCGCGACGAAGCCACCGGCGAGTACACCGGCGACGGCCAGCGCGACAGTCGTCTTCACGCCGATGACCCCGGCCAGGTCGGCGATGCTCTCCTGGTTCGGAAACCAGGGCAGGGCGGCGATCCACCCCGGTACCTGAGCCAGGACGATGCCGAGTACGGCACCACAGGCCGGGAACGCGGTCCACAGGAAGACGTGCAGACCCGTCGAGTGGCGTACCGTGCTGCGTTCGGTCGCCTCGTTCATCATGTACCGCTCCTGGTGGCTGAGATGGCGTTCACGAACAGCGAGACCCAGTCGACGGCGACCTTTCGGTGCTCCTCGAGGCCGCGTCCGCGCAGCCGGGGAAACTCCCCCATCGCGGACAGCAGGACCGACGCGAACAGAACCGGCTCGATATCGCGGAACTGCCCGTACGCCTGACCTTCCCGGATGAAGGTGACGAGTTCCGCCGTGCCTCGCTCGTGGCTCCGGGCGACCGCCGCACGCATCGTCTCGCCGCGCACCTCTCTGCGGATCTCGGTCATGGCGCTGATCTCTTCGCCGTGGGTCCAGCAGTGCTCGGCGAAACGCCGCAGCATCCCCTCCAGTGCGTCCGGGTAGGTCTCCGGCTCGTCTTCCTCAGGGGCCGCCATCGCGTCGTCGAGGCGCCCCTCGATCGTGGCGAGCACGCCACGCATCAGGCCGTCCTTGCTGTGGAAGTGATAGCTGATCAGCCCGGGGCTGATCGACGCGTGCCGCGCGATCCGGGCGAACGAGGCGGCGCCGTAGCCATGTTCGGCCAGTACGTCGATAGTCGCCTGGATGATCTGCGCCCGACGCGCCTGCTCGATGAATGAACCCGGCGCATCATCGGGCTGGACTGAATGCATGACCAGGATTCTATATGAGTGACCAGGATCGGTGAAATCCGCTGGCCGCAGGTCCGGTCATCAGCCAGAATTCACGAGGTGGAGAGCAGGTCGGCGGCACCGTGGGAGCGCGCGCTGAGGCACGTGGCCACGCTCGCCGTCGGCGACGCCCTCGACCCTTTGCCCTCGGTGACGCTGCACTTCCACCCCGACCGGCTGGTGGCCGGTACGCCGATCCTCGAAGCCATCGCCCGTGACCGCCACTACCGCTCGCAGTTCGAGACCGGTGTGAGCAACGGCGGGCTCACCGCCCATCCCGGCGGTGACCGGTGGCGCTGGGAAAGCCGGATGTTCGCGTGCGCCTACGACGACGCACCCGCGGCCCAACGTCCCAAATACGGCTCACTGAACGTTCGCCGCCGTCGCGTCGGCGGTTCCCCCAGGTTCGGATCGGCGCACCTCCGGCTCGCCCCGCATGCACTGGAGCGGACGACGTTCTGCTATCCCGACAGCGTCCTCGAACCGGCCGACTTCGGTGTCGCCACCAGGCTGTCCACCCTCGTGGCGATCGCGCTCGCCGAGCACAGGGACGCGCTGGACGACTACATCGAAGCGCACGTCCACGGTCCGCTGCGCGTCCCGGACGACGTCGAGGCGATCGTGCTCGACCCCTGCTACCGCGGGACGGACATCGAAGGCGCAGCCCACGCGCTCGGCTGCCCGGTCGAATGCCATCCCGGCTTCCGGCTCGACGTGGCCGAGTTGCGGCGCCATCCGGGCTATCGCGGGCCCGAGTACGTCGAGCTCGGCCTCTCCCTGGCCAGGGACGGCTACCTGGACCCAGGAATACTCGGCGCGGCCGCCCGCACCGGCCGCCACGACGAGCAGGCGCTCAAACGGGTATGGAACTACGTCGCCCGCTTCGGCACTCCCGAACTCGCCCGGCGGTAATTCGCTTGACCTGGCAACGGGACACCGTTGCACTGTGGCGAGCCACCACGAGTCGTGGTGCCGGGATCCGGGGAGGCAGCGGCAGCAATGGAGATCCGTCCCACGACCGACCAGGACCTCGCCGTCTTCGTCGACACGTTCCATGCCGCGCTCGGGCGCTTCCCGGAAACCCCCACAGAGGGTGCCGGAGTCTGGTGGTCGGCGCTGGAAATGGACCGCAACCTGCTCGCCATGACGACGGACGGGCGGCCGGTCGGAACCGCGGGCGCCTACTCATTCGAACTCACCCTGCCCGGCGAGATCGTCGTCCCGGCGGCCGGGGTGACCGCCGTCGGCGTCCTGCCCTCACACCGACGCCAGGGAGTGCTCAAGACGATGATGCGGCATCAGCTCAGCGAGTTGCGGGCCCGGCGGGACTTCCTCTCCGTACTGCTGGCCTCCGAGGCCCTCATCTACCGCAGGTTCGGCTACGGACCCGCGACCCACACACAGCGGCTGACAGTGCCACGTCACCGGGCCACCCTCGCTCTCCCCCGGGCGCGCGCAACGGCCGACACACCAGCGCCCGGCTCGGTCGAACTGCTGCGTCGCACCGAGTGCGACGAGATCCTGGAAGAGGTCTACGACCGGTACCGCCGCGCGCAGCCCGGCGCGCTGTCCCGGCCGCACCGCTGGTGGGCCCTGCGCGCGGGGCAGCCCCCGATCTCTCCGGCGCCGCGGTACGTCGCCGTCCACCGGGACGCCGACGGTGTCCCGGACGGATACGCCAGCTACTCGGTCGACGAGCCCGACACTCTGACGGTCGACGAGACCATCGCCCCCGACGAGGCCGTCTCCACGGCCCTGGCCCGGTTCGTGCTCGGACACGACCTGGTCAGTCAGGTCGTGTTCAAGCACGTCCCGCCGGATCACTCGCTGCGCTGGCAGCTCGCCGACTTCCGCGCGGGTCGGGTGAGTGACGACACCGATTGGCTCTGGGTTCGGCTGCTGGACGTCCCACGTGCGCTGACCGCGCGCGGCTGGTTCACCGACGGGGAGCTCGTCCTCGACGTCGACGACCCGTTCCTCGGCGAGCACGACCGCTACCTGCTGACCGTCCGCGACGGCGAGGCCGACTGCGTGCCGACAGATCGGGAGCCCGACCTGTCCCTTGACGTGAGCGACCTGGCCTCGGTCTACCTCGGCGGCACTGCCCCGAGCACGCTCGTGCGTGCCGGGCACATCCAGGCCCACCGCCAGGGCGCGGCCGGCCTCGCTGACGCCCTCTTCCACGGCGAGCGCTCCCCGCACTGCCTGCACTGGTTCTGACCGCACTCGCCGATGAGTTTTCCGCTGCGGGCTTGTCTACCCGTTCGACAACCCGAACGGACCCGAAGGAGCGGACATGACCGGCCCGGTAACCGAACTCGACTCCCGATTCAGCAGCCCCGACGCCACCGCGACACCGTGGACAGCGGCACGGGAACGGCTGGGCGACGCGGAGGTGTTCTGGCTGTCGACGGTACGGCCCGACGGCCGCCCGCATGTCACTCCCCTACTGGCCGTGTGGCTGGACGAGGCCCTGTACTTCTGCACGGGACCCGATGAGCGCAAGGCGCACAACCTCGCGCAGAACGCCAACTGCATCCTCACCACCGGTACCAGTTCACTACACAAAGGACTGGATCTTGTTGTCGAAGGTGCGGTGAGGCGCGTCAAGGACACCGCGACCCTGCGGCGGATCGCCGACGAGTACGTGGCGAAGTACGGCAGCGAGTGGACGTTCGACGTCGGCGAGGAGGCGTTCACCAACCAGGTCGGCGGCGTGGCGCTGGTGTTCGAGCTACGCCCCGACACCGCGTTCGGCTTCGCGAAGGGCGTGTACGGGCAGACCCGCTGGCGGTTTTGAGGAGCGAGGCGGCGCGGGCATTTCTCTCACGTTCCTTTCAGCCGTGCTCGCTAAAGTCGGATCTGAGCGGAAGGTCCGATCTCGCCCTCGCGCCGAAGGAGTCTCGTGCCGTCCTCGCCCGCCCTCGAAACACGCACCGCCGATCGCGGCACTCCACCCCTGCCGTTGATCGCCCTCGCCGCCCTCGCCTGCGGCGTCGTCCTGATGGGTCTGCTGCAGTTCCTGCCGCCCACCAGCGAGATCAGTCCGATCCGGCGGACGATCAGCGAGTACGCGCTGAGTGAGAACAAGTGGCTCTTCGACCTCTCGGTCGCGCTGATCGCGGCCGGTTCCGCCATCGCGATCGTGCTGCTGGTCCGGCACCGGTTGCTCCGGCCGGTGTCCCTGGCCTTCCCGCTGTTCGCCGCGTGGGTCCTCGGCCTGGTGATGATCGTGATCTTTCCCAAGACCGACTGGAGCGTGGGCCCGAGCCTCGGTGGCAGCATTCACCGCGTCGCGAGCCTCATGGCCTTCCTGTGTCTCCCGATCGCGATCATGCTCGCCGCCCGTGCCGTGTTCGCCCACGCGCCCCGGTGGCGCAGGGCCACGCAGGCACTCGGGGCCGCCGCGCTGCTGTGGTTCACCCCGATCCTGGTGGCGGTCCTGGTCATGGCGGCCGGCGGACCACCGTGGTGGCGCTCGATCCCGCTCGGCCTCGTCGAGCGCGGCCTCGCGCTCACCGAGGTGCTCGCCGTCGCGGCCCTCGCACTCGGCCTGCACCTGCGCCCCGCGCCGACCGGCCGCACCCTGGCGATCCCCCCTCGCACATGACACAGGTCACAGACTCCGGCTCGACGCGGGGAGTACGGTCCTAAGCGCTCGCTTAGAATGCTGTCGCCCACTCACACTCAGTGCCGAGCCAGAGGAGGAACACGTGACCGGATCTCCGAGCAAGGTCGCCATCGTCACCGGAGCGGGACGCGGAATCGGCGCCGCCGTCGCCGCCCGGCTCGCCCGGGACGGCTTCGCCGTCGGACTGCTCGACCTGGACGAGGCGAGCTGCGCCTCCGGTGCCGAGGCGATCACCGCGGCCGGGGGCAGGGCCATTGGCGTCGGACTCGACGTCAGCGACAGCGCCCAGGTCGACGCCGCCGTCACGCGCGTCGCCGAGGAGCTCGGCGCGCCGACGGTGTTGATCAACAATGCCGGCATCACCCGCGACAACATGCTCTTCAAGATGTCCGAGGACGACTGGGACTCGGTGATGAACGTGCATCTGCGGGGTTCGTTCCTGATGAGCCGCGCCACACAGAAGTACATGACCGAGCAGAAGTGGGGCCGTATCGTCAACCTCTCGAGCACCTCCGCACTCGGCAACCGGGGGCAGGCGAACTACTCCGCAGCGAAGGCGGGCCTGCAGGGCTTCACCAAGACCCTGGCCTTCGAGCTCGGCAAGTTCGGCGTCACGGCCAACGCGATCGCCCCCGGATTCATCGCCACCGAGATGACCGCGGCGACCGCGGAGCGGCTCGGCATCTCCTTCGAGGACATGAAGAAGGGGGCGGCACAGGAGATCCCGGTCCGCAGGGTCGGCGAGCCCGAGGACATCGCCAACGTCGCGTCCTTCCTCGTCAGCGACGAGGCCTCGTTCGTGTCCGGCCAGGTCATCTACGTGGCGGGCGGCCCGAAGGCCTGAGTGCCCGCGCGAGCAAAGGAGCTCCTCATGCGTGTCTTTTCCGGACTCGATGACTTCACGGGCGCTGTCGGCGAGGTCCTCGGCCACAGCGAATGGCACACGATCACCCAGGAACAGGTCAACACCTTCGCCGACGCCACGGGCGATCACCAGTGGATCCACATCGACACCGAGCGGGCCGCGGCGGGTCCCTTCGGCGGCACCATCGCACACGGTTATCTGACGCTCTCGCTGATCCCCATGCTGGGCAAGGAGATCTACCAGGTCGACAACCTGTCGATGGGCATCAACTACGGCCTGAACAAGGTGCGGTTCCCGCAGCCGGTCCGGGTCGGTTCCCGCGTTCGGGCCAGTGCCGAGCTGACCGAGCTGACCGACGTGCCCGGCGGCAAGCAGGCGGTCGTGCGCTGGACCATCGAGATCGACGGCGAGAGCAAGCCGGCCTGCGTCGCCGAGACCGTCGCCCGGTTGCTCGGCTGAGCGAGGGGCATGCTCCGCCGAAGCACCGGCACGACATACCGACCGGTCGGTACCATTACCGGACACTTCCGGTTCCAGCAGAGCCGTTCCTCAGGAGGGCAGATGACCGACGACGATCCCCCCGGCCTCGACCTGGCGCGCCTGCGCGAGCGACTGGACCGGGACCTGCCCGGGCTCGTCGCCGGTCCCCTGCGCGGCGAGGTGATCGCGGGCGGCCGCTCGAACCTCACCTACCGGGTCACCGACGGCACCAGCCGGTGGGTCGTCCGGCGCCCACCCCTTGGCCACGTCCTGCCCACCGCGCACGACATGTCCAGGGAGTACCGGGTGATCTCGGCGCTGAACGGCACCGGCGTGCCGGTCCCCCGCACCGTCCTGCTCTGCGACGATCCCGGCGTCGTCGGCGCCCCCTTCTATGTCATGGAGTTCGCCGAGGGGACGCCGTACCGGACCGAGGACGAGCTGCTCGCGCTCGGCCCCGAGCGCACCCGCTCGATCGGCCTCGCCCTGGTGGACACGCTCGTGGACCTGCATTCGGTCGACCCCGACGCCATCGGTCTCGCCGACTTCGGCAGGCCGGACGGGTATCTGCAGCGCCAGCTACGACGCTGGAAGAAGCAACTGGACTCCTCCCGCAGCAGGGAACTGCCCGGCATCGACGATCTGCACGACCGGCTCGCGGCCGAGGTTCCCGAATCCGGCCCGCCGGCGATCGTGCACGGCGACTACCGGCTGGACAACGTCCTGGTCGACAGCGACGACCGGATCAGCGCCGTGCTCGACTGGGAGATGTCCACCCTCGGCGACCCGCTCACCGACCTCGCCCTGCTCGTCGCGTACGCCGGGCGGGACACCACGAGCCTGGGAATCGTGTCCAACGCCAGTGACGCGCCGGGGTACCCGGACACCGAGGCGGTGGTGGCGCGCTACGCCGCGCGGTCCGGCCGCGACGTGTCCCGGCTCGACTGGTACGTCGGCTTCGCCTTCTTCAAGCTGGCGGTGATCCTCGAAGGCATCCACTACCGCTTCGACCACGGACAGACCGTCGGCGAAGGTTTCGCCGGCATCGGCAACAGCGTGCTACCGCTGGTCACGCGCGGCAACACCATCCTCGACAACGCCACCCGCCAGGAGTCTCAATGAGGAAGTCAAGCTGCTTGCGTGACCGGTTGGGTGGGGGTGAATACTCTGTTGTCACGCAGCAGCGCCCACAGCACGTTGACCCGGCGGCGGGCCAGGGCGATGACGGCCTGGACGTGTTTGAGTCCTTGGGCACGTTTTTTGAGGTAGAAGTCTCGGTTCGGCCCGTCACGGATGATGCTGGTCTGGGCGGAGAGGTAGAAGATGCGGCGCAGCCGTCGGCTGTAGCGCTTGGGCCGGTGCAGGTTCCCGGTCCGTCGCCCCGAGTCCCGAGAGACGGGTACCAGTCCGGCTGCGGAGGCGAGGTGACCGGCGTCGGCATACGCCGCCAGGTCACCGGCGGCGACGACGAATTCCGCCCCCAGGACCGGTCCGATGCCGGGCAGGGATTCGATGATCTCGGCCTGCGGGTGGGTGTGGAAGGTGTCCCGGATCTGGGTGTCGAGGCGCTTGATCTTCTCGTCCAGATCCAGGATCTGGCGTGCCAGCTCGGCCACGATGCCGGCGGCGACGTCCTGGCCGGGCAGAGTGGTGTATTGGGCCTCGGCGGCTTCCAGTGCGGTGGTCGCGACGATCTCGGAGTTGCGAACGCTGCGGCGGGCCAGCCAGGCGGTCAGTCGGGTATGGCCTCGGCGGCGCAGGGCGGCCGGGGTTTGGTATCCGGTCAGCAGCACCAGGGCGCCTTTGTGTGCCGAGTAGTCGAAAGCCCGTTCCAGGGCGGGGAAAATGCCGGTCAGAACGTCTCGCAGCCGGTTGATCATCCGGACTCTGTCAGCGATCAGATCGGCGCGGTGCGCGGTCAGCAGGCCCAAGTCCGCCGCGAGCTGGGCGGGTACCTCGATGGCGGTGAAATCTCTGCGGACCCGCGCGGTTTCGGCGATGACGTAAGCGTCCCGGGCATCGGTTTTCGCCTCACCACGATAGGCACCGGACATCCGGTTGACGGTGCGACCGGGCACGTACACGACATGCTGCCCGTGAGCGGCCAGCAGGGCCAGCAGCAACGCCGAGGACGTCCCCGAGATGTCCACCGCCCAGTGCACAGTCTGCGCCAGACCGCAGATCTCCGCGATCGCGCCCAGGATCTCGCCCTCGTCGTTGCTGATCTTTCTCGACCACACCGTGGAACCGGTCGCGTCGACCACCGCAGCCCAGTGATGGGCCTTGCCCGCGTCGATCCCAGCCCAAGCTTGTTCCAAACGCTGATTCACCCACGTCTCCCCACTGCCAGTTTGTGCCGCTGGCCCGTGGAACACCCCAATCAGCAGCCAGGGCGCCCCGAAAGACCAGGCGGCCACTCCTTGCAAGCCACTACAGGCAAGAACTGATCAGCCACACCCGGTCCTCCCGGACCGCCTAACAACTTACGGAGGACTGATGGACTTCGCGTTCGACGCCGAGACCGACGAGCTGCGCTCGCGGCTCGAGGCGTTCATGGACGAACACGTCTACCCGGCCGAGCCGGTCTTCGAGCAGCAACTCGCCGAGCGGGACGACCCGTGGTCGAGCGTGCCGATCGTGGAGGATCTCAAGACCGAGGCCCGCAGCCGTGGACTGTGGAACCTCTTTCTTCCCGGAGAACACGGGGCGGGCCTGACCAACCTGCAGTACGCCCCGCTCGCCGAGATCACCGGCCGCAGCCCGCAGCTCGCCCCGACGGTGCTCAACTGTGCGGCGCCGGACACCGGCAACATGGAAGTGCTCGCCATGTTCGGCTCGCCGAAGCACCACGAGCAGTGGCTGCGCCCACTGCTCGACGGCGAGATCCGTTCCGCGTTCGCGATGACCGAGCCGGACGTGGCCTCCTCCGACGCGCGCAACATCGAGACCAAGATCGTCCGGGACGGCGACTCCTACGTCATCTCCGGACGCAAGTGGTACATCTCCGGCGCGATGAACCCGAACTGCCGCATCTTCATCGTGATGGGCAAGACCGATCCCGATGCGGAGCCGCACCGGCAGCAGAGCATGATCCTGGTCCCCCGCGACACCCCCGGTGTCCAGGTCAAACGTGGCATGAACGTCTTCGGCTACACCGACGGCGATCACGGTGGACACGCCGAGGTCGTGTTCGACGACGTCCGGGTGCCCGCGGAGAACCTGCTGCAGGAGGAGGGCAGCGGCTTCGCCATCGCGCAGGCCCGGCTCGGTCCCGGCCGCATCCACCACTGCATGCGGCTGATCGGAATGGCCGAACGCGGTATCGAGCTGATGTGCCGCCGCACGATCTCCCGCACGGCCTTCGGCAAGCCGATCGCCCAGCAGGGGGTCGTGCAGGACTGGATCGCCGAGTCGCGGGTACGGGTGGAGCAGTTGCGACTGCTGGTGCTCAAGACCGCGTGGCTGATGGACACGGTCGGCAACCAGGGGGCGCACACCGAGATCCAGTCGATCAAGATCGCGACGCCCGCCTCGGTCGAGTGGATCCTCGACAAGGCCATCCAGGCGCACGGAGCGGGCGGGGTCAGCCAGGACTTCCCCCTAGCCGGCCTGTGGGCCGCCGCGCGCATGCTGCGGCTGGCCGACGGCCCCGACGAGGTGCACAAGCGCTCGCTGGCCCGCCGTGAACTCAAGAAGTACCTGCCGGAACGGAAATGAGCTGATGAGCACACCGAATCCTGAGACCACTGTGGACGCGGAAGGGCTACGGGATCTCGTCCGGGACCTGCTGGAGAAGCACGACCCCCAGGCCACCGACCGGCTCGAGTTCCTCCGCGCCCGATTCGACGCCGGACTTGCCTGGGTGCATTTTCCCACCGGCCTCGGCGGCCTCGACGCACCGAGGTCACTGCAGGCCGTCGTGGACGCCGAACTCGCCGCGGCCGATGCGCCGGACAACGATCCGCGGCGAATCGGCATCGGCCTCGGCATGGCCGCACCCACCATCCTCAAGTTCGGGACCGAGGAACAACGCACGCGCTTCCTTCGTCCGCTGTGGACCGGCGAGGAGGTGTGGTGCCAGCTCTTCAGCGAACCGGGCGCCGGATCGGACCTCGCCGCGCTGGGCACCAGGGCGGTGCGCGACGGCGACGACTGGGTGGTCGACGGACAGAAGGTGTGGACCTCCAGCGCCCACACCGCACGGTGGGCCATCCTGGTCACCCGGACCGATCCCGACGTGCCCAAGCACCAGGGCATGACGTACTTCGTCTGCGACATGACCGCTCCGGGAGTGGAGGTCCGTCCGCTGCGCCAGATCACCGGCGAGGCCGAGTTCAACGAGGTCTTCCTCACCGGGGTCCGGATTCCGGACGCACATCGCCTCGGCGAGATCGGCGAGGGCTGGCGGGTCGCGCAGACCACACTGATGAACGAGCGGGTGGCCATCGGGGGCACCGCGATGCCCCGTGAGGGCGGGATGACCGGCGTCCTCACCCGGACCTGGCGCGAGCGCCCCGAGCTGCGGACCCCCGAATTGCATGACCGGCTGCTCCGGCTGTGGGTGGAGGCGGAGGCGACCCGGCTGGCCGGCAGCAGACTGCGTCAGCAGCTCGCGGTCGGTTCGCCAGGCCCGGAGGGATCGGCGATGAAACTGGCGTTCGCCAGGCTCAACCAGGAGCTCTCCGGCCTCGAACTCGAACTCCTCGGCGAGGAAGGGCTGCTCTACGACGACTGGACGCTGCGCCGCCCCGACATCGTCGACTTCACCGGCCGCGGGGCCGGCTACCGCTATCTGCGCGCGAAGGGGAACTCCATCGAGGGCGGGACCTCGGAGATCCTGCGCAACATCATCGCGGAGCGGGTGCTGGGACTGCCCTCGGAACCCCGCTCCGACAAGGACGTCGCCTGGAAGGACCTCCCCCGATGACCGCACCGACGAACCGGACCGCTGATCTGTTGTACTCGGAGGTCGAGACCGACCTGCGCGCCAGTGTCCGGGATCTGCTCACCGACCGGTGCGATCCGGAGTCGGTACTGGGCCGGATCGAGACGGACCAGCCCTGCGACCTTTCGCTCTGGCGCACGCTCGCGGCAGACCTCGGAGTGGCCGGTCTGCAGGTGCCCGAGGCCCTCGGCGGCCACGGCGCCTCCGTGCGGGAGTCCGCCGTGGTGCTGGAGGAACTGGGCCGCGGTGTGGCACCGGTGCCCTTTCTCAGCAGCGCGGTGCTCGCCACGTCGGCCCTGCTCGCCGCGGACACGTCCCGCCCGGAGGTCGCGGAACCGCTGGCCAAGCTGGCCGCGGGCGAACAGGTCGGCGTCCTCGCCGTCGTGCTCTCCACCTGGCCGGGAGCGGCCTTCCCGCAGGGCGTCCGGGCCGAGGGCGACGGTGTCCTCACCGGCACGGTGGGCACCGTCGCCGACGCCGCGGCCGCGGACCTGCTGCTCGTTCCAGCCATCGGCCAGGACGGCCCGGAACTCCACGCGGTGGAGGCGTCCGCGGCCGGGGTCGCGGTGACCGGCCGCGTCTCCCTCGACCCGACCCGTCAGGTCGCCGATGTCGCCCTCGACAGGGCTCGGGGAATCCCGATCGCCACCGGCGACCACGCCACCGCGGCACTGACCACGGCACTGCGCACCGGGGCGGGCCTGCTCGCCTCCGAGCAGCTCGGGATCGCACAGTGGTGCCTGGACGAGACGGTGAGCTACGTCAAGCAGCGGTTCCAGTTCGGCAGGCCGGTCGGCTCCTTCCAGGCGCTCAAGCACCGGCTCGCCGACCTGTACCTGCAGCTGGTGTCGGCGCGCGCGGCCGCCCGCTATGCGGCCGACGTGCTCGCCTCCGACAACCCGGACGCCGCCGTGGCGGTCGCGCTGGCGCAGTCGTACTGCTCGGACATCGCGGTGCACGCGGCGGAGGAGTGTGTCCAGCTGCACGGCGGCATCGGGATGACCTGGGAGCACCCGGCGCACCTGTACCTCAAGCGCGCCAAGGCCGACCAGCTCGCACTCGGCGCCCCAGGGCGCCACCGCACCACCCTCGCCGGACTGGTGGACCTCCCGGCCTGACCCGACTTGGCACTTCCGGGCCTCCAGTTGGCACTTCCCGGGGCCGACCTTCGTCCCGTTTACGGAGAGTGTTCGCTGGTCATCGACCGATAAGTGGCAGTACCTAGCGAAACCCTGATTGCACGGCCTCCAGGTCCGTCCGAGTCTCGGACGATTCCCGGCGCACGCCGGCCGTCGCGCTGCCCGCGCGCCGGATTCCCGAAACCCGGAGGTCGCTGATGATCAGACGAATGCTCCCGCTCGCGCTCGGACTGGCCCTGCTGGGCCCGCCCGTGGTCATGAGCGGCACCGGCCAGGCCGCCGAGCCGAGGTCGCCGGAGGCACCGGCCACCACATCGTCCGCGACGTACCGCGTCGACGGTCCGGACACGCGCGAGGAACGCACCAGCGTCGCGGGGACAGGTGCCGCGATCGACGGCGTCGAATCCGACCACGTCCTGGTCTCGGCACTACCGGCCGAGGCCGACGCGATCCGCGAACTCGGCTTCACCGTGACCCCGGTCGCCACCGCCATGGACTTCCCGCCCGCGGACTCGCGCTACCACAACTACACCGAACTGCTCGACGAACTCGACCGGATGGCGGCCGAGCATCCCGATCTCGTCAAACTCGGCGACATCGGAAATTCCTACGAGGGCCGCGAACTGCCGATCATGAAGATCAGCGACAACGTCGGCACCGACGAGGCCGAGCCGGAAGTGCTGTTCACCTCGAACCAGCACGCCAGGGAGCACCTGACCGCGGAGATGGCGCTCTACATCGCCAATTTGCTGACCGACTCCTACGGCAACGACACCGAGATCACCCGGCTGGTCGACGAGCGCGAGGTGTGGATCGTGCCGATGGCCAACCCGGACGGTGTCGAGTACGACGTCGCCAGTGGCCAGTACCGCGCCTGGCGCAAGAACCGCCAGCCCGGCGGCGGGTCGGTCGGCACCGACATGAACCGGAACTGGGACTACATGTGGGGTTGCTGCGGCGGTTCGTCGAGCAATCCGGCCAGCGACACCTACCGGGGTCCCGCGCCGGAGTCCACCCCCGAGGTCAGCGCAATCGCTGACTTCGTCCGCGGCCGAGTCGTGGGCGGGCAGCAGCAGATCACCGCGCACATCGACTTCCACACCTACAGCGAGCTCGTGCTCTGGCCCATGGGCTACACCTACGACGACACCGGATCGGACATGTCCCGGGACGCGCATGACACGTTCGTGAAGATCGGCCGGGAAATGGCCGCCACCAACAACTACACCCCGCAGCAGTCCAGCGATCTCTACATCACCGACGGCTCGGTCAATGACTGGATGTGGGCGGTGCAGGACATTTTCTCGTTCACCTTCGAGATGTACCCGCGCTCGTCCAACCCCGGTTTCTACCCGCCCGACGAGGTGATCGCACGGGAGACCGCGCGCAACGAGGACGCCGTGCGTTCGCTGCTGAACTACGCGGACTGCCCCTACCGTGCCATCGGCAAGGAGGCCCAGTACTGCGGGACGGCCGGGCCCGCCGATCCGGTCGCGGAGTTCACCGAACAGTGCTCGGCGGCCGAATCGTCGTGCTCCTTCGACGCGAGTGGATCGCGGGACCCGGACGGCACGATCGAGTCCTACGCGTGGGACTTCGGTGACGGCGGGACCGGCACGGGCGTCGCGCCCGGCCACACCTACGCCGAGGCCGGCGAGTACACGGTGACGCTGACCGTGACCGACAACGACGGCAACACCGGCACCGCGACCAGGACCGTACGCGCCGGGACACCACCGGACACCGGTGAGCCGCCGTCCGCGGCGTTCACCGTGAGCTGCTACTACGACAACTGCTCCTTCGACGCGTCGCGATCCACCGATCCGGACGGCGATCTCGCGTCGTACTCGTGGAACTTCGGTGACGGCGGCTCGGGCAGCGGAGTCACCACGAGCCACCGCTACCCCGCTCGCGGGGGCAATTTCACCGCGGAACTCACGGTCACCGACCGGGCGGGGCACACCGCGACCGCCTCCAGGGCGATCCAGTGCTGGAGCTTCGGCTCCCGCGCCTACTGCTTCACCTGATCGGCCGCCGGACCGGAACTCGTCGACGGGTTCCCGTTGCCCCTCACGGACGCAGCGAGTTCAGCAGCAGGTCGGCGAAGTGGTCGCCGACCTGCTGCGCCGACCACGCGCCCTGTGGGCTGTACCAGAAACCGAGGTGGTGCACGGCACCGAAGAAGAAGTCGACGACAAGGTCGGCAGGCTGCTCCGTGCGGAACTCGCCCGCCCGCTGTCCCTCTTCGACCAGCGCACGGAACCGTTCGTGGTAGCGGCGCCGTTCGGCGCGCACGGCGCGCTGCTTCTCCGGGTTCAACTGGTGCATCGACTGCAGGAAGATCTTGGTGTCGTCGAGGTTGGCGATGCTGCTCACGACCACGTCCGACGCCGCCGACGCGAGCCGCTCGCCCACCGGAGCCTCCGTGGCGGCGAGCTTCTCCAACCGCTCGGTCTGCTCCCGCAGTATCCGGCCGTAGATCTCGTAGAGCAGATCGTCCTTCGAGTCGAAATAGTGGTACATCGCCCCCTTGGTGACGCCGGCGGCTTCCACGATCTCCTGCACCGAGGTGCGGTCGAACCCGCGCTCCGCGAACAGTCTCGTCGCGACGGACAACAGCCGTCCCGGCACACTCACGTGGTCCTCGGCGCTCCGCCCATTACCGGGTCCGGCCATGCTCTCCCCTTCACCGCGTCCACCTCTTCTCCCCCTGCGACGGGACAGGATACCGCCGGTGGTCGGGCACAGTGTGCGGCGACGCCGGGAAGACGCACTCTCAGAGCCTGTCCGCGAACTCGGGCCGCGATCGAGTCGCCAGGGCTTCGGCTCCCAGCGGCTGTCCAGTTCTGCCGCTGGGCGCCCTGCCGCCTCGATAGCGGGACTTCGTCGGCCGAGTTGCACGGATCGCCATGACCACGCAACCCGCCGTTCCCAGACGCACTCTCAGATGATCGGCCGCAACGGCGCGCTGTCCTGCGGACCGTGCCGCCGCAGCTCTGCCCAGGCCCGGCACAGCCGCTGCACGAGTTCCTCGAGTACGTCCTGCGAGTGGGTGAACGGGATCCGCAGGAAGTTCTCGTGCCCGCCGGTGTGGTCCATTGTGGATCCAGGAATCACCTCGACTCCGTGGCGCAGCGCGAGTTGGGCGAACACGTCGGCGTTGGTGTCTGGCAGCTCCACCCACAGCGACGAGCCGCCGTCCGGCCTGCGCCAGCGCCAGTCCGGCAACCTCTGCCGGAGCAGCTCCTCCAGCGCTGTGCAGCGCTCCCGCTGCCCGGCGGACCTGTTCCTGGCGAGTTCGTCGAGACGGGGCACGAGACGGGCCGCGACCGCCTGGTCGATCACCGGGCTCCCCAGATCGGCGAGCGCCTTGCGCCGGGCACACCGCTCGATCACCTCGACCGGCCCCCGCACCCAGCCGATGCGCAGCCCGCCCCAGACGGCTTTCCCCAGCGATTCGACCATCACCGACTCCACCTCGTCGCCGGCGACCGTCGCCAGGGGCGCCGGTGTCTCGAGGGCATTGTCGGACAGCCCCATTCCGGCGTAGGCGTTGTCCTCCAGGATCGGCACGTCGTACCGGGCGGCCAACTCCACCACCTGCCTGCGGCGCATCTCCGACATCAGCACCCCGGTCGGATTGTGATAGCTCGGCATGACGTAGAGCAGCGCGGGCGCGTGCTCGACGAGCGCGGCGCGCAACGCGCGCACCTCGATACCCTCGTCGTCCATCGGCACGGGCACCAGTTCGGCGCTGGCCGAGCGGAAGACGTCGAGGCAGGCGGGCCAGCTCGGCGCTTCCACCACCACGGTGGCCGCCTTGCGCAGGTAGACCTCGGCGATGACGACCAGCGCCTGGTGGGCCCCCGTGGTGACAAGGATCTGGTCGGCACACGTGGGCAGACCGTGCGCGGTGTAGTGCTCGGCGATGGCCTCGCGCAGCACCGGCAATCCGCGCGGGTGGTATCCGGGATCACCGAGCAGGGCGTCCATGTCGAGACTGAGGACGTCCTGCAGCGCCTCGGTCACCTCGTGTCCGCCCCTGTCCGCGGCGCAGGCCAATGAGATCAGTGGACCGGGCCCGTCGATGAGCCGCTGGAAGATGGTCCCCGCCCCGCCACCGCGGACCCTGCCGTCGCTCAGCGGCGCTCTGGTCGCACGGCTGATCCTGGTCCCGCTGCCCTGCCTGCGCTCGATCACCTCGCGCCCGCGGAGTTCGTCGTACGCCCCGACGACGGTGGCCCGGCTGACGGCGAGAACGCCGGCCAGCTCGCGTTCGGCGGGCAGGCGGTCCCCCGCACGCAGCGCTCCTTCCCGGACCGCCCGAGCGAGCGCGTCGGCGAGCTTGCGGTACAGCGGTCCCGGACCGGACGTCCAGTCGCCGAGGAGACTCGCCAGTGCGGCACCACGGCCAAGCGCACCCTGGTCAAAACGATCCACTTCTACTGCCATTGGCTCTACCACCATTCCATTCGCTCCTGCAGTCTGATGTAGAAGCAGGCCAATTGCAAGACTGGACCGCAATTGGACTTACTAGGAGGTGGGCCGCATGGCCGAGATGATTGCCAACACGCTGTTCCTGTTCGTTCTGGCCGGTGCCGTCGCCGGCCTCGGCCGCATGGCCCGGCTGCACGCCGGGGAGGAGCAGGCCACACTGCCTCTCCGTAGTGGACAGTACGACCTCGGGATCGACCTCACCGCGGGCCTGCGGCTGCTGTGGAACGCGGGGCAGGCACGGGCCGAGCGGCTGGACAACCAGCTGCGCGAGATGAACTCTTCCCGCACGCTAGCCCAGCACTGATCGGTACCCCTGCGCGTGGCGACGGCACTTTCCCGGGAAAGTGCGAGCCCGGGGAGCCCGTGACCAGGGACGGGAGTTTCCAGACCTCGCACTTTCCCGGGAAAGTGCGAGGTACTACGTGGTGCCGAGCGCGTCCTCGATCTTGCGCTGCAGCTTGTTCATGCCGCCGAGCCACCGCTCGGTCTGGGTGGCGCGCGCGGCGTAGTAGTCGGCGACCTCGGGATGCGGCAGCACCAGGAACCGCCCGTCGGCCACCGACTCGACGACCAGATCCGCGACCCGCTCGGCGCTGATGGCCGACTCGTCCATGAGGAGCTTGCCGCCCGGCCCCGCGTCCTCCAGCATCCGCGTGCGCACCCCCTGCGGGCACACGGCCTGAACCGTGATGCCCCGATGGCGGTACGTGGCCGAGAGCCATTCCGCGAACGCGAGGGCGCCGTGCTTGGTCACCGAGTAGGGCGCCGAACCGAGGCTGGTCAGCAGACCGGCCGCCGACACCGTGGCGATGAAATGGCCTCTTCCGCGAGCGAGCCAATCCGGGAGCAGCGCCGATGCGGCCCGCACGTGCGCCATCACGTTGACGTCCCAGGCGAGCGCCCACTGCTGCTCGGCGGCGTCGGCGCCACCAAGTGGGGCGACTCCCGCGTTCGCGCAGAACAGGTCTATCTCCCCGAGCGCGTCCCTGGCCGCGCCCAGCAGCTCCGCGACCCCCGCCTCGCTCGCGACGTCCCCGGTGACCGCGGTTCCGCCGATCTCCTCCGCCACGGTCGTGACCGCGTCGCCGTTGAGGTCGGCGACCACCACGCGGGCACCTTCGGCGGCGAACCGGCGGGCCATCGCCGCGCCGATACCGCCACCACCACCGGTGACGACGACGCCCGCGCCGTCGAGCGAGGACGGCGTGGGTCGTGAGCCGGTCACAGGCCGCCGCCGATCGTGATCCCGCCGTCGACCACGATGGTCTGGCCGGTGATCCAGCTCGCCTGCTCCGACAGCAGGAACGTCACGGCCCCGGCGACGTCCTCGGGCACACCGAGCCGCTTCATCGGGTACGGCTCCGCGACCTCGTCCTCGCGCCCCTCGTACAGCGCCGTCGCGAACTTCGTCTTCACCACGGCGGGAGCCACGGCGTTCACCCTGATGTCCGGGCCAAGCTCGCCGGCGAGTTCGAGGGTGAGCCGGATCAGCGCCGCCTTGCTGACGCCGTACATCCCGATGCCGGGCGAGGTGCGCAGGCCCGCGATCGAGGCGACGTTCACCACCGCCCCACCGTGCTCGCCCATCCACGCGTCCCGCGCGCGGCGGACCCAGCCGAGCGGGGCGAGCACGTTGACCGCGAAGATTTTCGCCGCCGCCTCCTGCTCGACGTCGAGCAGCGAGCCGTACACGGGGTTGATGCCGGTGTTGTTCACGAGCAGGTCCACGCTGCCGAACGTCTCCAGCGTCCGGCGCACCGCCTCCTCCTGGTGCGCGGGATCGTCGGCCTTGCCCGGCACCGCGAGGGCGACGGCCGCACCACCGAGCTCGCGCACGGCCTCGGCCAACGGGTCCGGCTTGCGGGCGGTGATGCACACCTTCGCGCCGCGGTCGACGAGGTCCTTCGCGATGCCGAAGCCGATGCCCCTGCTGGCGCCGGTGACGATGGCGACGCGGTCCTTGAACGAGTCCACTAGAGCGATCTCCTCCTCCGTTGAGCGAACGCTGCTAAGCGCTCGCTTACACTTTGTCGTATGACGATGTCGCTGTCCGCGGAGTTGTGGCCGGACGTCCAGCCCGACGCCGCCCGCAGGCTCATGCTCGCCGCGGTGGAATCCTTCGCCCGCAGGGGATACCACGCCACCACGACCCGGGACATCGCCGGCGCGGCGGGGATGAGTCCCGCCGCGCTGTATGTGCACTTTCCCTCCAAGGCCGCACTGCTGTTCACCATCAGCCGCAGCGGGCACGAACAGACGCTGGGCCTGGTGCAGAACGTGGTCGCGACCAGTGCCGAGCCGGCCGAGGTGATCCGCAGGGTGGTGGAGGACTTCGTCGCGTGGCACGCCCGCAGACATCTGGTCGCCAGGGTCGTGCAGTACGAACTCGCGGCGCTGCCGGAGCGGGAGTACGAGATCGTGGCGGACCTGCGCAGGCTCATCGAGAACACGGTGCGCGAGGTGATCACCGAGGGCGTGCGGGCCGGGGTGTTCCAGGTGCGCGACCCGCGGATGGCGGCACGCGCCGTGCTGTCTCTCGGCGTGGACGTGGCCCGCTGGTACACCAGCCGCAACCGGACCACCCCCGACGAACTCGGCAGGGAGTACGGAGAACTGGCCCTGCGCATGCTCGGCGCCGCGGTACCGCCCGTGGAGTAGGCGGAGCGAGTACGGCGCCGCGACACCAGCACTGCCACCTCCCACGTCGTCGAGGACCTCGGCGCGAAGCATCACACCTGGCCGTTCCCGACATACTAAGCGGTCGCTTTCCTTCGTGTCACGGTTGCCGCGGTCACGGCGACGCCTGCTTGCCACCACCGCGGCGACCGTCGAGAGTGTTGGGGTGACCACTCGTGACACCGCTGAGGCCATGCTCGCCGTCGCCCTCGAGGAGGCGGAACTCGGCGCCGCCGAGGGCGGTGTTCCCATCGGGGCCGCGCTGTTCGGTCCTGATGGGACGGTTCTCGGCCGGGGCCACAACCGGCGCGTTCAGGACGACGACCCCGCGACGCACGCGGAGACCGCCGCCTTCCGCGCGGCGGGCAGGCGGCCGCACTATCACGACACGGTGATGGTGACGACCCTCTCGCCGTGCTGGTACTGCAGTGGCCTGGTGCGCCAGTTCGGCATCGGCGAAGTGATCATCGGTGAGGCGGCCAGCTTCTCGGGCGGCCACGAGTGGCTCGCGGACAACGGCGTGCGGATCACCGTGCTGGGCGATCTTCGGTGCGCCGAACTGATGAGCGAGTTCATCGCGCGCAGACCAGACGTCTGGTTCGAGGACATCGGCGAGGCGCGGGGCGACTGACGCGGCACGGTTGCTCGTCGCCCGCTCAGCCGCTGAACGCTCAGGTGGCCTCCGGCCCGGGTCAGCTCCCGGCCGGGGCCGCCTGCGGCAGGGCAGGGGCGAGCACCTGCGCCCACTGGCGCACGATCTGCTGACGCCTGCGCGTGTCGTCGGTGAGCAGGTTGGCCAGCCCGAGCCCGCGCGCGAGGTCCAGCGTCGCCTGCACCATCTCGCGCACGCCGGGGTGCGACTCGTCCACCCCGAGCAGTTCGAGTGCGACCCGGTGGGCCTCACGGCCGACCCTGGCCTCCAGCGGCACCAGGACGGACCGCAGTGCGTCGTCGGTCGAAGCGGCCACCCACAGGTGCAGGGCGGCACGGAACATCGGTCCCGCATAGAGGTTGAACAGCATGTCCACCACCGGCTCGATCCGGGAGGACCCGGGGGGCAGGTCCGCGGAGCGGGTGCGGAGTTCGATCAGCTGAGTCTCCCCGACGAGCTCCACCGCGGCGGCGACCAGGTCCTCCCGCGCCGGGAAGTGGTGCTGCGCGGCCCCTCGGGACACTCCGGCCCGCTCCGCGATGACGGCGACGGTGATGCCGTTCCAGCCACGCTCCGCGATGCACTCCACCGCGGCCTCCACCAGCCGCCGCCGAGTGGTCCTGCTGCGTTCCTGTCGCGGTTCACGCATCACTGTCCCGGTGCCCTTCGAAGCCGCTCGGGCCTATTCGACCCAGAAGTCGAGCTGCAGGTCTTCCTCACGATCGGCCAGCCGGTACTTCGCGAAGTCGGTGACGCCCTCGGCCGTCAGCACCTCGTCGTCGATGAAGAAGTTCCCGGTGGTCTCCCGGCTCGGCCTGGTCAGGATCGCGTGCGCGGAGTCGGCCATGATCTCCGGCGTCCGGGACCTGTTGGCCAACTCGGCGCCGACGACGTTGCGGATGGCGGCGGTGTCGATCGTGGTCCGCGGCCACAGCGAGTTCGCCGCGATGCCGTCGTCCTTGAGTTCCGCCGCGAGGCCGACCGTCACCAGACTCATCGAGTACTTCGCGATGCTGTAGGCGAGGTGGCCCGCGGCGAACCACTTGGGATCGAGGCTGATCGGCGGGGACAGTGTGAGGATGTGTGGGTTGTCCGCCTTGCGCAGGTGCGGGATGGCCGTGCGCGCCAGCAGGAACGAGCCGCGGGCGTTGATGTCCTGCATCAGGTCGTAGCGCTTCATCGGGATCGACTCCGACGGCGTCAGATCGATGGCGCTGGCGTTGTTCAGCACCACGTCCAGGCCGCCGAACTGCTCCACCGTCTTGGCGACAGCGGCTTCGACGGCCTCGTCGTCCCTGATGTCGCCGACGATCGGCAGTGCCTGACCGCCCGCCTCCTCGATGGCCTTGGCGGCTGTGTAGATCGTGCCGGGCAGCTTCGGGTGCGGCTCGGTCGTCTTCGCGATCAGGGCGACGTTGGCGCCGTCCCGCGCGGCGCGGACCGCGATCGCCTCGCCGATCCCCCTGCTCCCGCCCGACATGATCAGGGTCTTTCCCGCCAACGTGCTCACATGCGCTCCTTGCTTGTTACCGGTCAGTACGACTTGGGCAGGTCGAGACTATGCTGCGCCACGAAGTTCAGCACCATCTCCCTGCTCACAGGAGCGATCCGGCCGACGCGAACGGCTCCGAGCAGCGTGCCGAGCCCGTACTCGGACGCGAGCCCGTTGCCACCGTGCACCTGAACCGCCTGGTCCACGGCCTTGATCGCGACCTCGGCCCCCGCGTACTTGGCCATGTTGGCCGCCTCCCCCGCGCCGAAGTCGTCACCGGAGTCGTAGAGCGCGGCGGCCTTCTGGGTCATCAGCTTCGCCAGCTCCAGCTCGATCTTCACCTGGGCCAGCGGATGCGCGAGTCCCTGGTGCGAACCGATCGGCGCGCCCCAGACGCTGCGCTCCTTGGCATAGCGCACCCCCTTGTCGAGGGCGTAGCGGGCGATACCGATGGAGAAGGCCGCCCCCATGATGCGTTCCGGGTTGAGCCCGGCGAACAGCTGCGCGATCGCGGCGTCCTCGGAGCCGACGAGGGCGTCCGCGGGGAGCGTGACGTCGTCGAGGAAGAGGCTGAACTGGCTGTCCGCGGAAACCAGGTCCATCGGAATCCGGGTGTACTCGAGTCCTGGCGCGTCGGTGGGCACGATGAACAGCGCGGGCTTGAGCTTGCCGGTGCGCGCGTCCTCGGTGCGACCGACCACCAGCACGGCGTCGGCCTCGTCCACTCCGGAGATGAAAACCTTGCTCCCGTTCAGGACCCAGCCACCGCCCTCCTTGCGGCGCGCGGTGGTGGTGATCTTGTGGGAGTTCGATCCTGCGTCGGGCTCGGTGATCGCGAACGACATCCGGACCCGCCCTTCGGCGAAACCGGGCAGCCAGTGCTGCTTCTGCTCGTCGGTGCCGAACCGGGCGATCACCGTGGCACAGATCGCCGGGGAGACGACCATCAGCAGCATCGGCGTACCGGCAGCGCAGAACTCCTCGCACACGGCGGCCAGATCGCCGATGCCGGCGCCACCACCGCCGTACTCCTCCGGCACCGAGACGCCGAGATAGCCGAGCCTGCCCGCCTCGTCCCAGAGGTCGTCGGTGTGTCCGCCCGCGCGGGCCCGCTCCAGGTAGTACTCGTAGCCGTAACTGCGACCCAGTTCCGCGACCGCCTTGCGCAGCGCGAGGCGCTCCTCGGGCTCGGTGAAGTTCATGGTCATTCCGACTCCTCGGTGTTCAGATCCACTACTGCCAGAACCGTTCCCAGATCGACCTGCTGGCCCACGACCACCGGCAGTTCGGCGACCACCCCGTCGGCGGGCGCCGAGACGCGGTGTTCCATCTTCATCGCCTCCAGCCACAGCAAGGGATCGCCTGCGCTGACCGAGTCCCCTTCGGACACCGCCACGCGCAGCACCGTCCCCGGCATCGGCGCGACGAGCGAGCCCGCCGCGAGTGCCGCTTCCGGATCGGCGAACCGGGGCGCAGGCGCGCAGGCGACCGACCCCAGCGGGGAGTCCACCACGACAAGGCCGGGATGGCGTCCCACGGTGAACGTGCGCCGGACGCCCGACACGGCGAGCACGACCCGATCCGGGACGGCCTCGACCAGCGCCACGTCCTCGTAGCACTCGTTGCCCTCCGCGACGAGGCCCGAGCGACCGAGACGGTAGGCGACCTCGTACTCGGTACCGGCCACCACGTACGTCTTGCGCTGCGGTGCTGAGGGCAGGTTCCGCCAGCCGCTGGGCAGCCCGCCGAGCACCCTGGCGTTCGCCCTGTTGGCCGCCGCGTCGGCCAGCGCGGCCGCCAGCACCGACAGCGTCCGTGCTCGCTCGCCTGCCAGCGGGGTGGCCAGCGCGTCCAGTCCGTGGCGGTCGAAGAACGCGGTGTCGGTGTCGCCCGCGAGGAACGCGGGATGGCGCAGGACATTCACCAGCAGGTCCCGGTTCGTGGTGACACCGTGGATTCGCGCCCTGGCCAGCGCTCCGGAGAGGGCGCGAGCGGCGGCGGTGCGATCCGGGCCCCAGGCGATCACCTTGGCCAGCATCGGGTCGTAGTGCACACCGATCACCGATCCGGCGGTGACGCCACTGTCCAGCCGGATGCCGTGCCGGTGCGGGAGCGCGAACTCCGCGACCACTCCGGGAACGTGGAAGTCGTGCAGTGTGCCGCTCTGTGGCTGCCAGCCCGCGGCGGGATCCTCGGCGTAGAGCCGGACCTCGATCGCGTGCCCGCGCGGCGCGGGCGGCTCCTGTGGCAGCCGCTCCCCCTCTGCGACGCGCAGCTGCAACGTCACCAGGTCCAGACCGGTGGTGCACTCGGTTACCGGGTGCTCGACCTGCAGCCGGGTGTTCATCTCCAGGAAGAAGAACTCTCCACTGGCGGTGGCCAGGAACTCGACCGTGCCCGCGCCGACGTAGTCGATGGCCTTGGCCGCGGTGCGCGCCGCCGCGAACAGTTCCGCCCGCATCGCGGCGTCCACCAGCGGCGATGGCGCTTCCTCGACGACCTTCTGGTGGCGGCGCTGGATGGAGCATTCGCGCTCCCCCACGGTCCACACCGTGCCGTGGGCGTCCGCCATGACCTGAACCTCGATGTGCCTGCCGGTGTCCAGATACCGCTCACAGAACACGGTCGGGTCGCCGAACGCGGATGCCGCCTCGGCCTGCGCGCTCGCCACGGCGTCGGTCAGCTCGGCGAGCGTGCGGACGATCCGCATTCCCCGGCCGCCACCGCCCGCGGACGCCTTGACGAGCACCGGCAGGTCCGCCTCGGTGACGTCGGCCGGGTCCAGTTCGGGCAGTACCGGTACCCCGGCCTCGGCCATCAGGCGTTTGGACTCCACCTTGGAGCCCATGGTCTCGATGGCCTCGGGCGCCGGGCCGACCCATGTCAGCCCGGCGTCCCGGACGGCACGGGCGAAACCGGCGTTCTCGGACAGGAAGCCGTAGCCGGGGTGCACGGCGTCGGCACCGGCCTGTGTGGCCGCCGCGATCACCAGGTCGGAACGCAGGTAGGTCTCCGACGGTGTGTTGCCCGGCAGCCGCACGGCGGCGTCCGCGGAGGTGACGTGCGGGGAGTCGGTGTCGGCGTCGGAGTACACGGCGACCGTGCCGATCCCGGCGTCCCGGCAGGAGCGGAAGACGCGCAGCGCGATCTCACCGCGGTTGGCGACGAGCAGGTTCTCGATCAATCGCATAGCAGCCCAGCTCCTACATCCCTGTCTGGAAACGCGCGTCCGTGGTCGCGTCGCCAGGGCTGACTCGGTTGGAACCAGTCCGCTCTCGCCGAACGCAGCCCTGCCGCCCCGACAACGGGCCTTCGGCGGGCGCGTTCAGTGGTGGCTTCTCGTTCAATCGCATGGCAGCCCAGCTCCTACATCCGGAAGACGCCGAAGCCGGTGCCGTCGAAACCGGCGCCGCTGACGGGGTTGTTGTGGATGGCTGACAGGCACAGTCCGAGCACGGTGCGCGTGTCCCTCGGGTCGATCACCCCGTCGTCGTAGAGCCTGCCGGACAGGAACATCGGCAGCGATTCGGCCTCGACCTGCCCCTCCACCGCCGCGCGCATGGCGGCGTCGCCGTCCTCGTCGTACTTCTGCCCCCTGCTCTCGGCCGCCGCCCTGGCCACGATCGAGAGCACGCCGGCGAGTTGCTGCGGCCCCATGACCGCGGACTTGGCGCTCGGCCAGGCGAACAGGAACCGGGGATCGTATGCCCTGCCGCACATGCCGTAGTGCCCCGCGCCGTAGGAGGCGCCGATGAGCAGCGAGAGGTGCGGCACCGTGCTGTTGGACACCGCGTTGATCATCATCGCGCCGTGCTTGATGATCCCGCCCTGTTCGTAGTTCTGCCCGACCATGTATCCGGTGGTGTTGTGCAGGAACAGCAGCGGCGTCCTCGTCTGGTTCGCCAGCTGGATGAACTGGGTCGCCTTCTGCGCCTCCTCGCTGAACAGCACCCCTCTCGCGTTGGCCAGCACGCCGATCGGATAGCCGTGCAACCGCGCCCAGCCGGTGACGAGGCTGTTGCCGTAGAGCGGTTTGAACTCGTCGAACTCGGAGCCGTCGACGACCCTCGCGAGCACCTCGCGCGGATCGAACGGAACTTTCAGCCCTTCCGGGACGACGCCGAGCAGATCCTCCTCGTCGTACCTGGGCGCGACGGCGGCCGCCGGCTCCGGTCCGTGCTTGCGCCAGTTCAGCCTGGCCACGATCCGCCGACCGAGCCGGATCGCGTCGGGTTCGTCCAGTGCGAGATAGTCGGCGAGCCCGGAGGTGCGAGCGTGCATGTCCGCACCGCCGAGGGACTCATCGTCGGCGACCTCGCCGGTCGCCATCTTGACCAGCGGCGGGCCGCCGAGAAAGACCTTGGACCGTTCGGCGATCATCACGACGTGATCGGACATGCCCGGCACGTAAGCGCCGCCCGCCGTGGAGTTGCCGAACACCAGCGCGATCGTCGGAACGCCCGCGGCCGACAACCGGGTGAGATCCCGGAACAGCCGCCCGCCGGGGATGAAGATCTCCTTCTGCGTCGGCAGGTCCGCGCCACCGGACTCGACCAGGTTGATCACCGGCAGCCGGTTCTCCAGCGCGATGTCGGAGGCGCGGAAGATCTTGCGCGTCGTCCACGGGTTACTCGCGCCGCCGCGCACCGTCGGGTCATTGCCGATGATCATGCATTCGACGCCCTCGACGACGCCGATGCCGGTGACGACGCTCGCACCGACCTGGAAGTCACTGCCCCATCCCGCGAGCGGGGACAGTTCGAGGAACGGGGCGTCCTCGTCGAGCAGCAGTTCGATGCGCTCGCGGACCAGCAGCTTTCCACGCCCCCTGTGCCGTTCCGTGTATTTCTCCCCGCCGCCTGCGACGGCCTTGGCCTGCTCGGCCTCCAGCTCGCCGAGCTTGGCGAGCATCGCGGCACGGTTGGCCTCGAACTCGGGCGACTTCGGGTCCACCACGGACCTCAGTGCGGTCATGCGGTGTACCCCAATCGCTTGGCCGCGAGCCCGGCGAGGATCTCGTCGGTGCCCCCGCCGATGCCGAGAATGCGCATGTCCCGGTAGTGCCGTTCCACCTCGGCCTCGCGCATGTAACCGAGGCCACCGTGCAACTGCACCGCCTCGTGCACCACCCATTCGCCGGTCTCCACGGCTGTGTTCTTGGCGAAGCAGGCCTCGGCGATGACCTCCGCACCAGCGACGTGCCGCAGCGCCACCTGCCGGACGTAGGTCCTGGCGACGTCGATCTTCCTGGCCATCTCGGTCAGCGTGTGCTGCACGAGCTGGCGGGAGATCAGTGGCCTGCCGAAGGTCTCGCGCATCCGGCACCAGTCCAGCGTCAGGTCGAGCGCGCGCTGGGCCGTCGCGTACGCCTGGACCGCCAGGGAGAGCCGCTCGGTGACGAACTGTGTCGCCACCTGGGCGAAACCGCTGTTCTCCGCGCCCACCAGGTTCGCCACCGGAACGCGCGCGTCCACATAGGACAACTCGGCCGTGTCCGAGCAGTGCCAGCCCATCTTCTCCAGCTTGCGGGTGACCGTGAAACCCGGCGTGTCCCGTGCTACGACCAGGAGGGAAAGCCCGTGTGCGCCGGGGTCACCGGTCCGCACGACGGTCGTGACGAAGTCCGCACGGCAGCCGGACGTGATGAACGTCTTGGCGCCGTTGACGACGAAGTGGTCGCCATCGCGGCGTGCGGTGGTCCGCACGGAGGCCACATCGGACCCGCCGTCCGGTTCGGTGACCGCCAGCGAACCGATCAGCTCACCGGCCAGCGCCGGGCGTACCCAACGGTCAACCTGGTCCGGGTCGCCTGCCATGGCGATGTGCGGAACCGCGATCCCGCAGGTGAACAACGACGCGATGAGCCCGCCGGAACCGCCCGCGTAGTGGATCTCCTCGGTCGCGGTGAGGGCGTCCAGGTAGTCGCCGCCACCGCCGCCGACCTCCTCGGGGAACGCGAGCCCGAGCAGTCCGACCTGCCCAGCCTTGCGGTGCAGCTCGCGCGGCAGTTCGCCGGCCCGCTCCCACTCGTCGAGGTGCGGCAGGACCTCGGTCTCCATGAACCTGCGGACCGTCTGGCGCAGCGCGACGCGCTCCGGGGTGGTGAACGGGTCCACCACGGGTGGTGCCGCTTCGGTCTGGGTCACAGCAGTGCCTCCGGTATGTCCAGGTGACGGGAGCGCAGCCACTCCCCGAGCGCCTTGGCCTGCGGGTCGAACCGGGCCTGGGAGGAAACACCCTCCCCCAGCAGTCCCTCGACCACGAAGTTGAGCGCGCGCAGATTGGGCAGCACGTGGCGGTGCACGGTCAGCGGCTCGGTCTCCGGCAGCAGCCGCCGGAACTCCCGAACGGTCAGGGTGTGCACGAGCCAGCGCCAGGCGTCGTCGCCGCGCGCCCACACGCCGACGTTCGCGTTGCCACCCTTGTCGCCGCTGCGCGCGCCGGCCACCGAACCGAGCGGCATCCGGCGAACCGGGCCCTCCGGCAGCGGCGACGGCAGCTCCGGATCGTCCACTTCGGTCAGCTGCTTCGTCGCGCCGGCCGGTGCGACGTCCACACGGGACCCGTCCGGGCGCACTGCGACGTGTGGCACCTCGGCGGCGTCCACATAGGCCGGTCTGTAGACGCCGTACGGGGACGCGTCCGACGGTGGCGCGGTGACGTGGAAGCCCGGGTAGCTAGCCAGTGCCAGCTCGATCGCCGCGCCGCTGAAGGCCCTGCCCACCACCTTCTGGTCCTGATCCTTCACCGCGCAGTGCAGCAGCGCGCTGGCCCGCTGCTCGGTGTCGGCATCGGGGTGGTCGGTCCTGGCAAGCGTCCACCTGACCTCGGCGGGCCCCTCGGCACCGAGCGCGTCGTCCAGCTGGGTGCGGACCAGTTCCGCCTTGCGGTCGATGTCCAGTCCGGTGAGGACGAAGGTGACCTCGTTGCGCCATCCGCCGAGGGTGTTCAGGCACACCTTCAGCTGCGGCGGTGGCGGCTCGCCGGTCACCCCGGAGATCCGCACCCTGTCCTCGCCGTCCTGCTCCAGCACGAGGGTGTCGAAACGCGCGGTGACATCGGGCCCCGCGTACCGGGCGCCGGTGATTTCGTACAACAGCTGCGCGGTGACCGTTCCCGTCGTGACGACGCCGCCGGTCCCCGGATGCTTGGTGATGACACTGGAGCCGTCGGCGTGGATCTCGGCGAGCGGAAATCCCGGAACACCGATCTCGGGATGCTCGGTGAAAAAGGCGTAGTTGCCCCCGGTGGCCTGCGTTCCGCACTCGATGACGTGCCCGGCGACCACCGCGCCCGCCAGTGCGTCGTAGTCCTGTTCGGACCAGCCGAAGTGCGCGGCAGCGGGACCGACGATCACCGAGGCGTCGGTGACGCGTCCGGTGACCACGACGTCTGCGCCCGCCCGCAGGCAGTCCGTGATTCCCCAAGCGCCGAGGTAGGCGTTGGCGGTCAGCGGCGCGCCGAGGCCGAGTTCCCCCGCCCTGGACAGCAGGTCGTCTCCCTCGACGTGGGCCACCGCGACCTCGATGCCGAGCCTCGCGGCCAGTTCTCGCAGTGCGTCGGCGAGGCCCCGTGGATTGAGTCCGCCCGCGTTGGCCACGATCTTGACGCCCTTGTCCATGGCGAGGCCGAGGTTCTCCTCGAGTTGCCGGAGGAAGGTCTTGGCGTATCCCCGGTCCGGGTTCTTCATCCGGTCGCGGCCCAGGATCAGCATGGTCAGCTCGGCCAGGTAGTCGCCGGTGAGGACGTCGAGCGGTCCCCCCGTGAGCATCTCGCGGACCGCGGAGAACCGGTCACCGTAGAAGCCTGACGCGTTGCCGATGCGCACCGGGTCACTCGGTGCCGCAGCCTGCGTGGTCACGAGAACTGCCCCGCCATCCGGCCGCTGCCCGGCGGCCCGGCGAAGGCCTGCGCGATCCCGAGCCACTCCCGCGCGGAGTCGCCGTCGGCCACGAGGTCGGTGTCGTCACGATGCCTGCGCTGGGTGACGAGCAGGCAGAAGTCGACCGCGCTGCCGGTCACCCGGTTCGCGGCGTCGCCCGGACCGAAGGTCCAGGTGCCGCCGCCCGGTGCCGCCAGCTCGACTCGGAACTCCTCGCCCGGCGGTGCCAGCGAGTTCGCGAGGAAGGCGAAGTCCCTCGTGCGCACCCCGATCCGGGCCACGTGCCACAACCGGTCGCCTGGCCGCAGCGGGACGCCGAGCGCGTCCGCGATGTCCTGCCCGTGGGCCCAGGTCTCCATGATCCGCGCGGTGGCCATCGATGCCGCACTCATGGGCGGGCCGAACCACGGCAGCTTCGTGCCCGCGGGAACGGCGGCGAGCGCCTCCGCGAGTGCGCCACGACCCGCACGCCAGGTCCGCATCAACTCCTCACGGGGCAGACCCGCCCACTCCTCTGCCACCTCGTCCACGTAGGCCGAGCCGCGGGCCACCAGGTGCTCGAGAGCCGAGGAGAAGTCGTCCGGCGAACTCGCCGCGGTCAGCGACTGCGCATCGGTCCACGCCAGGTGCCCCACCTGATGCGCGATCGTCCAGCCCGCGGCGGGTGTCGGTTGCCGCCACTGCGCGTCCGAGAGGCCGGCCACGAGGTCGTCGACCTCCTGACCCTGCGCGGCGAGGTCGTCCAAGATCGCGCCGAGGTCCGCCACGGCCACCTCCTCGTGTCGTCGGACGCCAGCCTGGCACCAGCCAAAACAAAAAGCAAGCTTGCATGATTGTTTTTCGGGATCGAGGATACCGTCGGTCTCCGGATTCGCATACCGTAGGTTTCCGGATGAGCTGAAGGAGGGCCGATGGCCGCGACGACCCCTGGGAGCGACGACTCGGCGACGCGAACCGAGTTTCCTGCGCCCAGTCCGGAGAGCGTGCGGCTGCGGCGGATGTTCGCCAGCCGCGTGCGCCCACTGGGCGACCGCAGTTCACCGCGCGGCTACCAGTTGCGTGCGCTGCGCCGCACCGCGGACAGTGCCGGGCTGAGCAGGCTGCCGCGAGGGGCCAGGGCCTGGCCCGCGAGGTACGGCACCGTTCGCGGGGTCTGGCTCCGGGCGGCGACGGCCCGTGCGGGCAGCGGCGTCCTGCTGTACCTGCACGGCGGCGGCTTCGTGTTCGGCTCACCCCGGTCGCACCGTCTGCTCGCGCACCGGCTTTCTGCGGCCTCGGGCCTGCCGGTGTTCCTGCTCGACTACCGGCGTGCGCCCGAGCATCCCTTCCCCGCGGCGGCGGACGACGCGCTCGCGGCGTACCGGGTGCTGCTGGACAAGGGCTTTCCGCCGGAACGGATCAGCGTCGCCGGCGACTCGGCGGGCGGCCAGCTGACGGCAGGCCTGCTCGCCGACATCGGCCGCGCCGGACTTCCGCTGCCCGCTCGCGCGGTACTGCTGTCACCATGGCTCGACTTCGATCTTGCCGAGATCAGGCGAAGGGACAGCGAGCAACGCGATCCCTTCATCCCACCCGCCTATGTGGAGAAGTGCGGGCAGGCTTACGCGGGAGGCGCCGACCCGGCCGACGCGCGGCTTAACGTGCTCACCGCGGACAAGTCGCACTGGCCGCCGCTGCTCATCCAGGTCGGCGACACCGAATGCCTGCTCGGCGACGCCGAACGGCTGACCGAGTCGGTGCGGACGTGCGGCGGTTCAGCCGAACTCCAGGTATGGCCCGGACAGATCCACGTGTTCCAGGCGTTCGCCGACTATCTGCCGGAGGGCAGGGCGGCGCTGCGCAGCGCAGGCGCGTTCCTCCGTGCTCATCGATGAACCCGATCCACGGCGAACTCGCGCCGTCGGCGCGCGGTAGGCGCCGAGGAGGCCCCAGGCCCCCTCGGCACCACGAGGAAGGACATCGATGACCGCCGAGGAACCGGCACGCACGTCCTACCGGACCGGTGTCCTGAGCAAGGACTCCCCCACCGAGCGGGCCAGGCTGAACTCGATCCAGTCCAGCGTCGACGTGTTCAGCACCGGGCTGCTGGCCGCGCTCGCCCCTGCCCCGTCGTGGGACTGCCTCGAACTCGGCGCGGGAGCCGGCTCCATCGCGTACTGGCTGGCCGAGCGGTGCCGGGACGGGCGCGTGGTCGCGGCGGACATAGACACGCGGTACCTGGACGCCGGCGCGGCGGGCAACCTGGAGATCGCCGAGGAGGACGTCACCGACCCCGGCTACGCGCCGGGCCGGTTCGACCTGGTGCACGCCAGGTATCTGTTCAGCCATCTGCCCGAGCGGGACGCGGTCCTCGCACGGGCGGCGAGCTGGCTGAAGCCGGGCGGCTGGCTCGTCCTCGAGGAGCCGTACCAACTGCCTGCCGAGACCTCCCCGTTCCCCGTGGTGCGGCGGATCATGGCGGCGTACCGCGACAAGTACGCCGAGCACGGGGCGGATCTGACCTGGGCGCGATCCATTCCGGCCGCGCTCGCCGGAGCCGGGCTCACCGACGTCGACTTCACCGGCAGGCTCGCGTGCATGGGCAACCTCGAACGCGACCGCTGGCGGCCGCTGATCGCACAGGTGAGCCCGTCCCTGCTGGAAGCGGGCTCGGTCACCCGGGCGGAGCTCGACGAGTTCACCGCCCTGCTCGACGACCCCACGTTCATCGACGTGCCCCAGTTCACCCTCGCCGCCTGGGGCCGCCGCCGCTGAGTGCACCGTTATTGGCAGCTTGCCAGTAGTGCTCGGCGTGGCCTAACGTCTGCCTCACCGCAGACACCGGAGGCGACGCGTGAGCGAGACGAGCGAGTACAGCGAGATCACCTATTCGGTTGTCGACCGGATCGCGACGGTCACGCTCAACCGGCCCGAGGCACACAACGGCTACACGATCACCATGTCCGACGAGCTCGCCGACGCCCTCGACCGGGCGGACGCGGACTCCGACGTGCGGGTCGTCGTCCTCACCGGCGCGGGCAAGGACTTCTCCGTCGGTGCGGACCTGTCGCAGGGCGGGTTCGACTTCGACGCCGAGCAGGGCCCCGGCGAGCACTGGCAGGAGCCGGCCGGACGCTGCTCCAAACGGATCTTCCTGATGAACAAACCCGTCATCGCCGCGATCGCGGGCGCCGCCATCGGCGGTGGCATCACGATCACCCTGTCCGCCGACTACCGGCTCGCGTCGACCGACGCCCGGTTCGGCTTCGTCTTCGTCCGTCGCGGGATCTATCCGGAGGGGGCGTCCGCCTGGTTCCTGCCCCG
The DNA here is from genome assembly GCF_900111885.1 of Amycolatopsis marina. Classification (GTDB taxonomy): domain Bacteria; phylum Actinomycetota; class Actinomycetes; order Mycobacteriales; family Pseudonocardiaceae; genus Amycolatopsis; species Amycolatopsis marina. The sequence goes on from NZ_FOKG01000006.1 coordinate 103,100, forward strand.
GCTCGTGGGACTCGGTACCGCGATGGACTGGATGATCAGCGGCCGGGTCTTCGACGCGGAGGAGGCGGCCGGTGCAGGCCTGGTGCACCGACTGCACCCGCGCGCGGAACTGCTGGACCGGGCCTACGAGCTGGCCAGGGAGATCATCGACACCACCGCGCCCGTCTCGGTTGCCGTGACCCGCCAGCTGCTCTACCGCATGTCGGCGCTGGACTCGCCACTACCGGTGCACGCACTGGACTCCAAGCTGATCGGCGGGCTCACCAGCAACGCCGACTCGGTCGAGGGTGTCGTCTCGTTCCTGCAGAAGCGGCCGCCGGAGTGGACACTGCGGGTACCGGAGGACATTCCCGGCTACCTGCCGTGGGCAGGCGAGAACCGGCACGAGGAGGAGACGTGAGCGGCCCCGAATACCCGCCGGAACCCTGGCATCTCGCGGGGCAGGGGTTCCTGTCCGCATGGCAGGTACCGGTGGGCGAACTGCCGCGCCTTCCCGCGGGCGTCCAGCCGCTGACCGTCGCCGGCCGCGCCGTTGTCACCACCGCGTGGATCGACTATCAGGACCACGGCCAGCTGGCCTATCACGAACTGCTGGCAGCCGTGGCCATCCGTGGCGGACTCACCGCGACGGCGACGATCACCGAGATCTGGGTCGACAGCGAGGTGTCGCTGGCCGGAGGGCGGCAGCTGTGGGGCATCCCGAAGGACCTCGCCGACTTCGACTTCCGGCACGGACGGAGTTTCACTGCCACGGCGTCCACCCCGCAGGACTGGATCGCGACAGCTGCGTTCACCGTCCGGGGCGGCCCGCCGGTCCCGATGGCCGGCTCCTTCACCATCGCCCAGCGGGTCGGCGACTCGATCCGGCGCAGCCCGGTCCGCTCCCGTGCCCTGCCCCGCGCGGCGAGCGCGAACTGGAACATCAATCCGGACGGCCCGCTCGGCTACCTCGCCGGGCGCACTCCGTTGCTCAACCTGCACGCTCGGGACTTCCGGTTGCGCTTCGGTGGCTGACTCCGGCCGCTGGCCGGAAATCTCGATAACCTGTCCGCCTCCGGGATGGCCCACCGGACCGGGCGGCTCTAGTGTCCCGATACAGATCGCGGACAGGACGTCCGCGGCACGCAGAGCCCGTCCGGCGGAGGTATCGATGACCCTGCAGTCCCCCACTGAACCCGTCCACACCACCGCCGTGATCGTCGGTGCCGGGTTCGGCGGGATCGCGATGGCGATCGAACTGCGCAGGGCGGGCATTCTCGACTTCGTGGTGCTGGAGCAGGCCACGGACCTCGGCGGGGTCTGGCGGGAGAACACCTATCCCGGCGCGGGCTGTGACGTTCCCTCCCCGCTGTACTCGTTCTCCTTCGAACGCAACCTGCGCTGGCCCCGCCGCTACGCGGGCCACCGCGACATCCAATCCTATTTGGACCGGACAGCACGCAAGCACGGTGTGGTCCAACACATCCGGTTCCAGAGCGAGGTCACGTCCGCGACGTTCGACGCGACCACCGCCCGTTGGCTGATCCGCACCGCGCACGGCCAGGAGTACAGTGCCGCGGCCTTCATCCCGGCCGTCGGCCAGCTCTCCAGGCCCGCGCTGCCGAACGTGCCCGGCGTCGAGCGGTTCCGGGGCACCGCGTTCCACTCCGCCCGGTGGGATCATGCCCAGCGGCTCGCGGGCAAGCGGGTCGCGGTGATCGGCACCGGCGCCAGCGCGATCCAGTTCGTACCGGAGATCCAGCCCGAGGTCGCGCGGCTCACGGTGTTCCAGCGTTCGGCGCAGTACATCATGCCGAAGCGAGACCACGCCTACACGCCACGGCACCACGCCGCGTTCCGGCGGCTGCCCGTGCTGCAGTCCCTCGATCGGCTGTCCTTCTGGCTCTACGCGGAGTTCGCCCAGCAGTGCCTCACCCGCTGGCAGCGGCTGACCCCGCTGTTCCGCCTGCAGGCGATGCGGCACCTGCGCAGCCAGGTGTCCGACCCACGACTGCGCGACGCGCTGACCCCCGACTACGAGATCGGCTGCAAGCGGGTGTTGTTCAGCAACGACTACCTGCCCGCGATCGCCCGGCCCAACGTCGATCTGGTGACGGCGCCGGTCAGCGAGATCACCGAGAACGGCGTCCGGGCCGCGGACGGCACGGAGTACCCGGTGGACGTCATCATCTACGGAACCGGGTTCCGCACCGACGACCTGCTCGACTCGGTCGACGTCACCGGGCTCGGCGGCATCACCCTGTCCAGCACGTGGGACAAGGGCGCCCGGGCCTACCTGGGGATCACCGTCCCCCGCTTTCCCAACCTGTTCCTGGTGTACGGACCGAACACGAACCTCGGCGGCAACTCGATCATCTACATGCTCGAGAGCCAGGCGCGCTACATCCGCGACGCAGTGCGGGGGCTCCGCGAACACCCGGGGCGCTATGTCGACGTCCTGCCGGAGAGCGAGCGGCACTGGGACGCCGAGGTCCAGGACCGGCTCGCCAGGTCCGTGTGGACGCGGTGCAGCAGCTGGTACCGCAACGCCCACGGAAGGGTGGTCGCCAACTGGCCCGGCCGCACGGCCGAGTACCGTCGCAGGACCCGCCGTTTCGATCTGGAGCGGTACCGCGTGGGGGTCGCGACGGACCGCGTCCCGACCAGCGCTCCGGCGTCATCCAGGTGATCGCTGGCGCCGGCGAACGGTGACTGACAGCGGCTGACTCTGTGGCTATTCACACAACGACACGCCATCATATTGGGTCCCGTGCAGAGAAGAACCACAACATGTAGGCTCTGGACACCGACAGCACGCGGGCCGGCGACGAATCGCCGTCACCCGCGGGCCGGGAGTCAGAACACCTCGTCCGGTGGTGCGTGGGAGTGGGTCGCGAGTCCTCCTCTGGACCGCCGACCTACCGCGCGGGGTGGCGGCTCCCGGCGCCGGTGACATTCGTGCAGCAGAGCATCCCGGTCCCGCCGGGATGTGAGATCCGACGCGCCCTCTTGGAGTCAGGCATGTCCTTGGAGACCAGTCAGCGACCGCCGTCCGCCCCGGACACGAACACCGGATCCGTACGGGTCATCCGGCGCGACGGCAGTGTGTCGCCGTTCGACGCGAGCAAGATCTCGGTGGCGATGACCAAGGCGTTTCTCGCGGTCGAGGGCGACGACGCCGCGGCCTCCTCACGCGTGCACCACCTGGTCGCCGAACTCACCGCGCAGGTCGAGTCCTCGCTGCTCCGGCACTCCGGCGGCGAGCCGGTCACGCTGCACATCGAGCAGATCCAGGACCAGGTCGAGCTCGCACTCATGCGCGGCGAGCACCACAAGGTCGCCCGCGCCTACGTGCTCTACCGCGAGGAGCACTCCCGCGCCAGGGCCGCCGAGGAGGCGCAGACCGGTTCCGGCGAGGCCGAGATCCACGTCCGCGCCACGGACGGAACGCTGTCGCCGCTGGACTGGGACCGCGTCGCGCACGTGGTCGGTGAGGCCGTCGCCGGACTCGCCGACGTTTCGGCAGACCCGGTGCTGACCGAGACCCGGCGCAACCTCTACGACGGCATCAGCATGGACGAGCTGGCGCTGGCGCAGATCATGGCCGCCCGCACACTCGTCGAGCAGGAGCCCAACTACTCCTACGTCAGCGCGCGGCTGCTGCTGGACAAGCTCCGCGCCGAGGCACTGAGCTATCTCGCGGGCGGAACCCGCCTGGCGAACCAGAGCGAAATGGCCACCGGATACGGCGACTACTTCCGCGACTACGTGCACCGGGCCGTCGAACTGGAGCACCTCGACCCCGAACTCGCCGCCTTCGACCTGGACCGCATCACCGCGGCGATCCGCCCCGAGCGTGACCTCGACTTCGGCTTCCTCGGCCTGCAGACCCTGTACGACCGCTACTTCCTGCACCACGACGGCATCCGGTTCGAGCTGCCGCAGGCGTTCTTCATGCGCGTCGCGATGGGCCTGGCCATCCGGGAGGACGACCGGGAAGCTCGTGCCATCGAGTTCTATGAGCTGCTGTCCTCGTTCCACTTCATGGCCTCCACCCCCACCCTGTTCAACTCCGGCACCACCCGGCCGCAGCTCTCGTCCTGCTTTCTGACCACAGTGGACGATGATCTGGACTCGATCTTCCAGGCTTACAAGAACAACGCGCTGCTCGCGAAGTACTCGGGCGGCCTCGGAAACGACTGGACCCCGGTACGCGGACTCGGCGCGCACATCAAGGGCACCAACGGCCAGTCACAGGGCGTCGTGCCGTTCCTGAAGATCGCCAACGACACCGCGGTCGCGGTGAACCAGGGCGGCAAGCGCAAGGGCGCGGCGTGCGCGTACCTGGAGACCTGGCACATCGACATCGAGGAATTCCTCGACCTGCGCAAGAACACCGGTGACGACCGCAGGCGCACCCACGACATGAACACCGCGAACTGGGTGCCCGACGAGTTCCTGCGCAGGGTCGAAGCCAACTCGCACTGGACCCTCTTCTCCCCCGACGAGACACCGGACCTGCACGACCTCTACGGCAACGCGTTCGCCGAGCGGTATCGCGAGTACGAGGCGATGGCCGAGCGCGGCGAGATCAAGGTCGCGCGGACCGTGCGCGCGGTGGACCTGTGGCGACGCATGCTGACCATGCTGTTCGAGACCGGGCACCCGTGGATCACCTTCAAGGACCCGTGCAACCTGCGTTCGCCGCAGCAGCACACCGGTGTCGTGCACTCGTCCAACCTCTGCACCGAGATCACACTGAACACCAGCACCGAAGAGGTCGCGGTCTGCAACCTCGGCTCGGTCAACCTGCTCAAGCACGTGACCCCGGCCGGGCTGGACACCGAACTGCTGGCGCGCACCGTGAAGACCGCGGTGCGGATGCTCGACAACGTGATCGACATCAACTTCTACACGATCCCCGAGGCTCGCAGGTCCAACCTGCGGCACCGGCCGATCGGGCTCGGCCTGATGGGCTTCCAGGACGCCCTGTTCGAGCAGGGCATCGCCCTGGCGAGCGAGGCGGCCGTCGAGTTCGCCGACCGGAGCATGGAGCACATCAGCTACCAGGCGATCACGGCTTCCGTCGAACTGGCCGAGGAGCGCGGACAGTACGCCTCCTTCGAGGGATCGCTGTGGAGCAAGGGCATTCTCCCGATCGACTCGCTGGCGCTGCTCGCCGACGCGCGCAAGGGCGACGCCCTCGACGTCGACACGTCGTCCACTCTGGACTGGGAGACCCTGCGCGGGCGGGTGCGCTCCAGTGGGATGCGCAACTCCAACGTGATGGCGATCGCGCCCACCGCGACCATCTCCAACATCTGCGGTGTCGGTCAGTCGATCGAGCCGCAGTTCCGCAACCTGTTCGTCAAGTCGAACATGTCCGGTGACTTCACCGTGGTGAACCCGCATCTGGTCGCGAGCCTCAAGGCGCGCGGTCTCTGGGACGAGGTCATGGTGTCGGATCTGAAGTACTTCGACGGCAGCCTCGGCGAGATCGACCGGGTGCCCGAGGACCTGAAGGCCCTCTTCGCCACGGCCTTCGAGGTGGACAGCCGCTGGCTGGTGGACGCCGCGTCCCGCAGGCAGAAGTGGATCGACCAGGCGCAGTCACTCAACCTGTACATCGCCGCGCCGAGCGGGCGCAAGCTCGACGAGCTCTACCGGTACGCCTGGCACAAGGGTCTGAAGACCACGTACTACCTGCGGGCGCAGTCGGCCACGCACGTGGAGAAAAGCACCCTGCGCGGCACCGACGGCAAGCTCAACGCCGTCTCGGCCACGCCCCCGCCCGCCGCCGTACCCGCCGCGGCTCCCGCGCCCTCCCCTGCTCCCGCTCCCGCACCGGACGTCGACGTGGACTTCTCCGCGACCGACGGTGCGGCCTGCCGGATCGACGATCCGGACTGCGAGGCCTGCCAGTGACGATCGGCCGCAGCGGACAGGCAACACTCACGACCCGGAACGGACTCCCATGACCAACCTGGAAACGCCGAAGTCCCTCGACGCCACCGGCCTCGGCGCGATCGAGCGCGGGGCCCAGCGGGTCAGCGTCGACGACAAGGCGATGATCAACGCCCGCGCGGACGTCAACCAGCTCCTGCCGCTGAAGTACGGCTGGGCCTGGGAGAAGTACCTCGCGGGCTGCAACAACCACTGGATGCCCACCGAGGTCGCCATGCAGGCCGACATCGCGCTGTGGAAGTCGGCCGACGGCCTGACCGAGGACGAGCGCCTGATGCTCAAGCGCAACCTCGGCTTCTTCGCCACGGCGGAGTCACTGGTGGCCAACAACATCGTGCTCGCGGTGTACCGGCACATCACCAACCCCGAGTGCAGGCAGTACCTGTTGCGCCAGGCGTTCGAGGAGGCCGTGCACACGCACACCTTCCAGTACATCTGCGAAAGCCTCGGCCTGGTCGAGGGCGAGCTGTTCAACATGTACCGCGAGGTGCCCTCGATCGCGGACAAGGACGCGTGGGCGCTGAAGTACACGCAGAACCTGGAGAACCCGGAGTTCGAGACCGGCACGACAGAGGCCGACCAGAACTTCCTGCGGGACCTCGTCGCGTTCTACGTGATCTTCGAGGGCATGTGGTTCTACACGGGCTTCGTGCAGATCCTCTCCCTCGGCAGGCGCAACAAGATGGTGGGCATCGCCGAGCAGTACCAGTACATCCTGCGCGACGAGTCGATCCACCTGAACTTCGGCATCGACTGCATCAACCAGATCAAGATCGAGAACCCGCACCTGTGGACACAGGAGTTCCAGGACGAGGTGCGCGGCATGCTGATCGAGGCCTGCGAGCTCGAGGTCGCCTACGCCCGCGACACCATGCCGCGCGGCATGCTCGGGCTCTCGGCCGCGCTCTGTGAGCAGTACATGCACTTCATCACCGACCGCAGGGCACAGCAGATCGGCCTCGCCCCGATCTTCGGGCAGGAGGAGAACCCCTTCCCCTGGATGTCGGAGGCGATGGATCTGAAGAAGGAGAAGAACTTCTTCGAGACCAGGGTCATCGAGTACCAGTCCGGCGGCGCCCTCGACTGGGACTGACATGGAACGCGGGCCACCGAGATCGGCGCGCGGCACAACGCCCGTCGATCTCGGTGGCCCCGGACGCTGTGCTCCGAGATCAGGGCTGACGGCGTGCGAAAAGGATGGCTTGTGGAACATCCTCCTCCGGGGCCAGCAGCAGCTGGGCCTCGACAGTGAGTCCGGATTCGCGCAGCCAGGCTGCCACTTGACCAGGCTGGCGACGGTGGACGTGCACCTTCATCGGGTGGCCGCCATAGCCTTGCGTCTTCAGCCGCGATTCGTTGCCGACGTGGAAGCCGAGCGCCAGCAGTCCGCCAGGACGTAACGCCCGGCGGAAGTGCGCGAGAGCCGTGGAAACCGCTTCGTCGGGGACATGAATCAACGACCACCACGCGAGCAAGCCGGTAATCGAGCCGTCGGCAAGGGCCAGGTCCGTCATCGAGCCCACCTCGAACCGCAGCCCGGGATGGTCGCGCAGGGCCACATCGATCATGACTGGTGAAAGGTCGATTCCGAACGCGTCGATACCCAGTTCGTGCAAGTGAGCGGTGACGTGCCCCGGCCCGCAGCCCACGTCCGCCACGGAACCGCCGCCGGCGGTACGCACCATGTCGGCGAACAACGCCAGGGCTGCCCGCAAGTACGGCTGTTCGGCCACGGCGCCGCGCATCTGGTCGGCATAGCTGACCGCGACTGTGTCGTAGGAGGTTCGCGTGTCTGTCAGCCAACCGTCCTCGTTCACGTCCGACACGGTAGGCGATGACCACGACAGTTCGGAGAATCCTGCGTCAGACGCCCTTCAGAACACGATCAAGCGCCGCCCGGCCTGCAGGTCCCCAGTTCGGCTTGCCGCCGGGAAGGCCCCGATCTCCGTCCTGCCCCATGAGCATCAGGAAGTCCGGAGGCGGCCCCCTCTTGTCAGAGTGCCAATAGTGCGGGACGGTAGGAGCCGGTACTGCTCTCGACGAGGAGAGGACCACCATGACGACCGCCGTCGGCAAGATGACCGGAGCGCTGCGCGAGCGCATGCCGCCACTCACCGCGATTCCGCTGCCCAGGGCCGTGGACCAGCGGCTGCTCGAGAAGCGGTGGCCGGTCCGCGAACTGGCCACGCCGCCCGCGGGCAGCGGCCTCAAGCCGGTGCTCGGGGACGCGGGCGCTCCACTCATCGGTCACTCCCTCGACTTCATGCGCTTCGGCGTCGAATACGCACTGCGGCGGTACGACGACTACGGCCCCGTCTCCTGGATGGGCGCCTTCGGCAAGCGGATCGTGACCCTGTCCGGTCCGGACGCCACCCAGATAGCACTGGTCAACAAGGACAAGGCGTTCTCGCAGGCCGGCTGGGAGTTCTTCATCGAGAAGTTCTTCCACCGCGGTCTGATGCTGCTGGACTTCGGCGAGCACCACATGCACCGCCGGATCATGCAGCAGGCCTTCAGCCGGGACCGGCTGCGTGGCTATGTGGACCAGATGGGACCGGCCCTGCGGTCGGGGGTCACCGCCTGGGCGGGCAAGCCGAACCCCCGCCTGTACTGGTCGCTCAAACAGCTCACCCTGGACGTCGCGACCCGGGTCTTCATGGGCATGCCGGGCGACGGCGGCAGCGCCGAGGCACAGCGGATCAACCGCGCCTTTGTGAACTCGGTACGAGCGGGTACGGCGCTCGTGCGCTACCCCGTGCCGGGCGGCCGGTGGTCGGCGGGCCTCGCCGGACGCAGGGTGCTGGAGAACTACTTCGGCGGCAACCTCCCGGCGAAACGTGCGGGCGGCGGGGACGACCTGTTCGCCGCGCTGTGCCAGGCGTCCACCGAGGACGGCGAGCGGTTCGACGACGCCGATGTCGTCAACCACATGATCTTCCTGATGATGGCCGCCCACGACACCAGCACGATCACCAGCACGGCCGTGGCGTACTACCTGGCCAAACATCCCGAGTGGCAGGAAAGGGCCCGCGCGGAGTCGCTGGCTCTCGGCGAGGACGTTCCCGACATCGAGGCTCTCGAGCAACTGCACACGCTCGACCTGGTGATCAAGGAGGCACTGCGACTGGTGGCGCCCGTGCCCACCATGGCTCGCAAGACGGTGCGCGACACCGAGGTGCTCGGGCACTTCCTGCCCGAGGGCACACTCGTCGGCGTCTCCCCCACGGCCAATCACTTCCTCCCCGAGTACTGGACCGAGCCGCACCGATTCGATCCGGAACGGTTCTCGGCGGAACGCAGGGAGGACAAGTCCCACCGCTTCGCCTGGATGCCGTTCGGCGGCGGCGCGCACAAGTGCATCGGCCTGCATTTCGGCACACTGGAGGTCAAGGCACTCCTGCATGAGATGCTGCGGACGTTCCGCTGGACGGTGCCGGAGAGTTACGAGGTGCGCTGGGATTACGTGTCGCTGCCCGTTCCGGTGGACGGTTTACCGGTTCGGCTCAGTCCTCGATGAATTCCACCCTGGACCGGCCGATCAATAACCACAGAGAGTGCTCACCGATGCACAGATGATCACCCTTTCAGCCGGTAGACACGCAGGGTAATGCGTGATGCCGTTGCAGGGCTCTCGGCTAGCTTGGACCCGTTGCTCGGCGGGCGGCCCGCATCCGCGGGCTGAGCTGGCCTTCGCTCTGGCATGAAGAGGTGGACTGTGCCTGAACCTGGTGCGGAACCAGGGCTGGTGGAGATCGCCCAGCGGTGGGCGAACACACTGGCAGACACGAAAGGAGTATCGCTTCCCTCGAAAGAACTGGAATCGATACTGCTCGATGTCGCCCGTGACGTCCACGAGCGCTACGAACGTGTCCGGGACGCGGCGGTGCTGCGGTTCACCGCCCTGTACTCCGCATCACCGGTGGGCATCGCCCTCGCCGACCCCGGCGGGGTCATCGTGGAGACGAACCCGGCGCTCGTCCGGATACTCGGCCGGAAGGCCGAGACCCTGCGTGGCCTGTCCATTCCGGGCCTGGGCGCCACGGAACGCGATGTCGAGTCCCTGCGCGACGGCGTGGCCGAACTGGCGGACCACGAGGTGTCCCGCTTCAGGGAACGGATAAAGCTGGAACACACCGACGGTCCACTGTGGGTACACGTCACGCTCGCCCGGCTGCCGGGCGACGGCGAGGGCACGGTCTTTCCGGTGCTGATGATCGAGGACGTCAACGAGGTCCACCTGCTGCAGGAGACCCTGCGGCACCAGAACCTGCACGACCCACTGACCGGGCTGCCCAACGCCTCACAGTTCGACGCGAAGCTGGAGACCACGCTGTCGGTCGGCGCGGACGAGCAACTCGGTCTGGTCTACCTCGACATCGACGGCTTCAAGGTGATCAACGACGGCCTCGGCGCGGGCGTGGGCGATCAGGTGCTGCGCAAGGTGGCGGGCAAGCTCGCCTCGGTGTTCACCCGGCACGACGCCTTCGTCGCCCGCCTCACCGGCGACGGGTTCGCGGTGCTGATGCACGGCCACTTCACACCGACCGACATCATCGCCATGGTCGAGGAGGCCCTCGAGGAACTCGGCGAACCCATCTATCTGGAGGGCCAGGGCATCGGGGTCAGCGCGAGCGCCGGAATCGTGGTCAAGCCGGCGTCGGACGCCCGCGGCGAACTGCTGCGCGCCGCCGAGATCGCGCTGCACCGGGCCAAGGAGGCGGGCAAGGCGCAGTGGATGCTGTTCGATCCGGAGCTCGACGCGCGGGATCGCAGCCGGTACCGGCTCGGCGCGGTGATCGCGGGAGCGCTGGAGAACGGCGAGTTCTCCCTCATCTACCAGCCGACCGTGAAGCTGAACGAGCCGAACCGGATCGCCGCGGTCAACGCGGGCCTGCGGTGGAACCACCCGGAGATGGGTGAGCTCGACTCCGACGAGTTCTATCCACTGGCCGCGATCACCGGTATGACCATCCCGCTGGGCAAGTGGCTGCTCACCGAGTCGCTGGCCGCCACGGCGCGCTGGCGGGAACGCTTCGGCGACGCCGCGCCCGATGTCTGCGTGCGGCTGCCCAACCGGCTCGCGATCGATCCGGACCTGGTCCTGCTGGTCAAGGAGCAGCTGGATCGCAATCAGCTGCCGGGCAAGGCACTGCGGCTGTGCACCGACGGAACCTCGGTCCTCGACCCGCGCGGCGAGGTCGTCGACTCGCTGGCGATACTCGCCGATCTCGGCGCGACGATGGTGCTGACCGTCACCGGAACCGCGGACCTCGAACTGATCACCTCACACCGCTTGCCGGTCCAGCACATCATCCTGAGCGGCCACGTCGTCGACGCACTCGCGGAGGACCAGGACGAGGTCGCGGCCCGCCATCTGCGCCACCTGATCGCCCGCGGCCGCGAGCTGGGCCTGCGGATCGGCGCGGAGGGCGTGCGGACCGCCGAGCACGCCGAACGGCTGCGCGGACTGGGTGTCATCGCCGCCCGTGGCGCGTTCGTCGCCGAGTCCGCCACCGGCGACGACATCGACGAACTGATCGAACGGCACGCCAACTGACCCTGGTCCGGCCCCGGTGAGGCACGATGGGCAGCAGCCGATCGAAAGGACACGTTCATGAAGCAGGGTGATCTCGTCGAGGACTTCACGCTCTCCGACGAGAAGGGACAGCGGCGGTCGCTGACGGAGTTCCTGGAGACCGGCCCGGTGGTGCTGTTCTTCTACCCAGCTGCGATGACCACCGGCTGCACGGCCGAGAGCTGCCACTTCCGCGACCTCGCGGCGGAGTTCGCCGAGGTCGGCGCGCACCGGATCGGGATCAGTCCGGACGCGGTGGACAAGCAGGAGCAGTTCGCCAGCACGCACGGCTTCGACTTCCCCCTGCTGTCGGACCCGGACGGCACGGTGGCCGACGCGTTCGGGGTGCGGCGGAAGTTCGGCCCGCTGCTCACTCGCAGGCACACGTTCGTCATCGACACGGACCGCCGCGTCCTCGAGGTGATCAAGAGCGAGCTGCGCATGGGCGTGCACGCCGACAAGGCACTGGAAGTGCTGCGCACCCGCAAGGCCGCCTGACCGGCGAGCGTCGCACTTTCCCGGGAAAGTGCGGGAGGAAACCTCGCACTTTCCCGGGAAAGTGTCAGTTGACGATGACGCTGTCCGGTACCGGCTTGTCAGTGCGCAGCGCGTCGAAGAGCTGCTCGCTCTTCTGCTCGTCCCAGTTCTCCGCCGATGACGACGTCACCGGCACGGTCGTGGTCACGACCCCGCCCGAGGAGATGCCGCGCATGGCGAGGGCGAGCCCGACCAGGTGGTGCAGGTGGTCGCCGGAGTCCATGGTGAGCGCGTCCGGGGCGGCCGAGAGCAGCGGGAACAGGTGGAACGGGTTGAGCAGTGTGCCGGGGCTGGCCATCTCGCCTACCATCGCGCCGATGAACTTGCGCTGATTGGCCACCCGGTCCAGGTCCGACCGCGGGGTCGCCTCGCTGTAGCGCATACGGACGAAGCCGAGCGCCTGCGCCCCGTCCAACTCCTGCACTCCCGCGGGGATGACCACGCCGGTCTTGGTGTCGCGCATCTCGTTGGGGATGTCCATCTCCACTCCGCCGATGGCGTCCACGACATTGGCGAAGCCGCCGAAGCCGATCTCGGCGTAGTGGTCGATACGCAGACCCGTGGCCTGCTCGATGGTCTGCGCGAGCAGGGGCGCCCCGCCGAAGGAGAACGCGGCGTTGATCTTGTTGGTGCCATGACCCGGGATCTCCACCCGCGAGTCCCTCGGCAGGCTCAGCAGGGTCGGCGCGGTGTCGTTGTCCGGGACGTGCGCGAGCATGATGGTGTCCGTTCGCTGTCCACCGGTGTTTCCGGTGACCAGCCGCTCCTCCTCCTCGGGCGTGAGGCCCTCTCGGGAGTCGGAGCCGACGATCAGCCAGTTCGTGCCCTCACCGGCGGCCGGCTTGCCGTCGTAGTCCGGCAGCGCGTCGATCCGGTTGATGGAGAACTCCAGGTAAAGCCACGTCGCGCCGAGGAACAGCAGGAACACCGTGACCAGCGCCGTGAGCACCCGGCCGAAGCCCCATCGCCTGCGTTTGGGCGGCCGTGGCGGCGGTCCGCCCTGCGGCCTGCGCGGTGGCTGCTGCCCCGGCGGCGGGCCCTGGCGGGGTGGGCGAGGGCCCTGCTGCGGGCGTCGCTGCTGCTCCCGGCCCGGAATCGGCATCATCTGGGCAGACTGGTGCTGCCGTGGGCCGCGCGGCGGCTGACGGGGACCCGTAGGTGGCCGACGCCCGCCATAGTCTCCGCCGTAGGTCATTGGCTGTCCCATCGTTTCGGTGCCGGATGCGGTGTCCACTAAACCGCACCCTCTGCACGACCAGACGTGCGACACCCCCTTCAGGTTGTGCGCCGCCCACTCCAGCGACCCCCGGCCCCCACCCACCCCACCCACCCAGCGCCGGATGGGGCGCCTGCAAGTACTACCAAGCAAGATCATCTTCATCGCAAACCGCTACCAACCGGGCAGGTACGCGGACGCGCTTGGTAGCGGTTGACGACGTAGTCGATCTTGCTTGGGCGTACTTGCAGACATACCTACCCGGGGGCGGGAGGGGTGGGTCGGGATGGGCCCCGACGGTCAGGCGAAGGAGAACTGGTGGACCTTGAGGTAGCCGGAGCGGAAGCCCGCTGCGCGGCGGCCAGGTCGTCGCCGGGCGCGAACAGCGCGGAGGAGTACGTCATCGTCTCGTCGAGGAACGTCGAGAACAACTCGTTGGAGAGGTCGTAGTGCCGGTGGACGTTCGACCTGGCCCCCTCCACGGTGTTCTCCTCCTGCGCAGGGTGCCCGCGGTCCACGAATCGCCGGAACCGCTGCAGCGCGGGCGGGATCAGTGTGGCCATCCGCTCGGCGAACGGGGCCAGCACGTCGGCGAGCGCGTCCGAGGTGTCGACGCTCCAGTCCCCCGCCATGTACGACTCGCCGAAGCCGATCTTGGCGTCCACGCCCCAGCCGGTGGAAGAACGCGGCGGGCCGGTGCAGGCGCAACTGTGGCGTTCCCGGCCCGCCCGCGCCGAGAATCGTCCCGTCCGGCAGGCTCACCCGCACGTCCAGTGGGCGAACCGCCCTGCGGAACAGGGACTCCGCGATTCGTGCGCGCCAGGGTGAGTGCGGTGGTGTGTGCAGTCCCGGCCGATCGCGGCCGACCAGATGCGGCTCATCGGCAGGCCTGGATGTCTTGTCGATGCTCGAGCTGGTCAAGGCAATCCCTCCCGCCGGTGCGGCACCGGCCGGTGCATCAGTGCTTCTGCTACACCGGGATTCGGAGCCGCTCGCCGGGCGGTTTGCTCCAGACTGCCCGCAACAGATCGTCGGGCGGGGCGAGACCGAGGGTTTCCAGGACGAACGAGCGCACCAGCCGGCTCCACACCGCGGACCGGCGTAGCATCGCGTGGCCCTCGTCGGCCACTTCGAAGCGTGCGAGTCGGCTCGCACCGGGCAGGGCCCGTTCGCCGAACGCACGCGAAGCGGCGGGTGGGGTGATCCGATCATTCGTGCCGTGCACGATCAGCACCGCCTTGCCGGACACGGCCCGCACCGGCTCGGCCTTCGGCGTCCAGGGCGCCAGCGCGCAGACGCCCCGTACCGCCGGGTCGTCGGCGACCCGCAGTGCGACCCTGCCGCCCATCGAGTGGCCGACGAGCACGATCGGCTGCCCCGGGTGCTCCTCGGCGATCCGGCCCAGCGCCCATCGGGCATCCTGTACGGCGTCCAGACCCGGCTCGTTCCACCCGCGAACGCGGTTGCGCAGCAGCGCGACGTGCAGTCCCTCCGCCCTGCCCGCGCCGGCGAGGTCACGGGCCAGCGGCACCATCCGGAGGTAGGCGAGCCGCCACGGCCGGACCACCGCCACGCCGTGCTCGGCACCTCCGTGCAGCACGAGGGCGACGCCTCGCGCCGGTTCCGGGGACCGCCACGTCGACAGGCTCGGTTCGTCCATGCCCGTCATCCAACCTCCCTCGACGACAGGCTCATGCGGCGGAACCCTGTTCGGCGAACTGGGTGCGGTGCAGTTCCGCGTACCGCCCGCCCGCGGCCAGCAGATCCTCGTGCGTGCCGCGCTCGGCGATCACGCCGTCCTCGACGACGAGGATGAGGTCCGCGGCTCGCACGGTGGACAGCCGGTGGGCGATCACCAACGCGGTACGCCCCTGCAGCGCGTCGTTGAGCGCCTCGCTGACCGCCACCTCCGACTCCGAGTCCAGGTGTGCGGTGGCCTCGTCCAGGATCACCACGCGCGGCTGGGCCAGCAGCAGCCTGGCGATCGTGAGCCGCTGCCGTTCGCCACCGGAGAGCCGGTAGCCGCGTTCGCCGATCACGGTGTCCAACTGGTCTGGCAGCGATCGGACCAGCGCCGCGAGGCGCGCCTTCTCCAGCGCCTGCCAGATCTCGTCGTCGTTCGCGCCCGGGGCAGCGTACGCGAGATTCGCCCTGATGGTGTCGTGGAACAGGTGGCCGTCCTGGGTCACCACCCCGACCGACTCCCGAAGCGACGCGAACGTCAGATCCCGGATGTCCACTCCGGACAACCGAACCGAGCCGCTGTCCACGTCGTACAACCGGGGCAACAATGAGGCGATCGTGGACTTGCCTGCGCCGGACGAGCCGACGAGCGCGACCATTTGCCCTGGCTCGGCACGGAAACTCACGCCGTGCAGCACCTCTTCTCCGCCCCGGTTGTCCACTGTGGCCACGTCTTCCAGGGAAGCGAGCGAGTACCGGCTCGCGGACGGGTAGGCGAACCGTACGTCGTCGAACTCCACCGAGACGCCGCCCGACGGCAGGGTGCGGGCGTCGGGGCGTTCGGTGATCATCAGGTCCAGATCGAGCACCTCGAAGACGCGCTCGAACGACACCAGCGCCGTCATCACGTCGACCCGGACGTTGGCCAGTGCCGTGAGCGGCGTGTAGAGCCGGGTCAGCAGCAGCGCGAGCGCGACGACCGTGCCCGCGTCGAGTTCTCCGCGCAGGGCCATCAGGCCGCCGAGTCCGTAGACCAGGGCGGTGGCCAGCGCCGACACCAGCGTGAGGCTGGTCATGAACCAGCGCGTCAGCATCGCCGTGCGCACACCGATGTCACGCACCCTGGACGCCCGCTCGCCGAACTCGGCCGACTCCTCGTCCGGCCTGCCGAACAGCTTCACGAGCGTGGCTCCCGGCGCGGAGAACCGCTCGGTCATCTGGGTCGTCATCGAGGCGTTGAGCTGCGCGGACTCACGCTGCAACTCAGCCATCCGCCTGCCGACACGGCGTGCCGGGATCACGAAGACCGGCAGCAGCACCAGCGCGAGCAGGGTGATCCGCCAGGACAGCGTCAGCATCACCGCGAGCGACAGCACCAGCTGGATCACGTTGGTGACCAGTCCGGACAGGGTCGCGGTAAATGTCCGCTGCGCGCCGATCACGTCGTTGTTGAGCCTGCTGACCAGCGCGCCGGTCCTGGTGCGGGTGAAGAAGGCGATCGGCATCCGCTGCACGTGCTCGAACACCGCCCGCCGCAGGTCCAGGATCAGCCCCTCACCGATCCGGGTGGACTGCCAGCGTTCGGCGAGGCCGAGAGCCGCGTCCGCGATCGCCAGTCCGGCGATCGCGACGGCCAGCCAGACGATGACCGAGGCGGCCGAGGAGTTGACGATGGCGTCGACGACCCGGCCTGCGAGCAGTGGGGTGCTCACCGCCAGCACCGCGGAGACCACGGTCAGCGCGAGGAAGATCCACAGCCTGCGCCAGTGCGGCCTGGCGAACGAGGCGACGCGTCGCACGGTCCCCCTGCGCAGGCCGCGTGGTGTCTCTGGGGCACGCATCGCGCCCCGCATCAGCGACCAGCTGTTGTCCACCGCTTCCGCCTTCCAAAATATCTCGATATTACTCGAACTAACGTACGCAGATGACCTGCACAACACCGGGGACGCCCAGTTCCTTCCCGTCCTCGGCTCGGGCCGCCCGGCGTTCGGCGGCACCCTGGCATGCTCTACTCTGCGTTTTCTCGGATCCGATGGAGGAGGCGGACCACCGTGACCGTGCCTGTCGCACCACAACTCCCGGAGAGCCTGCGACGGGCGTGGCAGGATCGCCCGCTACCGCTTGACCTGTTCTTCTACACGGTGTCGCTGGCCTACGCGCTCGGCATCGCGCTGACCGCCGAGTTCTACGGCTACCGCATGTGGGGCAACTTCGCCTCCGCCGGGTACGGTCTGGCCGCGCTGCACACCCTCTGGTTGCTGCTCGCCGCCCCCGAAACGCTGCGCAGGGCTGGGCGCTGGACGTCCCGCTGGGTGGGTGTCGCGCTCGTCGGCGCCATTGGCATGGTGCTCCCGCTCGGGGTGCTGGTGGTCCGCAGGCTCACCGGCCGGGACTGGCTCGACACCCCCTTCAGCTGGAGCGCACAGCCCGAGGTCTGGGTCATCGAGCGCTCGGCCGACCTGTTCCTGCGCGACGGCACGCCCTACGTGGACGTGCACGCGCTGGGCCGCCCGCCCGTCGTCAACGACTACACCCCCTACGGCCCGGTCATGCCGGTGTTCGGGTTGCCCAAGACACTACTCGGCGGCACTCCGCTGACCGACGCGCTCACCGATGCCCGGCTGGTGTTCGTCCTGGTCGCCGCCGGGTGTGTCTGGCTCACGCTGCGGCTGCTGGGCAGGCCCCCGGTACCCGTGCGCGCGGCCCAGCTCGCGGCCGTCGTCCCGGTCACGGCCCTGACATTCGCCACCGCGGCACCTGACCTGGCCATTCTCGGCCTGCTCGTCCTGACCTGCGCCCTCGCCGCCACCGACCGCCCGCTCGCCGCGGGAGCGGTGCTGGCGCTGGTGGGCAGTGCGAAACTGATCGCGCTGCTGGCCGCGCCGGTACTCGTGGCCCTGCTGGTGGCGAGGCTGGACTGGCGGGCGGCGGGCCGCTTCGGTCTGGTGCTACTCGGTGGCACGGTGCTGCTCAACATCGGCGCGGTGCTGGTCGCCCCCGGCGCCTTCGTCGAGCACGTCCTCAAGTTCCCCGCAGGGCTCGGCGCCGTGACCTCGCCGGCCGCGAGTCCGCTGCCCGGCTATCTGATCGCCAGCACCGGCGCCGCAGGCAAGGTCATCGCCTTCGCCCTGCTGGGCGTGGCGGCGCTGGCGATCGCGGCCTGGCTGATCGCCCGGCCGCCGGCCACCGGCTCGGACGCGCTGCTGCGCATCGCCGTCGGTCTCGGCGCATTCACACTGCTGACGCCGGCCACCAGATTCGGCTACCTGGTGTATCCATTTGTGTTGCTGGGAGCAATGGTGTGTTTCCGTGCCGCGGAATCCGCCCGCACCGAGCGCGTGGAAACTACTTCTTCTTGACCCGCGTCGCACCGCCACGGCCACGCAGCTGCACGCCCGACTCCGAGAGCACGCGGTGCACGAAACCGTACGAGCGACCGGTCGACTCCGCGAGAGCTCGGATGCTGGCGCCCTTCTCGTACTTCTTCTTGAGGTCAGCGGCCAGCTTGTCGCGCGTGTTCCCGGTGATCCGCGCGCCCTTCTTGAGGTCAGCCACGTCTATCCGCCTTCCGCCCCGAGAGTGTTCTGGGCCACATTAGGCCCCTGTCGCCGCAATGATCGAACACTGAGCGCCGGAATGCCAGACGAGCGGCGAAAAACTCTCGAATGGACGCCGATATTGGGCCATTCCAGTGTTTGCGCAGCATCAACTAACGAGATCAACTACAAGTCGGACGGTTTTCGCCAATCGGAAAACCGCCCGATGTGTCCGCCCGTCAGGCGAGCTGGACGAGATCGAGGTAATCGGCGGACCAGTGGTCCTCGGTGCCGTCGGGCAGCAGGATCACCCGCTCCGGTTCCAGCGCCTCGACGGCGCCCGGATCGTGCGTCACCAGCACCACGGCACCGTCGAACGAACGCAGCGCGTCCAGCACCTGCTCGCGGCTCGCCGGGTCCAGGTTGTTCGTCGGCTCGTCGAGCAGCAGCACGTTGGCCGCGCTGGACACCAGACTGGCGAGCGCGAGCCTGGTCTTCTCACCGCCGGAGAGCGTGCCGGTGGGCTGCTCCAGCTGCTCCCCGGTGAACAGGAACGAGCCGAGCAGGTTGCGCAACTCCTGTGCGCCGGTGTCCGGCGAGAGATGGCGGATGTTCTCCCAGACCGTCGCGTCGTGATCGAGGGTCTCGTGCTCCTGGGCGTAGTAGCCGAGGCGCAGGCCGTGGCCGGGGACAACGCTGCCCGTGTCGGCGGGTTCCATCCCGCCGAGCAGTCGCAGCAGCGTGGTCTTGCCCGCGCCGTTGAGCCCCAGCACCACGACCTTCGACCCGCGGTCGATCGCGAGGTCGACGCCGGTGAAGATCTCCAGCGAACCGTAGCTCTTGGACAGTCCCTCCGCGGTCAGCGGCGTCTTTCCGCAAGACGCGGGCGCGGGGAACTTGATCTTCGCCACGCGGTCGGCCTGACGGGTGTCGTCCAGGTCGGCGAGCATCTGGTCGGCCCGGCGGGCCATGTTCTTCGCCGCGACCGCCTTGGTGGCCTTCGCTCCCAGCTTGGCGGCCTGCTGGTGCAGGGCCGACGCCTTCTTCTCCGCATTGGCCCGTTCGCGCCTGCGCCGCTTCTCATCGGTCGCCCGCGCATCCAGGTAGCGCTGCCAGCTCATGTTGTAGTGGTCCAGCTCGCCCCGGGTGGCGTCGAGGAACCAGACCTTGTTGACCACCTCGCCGAGCAGTTCCACGTCGTGGCTGATCACCACGAGGCCACCTTCGTGCGACTTCAGGAAGCCGCGCAGCCAGGTGATCGAGTCCGCGTCGAGGTGGTTGGTGGGCTCGTCGAGCAGCAGGATCGTGTCGGACTTCCCGCCCGCGCCTGCCTCGGAGGCGGCGAACAGGATGCGGGCCAGTTCCACGCGGCGACGCTGGCCACCGGAGAGGGTGCCCATCGGCTGCGCCAGGATGCGGTCGGCGAGCCCGAGGTTCGCGCAGATCCGCGCCGCCTCGCTCTCCGCGGCGTAGCCGCCGAGGGAGGAGAAGCGCTCCTCCAGCCTGCCGTAGCGGTTGATCGCCTTGTCCCGCGCCGCGTCGTCGACCAGCTCGGACATCGCGGTCTGCGCCTTCTCCATGTCGCGCACCAGCACGTCGAGTCCGCGCGCGGACAGCACACGGTCCTTGGCCGAGACGGACAGATCGCCCTCACGCGGGTCCTGGGGCAGGTAGCCGAGGTCGGAACCGTGTCGGACCTCGCCGGTGTAGGGCTCGCCCTCGCCGGCGAGCACCTTGAGCGTGGTGGTCTTTCCGGCGCCGTTCCGGCCGACGAGGCCGATCCGGTCGCCCTGCTGGATGCGCAGCGTGGTGTCGGCCAGCAGGATGCGCGAGCCGGCGCGCAGCTCCAGGTTGGAAGCGGTGATCACAGGAAAACTCCATGGAACGAAAAGCGTGGACGTGGGCAGCCGCTGCGTCAGCGAGCCCGGACAACGGGCGCGACGCACTCACCACGGGAGCTACTCCAGCAGAACGACCACACCTCAAGTGTACGGGTCGATGTCCAGCTTTTTCCGTTCCGGTGTCGACTCTCACCACCGGCGGATCGGGACTCGCAGGTCAGGGCGGGTCCCGCAAGACGATCTCGACCGCTCGCACCCGCTCGGCTGCGTCGTCCAGCACGGCCCGCCGGGGCTCCCCCACATCCAGCACCCACGGCTGGGCCTTGGCGAACACCGGCGCGAGCCTGCGGTCCTCCCGCAGCTCGTCCAGCGCGCGGCGATCACCGCCGAGCACGACCGCGTCCAGCTCGCCCACCTCGGGCACCAGGACCTCCAGCACGTCCTTTGCCGCGGCCTGCAGCGCCTGGCGGGCCTGCCCCTCCCTGCGCCGGGCGAACCGGTGCTGCGACCACCCGCCCGCGGCGCTGCGACCGTGCACCAGGCGCCGGTCGGTGCGGGAGCGGATGATCTTGCCGTCTGCAGCGACCCCCAGGCTGTGGCCGCCGAGGCGGACGAGCAGCAGGCCGACACGACGGGGCCGGGACACGTGCTCGATCAGCGCGGCGACGTCGAGACCAGGACGCTCGGGCTCCCCTTCGACGTCCAGTGGCGCGAACGGCACCGCGACCGTCGCCGTCGTTCCGTCCCCGCCGTGCACGACGACCTCGGCGGAAGTCAGCGTCGTGGCGCGCACACCGTCGTTGCGTTCGGCGAACCGGTCGAACCAGCGGGCCAGCCGGTCGGCCCCCACCTCGACAGCCCTGCCGCCGCCACTGACGTCGCGCTGCCTGCTCATCCCGTCAGGGTACGAACTTTCACGTTGCCCCGGCGGCAAGTGGTGCCGCCTTCGGGTGGAGCCGGGCGGAAACACGGCTCGGGTGCCGCTTTTCGTCGCTCCGCACAGCAGCATGGCCCGCATGACCGAACCGGACCCCACCGTGCGCGGACAGGAACTCGGCGAGGCGTTGCGCGGCCTGCGCGAGCGCGCCGGACTCAGCCTGGCCGACGCCGCCAAGCGGATCGACGCCTCGGCCAGCAAGCTGAGCAGGCTGGAGAACGGCAAGCGCGCTGCGCCGATCGAGGACGTCGCCGCGCTGCTGGCCGTGTACGGAACGACCGGACGGCCGCGCACCCAGCTGCTCGGCCTCGCACGTGAGGTCGGCGAGCGGGGCTGGTGGCAGCGCAACCGGCCGAGTTTCGCCGAGCGGCAGAACACGCTGGTCTCGCTGGAGTCCCGCGCGCTGACGATCACGAACTTCGAGGGCATGACCGTGCCGGGGCTGTTGCAGACCGGCGAGTACACGCGTTCGCTGATGATCGAGTGCGGGCATGTGCCGGAGAACGAGGTCGAGGCGCGCATGGTCACGCGGTTGCGCAGGCACTCGATCCTGCGGCGGCAGTCGCCGCCGGGGCTCGTCGCGATCATCGACGAACTCGCCCTGCACCGGCTCATCGGCGGGCCCGACGTGCTGCGCAGGCAACTCGACCATCTCGTGGAGCTGGCGACCTACCCGAACATCGAACTGCGGGTCGTGCCCAACGACGGCAGCGCGCACGCGGGCATCAACGGCGCGTTCACGGTGCTCCGGCGGCCGGAGGGCACGCCCGTGGTGTTCCTGGAGAACCTGACCTCGAGCCTCTTCCTTGAGGAGCGCCACGAGATCGCCAGGTACGAGTACGCGACGCGCGAACTGCTCGCCCGCGCCCTCGATGCGGCACAATCGGTGCGGCGCATTGCCATGCTGGCAAGGCGGCTCGACGCGGGAGGGCGACAGCAGGTGGACGACGTCACGGCACTGAACTGGCGGAAGAGCAGCTACAGCGGCAGCCAGGAGAACTGTGTGGAGGCCGCCCACACGAGCCGGGGGGTACTGCTGCGCGACTCCAAGAACCCCGAGGGCGGACACCTCACAGTATCTCCCCGAACCCTGCGAAATTTGCCGAATCAGCAACATTAGTTGTCAGATTCGCCGCGGTGGGCGGAGAGTGGACAGCATGAGCGAAAACAGCGTCGACGAGCGCTTCACCAAGCCGTACTGGGACGAACGCTACGGCTCGGCCACGCGCATGTGGAGTGGCAACCCGAACCCCCAACTTGTCCGCGAGGTCGCCGATCTCGAACCGGGCACCGCGCTGGAAGCGGGCTGCGGCGAGGGCGCGGACGCGCACTGGCTGGCCCGGCAGGGCTGGCGGGTGACCGCGATGGACGTCTCCAGCGTCGCCATCGAGCGGGGCGCGGCCCACGCGGAGCCGGAGATCGCCGACCGCATCACCTGGCGCCAGGCGGACCTGACGAGCTGGACCGCCGAGGACACGTACGACCTGGTGAGCGCCCAGTTCATCCACTTCCCGCAGCCGTTGCGCGAGCGGGTGTACACGCAGCTCGCGGCGGCGGTCGCCCCCGGCGGCACGCTGCTCGTCGTCGCCCACCATCCGCACGACATGCACACCGCGAAGGACCACCGCCCGCAGGAGCCGGACCTGTTCTTCACCGCCGAGGAACTCGCGGAGTCCCTCGACCCCAAGGAGTGGGAGATCGTGACGACGGACGCGCGACCGCGCGTCGCGACCACCCCGGATGGCAACGAGATATCCATCCGCGACACGGTTCTGCGAGCCCGCCGCCGTTCCTGAGTCGGTTGGTGCGTGCGCGGGGCGCCGGGATGGAGCGCCTGCAAGTACCACCAAGCAAGATCCACAGCGTCGCCAACCACCCCCATCCGCACTTTCCCGGGAAAGTGCGGATGGGGGTGGCGGAGCACCGTTCATGAGCGCGGACGGTTACCTGAGAGGTTATCGCCACGGAGCCGAGCGCTCGCCAGAATGATGATCACGGCCGTGTCAGGGGAACGCGGACCTCGACCGGAGGGAACATCATGACCACAGCCATCTCGACCACCACCCGTGCCGTCGTGGAGGAGCTGTTACGGCGAATCGGGGCGGGCGACCCCGAGCGCGTGGCCGAGCTGTACGCCGAGCCGAGCGACTGGAAACTGAACTGGCCGGAGTCCGAGCACGGGCGGACGGCCACGCCGTGGATCCGCCACCGGGCGAGCCGCGCCGACGCGGCGGCACATTTCCGCGAGATCGGCGAGCACCACCTGCCGGAGGAAGCGGACACCCGGATCGAACGAATCCTCGTCGACGGCGAGGAAGCGGTGGTGCTGGGCGAAATCCGCCAGACAGCGCGCTCCACCGGCCGCCCCTACCGAGCGAGATTCGCCCTGCACCTCACGGTGGAGAACGGCCAGATCACCCGTCATCACATCTACGAGGACAGCCTGTCGGTAGCCAAGGCCTTCACCCCGTAAACGCACCTCACCTCCAAGGATGATGCGCCTGCAAGTACCACCAAGCAAGATCACCACCACCGCCAACTACCCCCAACCGCACTTTCCCGGGAAAGTGCTAGTCCACTCACGACACTTTCTCGGGAAAGTGCTTGGCGTGCAGGAGAAACTGCTTGCCTTGTGCCGCTCATCGAACCAGAGTGACCCTTTGCCGACAGCACGTTCTCCTAGAACTGGTGTTCGAGTAGCGTCGGCGGCGTGGACGTTGACGAGCAGGTGATACCCGCGTGGCAGCTCTCCGAGGGGGAGCTGCTTGGTGGGCTGCTTGGCTGGACCCGGAGCAACGGCCACTCCGCAACACCGCGCATCATCCACCCAATCGACGCAGGCCGGACATACCCCGCCAACGCCAGCCAACCTCAACACCCGCACCCGTGCAGGGCGGCTACATGCTGCTGATGACGGCAAGTACTTTAAGGATGCTAAAGTACTTGCGAGACATCGAGTTACCACTGGGGAGGCGGCACCATGACCGACCACACCACGTCCGACGCGCATGCCGCTCTGCGCGGTGCATCGCGGGCCGAGCGCCGGACCAGGGCAGCGAGCCGCTGGTTCTCGCGCTACCTGCTGCTCATGGGAGCACTCGCTATCGGGCATATCGTGTCGGTCGAGGTCTACTTCACCTCGGGTGCCGCTCGGGTAGCCGCGGCGGCCTGCTGGGCGCTGGCGGTGGTGGCGCTCGGCCTGTGGGCGGAGACCCACGACGTCTTCCCCGAACGGGCGGGCCGACATGTCGTCATCGCGGTGGCGGTGTGGTACGGGTGCTACCTGGTCGCGCTCGGCCCGATCGTTCGCTGGCAGGCCGGGACGTCGCTGGGCTGGTGGACGGCCGCCGCGGTGGTGCTGGCCGCGCCGTTCTTCGTCGCCGCCTGGCGCGTGTGGCGGCGCTCGTGACACACCCTCGTCACCGTCTCGACAGCGTCATCCACTCCCCCGCCCGGTTCTCGATCATGGCGGCGCTGCTGGCGGCGGACAAGGTCGAGTTCCGGTTCGTCCGCGACACGGTCGAGCTCAGCGACTCCGCCCTCTCCCAGCATGTCACCACGCTCGAGCAGGCCGGATACGTCAAGGTCACGAAGGGGCAGGCCGGACGCAGGCCGCGTACCTGGCTGTCCGCCACGAAGGCAGGCCGGACCGCGTTCCGCGACCATCTCGCCCTCCTCAACGAACTCGCGGGCTCCGGGGAGCAATAGGGTCGCCGCATGCTCCTGTGGATCAACGGCCCCTTCGGCGGTGGGAAGACACAGACCGCGCACGAGCTCCGGCGTCGCCTTCCCGGCAGCGTCATCTGCGATCCCGAACATCCCGGCTTCGGGCTGCACCGGATGACTCCGCCGGCACTGCGCGGCGACTTCCAGGACCTCCCCGCCTGGCGGCAGGGCGTCTTCGAAGTACTGGACAAGGTGCTCACCGAGCATCCCGGCACCGCGATCGCGCCGATGACCGTCGTGGAACCCGCCTACCTCGACGAGACCGTGGGACGACTGCGGGAGCGTGGGCACGACGTCCGGCACTTCGCGCTGCTGGCCGAGCGCGAGACGGTCCTGCGACGACTGCGTGAACGCAACTTCGGTCACGTCCTCGGGTTCGTCTCCGGTGCGAACTCGCCGCTGTTCCGGAACAGTTTCGCCCTGTCCAAACTGGATCTGTGCCTGGAACGGTTGCGCGGCACCGAGTTCGCCGAGCAGCTGCGGACCGACCACCTGACCGTTCCGCAGGTCGCCGATCGCATCGCCGCCTCGGCCGGACTTACGCTCACCTCCAACACCGACAGCCCGCTCCAGGGGCGCTTGCGCCGGGCGTGGACCGGAATCAAGCACATCCGGTTCGACTGAGGACGAGCGCTGATAGCCGGAAACTACCGCACCGTCAGTGGCGTGGCGCGCTGGTCGAAGAACAGCCGCGCGACGAGGTCACCGCGGGAGCCGGTGCCGGTCTTGGAGAAGATCGACTTCAGATGGTCCTGGACGGTGTAGGTCGACATCCGAAGCCGGTTCGCGATCTGCCTGGTCGGCAGGCCTTGTGCGACACACTCGGTGACCCGTCGCTCCTGACGGGTGAGGCCATACAGATCGGCCAGCAGCGGCGCCATCTCCGCCGGACGTACCGCTTCGAGTAGGACCGCGACGGGCGCCGTCTCGTCCTCGCCCAGCAGTGAGGCCCGCACGATCACCCAACGGCCGGCCTTGGTTCGCACACGTGCTCTGGCCAGCCCGGTGCTCACCTCGGCCGGCTGCCCGTCCTCCCGGCCACCGACGGCACGGGCCTTCCTGGCAACGGCGCGAATCACCAGCGGGAGCGTCGTGCCCGCCCGTGCGCCGGTGCCGAGTTCGTCGACCCACTGCTCGGCCACCTGATTGGCGAGGTCGACGCCGTCACCGGGGTCCAGCACGAGCATTCCGGCCTCGTCGCGGTCGGCACAGGCTTCCTCCAGCAACAGCGACCGGCGCAGGCCGTCCGAGATCAAACCGGTCAGCGACGCGACGAGCCGTACCTCGGACGAGGAAAAGTTCGGGCGGTCCTTCTCCCGGAACACGGTCAGCGCACCCCAGGTGCCGGTGCCGCTGGACAGGAGGACCCGGAGCTCGTCGGAATACCCTCCGGGACGCCGGACCTCTCGGTGTCGGCGGCTGAGGTCGAGCTGACTGGCGGTGACGTCGCTGAGGCTGGCCGCGGCTCTGCCGACGCGCGCCATGTCGACCCACTTGAGGTAGTCGGGCTCGCGCAACTCGATCTCGACAAGCCGGCTAATGGCGTCCGCGGGCATCCCGTTCTCGACGTACTCCGCGGTCGGCAGCATCGTGGCCGGGTCCATCGTCATCAAGCACGAGCCTTCCGACGGCACAGCGCCGTCCAGCGCATCGCTCACCGCGCGCCAGTAGTCCTCCACGCCGAGCCCGCGGTGGACCAGCCGCGAAAGGGTGTCGCGGAGCCGGTCGTGCATCGCCAGGGCGGTCGCCATGCCTCAACTTAACCGAACCCCCAGAAATGTGGGATAGCCGTTGGACCCACGGTGGCAGCACGCTGAGCACCAGCCAACAGGCCAGGTGAAAGGGAATCCGATGCGTAGAACCCCAATCCGGCTTTACATGTCCACGTCGGTCGACGGGTACATCGCCGGGCCGGACGACCGGCCGGGTCAGGAACTCGGCCGTGGCGGCGGACGGCTGTTCAACTGGCTCGACGACCGGATGTCCGAGGGGATCAACGGGCAGGTGTACGCCGAGGCCGTGTCGACCGGCGCCGTGATATCCGGACGCCGCACGTACGAGCTGGCGGGTCGATGGCAGGGAGACCACCACGACGGCGTGCCGATCCACGTGCTCACACACCACATCGACCCGGCCGACGAGCCACCGGGCAGCGTGAAGTACTACACCGACGTCAACGCGTGTGCCGCCGAAGCCAGGGAAGCAGCGGGAGATCGAGCCGTGATGGTCCACGGCGCGAGTGCGGCGCAGGCCTTACTGGCAGCCAATCAGCTCGACGAACTCGAACTGCACCTCGTCCCCGTACTGCTGGGTGGCGGACGGCGGCTGTTCGAGCCGACCGGACTCGGCCCCACCGATCTGGAACTCGTCCGTCGGCTCGAAGGTCGCGACGCCACACACCTTCGTTACCGCATAATCCGTCGAGCGGGAAAACCCACGGGGACTGACGGCGAGCACGACGAGCACTAGAGCACGAACGACTCCGACCAGGGTTGCGTACTCCGACCGGAAAGGGCGTCCAGCAAGGTCACCGCCTGCCGGTCGGTCAGCGACGCGACGAAGTCCACGACCGCCCTTCCCCTGGCCAGTTCGTGCACGGCGTCGGCTCCGCTCACCGGTTCCCCGGTCGCGCCGACGAGCAGCTCCGGCGCGTGCGCCGCCAGCGCGGCGTACTCCTCGTGCGCCAGCTCCACCAGGTCGTGCAGCCTGCGCGGGAGCCGGGACGCCTCGTCCCGGTCCACCAGCCAAGCGTCCAGCGCGTCCACCAGCGTCGACAACAGGCTAGCCTGTCCGCGCTGGTGCAGTGCCAGGTCGGGGCGCAACAGCACGAACCTGCGGTGGACGAACTTGAGCACCTGCACCTCGTGCCACTGCGCTCTCGCCAACAGCACATGCCCCGACCGCGTGGACACCGACGGGGCCACCTGAACGCCCTCGACCAACCGCGACATCCATCTGGCCGAGAAACTCGCCATCGCCTGCTCTGCCTCGATCGAGCCGTCGAACGGCCCCGCCAGCAGATCGTCCACCAACTCGTTGCGGACCCGGTGGACCGCCTGGATGAACGCCTCGTCGTCGACGATCCAGCCGTCCTTCGCGTGCATCCTGCGGCGCAGTCGTTCCAGCGAGTATCCCGGCCTGCGCCGGTCGGTCCCCAGCTCCGAAGTATCCAAAGAGGACAACGTGGCGATGTCGGCCGTCCAGCGGCCGAACTCCGTCGCGACCGACGCGTGCTGCAGCACCCCGATCCGGTGGAAGTCCTGCAGATCGTGGATCGCGTAGGCGATGTCGTCCGCGGTGTCCATCACCGAGGCCTCCACCGTCTGCTGCCACGCCTCGATCCGGCCGCCGTACGGGGCCCTCGCCTGCACCAGATCGTCGAGTTCCGTGCTGTACGCGGAGAACTTGGCCGATCCGGTGCCCGGACCGTCCTCCGGCTCTCCCGCCCCCCTCGGCGGGATCGGCAGCTCACCGGGGTGCGGACTGGGAAAATGCAGCCGCAGCCACGGGTACTTCAGCACCGCCGCCCGCACCGCCGCGGTCAGGTCCAGCCCCACGGCCGAGGGTCCCCGGACGTCCGTGGTCGTCATGATCCGGAACGACTGCGCGTTGCCCTCGAACCCGTCGGCGAGACCGTAGCGGTGCCGGGCGATCCGGTCCAGCACCCGCTCGCCGAGGTGACCGAACGGCGGGTGGCCGAGATCGTGCGCCAGCGCCGCCGCCTCGGCGACGTCCGGATCACAGCCGCCCAGCTTGGCCGCGAGCTCACGGGTGTCGGGCTCGGCCTGGATCCGTTCCGCGATCGAGCGGGCCACCTGGGCCACCTTGAGGCTGTGCGTCAGCCGGTTGTGCAGCAACCCCGAGCCGCCCGCGCTCACCACCTGCGTCACCCCGCCGAGGCGGGCGAAGAACGGCGAGGCCACGATTCGGTCCCGGTCCATCCGGAACGGACTGGTGGCAAGGTCGGAGTAGCCGCCTTCGGCTCCCGTCTGCTCCTTGGCACCGTCGCGCCGGGCGGTGCGCGGATCGGCGTCGGCCCCGCGGATCTGGCGCCGGTCGTGTTCGTTCATGGCCCTCACCGTATCCCCCGATCGGAGCACGGACACCGAAGACGGAGTTCACCTGCATGTCGGCCAGGTGAACTCCCGGCCACACCTGTGTCGGAACGGTCGCGGGGAGGGCACTATTCGTGCGTGGTCGTGTCGAATGGGATCGAATCGCTGCAGACCGTTCGCTTCGCGTTCCAGCCGCTGTACAGCCTGCACACCGGCGGTGTCGTCGCTCTCGAGGCACTGGCCCGCCCGCAGTCGGGCGAGGTGCCGGAACTGCTGACCGGTGCACTGCGGGCAGGCAAGCTGGTCGAGGTCGACGTCGGACTCGCCGCGCGCGCGGTCGAGGAGGAGGCCCGGCACAACACCCTCCTGCCGCTGCATCTCAACCTGACCGCAGCTTCGGCCGCAGCCGCGCCCGGCGACCTCGGTCCGCTGCTCGACGCCCTGTCGCGCAGCGGACGGCGGCCGAGGGAGGTCGTGCTGGAGATCGGCCCGCCGTTCCGGCCTGCGGGCACGCACAACCTCGTGTCCGGTCTGCGGCGGCTCGCCGAACTGGGATTCCGGATCGCCTTCGACGGGCTCGGCTCCGGTGACCTCGCGCTCGACCTGCTCACCTGTGCCCCGGTGGACATGCTGAAGCTGGACCGCGGCCTGCTCGGGCGCCTGCCCGGCGACCAGGCCACGGCCGCCGCCATCGAGGCGATGGCCCACTTCGCGTCCCGCGCCGACCTGCGCCTGGTGGCGACCGGTGTCGAGACCCGCGAACAGCTCGAGGCGGCCCGGCGGCTCGGCATCCGGATCGCCCAGGGCAAGCTGTTCGCCCCCGCACGCCATTCGGACATCTGGACGGGCACCCTCAGCCCGGCGATGCCGGACCCGGACGGACAGTCCTCGGTGCTCCCGGTGCCCGCCGCCCCCAAGGTCGCCGACTTCCTCCGGCCCGCGACCACCCTGGACGCCGAGGCGACCTGCGACGAGGTCCGCGAGGTGCTCGCCGCAGGGGACGCACCGACCGGCATCGTGGGACTGGACTCCGAGGGCAGGCCCAGCTGGTCGATCGACCGCAGCCGCTTCCTGCTCGCCGTGACCGGCCGGTACGGCCACGCCCTGCACGCGAAGCGGCCCGCCGCCAGGCTCGCCGACCACCCGCACACGATCCACGCGGACGCGGGCGCGCTCGAGCTCCTCGATCTGGTCAACGACGCCGACTGGGGCCGCACCGGCGACGACGTCGTGGTCGTCGACGACGATGGGCGATGCCTCGGCGTCGTGCTGGTCACCGAGATCGTCCGCGGCGTTGCCGAGACCAAGATCGAGGAGGCCGCCGCGCTGAGCCCGCTCACCCGGCTGCCGGGCAGCGACACGATCGCGCGCGACGTCGACCGCAGACTCGCGGTGCGGGAAGCACTCGTCGTCGCCTGGCTCGACGTCGACTCCTTCAAGACGATCAACGACACGGTGGGCTTCGCCGCGGGCGATGACCTCATCCGCGAACTCGGCCGCACTCTCACCGACCTGTCGGCCGAACTGCCCAGGATGACCGTGAGCCACGTGGGAGGCGACGACTTCCTCATCGCCTGTGACATGGACGAGATCGCCACCGTGGCGGCCACCCTGCTGGACACGTCCTGGTCGGCGGAGGGCATGCCGGTCACCGTCTCGCTGGCGACGCTGGTGTGCGCCAGCGGCGCGGTCGGCTCCTACCGCGAGGTCTCCCGGCTGCTCGCTCCGTTGAAGCAGCGCGCCAAGGACGTGTCCGGATCAAGCTGGGTACTCGGCCGACCGGGCTCGGACCGGGTCGAGGTGCTGCGGGGCCTCGCCAACGGACAGCTGGCCACTCACCGCTCCGCCAGCTGAGCGTCCCGGATCAGCCCGCCACCGGGATGAAGCCGGATTCGTAGGCCCTGATCACCGCCTGGGTGCGGTCGCGCGCGCCCAGTTTGCCGAGCACGTTGCCCACGTGCGTCTTGACCGTCTGCACGCCGAGGAACAGTTCCCCGGCGATTTCCACATTGGACAGACCGGTCGCCATCAGCCGCAGCACCTCGGCCTCACGAGCGGTCAGTCCGGCGCCTGCCAGCCTGTCCCCACCCCTGCCGGCGGCGTGCCGGTCGGCCAGCCTGCGGATCGCGGCGGGAAACAGCAGCGTGTCGCCCGCGGCGACCGTGCGCACGGCAGCGACGATCTCCTCCGGCCGCGCCCGCTTGAGCAGGAAGCCACTCGCCCCCGCCCGCAGCGCCTCGTAGACGTACTCGTCGTTCTCGAATGTCGTCACCACAAGCACCTTCGGTGGCGAGTCCATCGTGGACAGCAGATGCCCGGTTGCCCTGATCCCGTCCACCGCGGGCATGCGGACGTCCATCAGGACGATATCCGGGAGGAGTCTGGACACCAGGCCGGGAACCTCGGCACCGTCCGCCGCCTCGCCGAGCACCTCGAGATCCGGCTCGGAATCCAGGATCGCCCGCAGCCCGGCCCTGATCAGGTCCTCGTCGTCGACCAGGAGCACACCGATCCGTGGAGCCGCACTCATGTCCCGTTCACCCGCTTCTCCCCCACCACGCCATGTCCGCCGAACGGCAACCGCACCAGAACCTCCCAAAGCCCGTCAGTCCGTCCGGCCCTCACCTCGCCGCGCAGCACCTCGACCCGCTCCCGGACACCCCGCAGTCCACGACCGCCCCGTGGCCGGTCCCTGACTCGCCCTTCCGGTGATTCCACCCGGTTCGTCACCGACAGCTCCAACAGCTCGCCCCCGGCCTCGAGCCGCACGGCGATGGGAACCTTACCGGCGTGCCGCAGCGCGTTGGTCAGGCATTCCTGCAGGATGCGGTAGGCCTCCCTGGACACCGTCGGCGGCACGCCGGACAAGTCGCCGCGCACCTCGGCTTCGACGACGGCTCCGGTGGCCCGTGTCGCGTCGAGCAGCGCCGACATGTCGGCCAGGTCCGACTGTGGGGCTCTGGCGGCGGGTTCGTCGCGCAGCAGCCCCAGCACGTAGTCGAGATCGTCCAGCGCCGCCCTCGCCGAGTCCTCGATAGCCAGCAGCGCGCGCTCGGCCAACTCCGGGTCGCGGCGCAACGTGCGCCGCGCCGCGCCCGACTGGATCGTGACGACGCTGAGCGCGTGCCCCACGGAGTCGTGCAGTTCCCTGGCAAGGCGGTTGCGCTCGCTGAGCCTGTCCGCCCGGCGTTCCAGTTCCGCGATCCGGTCCGCCGCGGACGTCCCCAGCAGCGCGGCGGCCGCACGGGTGAGCAGCGCGCCCGTAACGGCCACGAGGTAGATCAGCAGGATCAGCGACAGTCCGAAAGCGGCAGGCAACCAGGCTCCCGCCCAGCCGCGTGGGACCTCGATGCCGTTGACCGTGCCGACTCCCAGATTGCCGGTGAACGGGCCGGCAAGCGACAACACGAAGAACACCGGCAGAACCAGGCTGAGCAGACTCACCAGCGCACCGGCGAGGACGTGCAGCAGGAACACGGCGCTGGAGCGCAGCCTGGCCTCCGTCGTGGCCGCGGGCCCGAAGACGGCCGTGGGCACGGGATCGTCGAGCAGTTCCCGGATCGCGGTGCCCTCGAGCACGCGCACGGCGGGAATGAACGAGGTCGCGACCATCACCAGCAGCGCCACCACCCCGCCGACTCCCACGGCGGCGCCCTCGCCGAGAGCGACCGGAACGATCGACGGGATCGCGATCGCGGCGACGAGCAGGTACGGCACCACCAGTGCGCCGCCGAGGATGAGATAGACCCAGCGCTGGTACGTGGATCGCCGCACCAGCACCGCGAGCAGCCGCCGAATGGTCACGGACAGATCGTGACAGAGCCGGCCGTGGGCGGCGCCGCCCGTACCTGCCTCACTCTGACGGCGCAGCAGTATCCGCCGATTGGCTACCCCGTGCGGGGGTCGATTCGCCCGAATCTCTTATTTCCCCGGGTACCAGCCTGCGCGTAGAGTAGCTGCCTGCACTCGAACGAACACAGAGAGTCCCTTTCGGACGAGTGCAGGCAAGGAGGTGGGTCGTGTCGGCGGATCCCGGTGGGCTCCGCAGTAGCCCGCTCGAGGAGATCTTCCGGACGAGGACAGGGCTGCTGCTCCTGACCCTGGTGGTGGTGGCGGGTGCCTGCCTGGCACTGGCCAGCGCGATGCAGGCAGGTACCGCGCGGACCTTCATCGAAGCCGTCGGCACCGGAACCCTGATCTCGGCGGTCGTCGGGTTCGGCCAGACCATGCTGACGGCGAACGCGACCCGCAGGGCACTGGTCGCACCGGTGATCGAGGAGAGCAAGCGCACGCTGCAGGAGCTCAGCAGCGAGTACCGCGCGCTGAACAACGAGTTCTTCCCCACGCAC
The DNA here is from genome assembly GCF_900111885.1 of Amycolatopsis marina. Lineage (GTDB taxonomy): Bacteria > Actinomycetota > Actinomycetes > Mycobacteriales > Pseudonocardiaceae > Amycolatopsis > Amycolatopsis marina. The sequence continues at coordinate 136,498 of NZ_FOKG01000006.1, forward strand.
ATCTTCGCGGCGAGCAGCAGACCCGATCCGACCTTCAACCAGTTGATGATGCGGGACCTGCGGGAGACGAGGCAGTACTTCTTCCGGGGGTTCTCCGGAAGGCATGCGGCCGCGCGACTGCTGCTGTCGCAGGCGGAACGGGAGATCCATGTCGTCATCGCCGACCCACGGGTCAACACCGGAGCCGGGGGCAGAGCGCGGTACCTGCTGCGCCACGAGGGGGCCGATGCCGACTCGGACGCGGTGCGGCGACAGCTCAGGGACGAGACCTGGATCGGGCTGGTCGGCCTGTATCTCGCGCGCAACCGGTGTGCGGGCGTCGAGATCACGGTGCTCGCGGACCCACCGCTGGACCGTGTCGAAATGTTCGACGGGAGCGTGTGGGTGACGCTGTACAGCGATCCGGGACAGGGGCGGACGCTCTACCCGAGAACCCTGCGGTTCTCGGAGGGTTCGTTCATCTACGGAATGGAGCGCGCCGAGTTCCTCCGCCTCGGAACCTCGGGTACCGAGCGGCACTTCCGGCTGACCCCCGCCTCGACCAGGTCCGACTTCATCGGTGTGTTCGAAGAGATCACCGGTAACGCACTGGCCGACGAGCAATTCCACCAACTCAGAGACCGGTTCCACACCTTTCGGCAGAAGTTCACCGTTGCCGCCGAACTCGGAAGCTGACATCGATGCTGACCCAGTTGCCCCTGCTCACCGATCTCGCGAACGAACTGCGCCGCGCGGACTTTCCGCTCATCGAGCGCTGGCGGACCGTCGAGGAGTGGTTTCAGCGCCGGACCACGCGTACCGGTCTGCGAGCCGACCTGGGTTCGTACCTGCGCGGGCTGCCGCCGGAGGAGGCGACCATCGTCGCCGAGCGCTCACGGGAGACGACGACCCATTTCGCGTGGTGTCTGCTCGATGAGCCGAGCGACCCGTTCTCGTTCTGGTTGCACGAGTACAAACCGCAGCGGGACTGGCGCAGCGGGTACGCGGATTCGGTGCACAACCACCGCTACCACTTCTGCACCACGATCCTGCAGGGCGGATACGAACACGAACGCTTCGACGCGACCGTGGACCCGATCAGCCAGTTGATCAGTTCGGCGGAGTTGCGCCGCCGTGCCGACTGCACGGCAGGCGCCACGGGCGCGATGCTCGCGCACGAGTTCCATCGGATTCCCAGAGCCGAGGACAACACGCTCACCTTCCTCGTCAAATCCCGTCCCGTGAGTCCCTGGAGCCTCTCCTATGACCCAGAGACCCACACGAGCCACCGGCATGTTCCGGTGGAGACTCGATTGGGGGAGTTAACCGAGCGAATTTAGAACAGGACGACGCGATCGCCACTACGATCACTCCACCCGCCCGTAAAGCAGGCCGGGATCGGAGAGGCTCATGCGCGTCCACGAACAGACCAACGCACCCTTCACGAGCACGGGTCAGCTCACCGTCTCCGACGCCGCATTGGCGGTCGTCGAACGCAGAGTGCGGCAGCTGTGCATGAAGTATGCCGAACGGCTGCCCTTCCACGGGTGGCACCACGTCGACTTCGTCCGGACCAAAGCGGTCGAGTTCGCCGGGTACAACGGCGCCGAAAGCACCGTGGTGGAGAGCGCCGCCCTCGTGCACGACGTCAACTACCTCGTGCTCCGCAACTCCCCCGCCGCGGCGGGCCGGGATCTGCGGCTCGGCATCCTCACCGACGCCGGGGTGTCGCCCACGACGGCGCGGTGGATCGACGAGATCATCGACGAGGCCGAGATGGCCGCAAGGGACAGGCACATCAGCCTGGAAGCGCAGGCGCTCAGCGACGCCGACACCTTGTTCAAGGCACTGCCCGTGACCCCGGTGGTCCTGGCCCACCGGTATCTCCGCGAGAACGGGATCAGCCTCAGGGAACTCGCCGACAAGATCGTCGGCGAGCAGTGCGAGGTCCACGACGAGGGCTACTACTTCTACAACCCGGTGGCCGCGCGCACCTACTCCCGCTGGGCGCTGGCCAACCTCGAGCTGTGGCAGTGCATCAAGGAGTCACTGGACGACCCGACAGTGGAGCAACTGCTCCACGCCGTGAACGGCGCGGAAGGGAGTGACGACGCCGACGGCGTGGCCGTATAGGCCGTTATACGGCAAGCGAGATGTCCCCAACGTGGCATTGGGGACGTTCAAGTTCCCCAATGCCACATTGGGGGCGAATCCGAGGCGGGTCAGACGGTGAAGCCGAGGGCGCGGAGCTGCTCGCGGCCGTCGTCGGTGATCTTCTCCGGGCCCCACGGCGGCATCCAGACCCAGTTGATCCGGAAGTCCTTCACCAGTCCCGCGCCACCGACGAGGGCCGACGCCGTCTGGTCCTCGATCACGTCGGTCAGCGGGCAGGCCGCCGAAGTCAGGGTCATGTCGATCGTCGCGGAGTTGTCGTCCTCGACGTGGATGCCGTACACCAGTCCCAGGTCGACGACGTTGATGCCCAGCTCGGGATCCACGACGTCACGCATGGCCTCCTCGACGTCCTCGACCTTGGCGACGTCAGCGGCCGGCTTGGTCTGCTCGGGCAGGTCCGCGGCGGTCCGGCCCTCGCGGTGGTCGGAGTCCTCGGTGCGGGTCTCGGTCTGCTGCTCACTCATCGGGTTTCCGCTCCGTTCGAGGTCACTGAGTTCGAACTCGCCGAGCCGTTGGTCCTGCCCAGCGCGTCCTTGAACGCCATCCAGCCGAGCAGGGCGCACTTGACCCGCGCCGGGTACTTGGCGACGCCGGCGAAGGCGATGCCGTCGTCCAGCACGTCCTCGTCCGGCTCGACCCGGCCACGTCCCTGCATCAGCTCGACGAACGCGTCCATTTTCGTCATCGCTTCGTCCACCGTATGCCCAACGACGAGATCCGTCAGCACGGACGTCGATGCCTGGCTGATGGAGCAGCCCTGCCCCTCGTACGAGACGTCGGAGACGGTGTCCCCGTCGAGCCGGACGCGCAGGGTCACCTCGTCGCCGCAGGTCGGGTTGACCTGGAACGACTCACCGTCGTACGGGTCCCGCAGCCCACGGCCGTGCGGGTTCTTGTAGTGGTCCAGGATGATCTCCTGGTACATGCTCTCCAGGTTCATCGTCTCACGCCACCCCGAAGAATCTCTGTGCCTCACGGACTCCGCTCACCAGGGCGTCCACTTCAGACAGATCGTTGTACAGGTAGAACGAGGCACGCACCGTCGCGGGAACACCGAGCCTGCGGTGCAGTGGCCAGGCGCAGTGATGCCCGACGCGGACCGCGATCCCCAGGCCGTCGAGCACCTGGCTGGCGTCGTGTGGGTGCACCCCGTCGATCACGAACGAGACCGCGCCACCGCGGTCCACCGTGTCGGTGGGCCCGACGATGCGCACGCCCGGCACCTGCTGCAGGGTCTCCAGCGCCGCGGCGGTCAGCATGTGCTCGTGCTCGGCGATCCGGTCCATCCCGATGGCCGAGAGGTAGTCCACCGCCGCGCCGAGTCCCACCGCCTGGGAGGTCATCGGCACACCGGCCTCGAACCGCTGCGGTGGCGGCGCGAACGTCGAGCCTTCCATCCGCACCAGCTCGATCATCGAGCCGCCGGTCAGGAACGGCGGCATCGCCTCGAGCAGTTCACGGCGTCCGTAGAGCACGCCGATGCCCGAGGGCGCGAGCATTTTGTGCCCGGAGAACACCGCGAAATCCACACCCAGCTCGGTGAAGTTCACCGGCGAGTGCGGCACCGACTGGCACGCGTCCAGCAGGGTCAGCGCGCCCACCTCGCGCGCCCTGCGGACGATCGCGTCGACGGGGTTTACCGTTCCGAGCACATTGGACTGGTGCGTGAAGGCGACCAGCTTGGTGCGCTCGGTGATCAGCTCGTCCATATCGGAAAGGTCGAGCCTGCCCTCGTCGGTCACGCCGAACCACCGCAGCGTCGCACCGGTGCGCTGACAGACCTGTTGCCAGGGCACCAGGTTCGCGTGGTGCTCCATCTCGGTGATCACGACCTCGTCACCGGGGCCGAGCGTGAACCGCTCCATCTCCGGCCCCGCCGTCGAGGCATTGCTCAGCGCGTAGGCGACGAGGTTCACGCCCTCGGTGGCGTTCTTGGTGAAGACCAGCTCGCCGGGGGTGGCGCCGACGAACTCCGCGATCTTCGCGCGGGCGTCCTCGTAGGCGTCGGTCGCCTCCTCGGCGAGCTGGTGCGCGCCGCGGTGCACCGCGGCGTTGGCGGTCTCGAGAAAGCGCCGCTCGGCGTCCAGCACCTGGGTCGGACGCTGTGACGTAGCCCCGGAGTCCAGGTACACCAAGGGTTTACCGTCGCGCACCGTGCGCGACAGGATGGGAAAGTCGGCGCGCAGCGCGGCGACGTCCAGCGGCAGTGAGTCAGCCTGACGGGACCCCGCGTTCTGGGATGCAGTGGTGGTCATCGCGCCAACTCCTCTCGGTGTCTCGTTCGGGCTCAGTGGTTCCGCCGGTCCGGCCTGGCTCAGAGGCTGGCGGGCTCGGGCTTGCCGACGTACTTGACGTAGCCGCTCTCCTCGAGCTCGTTCGCCAGCTCGACACCGCCGGACTCGACGATGCGGCCACCGGCGAACACATGCACGAAGTTGGGCGTGATGTGCTTGAGGATCCGGGTGTAGTGCGTGATCAGCAGGACGCCCGCGTCGTTGTTCGACGAGTAGGTGTTCACGCCCTCGGAGACCACGCGCAGCGCGTCGACGTCGAGACCCGAGTCGGTCTCGTCGAGGATCGCGAACTTCGGCTTGAGCAGCGACAGCTGCAGGATCTCGTGCCGCTTCTTCTCACCACCGGAGAAGCCCTCGTTCACGCTGCGCTCGGCGAACTCGGCGGAGATGTCCAGGTTGGCCATCTCCTGCTTGACCTCCTTGACCCAGTGCCGCAGCTTCGGGGCCTCGCCACGAACCGAAGTCGCGGCGGTGCGCAGGAAGTTCGACATCGAGACGCCGGGCACCTCGACTGGGTACTGCATCGCGAGGAACAGCCCGGCACGGGCACGCTCGTCGACGCTCATCTCGAGCACGTTCTCGCCGTCCAGCAGCACCTCGCCGGAGGTCACCTCGTACTTCGGGTGACCGGCGATCGCGTAGGACAGGGTCGACTTGCCGGAACCGTTCGGGCCCATGATCGCGTGGATCTCGCCCGAGCGGATCGTCAGGTTGACGCCCTTGAGGATTTCCTTGGGGCCCTCGTCCGTGGTGACCGCGGCGTGCAGGTCCTTGATTTCCAGGGTTGCCATGTCTCTTCGTTTCTCTAGTTCAGTTGCGGGAAGTTGACTCGGTGGCGGGCGCCGGGCTCAGGAGCCCACCGCCTCCAGCTCTGCCTCGATCGCGGTCTGCAGGCGCTCGCGCACCTCCGGGATGTCGATCTTCATCAGGATCTCGTGGAAGAACCCGCGCACGACCAGCCTGCGCGCCTCTTCCTCCGCGATTCCCCGCGACTGCAGATAGAACAACTGCTCGTCGTCGAACCTTCCCGTGGCACTGGCGTGACCGGCTCCGGCGATCTCCCCGGTCTCGATCTCCAGGTTCGGCACCGAGTCCGCACGCGCGCCCTCGGTGAGCACCAGGTTCCGGTTCAGCTCGTAGGTCTGGGTGCCCTCGGCAGCCGCGCGGATCAGCACGTCGCCGATCCACACCCCGTGCGCGCCCTCGCCCTGCAGCGCGCCCTTGTACATCACGTTGGACTTGCAGTTCGCGACCGCGTGGTCCACGAACAGCCGGTGCTCCTGGTGCTGGCCCGCGTCCGCGAAGTAGAGCCCGAGCATCTCGACGTCGCCGCCCGCGTCGGCGAAGGTGGCCGTGGGGCTCACCCGCACCAGGTCACCGCCGAGCGTGACGACGATGTGCTTGAGCGTGGCGTCGCGGCCGAGCCGCAGGTGCTGCTCGGAGACGTGCACCGCGTCGTCGGCCCAGTCCTGGACGCTGACCACCGTGAGCTTCGCGCCGTCGCCGATGACGAACTCGACGTTGTCGGCGTACGTGCCCGAACCGACGTGGTCGAGCACGATCGCGGCCTCCGCGAACTGCTCGGCACGCACCTGGACGTGGCCGTAGGCCGTCGCGCCGGCACCTGGGCCGTGCAGCCGGATGACCGTCGGCTTCGAGGCCTTGGTCTCCTTCGGCACCGTCACGACCGTGGCCGAGGTGAACGACGAGTAGGCCTGCGCGGCGATACGGTCGCTGGGAGCGCCCGCCTCACCGAGGCGTGCGTCGTCGCGACCGACGGTCTCCACTGTCACCTCGTCGGCGGTGTCCGCCTCCACGGTGATCTCCCCGGTGGCGACCGCGGAACCGTCGTGCAGTCCCCGCAGCCGCTTCATCGGCGTGAAGCGCCAGTTCTCCTCGCGCCCGCCAGGGACCTCGAAGGCCTCGACGTCGTAGCCGGAGAACCGCTCCGCGCGGGAGGCTGCCGGAATGACAGCCTCCCCCGCGACGGCGGTGTTGAGCGTGTTGCTGTCTGTCTTGCCTGCCGTAGCCGTCATCTCAGCCGACGGATCCTTCCATCTGCAGCTCGATCAGCCGGTTCAGTTCGAGGGCGTACTCCATCGGCAGTTCCCTGGCGATCGGCTCGACGAACCCGCGGACCACCATCGCCATGGCCTCTTCCTCGGTGAGGCCGCGCGACATCAGGTAGAACAGCTGATCCTCGCTGACCTTGGACACCGTGGCCTCGTGGCCCATCGACACGTCGTCGTTGCGGATGTCGACGTACGGGTAGGTGTCCGAGCGGGAGATGGTGTCCACCAGCAGGGCGTCACACACCACGCTTGAGCGCGAGTGGTGCGCCCGCTTGGCGACCTTCACCAGACCGCGGTACGAGGTCCGGCCACCACCGCGCGCCACCGACTTCGACACGATCGTCGAGGACGTGTACGGCGCGAGGTGCTCCATCTTGGCGCCCGCGTCCTGGTGCTGGCCCTCGCCGGCGAACGCGACCGAGAGCACCTCACCCTTGGCGTGCTCGCCCATCAGGAAGACCGACGGGTACTTCATCGTCACCTTGGAGCCGATGTTGCCGTCGACCCACTCCATGGTCGCGCCCTCTTCGCACTTGGTGCGCTTGGTGACCAGGTTGTAGACGTTGTTCGACCAGTTCTGGATCGTCGTGTAGCGGCAGCGGCCGCCCTTCTTCACGATGATCTCCACGACCGCGGAGTGCAGCGAGTCCGAGTTGTAGATCGGCGCGGTGCAGCCCTCGACGTAGTGCACGTAGGCACCCTCGTCGACGATGATCAGCGTGCGCTCGAACTGGCCCATGTTCTCGGTGTTGATCCGGAAGTAGGCCTGCAAGGGGATGTCCACGTGCACGCCCGGCGGCACGTAGATGAACGACCCGCCCGACCACACGGCGGTGTTCAGCGCGGAGAACTTGTTGTCCCCGGCCGGAATCACCGAACCGAAGTACTCCTTGAAGATCTCCGGGTGCTCCCGCAGCGCGGTGTCGGTGTCGAGGAAGAGAACGCCCTGCTCCTCCAGGTCCTCGCGGATCTGGTGGTAGACGACCTCGGACTCGTACTGCGCCGCGACGCCGGCGACGAGGCGCTGCTTCTCCGCCTCGGGAATGCCCAGCTTGTCGTAGGTCCGCTTGATGTCCTCGGGCAACTCTTCCCAGCTGGTCGCCTGCTTCTCGGTGGAGCGGACGAAGTACTTAATGTTGTCGAAGTCGATCCCCGACAGGTCGGCGCCCCAGCTGGGCATCGGCTTGCGGTGGAACAACTTCAGCGCCTTCAGGCGCGCCTCGCGCATCCACTCCGGCTCGGACTTCTTCTCCGAGATGTCAGTGACGACATCCTCGTTCAGCCCGCGGCGGGCGCTGGCGCCCGCGGCATCGGAGTCGGCCCAACCGAACGCGTAGTTACCCAGTGACTCGATGGTCTCTTCCTGGGAAAGGGGCGCTGTGGTGGGAGTGCGCTGCTCGGCAGCGGCAGTCATGCGGGTTGCCCTCCATTCGCGGATACTGCATCTCGGCCCTCGTCCGGCCGCACGGTGTGCGCGTCCGGTGACGGCTGTGTGCTCCCCGGCTCGGTGGCCGCCGGGTGACCCGCCGAGGAGGCGGGTACGTGTGTGGTGCACGCGGCGTCGCCGCGAGCGATGGTCGCCAGTCGCTGCACGTGCGTGCCGAGCAGCTCGGCGAACGCCTCGGTCTCGGCCTCGCACAGCTGCGGGAACTCCGCGGCGACGTGCGCGACCGGGCAGTGGTGCTGGCAGAGCTGCGCACCGGCGAGTCCGGCACCCGAGGCCGACGACGTCGGTGAGTTCTTGTCCACCACGCCGATCTGCCGGGCTGACGCAGCGTATCCCTCCCTGGTCAGGGCAGCGGCGAGGGCCTCCGCCCTGGCGGCGGGATCGCTGGCGCGGGTGATCTCCTCGCGGTGCGGCTCGACCAGCGCGGCCACCCTTCGCTCGGCGAACGCGCGCACGGCGTCCTCGCCCCCGTGCTCGGCGAGAAACCGGATCGCCGCGACGGCGAGGTCGTCGTAGGCGTGCCCGAACCGGGCCCGGCCGGACTCGGTCAGCAGGAACTGCCGCGCCGGCCTGCCCCTGCCGCGTGGCCCGCGGCGTGGCGCGCTGCGCGGCTCGGCCTCTCCGTCGGCGAGCAGTGCGTCCAGGTGCCTGCGCACCGCCGTGGGACTGATTCCGAGTTCGTCGGCGACCGCGACAGCGGACAGCGGCCCCCGCTCCAGGAGCAGGCGCGCCACCTCGTGCCGGGTACGGCCCTCCGCGGTGATCTGCACAGGCACGGCACCGGCAGCGGCGCCGGGCACCGGAACGTGCCGTGCGCCGCCTTCCCGCTGCTCAGAGGTGCCGATGTTTTTCACAACATCAGTGTGTCGTATTTACCGGGCGATGGCAAAGCGCCACGGTCGGGCCGTGACGGGACTCACCTTTCGCGCTCGCCAGGTGTTCACCTGACGGTGTTCCGCCGGGTTCACCGGGTGCGGTCCAGCCGCGGCCACAGCGCCGATAGTCTCTGTGCCGTGGCAGACGACGGCAGCGATCCGGAGACCGGCGGCCGCGTCGTGTCCGCTGATCAGGGCGCGGCCGCATCCCCCGTGCGACCCCGCCCCGCCGAGCGGCTGGACGCGCAGGAACATCATGCCCTGCGGGTCATCCGGGCCCTCGGCACACTCGGTGCGCTGCTGATCGCCTTCGGGGCGCTCGGCGCGGGAGCCGCGCCTGTGCTGAATCCCGTGTTCGACATCCCCGTCCTGCGGTTGTTCCCCCGCATCCCGACGGTCTCACTGGCGATCGCCTTCAGCGGCATGGGCATGATGGTGATCGGCTGGCTGCTGCTCGGCCGGTTCGCCAGACCGACAAGGCCCCGCCTGGCCACCCCGCGCCAACTGCATCGCACGATCGTCCTCTGGGCCGCGCCGCTGGTGGTCATTCCGCCGTTGTTCTCCAGGGACGTCTACAGCTACCTCGCGCAGAGCGAGATCGTGCAACGCGGGATGGACCCGTACGCGCTCGGCCCCGGGGAGGCGCTCGGCATCTCCGACCCGCTGACCATGGGCGTCTCCAACATGTGGAAGGACACCCCCGCGCCCTACGGCCCGCTGTTCCTCAAGGTCGGCAGCTGGATCGCGTCGGTCGTCGGCAACAACATCGCCGCCGGAGTGCTGCTGCAGCGTGCGCTGGCGCTGGTGGGCGTCGGCCTGATCATCTGGGCGCTGCCCCGGCTCGCCAGCCGGTTCGGTGTGCAGCCCGCCACCGCACTGTGGCTCGGGGCCGCGAACCCGCTCGTGCTGTTCCACCTGGTCGCGGGCGCGCACAACGAGGCGCTGGGCATCGGGCTGATGATCGCCGGGCTGGAACTCGGGATCCGCAGGCTGCCGATCCGGGTGGCAGGCGACTCGCCCCCTCCGCTGGCCAGGGGAGAGTTGCAGTTCATCCTGCTCGGCGCCACCGTGATCACCCTGGGCGCGATGATCAAGATCCACGCCATCGTCGCGCTGGGCTTCTTCGGGGTGATGATCGCGCGCCGCTGGCACGGCAGGATCACCGACCTGCTCCGGGCGGGCGCGCTGATGTCACTGGTCTTCGCGGTGGTCACCGTCGCGGTCTGCCTCGGCACGGGACTCGGGTTCGGCTGGGTCGGCGCGCTCGGCACCCCCGGGATGGTGTGGAGCTGGATCTCCCCGGTGACCGAACTCGCCAATCTCGGCGGGCTCCTCGGTATCGCACTCGGCCTCGGCAACCACACCGGTTCCCTGATCGCCATCCTCGGCCTGCTCGGTTATGCCGTGGCGGGCGCGATCACCGTGAAGTTCCTCTGGGACAGCTTCCGCTGGCGCTACCGGCCGATGATCGGCCTCGGTGTCTCACTCGGCGCGTTCATGATGCTGCACGTCGCGATGCAGCCGTGGTGGCTGCTGTGGGCCGTGATCCCGCTGGCGGCCTCGGCGGGGACCTCCCGGTTCCGGGTGGTGGCGACGGTGGTGAGCGCGGTGCTGGCGCTGCTCATCCCGCCGACGGGCAGCACCTTCGACGGGCGCGCCTACATCCTGCCCCAGGCCTACTTCGCGGGCGCGATCGTGATCGCGCTCGCACTGCTGGTGGTCCGGCACCAGGCGCCGACGGTGTTCCGGCGCGACCCGCCGGCGACCAGACAGCCCGCGGGGAACCCCGGCTGAACAGGGTCCGTATCCTCGTCACTTGTGAGTGCACCCGCCGTCGAGATCACCGGGCTGGTGAAGCGATTCGGATCCGTCACCGCCGTCGACGGCGTCGACCTGCGGCTCCCCCGCGGCGCCCTGCTGGCGCTGCTCGGGCCCAACGGGGCAGGCAAGACCACCACGGTCGAGATCTGTGAGGGATTCGTCCGGCCGGACGCCGGAACCGTGCGCGTGCTCGGACTCGATCCCGCGCGCGAGTCCGGAGCCCTGCGCCCACGGATCGGGGTGATGCCGCAGGGCGGTGGCGCCTATCCCGGTGTGCGGGCCGAGGAGATGCTGCGGCTCGTGGCCACCTGTGCCGCGCGGCCGCTGGACCCGGCCTGGCTGCTCGACGTGCTCGGGCTCGGCTCCGCCCGCCGCATCCCGTTCAAGCGGCTGTCCGGCGGACAGCAGCAACGCCTCTCGCTGGCCTGCGCGCTCGTGGGACGCCCCGAACTGGTCTTCCTGGACGAGCCGACCTCCGGCATGGACCCGCAGGCGCGGCGCCTGGTGTGGGAACTGCTGGGCGCCCTGCGCGCCGACGGCGTGAGCGTGCTGCTCACCACACATCTGATGGAGGAGGCCGAGGCCCTCGCCGACACGGTCGTCATCGTCGACAACGGGAAGGTCATCGCGCAGGGCTCGCCGACGTCTCTGACGGCCGAGCAGGCCGACGCCGCCCAGTTGCGGTTCCGCGCCCGCTCGGGCCTGGACACCCAACTGCTCGCCGCCGCGCTGCCGGAGGGCTACCTGGTCCGCGAGTCCGCACCCGGCGCGTACCGCGTCGAGGGCCTCGTCGATCCGCAGGTGGTGTCGACGGTCACCGCCTGGTGCGCGCAGCACGGCGTACTGGCCGAGGAGATGCACGTCGGCAGGCGTGACCTCGAGGAGGTCTTTCTCGAGCTGACCGGACGGGAGCTGCGGACGTGACCACGACACGGGACACGAACCAGCCGAGGTTCGCGCCGGGCACGTTCACCCCGGCACCGGGGCGGGGCGGTCTCGGCCGGATGCTACTGGCCCACGCCCGCCTCGAAACGGCCATGACGCTGCGCCACGGTGAGCAGATCCTGCTCACCCTGCTCATCCCGATCGCCCTGCTGGTCGGCCTCAGCGTGCTGGACATCCTGCCGATGCGCGACCTCGGCTCGACCGCGAAGGTGGACTGGGTGACCCCGCGCATCCTGGCGCTCGCGGTCATGTCGTCGGCCTTCACCGGGCAGGCCATCGCACTGGGCTTCGACCGGCGCTACGGGGTGCTCAAGCGGCTGTCCGCCACCGCGCTGCCCCGGTGGCTGCTCGTGGCGGGCCGGGTGCTCGCGGCGCTGGTGGTGGTCGCCCTGCAGGTCGTGGTGCTCGGTGTGCTCGCGGCCCTGCTGGGCTGGTCGCCCTCCGGCGCCGGGCTGCTCTACGGCGTGCTGCTGCTGGTGGCGGGCACACTGAGCTTCGGCGCGCTCGGTGTCCTGCTCGGCGGCTCGCTGCGCGCCGAGGCCGTGCTCGCGCTGGCCAACGTCGTGTGGTTCGTCCTGCTGCTGGCAGGCGGCATCCTGCTGGCTCCCGCGTCCTTGCCTGGAGTCGCCGGGGATCTCGTGGCGTTGCTCCCGTCCGGCGCACTGGCCGAGGGACTGCGTGCGGCGCTCGTGGACGGTGCCTTCGAATGGCAGCCACTTGCGGTGCTCCTGGCCTGGGCGGCGGGAGCCGCCGCACTCGCCGCGAAAACGACCCGTCTGACGTGAGAACCGCTGGCACAAATACAATCTGCCGGTGCCCGTCAGTTCATTGATCGCCCGCCTGCCCTATCCGTCCGCGTCGACGCAGCGGGCACTGGCGATCGCCGCGATCATCACCCAGGGTGGTATCGGCGTCACCGGTTCGGTGGTGCGGGTGACCGGCTCCGGGCTCGGCTGCCCGACCTGGCCGCAGTGTTTCGAAGGCAGCATGTTCCCGGTCGAGCACCCGGAGTACGACACCCTCAACCAGTGGATCGAGTTCGGCAACCGGCTGCTCACCGGTGTCGTCGTGCTCGTGGCCGCGCTGTGTGTCCTCGCCGCGTGGCGGATCTACCTCACCCACCCTGGCCGCAAGCGGCTGCTGGTGCTGGCCTGGACGATGCCCGGCGGTGTCGTCGCGCAGGCCGCGATCGGCGGGCTCACCGTGCTCACCGGGCTGCTGTGGTGGACGGTCGCGATCCACTTCCTTGCCTCCACGATCCTCGTCTGGCTCGCGGTAATGCTGCTGCACGCCTTCGCCGAAGGGGACGAACCGCCGCGCTGGCAGATCTCCGCCGGCGGACGCAAACTGCTGGTCGCGCTCGTGGTCGCGCTGGCCGGGGTGCTGATCGCCGGGACGACGGTCACCGGGGCGGGCCCGCACGGCGGCGATCCGGACACGCCTCGGTTGCAGGCACCGATCGAGGCCCTCGCGACCGTCCACGGTGCGCTGCTCGTGATCTACCTCGCGGTGCTGGCGGCGCTGGGACTGCACCTGCTGCGCGGCGGCGCCACGCGGCGACTGTGGCGGCGCTACGGCATCGTCTGGGCAGTCGCGCTGGCCCAGGGCGGGCTCGGCACGCTGCAGTACGAACTCGGAGTTCCCGAAGCGCTGGTCTCGTTCCACGTCCTCGGATCGGCCGTGGTGATCGTGGCCACCGCGGCCCTGTGGTGTGCCGCACGGGACCGTGGCCCTTCGGTGTCGTTCCACGCGGCTCCTTCGGTGGCACAGGACATCTCCTCCACCGACCGGCGCAAGCCGACTGTCACGCGCTCGTAATGCTCGAGTGGCACGTTCTTCTGAGGCAGAGGTTAGGCTGAATCGGCCGGACATGTGCCCACAATTGCGTGTTTTGCCCGGTTTTTTTCCTGTTTCCCGTCCCCCGATTCGAGGTAACCCCGCGACATGAGCACCGCACCAGCACAACCCGACCAGCGGTCACAGTCCAAACCGATCATCTCCGGACAGCGCTCCACGACCGAGATGATCGTGCTCAAGGCCTTTCTGCTGATCCCGTTCCTGGCGCTGCTGGCCGCCGTCCCCTTCGCCTGGGGATGGGGACTCAACTGGGTCGACGTGGGACTTGCCGTGACCTTCTACACCGTCGGCACCCTCGGCGTGACGGTCGGCTACCACCGGTACTTCACCCACGGTGCGTTCAAGACCAACCGGGTCCTCCGGGTCGCGCTCGCCATCGCGGGCAGCATGGCTGTGCAGGGCTCGGTCATCTTCTGGGTCGCCAGCCACCGCAGACACCATGCCTTCGCCGACCGCGAGGGCGACCCGCACTCACCGTGGCTCTTCGGCACCTCCCCCTCGGCGCTGCTGCGCGGTTTCTGGCACGCCCACATGGGCTGGATGTTCAAGCGTGAGGTGACCAACTACGACAGGTTCGCCCCGGATCTCGTCGCGGACGAGGACCTGCGAGTGGTCAACCGCTTCTTCTGGCTCTGGATCACCCTCAGCCTCGCCCTGCCCGCGATCCTCGGTGGCCTGCTCACCTGGTCGCTGTGGGGCGCGGTGACCGCGTTCTTCTGGGCAGGCCTGGTCCGGATCGCCTTTCTGCACCACGTCACCTGGTCGGTCAACTCGATCTGCCACATGGTCGGTTCGCGCCCGTTCACCAGCCGCGACAAGGCAGCCAACTTCTGGCCGCTGGCGATCCTGTCCATGGGCGAGTCCTGGCACAACTCGCACCACGCCGACCCGACCTGCGCCCGCCACGGTGTCCTGCGCGGCCAGGTCGACATCTCGGCGCGAGTCATCTGGGCGTTCGAGAAGCTCGGCTGGGCGCACAACGTGCGCTGGCCCAAGCCCGAACGCCTCGCCGCGAAGCGCGCCACGCCCGCCTGAGCTGATGTCCCCAATGCCACATTGGGGACGTACGCCGGGCATGAACGCCCGGAATATGTGCGGACCTTGCCGGGGTTAGCTTGGTATCAAGTAACTTGATGGCAAGCTAATTCTGGAGGGACGTCATGGGCGGATTCGCCGAGGCTTTCATCTTCCTGCAGGCCGGCTCGGACCCGGTGAAGGACCGAGTCGTGCATGAGCACTCCGGCGACAGGACGCTCCTGGTCTGGGTGCCGGACGGGCAGGCAGCCGCACGTGTCTCGGCCGAACTGGCCGAAGCGGGTGTCCGGTTGATCGAGCTGTACCGGGGATTCGGTCTGGACGCGGCGGCACAGGTCATGACCGCGGTGGCAGGCCGCGCACCGGTAGGAGTGGCGGGCTTCGCGTTCGGCTCGCCCCCGGTGCCGGAACCCGGGCACTCCGTGACCATCTACGCCGCCCCGGACGCGGATCCGGCGGTGGACCGCGTCGTGCGAACCCACGCCGACGGTGGCAGCACGACCGTCGTCGGCGCGCCGGACGGCGCCGCCGCGGCCGCGGTGGCCGTCGAACTCGTCGGGCAGGGCGCAGACCTCGTGGAGATCTGCGGCGGGACCCCGCTCACTGCGGCAGGCGAGGTGGCGGCGGCACTGGACCACCGGGTGCCGGTGAGCCTGGTCAGCTGGCCGTTCGAATCCATCGACGGAGCTGCCGCCTACAAGGCCGCGTTCGAGGCCACGTCCGGATAACCGCGGTCACCGGGCCTCATCCTGCGCGAGTAGCTGTTTGAGGGTGGCTGTCAGCGTGTCGCGCTGTGCGCCGTCGATCGGTTCGAGAAACTCCTCGTCGGCCGCCAGCACCGCGGTGAGGGCGTGCTCGGCGAGCTGTTCCCCGCGCTCGGTGAGCCGGACGAGCACACCCCGGCGGTCACCGGGGTCGCCGCGCCGTTCGACGAGGCCCAGCCGTTCCAGGCGGTCGAGACGCGTCGTCATCGCGCCGGAGGTGATGAGCGCCGACCTGGCGAGGTCCTTCGGGTTGGTGCCGTCGGCCTGACCCAGGCGCCGCAGCGTGTTCACCACGTCGAAGTCGCCGTAGCTCAGCCCGAGCGGGCGCAGGGCGGACACCAGCTTGCGCTGGATGTGTTCGGCGGTCAGCAGCAACCGGCCGATGACGTGCAGTGCGCTCGCGTCCAGGTCCGGATCCCGCCGGGCCCATTCGGCGATCATCCGGTCAACGGCGTCACCGACGTCGGCGGGGTTCTCACGCTCGCCGGGTTCGTCGTGTTCGGCAGGCATGGTTCGCTACCCGCCGAGCCGGGCGCGGACCGCGGAGGCGAACCGCGGCGCCGCGGCCGGTTCGGCGTGCCGGAAGCCGAGCGAGGGTTCGGTGAGTTCCAGTTCCAGCAGCGCGGGGCGACCGTCGTCGGCGATGACGAGGTCCACCCGGGCGTACAGCAGATCCGAGCGACGCAGGCGGAGCAGCCCGGCCGCCGCGTCGAGCGCGTCCTCGGCCAGCTTTCGCCGTGCCGGGTCCGGCGTGGCGACGCCCAGCCGTTCCGACACGAAGAGCCCGGTCCCGTCCACCTCGCTCCCGGTGAGCATGGCGCCTTTGGTGAAGGCGTGCGAGAAGACTCCGCCGAGGAACACCAGCGCGGTCTCGCCCTCGCTGTCCACAGCGGATTGGTACGGCTGCAGCAGCACGGTGTGGCCCGCGCCGTGCAGGACCTCGAGGTGTGCCCTGGCCGCGTCGAAGGACGCCGCCGCGAATCTCGCCGCACCGATCGAGCCGACGCCCACGGCAGGCTTCAGCACGAACTCGGTGTCCGGCCAGTGTGGCGTGCTTCCCGGCGACAGCAGCTCGGTCGGCACGATCGACACCCCGGCCCCGGCCAGCTCGGCGAGGTAGGTCTTGTCGGTGTTCCAACGCGCGACCGGTGCCGGGTTGCACAGGCCTGGGACCGAGTCGCACCAGTCGAGAAACTCCGTGCGCCGGTCCGGATAGTCCCAGGTCGCGCGCAGCACCACGAGGTCGGCCGCCGCGAAGTCGATGTGCGGATCGTCCCAGCGCGCCCATTCGGCGGTCACGCCCAGTTCGCGTAGTGCCGCCACGGCGGCGGACTCGTCGCCGTCGCCCTCGGGGAGCTTCGCGCAGCCCGCGAGGACGACCTTCGGGGTCGCGGCCGTCACTGGCGCAGCAGGGAGCGACCCATTTTGCGGCGGTGCTCCGAACTGATCCGGGTGGCGTTCACCGTCTCCGGGTCCCATTCGGCGGACTCCAGGTCGTCCACCGCCGCCACCAGCGCCTCACCCGCGCTGACACTGGGCACCACGACGTCACCGAGCGCGCCGTCCGCACCGACCAGCACCACACGGGCACCGGCGCGGCCGAGGTACTCCACCACGGCCTTCGACGGCTTGCCGTGTTCGGCGACGAAGTTCTTGGCCGCCGAAAGGTGCCCCGGCCGGAACGTGGTCTGGATCTTGGTCTGCTCGGTCTGCTCGCTCTGTTCAGCCACGTACCGGAGTGTAGAGGTCCAGCCCCTGGGAGGTGGAACATCGTGGTCGCGGCCATAGTTGTACGCGGTGTCCTAATTGAAAACTCAGCATGATCGGTGCTTGTCAGAAGACAACGAGGAGGACGTATGCCCACTGCGGTACAGGTTCGGCAGACCGGCGGACCCGAGGTGCTGGAGGCCGGCGAGGTCGAGGTCGGCGACCCCGGGCAGGGGCAGTTGCTGATCGAGGTGGCCGCCGCGGGCGTCAACTACATCGACACCTACCAGCGTTCCGGGCTCTACCCGCTCGACCTGCCGACCGTGCTCGGCCTCGAGGGCGCGGGCTCCGTCGTCGCCGTGGGCGAGGGTGTCACGGACTTCTCGGCGGGCGATCGGGTCGCGTGGCAGGGAGTGCCCGGTAGCTACGCGCAGCGCGTCCTGGTGCCCGCCGCCTCGGCCGTCCGGGTGCCCGACGGCGTCACCGACGAGGTCGCGGCGGCCACCCTGCTGCAGGGCATCACCGCGCACTATCTCGCCGCCTCCACCCACCCCGTTCAGGACGGGGACACGGTGCTGGTGCACGCGGCGGCGGGCGGGGTCGGGCTGCTGCTCACCCAGTTGGCGAAGGCCAGGGGCGCGCGAGTCATCGGCACGGTGTCGACGGCGGAGAAGGAGTCGCTGGCCAGGGAGGCGGGCGCGGACGAGGTCATCCGCTACACCGAGACCGACTTCGCGGAACGGACCCGCGAGCTGACCGAAGGCGATGGCGTCGCGGCGGTCTACGACGGGGTCGGGCAGTCCACCTTCGACGGCAGCCTGGCGAGCCTGCGGCCACGCGGAGTGCTGGCGCTGTTCGGCGCGGCCAGCGGTCCGGTGCCACCGGTCGACCCGCAACGGCTCAACGCGGCCGGTTCGGTCTACCTGACCCGGCCGTCGATCGGCGCCTACACCCGCACCCGGGAGGAACTCGACTGGCGCGCGGGCGAACTGTTCGGCGCGATCACCGAGGGCACGCTGAAGATTCGCATCGGCGGCACATACCCGCTGGCCGAAGCCCGCCGCGCGCACGAGGACCTCGAGGGCCGACGCACCACGGGCAAGCTCCTTCTGCTGCCATGAACGGGGAATGCTGAACCAGAGCGTCACGTGAAAGAAAGGCGGTGCAGCGTGTCGCACGCTGCACCGCCGATCGTGTACTGGCTCAGGCGGGCGTGACCTTCACGGCGTCGACGACGAAGACGAGCGTCTCGTTGGCCGCGATGCCCTGTCCGCCTTCACCGTAAGCCAGGTCCGGCGGGATGACGAGCAGTCGGCGACTGCCCTCGGTGATGCCGATCAGGCCCTGGTTCCAGCCGTCGATGACCGGGGACTGACCCAGGTTCTCCAGGGGGAAGGTCTCACCACGCTCGAACGAGTTGTCCTTGACCTCGCCGTCGGACCAGGTCTTGAGCTTGTAGTTCACCTCGACGGTGCTGCCCTCGGTGGCCTCGGGGCCGTCACCCTCGCTGAGGTCCTCGGAGATCAGCTCCTGCGGCGGTGCGCAGTCGTCGGGGATGGTGATCTCCGGCTCCTGCCCGAAGTCACCGGTCACCTCGATGTCCTCCGCCTTGCACGCCGGTCCCTGTGCCTGCGAACTGGACGGGCTGGTGCTCGCCGATGCCGAGGCCTGCTGACTGGGCGTGGGGTCGGTGCCCGGGGGAAGGTCCGAGGGCTCCTCGTTGTTCGGGGAACAGGCGCCCAACGCGGCAGCCGCCGCCGTCACCACGATGATCTTGCCAACTCTGCGCATGGCGACCACCTTAACCGGGCGCGGCACCATCCTTCGCCGGACCCGACAGCGCGGGCAGCACCTCGCCCGTGTGCACTATCCCGAGCCGCTTCGTCGCCCGCGTCAGCGCGACGTAGAGGTCGTTGAGTCCCCTCGGTGACTCGGCGACGACCTCGTCCGGGCCGATCACCACCACCGAGTCGAACTCCAGGCCCTTGGCCAGCTCCACGGTCAGCAGCGACACCCGCGACTGCTCCCCCGACAGCTCGTCGGACAGCAGCCCGTCCAGCGCGCCGGCGAGACCGTCGAGCTGTCCATGCGGGGCCAGCACCGCGACCGTGCCACCGTCCACCGCGCTCAGTTCGCCGTCGACCAGCTCACGGACGCGGCCGGGCGCCTCGGCCCGGCCCACCTCGATCTGCCACGGATCGACCCCCGCCTCCCGGACGGAGGTCGGTGCCGACAGGTCCGGGTTCGCCTCGGCGAGCACCCGGCCCGCGACGGCCATGATCTCGGCGGGCGTTCGGTAGTTGACCGTCAGCTCGCGCAGCCGCCAGCGGTCGTCCACGTACGGGCCGAGCACGTCGTGCCAGGATGACGTGCCCGCTTCCGAGCCCGTCTGCGCCACGTCGCCGACCACCGTCATCGACCGGCTCGGGCAGCGGCGCATCAGCGAGCGCCAGTCCATCGCGGACAGTTCCTGCGCCTCGTCGATGATCACGTGCCCGAACGTCCAGCCGCGGTCCTGCGCGGCCCGCTGCGCGGCGGTGAGGTCGCTGCGCCGGTCCTGCCGCTCGGCCAGCAGTTCGGCGTCGAGGATGTCGCCGACCCGCAGCACCTCCTCGTCGATGATCTCCTCGTCCTGTTCGAGGATGTGCAGCACGCCCTCGGCGTACGCCTTCTGCTCGCGCTCCTGCCGCGCCTGCTCGGCGCGTTCCTCGGTGTCGTCCTCGCCGAGGAGTTCGGCCAGCTCGTCGAGCAGCGGCACGTCCGACGGCGTCCACGGCGAACCCGGCTCCCGCAGCAGCAGCGCCCGCTCGGCGGGTTCCAGCACAGACCCGGCCGCGCTCGCCAGCCGCTCGGCGGAGCTCAGCAGGTCGCTCAGTGTCTCCTCGGGAGTCAGCATCGGCCACAGCGTGTCCAGGGCCGCCCGCACCTTCTTGTCCTCGGCCAGTTCGGCCCGGATGGCGGCACGGTCACGGGCGTCGAGCACCTCGGCATCCGCCCGCTCGTCGGCGGCGAGCGGGATCTCGGGCAGCCCGTCGAAGACGTCACCCTCGGTGCGGGACACGGACTGGTCGGTGAGCGCGTCGAGCATACGGTCCAGGAAGATCCGTCTGGCTACGTTGTGCGGACGCTGTGAACGCCGCGCCTTGTCCCGTGCGCGCTCGGCCATCTCCCGGTGGATCGCCAGCGTCTCGCCCTCGACGTCGACCTCCAGCGGATCGTCCGGAACCACCTGCCGGTCGCGCACGGCGTCGGCCAGCACCTGGACCATGACGTCGCGGCCCTTGATCTCGGTCGCGCCCGCCGGCTCGGTGCCGTCCGCCCTGAGGCCGGGCAGCAGCGTGCCCATCGTCTTGAGCAGCACGCCGGTCTCCCCCAGCGACGGCAGCACCTGGCCGATGTAGCGCAGGAACGTCGGATTGGGCCCGACGACGAGCACGCCACGGGTGCTGAGCTGACGCCGGTACGTGTAGAGCAGGTATGCCGCCCGGTGCAGCGCGACGGCGGTCTTGCCGGTGCCGGGGCCACCCTGCACCACGAAGACGCCGCTGAGGTCCGCACGGATGATGCGGTCCTGCTCGGCCTGGATCGTGGCGACGATGTCGGCCATCTCGCCGGTCCGCCTGCGCTCCAACGCGGCCAGCAGCGCGGCCTCCCCCGCGAGGCCGAGGTCGTGACCCTGGTCGGCGGCCGAGAGGTCCAGGATCTCGTCGTCCACACCGACCACGCGCCTGCTGAGCGTGCGGATGTGCCTGCGGCGCACCACGCCGTCCGGCGAGGCCGCGGTGGCGAGGTAGAAGGGGCGCGCCACGGGGGCACGCCAGTCCACCAGCAGCGGGTTGTACTCGTCGTCCTCGTCGAACAGGCCGAGCCTGCCCACGTAGAACTGTTCACCGTCGCGCAGGTTCAGGCGCCCGAAGCACAGCCCCTGCTCGACGGAGCCGAGCTGGGCGATTCGCTCGGTGTACATCGAGGTGGAGGCTTCACGTTCGGCGCGAGCCTGCGGTGTTCCCCCGGTCTGCTCCAGTGCTGTGGTCAGCCTGCGCGACGCGACCTCCCGTTCGGCGTCGAGCTTGCGGTAGAGCAGCGAGAGATACTCCTGCTCCGCGGCGATCTCGGAGTTGTCTGGTTCCCGGTCATGCGGGGACACGGACAAGGGCAGCCCACTTTCAAATCAGAGTGTCGATCGGCCCAGGGACCAACGACAGCGAGCCCGCCGTTGTTCCTGCCCTGCGGGAATTCGTCGACGAATTCCGGCGGGCAGAGATCAGAACGGGAGGCCGAGAACCGGGAGGCCGATCGCCGCGTCGACGGCGAGAGCGCAGAACACGATCATCAGATACGTGTTCGAGCGGTGGAACAGCGCCATCGGCTTGGTCTCGACGCCACGGCCGACAGCGGCGCGCAGCCGGTGCGCGTAGAAGAGGAACCAGGCGCCCGCCACCACGGCGAAGGTGGTGTAGAGCCAACTCGTCGCCGGGGCGAGCAGCAGCGTCCAGCCCACCATCACCCACGAGTAGATGACGATCTGCTTCGCGACGTGCTCCGGTGTGGCCACGACCGGCAGCATCGGCACGCCTGCGCGCTCGTAGTCCTCGCGGTACTTCATCGCCAGCGCCCACGTGTGCGGCGGCGTCCAGAAGAAGATCACGCCGAACATCACCAGCGCGGGCCATTCCACCGTCCCGGAGACGGCGGACCAGCCGATGACGACCGGCATGCATCCGGCGGCGCCGCCCCACACCACGTTCTGCGGCGTGCGGCGCTTGAGCACCAGTGTGTAGACGAAGATGTAGAACAGGATCGTCGCGACCGCGAGGATCGCCGACAACAGGTTCACCGTCAGCGCGAGCACCGCGAACGAGGCCGCCCCGAGTGCGAGGCCGAAGATCAGCGCGCCGCGCTGCGGCACCGAGTCCCGCACCAGCGGCCTGCGCTTGGTGCGCTTCATCACCTTGTCGATATCGGTGTCGATCACACAGTTCAGCGCGTTCGCACTGCCGGCGGCCATCGTGCCGCCGACGAGCGTGGCCAGCACCAGCCATGGCGACGGAATCTCCCTGCCCGCGAGGAACATCGCGGGGATGGTGGTCACCAGCAGGAGCTCGATCACCCGTGGCTTGGCCAGCGCCGCATACGCACCCACCACCTGCCGGACACCACGCCTGCCGGGTGTCTCGGCGACGGAAGGTGCGTCAGCGCCAGTGCTGTCACCGCGGCCGTGCGCGGCGTCCACCAACGACATTTCGCTCCCAGCAGTCAGATCGGGTCGAGCCCAGCCCCGCCGCAGCAGCGTCGGGGGCGTGGTGTCGCCCGCCGCTAGAGGGGGTCGGTGCTCCTGGTGATCGTAGTTGGGGGGTTTGGCCGACACGCTCGCGGGGCAGCCAACACCGGGGTGGCCGAGTGCCCACCCGTCGCCTCCGGCGAGCGGGGACACACAGACCTACTAGGCTGGCCGCGTCGAGTCGCGACGTGCTGAAACACGCGGCGCGAAGGACGAGCGAGCCCGCTTCGGGATCGATTAAGGTGTGTGGCGTACGGCCCCCGGCCCTCCAGCCCCGGCCGCGCGACCACAGTGTGACGATGATGACGTTCTAGCAGACCAGGAGTGCGAGTTCAGTGTCCGACACCGTCTCTACCAGCGAGAACAATCCACTTCTGCGGCGCAATGTTCCCGCTGACTGGACCGACCTGGACACCCGCGCTGTGGACACGGTCCGGGTGCTCGCCGCCGATGCGGTGGAGAACTGTGGCAGTGGCCACCCCGGCACGGCGATGAGCCTCGCCCCGGCGGCCTACTCCCTGTTCCAGCGCATCATGCGCCACGACCCGGCAGACCCGGAGTGGCCCGCTCGCGACCGGTTCATCCTGTCCGCGGGCCACAGCAGTCTCACCCTCTACATCCAGCTGTTCCTCGCCGGCTACGGCCTGGAGCTGGAGGACCTCAAGCAGCTGCGCAAGTGGGACTCCAAGACCCCGGGCCACCCCGAATACCGGCACACCCGCGGCGTCGAGACCACGACGGGACCGCTGGGCCAGGGCCTGGCAAACGGTGTCGGCATGGCGATGGCCGCCCGTCGCGAGCGCGGCCTGCTGGACCCCTCGCCCGCGCAGGGCGAGAGCCTGTTCGACCACTTCGTCTACGTGATCGCCTCCGACGGTGACATCGAGGAGGGCGTCACCTCCGAGGCCTCCTCCATCGCCGGACGGCAGGAACTCGGCAACCTGGTGGTGATCTACGACGACAACGAGATCTCCATCGAGGACGACACCGCCATCGCGCTGTCGGAGGACACGGCCAAGCGCTACGAGGCCTACGGCTGGCACGTGCAGACCGTCGAGGGCGGCGAGGACGTCGTGGCCTTCGAGGACGCGATCGCGGCGGCCAAGGCCGAGACGACCCGCCCCTCGTTCATCCGGCTGCGGACGGTCATCGGCTATCCCGCGCCGACGAAGATGAACACCGGCAAGGCCCACGGTGCCGCCCTCGGCGCGGACGAGGTCGCCGGGGTGAAGAAGGCGCTCGGGTTCGACCCCGAGCAGAACTTCGCCGTGGAGGACGAGGTCCTCGCCCACACTCGCAAGGCGGTGGACCGGGGCAAGCAGGCTCGCGCCGAGTGGCAGGAGCGCTTCGACGCGTGGGCCTCGGCCAACCCGGAGCGCAAGGAACTCGCCGACCGGCTGCGTACCCGCTCCCTTCCCGAGGGCTGGGCGGAGAAGCTGCCCAGCTGGGACGCCGACGCCAAGGGCATCGCCACCCGCAAGGCCTCCGGCGAGGTCATCAACGCCATCGCCGACGTGCTGCCCGAGCTGTGGGGCGGCTCGGCCGACCTGGCGGAGAGCAACAACACGATCGTCAAGAACGCCGAGTCCTTCGGCCCGGCGAGCGCGTCGACCGACATGTTCACCACCAACCCGTTCGGGCGCAACCTCCACTTCGGTGTGCGCGAGCACGCGATGGGCTCGATCCTCAACGGCATCGCGCTGCACGGCGGAACTCGCCCCTACGGCGCGACGTTCCTCATCTTCAGCGACTACATGCGGCCCGCCGTGCGCCTCGCCGCGCTGATGAAGGCGCCGGTCACCTACGTGTGGACGCACGACTCGATCGGCCTCGGCGAGGACGGCCCGACGCACCAGCCGATCGAGCAACTGTCCGCGCTGCGGGCGATCCCCGGCCTGAACGTGGTTCGCCCCGCTGACGCCAACGAGACCGCTGCGGCCTGGAAGGCGGCGCTTGAGGACATCCACGCACCGTCCGGACTCGCACTCACCCGGCAGAACGTGCCGGTGCTCGAGGGCACGCGGGAGAAGGCCGCCGAGGGCGTCGCCCGCGGCGGGTACGTGCTGGCCGACACCGAGGGCACGCCGGACGTGGTGCTCATCGGCACCGGATCCGAGGTCCAGCTGGCCGTGGAGGCACGGAACACGCTGGCCGCCGAGGGCGTTGCCGCCCGTGTGGTGTCCATGCCGTGTGTCGAGTGGTTCGACGCCCAGGACGAGGCCTACCGCGAGTCGGTGATCCCGTCCGGGGTGAAGGCCAGGGTGGCCGTCGAGGCCGGGATCGCGCAGTCCTGGCACCGGTTCGTCGGCGACGCGGGCGAGATCGTCTCCATCGAGCACTTCGGCGCCTCGGCCGACTACCAGACCCTCTACCGCGAGTTCGGCATCACGGCGGACGCCGTCGCCGACGCGGCGCGGCGCTCGATCGGCACGGCAGGCAGCAACTAAGAGAGCTCCACAACCCGACGTGAAGGGGATGACGTCATGAGCACCACCGATCGGCTGGGCCGGCTGTCCGAGGCCGGTGTCTCGATCTGGCTCGACGACCTGTCCAGGGAGCGACTGAACTCCGGCAACCTCGCGGAGCTCATCCGGGACAAGCACGTCGTCGGAGTCACCACCAACCCCACGATCTTCGCGGGTGCGTTGTCCGCGGGAGACGCCTACAACGACCAGGTCCGTGCGCTCGCCGAGCGCGACGCCGACCTGCACGCGGCCGTGCGGGAACTGACCACCACCGACGTCCGCAATGCCGCCGACCTCTTCCGGGACGTCTACAACGCCACCAACGGCGTCGACGGCCGGGTTTCCATCGAGGTGGACCCCGGCCTCGCGAAGGACACCGAGAAGACGGTGGCCGAGGCACAGGACCTGTGGAAGACGGTCGACCGGCCGAACATCTTCGTGAAGATCCCGGCCACCGAAGAGGGCCTGCCCGCGATCACCAGGACACTGGCCGAGGGCATCAGCGTGAACGTGACGCTGATCTTCTCCGTCGAGCGCTACCGCGCGGTCATCGACGCCTTCTTCGCCGGGCTCGAGCAGGCCAAGGCCAACGGCCACGACCTGCGCGGGATCCAGTCGGTGGCGTCGTTCTTCGTGTCCCGTGTGGACGCCGAGGTCGACAAGCGGCTGGAGGCCATCGGCACCGAGGAAGCCCTCGCCCTGCGTGGCGAGGCGGCGATCGCGAACGCCCGGCTGGCATACGCGGCCTACGAGGAACTGTTCGCCACCGAGCGGTGGCAGGCGCTGCAGGCGCAGGGCGCGAGCCCGCAGCGTCCGCTGTGGGCGTCCACCGGTGTGAAGAACCCGGAGTACTCCGACACCCGCTACGTCGACCAGCTCGTGGTCGCGAACACGGTGAACACGATGCCGGAGAAGACCCTCTTCGCGGCGGCCGACCACGCCGAGATCAGTGGCGACACGGTGAGCGGCACCGCGGGGCGGGCCCAGGAGATCTTCGACAAGCTCGAAGCCGCGGGGATCGACGTCACCGACGTCTTCCTGACCCTGGAGAACGAGGGCGTGGAGAAGTTCGACAAGTCGTGGGCCGAACTGCTGGACACGGTCAACGGCCAGCTCGAGCAGGCCAGGAGCTGACGCCCCAGATGACACAGCCGCAACCGCAGGACACAAGCCTGACCGTCGACCTCGGTGACTCCGGAGCCGGTGGCGCGGTCGGCGAGCTGATCGCCAAGCTGGTGGCGGACCGGGTGGCGAGCAAACTCGCGGGACAGGACTCCACGCTGTGGGGGCCTGCTGCCGAGTCGGAAGCGTCGATCCGGTTGTCCTGGACGACACTGCACAAGACCTCGCGCCCGCTGATCGGTGAGATCGACGCGCTGCGCGAGGAACTGCGCGGCGAGGGCGTCGACCGGGTGGTGCTCGCCGGGATGGGCGGTTCGTCCCTGGCGCCCGAGGTGATCACGGCGACCGAGGGCGTCCCGCTGACCGTGCTCGACACGACCGACCCCGGCCAGGTCGGCGACGCGCTCGCCGGTGACCTGGACCGTACGGTCATCGTGGTGTCGTCCAAGTCCGGCGGCACCGTGGAGACCGACAGTCACCGGCGGATCTTCGCCAAGGCGTTCACCGAGGCCGGGATCGACCCCGGCAGAAGGATCGTGGTGGTCACCGACCCGGGATCGCCCCTCGCGGAACTGGCCGAGTCGGAGGGTTACCGGAAGCTGTTCCTCGCCGATCCGAACGTCGGTGGGCGCTACTCTGCGCTCACGGCGTTCGGCCTCGTTCCCGCGGGCCTGGCCGGCGCGGACGTAGCCAGGCTGCTGGACCAGGCGGCGGCCGCCGCGGGTGAGCTGTCGGTGGACTCCGACGGCAATCCCGGGCTCCGGCTGGCGGCGGCGCTCGGCGCGGCGCATGAAGCCGGCGCGGAGAAGGTCGTGCTGGCGAACAGTGACACCGGCAGCCCGGAGACACTGACCGGCTTCGGCGACTGGGCGGAACAGCTGATCGCGGAGTCGACCGGCAAGCAGGGCACCGGCCTGCTGCCGGTGGTGGTCGAGGGTCCGGACTCCCCCGGTTTCGCGGATGCGGACAGCGATGCCACCACGGTGGCCATCGGTCCGCGTGTCTCGACGGCGGACCTGGCCGTGCGGGGCCCACTCGGCGGGCAGTTCCTGCTGTGGGAGTACGCCACGGCCGTCATCGGCAGGCTCCTGGGGATCAACCCCTTCGACCAGCCGGACGTGGAGGCCGCGAAGAACGCGGCCCGGTCGCTGCTGGACGAACCGGAGTCACTCGGCGGCGAGCAAGAGCCGTCCACAGTGGATGGTCCGGTCGAGGTGTTCGCCTCGGCGGGCGTGTCCGGTGACGGTGGCCTCGGCGATGTGCTCCAGGAGTTCCTGCGCACCGTGCCGGAGCACGGGTATGTAGCGGTGCAGGCCTACCTGGACCGGCTCGACGACGCCTCGGCCACGCTGCTGCGCGGCGAGCTCGCGAAGCGCTGCGGCGTGCAGGTGACGTTCGGCTGGGGCCCGAGGTTCCTGCACTCCACCGGCCAGTACCACAAGGGCGGCCACCAGAACGGGGTCTTCCTGCAGATCACCGGCGCCGCGGACAACGACATCGAGGTCCCGGACCGGCCGTACACTCTCGCCACGCTCCAACTGGCCCAGGCACTGGGTGACGGAGCGGTGCTGCGCGAGCACGGCAGGCCGGTGCTGCGGCTGCACCTGACCGACCGGGCCGCCGGACTGGCGGAGATCGTTCGAGCACTACAGGAATTGCAGACATGAGCCGTAGGTGGAACAACCCGCTCCGCGACGCACGGGACAAGCGGCTGCCGAGGATTGCCGGGCCGTCCAGCCTGGTGATCTTCGGTGTCACCGGAGACCTCTCCCGCAAGAAGCTGATGCCGGCGATCTACGACCTCGCCAACCGGGGCCTGCTGCCCGCGGGTTTCTCCCTCATCGGGTTCGCCCGCAGGGAGTGGGAGCACCAGGACTTCGGGCAGGTCGTGCACGACGCCGTCGCCGAGCACGCGCGAACCCCGTTCCGGGAGTCGGTGTGGCAGCGCCTCGCCGAGGGAATCCGGTTCGTGCAGGGAAGTTTCGACGACGACGACGCCTTCGACCAGCTGGCCCAGACGGTCCGGGACCTGAGCGATGAACGCGGAACCGGTGGCAACACGGCGTTCTATCTCTCGATCCCGCCGTGGGCGTTTCCGGTGGTGACGAAGCAGCTCGCCCGCTGCGGGCTCGCCGAGGCGGATGCCGAGACCTGGCGCCGGGTGGTGATCGAGAAGCCGTTCGGCCACGACCTGGAGAGCGCCAGGGAACTCAACGCCATCGTCAACGACGTCTTCCCCGAGGAGTCGGTGTTCCGCATCGACCACTATCTCGGCAAGGAGACCGTGCAGAACATCCTGGCTCTGCGGTTCGCCAACCAGATGTTCGAGCCGATCTGGAACGCCAACTACGTCGACCACGTGCAGATCACGATGGCCGAGGACATCGGTCTCGGCGGGCGCGCGGGGTACTACGACGGCATCGGCGCGGCCCGCGACGTCATCCAGAACCACCTGCTCCAGCTCCTCGCGCTGACCGCGATGGAGGAACCTGTTTCGTTCCAGCCGAGGGCGCTGCGGGCGGAGAAGGTCAAGGTGCTCGCCGCCACCAAGGCGGTGGAGCCGTTCGAAGAGACGACGGCGCGCGGCCAGTACGGCGGAGGCTGGCAGGGCGGCACGAAGGTGCCCGGCCTGTTGCAGGAGGAGGGCTTCGCCAAGGACTCCACGACGGAGACCTACGCGGCGGTGACGCTGGAGGTGCAGAACCGGCGCTGGGCCGGCGTTCCCTTCTACGTGCGTACCGGAAAGCGGCTCGGCAGGCGGGTCACGGAGATCGCGATCGTCTTCAAGCGGGCACCGCACCTGCCGTTCGACTCGACGTCGACGGAGGAGCTCGGCGAGAACGCGCTCGTCATCCGGGTGCAGCCGGACGAGGGCATCACCATGCGGTTCGGCTCCAAGGTGCCGGGTACGACGATGGAGGTCCGCGACGTCACGATGGACTTCGGCTACGGCCACTCGTTCACCGAGACGTCGCCCGAGGCCTACGAGCGGCTGATCCTGGACGTGCTGCTCGGGGAGCCGTCGCTGTTCCCGGTGAACGAGGAGGTCGAGCTCTCCTGGGAGATCCTGGATCCGGTGCTGGAGCACTGGGCCAAGCACGGCGCTCCCGAGGTGTACCAGCCGGGCACGTGGGGGCCGCCGTCGGCGGAAGAGCTGCTTGGACGCAGTGGAAGGCACTGGAGGCGCCCGTGAGCGACGCTTCTTCACTTGCGCTCGCGGGGGCCGACCGGGTGCGGGTGTCCCGCAAGACACTGGAGGCGCCCGTGAGCGACGCTTCTTCATCCGCACACGGGGGCCGACCGGGTGCGGGTGTCCCGCAAAAACACTGGAGGCGCCCGTGATTATCGACCTGCCCTCGACGACGACCTCGCAGGTGAACCAGAAGATGGTGGAGCTGCGGGAGCGTGGCGGCGCCGTCGCGCTCGGCCGGGTGCTCACACTGGTGATCGCGGCCGAGGATGACGACCGACTGGAAGACGCCATCGACGCGGCCAACGACGCCAGCCGGGAACACCCGTCCAGGGTGATCGTGGTGGCCAAGGGGTCGCGGACGGCGGCGGCCCGGATCGACGGCCAGATCCGCGTCGGCGGGGACGCCGGGGCGAGCGAGGTCATCGTGCTCCGGCTCTACGGCGCGCTCGCCTCGCAGGGGCAGAGCGCGGTGGTGCCGCTGCTGCTGCCGGACGCCCCGATCGTCACCTGGTGGCCGGGCACCGGCCCGAAGGCTCCGGCGCAGGACCCGCTCGGACAGCTGGCCCAGCGGCGGATCACCGATTCGGCGGCTGCCCGCAACCCGGTCCGGACGTTGGCGACCCGGGCGAAGTCGTACGAACCGGGCGACACCGACCTTGCGTGGACCAGGCTCACCCACTGGCGGGCGCAGCTGGTGTCGGCCCTCGACCTGCCGCCGTACGAGAAGCTCAGCGGCGCGACGGTGACCGGCGAGGGTGACTCGCCGTCGACGGAACTGCTGGCGGGCTGGCTGGCCGAGTACCTGAACGTGCCGGTGAAGCGGGTCAAGACCACGAGTGCGCAAGGGATCGTCTCGGTTTCGCTGGAGCGTCGCTCGGGCTCGATCGAACTGCACCGCCCGGACGGCAAGGTCGGCACGCTCACCGCCCCCGGCCAGCCGAGCCGCCGGGTGGCGCTGCAGCGCCGCAACACGACGGACTGCCTGATCGAGGAGTTGCGCAGGCTCGACCCCGACGAGGTGTACGAGGGGGCGCTGCGGGGCCTGGGCAAACTGGCCGCCAAGACGAAGAAGACGGCCGCAACGACGTCGAAGACCACCCGCAAGCCCGCGGCGAAGCAGACGGAAGCGGTCTCATGAGCGCGGCCGAAGTCGTGGTCCACCGCGATGCCGACCTGCTCGCCGCGGCGACGGCGGCCAGGCTGATCACCCGGATCGCGGACGTGCAGGCGGAACAGGGCAGCGCCTCGGTCGTGCTGACCGGCGGCGGCACCGGCATCGCCATTCTCGAGCAGGTACGGCACTCCCCCGCCCGCGACGCGATCGACTGGGCCAAGCTGGACCTGTACTGGGGTGACGAGCGGTTCCTGCCCGCGGCGGACGACGAGCGCAACGAGAAGCAGGCCAGGGAGGCACTGCTCGACCACGTGCCACTCGATCCGGCCAGGGTGCATCCCATGGCTCCGGCCGACGGCGAGTTCGGCGCCGACCCCGACGCCGCGGCGGACGCGTACGCCCGGCTGCTGGCGGGCTCGGCGTCCGACGGGTGGGTGCCCGTCTTCGACATCACCCTGCTGGGCCTCGGCGGCGAGGGGCACACGGCCTCGGTGTTTCCCGACTCACCCGCGGTTCATGAGCGGGAACGTTCGGTCATCGCCGTGCGGGACTCCCCGAAGCCACCGCCGACCCGGGTCTCCCTGACGCTGCCCGCCATCCGGCGGTCGGCGGAGGTGTGGCTGGTGACCGGCGGTGCGGCGAAGGCGGACGCCGTGGCCCTCGCCGTGGCCGGCGCACCAGAGGCGCAACTGCCGGTGGCGGGAGCGCGGGGTGCCCGTCGCACCCTGTGGCTGCTCGACGAGGCCGCTGCGGCCGCCCTCCCCCGCACCCGCCCATAACGTCGTCCTCGAGGCCCATTTTCCAGATGTCCCCAATGCCACATCAGGGACGTTCAAGTTCCCCAATGTGGCATTGGAGACATCATCGCGGTAATCCAAACCATGGAATAATCGCGCTCTTAGCATCCGCACATTTGTTCGGGGTCAAGCGTCCTAAATCGGTCATCGGTACCTCTCTCTTGTAAGTCCACAAGACGAGAGGTCCAAGCCATGACCACAGAGGGACTCTCCTTCCTCAGGATTTCGGTCGGCGGCCCCGGCGCGGGGGCCGCCGACCGAACGCGGCGACCGGCCGACGCAGCAGGACGAGCTCATTGGTTCGCCGCTCCGGCACTCCGCTCGCTCGCGGTCGACGCCGCGGTCATCGTGATTGCCGTGCTCGATTTCTGGCTCGTGTTTCCCGAGCAGGCCGAGCCGTACTCGTACGTGCTCTCGGCCGCCGCCTGTGTCGCACTCGTGGCCCGACGCTGGTTCCCGTTCCTGGTCGTCCTCGCGACCTTCCCCGGCTTCCTCGCGGGCTGGTCCCAGCTCGCCGCCATGATCGCGCTGGGGCTGCTCGCCACCCGAAAGCAGCAGCACTGGCAGGTCTGGTTCGGTGCCGGTCTGGTGTGGGTCGGCAGGTTCGTGCAGTGGCCGCTGGAGGACTTTGTCGCACGGAGCTGGCGAGAGCACGGCCTTGCCGCCATCTACGGGGTGATCGTGGCCGGCATGCCCGTCGCGATCGGCCTGCTGATCGGTGCCCGCAAGCAACTCTCCGCCCGCCTCGTCGAACTCGCCGCCAGCCGGGACCGGGAGCAACAACTGCACGCACAGGCGGTGCGCGCGGAGGAACGGGCCCGCCTGGCCAGGGAGATGCACGACGTGGTGTCGCACGACATCACCCTGATCGCCATGCAGGCGGGTGTGCTGTCGGTGTCCAACACCTCGGCCGAGGCCCAGCAGACAGCACAGACGATCCGACAACTCAGCAGGCACACGCTCGAAGAACTCCGGTCACTGGTCGGTGTGCTGCGATCCGGGGTCGAGGACGACGGTCCCCGCCCGGGAATCAGCGAGCTCGACCAGCTCGTGCGCAACACCGACGTGCCGGTTCAGCTGACCGTTGAACGAGTGCCGGACGAACTGTGCTCGAAGATCTCCGCCGCCGCCTACCGCACGGTCCAGGAATGCCTGACGAACGTGCACAAGCACGCTCCAGGAGCCAAGGCGGTCGTGCGAGTTCTCGGCGCCGCGGACGGGTTGCACATCGAAGTGCGGAACGAACCGGCGCGCGAACCCGTCAGCGGGCTGCCCTCCGGTGGCCACGGGCTGACCGGACTGGCCGAACGGGCCCGTCTACTCGGCGGCACGTTCGAGACCAGCTCAACCGACGACGGCGGCTTCCTGGTACAGGCCCACTACCCGATGCGCCTGATGAGCGACGAGGAGGACACGGCCGAGATCGCCATCGAACAACCGTCCAAGGTCTGAACGCCCGTTTCCGGTTCCGTCCACGCGGTCGGCGCCGGAAACGGAACCGGGGGAACTTTCCCTACGAAAGTTCCCCCGCGAACCGCTCAGATCTGGCGTCGCTGCCGCAGTCGTTCGAGCGCGTCGGCGAGAATGGCCTCGCCGTCGGCGTCGCTGCGCCGCTCTTTCACGTAGGCCAGGTGCGTCTTGTACGGCTCGGTCCGGGGCGCGGCAGGCGGGTTCTGCTCATCCTGCCCGCCGGGCAGTCCGCACCGCGGACAGTCCCACTCCTCCGGGATGTCCGCGTCCATCGAGAACGATGGCTGCGACTCGTGGCCGTTGGCGCACCAGTAGGAAATTCGGCGCCGTGGCGCGGATTCCCCGCGCTCGGACTCGCCGATCGGACCGGCACCGACCCTGGTGCCGCGAATTGCATTACCGCCAACCATGAATCCTCACAGTTATGACATCGGCGGCGCACCCCCCATAGGCACGCCCGTGCACTCGGCACCACCGGAAGCGCGGCAAGAGGCCCCCGGTGCTGCCGTCAAACCTTCAGCAGCAGGCCGAGACCCACGATGCTGATCAACCAGATCGAGCCAAGGAGCAGCGTGATCCGATCGAGGTTCTTCTCTGCGACACTCGAGCCGGAAAGGCTCGACTGCATGCCTCCACCGAACAGGGACGACAGGCCGCCGCCCCGGCCACGGTGCAACAGCACGGCCCCGATCAGCAGCACGCTGGAGGTGATCAACAGGATCTGCAGGAACAGCTTCATCTCATCCTCGTCAGTGCGGCGGCCGAAGGTCCAGACTACTGGGCGGCCGCCGGGTTACGGCAGCGGCCCACCGGCAGCGAGCGCGCAGAGTTTGGTGAATTCGTCGGCGTTCAGGCTTGCCCCACCCACCAGCGCACCATCAACGTTGTCGCACGCGACCAGGTCGGCGATGTTACCGGATTTCACCGAGCCGCCGTAGAGCACACGGACTCCGTCAGCGACCTCGGCACCGTACTTCTCGGTGAGCGCCCCCCGCAGGGCCGCGCACACCTCCTCGGCGTCGCTGGGCGTGGCGACCCTGCCCGTGCCGATGGCCCAGACGGGCTCGTAGGCGACGACGACCTCGGCCACCTGCTCGGTCTTGAGCCCCTTCAGCCCCGCGATCAGCTGCCCCGTGGTGTGCTCGATGTGACCACCGGCCTCGCGGATGTCCAGTTGCTCACCGACGCACAGAATCGGCGTCAGCCCGTGCTTGACGGCGGCCCGCACCTTCTTGTTGACCGTCTCGTCGGTCTCGGCGTGGTACTCACGCCGCTCGGAGTGCCCCACCGTGACGTAGGTGCAGCCGAGCTTGGCCAGCATCGCGCCCGAAACGTCCCCGGTGTAGGCGCCGGAGTCGTGCGGGGACAGGTCCTGGGCGCCGTGGCCGAGAAGCAGCTTGTCGCCGTCGATGAGCGTCTGCACGCTGCGGATGTCGGTGAACGGCGGCAACACGGCCACGTCCACCTTGGCGTAGTACTTCTCCGGCAGGGAGAACGCGATCTTCTGCACCAGAGCGATGGCCTCGAGGTGATTGAGGTTCATCTTCCAGTTGCCGGCGATCAGCACCTTGCGGGTCATCGGACACCCTCCTCCAGCACCGCGACGCCGGGTAGTTCCTTGCCTTCGAGGTATTCCAGCGAAGCTCCGCCACCGGTGGAGATGTGGGAGAAGCCGTCCTCCGGCAGACCGAGCAGCCGCACGGCGGCGGCCGAGTCGCCGCCACCGACCACGCTGAACGCGGCCGAGTCGGCGATGGCCTGCGCGACTCCCCTGGTGCCCTCGGCGAAGGGCGCCATCTCGAACACGCCCATCGGTCCGTTCCAGAAGGTGGTCCCCGCGCCTTCGAGTGCGCCCGCGAACGCGCGCACACTGTCCGGGCCGATGTCCAGGCCCATCCAGCCGTCCTCGATCGCGTCGGCGGCCACGGTGCGCGTGGCGGCATCGGCGGAGAACGCGTCGGCCACCACCACGTCCGAGGGCAGCACGAGCTTGTCACCCGCGTCGGCCAGCAGCTGCTTGCAGGTGTCGATCATGTCCGACTCCAGCAGCGAGTTGCCCACCGCGTGGCCCTTGGCCGCGAGGAACGTGAAGCACATGCCGCCGCCGACCAGCAGGTTGTCCACCTTCGGCAGGAGCGCCTCGATCACCGCGAGTTTGTCCGAGACCTTCGATCCGCCCAGTACGACGGCATAGGGCCTGCGCGGTTCGCCGGTGAGGGTGCTGAGCACCTCCAGCTCCGCCAGCACGAGACCGCCGGCGTAGGCGGGCAGGGTCTCGGCCACCTCGTAGACCGAGGCCTGCTTGCGGTGCACCACGCCGAAGCCGTCGGAGACGAAAGCTCCGCCGGACCCCGTGAGCGCGGCCAGCTCGGCCGCGAAGGCCGCCCGCTCGCCCGCGTCCTTACTGGTCTCCCTCGGGTCGAACCGCACGTTCTCCAGCAGCGCGACCCCGCCGTCGGCGAGGGCGGCCACCGTCTGCCGCGCGGAGTCGCCGGTCACATCCGCGGCCAGCGGAACGTCGGCGCCCAGCAGCTCGCCGAGACGAGCGGCCACGGGAGCGAGCGAGTACTTCGCGTCCGGCTCACCCTTCGGCCTGCCGAGGTGGGCGGTCACGACGACCCTCGCGCCTGCCTCGGCAAGTCTCCTGATCGTCGGAAGCGCGGCACGGACCCTGCCGTCATCGGTGATGGTGGAACCGTCGAGCGGGACGTTGAGGTCGGAGCGCACCAGCACGATGCGCCCCGGCACGCCCTCGCCGAGCAGGTCGTCGAGAGTCTTCGTCGCCATGGATCAGGACAGCTTGGTTCCGACGAGCTTCACCAGGTCGGCGAGGCGGTTGGAGTAACCCCACTCGTTGTCGTACCAGCCGACGACCTTGACCTGGTTGCCGATGACCTTCGTCAGCGGCGCGTCGTAGATGCACGACGCCGGGTCGGTCACGATGTCGGAGGAGACGATCGGCTCGTCGCTGTAGCGCAGGACGCCCTTCAGCGGTCCGTCGGCGGCGGCGCGGTAGGCGGTGTTGATCTCCTCGAGCGAGGCGCTCTTGGCCAGCTGCACGGTCAGGTCCGTGGTCGAACCGGTCGGCACCGGCACCCGCAGCGCGTAGCCGTCCAGCTTGCCGTTGAGCTCGGGCAGCACGAGGCCGATGGCCTTGGCGGCACCGGTGCCGGTGGGCACGATGTTCAGCGCGGCGGCACGGGCACGGCGCAGGTCCTTGTGTGGTCCGTCCTGCAGGTTCTGGTCCGCGGTGTAGGCGTGGATCGTGGTCATCAGACCCTGCTCGATGCCGAAGCTGTCGTTCAGCACCTTGGCGAGCGGGCCGAGGCAGTTGGTGGTGCAGGACGCGTTGGAGATGATCGTCTGCGAACCGTCGTAGGCGTTGTCGTTCACACCCAGCACGACGGTGAGGTCCTCGCCCTTGGCCGGCGCGGACACGACGACCTTCTTCGCTCCGGCCTCGACGTGCTTGCGGGCGTCGTCGGCGTTGGTGAAGAAGCCGGTGGACTCCACGACGACGTCCACCCCGAGGTCGCCCCAGGGCAGCTTCGCCGGGTCGCGCTCGGCGAACGCCTTGATGGTCTTGCCGCCGACGACGATGCCCTCGTCGTTGGTGCCGACCTCCTCAGGGAGACGGCCGAGCACGCTGTCGTACTTGAGCAGGTGCGCGAGGGCGGAGTTGTCGGTCAGGTCGTTCACCGCCACGATCTCGATGTCGTGACCGCTGGCCTTTACGGCGCGGAAGAAGTTTCGACCGATCCGGCCGAAGCCGTTGACGCCTACGCGAACCGTCACTGCTCTTCTCTCCTCGGGGCTCGACCCGGCTGCACCGGGTAACACGTCTGCGGGACGCTTTCACCTGTCAGGTAGTGCACGTTGTTCACCTGTCGGGTAACGCACGTTCAGCCGTAACCCTAGCGTGCTCACCTGCGGCTACCTGAACGCCCCAGCGGAGACGTGGGCCACTTCGCCCTCACCAGGAGAATCGATCAAGAAACCAGCTCCCGCTCGAACGCTAAGCTCGACCGATGGTGTCCTTCAGCCAGCTCGCCGCCTTCGCCGCGCTGACGTTCGTGATGATCGTGATTCCCGGCCCGAGCGTGCTGTTCGCGATCAGCCGTGCGCTGACGGTCGGCAGGCGCGACGCGCTGATCACCGTGGCCGGCAACGCGGCCGGCGTCTACGTCCAGGTGGTGGCGGTGGCGTTCGGCCTCGGCGCGCTGGTCGAGCGTTCCGCGACCGTCTTCACCGTGATCAAACTGCTCGGCGCGGGCTACCTCGTCTACCTCGGCGTACAGGCGATCCGGCACCGGCGGTCGTTGCACGGTGCCCTGCACGCGGGCGGCGAGGTCCGCAGGACGCGGGCACTCCGGGTGCTGTGGGACGGGTTCGTCGTCGGGTTCGCGAACCCGAAGTCGATCGTGTTCCTCGCCGCGGTACTGCCGCAGTTCGTCGATCCGGCCGCGGGCGCCGTGCCGCCACAGATCCTGATTCTCGGCATCGCGCTGCCCGTCATCGCCCTGCTGTCGGACAGCGCGTGGGCGCTCGTCGCGGGAACCGCCCGCACGTGGTTCGCCCACTCCCCCCGGCGGCTCGAACTGGTCGGCGGCTCCGGTGGCCTGATGATGATCGGCCTCGGCGCGGGCCTCGCCGTCAGCCGTCCACAGTAGACGACTCGGTTCGGCCACCCGGGTTCGTGAACACGCGGGTCGCGGAGATCCGCGCGGTTCCGTCGGGCTCGGCCAGGTCGTCCAGCTGTCCGCGGATGGTGGCGTCCACCGAGAGGTACTTGCGTCCCGCCCGCAGATCGGCGTCGTTGCGCAGTCGGATGATCAGCGGGAACTCGCTCAGCGCGCCCGCGTCGAACAGGCCGGTGGTGTAGATCAGCTGCACGCCGAGCGCGCTCGCCACCACCCGCTGCAGTTCCAGCAGGTAGCCCGCCGAGGCGCGGCCGATGGGGTTGTCCAGGAACAACACCCCCGAGTGCCGGTTGCGCATCTTGCCGCGGTTGTTCGCCCGGAGCGCGGCCAGCGTGCAGTACAGGATGATGGCGGCCGTGAGCTGCTGCCCGCCGGAGAACACGTCCCGGATCTCCGAGACACGCTGCCGCTCGGTGCGCAGTACCGAGTCCGGCTTGAGCATGTCCACCCGGAACCCCTTCGGCACCGCCGCCTGGACCCCGCGCAGTACCAGCGACATCCCGTCCCGCTTCACCTCGCGGCCGTCGCTCGTCCGGCCGACCGCGGCCTCGTCGACCACCTCGCCGAGCGCCTCCGCGAGCACGTTCTCCTCGGGGTCGGCGAAGCGGATCCGCAGGAACTCCTGCCCGGACCAGTCACCGAGCCCCTCCGGCAGGCGCGACAGCCGCTGGGCCGAGCGCAGCATGCGCAGCGCACCCTCGACCATTCCCTGCAGCCTGGCCACGATCCCGGAGCGGTGCCGGTCGATCTGGGCGAGGTCGTCGGTCAGTGTGCGCAGCCGCGGCCGCAGTGCCGTAGTCCACTCTCCGGCGCTGCCCGGCAGGCTGTCCCGCTTCACCGAGATGATCTGCTGGCGCACCGGGCTGGTTAGCTGCTCGAACCGCTTCTCGGTGGCGTACTGCGCCAGCGCGTCGGCGGCGGCCCGGACACGTGCCTGCGCCTGGTCCACCGCGGCCTCGGCGGTCTTCAGCGCCTCGTTCAGCGAGCTGTGGCGCGATCGCGCGGTGTCGAGGTCGCCGTCGAAGACGTCGCTCTGCTCGCTGCCACCGGCCAGGTGAGAGACAGCCTCGGCGAGCATCGCGAAGCCCGCGGCGGAGGACGTGGCGACCTCCAGCACGTACTCCGCTTCGCTGCGCTGGGTCTGCGCACGTTCCAGTGCCCTCGCCGCGGCGGTGACGTCCTCGGTTGCCGCCTCGATGAGCTCCAAACCGTGCTCGACGTCCCGCGGCCGGGGGTGCCCTTCCAGCGAGGCGGGCTGTTTCGGCAGCTGCTCCAGCTCGGCCCTCCTGGTCGCGACCACGCCGATCGCCTCACTGTGCTCGGCCTCCAGCGCGGCCACCGCGCGGCCCGCCCTGGCCTGGGCCGCCGCTCTGGTCGCCGCATCCGAACCGTCCGGCGTGTCCAGCATCCTGGTCGCCTGTTCGCGAACCTCCGCGTCGAGCGCCTCCAGCGCCGCACGCGCGGCGGACTCGGCGCTCTCCGCCTGCTCCAGCTCCGCCCGGAGGTCGCTGCCGACCTCCACCTTGGCGTAGGCGTCCCCGGCGGCGTGGAACGCGCGCCGCAGAGCGTCCACCGGTTCGGCCGGTACCGGATCGCCGACGGACACACCGCCGCCACCGGGCACCTCGGCGAGTTCGGCGTTGGCGCTGCTGACCGTGCGCCGGTGCCCGTCGGCGGTGCGCTGCTCCTCGGCGGCCTCCGCACGCAGCCGGTCCGCGTGCGCGGCGGCCGCCTCCGCCTCCGCCTCGGCGCGGGCGAGCACCTCACGCGCCCGTTCCGCCGCGTCGGTCCACTCCGGAACGCGGGCCACCTTGGCGGCCAGTTCGTCCAGGGAACGGGCCCGGTCCTCGGCGCCGCGCAACATCGCGCGCCGCTCCGGCACGCCCTCGCGCAGCCGCAGGCGCCGGGCGGAGAGCTCGTCCACCCTGGTTTCCACCGCGGTCAGCGCGGACCTGGCCTCGGCCAGGTCACTCGCGGCGTTCTCCGCGTCCTCCGCGAGGCCCGCGACGGCACCGGCCGGGTAATCCTCCCGCCAGGCGGCGAGCTTCCACTCCAGGCCCGCGTCGACCTCCACCGCCGCGGCGAGGGCCTCGAGCTGCTTCTGCCGCCGCGAGTGCCGGGCGGCGATCGCCTCCCGCTCTGCGTCGGCGGCGTCCTCGTCGTACATGGCGGGATTCGGCGGAACCAGGAAGTCGATTCCGGCCGGCCCCTCCTCCGGCCCCGCGCCGAGGACGGCCGAGGTGGTCCCGACCGCGAGCAGCACGCCAGGCAGCAGTTTGGCCGCGCGCAGCGCCGACTCCGCGCGGGGCACCTGCGCCGCGTCGTTGAGCAGGACCCCGCCGACGAGATACGGATACCGGCGCAGCGCCCGTTCCCGCGCCTTGGAGTCCAGGGTGGACAAATAGCGCCAGCCGGACCAGGCCGTGACACCCGCGTCCTCCAGCACGTCGAGCGCGGCCTGCACCTCCGCGGGCGCGGGCAGCAGCCCGCCACTGCCGAGCGCGGCGAGTGCCCGCTCGTCCACCTGCTCCTCCATGCGCAGGGTCGTCTGCTCCCGCTCTGCCTCGCCACGGGCCTGCCGCAGCCGCTTCAGCAACGCCGGCGCGTCGGTCTCCAGGCGCACGCCGTCCCCGCCGAGCAGTTCGGCGAGGCGGGGGTGGGCGGCGAGGGCATCGGTCCGCCGGTACGCCCTGTCCAGTTCGGCTGCGGCCTGACGCTCCGTACCGTCGGCCGCGCTGACCCGCTGCCGCGCGGCATAGAGCTCCGACTGGACCTCGGTCAGCTCGTCCTCGACGGTCTCCAGTGCCGCCTCCGCGGCGGCCAGCTCCGAGGCCGCGGTCGACACCTCGGTGCGGGCGCGCTGGGCGGCCTCGGCGACCCCGCTGACCTCCGTCCCACTCGAAGGGGCAGGCAGCAGGTCCGCGCGGACGGACCTACGCACCTCGGCGGTCACCTCGTCGATCCGCTCGGCGAACTGGGCGGCCTCGGCGCGATGGCGTGCCGCGGTGCCGGTGGCCTGGTCGCGGTCCGCCTGCCGGGCAGCGGCCTCGGCGTGCAGGGCCTGCGCGCGCCGGTCGGCGGCGTCGGCCTGCTCCCGCGCCTGCTCCGCGAGCGCGAGCAGTCCCCTGGCCAGCGCCGCCGCCGCGGCGTTCTTGGCCTCCAGCGCGGGCTTCGCGGTCTGTTCCCGCTCGCCGACGAGTCGGCGGATGCCCTCGGCCTTGCGCACGGCGTTGACGTGGGCGAGCACGGTGCCGGTCTCCCGCCACGCCTGTGCCGTGGTCCTGGCCCGCGCGAGTTCGGTGTCGCACGCCTCCTTCGCGGTGACGGCGTCGGCGAGGCGCAGATCGGCGACGATCCTACGGAGTTCGGTCACCACGGCGGTGAGCCTGCGGTGATCACCCTCGGCCAGTTTCTCGGCGTCCCGGGTCTCCTCGACGTGTGCGCGCAGGCCGTCCAGTCGCTCCGACTCGATGCGGTGCCGTGCGGTCACCGCGTCGGCGAAGGAAGTCGCCTGCGCGCGGGCGTCGTCGGCCAGCGATCTCGATGCGGCGGCCATCGACTCCTCGTCGGACAACGGCGCCAGCAGTTCCAGCGCGCCCTCGACGAAGTCGCGCTCGGCGACCAGTTCGCCGCGCTGCCCGAGATTGTGCGCGTAGGTGCGGACGACCTCGGCCAGGTCTCGCGGATCGTCCTCGGAGATCACGGCCTTCAGCAGGAACTCGACGAACGCCCCGTCGGTGTTGAAGTTGAAGGCGTCGGCGGCCTCCCCCTCGCCCGCGTTCATCGCGCGCTGGTACCGGAACAGTTCGGTGTCCAGCCCAAGCTGGTCGAGCCGTTCGGTCCACTCGTGATGCCTGCGGGTCCAGAACAGTTCCAGCTCGGGTTCCGCGCGGTGGCTGTGGTCCAGCTTCTCCGCGAAGCCCGACATAGTGAGCAGCCTGCCGTCCTCGGTCAGTGGCAGCGAGTCGAGACCGAGGGTCGAACTGGGCCGGAAGCAGAACCACGAGTCGACGAGGTTCGCCGGGTCGGCGGACGTGACGTGCCCGCGCCACTCGGAGACCTTGCCGGTGATGAGCCTGCGGCCGGTGTCGGTGTGCTGCCACTCCAGCACCACGTGCGAGACGTCCTTGGCGCCGACGAACTTCTCCAGCACCCGCGTGCTGGTCGTGCCGACCACCTGCCTCCTGCCGGGCAGCATGACCGAGAAGATCAGCTTGATCAGCACGGACTTGCCGCCGCCGTTCTCCAGGAACAGCACGCTGGCGGGTGCGGGTCGGCGGGGCAGCCCCTGGTCCACCGAGTGGATCCCCGCGGAGAACAGCGCGTCCTGCGTGGGCGCCTGCACGACCGGGCCGACACCGCTGAGGTCGAGGACGACGTCCTGATAGCGGGCGCCCGCGGGCCCGACCGAGTGCAGCCGTACCCGTGCCAACTCGTACATCTACCGGTCCCCCTGGCTCGTGCTCATCACAGCGTGTCCGAGAACGCGCGACACGATCGACTCGGCGGGGTTCGGGCTCGGGCCGCGAACATCACCACAACAGGCCATGCGCACCGCCTCCCCGCTCGTGGGCTTCCGCCGAACGCGCGTGCTTGCACTCACCGTCACAGGTGAGCCCAATCCTCAGATGGTTCATCACAGCGTGTCCGAGATCGTCGGCCGCAGCGACCCGGCGCTGTCGGACACGGCGACGACGTTCAGTTCCAGCAGTTCCGCGAACGCGCTGTCGGCGGCCAGCTCACGCACCTGCACCTGATAGCGCGGAGTGGTCCGGTACGTCCCGCCCTGCTCGCCGCTGACCTGCACGAGGAACCCCTGCTCGGCGAGGAAGCGCAACGCCCGCGACACCATGCCCCGCGTGGTGTCCGACGACATCCGCCCGTCCTTGGTCGCCGCGGCGGCCGGTCGCCGCGCGTAGGCGCGCCACGCCTGCTCCAGCTCGGGGGCGTCGGACAGCGGATCGTTGTTCTGCTCGGCCTTCGCGGCGCGCTCGTCGAGAATCCGGCACGCCTCACGCACGACGCTGTCCACCTGCTCGACGCTGACCCTGCCCACATAGGTGTCGTTGGCCAGGTCGTCCGGCCGCGGGTAGCCGAGCGCGGCGGTGGCGAGGTGCACGAGACCGTGCAGCACCTTCTCGGTCTCCCTGCGCTCGCGGATCTTGCTCTGCCGCGCGTAGCTGTCCATCTTGATCTCGAACACCGACTCGTCGGTGGCCGCCAGCACGGCACCCGCCTGGAAGCTGACGTCCAGCACCATCAGACCGAGGCCTGCGGCGACGGAGTTCGTCAGCTGCTTGAAGGCGCTGTCCTCGCCGTAGCGGCGGACCAGATCGGCGTACACCACGTCGCGGGCGGGCAACTGCTTCGGCCGCATGCCGAAGGAGATCAGCCGCGCGGCCGATTCCACGTCGACGTTCTTCACGCCGGTTCTCCCTCCTCGTCCGCCCTGGTGGACGGATCGCCACCCCGGTCGATCAGTGCCGAGGTGAGCAGCAGGTCGGCCCCGCCGAACTGCTCATCCTGCAGGACCGTGCCGTCGTCCACCGCGAGCAGGGCACGCTCGTCCCCCTGCCGGATGGCGGCCCCCACCTCCGGGCTGTAGGAGTGCACCGCCCGCAGCGCCACCAGCTGGGCGACGTCGGGGGCGATCTCCCGGGCCTCGGCGAGCAGGCCGGACAGCCGCCGCGGCACATCCGGCAGGTGCAGCAGCTCGTCGGCGCGCCGCCAGTGCTCGTCGCTGAAGCGGTCGAGCGACTCGGCCGGCATCAGCTCCGGTTCGGGGATCTCGCCGACGAGCTTGTCCCGCTCCGGGGCCGGGCGCAGCAGCAGCGACACCAGCGCGGGCAACGCGGGCACGGTGGGCACCGC
The DNA here is from genome assembly GCF_900111885.1 of Amycolatopsis marina. Taxonomy (GTDB): domain Bacteria; phylum Actinomycetota; class Actinomycetes; order Mycobacteriales; family Pseudonocardiaceae; genus Amycolatopsis; species Amycolatopsis marina. The sequence goes on from NZ_FOKG01000006.1 coordinate 179,482, forward strand.
CAGGCCCGTCGCACCGTGGAAGAACGCCTCCACCGGGCGCACGGCATCGGCGATGGGCAGTTCCAGGCTGGGCACCAGCAGCTGGCCGAACAGGTCGACCGTCGCGCGCCGGGGCGGACCGGAGAACTGCTGGCGGTCCTGCTCGGCGCGGAAGGTGGCACCCGCGGCCTGCACGCGGGACTGCAGCTGGGTGTGCCTGCTGATGCAGTCGGCGACGATGTCGACCAGTTCGGCCGCCCTGCGCTTGCGATCGGGATCCTCGGCCTCGTCGCGCGCGGTGGTGATGTTGCGCAGGATCGCGTTCTCCGCCCTGAAGCGGGCCTCGATGTGTGAGAGCGCCGAGTCGAGCAGAGCGGGCATCTCCTCGTCCCAGTCCACGGCCCGCACGTCGCGCCGGGTCGCGTCCAGCTTCGCGCGCAGGGTCTCGCCGTACTGCACCGTGCGGTAGCGGGCCTGCTCGGCGGCGAGCTTGGCGTCGGCCAGCCTGCCGCGGACGATCAGGTTCTCGAGTTTCACCTCGGCGGCGATCTGCGCGGATTCGACATCGGTGTCCAGCGCGCCGACGAGCACGTTGATGGCCTCGTCACTGGCGCGCAGGTAGACCTCGCCGTCGGGGGCGGCCAGCTCGATCAGGAGCTTGAAGTCGAATGCGCGCCGCTGATAGGCGCCCGACGCGTCGACACTGCCGTACACCCGGCGAAAGCCACGGTCGGCGGTGCCGACGTTGATCAGGTTGTCCAGCACCCACCTGGCGACCCGCTCGTGCTCGTCGGGGTGTCTGCCGGGCGCCTGCGCGGCGATGAACGGCTTCAGCCGGTTGACCACCTGCTGGTGGTCGGCCCCGGTGTCGAAGTCCATCGCGATGGTGACCTGGTCGATCGTGTGCAGGGCGATCTCCGCCATCTGGTAGACGGTGGCGTCGGCCCAGTCGAGCTTGGACTTGCGCGCGTCCAGGTCGTGCAGAGGCGCCGTGCAGGCCAGTGCCTTCAGCCTGCGGGCCAGCGCCTCGTCCGCCAGCCCCGCCCCGTTCAGCTCGTCGTCGCGCACAGCGGGCAAGGTTAGTCGCCGTGGCGGCCTACCCGCACGGGTGACCGGTCTCCGGCGCTCGTCCCGGCCGCCGGTGATCTCGGTACGGTCGGGTCATGTATGAGATGAGCAGGGACGAGTGGTGGCCATTCGCGACCGAGGGCACTCGTACGGGCAAGCTCGCCGTGACCGGCGCGGACGGCGCGCCGCACGTCACCCCGGTCTGGTTCGTGTTGAACGAGGGCCCCGACGGCGACGAGCTGATCTTCAACACGGGCGCGACCTCGTTGAAGGGCAGGGCACTGCGGCGTGACCCGCGGTTCTCGCTCGTCGTCGACGACCAGGCTCCCCCGTACTCCTTCGTCCAGTTCCGGGGCACCGTGTCGCTGTCGGAGGACCTGACCGAGATGTTGCGGTGGGCCACTGCCATCGGCGGCCGCTACATGGGCGCGGACCGGGCCGAGGACTTCGGCAGGCGCAACGCCGTGCATGGCGAGTACCTGGCGCGGGCAAGGATCACCAAGGTCATCGCCTACGCCGACATGGCCGGCTGAGCCCAGCCCCGACACTTTCCCGGGAAAGTGCGGCCCAGGGATGGGGTGCCTGCAAGTACCACCGAGCAAGATCGACAACGCCGTCAACTACCCCCAACTCCACTTCCCAGGCAAAGGCAGTTGGGGTGCACGACTCGGCCGCCATCAATCCCGGCAGGCGGAAAGCCGGGCGCCCAGGGCGGCGATCGTGTCCCTGTCGCCCGCGACCTCCGGCGTCCAGGGCAACGTCAGCCGGTCCTTGGCCTTATCGGCGTACCGGGGTATCACGTGCAGATGAAAGTGGAACACCGACTGCCACGCGGCTGAACCACAGCAGTTGAGCAAGTTCACCCCGTCGGCACCCAACTCCCCGACCACGGTCTTGGCGAGGCGCTGTGCGGACAGGGTGACGGCGGTCAGGTCGTCGGCCGGAATCTCGAGCAGGTCCTTGCTGTGCCGCTTCGGAACGACGAGCAGGTGCCCGTCCGTCGCCGGATTGATGTCCATGAAGGCGCACGTCGTGTCGTCCTCGGCCACCTTCACACTCGGAACGCTGCCGGCCACGATGCCGCAGAACAGGCACTGATCACTCATGCCTCAGAGGGTAGCCACTTGCGATGGTGGTAGTTGACGCCGTTGTTGATCTTGCATGGTGGTACTTGCAGACGCACCATCCCTGGACCGGCACTTTCGCGGGAAAGTGCCGGGCCGGAGAGTGCGGGGGCGGGAGAGTTCGGGGCTAGACCTCTTCTTCCAGCATCTCGGCGGTGACGGCCGATTCGGTGTCCGGGATGCCTTGCTCCTTGGCCCTCTTGTCGGCCATCGCGAGCAGCCTGCGTATCCGGCCCGCCACCGCGTCCTTGGTCATCTGCGGCTCGGAGAGCTGCCCCAGTTCCTCCAGGGAGGCCTGGCGGTTGGACAGACGAAGCCTGCCCGCGGCCAGCAGATGGTCGGGGGCCGACTCACCGAGAATGTTCAGTGCGCGCTCGACCCTGGCCGCCGCGGCGACCGCCGCGCGCGCGGAGCGGCGGAGGTTGGCGTCGTCGAAGTTCGCCAGCCGGTTCGCCGTGGCCCTGACCTCGCGGCGCATCCGGCGTTCCTCCCACGCCAGCACGCTCGAATGCGCGCCGAGCCTGGTCAGCAGCGCCCCGATGGCGTCTCCGTCGCGCACCACGACCCGGTCGGCGCCGCGTACCTCACGTGACTTCGCCTGAATGCCGAGCCTGCGCGCGGCTCCCACCAGCGCCAGCGCGGCCTCGGGGCCCGGGCAGGTGACCTCCAGTGACGAGGACCTCCCCGGCTCGGTCAGCGACCCGTGCGCGAGAAACGCGCCGCGCCAGGCCGCCTCGGCGTCGGCGACCCCGCCCGCGACCACGGCCGCGGGCAGCCCACGCACCGGCCTGCCCCGCTGGTCGATCAACCCGGTCTGCCGCGCGAGTCCCTCGCCGTCCTTCACCACGCGCACCACATAGCGAGTGCCCTTGCGCAGCCCGCTCGAGGTGATCACGTGGACGTCGGAGTGATGCCCGTACAACTCGTGGATCTCCTTGCGGAGCCTGCGAGCCACCGAACCGGTGTCCAGTTCGGCCTCGACCACCACCCGCCCCGCGACGATGTGCAGGCCCCCCGCGAACCGCAGCATCGAGGCGACCTCGGAACGGCGCGGGCCGATCTTGGTGAGTTCGAGACGGCTCAGCTCGTCCTTGACGGCCGCGGTCATCGCCATGACGGAACCTCCTCGTGCGCGTGTCCTGCGGCGCGCTCGCCTGGCAGCAACCAGTTCCGGGACATGCCCGACTCCCCTCTACTCACGTCCGCACCACACCATCTCGGGCCAACCACCAGCCCGCGGGCGTGCCCCTCGTCCGTACTTCCTACCCAATGCCACTCCCGGCGAGACCGAGAGCCTCTCGCACACAGCGCGCCAGCGCATCCGGATCATGTCGTTCCGGCACGCCGACGGCGGCAACGTCCGCCAGGTGCGCCCGCCCCCCGAGTCCGGCTGCAGCACGGTGCAACCGCGCCGGCGTCGGCACGGAGCCACGATCGGCGATCACCGCGTCGACCCGGAGTCTGGGGGCGTGCTCGAAGAGTACGTCCAGGTGTCGTTCGGGTGAGAAGCCAGCCGTCTCCCCCGGTTGCGGCACGAGGTTGAGCACCACGACCTTGGTGGCCGTCGTGCGCACCAGAGCGTCGTGCAGCTCGGGAACCAGCAGATGCGGCAGGACACTGGTGAACCAGGAACCGGGACCGAGCAGCACCACGTCGGCCGAGAGCACGGCGTCGACCGCTTCCTGGCACGCGACCGGCGGCTCGTCGGGCCTGCCGGGGTTGCGCAGGGTGATCCGGCGAACCTGCCCCGGAGTGCTCGCCACGGCGACTTGGCCCCTGATCCGGCTCACCTCGCCGTTCTCCAGCCCGGTGACCTCGGCCTCGATCTCCAGTGGCTCGGCGGACATCGGCAGCACCCTGCCGGAGGCACCGATCAGCCTGCGCGCCTCGTCCAGTGCCGCCACCGGATCACCGAGCACCTCGAACAACCCCGCCAGCAGGAGATTCCCCACGGCGTGACCGGCGAGCGCGCCGTTGCCGCCGAACCGGTGCTGGAAGACCTCGGCCCAGAAGGTGCCGCCGTCCTCCGCGCCGGCCAGCGCGGCGAGCGCCTGCCGCAGGTCGCCTGGCGGAAGCAGGCCGAGCTCGCGGCGCAGTCTGCCGGAGGACCCGCCGTCGTCGGCCACCGTGACGACGGCGGTGACGTCCGGGGTGACACGGCGCAGTGCGGTCAGGGTCGTGTGCAGGCCGTGCCCGCCGCCGAGGGCGACGGCACGCAGCCCTTGAGCTGACGTGGTCACGTTTTCCGCCGCCTGCTCACTCGCGTCCCAGGTCCCGGTGCACCACCTTCACCGCCATACCGTCCTCATTGGACAGACGGCGGGAGAGCTCCTCGGAAAGGGCGACACTACGGTGCTTCCCGCCGGTGCAGCCGACCGCGAGGGTCAGATACCGCTTGCCCTCACGCCGGTAGCCCGCACCGATCAGCCGGAGCAGTTCGTGGTAGCGCTCGAGGAACTCCTCGGCACCCTCCTGGGTGAGCACGTAGTTGCGGACGTCCCCGTCCAGGCCGGTGTGGTCCCGAAGTTCCGGAATCCAGAAGGGGTTCGGCAGGAAGCGCACATCCATCACGAGGTCGGCGTCCATCGGCAGACCGTACTTGTACCCGAACGACAGCACCGTCACCCGCGTCTGGGTACTGGCCTCCGACCCGAACGCGTCCTCGATCTTCGCTCGCAGCTGGTGCACCGACAGCGCCGAGGTGTCCAGGATCAGGTCCGCTTCGTCACGCAGCGGGGCGAGCAGGGCGCGCTCGGCCGTGATGCCGTCGGCGAGCCTGCCGTCGCCCTGCATCGGGTGGCCCCGCTTCACCTGCTCGAAACGCCGGACCAGTACGGCATCGGTCGCCTCGAGGAACAGCACCCTCGGCTTGTACCCGTTCGCGTCCAGGTCCTTGATCACCGAGGCCAGATCGTCGGTGAAGGCACGTGAGCGCACGTCCATCACGACGGCCACCTTGGTGATGGCGCCGCGAGCCTGCGCACCGAGCTCGACCATCGTCGAGATCAGTTCCGGCGGGAGGTTGTCGACGACGAACCAGCCGAGGTCCTCGAGGCACTTCGCCGCGGTGCTGCGCCCCGCCCCGGACAGGCCGCTGACCACCGCGACCTCCATGCCGGAACCCCTGCCGGAGCCTCCCTCGGAGTCCGCCTCCACCGTGCGCTCCCTCGTACCTCCGCTGTCACTCGTCACGTGCCTGTTTCCCTTTCCTTGCCGGACTCGGCGGCCAGCGCGCCGTACACGGCTTCCGCCGTGCGCCGCCCTACTCCCGGCACCGCCGAGATCTCGTCCACGCTGGCCTGCCTGAGCTTCTTCACCGATCCGAAATGTTTGATCAACGCCGTGCGGCGCGACTGGCCCAGCCCGGGCACGCCGTCCAAAGCAGACACCTGCAGCCGTTTGGACCGCTTCTCCCGGTGATACCGGATGGCGAAGCGGTGCGCCTCGTCCCGCACTCGCTGCAAAAGGTACAGCGCGTCCGAGGTCCTAGGCAGGATGACCGGGTCGGGATCGGCGGGCAGCCAGACCTCCTCGAGGCGTTTGGCGAGGCCGACGACCGCGACATCGGTGATCCCGAGCTCGGCGAGCACGTCCGCCGCCGCCGTCGCCTGCGGCCCCGCACCGTCCACGACCAGCAGGTTCGGTGGATACGCGAACTTGCGCGGCCGCCCCGTCTCCGGGTCGATTCCCGGCCGCGACTCGGGCACCTCTTCGGCCGGATCGCTCGCGGTCTCCTTGAGGTAGCGGGCGAACCGGCGGCGGACGACCTCCGCGATCGAGGCGACATCACCCTCCTCCGCCGCCTCCCGCAGGGCGAACCGGCGGTACTCCTGCTTGCGGGGGATCCCGTCCTCGAACACCACCAGTGAGGCCACGACATCGGTGCCCGCGATATGGCTGATGTCCACGCACTCGATTCGCAGCGGAGCGCTGTCGAGGCTGAGGTGCTCCTGCAGTTCGGCCAGCGCGGCCGAACGGGCCGTGAGGTCACCGGCCCTGCGCAGCTTGTGCTGGGCGAACGCCTCGGCGGCGTTGCGCTCCACGGTCTCGGCCAGCGCGCGCTTGTCCCCGCGCTGGGGTACCCGCACCCGGACGCGCGAGCCACGCAGCTCCGACAGCCATTCGGTCACCGCGTCGACGTCCGCGGGCAGCTGCGGGACGAGAACCTCCCGCGGCACCGGCGATCCGCCGTCCGCCACGGTCTCCGCCAGCTCAACCTGCTCCGCGTAGAACTGGGCGAGGAACTGCTCCACCAGAGCGGGGACATCCATCTCCTCGACCTTGTCGATCACCCAGCCGCGCTGCCCTCGGACCCGCCCACCACGGACGTGGAACACCTGCACCGCGGCCTCGAGCTCGTCGTGGGCGAAGGCGACCACGTCGGCGTCCGTGCCGTCACCGAGCACCACCGCCTGCTTCTCCATGGCCCTGCGCAGCGCGCCGAGGTCGTCGCGCAGCCGGGCGGCCCGCTCGAAGTCCAGTGTCTCGGCGGCCTCGGCCATCTCCCGCTCCAGCCTGCGCACCATCGTGTCGGTGCGGCCCGCCAGGAAGTCGCAGAAGTCCTCCACGATGTCCCTGTGCTGCTCGGCGGAAACGGTGCCGACACAGGGCGCGGAACATTTGTCGATGTAGCCGAGCAGGCAGGGCCTGCCGATCTGCGCGTGCCTGCGGAATACCCCGGTGGAGCAGGTCCTGGCCGGAAAGACGCGCAGGAGCAGGTCGAGGGTCTCCCGGATGGCCCACGCGTGCGCGTAGGGGCCGAAGTAGCGGACCCCCTTCTTGCGCGGACCCCGGTACACATGCAGCCGCGGGTACTCCTCATGCAGCGTCACGGCCAGGACCGGATAGGTCTTGTCGTCCCGGTAGCGGACGTTGAACCGGGGATCGAACTCCTTGATCCAGTTGTACTCCAGCTGCAACGCCTCGACCTCGGTCGAGACCACGGTCCACTCGACACTCGCCGCGGTGGTGACCATCTGCCGGGTTCGGGGGTGCAGGCCACTGAGGTCGGCGAAGTACGAGCTGAGCCTGCTGCGCAGGCTCTTCGCCTTGCCGACGTAGATGACACGGCGGGTGTTGTCCCGGAACTTGTAGACCCCGGGCGCGTCCGGGATGCTGCCCGGTGCGGGACGGTAGGTGGTCGGATCAGCCACACACCCAGCCTATGGCTCGTGCCCGACAGTCCCGCACCCCCTCACCCAGGCAGCGCCAGCAGCCCCGCCACGACCTCGTCCACGCGCTCCCCCGTCACGTGCGGCCGCTCCCCGGTCGGGGGAACTCCGCCTTCGAGGCGGGTGGCGAGACCGGTGAGCAGTCCCGCACGCGCGGCGCCGTTGGTATCCCAGGAGTGCACCGCCACCAGCGCGGTCCTGTCCGGCCGCGACCCCGCCTGCGCGCACGCCCAGTGGTACACGGCGGGCGGTGGTTTGAACGAGTGGATCTCCTCCGCCGAGAGCACACCGGCGAACGACGCGCGCAGCCCGGCCCGCTCGAGAGCCTTCGCCGCATTGGTGGCCGAGCCGTGGGTGAAGGCGAAACAGGGCACTCCCGCACGCGACAGCAACGTGACGGCCGGCGCGGCGTCCGGCTGCGCGGGCAGTTCGGCGAAGCCCGCGAGGACGTGCTCAATCTGCTCGGGAGCCAGCGTGTAGCCCGAGGTGATCGCCAGTTGCGCGGCCGCGACATCGCGGAACGGGGGCGCGTTGCCCGCGAGGGTGTAGGCCATCCCGTCGCGCAGTGTGCGAGCGAAGAACAGTTCCAGTTCGTGCCCCGGTCTGCCCACCTCCGCGAGCCGTTCGCGCAGCGGTTCCAGCCGGATCAGGGTCTCGAACACGTCGAAGAGCACGACCTCGGGACGTCGTGCCGGCGCTCTCTCGTCCATGCGTCTGAGCATCGCAGGCTCGCGCGCGGATCGCGCGGTACCGGCACGTCGCTAGAGCCGCGCCGTATAGGTCATTATACACATGGCGGTGTGTGGGATTCTCGGCCCATGCGGATCGCCACCTGGAACGTCAACTCCATCGGTGCCCGGCTCGACCGGCTGAAGGGCTGGCTCGCCGCGGCGCAGCCGGATGTGCTGTGCCTGCAGGAGCTCAAGTGCGCCACCGAGGCGTTCCCCGCCGATCAGGTGGCCGAACTCGGTTACGAGACCGCCGCCTACGGGCTCGGCCGGTGGAACGGTGTCGCGGTGCTCTCCAGGGTCGGGATCACCGACGTGCGGCGCGGGATCGACGGCGATCCCGGCTACGAGGACGCGGAAGAGGCACGGGCGATCGGCGCGACCTGCGGCGGGGTGCGCGTGTGGTCGGTCTACGTGCCCAACGGCCGGGAGCCGGGACACGCGCATTACCAGTACAAGCTGCACTGGCTCGAGGCACTGCACGGCACGGTCCTCGTCGAGACCGGTGGCGCCCCGCAGCGGCCGTTCGCGGTGCTCGGCGATTTCAACATCGCGCCTACCGACGACGACGTTTGGGACATCTCGCGGTTCGCGGAGTCCACCCACGTGACCGAACCAGAGCGCAAGGCGCTCGCCGTGCTGCGCGACAGCGGCCTCACCGACGTGGTACCCCGGCCGCTCAAGTACGACCACCCGTACACCTACTGGGACTACCGCGCCCTGGCGTTCCCGAAGAACCGCGGAATGCGGATCGACCTGGTGTACGGCAACCAGCCGTTCGCTGGCGCCGTCTCGGACGCCTACGTCGACCGGGAGGAACGCAAGGGCAAGGGCGCCTCCGACCACGCCCCGGTCGTGGTCGATCTCGACCTCTAGCGGAAATCCGCGCTACTCACCTGCGGCGGCACGGTGCAGGCGCCGCAGGGCGCGGACCGCCTCGACCGCGCGCTCCCGGTCGACCGCCTGCACGGCCAGCACCGAGTAGTACTCGTCCTCCGGCAACTCGAGACGGGCGAAGGACGCGCCGTCGGGGAAACTCACCGACAGCACCTCGGCCCACTCGAACCGCCTGCTGACGATCACGTTGCGCACCTCGATGCCATCGGCGTCGGCATACGCCCTCGGCATCGCGAACAACATCGTGCCCGCACCGAGCAACAGACCGATACCGACCATCGCCACCTGGTCGCTGACCTGGAAGATCACTCCGGTGTCGCTGCGGCGCAACAGCAGCGCCACCGTGACGAACACACCGACCAGCAGCACGGCCAGCGCGCCCGACATCCAGGCGGCACGGCGCGGGCGAATGACGACCCGGTCCTCGGCCTTCTCGCTCATCACGGTCACACGAAACCTCGCTCGGTCCACGGCTGCCGCAGTCCGCGCAGCACATGCGCGGTGTCCAGTGCGGCCACCGTCGCTTCCCTGCCCTTGTCCTCGGCCGAATCCGGCAGACCGGCCCTGTCCAGTGCCTGCTGCTCGGTGTCACAGGTGAGCACCCCGTTGCCGACCGGTGTGCTCTCGTCCAACGCCACCCTGGTCAGGCCCGCCGTGACCGCGTCGCACACGTAGTCGAAGTGCGGGGTTCCGCCCCGGATCACCACACCCAGCGCCACCACGGCGTCGTGCGTCCGGGCCAGTGACTGCGCGACCACCGGCAGCTCCACCGCACCCGCGACGCGGACCACCGTCGGGTCCTCCTCGAGACCAGCCTCGCCCGCGGCGCGCAACGCGCAGTCCAGCAGGCTGTCGGTGATCCGCGGATGCCAGCGGGTCACGGCGATGGCCAGGCGCAGGTTCGCGCAGTCGCCGAGATCCGGCTCGACCTCCGGCCTGCCCTCGCCACTCATGCCTCTTGCCTCACTCGCCGGCGGGCTGCACATCGCTCAGTGCCATACCCGACTCGTACACGGCGCCAGTCGCTCATACCCGGCCGCCCGCCTGCCCGGTGCCGTTGCCGTTCTCCGCGGCCTCCGCGCTGAGCAGCACCTCAGCGGCGCCCACCTCGTCGAAGTGCTCCAGCTGCGCCAGTTCGTGCCCCATGCGGTCCCGCTTGGTCTGCAGGTACCGCAGGTTCTCGGGGTTGGGCGAGATCGGCAGCGGGACGCGGCCGGTCACCGTGAGCCCGTAGCCCTCCAGCCCCACCCGCTTCGCCGGGTTGTTCGTCAGCAGGCGCATCGACCGCACCCCGAGGTCACACAGGATCTGCGCGCCCGTGCCGTAGTCCCTGGCGTCCGCGGGGACGCCGAGCGCGAGATTGGCGTCCACCGTGTCCGCGCCGGCGTCCTGCAGCTGATAGGCCTGCAGTTTGTGCAGCAGGCCGATGCCGCGGCCCTCGTGACCCCGGATGTAGAGCACGACACCGCGCCCCTCGTCGGCCACCGCGCCCAGCGCGGCCTCCAGTTGCGGACCGCAGTCGCAGCGCAGGGAACCGAACACGTCGCCGGTGAGGCACTCCGAGTGCACGCGCACGAGGATGTCCTCACCGTCGCCGATCTCACCGTAGACGAACGCGATGTGCTCGATACCGTCGAGCAGGCTGTCGTAGCCGACCGCGCGGAACGTGCCGGCCGCGAGCGGGATCCGTGCCTCGGCGACCCGCTCCACCTGCTTCTCGGTGCGCCTGCGGTAGGCGATCAGATCGGCGATGGTGATGAGTCGCAGGTCGTGGTCCGCGGCGAAGACCTCGAGCTCGTCGCGGCGGGCCATGTCGCCCTCGTCCTTCTGCGAGACGATCTCACAGAGCACGCCCGCCGGAGCCAGTCCGGCCATCCTGGCGAGGTCCACGGCCGCCTCGGTGTGCCCGGGCCTGCGCAGGACGCCGCCCTCCTTGGCCCGCAGCGGCACCACATGCCCGGGCCTGCGGAAGTCCGCGGGCCCGGAGCCGGTATCGGCCAGCAGGCGGATCGTGTGGCAGCGGTCGGCGGCGGAGATGCCGGTGGTGATGCCCTCGGCCGCGTCCACCGTGACCGTGTACGCGGTGCCGCGCTGGTCCTGGTTGGTGTGGTACATCGGCGGGAGGTCGAGCCGCTGGCAGTCCTGCTCGGTGAGTGAGACGCACACGTACCCGGACGTGTAGCGGACCATGAAGGCCAGCATCTCCGGCGTGGCCTTCTCGGCGGCGAAGATCAGGTCGCCCTCGTTCTCGCGGTCCTCGTCGTCCACGACGACGACGGGCCTGCCTGCCTTGATGTCCTCGATCGCCAGCTCGATCCGGGCAGCCGCGCTCATCGTCGCGGTCGCGCCCGCCGCGCCCTCGCCGGTCACACTCTCGGTCATGAGCTCTCCTCCGTACCGCTGCCGATGCCGCCATTGTCCCCCGCCACGCTTGGGGCACCGTCGAGGTGTGGCGTAGCCAGCTTCTCGACGTACTTCGCCAGCACGTCGACCTCGAGGTTCACCGGGTCCCCCGGCTCGCGGCGGCCCAGGGTGGTCAGCTCGAGCGTCGTCGGGATGAGCGCGATGCTGAACTCCTCCGCGGACACTCCCGCCACGGTCAGCGAGACGCCGTCCACCGCGATCGAGCCCTTCTCCACCACGTACCGGGCCAGGTTCGGCGGCAGTGCGAACCTGGTCAGTCCCTGCGGGTCGCGCGAGAGGTACGTGCCGGTGCCGTCCACGTGTCCCTGCATGATGTGCCCGCCGAGCCGCGCGCCGAGCGCGGTGGCCCGCTCCAGGTTCACCTCGTCGCCGACGGCGATCTTCGCCAGGCTGGAGCGTTCCAGGGTTTCGTGCACCACGTCGACGCTGAAGTCCCCGCCGGAGACGTCGACCACGGTCAGGCAGACGCCGTTCACCGCGATCGAATCGCCGTGCGCGGCATCGGAGGTCACCAGCGGGCCCCTGATCGTCACGCGTGCGGCGTTCGGGACCTGCTCGACCGCGACGATCTCGCCGAGCTCCTCGACAATGCCGGTGAACACTAGCTACCTCCTGTAACCCGCGCCGGTACGGCAGAGATCCGCACGTCGCCTCCACTCATGGTGACCCCTTCCACCGTCCAGCGGTGTGCCTCGGTGATGGTCGACACTCCCGCGTTCCCCAGCGCCGCCGGGCCGGAACCCAGCAGCGTCGGCGCGACATAGGCCAGGATCCGGTCGATCCGGCCCGCCTCCGCGAACGCACCGGCCAGCCGCGGTCCGCCCTCCAGCAGGACGTCCACGACACCACGGGCGGCCAACTGGACCAGCACGGTGTCCGGATCATGGGACCGTATCCGCACGGTCTCCGCGACGCCATCCAGCACCCGGGACGTGGCCGGAATCTCACTCGCCCCGACGACCACGCGCAACGGCTGTCGGTCCGCCAGCCCACCGTCCGGTGTCCGGGCGGTGAGCTGGGGGTCGTCGACACGTACGGTGCCGGTGCCCGCGGCGATGGCGTCGACAACGGCCCGCAGTTCGTGCACCTCCGCGCGGGACTCCGCACCGGAGATCCACCGGCTGCTGCCGTCGGCCGCCGCGACCCTGCCGTCGAGAGTGGCCGCGTACTTCCAGGTGACATGGGGCCGCCCGGTCCTGGCGTAGTGCAGCCACGCGCGCAACGGGCCGCGCGCGACCTGCCCGGCCAGCAACCCGGCCTCGACCCGCACACCCGCGGCGCGCAGCACGGCGGCGCCACCCGCGGCGACCGCGTTCGGGTCGGCGACGGCGAAGTGCACCTCGCTGACACCGGCACGCAGGAGGGCGTCGGTGCACGGCGGGGTGCGCCCCTCGTGCGCGCAGGGTTCGAGGGTCACCAGCGCGGTGCCACCGCGGGCGCGGTCTCCGGCCTCGCGCAGTGCCATCACCTCCGCGTGCGGCCCGCCGGGCGGCTGGGTGGCACCCACACCGGCGACGGCGCCCGCGGCGTCGAGGACGACGGCACCGACGGGCGGGTTCGGACTGGTACTGCCCCGCACCCGCGCACTTGCCGAGATCGCGGCGAGCATCGCCTGCTCCAGCCGCGGATCGTTGTTCACGTGCTCAGTCTGCCGCGCCTGCCCCGGCGGCACTGGCGCGCAACGCCGCGACTGCCCGCCCGGGATCGTCGGCGCCGTACACGGCGGAACCGGCGACGAAGCAGTCCACGCCGGCCTCCGCCGCCTGCTCGATGGTGTCGGCATTGATGCCGCCGTCGATCTCGACGAGCACGTTCAGGTGACCGGTCCGCACCATGCGCTTGGCTGCCCTCACCTTGTCCAGCACCTCGGGCATGAACGACTGTCCGCCGAAGCCCGGTTCGACGGACATGATCAGCAGTGTGTCGTAGTGCTTCAGCGAGTCGAGGTGGTCGTCGAGGCGGGTGCCCGGCTTGAGCGAAAGGCCTGCCTTCGCTCCCGCGGCCCGCAGGTCCTTGGCGATCTTCACCGGATCCGTTGCCGCCTCCGCGTGCACGGTGACGTTGTACGCCCCGGCCTCGGCGTATCCGGGGGCCCAGCGGTCCGGGTTCTCGATCATCAGGTGGCAGTCGATCGGGACGTCGGTGGAGTCGAGCAGCGACTGCACGACGGGGAGGCCGAGGGTCAGGTTCGGCACGAAATGGGCGTCCATGACGTCGACGTGCACCCAGTCGGCCCGCGTCTCGGGGTCACCGGACGTGCCGGCGACCGCCTCGATCTCCGCCCCGAGACGGGCGAAGTCGGCGGACAGGATGCTGGGGGCGATCAGGGGTCGAGGAGCCACAGGTCCGCAGTGTAGGAGCACCCCGCAGTGTGCGCTCCGACACCCGCCGCTCCGCCCCACTCCAGGGCCTGGGTCGTCCGCAAGTACCACCAAGCAACATCAACAACGTCACCAACTACCGCCAAGCTCTGCCGGGACTCGCGGTCCGCGCCGTCTGCCGGGTCGGCGGCGCCAGGAGGGTGAGCAGGGCCAGCGCCGCGGTGAGCAGGAACGTCACCCGCAGGCCGTACTGGGTGGCGATCATCCCCATGGTCACGGGTCCGGCCACCGACCCCACACCGAGAAAGAGCACCGCCGCACTGAAGCCCGTGGCCGGGTACTCGGGAAACACCTGGTAGCTCCACACCGCGAGCAGACCGGACGTGGCCATGAACGCGCAGCCGTACAGCAGCGCGGAGGCCACCACTGCGACCACGGAACCCGGAGCGACACCGAGCAGCGCCACCGCGACCGCGAGAGCCGTCAGGAGCAGCCGGTGCGCGCCGGGCAGCCCCATCCGGGCGAGCACCCGGCCGGTGAACACTCCCGCGGTGCCCGAAAGCCCCATCAGGGTCCAGAACAGCGGGCCCGTCTCGGGGTCGTCGGCACCCGAGATCGCCTCGACCGCGTAGGTCCAGTACACCGAACCGAGCAGGCCGTAGGACAGCGCGGTGAGGTACAGCGGGAGAGCGCTGCGCCGGGCGAACCAGCGCATGGCCGGGGTCCTGCGCGCGGCATCCGCGGTGGATCCACCCGGCAACAGCACGGCGTTGTACACCGTGGCGGCCAGCGCGATCGCGGCGAAGACGAACCAGGCGAACCGCCAACCGGTCGAGCGCGCCAGCAGGGCCAGTGGTCCCGCGATGACGACCGCGAAGGCGGTCCCGCTGGGAATGATCGCCAGCACCCGCTCCCGCCTGCCGTCCGGCAGCAGACGTCCGATCGCGTCGGAGTAGGGAGCCCAGATCCAGCCGGAACTCGTGCCGGCCAGCACAAGACCGATCACCAGTAGCGCCGGAGTGCTCGCGAACGCGACCAGGGCCATGCCGAGGGTCGCCGACAGTCCGCCCAGCACGACCATCGGCCGCGGGCCGAACCGGGTGACCAGCACGCCGACCAGGATCAGCGCCAGTAGGTACCCGAAATACGTCGCACTGCCGATCGCACCGAGCACGGACACCGAAAGGCCGAACTCCGCCCGGATCTGCGGCAGAAAGAGCCCGTAGCCGTAACGAGCGAAGCCGTATCCGACCCCGATCGCCGAGATGGCGGCGAGCGCGATGTGCCGATCGATGACCCGCCGCGGGTCGCGAGCCCCACCTGTTACCGTCTGCATGTCATTGACGGTAACAGGATCGGTTACCTACTTACAGCCATCGCCAGTAACATTGAACTCATGGCCTATTCGCGTCCGCCCGCACCGGACGACCTGCTTCCGCTCGAGGTGTTCGGCAACTCCGCGCGCTTTCTCTACGACGAGGAGGCGCTCACCGGACCTGCCGAAGCCGCGCGCTGGCTTCGGGAACGCGATCTCCTGCCCCAGGGCAGCGTGCTCGGGGACGGCGAGGTGGAGCGACTGGTGCGCTTCCGGGAGACCCTGCGCGATCACCTCGACGACCGCGCCGACGCGGCGACGGTCGCCGCCCTCAACGCCTACTGCGAGGAGACATTGACCGGTGCGGGCTGGGCCGCCGACGGGACACCCACGCTGTTCCCGGCCACCGACCGCGGCGCGGACGGTCTCATCGCCCGGCTGCTCGCCCTCACCCACCGCGCGGACGCCACCGGCGAACTGCGGCGGCTCAAGCCGTGCCGGGCCCCGGAATGCCGCTGGCTCTTCTACGATCGCTCGCCGGGCGGGAACAGTGTCTGGTGCAGCATGGACATCTGCGGCGCACGGCACAAGATGCGCACCCACCGGTCCCGCCGGCACGAGGGTTGACGACGGGCACCGCTCACGTGGGCAACTGGTCCAGCACCTCGGTCCAGGGCACGCCCGGTCGCAGCCGATGCGGGCGGACACCGGCCGATGTCAGCGCGTCCAGATGGCCCTGCCACGCGGGGTGCCCGGTCCGGGTGTCGCGCACCTGGTAACCCACGACGATCGACACCCCCGGCACCCCTAGCGATTCCCCGAGCACCGTCATCGCCTGGTTGTCGGCGACACCCAGCGCCAGCTTGGCCACCGATCCGGCCGAGGCGGGGGCGAACAGGAACACCTCGGGATCAGGATGCGGCCTCGGCTGCCCCGGCAGGCGGGACTCGCTGCGCACCTCGAGATCGGTCAGTGCCCGCAGCCGGTCGAGCTCCCCGGTGTGGGTGAGCCAGGCCGCCGCGGTCGGGGTGAGCGTGACCGCGAGCCGCCAGCCGCGCCGGACCGCCGGTGCCGCGAGCTCACCGCACAGCCTGCTCTCCACCCCGCCGCACGAGCTCACCACGAGCCCGAGCACACGCTGGTCCATCAGGCGGCGGTCTCCCCCGGCTTGCGCAGCACGGCGCAGAACATCGCGTCCGTACCGTGGCGATGCGGCCACAACTGCACGTACGGTCCGGCCCCGAGCAGTGGCACACCGGGGAAGAACTCCCTGGCGTCCAGCGTCTCCGCTCCGGCGCGGCGCGCGGTCTCCGAGACCACTCCCTCGGTCTCCCCGAGGTGCGGTGAGCACACGACGTAGGTCACGACACCGCCGGGACGGGTCAGGTCCAACGCGGCCGCGAGCAGCTGGCCCTGCAGCTTGGTCAGGTCGGCCACATCGGAGGGCTGCCGCCGCCAGCGGGCCTCCGGGCGCCGCCGCAGGGCGCCCAGCCCGCTGCACGGCGCGTCCAGCAGCACCCTGTCGTAGCCACCGTCGAGGCCGGACTCACGCCCGTCGGCGACGTGCACGGTGACCGGCAACCCCTCGGTCACCCGCTCGATCAGCCTGGCCCGGTGCGGGGCCAGCTCGACCGCGTCGACGGTCGCGCCGGACAGGCCGGCCAGCGCCCCCAGCAACGCCGCCTTGCCGCCGGGACCGGCGCAGAGATCGAGCCAACGCTCGTCACTGCCCTGCACCGGCGCCTTCGTCGCGGCGATCGCGCACAGCTGGCTGCCCTCGTCCTGCACCGCGGCCAGGTGCTGGCGGATCGGTTCGGACTCGGCGAGGTCTCCGCTGCCGGTGGGCAGGTGCACGCCGTACGGCGAGTACGGGGCGACGTCGCCGCCGGTGATCGCGGCCAGCTCGTCCGCGGTGATCTCCCCGGGACGGGCGATGAGGTGCACCGAAGGACGGGCGTCGTCGGCCTCGAGGGCCGCCTGTAGCTCGGGGCCCTTGTCGCCCAGCGCTTCCGCGAAGGAGCGGGCCACCCAGCGCGGGTGCGACGTGCGCATCGCGGCGTTCCCGATCGGGTCCTTCTCCGCATCCGGCGCGAGGTGGTCCAGCCAGGCTTCCTCGTCCTTCTCCGAGACCGTGCGCAGCACGGCGTTGACGAATCCCGCGACATGCGAGCCCGCGTCCGCGCGCACGAGGTCCACTGTGGAGGTGACCGCGGCGTGCTGCGGGATCCTGGTGCGCAGCAGTTGGTATGCGCCGAGGCGCAGTCCGTCGAGGACCAGCGCGTCGACCTTCGCCAGCGGGCGGTCGAGGCACGCCGCGATGATCTCGTCGAGCAGTCCCTGCGCCCGCGCGGTGCCGTAGGTCAGTTCGGTGGCCAGTGCGGCGTCGCGGCCGGTGATACGCCGGTTGCGCAGCATCTCCGGCAGCGCCAGGTTGGCGTAGGCGTCGCGCTCCCGCACGGCGCGCAGCACATCGAGCGCGACGCGGCGGGCCGGGTCCTCCGGCGAGGGCTTACGCGGCCCTTCCTTGCGCGGACCGGGCCTGCCGTGCCCCGGCCGGGACGGCCTGCGTTCCCTGTTGCCTTCTCGCTGGTTCATGACAGGCGCTCTCCCTGATCGATCCTCGTACCGCGCGCCCAGTCGGTGGCCGCCATCCGTTTCTTTCCCTGTGCCTGTACGTCGCCGAGGCGGACCGGGTTGGTCGCCGTGCCGACGAGCACTCGCTTGCGCTGCACCAGCAACTCCCCCGGCTCCAGCTCCACGGAGTCCAGTTCGGACTCCGATGGCACGGAGACCGGCCCGAGTTTCAGCCGCTCCCCCCGGAACTCGGCCCAGGCACCGGGCTCCGGCGACATCGCCCTGATCAACCGGTCCAGCGCGGTCGCGGGAGCGGCGAATGACACCCGCGCGTCCTCGACCGTGACCTTGGGGGCATAGCTCACACCGTCGGCCGGCTGCTCCGCCGGCTGCAGCACCCCGTCCTCGATACCGTCCATAGTAGACAACATCAGGTCCGCTCCCGACGTCGCCAGCCGGTCGAGCAGCGAGCCCGCCGTGTCGTCGTCCGCGACGCGTTCGGTGACCACTCCGAAAACGGGACCCGCGTCCAGCTCCCGGACGATGCGGAACGTCGAGGCGCCGGTGAACTCGTCCCCGGCGCGCAGTGCCGCCTGCACCGGCGCGGCACCGCGCCATGCGGGCAGCAGGGAGAAGTGCAGGTTCACCCAGCCGAACCGCGGGATGTCCAGTGCGGCCTGCGGCAGCAGCGCGCCATAGGCGACAACGGGACAGGCATCCGGGGCGAGCTCGGCCAGCCGCGCCAGGAACGCCGGGTCACCCGCCTTCGCCGGCGTGAGCACCTCGATTCCGTGTTCGTCGGCGAGCGCGCCGACGGGAGAGCGGAGCACTTGTCTCCCCCGGCCCGCAGGGGCGTCGGGCCGGGTGACGACCGCGACCACCTCGTGACGGCCGGAGGCGAGCAACGCCCGCAGCGAGGGCACAGCCGGTTCGGGCGTGCCGGCGAAGACCAGCCGCATCAGCACTCTCCCGATGAGAGGACAGCACCGTGCAGGACGGACGGAAAGAAATCGGGGAAGGAGATCATCCCGTCCAGTCTAGAACCCGCGGTCAGCGGTCCCAGGGCAGGCGCACCGGCAGGACGACGGAGGCCGAACCACCGCCCCTGCGCTCCGGCTCGGCCGCGGCGAGCCACCGCCCGTCGCGCAGCCGTTCGACCGCGGTCACGGCGCCGATCTCGCTCGGGGTGTCCGCGAAGCGCTGCCCTCGCTCGATCAGTCCGGCCGTCGCGGGCTGCTCCAAAAAGGCCCGCTCGACCTGGGCCGTCGGCGAGTTTCGCTGGGACGCTCGCGGCGCGGCAACGGCCTCCGGCAAGGTCAGGTCCCGGTCGAGGCGGCCGAGCAGGACCTGCAGCACGGTGGTGATGATCGACGCGCCGCCCGGCGAGCCCACGGCCAGTACCGGCTTTCCGTGCCGGAGCACGATCGTCGGGGCCATCGACGACCGGGGGCGCTTGCCCGCCGCGGGCAGGTTGGGATCGGGTACACCGGAGGCGGACGGGGCGAAGGAGAAGTCGGTGAGCTCGTTGTTGAGCAGGAACCCACGGCCCGGCACGACGATGCCGCTGCCACCCTCCTGCTCGATGGTGAGGGTGTAGGCGACGACGTTGCCCCACTTGTCGGCGGTGGTCACGTGCGTGGTGTGCTCACCCTCGTACGGCGTGGGGGCGCCCGGGGCGGCCTGCGCGCACGGCTGCGGCGACCGGGGGTCGCCGGGCGCGACCGGACTGGTCAGCGCCGAATCCGGGTCGATGAGGCAGGCCCTGCTGTCGGCGAACTCCTGGCTGAGCAGTTCGGCGCTGGGCACGTCGGAGTAGGCCGGGTCCCCGATCCAGCGGTTGCGGTCGGCGAACGCGATCCTCGTGGACTCCAGGAAGTGGTGCAGGTAGGCGCTCTCGTCCATGCCCGCGAGGTCCTTCGTCTCCAGCATGTTCAGCGCCTGGCCGACGGTGAGACCACCGGAGGAGGGGGCGGGCATGCCGTACACGTCGAGCCCGCGGTAGCGCACGTGCGTCGGTTCGCGCTCGGCCGTGCGGTACCCGGCCAGATCCTCGACGGTCAGCTTTCCCGGCCGGACCGTGAGCCCGGCGTCGGGATCAACCGGCGGGTCCTGCACGGTGTCCGCGATGTCGGCGGCCACCTCGCCGTTGTACAGGTCCGCCGTGCCGGTCGCCGCCAGCCGGGCATAGGTGTCGGCCAGTTCGGGGTTGGTGAACGTGGAGCCGACCTCGGGCGGCGCTCCGCCGGGGAGGAACAGGTCCCGGCTGGCCGGGAAGGCGGAGAACCGCTCGGCGTTGCTCGCGACCTGCCGGTGGAACGTCTCGTCCACCGTGAAGCCGGACCGGGCCAGCCGTTCCGCCGGACGCATCAGCGCGGCGAGCGGTCGGCTGCCCCATGCCTTCAACGCGTCCCGCCAGGTCGCGGGCGTACCGGGAACTCCGACGGAGAGTCCGCTGGTGACAGCCTCCCAGAAGGGCAGTGGACTGCCGTTCTCGAGGAACAGCGACTCGTCGGCGGCAGCCGGTGCGGTCTCCCTGCCGTCGAGGGTGCGCACGGTGCGGGATTTGGCGTCGTAGTACACGAAGAAGCCCCCGCCCCCGATCCCGGCGGAGAACGGGTCCGTGACGCCCAGCGCGGCGGCCGTCGCCACGGCGGCGTCCACCGCGTTGCCGCCCTTACGCAGGACCGCGGTGCCGATCGCCGTCGCGTCGGCGTCGATGCTGGAGACGGCCCCCAGGTAGCCGCGCGCCACCGGCTGCGGGCCGTGTGCGGTCGTGGATGTGTCCGCGCCGGCGGCCGGGGCCGCGGGCACGAGCAGGGCCACCGGCAACACGGCGGCCAGGGCACGGGTCAGGAGTCGCGCGCGTGGGACTGGCATTCGGGCAGTGTGCCGTATTTGCGCCCTAGGCACACGTGTTTGCGTTCTGTGCACACTTGATTTCGTTCTGTGCGCACGTGTTTGCGTTCCAGGGTCCGCAGTCGATCAGCAGAGACGCGGGGAAGTGCAACTCGTGTACGGGAATGTCGAACACGTGTACACGGAACGCAAACACATGTGCATGGAATGCAAACTCGGCTAGATGAGGTTTTGGGGGTCCAGTTGGGTGCGGATGGGGGCTGGGTCCTTGCGGGTGCTGCGCAGGGCGCTGACCGTGTGCGCGGCTGCGGCGAGTGCGCGGCCGTCGGCGCGGGGCACCCGGATCAGGGCGCGCTCCTTCTCGGTGCGGCCGTCGGAGTCCGGTTCGCCGAGCGGGACCGGGCCGAGCACCTCTGCCGACTCGGGCAGTGGGATCTCCTCCAGCAGCGTGGCGACCGCCTCGGGGGTGCCCTCGAAACTGGCCATCCGCACGGCGGGCGGGAAACCCAGTTCCGTGCGCTCGGCGAGTTCGAGTCCGGCGTGCCAGGCCGGGTCCCAGCGGATCAGCGCTTGCACCGGGGCCAGCGAGACATCGGCGCCGACGACGACCCTGCCGCCCTCCGGGCCGGGGCGGACCAGGGCCGCCGCACCCATCCAGCGGCGCAGTGCCTCTTCCGCCGCCCGCAGGTCCTGCCTGCCGAGCAGCGCCCAGCCGTCGAGCAGCAGCGCGGCGCCATACCCCGATTCGGCCACCGGCTCCGCGCCCGGCGTGCACACGACGAGCGCGGGCTCGGCCGCGACGCTGGCCAGCACCTCCTGCGCCCCGGAGGTGCGCACCGGGACCCCGGGAAACGCCCGTCCCAACTCCTCCGCGGTGCGGCGGGCGCCGATCACGACGGCACGCAGGCGACGGGAGCCGCAGGCCGCGCAGCGGTAGGCGGTGTCCGGCACACCGCACCACCGGCAGCTCGGCGGCCTGGCCACCCCGCCCTCGGTGCCGCCGCCGAGCAGCAGCGGACCCGCGCAGTGCCTGCACCGGGCCGGGCTCCGGCAGTGGTCACACGCCAGACCGGGGACGTACCCCCTGCGGGGAACCTGGACCAGCACCGGTGCTCCGGCCTTCAGGCCAGCCCGCGCCGCCTCGAACGCGACCGCGGGTAGCCGGGCAGCCCTGGCCGCCTCGTCCCTGGCCAGGTCGAAATCCTCGCCGAACGGGGTCACCCTCGGCGCGCTCGCGCGCAGTTCCTCCCTGGAGGCGACGACGGGATGCGCCCAGCCGGAATCCACCAGCAACTGCGCCTCGGCGGTGCGGGTGAAGCCGGCGACCACCAGCGACGCCGCGTCCGCGTGCGCGCGCAACATCAGCACATCGCGCACCTGTGGATACGGCATGTGCGGGTCGACGTGCAGATCGTCGCCGTCGTCCCACACCACGAATAGCCCGGGGTCGGCCACCGGGGCGAACATCGCCGCCCGAGTTCCGACGACCACCCGCGCCGATCCGCGCGACACCGCGAGCCAGCGCCGGTACCGTTCGGCGGGGCCGAGTCCGGCGGACAGTGAGACCGTCGCGTCCGCGCCGACCCGCGCCACGCAGGCATCGTGCAGCCGGGTGAGGTCGCGGTGGTCGGGCACGACCAGCACCGCTCCCCTGCCCGTCGCGGCGACGGTCGCGGCGAGTTCGGCGAGCCGGGCGGGCCAATCCTCCCCCGGCAGCGCCTGCCAGACGGCGTGTGCGGGCCGCCCCGCGCTCAGCGCGTCGGCCAGTACCGGTCCGCGCGGATAGCGCTGCCAGCCCGAGACGTCGGGCTGCTCCGGTCGCGGCGCGGCCTCGCGCGGTGGCTCGGCCTCCGCCTTCGCGTGCCGCGGCGGGATCGCCAGCCGGAGCACGTCGATGAGGGTGCCGCCGTACCGGTCGGCGACGGCCCTGGCCAGCCCGGCCAGCGCCGGAGTCAGCACGGGTTCGCTGGAGGTGACCCGCTCCAGAAACGCGAGGGTGCCCTTGTGCTCGGTGGTGTCGGCCCGCTCCAGCAGGAACCCGTCGACCAGCTGTCCCGCGAACCGCACCCGGACCCGGCAGCCGGGAACCGCGGCGGCGTCAAGGTCAGCGGGTACCTGGTAGTCGAACGTACGGTCCAGATGCGCCAGCGGGACGTCGACGACGATCCTGGCCACCGGCGCGGTCTCGGCGGGCGCGCGCTGCCCCTTGCCCCTGGCCGCACGCTTCGCGGGTTTGGCCGGCTTGGGCGCGGACGCCTTCCGTATGGGTTTCGCCGCGGGGGCCTGCCGCTGGGGCAGGTCCCACAGCGGCGGCGTCCCGCCCTCAGGCACCCGCCGCCGACCGGAGCGCGTCGGCCCGGTCGGTGCGCTCCCAGGGCAGGTCGAGGTCGGGCCTGCCGAAGTGGCCGTAGGCCGAGGTGGGCGCGTAGATCGGCCGCAACAGGTCGAGATCCCGGATGATCGCGGCGGGACGAAGGTCGAAGACCTCGCTGATGGCCGCCTGGATCTTCGCCGGGTCCACGGTCTCGGTGCCGAAGGTCTCCACGAACAACCCCACCGGAGACGCCTTGCCGATCGCGTAGGCGACCTGCACCTCCACCCTGGAGGCGAGCCCCGCGGCCACGACGTTCTTCGCGACCCAGCGCATCGCGTAGGTGGCGGAGCGGTCGACCTTGGACGGATCCTTGCCGGAGAAGGCGCCGCCACCGTGGCGGGCCATGCCGCCGTAGGTGTCGACGATGATCTTGCGGCCGGTGAGTCCCGCGTCGCCCATGGGACCGCCGATGACGAACCGGCCGGTCGGGTTGACCAGCAGGCGGACGTCGCCGCTGTCCAGGTCGAGACCGTCGATCACCGGCGCGACCACCTGCTCGCGGATGTCGACCCCGAGCATGGCTTCCAGGTCGATGCCGTCGGCGTGCTGACTGGACACCACCACGGTGTCCAGGCGGACGGCCTGCTCCCCGGCGTACTCGATGGTGACCTGCGTCTTGCCGTCCGGGCGCAGGTAGGGCAGCACACCCTCCTTGCGCACGGCGGTCAGGCGCTGGGACAGCCGGTGGGCCAGTGCGATCGGCAACGGCATGAGTTCGGGCGTGTCGCTGCAGGCATAGCCGAACATCAGGCCCTGGTCACCCGCGCCCTGCCGGTCGATCTCGTCGGCGACCTCCTCGGTGGCGCTTTCCAGCCTGGTCTCGTAGGCGGTGTCCACACCCTGGGCGATGTCCGGGGACTGCGAGCCGATGGCGACGTTCACGCCGCAGGAGTTGCCGTCGAACCCCTTCGCGGACGAGTCGTAGCCGATCCGCAGGATCACGTCCCGGACGATGGTGGGGATGTCGGCGTAGGCCTCGGTGGTCACCTCGCCCGCGACGTGGACCTGGCCGGTGGTGATCAGGGTCTCGACGGCGACGCGGCTGCGGGGGTCCTTGGCCAGCAGCGCGTCCAGGACGGAGTCGCTGATCGCGTCACAGATCTTGTCCGGATGACCTTCGGTCACCGACTCCGACGTGAACAGCCTGCGATTCGACGCGGTCAACGCTTGTCACTTCCCTCTTCCGACAGTGTGTCGTACGGCGCGCGGCCGTGCGGTGTGCTGCGTCGGCAGCCTAACGAAGCCTACTGACTCCGGCACCGGACAATCCTCAAGGCGCGATCAGTTCAGTCACCGCGTCCCACACAGCGGACGCCAGTTGCGACTTCGAGCCGAGCGGGATCTGCCGCTCCGCACCGCCCCGCTCGGGTGCGGCGAGCAGCCAACCCGCGTTGTCCTCGACCTCGAAGGCCCTGCCCTCGCCGACGGCGTTGACGACCAGCAGGTCGCAGCCCTTGCGCTTCAGTTTGGCTCTGGCGTGCTCGAGCACGCCACCGGACTCGTCCCCGGTCTCCGCGGCGAAACCCACGATGACCTGCCCGTCCCGCCGGGCGGTCACCAGCTCGGCGAGGATGTCGGGGTTGCGGACCAGTTCGACGGCAGGGTCCGGCTGGTCGTCCGATTTCTTGATCTTGTGGTCGGCGCGTCGCGCGGGCCGGAAGTCCGCCACCGCGGCGGCCATCACCACGACATCCGCGGCGGAGGCGGCAGCATGAACGGCCGCGCTGAGTTCTGACGCACTGGAGACGTGCTGGACATCGACGCCCGCCGGCTGCGGTAGCGCGACGGTGTGCGCCGCGACCAGGGTGACCTCGGCCCCCCGCTGCGCGGCGACTCTGGCCATCGCGTAGCCCTGCTTTCCCGAGGACCGGTTGCCGAGATAGCGCACTGGGTCGAGCGCCTCCCTGGTGCCGCCCGCGGAGATCACCACGCGGACGCCCGTCAGATCGCGCGGCAGCGCGGCCGGCGCGGCCAGCAGCAGCCGGGCCAGGTCGACGATCTCCCTCGGGTCGGCCAGCCTGCCCTTGCCCGTGTCGACGCCGGTCAACCTGCCGGAGTCCGGTTCGGCCACGACCACGCCCCGCGAGCGCAACAGGGCCACGTTGTCCCGGGTGGCCGGGTGTTCCCACATCTCGGTGTGCATGGCCGGAAAGAACGCGACCGGGCAGCGTGCCGTCAGCAGGGTGTTGGTGAGCAGGTCGTCGGCGAGGCCGTGCGCGGCCCTGGCGAGCAGGTCCGCGGTGGCGGGCACGACGATCACCAGGTCGGCGTCCTTGCCGACCCGGACGTGCTGGACATCGGGCACCTCGGTGAAGACGCCCGTGTGCACGGGGTGGCCGGACAGCGCCTCGAAGGTGGCGGCGCCGACGAAGTTCAATGCGGCGTCCGTTGGGACCACGCGAACGTCGTGACCGGACTCGGTCAGCCCGCGCAGCACCTCGCACGCCTTGTAGGCGGCGATCCCGCCGCCCACGCCGAGGACCACCTGCGGCTTGCTCGGTGCGCTTTGAGAAACGCGCGGCACGGTCGACTCGGCCAGCATCGCGGTGCGGAGCGCCTCCGTCTGCGTGGTGGTGGGAGACGGGCGGGCGGGGCTCGGACCGGGCATCCCATCGTCACCGTCACACGTCATACGCCCCGCCTCCCCGCTCGTGGGCTACCGCCGCGCGCGTTCATCCACTCACCAGATGCAGATCAGCCAGGTTTCACAACGCTTGCTCATGGCTGTCAACCGACCGTCTTCAGCGTCGTCCGTCTCCGGGTGCTACTCGCCCTCGGTGTGCTCGAGCAGGCCGGCGTGGATCTCGCGCAGCGCGATCGACAGCGGCTTCTCCCGCGGGCCCGGCTCGACCAGCGGCCCCACGTACTCCAGCAGGCCCTCGCCGAGCTGTGCGTAGTAGTCGTTGATCTGACGGGCACGCTTGGCCGAGTAGATCACCAGCGCGTACTTCGAACTGACCTTCTCGAGCAGGTCGTCGATCGGCGGGTTGGTAATGCCTTCCAACGCCTCGCCCTGGGCACCCAGCGTAATCGCGGTCACTCGTCGTGCTCCGAATCGTCGGTGTGATCGTCCTGAACTGTGGACGTGTCCGTCATCAAGGTTAGCAACTCCCTCGCGGCGGTCCGCACGTCGGCATTGACAATGCGTTCGTCGAACTCTCCCGAGGCCTCCAGTTCCCGCTCCGCCTCGGCGAGACGAGCCCGCACGGCGGTGTCCTCCTCGGTGCCACGGCCGGTCAGTCTGCCGACCAGTTCCCCCCAGGATGGCGGCAGCAGCATCACCAGCCGAGCGTCCGGCATCGCCCGGCGAACCTGGCGCGCTCCCTGTAGCTCGATCTCCAGCACGGCGGGCCGCCCGGATCGCAGCGCGGCCTCGACCGGGGCCCGCGGGGTGCCATAGCAGTTGCCCGCGAACTCGGCGTACTCCAGCAGCTCACCACCCGCGATCATCGCGTCGAAGGCGGATCTGTCGACGAAGTGGTAGTGCACGCCGTCCACCTCGCCGGGGCGGGGCCGGCGTGTGGTGACCGAGACGCTGAAGTAGATCCGCGGATCGAGGCGCCGCAGCTCCCCGACCACGCTCGACTTTCCGACGCCCGACGGTCCCGAAACGACGGTGAGCCGGTGCCGGGAGACGTTCCCCGGCACCGGCTCATCGTGGGACTTACCGCCGGCGACTCGGCCGGCTTCGGTTGGGGCGTCGTAAACCCCGTCGCTCACTGACCGCTGAACTCGGCCAGCAGCGCCTTGCGCTGCCGGTCACCGAGACCGCGCAGCCTACGGCTGGGGGCGATCTCGAGACGCTCCATCGTCTGCTGCGCACGCACCTTGCCGACGCCGGGAAGGGCTTCCAGCAGAGCAGACACCTTCATCTTGCCGAGGACCTCGTCCTCATCGGCCTGCTTCAGCACCTCGGCCAAGGTGGTGCCGCCCCGCTTGAGCCGCTCCTTGAGCTCCGCGCGGGCGCGACGGGCGGCAGCGGCCTTCTCCAGCGCCGCAGCACGCTGTTCCTCGGTGAGCTGGGGAAGTGCCACGTTTTCCTCCGGTAGTACTCAAATTCTGGGTGGGTGTCGCGACCGTACCGACACGCCAGTAGCGACCACAATGCGGGGTGGCCCGATCACAGCCGTTTCCGGGCCTGGTAGTGCAGTTCAGCGCCAGAAGGCGGCCGAAAGTCCGCCATTCGGCCCAGCAATCCGCTTTTCACTTCCTGTATAACCCGGCCGGCTAAGCCCTTCAACCACGCGGCCCTTCAACCACGGCGGCCCTTCAACGGCTCAGCCCCGCAGCGAGTCCTGCACGGCGCGTACCGCGGAACGCAGGGCCGCCTGCCCCGGACCGTGCCGCAGGATGTCCCGTGAGGATGCGGGCAGCACACCGGGCAACTCCTCGCCGAACACCCTGCGCAGATCGGCCACCGTGGCGCCCTGTGCACCGAAACCGGGGGCCAGCACCGGGCCGTTCAGCGCACGCAGATCGAGCTCGCCCGCGCCGATCGTCGCCCCGGCCACGACCCCCACGTCCCCACCGCGTTCCGCCGTCGCGTTGCGCAGGGCCGCGGCGTCGACGATCGACTGCGCCAGCGTCCTGCCGTCCTCGACCCGCGCGTGCTGGCCCTGCCCGCTCTCCGGGTTCGACGTACGGGCCAGCACGAAGATCCCGCTACCCTGCGCCCTGGCCAGTTCCATGGTCGGCAGCAGGGAGTCGAATCCGAGGTAGGGCGACACCGTGATGGCGTCGGCGGCCAGCGGCGCGCCGTCGGCCAGGTACGCCGCCGCGTAGGCGGCCATAGTGGAGCCGATGTCGCCGCGTTTGACGTCCAGCAGCACCAGGGTGCCCGCGTCGCGTGCCAGCGCGATCACGCGCTCGAGTACGGCGATCCCCGCCGAACCGTAGGCCTCGAAGAACGCCGACTGCGGCTTGAGTACCGACACCTCCCCCGCGAGCGCCTCCGTGGCCGTGAGGGCGAAGCGCTCCAGCCCCGCGGCGTCGGCGGACAGGCCCCATTCCCGCAGCAGTCCCGGATGCGGATCCACACCGGCACACAGCGGGCCCCGTTCGGCGACGGCGGCGGCCAGCCGGGCGCCGAACGGGACCTGTCCCGCTGTCACGGCTGGGCCCGCAGCGCCGCCTGCAGGTCCTGCAGGGACCGCACCCCGATGTCCCCGCGGATCAGTGCCTCGATGCCGTGCACGGCGGCCGCGGCGCCCTGGATCGTGGTGATGCACGGGATGTCCCTCGACACCGCGGCCGTGCGGATCTCGTAGCCGTCCACCCTGGGCCCGCTGTTGCCGTACGGGGTGTTTATGACCATGACCACCTCGCCCGCCAGGATCACCTCCACGACATCCCGGTCCGATTCGGACAGTGCCCCCGCGGCGGCGCTCTCGTAGTGCTTGCGCACCACGGAGCAGTCGATTCCGTTGCGGCGCAACACTTCCGCCGTGCCCGACGTCGCGAGGATCTCGAATCCGAGATCGGCGAGCCGCTTGACCGGGAACACCAGCGAGCGCTTGTCCCGATTGGCCACCGAGACGAAGACCTTGCCCGAGGTCGGCAGGGAGCCGTAGGCGCCGGCCTGCGACTTGGCGAACGCCTTGCCGAAGGAGACGTCCACGCCCATCACCTCGCCGGTGGACTTCATCTCCGGCCCGAGCAGCGAGTCGACACCGTGCCCCTCCGGTGTCCGGAAACGGTGGAACGGCAGCACCGCCTCCTTCACCGACACCGGCGAGTGCGCGGGCAGATCACCACCGTCGCCGGTGGCCGGAAGCACACCGTCGGCGCGCAGCCCCGCGATCGTGGCTCCGGTCATCACCAGCGACGCCGCCTTGGCCAGCGGGACCGCGGTCGCCTTGGACACGAACGGCACCGTCCGCGACGCCCTCGGATTGGCCTCGAGGACGTACAGGACGTCGTCCTTGAGCGCGTACTGCACGTTCAGCAGGCCGCGCACGCCGACGCCCTTGGCGATCGCCTCGGTCGAGCGCCGCACGGCCTCCAGGTCGGTCCGGCCGAGGGTGATCGGCGGCAGCGCGCACGAGGAGTCCCCGGAGTGGATCCCGGCCTCCTCGATGTGCTCCATCACGCCACCGAGGTAGAGCTCCTCGCCGTCGTAGATGGCGTCCACGTCGATCTCGATGGCGTCGTCGAGGAACCGGTCCACCAGTACCGGGTGCTCCGGGGTCACCTCGGTGGCCCGCTCGATGTAGCCGGCGAGGTGGGCCTCGTCGTAGACGATCTCCATTCCGCGCCCGCCCAGTACGTAGGAGGGCCGCACCAGGACCGGGTAACCGATCTCGTCGGCGATCCGCTTCGCGCCCTCGAAGGAGGTCGCGGTGCCGTAGCGCGGCGCGGGCAGACCCGCGTTGACCAGCACGGTCCCGAACGAGCCCCGGTCCTCCGCGAGGTGGATCGCCTCGGGCGGGGTCCCCACGATGGGCACGCCCGCGTCGGCCAGCCGCTGCGCCAGCCCCAGCGGGGTCTGCCCGCCCAGCTGCACGATGACCCCGGCGACGGTGCCCGACTCCTGCTCGGCGTGCACCACCTCCAGCACGTCCTCGAAGGTGAGTGGCTCGAAGTACAGGCGGTCCGACGTGTCGTAGTCGGTGGATACGGTCTCCGGGTTGCAGTTGACCATCACGGCCTCGAACCCGGCCTCACGCAACGCGATCGCCGCGTGCACGCAGGAGTAGTCGAACTCGATGCCCTGCCCGATCCGGTTGGGCCCGGACCCGAGGATCAGCACCTTTTCCCGCTCGGTCTGCGCGGACACCTCGGACTCGGCGCCGGGGTCGAGCTCGTAGGCCGAGTAGTGGTAGGGGGTCTTCGCCGCGAACTCCGCGGCGCAGGTGTCCACCGTCTTGAACACCGGCCGCACGCCGAGTCGGTGCCGCAACGCGCGAACGCCGTCCTCACCGGCCAGTTCCGGCCGCAGTGCCGCGATCTGCTGATCGGACAGCCCGGTGCGCTTGGCTCGCAGCAGCAGCGCGCCGTCCAGCACGGGAGCCTCCCGCACCTGCGCGCCGATCTCGCCGATCAGGGCGATCTGGTCGACGAACCACGGGTCGATGCCGCTGGCCTCGTGCACCTGCTCGACGGTCGCGCCGAGCCGCAGTGCCCGCTCGACGACGTAGAGCCTGCCGTCGTGCGGGGTGCGCAGCTGCTCCAGCACCGATTCGACGGTCGCGTCCTCGGGGTCCGGCTGGGTCCAGAAGCCGCCCGCCTTGGTGTCGATGGAGCGCAGTGCCTTGCCCAGTGCCTCGGGGAAACTGCGGCCCATGGCCATGGCCTCGCCGACGCTCTTCATCGTGGTCGTCAGCGTCGGGTCCGCACCGGGGAACTTCTCGAAGGCGAACCGCGGCACCTTCACCACGACGTAGTCGAGGGTCGGCTCGAACGAGGCCGGGGTCTCACCGGTGATGTCGTTGCGGATCTCGTCGAGGGTGTAGCCGACGGCGAGCCGCGCGGCGATCTTGGCGATCGGGAAGCCCGTCGCCTTCGAGGCCAGCGCCGAGGACCGCGACACGCGCGGGTTCATCTCGATGACGACCATCCGGCCGTCGCGGGGGTTGATCGCGAACTGGATGTTGCAGCCGCCGGTCTCCACTCCCACCGCGCGCAGGACGTCGATGCCGACGTCGCGCATGTGCTGGTACTCGCGGTCGGTCAGCGTCATCGCGGGCGCCACGGTCACCGAGTCGCCGGTGTGCACGCCCATGGCGTCGATGTTCTCGATCGAGCAGATGACCACGACGTTGTCGTTCCTGTCGCGCATCAGCTCGAGCTCGTACTCCTTCCAGCCGAGCACGCTCTCCTCGATGAGCACCTCGGTGACGGGGCTCTCCTCCAGCCCGAACGAGGCCATCCGCTCCAGCTCGTCCTCGGTGTGCACCATGCCGGAGCCGAGGCCGCCCATCGTGTACGAGGGACGGATGACCACGGGGAGGCCGAGATCGGCAACGGTCTCCCGCACCTCGTCCATGGAGTGGCAGACCGCGCTGCGCGGGACGTCGCCGCCGATCGAGCGGACGATGTCCTTGAACTTCTGCCGGTCCTCGCCGCGCTGGATGGCGTCGATGTCGGCGCCAATCAGCTCGACGCCGTACTTCTCCAGCACGCCGCGCTCGTGCAGGGCGACGGCGGCGTTGAGTGCGGTCTGGCCGCCGAGGGTGGCCAGGAGCGCGTCGATCGGGCGCCCCTGCTCCTTCTCGTTGGCGATGACCTTCTCCACGAAGTCCGGGGTCACCGGCTCGATGTAGGTCGAGTCGGCGAACTCCGGGTCGGTCATGATCGTGGCGGGGTTGGAGTTCACCAGGCTGACCCGGATGCCCTCCTCACGCAGCACGCGGCACGCCTGCGTGCCCGAGTAGTCGAACTCGGCGGCCTGCCCGATCACGATCGGCCCTGAGCCGATTACCAGGACGTGCTCGATGTCTGTACGTTTCGGCATCAGCGGCCGCCCTTCCCTTCGGCCCGCTGCATCAGGCCAACGAACTCGTCGAACAGTGGCGCGGCGTCATGTGGCCCCGCGGCGGCCTCGGGGTGGTACTGCACCGAGAACGCCGGGACGTCGGAGCAGCGGACTCCCTCTACCGTGTCGTCGTTCGGGCAGTAGTGGCTGATCTGCGCCGCTCCGAATTCGGACTCGAACCACTGTCCGGGTTCACCCTCGAGGGCGAAGCCGTGGTTCTGCGCGGTGATCGCCACCGTCCCGGTCGCCACGTCGATCACCGGGATGTTGATGCCCCGGTGGCCGTAGCGCATCTTGTAGGTGCCGAGGCCGAGCGCACGGCCGAGGATCTGGTTGCCGAAGCAGATCCCGAACAACGGGAGTTCCCTGCCCAGCACCTCACGTGTGAGCGCGGTGGCGTGCTCGGTGGTGGCCGGGTCGCCCGGCCCGTTGGAGAGGAAGACGCCGTCCGGCTCCACGGCGAGCAGGTCCCGCAGGCTGCTGCTGGCCGGCAGCACGTGCACCTCTATCCCGCGTTTGCTCAGCTGGCGCGGAGTGTTGGACTTGATCCCGAGGTCCAGCGCGGCGACCCGGAAGCGGGTCTCACCCTGTGCGGCGACCACGTAGGGCGAGCGGGTCGTGACCTCACCCGCGAGGTCGGCGCCCTGCATGCTGGGACTGGCCAGCACCTCGGTGAGCAGGTCGGCGTCGGGACGGACGGATCCGCCCGCCAGCAGCGCGTCGCCGGAGAAGACCCCGGCGCGCATGGCGCCGTGCTCGCGGATGTGCCGGGTGAGGGTCCGGGTGTCGACCTCGGAGATGCCGACCACCCCCTGCTCGGCCAGCTCGTGGTCGAGCGATCGAAGCGACCGCCAGTTGGACGGGGTCCTGGCCGGGTCCCGCACGACGTATCCCGCCACCCAGATCCGCGCCGACTCGTCGTCCTCGTCGTTCCATCCGGTGTTGCCGATCTGCGGTGCGGTCTGCACCACGATCTGGCGGTGGTAGGACGGGTCGGTGAGCGTCTCCTGATAGCCGGTCATGCCCGTGCTGAACACGACCTCGCCGAGACTCGTGCCCCGCGCGCCGTAGGCGCTGCCGCGGAACACGCGTCCGTCCTCCAGCACCAGTGCCGCCGGTGTCTGTGTACTGCCCGTCATCGCTGGGCCCCTCCCTTTGTCTGCGGGCCGGTCACGTTGCCGTGCAGCGCCTCGA
This sequence comes from Amycolatopsis marina, assembly GCF_900111885.1. GTDB lineage: Bacteria > Actinomycetota > Actinomycetes > Mycobacteriales > Pseudonocardiaceae > Amycolatopsis > Amycolatopsis marina. The sequence goes on from NZ_FOKG01000006.1 coordinate 211,980, forward strand.
TCCACTTCGGATAGACATCGATGTCGTCGCCACGGAAGCCCGTGTCCACGGCCTCCTCGCCGAGACGCCAGGTGATCACCAGCAGGCTGTCGGTGCCCATCACCTTGCCCGCCATACCCTTCCCGATAACGGTGTCCACAACGGACTCTCGCGGGATCCAGAAGCCGGGGGCTCCGACGCGCTCCACCTCGATCCCGCCGGGATAGCAGCGCAGGGTCGCGGTCGTGCGCAGGCCCGCACCTCTGGTGACGATCCGCTCCTGCCAGCGCCCGGCCCTCGTCGTGCACACGTACAGTCCGTGTGCCTCGAGCACCGGCTCGCCCGGCTGTGCGGGGACTTCCGGGAACGGCGGGAACTCGACGCTCTGCGCCCGTGCCTGGCGTCGCCAGCCCCGCCACATCCCGTACACGCACAGGCCGAAGAAGGCGGCGACCAGCAGCGAGAGCAACAACCTGTCCATCACTGTGTCCTATTCAATCCTCGGGCTATTCAGGTCCGTAGCGTGCGTCACCGATGCCCGCGGTCGCTAGGTCGTTCTGATTAACCCTCACGGTGTCCTATTCAGCATGTTCACGATTTTCCCCTCGCGAGCGGTGACTCGCCCGCGCAACAGGGTGGCGCTCACCACGCCGGGCAGCCGCATTCCCTCGTAGGGGGTGTTCTGCGCGATGCTGGCGAGTTCGGTGCCGCGGACCGTCCACTCGCCGTCCGGGTCGACCAGCGTCAGGTTGGCCGGCTCGCCGACGGCGATCGGGCGGCCCTGGTCGGGCAGCCCGGCGACCTCCGCGGGCCGCTCGCTCATGACCCTGGCGACACCGCGCCAGTCCAGCAGGCCGGGACGGACCATGGTCTCGGTCACGATCGACAGCGCCGTCTGCAGGCCGAGCATGCCCGGCTTCGCCGCGGCCCACTCGCAGTCCTTGTCCTGGGCGGCATGCGGGGCGTGATCGGTCGCGACGCAGTCGATGATCCCCTCGGCCAGTGCCGCGCGCAGACGCTCGGCGTCGCCGCCGGTGCGCAGTGGCGGGTTGACCTTGTTCACCGGGTCGTAACTGGCCAGCCGCTCGTCGGTGAGCAGCAGGTGGTGCGGCGTCACCTCGGCCGACACCCGGGTGCCCCTGGCCTTCGCCCAGCTCAGCACGTCCGCGGTTCCCGCGGTGGAGACGTGGCAGACGTGCAGCCGGGCCTCGGCGTGCAGCGCGAGCAGGCAGTCCCGCGCGACGATCGACTCCTCCGCCGACGCGGGCCAACCGGGGTAGCCCAGACGCGCGGCCCGCTCGCCCTCGTGTGCCTGCGCGCCGACGGTGAGTCTCGGCTCCTCCGCGTGCTGGGCGACGACCACGTCGAGTGCGGTGGAGTACTCCAGCGCCCTGCGCATGATCAACGGGTCCGCGACGCAGTGCCCGTCGTCGGAGAAGATCCGCACCCCTGCCGCCGACGTCGCCATGGTGCCCAGTTCGGCCAGCCGTTTCCCGGCGAGGCCGACGGTGACGGCCCCGACCGGGTGCACGTCGACGAGTCCGGCCGCCTGCCCGAGCCGCCACACGTGTTCGACGATGACGGCGTTGTCGGCCACCGGATCGGTGTTGGCCATGGCGAACACAGCGGTGAAGCCGCCGAGCGCGGCGGCTGCCGATCCGGTGGCGATCGTCTCAGTGTCCTCCCTGCCCGGCTCACGCAGGTGCGTGTGCAGGTCCACGAAACCGGGCAGCAGCACCTGACCACCCGCGTCGATCACGGTGGTGTCAGTGGTGTCGGTCTCGCCGCCGGGCGTCTCGGCGGTGCCGCTGGCGGCGGGGTCGGCGGGGTCGATCCGGACGATGACGCCGTCGGCGATCACCAGGTCGACCGGTTGTCCCTCGCCGTAGGGCCGTGCGCCCCTGATCACGACGTCACTCACGTTGTCGGCTCTTCCTCTCCGGCCAGCAGGTGATAAAGGACTGCCATGCGCACGTGCACGCCGTTGCGGACCTGTTCGGTGATCGCCGAGCGCGGTGAGTCCGCGACGGCGGAGCCGATCTCCATGCCGCGCAGCATGGGGCCCGGATGCAGCACGACCGCGTGCTCCGGCAGCAGGCTCATCCTGCGCTCGTTCAACCCATAGGAGATCGAGTACTCGCGGGCGGAGGGAAAGAAGTTGCCCCCCGGCGCGTCTCCGCCGTTCATCCGCTCCGCCTGGACGCGCAGCATCATCACCGCGTCGAGGGCGGGCAGCTCGGAGTCCAGATCGTGGGACACGGTCACGGGCAGGCTGCGCACGCCGGGCGGCAGCAGCGTCGGTGGCGCGACGAGCACCACCTCGGCGCCGAGCGTGTTCAGCAGGTGCACATTGGAACGGGCCACCCTGCTGTGCAGGACGTCGCCGACGATCGCGATTCGCCTGCCGGCCAGCGAGCCGAGCCGTTCGCGCAGGGTCGCCGCGTCGAGCAACGCCTGCGTGGGGTGCTCGTGCGTCCCATCACCCGCGTTCACCACGGCCGTGCCCGCCTCGGCCAGCCAGCCGGAGAGCCGGTGGGCCGCACCGGAGGCGGGGTGCCGGACGATGACGCAGTCCGCGCCGGCCGCGGCCAGGGTCAGTGCGGTGTCGCGCAGCGACTCGCCCTTGCCCACCGAGGAACTCGCGGCGGAGACGTTGATCACGTCGGCACTCATCCACTTGCCCGCGATCTCGAAGGAGACCCTGGTCCTGGTGGAGTTCTCGTAGAACATCGTGACGACGGTGCGTCCCCGCAACGTCGGCAGCTTCTTCACCTCGCGCCCGAGCAGCGTGCGCTTGAGCTCGTCGGCCGTGTCGAGCACCGCGGTGGCCGTCGCGGCATCGAGGCCGTCGGTGGCGAGCAGATGCTTCACCGGTCCCCCTCCTGACTGCGCAGCAGCACCGCGTCCCGTTCGTCTATTTCGGAAAGCAGCACGGAGACGTCCTCGCTGCGGGAGGTCGGGACGTTCTTGCCGACGTAGTCCGCACGGATCGGCAGTTCCCGGTGGCCCCGGTCGACGAGCACGGCGAGCTGGACGGCGCGCGGGCGACCGTGGTCGCGCAGGGCGTCGAGGGCCGCGCGAATGGTGCGTCCGGAGAAGAGCACGTCGTCGACGAGCAGCACGGTCCTGCCGTCGATCCCACTATCCGGAAGGGCGGTCTCCTCGAGCGGCCGCGGCGGTTTGTGCCGCAGATCATCCCGATAGAGGGTGACGTCAAGGGCTCCCACGGGAACCTCCACGCCGGAGAACTCGGCGATCCGCCCGGCGAGCCTGCGGGCGAGCGGTGTCCCCCTGGTGGGAATCCCGAGCAACACCGGTGGGGCCGCACTGCCTCCGGCTCCAGCACCCAGTGCTGTTTTCTCGATGACCTGATGGGCCATTCGAGCGATGGTGCGCGCGACGTCGCCGGCCGAGAGGAGCTCGCGCTCCATGGCCGGTTCCGTCGCGCCACGTGGACGTGGCGCCACGGTGGACCTCCTTCCCCGCCTCACTGGACGGGTCCTTAAAGGACGTCGATGTGCCTGGTTGGCCTGGAAATCGACCTGAGGTTAGCAGGACAGACCGCTCAGCCTTCCGGGTGGTGTCCTTCGCGGTCACCACTGTCCCACGATGATCTGCTTGACCTGGTGACGACAACGCGTAACCATTACTCTGAGTATTCGACTCAGAGGTCCCCCGGCGGTCATCCCGACCGAACGGGGCGAAGAAACGGAGAACCACCAGATGGGCGATTACGCCAAGGCGCTCGGGGCCAAGCTCCGCGGGATCCGCCAGCAGCAGGGCCTGTCCCTGCACGGAGTCGAGCAGAAGTCCGGAGGGCGCTGGAAGGCGGTCGTGGTCGGTTCCTACGAGCGCGGTGACCGCGCCGTCACCGTCCAGAAGCTGGCCGAGCTGGCCGACTTCTACGGCGTTCCCGTGGTCGAACTGCTGCCGGAGGGTCGAGTTCCGTCCGGCGCGGAGCCCGCCACGAAAATCGTAATCAACCTGGAACGTCTGCAGCAACTGCCCGCTGAGAAGGTCGGTCCACTCGCTCGCTACGCCGCCACCATCCAGAGCCAGCGCGGCGACTACAACGGCAAGGTCCTCTCGATCCGGACCGAAGACCTGCGTTCACTGGCCATCATCTACGACATGACCCCCGGCGAGCTGACCGAGCAGCTCATCGACTGGGGTGTGCTTCCTCCGGAAGCCCGGCCTGCCAAAGAGGAGTGACCGGCCGGAACCGCACCGGCGGTAGTTCGTCGACGAGTTCCCGTACCGAGCGGTATGGGAACTCGTCGACGAACTACCGCCTGCGTCGCGGCGACAGACCTAGAGAATCGCCCGCAGCCGATCGGCGATGTTGCCGATCCGCCCGAGCACCCCGTTGACGAACCGCGGTGAGTCGTCGGTGGACAGTTCCTTCACGATGCCGACGGCCTCGTCGATCGCGACCGGGTCCGGCACGTCGGTGGCCCACAACAGCTCGTAGACGCCGACCCGGAGCACCGCGAGATCCACCACCGGCATCCGCTCCAGCGACCAGCCCTGTGCGTGCTCGGCAAGCAGTTCGTCGATGCGCTCCTGCTGTGCCGTCACCCCCTCTACCAGGGTGATCGTGTAATCGGCGATCACGTCGGCATCGACCGTGCCGACGCGCTCCGACAGCAGCGTCACCGCGTCGGACGACCGCTGGGCGGCCTCGTACAGAATTTCGACGGCCCGTTTGCGGGCGGCGCGACGGCCGATCGGGCCGCCCCGCTGGGGTGTGTTCCGGGTGGTCATCCGCTCGTCAGCTCGAGACACGGCCGAGGTACCGGCCGTCGCGCGTGTCGACCTTGACCTTCTCACCGGTGGTGAGGAACAACGGCACCTGGATCTCCGCGCCCGTCTCCAGTGTCGCCGGCTTGGTGCCGCCGGTGGAGCGGTCACCCTGCAGGCCGGGATCGGTGTGCTGGACGATCAGCTCGACCGAGGTCGGCAGCTCGACGTACAGCGGCGCCTCCTCGTGCACGGCGACCTGGACCTCGGTGTTCTCCAGGAGGAAGTTGGCCGAGTCGCCGACGATCTCCTTCGGCACGGTGATCTGGTCGAACGTGTCCGAGTCCATGAACACGAAGTCCGTGCCGTCGCTGTAGAGATAGGTCATCGTCCGCCGGTCCACCGTCGCGGTGTCGACCTTCGTGCCTGCGTTGAACGTCTTGTCAACGACCTTGCCGGACAGCACGTGCTTCAGCGTGGTGCGGACGAACGCGCCTCCCTTGCCCGGCTTGACGTGCTGAAAGTTCACGACGGACCAGAGCTGACCGTCCAGGTTGAGGACGAGTCCGTTCTTGAGGTCGTTGGTGGTGGCCACGGGTGTGAGATCTCCTGTATGTGTTCCGGGGCGGGCCGTGCTCTAGACGACCACGAGTTCCTTGGTGCTCAGGGTGAGGATTTCGGGCGTGCCGTCCCGCACGACGAGCGTGTCCTCGATGCGCACGCCACCACGACCGGCGAGGTAGACGCCAGGTTCGACGGTGACCGCCATACCGGCGGTCAGTGTACCGACGCCGGTCGCGGCCAGACTCGGTGCCTCATGGACCTGCAGCCCGACACCGTGGCCGAGGCCGTGGGTGAAGTACTTGCCGTGGCCCGCGGCCTCGATCAGCGCACGTGCCGCGCGGTCCACCTCGGCCACTTCCACGCCCACACCGACAGCCGCGCAGCCCGCGGCCTGCGCCCGGTGGACCAGGTCGTAGAGCTCGCGCTGCCAGTGCGCGGGCTCGCCGAGCACCACCGTGCGGGTCATATCCGAGTGATAGCCGTCCACAGTGGCCCCGAAGTCGAGTTTGACCAGGTCACCGGTGGTCAGCACAGCACCGGTGGGCCGGTGGTGCGGGATCGCGGAGTTGGCCCCCGCGGCCACGATCGATTCGAACGACACCCCGGCGGAGCCGTGGTCGAGCATCCGCCCCTCCAGTTCCCGTGCCACCTCCCGCTCGGTGCGGCCCGCCCGCAGCCCGCCGTACTGGATCAGATCGGCGAGCGCGTTGTCGGCCGCGGCACAGGCCGCACGGAGGGCATCGACCTCCTCGTCGTCCTTGACCAGGCGCAGCCGCTCCACGAAACCGGGGGCGCGCACCAGTTCCACTCCGTCGGCGAGGCCGGCGAACGTGGCATGCTGCTCCACCGAGACGTGCTGGCTCTCGAACCCGGTGCGGGCGAACCGGTCGCGGCGCGCGGCGGCACGACCCACGAGAGCGTCCGCGCTCGGACGCTGGATCTCGCGCTCGAGATCGGGGAGTTCGGCCTCGGCCTGCGCGGTGTACCGGCCGTCGGTGCAGAAGACGGTCTCCGTCTCGGATTCGGCGTGCACGAGCAGGGCGGCGTTGGATCCGGTGAAACCGGTCAGGTAGCGGATGTTCAGCAGGTCGGTGACCAGCAGGGCGTCCAGCTCGGACTCCCGCAACAGGTCGCGCAGTGCTGTTCGCCGGATCGCGTGAAGGTGCGGCACCACGTCAGCTTAGAGGTCGCGCGGACAGATGCTCACGTCCATCCGGAGCAGAGACACCAGTACCTACTCGCGGGTCACAAAAACGCGGCGATCCACCGGAAGCCACTCGGGCGCCGGGGCATGCGGTCCTGCCTGCGCCTACAGTGGGGCGATGCCGTCCTGGTTGATCCGCGGCCTCGTCATGGCCGTGCTGCATGCCATCGCCGCCGTCGTTCTCGCCAAGGTCACCGTGTTCCGGCCGACCGAGGTCGATCTCGTCACCGTGGCCGTGGTCGCGGTGCTGGTCGGCACCGCCGCGCTGTGGAGCGCGCTGGACGCCTGGCTCCGGGTTCCCGACCACGCGAGGGCGTGGTTCATCGGCTCCCTCATCGCGGGCCCGGTCGCCGGGGTGCTCACCGTCATCGGCAGGTCGCTGTTCGTCGACCAGACCGGGCTCAGCGCGCTGGGGGGCGCACTGACCGGCGGGGCGGCGTTCACGGCGCTGCTGATCCTGGTGCCTGCCGGGCTCGGCATGCTGGTCGGCGGACGACTGGCCAAGCCGGACGAGGACAGCGACGGCGAGACCGCGACTCAGGAGCCGAGGACGACCCCCGCGGGGTAACGCTCCCACTCCCGCTCGCTGACCTGCTCCACGGCTGAGCCGTTCAGGTCCGGTATCCGGCTGGCCGCGGACCCCACCACCGGCCACAGCCCGCCGTCGTCGAGCAGCAGGCCGAGACCGTGCCCCTTCGCCCGCAGGATGCGCGCCGCAGGCGCGAGACGTGCCGCCACCGGAATTCCCTCGATGGCGGGCACCCGCTGGTCCAGCACCGTGCGGGCCAGTTCCGTCGCCACGGAACGCCGGTCCACCCGCACGATGCGGCCGCCGGTCACCAGGTCCATCGTGCGCACGGGTGAGGGCATGGCGAGTCCGTCGAGCACACCGAGGGTGCGCCCCTGCTCGCCACAACCGTCGACCTTGTGCAGGTCGGCGCCGAAATGCCGCAGCCCGGTCGGTGCCTTCGCCGCGCCGATGACGGTCGCCCTGACGACGTCCAGTGGCACCCGGCTGCACGGTTCCCGCAACGACATCGGCGCATGACCGTCCGGACGCCGGAACAGCCCTGGCCCCTCCTTCCACGGGCCCGCGACCAGCACCTGGTGGTACGGGTTCGCGGTGAACTCGCGGTTCCAGAAGGTCAGCGTCGTGCCGTGCTCGGTCTCGTGCGCGATGGCGAAGGCGTCCAGCGCGTCGACGAACATCAGATCGGCGCTGAAGGCGTCGACCACGGACGCGCGCCGGGGAGCCGATGTGTCCGCCACCGGCTCGAAACCGTCGGGCCCCAGTGCCTCCACCCGCCCGGCGAAGGCGGGATCGGCGGAGCGCAGCAGGAACTGGCCCGCACCGTTCCAGCCCGCGGCCGCACCGCTGGTGTCAGTGAACATGAGGTAGAACCAGCCGTCCAGGTGGACCACCGCGGGCTGACCGGCGCCGTAGTCGTTGTCCCGCGCGACGTCGTGCGCCGGCGTGAGGATCGGCCCTGACCCGACCCGCTTCCAGTTGCGGCCGTCCTTGCTCGTGGCGAGGCCGATGGAGTTGCCGTGGGCGCGGTCCCCCGCGGAGCCGGTGTAGTAGAGGTAGTAGGTGCCCCCGACCCGCAGTACCGAGGGGTCACAGGTGTGCACGCCGTCGAAGCCACCGGGGCGGCCGGAGAAGACCGCGGGCGCCGCGCCACCACCGGGACCGGTGAACTTCAGGTCCTTCTTCGCCCCCGGAGTCCACGTGGCCTCCGCGTACAGGATGTCGTCACCCGCGGGCTTCGCACTGCCGTACTGGCTGCACCACCACATCCGGGTGCGGTCACCGTCGGCCATCACGGTCGGCCCGTAGTTGTAGACCGCGTCGGCTCCCCCCGCGGCGACCGTGCCCGCGCTCTGCCGGACCGAGTCGACGGCGAGCGGCTGGGGTTCGGGGACGTCCGCCGGGGCCTCGATGCCCCGCGCGGCGCCCGGTTCGGCGCCGCCCGCCTGCGGCTGGGCGGTGCTCGGACTACAGGCGGCGAGCGCGGCGGAGGCCAGGGCGACCAGGGCCGCCGCGACCGGTCGTGTTCGTCGGCGAGCAGAGCGCATACTGCCGCACAACCTCCGTTCGCCTCCCCCAGGCCCTGCCAGGTCAGGGCCCCACCTCAGTGTAAAGGGGCCTTCACTCGGTCAGGCGGACACACGGCGTCGAACCGGCGGGGCGACGACCTCGACCTCGAACCCCTGCTCGTCCTCGAGAAAGGCCGCGTAGTGTTCCGGACCGCCGGCGTGCGGGTGTAGCTCCGCGAACATCAGGCTCCAGCCGTGGTCCGGCGCGGCCGAGACGAGCGAATCCACGTCCGCCCTGCTCCTCGCGTGCAGGGCGAGGTGGTTCAGCCCCGGTCTGCGACGTTCGTGCTCACCCGGGATGATCGCGGGCGAGCACTCCGCCACGATGTACACGTCACCGAGACGCCAGCTCACTCCGTCGCGCCACCGGGTGTTCTCTCGCCAGCCGAGCTCGCCGAGGAGCCAGCCGAGGCTGCGCTCGGTCGCGGGGAGGTCGGCCACCCACAGCTCGACGTGGTGCAGTCCGGCGGGCCGGGCCGGGGCCAGTGCGACCCGCACCCGGTGCGTGCCACCGTAGTGCGCGCCGCTTCCGATGTCGGCGAAACCCAGTCTGTCGGCCAGCGCCAGACTGGCCGTGTTGTCCTCGTGGATCAGCGCCCACACCGCAGGCAGTCCCAGTGCGTGCAGGCCGTATTCGAGCAACACCGCGGCTGCCTCGGTAGCGAGTCCGCGTCCGGAGTGCCGCGGTTGAGGAGGGTTATGCACAAGTCGGCAGACGGGGTCGCCCGGAGGGTGGTCGTGGCTGCCGACCGCAGGTGAGATCTGAGGGCAACCGCACGCCATCGGTGAATAACCCGACTTTGAATCAGAACCGAGGTACCAGCCGATCTCGGCGACGCCGCCGGGCAGTTCCTCGGACGGCCGCAGATACGCGATGCCGACCACTGTCCCGTCGAATTCGATCACCCAGTGCCCCGTACCGGCTGGTCCCCGGTAGGCCAGCCCGCGCCCGAGCATGGCGCGGGCCTGCTCGGGATCGGCGAGATCGGCGTCGAAATGCCTGCTGGTCTCCGGGTTCGCGAAAACCCGCAGCACCGCGTCCGTGTCCTCGGCGCGGAGGCCGCGCAGGCGCACCCGCGCGCCGCGCAACTCCGGTACCGACGTCACCTCGGCGTCGTCGCCAGCCAGCGCAGGGCCAGTGCGTAGCCGTCGACACCGAGACCGACGATCACGCCGGTGGCGATGTCGGAGAGAACGCTGTGCTGCCGGAACTCCTCCCGCCGGTGCACGTTCGAGATGTGCAGCTCGATCAGCGGGCCACTCAGCTGCGCGGCGGCGTCGCGCACCGCGATCGAGTAGTGGGTCCACGCTCCCGCGTTGAGCACGACAGCAGCACCTTCGTCGGCCGCGGCGTGCAGCCAGCCGACCATCTCCCCCTCGTGGTCGGTCTGGCGCACGTCCACATCGAGCCCGAGTTCCGCACCGGTGTCCAGGCAGAGCCGTACCAGGTCGTCGTGGGTCGCCGAGCCGTACACCGACGGCTCCCGCGTGCCGAGCCTGCCGAGATTCGGGCCGTTGAGCACCAGTACTCGCCTGGTCCCCCCGCTCGCGCCGCTCACAGGAAGATCCCCCCGTCGTTGCCCTGCGTTTCCGCGGCGACGGCGGAGTACGCGGCCGCCAGCAGTGAGGGGTCAGGACCCTCCAGCCTGCCCGGCTTCGCCAGCCCGTCGAGCACCACGAACCGCAGCACCCCGGATCGGGTCTTCTTGTCGCCGCGCATCCCTTCCAACAACTGTGGAAGCGCGTCCGCGTCGTACGTCGTCGGCAAGCCGAGCGCGCGCAGGACCGTGGCATGCCGGTCGGCCGTCGCATCGTCGAGCCTGCCCGCGAGCCGGGCGAGTTCGGCAGCGAAGACCAGGCCGACACTCACCGCGGCGCCGTGCCGCCAGCGGTAGCGCTCACGGCGCTCGATCGCGTGGCCCAGCGTGTGGCCGTAGTTCAGGATCTCGCGCAGATCGGACTCCCGCAGATCCGCCGCCACCACGTCGGCCTTGACCTGGATCGAACGCCGGACCAGTTCGGCGAGCACGTCACCCTGGGTGTCGAGCGCGGCGGCCGAGTCCTGCTCGATCAGCTCCAGGATCCGGGGATCGGCGATGAACCCGGCCTTGACGACCTCCGCCATTCCCGCGACGAGTTCGTTGGGCGGCAGCGTCTCCAGCGTTGCCAGGTCGACGAAGACCGCCGACGGCTCGTGGAAGACCCCGACCAGGTTCTTACCCGCGTCGGTGTTGATCCCCGTCTTGCCCCCGACCGCCGCGTCCACCATGCCCAGCAGCGTGGTCGGCACGTTGACCAACCGGACCCCGCGCATCCAGGTGGCGGCGACGAACCCGGCCAGGTCGGTGACCGCGCCCCCGCCGAGTCCGACCACGACACCGCGCCGGTCCAGCCCGATCCGCCCGAGGACGTCCCAGCAGAACGCGGCCACCGAGTACGCCTTGCCATCCTCGGCGTCCGGGATCTCCACGCGATGCGCGTCGAGGCCGGCAGCGGCGAGTTCTTCCCTGATGGCCTCGGCCGTCGTGATCAGCGTCGGGGGGTGGATCAGTGCCACTGCGGACGCGTCCCGCAGCGTCTCGGTCAGGTCGCCGAGCAGACCCCTGCCGACCACGACCGGGTATGGCCGGTCGGTCGCGACCTCGATGCGGACCGGGTCGTTCACCGTGTGCTCCGTCCTGTCTCGAGTTTCTCCATGATGGCTGTGGCCACCGCGCGCGGTGTGCGGGCGTCGGTGTCCATCTCGACCGTGGCGACCGCCCGGTAGACCGGGAGCCGGGCGTCGAGCAGTGCCTTGTATGTGGCCCTGGGGTTTACTCCGGTGAGCAACGGCCGGGCGCTGCTCATCCCCGTCCTGCGGACACCCTCGGCCATGCCGACGTTGAGGAACACGACGGTGTGGCCCGCCAGCAGCTCCCTGGTCCGCTCCGCGAGCACCGCTCCGCCGCCCAGCGCCAGAACGCCGTCGTGCTCCGCGAGTGCGACGGCAACGAGTTCCGCCTCCAGCGATCGGAAAGCGGGCTCGCCGTCCTCGGTGAAGATGTCCGAAATGGACCGCCCGGTGTGCCGCACCACGTCCTCGTCGGAATCGCGGAACGGCACGTCCAGCAGGTCGGCCAGCATCCTGCCCACGGTCGACTTGCCCGACCCGGGCGGTCCGACGACCACCGCCCGTGGGCTCACCAGCGCTCCTCCAGCGCACGCAGGTAACCGTCGGCGTTGCGCTTGCTCTCGATGAGCGAGTCCCCGCCGAACTTCTCCAATGCGGCGTCGGCGAGCACGAGCGCCACCACCGACTCGAGCACGACACCGGCACGCGGCACCGCGCACACGTCGGAACGCTGGTGGATGGCCACCGCGGGCTCGCCGGTCGCGACATCCACTGTAGACAGAGCGCGGGGCACCGTCGAGATCGGCTTCATCGCCACCCTGACGCGCACCGGCTCGCCGTTGGTGATGCCGCCCTCAAGACCGCCTGCCCGGTTGGACCTGCGGGTGACGCCGACCGGCCCCGTTCCGGGGTCGATCTCGTCGTGTGCCTTGCTGCCCCATCGGTGTGCGGTGGTGAACCCGTCGCCGACCTCGACGCCCTTCATCGCCTGCACGCCCATCAGGACGCCCGCGAGTCGCGCGTCGAGTCTGCGGTCCCAGTGCACGTGCGAGCCGAGACCCGGCGGCAGCCCGTAGGCGATCACCTCGATCACCCCGCCAACGGTGTCCCCAGCCTTGCGGACCGCGTCGACCTCCGCGACCATCGCGTCGGTCGCGGCCTCGCCGAACGCGCGGACCGGGCTCTCGTCGATCGCCGCCAGGTCACCCGGCCCCGGCAGGGGGCCCTCCGGCGCCTCGGCGGCGCCGATCGAAACGACGTGGCTGATGATCTCCACACCGAGCAGCTGGCGCAGGTAGGCGCGGGCGACGGTGCCGAGCGCGGTGCGCGAGGCGGTCTCCCTGGCGCTGGCCCGCTCCAGCACGGGCCGCGCCTCGTCGAAGCCGTACTTCTGCATGCCCGGCAGGTCGGCGTGCCCCGGCCTCGGCCTGGTGAGCGGCTCGTTGCGCGCGAGCCCGGCCAGCTCCTCCCGCGGGACGGGATCGGCGGCCATGACCTTGTCCCACTTGGGCCACTCGGCGTTCTCGATCTGCACCGCCACCGGCCCGCCCTGGGTGCGGCCGTGCCGCACCCCGCCCACGAACTCGATCCGGTCGGTCTCGAAGCCCATCCGGGGACTGCGGCCGAAACCGAGCCTCCTGCGAGCGAGTTGCTCACTCACGTCGGTGGTGGTGACCTCGACTCCGGCCACCATGCCCTCGAGCACGGCGGCCAGTGCGGGGCCGTGCGATTCACCTGCGGTTATCCAGCGCAACACAGCAACGATCCTGTCACGCGCACACCGTCGGCCGTTCAGCTACCCGTCCGGACCGCCGCCGTACCGGACTCCGGCCACCGCGACCAGGGTGACGGCCAGCAGCAGGCCAGGTCCGTGCGGTATCCCCGACCGCCACCGGCGGTGCCCGGCCAGCGCTGCCACTCCGGCGAACATCGAGGTCACAACGGCGGCGAGGAAGGCGGCGACCAGCGCGGCTGCCCAGCCAGAGGCACCGAGCACGCCACCGAGGCTGCCCGCGAGCTTCACGTCTCCCGCTCCGAGCGCGGTGGGGGCGAGCGCGTGCACCACGGCGTGCGCGCCGCCGAACAGGACGGCCACGACGAGCGCCCGCCAGAGCAGGCCGGGTCGTGTTCCGGTGGCCGCGGCGACGGTCAGCCCGAATGCGAGGATCGGGTAGGCGGACAGCGTGAGCACGTCCGGCAGCCGCCGGTACCGGAGGTCCGCGTACACCAGCGGGATCCCGAGCGCGGTGAGTGCCAGCGGAACCGGCAGCCACCATCCGGGAAGGATGCCCGTCTGCCATAGCCAGGCCAGCAGGAGCCAGCAGAGCGCGGTACCTGCCTCGCACGGACCCGCCCTGAGCGGCGCCGGGCTCGAGGACCGGACCAGCGCCCACCGCGCGAGCCTGCCCGCGCCCCCTCCCGCCGCGGCGAGGCCCAGCACCGCCACCACCGCCGTCAGGTCTGTCACCGCTGTCGTCCAGTTCACCGACACCACATCACACCGCTCGCCGCCGACCGGCAAGCACGCCAGGGAGCGAACGGACCGTTCGCTCCCTAACCGACCCAGAACCACTCGACCGGGCGATGACTCAGGGGGCGACCACCGACCGCAGGACCGGCATGCCCGAACCGGTGCGCACCTCAAGCGCACCGATGTTCGCGCGCCGCAACTCGGTGCCGACCGACATCCGGGCCGTGTCCTGCGGCAGCGCGTGCCACCAAGCAAGCTGATCCCGCACGCGCCCGTCCGGGCCGACCGCGACGAGGACGTAGTCTCCGGCGGCCTCGCCCCCGTAGCTGCAGGACATGTCGATCTTGGTGCCCCAGCCGGTCTCGGTGATGCTGAGACTCGCCTGGACGGGATAGGGGCCCAGCGGGGCCATCGGTGCCGCGGCCACCCCGTCGCCCGCTCCCGTGACCGGCGGGCGCGCCAGCAGGACCACCACGGCGCAGCAGGCCGCCAGCGCCAGTGCGGCGGTTCCCACGAGACCGAGCCGCCGCAGTTTCCGCGACCGCCGTACCCGCGCGGCGAGCGAACTCAGCGGCTCGGGTTGCTCGCCGCCGGGCACCTCGAACGACCGATCCTCCGCCGACACCAGCACAGGAGGGTCGGCCTGGGCCAGCAGTCCCGGCAGACCTGCGAGCTCCCCGACGGAGCGGGAGCACTCAACACAGGAGGTCAGATGCTCCTCGTACGCGGCGCGGTCCTCAGGGGAGAGCGCGCCGAGCAGGTAGGCGGCGTCGAACTCGGCGAAGGGATCGTGCTGGTCGCGCACCGGCTCGCTCATCTGGTCACCCCCTTCTCCTCGAGAATCAGCCGCAGCGCCCGCAGCGCATAGTGCGTCCTGGACTTGACGGTGCCCTCGGCGACGCCAAGGCGGGCCGCCGCGTCGGCGACCGAGAGCCCCTGGAAGAAGCAGAGCCCGAGCACCTCGCGGTGTCGCGCCGACAGTTCGGCCACGGCGTCGGCCACCAGCCAACCCTGGACGGCGCGTTCGGTGCCGTCGGGTTCGGACAGTTCCGGCGGCGCCTCGGTGGGCACCTCCGAGCGGGCCGCCGCGGAACGCCACCCGTCGATCGCGATCCGCCTCGCGACGGTGAACAGCCAGGCCCTGGCCGATCCGTCGCGCTGGTCGAGCACCCTGGGGTGCCGCCATGCCCTGAACAACGTCTCCTGAACGACGTCCTCGGCGCGCGCCCGATCTCCGTTGGTGAGGCGCAGGGCGTAGAACGACAGGGCCGAGGCGTGCTCGTCGTGCAGCGCACGCATCAGCCGGTCCTCGGCCTCGCCCTTCATTCGCGCCGTGCCCGCGGCAGCAACAGCAGCAGGCCACCGACCACACAGACCACCTCGGTCACCACACCCCAGACCTCGGCGGAGGTGCGGAACTGCTCCTGAACGCCGTAGAACCCGACGGTCAGCGAGAGCACGTAGGCGCCGAGCGTGGCGGCGCCGAATCCGGCGGCCGCCAGCGGGGGCAGCCAGTGGTGACGCCAGACCGCGACCGCCACGGCGATCACGACTCCCGCCACGACGTTGACCAGGAACAGCGGGCCGACGACCGCCACGTCGCGGGCCCAGTCCAGCCACACCACCAGGTGTACCCAGGCCGAGCCGAGCAGACCGGCGATCACCAGCAACCGCAGTACCCCGAAGATCATCGCCCGCTCCTGTGTCCTATTCATAAGTCGGGTTCCTCACCGCCGACGTGCGGTCACGCACGCGTCTCACCTGCAGTCGGCAGCCACGACCGCCCCTACTGCGGCCAAACAGCATGCCGCAGCAGAGCCTCTCCGGGGCGGCCCCGTCTACCGACTTGTGAGTAACCCTCCTGTGTCCGAAGTGTTCTCGCGCCTTCCCTCAGTACACGACAGCCACCCCGATCAGGTTCAATTCTCAACGGAATTGAACCGAAGGGGGCACCGCGCCGTGATAACGGGCATGACTGCCAAACCGAACTCCGGACTCCACTCCCGTCGCCGCGCGATCACCGTCGGAGCTGTCGGCGCCGTCACGGCCGGCACCGCCTTCACCGTCACGGCCTGCGCCGCGGGGGACGGGGACGGCGACAGCCAGCAGCCGGGCTCGACGCCCACTCCGACCTCGGGCGCGACACTGGCCGTGCTCGCCGACATCCCGGTGGGCGAGGCCACCGCTGTCACCACCCCGGACGACGAGGAGATCATCGTCTCGCGGCCGACCGAAACCACGGCCGCCGCGTTCAGTGCCATCTGCACCCATCAGAGCTGCAAGGTCCAGCCAGAGGGAGCCGAGTTGCGCTGCCCCTGTCACGGCTCGGTGTTCGACGCGCTGACCGGCGAGGTGCGCAACGGGCCCGCGGACCGGCCGCTGCCGTCCGTCGCGGTCACGGTCGATGGCGGCAACGTGGTCGCGGGCTGAAGGAGGGTCAGCCGGTCCAGCTGAACAGCCGTTCGCCGGAGGCGACGTCGGTCCCGATGACCGGGGTTCCGACCGCGTCCTGGCTCGCGTCGAGCGCAACCACCGGCACGATCGGCGAGTACCCGGCGGCGGCGACGTCGTCCGGGTTCCAGCCGACGATCGGCTGACCCGCCCGTACCGTCTCCCCCTTCACCACGTGCAGGGTGAAGCCCTCGCCCTTCTGCTTCACCGTGTCGATGCCCAGGTGCACGAGCACCGCCCTGCCCTCCTCGGTCGCGACGACGAACGCGTGCGGGTGCAGCGTGACCACGGTGCCGTCGACCGGCGCGACCGCGTCCGCGGCACCGCCACCGGGCTGTACCGCGACGCCCGGCCCGACCATGGCCTCGGCGAACACCGGGTCGGGAACCTCGGTCATCGCGACGACGGCACCGGAGACCGGGCTCAGCACGACGAGGCCGGAACCCGGTGCCTCCGGCGCCGCCGTCACAGCAGGTCCTGGATGTCGCTGGCGATGTTGTCGGCCTCGGGTCCGACGATCACCTGTACCACCGAACCGGCCTTCATCACGCCGTGCGCGCCGAGCTTCTTCAGCGCCGCCTCGTCCACGACCGAGCCGTCCTCCAGCTCGCACCGCAGCCGGGTGATGCAGCCCTCGATCTCGATCACGTTGTCGGCGCCACCGAGCGCAGCAAGAATCTTCTCCGGCCTTTCGTCCGCCACAGCGGCCTCCCTGGTCTGATCTTCGGCATCTCTGCCCTCGCGTGAGCATTACTACGCCGTTCGCCGCCTCGCGCGCCACCGGCGCAACACGAACCCATAACGGTGGTTGACACCTTTCGAGTGACGGAGCATTCTGCCCCATCAGCGAATGGTCTAGACCGGAACGTACCAATCAACGTTAGCGCGTGTCGAGCGCGGACAGGGTATGCCAGGAACGGAGGTGCCGGAATGGGAATCGACACCGGCGCCGATCGTGTCGCGGACGGCCCGACGCCGAAACACGCGCAGCTGCGGGAAATTCTGCGCCGCACGATCGAGGGAGAGCTTCCACCCGGCTCGCCCATTCCGTCCGAACGCGAGCTGGCCGAGCGCTACGACGTCTCCCGGCTGACCGTCCGGTCGGCGATCGGGAAACTGGTCGACGAGGGACTGCTCACCCGAGCGCGCGGCAAGGGCACGTTCACCGCCACCAAGCGGATGGACCTGCAGCTGTACCTGATGTCGTTCACCGACGACATGCGCCGCCGCGGCCTCATGCCGACCACCGAACTACTCGGCATCACGCGCGAAATCCCGCCAACGCCGACACTCAGCGCCCTCGGGCTGCCCGAGGGCGAGTGCGCGTACCGCCTGCGCAGGCTGCGCAGGGCCGACGGCGTGCCGCTGGCCGTGGAACGGGGCTGGTACCACGCGAGCAGGGTGGCCGGCATGCCGGAGCTGGACCTCACCCAGTCGCTCTACGCACAGCTCGCCGCCACATACGGCATCCGTCTCGACCACGCCAGGCAGACCGTCTGGGCGGAGTCGGCCGACGCCGAAACCGCACGACTGCTGGGTATTCGCACCGGCAGCTCGCTGCTCGTCTTCCGCAGGGTCTCCAGCATGCGCGGGGAGCCCGTGGAGGACATGACGTCCTGGTACCGGGGAGATCACTACCAGGTGACCATGCAGTTGGATCGGAATGACCCGGATTCCGGCCGCCCTGCACAACATGGAGGTACCCGATGAGCGCCACCCAAACAGCGGGGGCGAAGGGTAAGCGCAAGGGAATGGCCGGGCTGCAACGCTTCGGCCGCAGCCTGATGCTGCCCATCGCCACCCTGCCCGCCGCCGGCCTGCTGGCTCGCTTGGGCGCACCTGACATGCTCGGCGCGGAAGGGCTGGGGTGGAACAAGGTCGCCGAGGTTCTCGCCGCTGCCGGTGGCGGACTCTTCGACTTCCTGCCACTGCTGTTCGCCGTTGGTATCGCCGTCGGCTTCGCCCGCAAGGGCGACGGCTCCACCGGTGTGGCCGCCGTGGTCGGCTTCGTGGTGTTCAACAAGGTGGTGCAGGTCTTCGCGCCCATCGACTCGCTCGAGGGCTTCGGCGAGGGCTGGTACCTGCAACCGATCAAGTGGCCGTACTCCGTGCTCGGCGGCATCGTCGTCGGCCTGGTGACCGCGGTGCTGTGGCAGCGATTCCACCGGATCAAGCTCCCGTCGTACCTGGCGTTCTTCGGTGGCCGCCGGTTCGTGCCGATCATCAACTCGTTCGTGCTGATCTTCGTCGGCGTGCTCTTCGGCCTGATCTTCCCGGTGATCGATGCGGGAATGCAGAACATCGGCGAGGCAGTCACCAGCGATCCGGTCGTCGGCGGGGGAATCTACGGCATGCTAAACCGCTTGCTGATCCCAATCGGCCTACACCAACTGCTGAACGTGCCGGTTTGGCTCATCTTCGATGGCGGCGATATCACTAACTTCTTTAACGGCGACCCCGAGGCCGGCGCGTTCATGACCGGGTTCTTCCCGATCTTCATGTTCGCCCTGCCCGCCGCTGCGTTGGCGATCTGGCAAACCGCGAAGCCGAGTCAGAAGAAGGTCGTCGG
This sequence comes from Amycolatopsis marina, assembly GCF_900111885.1. Classification (GTDB taxonomy): domain Bacteria; phylum Actinomycetota; class Actinomycetes; order Mycobacteriales; family Pseudonocardiaceae; genus Amycolatopsis; species Amycolatopsis marina. The sequence continues at coordinate 230,665 of NZ_FOKG01000006.1, forward strand.
TGGCCTGATGCTCTCCGCCGCGCTGACCTCGTTCCTGACCGGTGTGACCGAGCCGCTCGAGTTCGCGTTCATGTTCGTCGCGTTCCCGCTCTACATTCTGCATGCGGTGCTCACCGGTATCTCCCTGGCATTGGTGAACGCGCTCGACATCCATCTCGGGTTCTTTTTCTCAGCGGGCGCGATCGACTTTGCGCTGAACTCGGGAGCCCCCGCGGCCAGCAAGGCGTGGTTGCTCATCCCGATAGGCCTGGTCTATGCGGCGATCTACTACTTCTTGTTCAAGTTCGTGATCACCAAGTGGAACCTGCGCACGCCGGGCCGGGAAGAGGACGAGGAAGTCGTGGCCGCGGAGACCCCGCGCGATCCGGAGACGGACACGTCCTCGGCCGCCGGAACCGCCACCGACGCCGATTCCGGCAGTAGCACCAAGTCCTAGCATGCCCCAGGCGCAGTACGAGTCGAAAGGAACACCATGCCCGAGAGGCGAGTGACGGTCGCGAGCAAGGTAGGCCTGCACGCCAGGCCGGCCGCACTGGTCGCCAAGGCTGCTGCGGCGCAGTCGGTGGCCGTGAGCATCACCAAGGACGGTGGAGCGCCGGTCGCGGCGGGCAGCGTGCTCAACCTGATGACCCTCGCCGCCGGTCACGGCGACGAGGTGCTCATCAGCGCCGACGGCGAGGGCGCCGAAGACGCGATCAACGCCGTCGCCGAACTGGTGGCGACCGACCTCGACGGCTAACACGACCGGCAGCTCGCCATCACATCGAGAAATTCACTAATAGCCTGACCAGAAGCGGGTGAGGCGAGCCAACTAGTGTCTACGACGGCGCGGTTGGCCCGCTTCACCCGAACGACCTTAGCCCCTCGCGCGGCCAACCAAGAACCATCTTGCCCGTCACATCCAGATATGCAGGAGACACGGATGAAAGATGCGGCAAAGATCATCTCCTAGTTTAGACGGGTGCCGATTTTGTCCGTAGAGCAGTACGTGGACCGGCGGCCGGAGTTCTTAGGAAATGACCAGCGGCGATCGCGGACGCGGGTGCGGTGCCATTGCGGTTACTCCCGAGCAGCGCTCGGGACTGTCGACTGCCATATGACGACGGCTTCATCTGATGTGTGCGCCCTAAGGCGGCGGGCCGCCACAACCAGTTGATCGCCCCCACCAGCCAGGCCCGGTGGGATTCCTGACTCGACACCCAGCACCGCACTCAGTGCACGGTGAAATGACACCAAACAGGCCAATGCGTTGGGCCTGAACCGGCGGTTATCGCGGCACCAGGTGATCACCCTGGCCTGGGCGCAGATCGTTGCGTTGACTGACAATCTGTCTGCTTCCTAGCCAATCGTCTCGCAGGTGTAGCCAGCATGTCTGCTGCCTTCGGGTCATCTGCGCGAGACTACTGCGGATGTCGGAAGTGCAACCGGTCGGGCGCGCTCGTGGAACTGGTCTTCGGGCAGCTCCAGGTGGCTGGATCGACGATCTCCTTTGGCCTGGGAACCGGGCAACCTACCCTGTCAACGTTGCCAATACGTCAACTTCCCATTTCTGGCGCCTGCTCATTACCAGACAAGCACGCTCTGCCGCTAACCGTCGACTAAGAACACACTAACTTCCGAGAGTAACCGTACGTCATCCACGTGGACCATTGACCCTTACCGAAGCGTCGTCGAGTGGCACAAAACACGACAATAGAGGGATGTAAGCGATATGACAGCGTGGCCGGATAGCGTCGGTCACGTTAACGTCCAGCTGGGTATTCGGAGGCAACCAGTATGAACGCGGAACGTCTGGCGTTCCTCGACAGCATCGAGGCCAACCTGACCACAACGAAGCTAGACCGCACTATTTCCGACGAACACAAGGGGAAATCAAAAAAGTCGATTAAGAGAATGGCTGTGGCCGCCGCGGTAATGGCGGCAAGCGCTTCCTTTTCCACATTGTTCAATTCCACCGCTTACGCAATCACCTCTGAAACCCCAGTTTCAGTGGAATCCAGTTGCGGCATCCCTAATCCTATTCCTCGGGATCATTTCAAGTCCTGCGGCATCGGCGGATACAATCACTATTTCCGCTCTTCGTGGCCTTCGGGACCAGGAGGGATCAGGACTTGCTACTCGTTCTGGAGTGAACTCCTTGATCTTGGCTGTGGCACCGATCCTGGTAGAACCACTCAGGTTTGCGCCTGAAACCGTCACGTGAACAGTTAGATACTTAAGATTTGAGCCCGTAGGTGCTTACCTGATGAATTCGCAAGGTAAGCACCTACGTTCATTTTTCAGAGAATGGGGTTCACCATGGATGGTCTGGCCTGTCCTGTGACCGTCGTTGTTCCCACGCGGGACGAGGAGCGTTGCCTCACGCGCTGCCTGGATAGCGTGATAGGACGTGGATTTGACAATATCGTTGTCGTTGACACCGGATCAGTGGACAAAACTATCGAAATAGTAGACAAATACACCCATCATGGTGTTCAGTTGAGCCAGTTACCGTGGCCAGATTCTTTTGGCGAAATGCGAAACTCCGCCATTGAGATCGTCGGGAGCGGGTGGATAGTCTTCCTTGATGCCGATGAGTGGCTCGACGAACATTCATCCGAACAACTGAGAAGGCACCTAGCTTCACTGACCGGTACTCGGAATTCTGACCGCCTGACACTTGCGCCGATTATCAAACATGTCGGTCGGGAAGTGACTATTGAGGACGTTCCCCGCATCTTCAAGGCCGACAGCGGGATCCGCTACCGTGGTGCAGTACATGAATACCCGGTGCTCCGAGGAACGATCGATGAGCCGGTAGATTTGGCCAGCTTAGACGTCGTGTTCCACCATGACGGGTACGACCAGGCCGTGGTAAACGAAAAAAGCAAAAGAAGCCGCAATCTTCGTTTATTGAATGCCGCCCGCAAGGATGAACCAGACAACCCTAGATGGTTATATTTCACCGTTCGCGACGGGCTTTCCACCCTTGATCACGCGCAGTTGATCGACCTATGCACGGCCCTGAAAGACCTCTCTGAACAGAGCCCTACAACCGGCGACCGCCTCAGTGCTCGGCACTACTACCGCCGAGCACTCTGCATCGCTTGCCAAGGACTTGGCACCATGGGCGACTGGTCCACCGTGCACCGCTTTTGTGAAGAGTTAGACCGGATCGATCAAGGCAATAGCCCAGACGCCCATTATTTTCGTTCAGTCGCCGAGCTATTCAACGGCGTGGTGACCGATAGCGGTTTACTACGTACAATAGCACTCCGGCGCGAGGACGAACTGCTGTCGGCCAGCACAATCGATCCGGCAGGCCGCCACTTGGATGCTCTTATCGTCGCTATTCTGAGAAAAATCAAGAGTAGGTCGGATGCCGAAAGTTACCGCGCGCTTTGCGAGCCCTGGACTGACGCCTTCTTTCAATCCTCAAATTTGAGAACTTGGTAACTCATCGCCTGTTTTTCTGGCCATTGGACAGGCTCAGCAGGGTTCTACTATAGAAGTAAAGGCTAGGTGCCGGTGATATAACCATGCACACGGCATATGATGCGCATTTTGTTCCGTACTTCAATACGCCAGCGAGAGTTGGTCATCGAGTTTCTTCGTTCCACTGTTTAAGCAAAAAGTTCGCGCAAGGGGCGAGGCGGCAGGCTCAACGGCGTACGGCACCAGTGCGAGCCAGAAGTTTGATTGAAGCATAATCGCCGATTAATCTGGATCTTCGACGAGCCCAGTTGCAATACCAGCGGATACGCATTCCCTACTTTCGGCCCCTGCGTCAGCCTAACGATCATGAACAAACCGGGCTACACTAGGCGCGTACTCGAACGGGGGGGTGTTCGAATGACGCGGGCGTCTGTCGCATTGCTAGGCGACCTTGAGGTGCGGGTCGACGGCCAGATCGTGCCGATCAACAGACAAAGACTGCGGGCCTTGGTAAACGCGCTAGCGACGCGTGCAGGTCGGGTAGTTACATTCGAGCGATTGGCCGACGAGATATGGGGTGAGCAGGTGCCCGAACGGCCACGTAGCGGACTGCACACGTTGATCAACCAGCTACGCAATCTCATCGGAGCAGATCTGATTCTCACGAAGCCCGGCGGCTACCTTCTCGACCTGCCCCCGGACGCAGTCGACCTACTCCGATTCGAACGGCTTCTGGCTGCAGTGCCCTGCCCGGACCTGCTTGAGACCAGGACTGTGCTGGCAGAAGCGCTAGAGCTCTGGCGCGATGACACGCTAGCCCCACCGCATCTCGTAGAGCACTACCTTGCTGCCTTGGAGCAGCGGGTCGACATCGACTTGACACTAGGCAAACATTCTGAGCTGATCGCCGAGTTGCAGCAGCTCATCACCAGTTATCCACTGCGGGAGCCGCTCTGGGCGCGGCTGATCACGGCTTTGTACAAGTCCGAGCGGCATGCCGAGGCATTGGACACTTATCAGCGGGTCCGCTCGCTGCTGTCTGACACGCTGGGCACCGATCCGTCGCCTGCGCTGCGCGAGCTGTACCTGCGGGTGCTAGCTGCGGTCGATGTGTTGCCGCCGATGCCGACAACCGGTCCGGCAGTGCCACGGCAGTTGCCGCCGGACAACTCTCGATTCACCGGCCGTTCAGCCGACTTAGCCCTCTTGGACAAGGCCTTCCAAGAAGTTGCGACGGGCCGATCCCCGGCGCTGATCGCCGTGCACGGTCCCGGAGGTGCGGGCAAGACCACACTGGCCCTCCGGTGGGCACATCAGGTCAGTGTCAGATTCCCGGACGGTCAACTCTACCTCGACATGCGGGGCTACGGGTCCGACGAACCCCTCGACCCTGCATCTGCACTGGACATCTTGCTGAGGGCTTTCGGTGTACCCGCATCGCAGATTCCGTCTACGACAGCGGAACGTACTGCCTTGTGGCGCACGTGCCTGTATGGGCGGCAGGTCCTGCTGCTGATCGACAACGTCCGCGACGCCGGGCAGGTGCGTCCGTTATTGCCGGGAGTCGGCTCGGTTGTGCTGGTGACCAGCAGGAACGAGCTGCGTGGATTGGCCGTGAACAACTGTGCTTGGCGTTTGAACCTCGGTGAACTCAGCCCACATGAAGCAACCTCGTTAGCTTCCGAGGTGATCGGTGTCGAACGGTGCAGTGAGAATTCCGCAGCAGTGCTCGACTTGATCCGGCTTTCCGGTCGGTTACCCCTGGCGCTAGTAACCGCTGCGGAGCAAGTCACCCGCTACCCAGATACACCCATCGCCGATCTAGTCGCCGAGTTTCGCTCCGGCAGTGGACGGCTGGATCTGCTCGGTGAGACCGACGATGTGTCCCTTGACCCGCGATTGATCTTTTCCTGGTCGTACCAAGCGCTCGACCCCGTGGTGTCCCAAGCATTTCGGCTGCTAGGGCTGCACCCGGCCGCAGAATTTACAGTGCCCGCCGCGTCAGTCTTGTTACGTAGCTCAACGGCCGGTACCCGAAGGGTGCTCGACTCGCTCGTGTCGGCACACCTGCTTGAGCACAACCAACGTGGCAAGTACCGATTTTACGATCTGTTGCAAGCGTATGCGGTGGAACGGGCACTGGAGGAGGACTCCACTAGAAAGCGGGACGCGGCGATGCGGCGAATCCTAGACTGGTACCTACATACTCTCGTTCGTGCAAGGGCAACTGCGTTCGTCAGTTCGACCGTGGAAGTCGCGCCGGCGGAGGACGAAAGCGTGCAGCCGCTGGATTTCGTCAATGCGGATGTCGCCACGGAGTGGTATGTCCAGCAACGTGCCACGCTTGTTGCTGTTGTGGAGTACGCAGATGACAACGGATTCAATCGGCATGGATGGCAACTAGCGTTCCTGCTGCGGGATTTTCAAGAGGTCGAGCAGCACGTCGACGAGGGGACTCGGGCGGCAGAAGTCGCCATGCGCTGCGCGCAGCGGTCCGGCGACCAGGAAGCGCTGCGTTACGCGACACATCTCATAGGCGTCGCCTAAACGGCTCGGACGGCACAACTCGCGGAGCTGTGGCGGGTACAGACACTCCGCGCCGACTACGACGGTGTCCAAGTAAGCGCCTTAACTGCACGGGATAACCCCACCCTACGAACCCCGGCCCGGCGCCTGCCGGGCCGGGGTTCGTAGGGTGGGGTACATGGACAGTGTGCGGTTGATCGAGCAGTGGCCGGTGGACAACGCGTCGACAGCGGTCGTGGCCGCCGACGGCCGGGTGCTGGGCAGTCACGGTGACACCAGCCGGGTCTATCCCCTCGCCTCGGTCACGAAGCTGCTCACCGCCTACACCGCCCTCATCGCCATCGAGGAGGGCGTGGTCGAGCTGGACACGCCCGCGGGTCCGGAAGGCTCTACGATCCGGCATCTGCTCGCGCACACCTCGGGGCTCGGCTTCGACGCCCACAAGGTGATGGCGGAGCCCGGCACCCGGAGGCTGTACTCGAACGCCGGGTTCGAGCAGCTCACCGAGGCCCTCGAGCAGCACTCGGACATTCCGTTCCGGGACTACCAGGCGGAAGCGCTGTTCGGACCGCTCGCGATGCGCGACACCGTGCTCGAGGGTTCTCCCGCCGCGGGCGCGAAATCCACTGTGGATGATCTGACCACTTTTGCCGCCGAACTGCAGCGGCCCACACTCATCGACCCTCGCACGCTCGCCATGGCCACCAGCGTGGCCTTCCCCGGGCTGAGCGGTGTCCTGCCCGGATTCGGTCATCAGAAGCCCAACGACTGGGGCCTCGGATTCTCCATCAGGGACCACAAGAGTCCACACTGGACCGGTGAGCACAGCTCGCCCGGCACGTTCGGCCATTTCGGGCAGTCAGGCACATTCCTCTGGGTGGACCCCGAGGCCGGCGCGGCGTGCGTCGTCCTCACCGACCGCACCTTCGGCCCGTGGGCCGCCGAGACGTGGCCCCCGTTCACCGACGCCGTACTGGCCGAGTTGCGCGGGCAGGAAACCCCAAGCTAGGGAGTCATCACCCGGATCGGCTCCCCGGCAAGGTACGCGGCTATGTTCTCCACGGCGTCGGAGTAGAACACCGAGTACAGCGTGTCGTTGACGTAGCCGATGTGCGGCGTGAGCACCGTGTTCGGCGCTGTCCGCAGTGGATGGCCGACCGGCAGCGGTTCGACGTCGAACACGTCGAGGGCGGCGCACTTGATCCTGTTCTCCCGCACCGTGTCCAGCAGCGCGCTCTCATCGATGATCGGCCCGCGCGAGGTGTTCACCAGGACCGCCCCCGGCCGCATGACACCCAGTTCGGCCGAGCCGACGAGCCCGCGGGTGCGGTCGCTGAGCACGAGGTGCACCGAGAGGACGTCCGAGTTCCGGAACAACTCGTCCTTCGACACCGCGGTGACACCCTGTTCAGCCGCCCGCTCCTCGGTCAGGTTCTGGCTCCACGCGATCGTGTTCATCCCGAACGCCTGCCCGATCGCCGCCACCCGCGCGCCGAGCCTGCCCAGGCCGAGCAGCCCCAGGGTGCGCCCGTGCAGGCCGGTGCCGACCGCCTGCTGCCACCCGCCCGCGCGCACCGACCGCTCCTCGGCGGGAATGTTGCGGGCCGCGGCCAGGATCAGCGCCCAGGTGTGTTCCACCGTGGGTTCCGCCCGGTAGCCGGTGCCGCAGACCACGACGCCCTGCTCCCCTGCCGCGCTCAGATCGATGGCCGCGTTGCGCCTGCCGGTGCTGACCAGCAGGCGCAACGCGGGCAATCTGCGCAGCAGCGCCGCGTCGAACCGGGTGCGCTCGCGCATCGCCACCACGACCTCGAATCCGTCCAGCCGCCGGACCAGTTCGTCCTGGTCTCCGATGTGCTCGGTGAACACCTCGACCTCGGCGCCGAGGCTGTCCCAATCGGCGAAGTCGAGTGCGACGTTCTGGTAGTCGTCGAGAATGGCGATCTTCATCAGCCCAGCCTAGATCGCGTCTCCGGTCACCGCCGCGTCATGCTCCGTCCGCACTCTTCGCCTCCCTCGCGCGGCCCATGATCTCGTCCACGACGTCGTTCTTCGCGTCCGCGTAGTGCTGGATGTAGGTCCAGGTGCGGGCCGCCAGTTCCCGCTTCGTGTTCGCGTACAGGTCGCGGTCCGCTTCGTCGGCCCTGAGGTGGTCCCGGAAGGTCAGGTAGCGTTCGATCTCGCCGGTGTCCGGCGAGTACACGTGCAGGTTGACATCGGTGTCCGGTCCCTTGAACGCCCGGTGTCCGTCCTTGGGCTCGCGGATCACCAGCCGGTATCCCGCCGCTTCGAGCGCGGGCAGATAGGCGCCCTCGTCGTCGACGTCCGGCACGATCAGCAGGATGTCGATCCGCGGCTTCGCACACAACCCCGGCACCGCGGTGGAGCCGATGTGCTCCAGCACGAGCACCCGCTCCCCCAGTGTGCGGCGGATCCGGTCCGCCTCCCGTTCGTAAAGGGCGGGCCAGGCGGGGTCGTATTCGACCATCGTGACCGTCGAGTCGAGGACAGGCGCACCGCCCACCCAGATGGATTCGATGTCGTCGTCGGAGTACACGTTGCGGCCGGGTACCGGCATGACTGACTCGGTCCTTCCTCAAGGCAGTCGACCAACCTAGCACCGGGCTTACCCCAGCGGCAACGGAATTGTCCCTCCGGTCGCCGCCCGCAGGGCATCGCGCATCGCCGCCCGTGGGGCCTGCTGCCCGGTGAACTGCTCCACCTGCCCGAAAGCCTGGTGCAGCAACATGTCCAGACCGGTGCCGAGGCTGCCGCCCCGCTCGGCCACGGCCCTGGCCAGCGGAGTGGGCCAGGGGTCGTAGATGACGTCGAGCAGACACGCCGCGAGTGCGAGGTCGTCGAGGTGCGGCTCGACCGCGGCCGACGGCACGGTACTCACCACCACCGGTGCCTGCGCCAGTTCGGCGAACTCCACCTCGGACCACTTGAGCACCTCGACGGCGAGGCCCATCCTGGCGGCGGCGGCCGAGGTCTCCTCCGCTCGCGCGGGTTCGCGCACCACCAACCGGACACCGGACAGTCCCAGTTCCGCGAACGCGACCGCCGCGGCGGCGGCCGTGCCACCCGCGCCGAGCACCACCCCGGTCGCGCCGGGATCAGCACCGCGAAAACCACCCGCCGAGCGCAGTGCGCCGACGACGCCGTCCACATCGGTGCAGTCGGCCCGCCAACCGGAATCGCACGGCACGAGCGTGTTCGCCGCGCCAACGGCCGCCGCTCGCGCGGTCACCTCCGACGCGAGGGCGAGCGCGGCACGTTTGCCCGGCATGGTCACCGAAAGCCCGGCCCATTCGGGCCCGAGGTCTCGCACGAAACCGGGCAGGCCGGCCGCGTCCATCTCGATCCGGTCATAGGTCCAGCCGGTCAGCCCGAGTGCCCGGTAGGCCGCGCCGTGCAGTACCGGTGAGAGCGAGTGCTCGATCGGCTTGCCGACGACGCCGGCGCGGAGCCGCCCCTCGGCGGGAGCTGGCTCAGTAGGCACCGCGGGCCTGTGCTTCGCGCCGGTTCTGGTTGTGCTCCTCGTTGGTCTCGGCGAAGCAGGACAGCCCGTTCTTCTCGCACTTGACGAAGAAGAGGATGTCCCCTTCAGCGGGCTCGAGCGCGGCCTTCACGGCCTCGGGACTGGGCGCCGAGATCGGCGTCGGCGGCAGCCCCGTGTTGCGGTAGGTGTTGTACGGGCCCGCCCGATCGCGGTCCTCGGGTTTGGTCCGCACGACCGGCCGGTCCAGCGCGTAGTTGACGGTCGAGTCCAGCTGCAGCTTCATGCCCTCGTCGAGGCGGTTGTAGATCACCCGCGACACCTTCTCGAAGTCCTGCTTGACGGCCTCCCGCTCGATCAGGGAAGCGATCACCACGATCTGGTACGGCGTCTTGCCGGTGCCCTCCGCCGCGTCCGGCAGTCCCGTGGCCTCCAGCCGGGTCGCCGACGCCGTCAGGAGCGACTTCAGCAGTTCCTCCGCCGTCTGTCCCGGCCGCACGTCGTACACACCGGGCGCGACGAGGCCCTCGATCTTCCGGGCCCCTTCGGCCTTCGAGGCGTCGCGCACCGCCCACTCCGGCACGCCCAGCGCCGCCAGGTCCGCCTCCGCGGCGACCGAGCTGAGCTCCTCGACCGGAACACAGGTGCTGGTGCCGTTGAGCTCGGCGCAGGACGCGTCGGACACCAGCTTCAGCACGCCGGGAGTGGCCGAACCGTCCGGCAGTGTGACGTCGTCCAGCTGGGTGCCCGCGCGGATCTGCAACTCGCCGACCCGCGCCTCCGGCTCGACGATCCGGCTCACCGCGGCAGCACCGGACATCTTGGTCTTGAGCACGTAGTACCCGGGCTGCACGCTGCGGATGCCCTCTTCGTCCGCACCGGCCTTCACGAACGCCTTCGCGCTCGCGACCACGTCCTTCTCCTGCAGGGTGGCGGCGATGGCGTTGGTGGAGTCGCCCTTCTCGACGCGGATCAGGACGTCGGTCTCTCCCGCGCCCTCGTAGTCCTCGTACCCGAAGATCTCGGTGATGCCGTACCACGCACCGCCGGCGAGCAGCACGATGACCGCGACGGCCGCGATCCAGCCGAACGCGCGCTTCGTCCGGCCGCCGCGCCTCCTGCCCAGGTCTTCCCGCTCGTCCTCGAAGTACTCCGGCTCGGCCCGGTCCTCGTCCTCGAAGTCCTCGTCGTAGTCGTCGTGGTCGTCGTAGTCGTCGTCCATGTACTCGTCGTCGGCGTACTCGGCGTCGTCCCGGTCGTCGTGGTCCGGGTGCTCAGCCTCGTCCGCATACGCGTCGACGGGTTCCGCGGCGGCGAGTTGCCCGGGTTCGAGGCGCAGCACCTCCGTCGGCCGCTCGTCCGGCGGCGGTCCCGATGGTCGCAGCCTGCGCCGTCCGGTCACGGGCGGCGGCGGTGCGCCGAGATCACCGGCGTGCCCGCCCTCCTGGGGCCGGACCACGGGACGCCGGGGCGGCAGCGGCCTGCCCGCGGGCGGCGCGCCCGGAGGCCCAGCGAGCGGCGGTGGCGGTCCCGCCGGACCGCCGCGCCGTGGCGGACGCGGCGGCGGCGCACCAGGCGGCGGTGGCTGCGCGGCCGCCGGAGGGGGCGGGACGGCAGCCGGAGGTACCGGTGGGGGTGGCGTACCGGGAGGACCGGGAGGACACTGTGGTCGCAGCCTCCGCCTGCCTCCGGTGCCGTCGTTCGGTGGAGTGGTCATCGGCCCTCCCCCTCGGCACGACGGATGTGGGACGCGCGCGCGTCGAGCCAGCCCTGCAGGATTTCCACAGCGGCCGCCTGGTCCACCACGGCACGCTGCTTTCGGCCCTTCACGCCACGCTGCGACAACATACGCGCGGCGCTGACGGTCGTGAGGCGTTCATCCGCGAGCCGCACCGGAACCGGATCGACCAGCCCGGCCAGACGCTCGGCGTAGGACACGGCGATCTCGGCCGCCGAGCCGTGGCGGTCGGCCAGAGTTCTCGGCAATCCGACAATCACCTCGACCACCTCGTGTTCGGTGACGAGCTGGACGATCTGGTCGAGGTCGCTGTCCTTGTCCGCATCACGGGACAGGGTAACGAGCGGGCTCGCGAGAAAGGGCGTGGGATCGCTGAGCGCGACGCCGACCCGGACCGAGCCGACGTCGACGCCCAGCCGCCTGCCCGCCCCGGGGTCGTGTTCGCCAGGGCGATCGGGACGGCGCGAACTCACCCGCGAGCCACCGCGTCACCCAGCAACCGGATGGCCGTGTCGATCCCGTCGGGGTTCGTGCCGCCGCCCTGGGCCATGTCGGCCTTGCCGCCGCCCCTGCCGCCGACCGCCTCCGCGAAGGCGGGGACCAGCTTGCCCGCGGCGAACCCCTTGTCCCGCGCCGTGGACGTGGTGCCGACGACGAAGCTCACCTTGCCCTCCGACGGCGCGAACAGGGCGACCACGCCGGGCCGGGAGCCGAGTCGGTTGCGCACCTCACCCGCGAGCGCGCGCAGTCCGGCCGCGTCGATGCCCTCGGCGATCTTCTCCGCCACCAGCGCCACGCCGCCGACGTCCTTCGCCGAGTCGGCGAGCGCGCCTGCCGAGCCGAGCACCTGCTGTGTGCGCAACTGCTCGATCTCCTTCTCCGCGCTGCGCAACCGGCTGAGGACGTCGTCGATTCGCGCGGGCAGCTGCTCGGTCGGCACCTTCAACGTGCCGGCGAGCTGGGAGACCAGCAGTTGCTCCTTGCGCACGTGCCGTAGCGCATCCTGCCCGACCAGGGCCTCCACCCGGTGCACACCGGATCCGATGGAGGAGTCGCCGACCAGCTTGACGAGGCCCAGCTGACCGATGCGCTCGACGTGGGTGCCGCCGCAGAGTTCCCGCGAGTACTCACCCATGTCGACGACACGGACGTCGTTGCCGTACTTCTCGCCGAACAGCGCGACCGCGCCGAGCTCCAGCGCCTTGTCCTTGGTGGTGACGTAGGACTGCACCTCGACGTCGGTCTGCAGGTAGTCGTTGACCTCCTCCTCGACCTCGGTCAGCACGTCGGCGGACACCCCGCCGGAGGAGGTGAAGTCGAACCGCATGCGGCCCGGCGCGTTCAGCGAACCCGCCTGCGCCGCCCGCTTGCCGTACGCCCCGCGCACGGCGGCGTGAACCAGGTGGGTGGCCGAGTGCGAGCGGGCGATCGCCTCGCGCCGCTCGGCGTCGACCGACCCGGTGACCTCGGTGCCGAGGCCGAGCTCACCCTCGACGACCTCGACGCGGTGCACGAAGAGCCCGGGCACGATCTTCTGCACGTCGAGCACCTTCAGCTCGACACCGGAGCCGAGCAGCACGCCGGTGTCGGCGACCTGGCCACCGCTCTCGGCGTAGAACGGCGTGCGGTTGAGCACGACCTCGGCCTTGGTGCCCGCGCCCGCGCTGCGCACCGGAGCGCCGTCGACCAGCAGGCCGAGCACGGTGGCGGTGGCCTGGAGGTCGGTGTAGCCGAGGAACTCGGTCTCGCCGCCGTCCTCGAGCAGCTGCCGGTACACCGACAGGTCACCGTGCCCGCTCTTGCGGGAAGCGGCGTCGGCCTTCGCCCGCTGCCGCTGCTCCTCCATCAGCGCGCGGAAGCCCTGCTCGTCGACCGTGAGCCCCTGTTCGGCGGCCATCTCCAGGGTGAGGTCGATCGGGAAGCCGTAGGTGTCGTGCAGCTGGAACGCCTTGTCGCCCGCGAGGATCCCCCCGCCGGAGGACTTGGTCTGCTCGGCGGCGAGGTCGAAGATGCGCGAGCCGCTGGTGAGGGTGGCCAGGAAGGCCTCCTCCTCCGTGCGCATGATGTCGGAGATCCGGTCGAAGTCGCTGACCAGTTCCGGATAGGACGGGCCCATCGCGTCCCGGACGACGGTCGCGAACTCGGGCAGCACCGGCTCGTGCACACCGAGCAGCCGCATCGAGCGCACAATTCGGCGCAGCAGCCTGCGCAGCACGTAACCCCGGCCGTCGTTACCCGGGGTCACCCCGTCGCCGATCAGCATCATCCCGGAGCGCGCATGGTCGGCCACCACCCGGAACCGCACGTCGTCGGTGTGGTCGGCGCCGTACCGGTGCCCGGAGATCTCCTCGGCCCTGGTGATCACCGGTCGTACGAGATCGGTCTCGTAGACGTTCTCGACGCCCTGCAGCAAGGTGGCGACCCGCTCGACGCCCATGCCGGTGTCGATGTTCTTGGCGGGCAGCTCACCGAGGATCGGGAAGTCCTTCTTGCCGCTGCCCTCACCCCGGATGTTCTGCATGAACACGAGGTTCCAGATCTCGATGTAGCGGTCCTCGTCAACGACCGGCCCGCCTTCGCGGCCGTACTCCGGGCCGCGGTCGTAGTAGATCTCCGAACACGGACCACACGGACCGGGGACACCCATCGACCAGAAGTTGTCGACCATGTCGCGAGCCTGGATCCGGTCACTGGGCAGACCGGCGACCTTCTTCCACAACGCGGCCGCTTCCGCGTCGTCCTCGTACACCGTGGCCCAGATCCGCTCGGGGTCGAACCCGAAACCACCCTGGTCCTGCGGCGAGGTGATCAGCTCCCAGGCGCGTTCGATCGCGCCTTCTTTGAAGTAGTCACCAAAGGAGAAGTTGCCCGCCATCTGGAAGAAGGTGTTGTGCCGGGTGGTCTTGCCGACCTCGTCGATGTCCCCGGTACGCACACACTTCTGCACGCTGGTCGCCCTCGGGTACGGCGGTGGGACCTCACCGAGGAAGTAGGGCTTGAACTGCACCATGCCCGCGTTGACGAAGAGCAGGTTCGGGTCGTCCAGGATCAGCGAGGCACTGGGCACCTTGGTGTGCCCGTGCTGCTCGAAGTGCCGGAGGAACCGACTGGCGATCTCGTGTGTTTCCACTGGTTTTCCTTGGTCGTGCGGGCCGGGCGCGCGGCTGTCGCGCGCATCGGGCCGGGATGGCTGTGCGGGCCGGTAGAGGCGGAGGGAACCGCGTCCCGGTCGAGAAGTGCGGTGCGGTCAGCCCTCCGCCCGGCGCGCTCGCCGGGGACGCGGCGCGGGGGCGGCGTGCCTGCCGTCGGCCGCCGCGGGGCGCGGTGACCGGCGCGCGACAGGGGTGACCACCCTGGACCGCTCCTCCACGATGTCGCTCAACTCCTGCTCCCGCTCGCTCATGCCGGCGCGCACATCGGCGCCGAAGGTGCCCACGGCACCGGCGAGTTCTCGTATCGCCTCGCCCACATTCGAGGCTAACCCTGCCGGGCTGGCCTGACGAGCGGTTTCCGTCGCCTTGCGCGACAGTGCGACACCGGTCACGACCCCGACCCCGAGCCAGAAGATCCGCTTCATCGCCGGAATCCCTTCCGCCTGCGGGAGTGCTTCCCGGAATCCACGGCCTTCGCGTTGCGGCGGGCCTTCACGGCCTTGCTGATGCCGTAGGACAACGCCGCCGTCTTCACCAGCGGCCCGCCCAGGGTCGCGGTGAACACCGACGACAGCGCGGAGACGTTGCCGGAAACCGCCTGCGCGTTCGCCGTGATCCCGTCGACCCGCTCGAGCTGGGTGTTGACGTGGGTGATGGTGTCGTTGGCCCCGTGCAGCAGCGGATCCGTGTTCTCGTGCGCCTTGCGGAGCGCGATCGTCGCCTCGTCCAGCGTGCGGCCGAGCTTGATCAACGGGATCGCCAGCAACAACACCAGCAGCACGAACGCGCCTGCGGCGACCAGTGCGGCGACCTGCCCTGCCGACACGTGCCCTCCTCGAAAGTTCGATGGCTGTGTTCTCTTGAAGGTCCGCTTGAAGGTTCGCTTGAAGTTCGCGGAATTGCCGGTCAGGCTACCGCGCGCGCCCGCGCCCGGCCGGGCGGCCCGCCGATCACCCGCCCCTGGTTTCACCGCGGACGCTGCGCCGCAACTTCGGCACGCGCTCGGCGAGTGTGCGTTCCGCACCGTGCTGGGTGGGGTTGTAGTAGTCGGCGCCCACCAGTTCGTCCGGCGGGTACTGCTGTGCCAGCACTCCTTCCGGGGCGTTGTGCGGGTACCGGTAGCCCTGCGCGTTGCCGAGCTTGGCCGCACCCGCGTAGTGGCCGTCGCGCAGATGTGGCGGGACGGTGCCGATGCGTCCCGCCCGGACATCGGCGAGCGCGGCGTCGATGCCGGCGATCACCGCGTTCGACTTCGGTGCGGTGGCGAGGTGCACGGTGGCCTGCGCGAGCGCGAGCCTGCCCTCGGGCATTCCGATGAACTGCACCGCGTGCGCGGCCGCCACGGCCGCCTGCAACGCCGTCGGGTCGGCCATCCCGATGTCCTCGCTGGCGTGCACGACGAGCCTGCGGGCCAGGAAGCGCGGGTCCTCCCCTGCCTCGATCATCCGGGCCAGATAGTGCAGTGCGGCGTCCACGTCGGAGCCGCGGATCGACTTGATGAACGCGCTGATCACGTCGTAGTGCTGATCGCCGTCACGGTCGTAGCGGACCGCGGCCTTGTCGACGGCGGCCTCCACGATGGCGAGGCCGACCGTCCTGTGCTCGGTGACACTCGCGGCGTCGGCCGCTGCCTCCAGCGCGGTCAGCGCGCGTCGCGCGTCCCCGGACGCCAGGCGCACCAGGTGGTTCTCCGCGTCCTCGGTGAGTTCCAGCTCACCGCCGAGGCCGCGCTCATCGGCCATCGCGCGCCGGATCAGGCCCCGCACGTCGTCGTCGGTCAGTGGCCGCAGTTGCAACACCAGCGACCGCGACAGCAGCGGGGACACGATCGAGAACGACGGGTTCTCCGTGGTGGCGGCGACCAGCAACACCGTCCTGTCCTCGACCGCGCCGAGCAGCGCGTCCTGTTGTGTCTTGGAGAAGCGGTGTACCTCGTCGATGAACAGCACGGTGTTCTCGGCGTTGTAGTTGCGCCTGCGGCGGGCCTCCTCGATGACCCCGCGAACCTCCTTGACGCCGGCAGACAGGGCGGACAACGCCACGAACCTACGGCCGGTGGCGGTGGAGACCAGGTTGGCCAGCGTGGTCTTGCCGGTTCCCGGTGGCCCGTGGAGCAGCACCGAGGCGGGCGCGGCCCCCTCGACGAGCCTGCGCAGCGGGGCTCCCTCCCCCAGCAGGTGCTGCTGCCCGACCACCTCGTCGAGCGAGCGCGGCCGCATCCGCACGGCGAGCGGCGCCCCGGCCGCGGCGGCGGGCACGCTCCGCTCGCCCGTTGCCGTGGGGGTATCGACCGGCTCCGGTGGCGCGGCCAGGTCGGGGTTCACCGTGAACAGCTCGTCTTGTTCCACGTATCGAAGGTATCCCGCACCGCCGACACGCGTTGCGCTGGCGGTGAACAATGTGGCTGCGCACCCTGTCCGCCCGCGATGCTCGCCCCTCCCGGATCCCGTCGCCCCGTGGGACGGCCGCCCGGCCTAAGCACTTTCCCGGGAAAGTGCGAATCCGGAAACTCGCGTCCCTGGTCATGGGATTGACCTCACGCACTTTCCCGGGAAAGTGCGGTGCCACGGGTCAGGGCAGCCGGGTGGCCAGGGACTCTCTCGCCGAGCGGAGCATGATCGCGGCGGCGTAGGGCATCAGGTCCCGGCCTCTGCGCCACAGCCAGGGAATCCCCTTCACCACCAGCCAGCCGACGTGATCGGCCGTGCCCACCGGCGCGCCCCCCGACAGGCGCAGACCGACCGGGGCGGGGACGGCGAAGCCGCGCTGCCGCAGCATTTCCGTGAACCCGCGAGCGAGCAACCGGTGTCCCAGTTCGGACGGATGCAGCCGGTCCACGCTCCACGCGTCGAGGTCGTACGCCCCCGGCACACCGGCGAGGTCGAGGCAGGGCACACCGCGCCCGACGACGACGGAGTCGATGGCCGTGTTGAGCATCTCGATCCGGGCCCGTAGTGCCCGGTGCAGCGGTCCCGGCAGGCGGAAGACCCGGCCGTGGTCGTGAAACCGGACCACGACGGGAACCGCACCGACGGCCAGCAGACGGGTGACGATCTGGTCCAGGTCGGCTGCCACGTCCACCGGGCTGAAGTCCGAGCGCAGGGTGTCGTTCATCCCGGCCAGCACCAGCACGGCGTCCGGCCGGTGCGCCAGCGCGTCCGGCAGCTGACGTTCCCGCACACAGCGCATGCGCGCACCGGTGAACGAGTGGTTGACGTAGCCACCGGGCTCGACGCCGAGTGCGTCGGCGACGAGTGGGCCGACGCCGCGCCAGCCACCGTCGGGAAGTGGATCACCGAGTCCGACAGCGGTCGAGTCGCCGAGTACCGCGAGCCGGTGCGCGGTCCGGCCCGCGGTAGGCAGCGCGGTCGTCGGAGGGGTAGGGAGTGGGTCGAGGGTCGAAGTGACTTCGTTACTCACCACGGTCACGCGTCAGAGGATCCGGCACACAGGCTCACTCGGGATGATCGCCGGGTAACAGCGTGCGGACGCCCCGGCGAACCCTCGGTGCGCGCGGCCCGGTTACCGGAAAGCGGGGTACAACGCGAGTTCCAGCCCCTGGCCGTACCTGGCCTCGAGCGCGGCGGCGACGTCGCGGGCGTGAGCCGCGAGTTCATCCTGCCCACCCCTGTCGGCATGCGCGGCGAGATCGCTCCACCAGGTGATCAGCGCCGCCGACCTGCTGGTCGGCCCTGCGGTCGTACCAGCGGGCAGCTTCGGCAACAGTTCCCAGGTCACCATCCAGACCCCGAGCAGCTGACTGTCCAGCAGGTACGCGGACAGCGCCTCGTCGTCGGCGAGCGACGGCCAGATCTCGGCGATCTCCGCCCGCCAGGCCGCCACCATCGCTTCGCTCATTCCGGCGGGCAGCGCGAGGGCGTCGGGACTGGTCACGAACGGAACCCGCAGGTGCGCGGCGTCCACCAGGGCGCTGCGCACGCGGCCGCGTTCGAAGTCGAGGAAGCGGACGCCGGAACTGGTCACCAGGTTGTTGTCCGGCCACAGGTCCACCGGGCTGAACGCCCGGTAGCAGGCCGACCTCGCGTGCTCGGCGGCCCGCTCGGCCGCGGCGCGGACTCGCTCGTGGGTCCCCACGCCCAGGGTCTTCTCCAGCAGGGCGGGCAGCTGGGCACAGGCCGTGAGCGGGGAACTGTCGTCCCCGCCGACGGGTCCGCCAAGCCTGCGCAGCAGGGCGTTGAAGTCGGCTTCCCTGCTTGCCGTGCTGGCATGCAGCCTGCCGAGGGAACGAGCCCAGGACAGTAGTGCGGTCTCGGCGGCGCGGGCGTCCGGTGTGCGGAGCTTGTCGCGCAACGTCGGCGCGTGCCCGAGGTCGTCGATGACGAGCACCCGCTCGCGCCCGTCGTGCGCGACGAGTTCCGGGCACATCCGCTCCTCGGGCGGGAGCGCGGTGAACAACTGGTAGCTGACCGCCTCCTGAGCGAACGGGTCGGGCTGGCCCGGTCCGGGGGTGCCCGGATAGTGCTTGATCACCAGGGTGCGGGGCAGGTCGAACGGCGAGGTCGCGACCTTGGCGCGCACCACTGTGGCGGGACCACTGCCGTCGAGGTCCTCGGGGTCGACGAGGGTGATGGCGCTGCCGAAACGCTGGGACAGCACCGCCTCACCCGCGGCGAGAGCGGCCTCGATGGCGAGTAGTTCCGCTCCAGCGCCGAACGTCGAATCATCTGCAGCGGAGGTGTCGACTGTCATTGGTCACGACCCTACTAGTGAGCGAGCGACAAGGACCACTGTCAACGACCAGACCGTGCCCTGACCGTCATCAGGACACGGTTCGGCCGGGAACCGGTGGAACACGGAGGTTTACGTCAGGCGCGGGGCTCCGGCTTGGCGTCCACCCCTGCTTCCTTGCGCTGTTCGGGAGTGATCGGTGCCGGAGCCGCGGTGAGGGGGTCATACCCACCTCCGGTCTTCGGAAACGCGATGACCTCGCGCAGGGACTCCGCGCCGGCGAGCAGCATGACGATCCGGTCCCAGCCGAAGGCGATGCCGCCGTGCGGGGGCGCGCCGAACTGGAAGGCGTCGAGCAGGAAGCCGAACTTCTCCTGCGCCTCCTCCTCGGAGATGCCCATCAGCTCGAACACCCGCTGTTGCACGTCCCTGCGGTGAATACGGATCGAACCGCCGCCGATCTCGTTGCCGTTGCAGACGATGTCGTAGGCATAGGCCAGCGCGTTGGCGGGGTCGGTCTCGAACTTGTCGATCCACTCCGGGGTCGGCGAGGTGAACGCGTGGTGCACCGCGGTCCACGTGCCGCTGCCCACGGCGACGTCGTCGGTCTCGGACGCGGGCGCGAACAGCGGCGCGTCCACCACCCACACGAACGACCAGGCGTTCTCGTCGATCAGGCCGAGCCGGCGACCGATCTCGATCCTGGCGGCACCGAGCAGCGCGCGAGCGTCGTTCTGCTTGCCCGCGGCGAAGAAGACGCAGTCGCCGGGCTTGGCTCCCGCGGCGGCGGCGAGGTTCTCCCGCTCGGTCTCCGACAGGTTCTTGGCCACCGGCCCACCGAGCGTGCCGTCCTCGCCGACCAGCACGTAGGCCAGACCCTTGTGCCCGCGCTGCTTGGCGAACTCCTGCCAGGCATCGAGCTGACGGCGGGGCTGGTCGGCGCCACCGGCCATCACCACGGAGCCCACGTACGGCGCCTGGAAGACGCGGAACGGGGTGTCGGCGAAGAACTCGGTCAGGTCGGTCAGCTCGAGGTCGAAGCGGAGGTCCGGCTTGTCGGTGCCGTACTTGGCCATCGCCTCGGCGTAGGTGATCCGCTGGAACGGCGTGGTCAGCTCGACGCCGACGAGCTTCCACAGCGCTGCGACGATGTCCTCGCCGAGGGCGATCACGTCGTCCTGCTCGACGAAGCTCATCTCGATGTCGAGCTGGGTGAACTCCGGCTGCCGGTCGGCGCGGAAGTCCTCGTCCCGGTAGCAGCGGGCGATCTGGTAGTAACGCTCCAGTCCGCCGACCATGAGCAGCTGCTTGAACAGCTGCGGTGACTGGGGCAGGGCGTACCAGCTTCCGGGGCGCAGGCGCGCGGGCACCAGGAAGTCGCGGGCACCTTCGGGGGTGGAGCGGGTCATCGTCGGGGTCTCGACCTCGACGAAGTCGCGCTCGTGCAGCACCTCGCGCGCCGCCCGGTTCACCTCGCTGCGCAGGCGCATGGCGTGCGCCGGACCGCTGCGCCGCAGGTCGAGGTAGCGGTGCTTGAGGCGCACCTCCTCGCCGACCTCGACGCGGTCGTCGATCGGGAACGGCAGCACCGCGGCCTCGGAGAGGACCTCCAGCTCGGTGGTCAGCACCTCGATCGCGCCGGTCGGGATCTCGGGGTTCTCGTTGCCGGACGGCCGCTGAGCGACCTCGCCGGTGACCCGGATGCAGAACTCCGAGCGCAACTGGTGGGCGCGCTCGGCCATCTCGCCCTCACGGAACACGACCTGGGCAACACCGCTGGCGTCGCGCAGATCGATGAAGATGACACCGCCGTGATCGCGCCGCCGGGCCACCCAGCCGGTGAGGGTGACGGTCTGGCCAGCATGCTCGGCACGGAGTGTGCCGGCGTTGTGGGTGCGAAGCACTGGGGTTGCTCTCCTCGTTCTGTCGGAGCACGCGGTTGTCGGGCGGTGTCTGCGGCGGATTTGCCGACGGTAAAGGCTAACGAATCACCCCGGGGGGCTCGCCACCAGGTTTCGCCCTGGCACCGGCTGTGTGCGTGCCGACCACCCGGCTTGGCCTACAGCAGCGGCAGCTGCTCACCTTGCAGAGTAGGCACCGGGCCACGGGCCACCTGCACCGGGACCACCTCGGAGGACTCACGCTGCGCGTCCCCGCGGACACGGCCGGTGTCCCCGCCTCCGTGCTCCAACCCGTGCTGGCGAAGCAACCGGGAAACCCGTTCGGACAACCAGCGGCGGTAGGCCACCCCGGCGTAGCTGCCTCCCGCGTAGAGCCGGCGGTACCGCGGCACGAGCGCCGGGTACTCGGCGGCCAGCCACCTGCCGTACCACTCGCGAGCGCCGGGACGCAGGTGCAACGGCAGCACCGTCACGCCGGTCGCCCCTGCGGCGACGACCTCGGCGAACAGGGCACCCAATGCCTCGGTCGAGTCGGTGAGCCCCGGCAGCACCGGCGCGACGAAGACACCGCAGGGCAGTCCGGCGTCCCGGATACGCCGGACCAGGTCGAGTCGTGCCTGTGGGCTCGGAGTGCCCGGTTCGAGCTTGCGTTGCAGGTCGCGGTCGAGCAGCGCGATGGACACACCGAGGCCCACGGGCACATCGGCGTTCACCTCGCGGAGCAACGGCAGGTCCCGACTCAGCACGGTGCCCTTCGTCAGGATCGAGAAGGGAGTGCCGGAGCGGGCCAGCGCCCGGATGATTCCCGGCATCAGCCCGTAGCGACCCTCGGCGCGCTGGTAGGGATCGGTGTTCGTACCCATCGCCACGTGCTCGCGCGCCCAGGACGGCTTGCGCAGTTGGGACGCGAGCACCTCCGCGGCGTTCACCTTGACCACGACCTGGGTGTCGAAGTCCCGTCCGGAGTCGAAGTCGAGATAGTTGTGCGTACTTCGGGCGAAACAATACTTGCAGGCGTGTGAGCAGCCACGATATGGGTTGACGGTCCACCGGAAGGGCACACCGGAAGACGGGCCGACCTTGTTCAGCACCGAGCGGGCCCGGACCTCGTGAAAGGTCACACCGGCGAACTCCGGCGACTGGACCGTCCGGATCAGCCCCGCGAGACCAGGTAGCGCCTGCTCGTTTCCGCCCCCGACCCGCTGCCTGTCCCATCGCACCCGCAGAGTCGAACACACGTTCGAAGTCGTGTCAAATCTCCGCAGGTCGTCACTCGAGGGCGACGCTGGACTGCTGGAGCCGCACCGGTCCAGGACCTCGGCCCTGGAGGGTGTCGTCGGGATTGAGGAGCAGGCAGGCCTTCATCGACAGGCAACCGCAGCCGATGCAGCCGGTGAGTTCGTTTTCGAGGCGTTCGAGGACCCGACGACGTTCCTCCAGTTGTTTCTTCCAGCGCCGGGAGACCCGCTGCCAGTCCCTGTGCGTGGGGGCGCGATCGACGGGGAGACCGGCGAAGACCTCGGCGACGTCCGACAACGGAATGTGCAGGCGCTTGGCCACCATGATCAAGGAGATCCGGCGAAGCATGTGCCGGGAAAAGATCCGCTGGTTGCGACCCGCGCGTTCGCTGAAGATCAGGCCCTTGCGTTCGTAGAAGTGCAGGGCGGAGGCGGGCACGCCAGTCCGGCGAGTGACCTCACCGATCGTGAGCTGGTCCTCTGGACTGGCGCGCAAAACATTGCTCCTTGCCTTGTTCGGAAAATGCCTGGCGGTCAGGTGGTGCGGCGGGACGTCGCCGCGCGGCTGTGAATCAGGACGGCCACGACGACCGACAGGACGAGGCAGAGCAGGCCGACGCCGAACTGGGTCAACTGCCAGGACCAGGTGAAGGCGTCCAGTTCCACAGCCTCGGCTCCGTCGGTGAGGCGTCCGGCACCCACCTTCGCAGCCTGGGTCGCGTCGCCGAGCCTGGCCGCGAGGAGACCGGCGAGGGAGGCACTGTACGCGGCGATAACCAGCGCTTCGGCCGCTCCGCGCAGGGTGTTGAGGAAACCGGCCGCCATACCGACGGCGTCGGCATGAACCAGGGCCATAGCCTGGCCGTCGGTGATGCCGAAGGACGCTCCCATGCCGACTCCGATCATCACCAGCGGCGCTGCGACGGCCACGACCGTGTCCTCGGCGCTCAGCGTCACCAGCCACAGGTTCCCGGCCACGACCAGCACCAGGGCGATCATGATCAGTAGCCGGGCCTGGACGCCCTTGTTCACCAGGGCCACGGCAATCATGGGCATGATCAGCACAGGGGCGGTCAGCAACAGCATCGTCAACCCCGACGCCGCAGGGGAGAGCCCTGCCGCCGCCTGCAGGTAGGTGGGCAGAAAGACCAGGACGCCGAGGAACCCGACGGAGGTGGTCAGGGTCGCCAGACTCCAGCCCAGGAAACCGCGGTTGGCGACCAGGGCTGGCGCCAGCACCGGAGCGGCGCTGCGCCGCTGAACGACGCCGAAGGTGACCAGCACGACCAGGCCAGCGATCCCGGTGAACAGGATGACCGGATGCGACCAGCCGAGCGAGGACGCCTCCAGGAGCGCGAACATCAGCAGTGTCAGTGCGCCGACGAACAACGTGCTGCCCGCCCAGTCGATCCGGTCGGAACCGGTCGCGCGGGACTCGCGGGCACGGGTCCCGCCCAAGCCGACCAGCAGGCCGATGACACTGAAGACCGCGAAGCTTCCCCGCCATCCGGTGACACTGATCAGCAGGCCCGCCAGCGTGGGGCCAATGGCGATGCCGACCCCGGCCATGGTGCCCATCAGGGCGAAGGCGCGATTGCGGGCCGCACCGTCGTAGCTGGCAGCGAGAATGGCGCCACCGGCCGCCATGATCCCGGCACCGCCGACGCCGGAGAGGATGCGGGCGATGTCGGTGACGACGATCACCGGACTCAGCGCCGTGCCGAGAAACCCGCCCGCGAAGACCAGCGCCGAGACGATGAACACCCGTCGGCGACCGACCCGGTCGGCGGTCGATCCCATGATGAGCGTCATGGCCGCGAAGGCCAGGTTGTAACCGGCGACGACCCAGTTCAACGGAGACCCGGAGGTATCGAGATCACGACCGATGCTCGGCAACGCCACCGCGGTCCCCGAGATGGACATCGCCACCAGGACGACGCCGACCAGGACCACCGGAAGCGTCAACATCGACGGCCGATCCACCGGGGGCGGGTGCGGAGTGCGATCTGTGGTCGTGCTGTTCGCCATGGCTGTTCGCTTTCCCTAGTCCTGACATCGACGGCGAACAGCCCATCAGCTCAACCGAAGTTGAGGTCAAATGCGCTGGTGAAGGCATGTCCGGCTGGACGACACGGACGCCGAGAAGGGCGCCGCTGGGCGGTCACCTGAACGCTGTCCTGTCGCGGACCGTGAATGCACCACACCAGCCACACCGCCGACACCAACAGCGGCGCCAAATACGAACCCCACCGCTACCTCAAAGACCAACCCGGCTGGCCCCTGACACACAACCCACAAACCCCATCAACGAACCAACGGACCCAGTGGCCGAAAAGTCCACACTGGACAGAACTGCCCGGACCCCGCGAACGATCCTGCTCGAGGTGCGGCGATTCATGGGCCAAGGATCCGCCGTAGGCAACGAAAAGTTCTCACTCCCGTTCGGCCTGGCTGGCCTCCACGCAGAACTCGTTGCCTTCGGGGTCGGCGAGTACGGCCCAGCCTCTGCCGTTCGCTTTCCTGCGGTCGTCGACGAGCGTGGCGCCGGCGGCCACGAGCCGTTCGACTTCCTCGTCCCGAGTCGTAGCCAGGGGCATGAGATCGAAGTGCAGGCGGTTCTTCCCGATCTTGCGGTCGGCAACGGTGACGAACAGCAGTTCCGGCAGGTTCGGATCGGGCGGTTCGAGCGCGACCTCCGGCGAGTCCGGCTCGTCCTCGTGACTGATGGGCCATCCGGTGACCGTGCTCCAGAACTGCGCGAGCGCGTAAGGACGGTGACTGTCGATGGTCACGTGCTGAATCCGGAAAGGCAGAGCACTCGTCACCGCAACACCTCCGTTGCTGGAAAGTTCGAACCTACCGTCTACTGCTTGCGACCGTGTCGCCCTCAGCGCAGTACGGAGCGCGCGGTGGGTGCGAGCAGCAGCTGCTGCGGTGCCACGGCGAGCGAGCGGATCAGTTCCGGCAGCACTTCAGCGGTCCAGTCCGATGAACTCTCCAGCTTCGCGAGATGCGCTCGGTGGGCCTCCTCGCCGGGCAGTACCGCGAACCAGACCAGAACGTTCTCCCCGGTGCGCACCGGAAGCGCTGGAAAGTTGTTCTCGGCAGGTTCGGTTTCGAACGCGGCCACCGGCACCGCCCCGCTCGCGGACATCACCGGGGCCACGCGCCGCTCGAAGAAGCCGCGGAATCCGGCGTCCACCGGGCCGGGCAGTTGGTAGACGGTCGCCAGCACGACCGAATCCGGCAACTTTGCGGTTCCCACTGGTGGTCGTGCCGTGAGTTCGGCGAAACCGGAACCGTCGCCCAGCGGCCGCAACAGCAGCACGTCGTCGGAGTCGATCATCGTGTCGTTGGCGGCGGTTCTGTTGGCCTGCCACACCGGTCCGCCGTAGAAGCCGCTCAGTGCCGACTTCCGCGTGGCCATGTCGGCGAACCCGCGCAGCCAGACGAACCGGTCCGGGTCCCGGAGATCGCGGAACTGTCCGATGACCCGCATCCCGGCCGCTTCCTGGCTCTCCAGGAACTCCCGGTCGAAGAGCTCGACCAGGTCGTCCCTCCGCCCCGGCCGCAATGTGTACTGCCTGAGTTCCACCACCGCATCCGGCATCCGGACCGCCCTTCAGTTGTCGACGGGCTGACGGTAGGCCCGGGGTCCGACAGTTCCCTTTCCTCCGTTCCGTCGCGGGCGAGGTGTTGACCTCCACCGCGGCAGAGGTTGGACACTGCGTGCCGAGAGGGTGATCAGGTTGGCACGGATTGACTTTGACGTAGCTGCGTTCTTGGCACGGCCGCTCGTCAGCCGGATCGCGACGAACGGGCCCACTGTGCGGCCGACCTGGTTCCTCTGGGAGGACGACGCGTTCTGGGTCCCGACCGGCCCGTGGGCGAGACTGCCTGCGCACGTGCGTGCTGACCCCGCGATCGCGCTCGTGGTCGATGACTGCGACCTCGGCACGGGCATCGTTCGACAGGTCATCGCACGAGGTCAGGCGGAAATTCTGCCCTTCGACACGGCGCGGGGGCGGCGGAAGCTCGTCCGCTACCTCGGCAGCGACGAGACGCGGTGGGATGAGCGGTTCCGCCGCTATCTCTACGACGATCCGGAGGAAGCGGGGACCGCCTGGCTCCGGCTGTGCCCGGACTCCCTCACGGCCACGGACCTCAGCTACGCCGTTTGACCGTTCCGGATACCGCCGCTCCATCGGTGAATCCGGCACCCGCACGACGTGAACCGATATCCGGTAGACAAGATGGCCCCGTGCCCCGCGACACGACCGACCCCGCCGACGACGACACCGGCCCGATCCGCCGTGTCCCCCCGGCCCCCGATCGCGTGGGCGACGGCCGTCCCGGGCACCGCACGTCCCCCGCGAACCGCCGCGGCCCCGATCGGCGGGACCGGCCCCGGCAGGCAGATCAACCATCACCGGCCCCGCAGTCGTCGCAGCCACAGACGGCACAGCCACCACGGCCGCAGCGAACGCGACGCGCACAGCGGCCCGAACGGCAGGCGCCGGCGCGCAACGACACCCCAGCCGCGCCCGCCGCTCCCCCAGCGCCCATCGAAACCGGTCACGGCCACGGGCATGGACATGGCCACGGCCCGGCCCAGCCCGTCTCCCGCCGCGTGCGCAACCTGCTGATCGCCCTGCTCGTCCCGGTCGCCATCGCGACCGTTGCCGGCGTCGCCCTGCTCTACCCGTGGGGCGCACCCGAACCGGAAAGCGCCCTGACCTCCGGTACCCCCGTCGCGGGCGAGGTGACCGCCACGGCGGGCGGCGGGTGCCTCGCACCCGGCCAGGTGCAGGTCGGTGAACCTCCCGCAGGTCAGGCCGACCAGTGCCTCACCATCGACATCCGAATGACCGAAGGCGAAGCGGCCGGACAGGTCATCCGCAAGGTCATGCCGATCGAACCGAGCACCCCGCAGTTCGCGGTGGGTGACGAGGTGGTGCTGTCGTTCTTCGGCGACGACCCGGCCGACCCGGACTCGTACCAGATCCGCGACTTCCAGCGCGGACTTCCGCTCACCCTGCTGGCCGCGCTGTTCGCGATCGCGGTGATCGCGCTCGGCCGGTGGCGTGGTCTCGCCGCGCTCGTCGCGCTCGGCCTCAGTTTCCTGGTGATCGTCTTCTTCATCCTCCCCTCGGTGCTGGCGGGTGCGAATCCCCTGCTGGTCGCGATCGCGGGCTCCGGCCTGATCATGTTCGTCGCGCTCTACCTGACCCATGGGCTCTCCGCCCGTACGTCGGTCGCCGTGCTGGGCACGATGGTCAGCCTCGCCCTCATCGGCGTCATCTCGGCGATCTTCTCCGCCATGGCGAACCTCACCGGCCTCGACGAGGACACCTCGGTGCTGATCGCGTCCCTCGGGCACGGCATCGACGCGCGGGGCCTGCTGCTGGCCGGCGTCGTCATCGGCGCACTCGGTGTGCTCGACGACGTCACGGTCACCCAGACCAGCGCGGTGTGGGAACTGCGCAGGGCCAATCCGGCCCTGACCTCCCGCGAGCTCTACGGCGCCGGGCTGCGGATCGGCAGGGACCACGTGGGCTCCGCGGTCAACACACTGGTGATGGCTTATGCGGGGGCCGCGCTGCCGGTCCTGCTGGTGTCGTCGCTGTCCGGCGTCGGATTAGCGCCGGTGCTGGGCGCGCAGGACATCGCACAGGAGATCGTCCGCACCCTCGCGGGCAGCATCGGCATCATCGCCGCGGTGCCCATCACCACGATGCTGGCCGCACTGATCGCGACCAGGGAGAAAATGCCCGTGAGCGGCGAACAGCAGCCGGCGTCCGATCCGGCCTGAATCGAGCTACAGGCTCGCCACGAACCTGCTGACCGCCTCCATCGTGAAGCGCTGGGCGAGCTTGCCCGACGGGGCGGCCGACGCCAGCCGGTAGAGAGGCCGGTCGGGCGCGGCGTCCCCACGCGCTTCCGAACGCAGCTGCGCGATCAGCAGTTCGGCGAACACCATCCCGTTGGCCTCGACGTTGTTGGCCAGCGCGTCGGCGAGCCTGCGCAGCACCAGCACGCCGAGTTCCCTGCCGCCGGTGCCGGAGTACACGGCGAGATCTAGCTTCACGACCTTGCCCCGCTGGCCCGCGTTGACCAACAGCGCCACCGTGCGGGTGCCCCGGACGTCGGTGACCAGCAGGTCGAGACGCTGCGCCGCGACGAGATCGATCCGCCGGACCCGCCAGGTCCGGACGAGCACGGACTTGCCCTCCAGCCACACCTGCCTACGCAGGTTGAACAGCACGACGTACAGCAGCGGGAGCGCGATCACGGCGGCGGCCACGAGGCCCGCAACCTGTCCACCGATCAGTCCCACGATGCCCCCCGAGGCGGCGGCGAAGATCGCCACGCCGACCAGGCCCGAACAACCGCGACGGCGGCGCGCCTGCGCGTTGTCGCCGTGCAGCGGGAGCCGCTCGGACTCCGCCGGGGGTGTCGGCCCCGACGGCTCGCTCGTGGATTCGTTCATCTGCTCCTGGACCTGCCTCACTTCGCCCGGATTGCCGGGCCGTCGACCTGAACCTGTCGGGGGAACAACGCGTTTCCGCGCGATCGGTCACCCCGCCCGCGCCCCCATGAGGAACGGATTGCCCGCCCTTTCCCGGCCGATCGTGCTGCTCGGGCCGTGCCCCGGCAGGACGACGGTCTCATCGTCCAGCGGGAGAATGCGTGTGCGCAGGGACAACTCGAGCGCCGCCTGGTCGCCGCCGGGCAGATCCGTCCGCCCGACACCGCCGGCGAAAAGCGTGTCCCCGGTGAGCACCAGTCTGCCGCCCTCGGGCGTCACCAGCCGGAACAGGACGGATCCGGGTGTGTGGCCGGGACAGTGGTCGACCTCGACGCGCAGGCCGGCGAGTTCCACCGGCGCCTCGTCGAACTCCGCGACCCGCTCGGGCTCGGCCGACGGCACCGAGTCACCGAAGACCTGTGCCAACTCGGGGCCGATGCCGGCGAACGGGTCGGCGAGCAGTCGCCGGTCCGCGCGGTGAATCCAGACCGCGACACCGTGGGCATCCGCCACCTCCGCCGCCGACCAGATGTGGTCGAGATGCCCGTGCGTCGCGAGGACTCCCGCAGGCGTCAACCGGTGCTCGTGCAGTGCCTCCCGGATCGCCGGAACGGCTCCCTCACCCGGATCCACGATCACGCACTGCCCACCGGCGCCAAGGGCGACCAGGTAACAGTTGGCCTGAAAGGCACCGGATGGGAATCCGATGACGAGCACCAGCAAGCCTCCCTCGAGTAGTCACCCGGCGTCAGTTGCTTCACCCTAGCGGGCATCCAGGCGCGCCACTCGCACCCGTGCCGGACACATCGCGCCCGCGGTGAGGTGGCCGACACCGCCCCTGTACCGGGTCCTCACAGGGGATGCCAATAGACTGCTCGAACCCCAGCCGGGTGACACCGCGATCGGCTCGCCAGGTCCACTGGCAACGTGCGACGACATGGACCGGACGCGGTGCGGCCCGTCGGCGAGTGAAGCCATGACGTCGAGAACGTCCGAGGACATCGAGGGAATCCGGGAGGGCACGGTGGCGACCAACCAGCAGCGCCGTGAGGCCGCGAAGCGCAAGCTCGAGCGACAGCTCGCTCGGCGCGCGGAGCGAGCGAAACGGCGCAAGATCGTCGGCGTCGGCGTCACCGTCGGCGCCGTGGTGATCGTCGCCGGTCTCGTCGTCTACCTGGCGACCAGGAGCGGTGACGACGCCGCCGCGCAGCCGCCCGAGACCTCCGCCAGCGAGAAACCGCCGGTCGAGATCCCGACCGAACGGGCGCCCATGCCCGAACGGCCCAAGCCGCTTGCCGACCCCGTGAGCTGCGAGTTCCCCAAGGATTCCGAACCCGCCGCGAAGGAGGCGAAGGCGCCTTCCGGCAAGGACGTCTCGTCCACCGGCACCGTCGATGCCACGATCAAGACGACAGCGGGGGACATCCCGCTGACCCTGGACCGCGCGCTCGCGCCCTGCACGGTGCAGAGCTTCGTCAGCCTGGCCGAACAGGGCTACTACTCGGGCACCTCCTGCCACCGGCTCGGCACCCAGGGCCTGCAGATGCTGCAGTGCGGCGACCCGAACGGCGACGGCTCCGGCGGTCCCGGCTACACCATCCCCGACGAGGCCTTCCCGGAGCTGAGCTACGGCCGCGGCGTGCTCGCCATGGCCAAGAAGCAGACCCCGAACAGCGGCGGCAGCCAGTTCTTCATGGTCTACGGCGACGCGGCTGGCCTGCCGCCGGACTACACGGTGTTCGGCAGCATTTCCGACGCGGGCCTCGAGGTGCTGGACAAGGTGGCGAAGGACGGCATCGACGACTCGCAGCCCTCGTCGCTCGGCGACGGCACCGGCCCGCCGAAGACCCCGGTGGAGTTCACCGACGTCGTGATCGGCTCCTGACAGCGCGTCCGGGAACGGTGAACCGAGGGCATGTACCGCGCTGAGGTCAACGGCCGGCCTGCGACCGCGGAACAACTCGCGACGCCCGCGGTGGTCAACTACGGCCACTTCACCTCGATGCAGGTGCGCGACGGCGCGGTGCGCGGGCTGGACGAGCACCTGCGTCGGCTCGCCGACAGCACGCCGGCCCTGTTCGGCGCCGAGCTGGACACCGCGCTGGTGCGGGAGTACCTGCGCCACGCGGTGGCGGGCGAGACCGCGGTGACGGCCAGAGTGAGCATCGTCGCGCTCACCCCGTGGCCGGACCCGACCGTGCCCGTCGTGCCGGATGTCCTGGTCACGCTGCGGGCGCCGAGTGAACCCGGTGGTCGCGCCCTGCGGCTGCGCTCGGTCCCGTACGAGCGGGAGTCACCCGAGATCAAACACGTCGGCACGTTCGGGCTGATCCACCACTCCCGTGCCGCCAAGCTGGCCGGTTTCGACGACGCCCTGTTCGTCACCACGACGGCGGGCCGCGAGGGGCTGGTGTCGGAGGCCTCGGTCTGGAACGCGGGCTTCTTCGACGGCAGCGCCGTGCTCTGGCCGCAGGCGCCGATGCTGGACGGCATCACCCAGCAACTGCTGCGGCGCGGGCTGGAGCGGCTCGGCGTGCGGTCGCAGACCCGGCCGCTCCCGCTGGCCGAGGCGATCGGGCAACGGTCGGCGTTTCTCTGCAACTCGGGCACCCCTGGCAGGCCGATCGCCGGGATCGACGACGCCACCTGCACGGTCGACCCGGACCTCACCGCGCTGCTGACCGAGGCCTACGAGACCAACCCGTTCGACGTCATCTGACGGAGCGTCTGAGAACAGGACTCACAGACTCGAATCGCTCTACCCGAACCCGCCAGGCCGAAGGCACGCGATCTCGGCGGCAGGGCGCCGATCAGCACGAACATCAGCTGTACCCCAGGAACAGCGCCCTGGCGACGGGATCGCGTCACGGGTTCTCAAACAAGCACTGACACAGCGTCTGAGAACAGGACTCAGCGATAGGTGAAGGCCGCTTTGCGCCGCTCGAGGAAGGCGGCGACGCCCTCGGCGTAGTCCGCACCGTGGATGGCGTCCGCACGGATCTGCTCGATCTCCTGGTCGCTCTCGGACTGCCCCGACTGGATCTTCTCGATGATCCGGTTCATTCCCCGGATCGAGGTCTGTGAGCGAGAGTTCAGAGTCGCCGCGAAATCCAGGGTGAACGCCTCCAGCGTCCCGCCGGCGACGACATCGTTGACCAGGCCGATCTCCCTGGCCCTCGCAGAGTCGACCAACTGCCCGGACAACAGGAAGTACCGCGCATGGGCGGGACCGACGAGCGAGACCAGCTGGCGGGTCGAAATGAAGTCATAGACGATCCCCAGTTTCGCCGGGGTGATGCCGAAACGGGAACCCTCCTCGGCGAAACGGAAGTCGCAGGCCACCGCGACCTGGCAGCCACCACCGATGCAGTTGCCCTGGATCATCGCGATGCTGGGCTTGCGCATCCCGCTCAGCGCGGCGACGGCGGCGTGCACGGCCTTGTCGTAGGTCGCGGCACCCTCGGCCGACGAACGCAGATCCCGGAACTCACTGATGTCCGCGCCTGCCGAGAAGTTCGCCCCGGCGCCGGTGATGACCAGCGCCGTGAGGCCACGGTCGGCCTCGACCTCGGTGACGATCTCCGCGATCGCCGACCACATGCCGTGCGTGATCGCATTCATCTTCTCCGGGCGGGCGAAGGTCAGCCTGGCGATCTCGCCGTCCCGGACGAATTCGAGCCCTTCGGTCATGCCTGGCACAGTACGGGCACGGCTGTCTGAAACGGCGACACGATCGACTCTGTCACACCAGCGGCGCGGAGCGTCTCCGCGTTCTTCCACTCGCTGCCGCAAGTCAGCTCAATTCTCTGACGCTCTCCGGGAACACTGTCAGGACGCGGACGTGACCCGGTACACGTCGTACACGCCTTCGACGTTGCGCACGATCTTGAGCACGTGACCGAGGTGCTTGGGGTCGCCCATCTCGAACGAGAAGCGGCTCACGGCCACCCGGTCCCTGGACGTGGTGACCGAGGCGGACAGGATGTTCACCTTCTCGTCGGCGAGCACCTTGGTGACGTCGGACAGCAGCCGGTGCCGGTCGAGCGCCTCCACCTGGATGGCCACCAGGAACACCGAGGACTCCGATGGCGCCCACTCCACCTCGACCAGCCGCTCGGGCTGGGTGTGCAGGTCCTCGGCGTTGGTGCAGTCGGTCCGGTGCACACTGACTCCACCGCCCCTGGTGACGAAGCCGAGGATGTCGTCGCCCGGCACCGGGGTGCAGCAGCGTGCCAGCTTGGCCCACACGTCGCCGGCGCCCTTGACGACCACTCCGACGTCACCGGAACCGCGACGGCGGCTGACGGTGGACGGGGTGGAGCGTTCCGCCAGCTCCTCCTCGGCCTCCTCGACACCGCCGATCAGAGCCACCAGGCGCTGCACCACGTGCTTCGCGCTGGTGTGGCCCTCCCCGACCGCCGCGTAGAGCGAACTGATGTCGGGGTAGCGCAGTTCCGCGGCGAGCGCGCCCATCGAGTTCGCCGACACCAGGCGCTGCAGGGGAAGGCCGACCTTGCGGACCTCCTTGGTGATGGCCTCCTTGCCCGCCTCGATCGCCTCGTCCCTGCGCTCCTTGGCGAACCACTGGCGGATCTTCGCCCGCGCCTTCGGCGACCCGGCAAAGGACAGCCAGTCCCTGGACGGGCCCGCGCCCTCGGCCTTCGACGTGAAGACCTCGACGACCTCGCCGTTCTCCAGCTTGCGCTCCAGCGCGACCAGCCTGCCGTTGACCCGCGCGCCGATGCAGCGGTGCCCGACCTCGGTGTGCACGGCGTAGGCGAAGTCGACGGGTGTGGAATCCACCGGCAGGGTGATCACGTCGCCCTTCGGGGTGAAGACGAAGATCTCCCTGCTCGCCAGCTCGTACCGCAGCGACTCGAGGAACTCACCCGGATCGGCCGCCTCCCGCTGCCAGTCGAGCAGCTGGCGCATCCAGGCCATCTCGTCGACGTCGACGGCGTTGGCCGGATTGTGGCCGTGGGTGCCCCTGCTCTCCTTGTACCGCCAGTGCGCGGCGATCCCGTACTCCGCGGTGCGATGCATCTCGTGCGTGCGGATCTGCACCTCGAGCGGTTTGCCGTCCGGCCCGATGACGGTTGTGTGCAGCGATTGGTAGACACCGAAACGCGGTTGGGCGATGTAGTCCTTGAACCGGCCCGGCATCGGCTGCCACAAGGCGTGCACGACACCCATGGCGGCGTAGCAGTCGCGCAGGTCCTCGACGAGGATGCGGACACCGACCAGGTCGTGGATGTCGTCGAGGTCGCGTCCGCGGACGATCATCTTCTGGTGGATCGAGTAGTAGTGCTTCGGCCTGCCCTCGACCTTCGCCGTGATCCGGGAGCCGCCGAGCTGGGTGTTCAGCTCGCCGATGACCCAGCGCAGGTAAGTGTCCCGCGAGGGGGCCCTGTCCGCGACCAGCCGGACGATCTCGTCGTACTTCTTCGGCTGCAGGATCGCGAAGGCCAGGTCCTCCAACTCCCACTTGACCGTGGCCATGCCAAGCCGGTGGGCCAGCGGGGCGAGCACCTCCAGGGTTTCCTTCGCCTTGCGCGCCTGCTTCTCCGGCGGCAGGAAGCGCATGGTGCGCATGTTGTGCAACCGGTCGGCGAGCTTGATCACCAGGACCCTTGGGTCCCTGGCCATCGCGATCACCATCTTGCGGATGGTCTCCGCCTCGGCCGCGGTCCCCAGCTTGACCTTGTCCAGCTTGGTGACCCCGTCGACGAGTTCTCCGACCTTGTCCCCGAAGTCGGCCTTGAGCTTGTCCAGCGAGTAGCCGGTGTCCTCGACGGTGTCGTGCAGCAGCGCCGCCACCAGCGTGGTGGTGTCCATCCCGAGCTCGGCCAGGATCGTCGCGACCGCGAGCGGATGGGTGATGTAGGGGTCGCCGGACTTGCGTCTTTGCTCCCGGTGCAGCTCCTCGGCCACGTCGTACGCCCGTTGCAGCAGGCTCAGATCGGCGTTCGGGTGCAGCTCGCGGTGAACGGCGACCAGCGGCTCCAGCACCTGCTTCACGGAGGCAGGACGCTGTGCGGTGATCCGCCGGGCCAGCCGGGCACGCACCCGCCGGGTGGCCGACGGTGCGCGGGTGGCACTGCCCACCTGCGCGACGCGAGCGGGAGTGGCAGCGTGCCCGTCCGACTCTGGCTGGGCAGGCGCCCCGGAATCGAGCTCCTGGCTCACCCGCACCTCCAGCTGGTCCCTCGGTGTCTGAAACACCAAGCGTAACCCCCGGCAAGGTGGGACCGCGGACACGGGCGGTGACCGCAGCGCCCGGAGCCGAACTCGGACGCTCGGTCAGACCATGCGCAGGGCGTGCACCGGGACGCCGGGCTGCCGCGCGCGCCCACCGAGACCGTCGATCTCCAGGACCACCGACACCCCACTGACCACTGCGCCCACCTTGTGCAGCAGCGCACAGGCCGCCGCCGCCGTGCCACCGGTGGCCAGCACGTCGTCGATCACGGCGACCCGTTGTCCCTGGCGGACGGTGGCGGAGGGCAGTTCGAGTGTCTCGGTGCCGTACTCCAGCTCGTAGTCGATCCGGCCGTCGACCGACGGCAGCTTCCCGGGCTTGCGCACAAGCGCGACACCGAGTCCCCTGGCGTAGCCGAGCGCGGCCGCCAGCAGGAACCCGCGCGCCTCCACGGCCGCCAGCAGATCCACGTCCTGAGCGAGCGTGTCACCGAGCGCGTCGACGACCGTGGCGAACGCCGCAGCCGAGCCGAACAGTGGCGACAGGTCCCGGAACAGCACCCCCGGCTCGGGGAAGTCCGGGACCGCGGCGATCAGGTCGAGGGCGGCACCGAGTTCCACCCCTGTCAGCGCTTCCGCTTTCCGGTGGGCTTCCCGCTCGGCTTGGCACCGCTCCTGCGCTCGCTGGCCTTGGGTGTCCTGTTGGGCACACTCGCCGCCGCCGCGTAGGCCTTCTCCTTGCGCAGTTCGGCCTCGAGTTGCTCGTCGTCGCCCGCGTCGAAGTCGTCGTCACCGGAGTCGTCCGACCCGTCCCGCTCCGCGGCCTTGCGCGCCGCGTTGGCGCGCCGGGCGGCGACGCGCTCCGCCTGCTGCCGGACCGCGGGCTCCCGCGTCTTCAGCTCCACCAGCAGCGGCGTGGCCAGCAGGATCGACGACAGCACACCGGCCAGCATGCCGGTCAGCTGCACCAGCGCCAGATCCTGCAGCGTGCCGACGCCGAGCAACACGTAGCCGACGACCATCAGGCCGAGCACCGGCAACAGCGCGATGATCGAGGTGTTGATGGAGCGCATCAGTGTCTGGTTCAGCGCGAGGTTCGCGGCTTCCGCGTAGGTCCGGCGGGTCAGACCGAGCAGTCCCCTGGTGTTCTCCTTGACCTTGTCGAACACGACGACGGTGTCGTACAGGGAGAAACCGAGGATCGTCAGCAGACCGATCACGGTCGCCGGGGTCACCTCGAAGCCGATCAGCGAGTAGACGCCTGCGGTCACCACGATGTCGTGGATGAGCGCGACGAGCGCGGCCACCGCCATCCATCGCTCGAAGTACAGCGCCAGGAAGATCGAGACCAGCACGAGGAAGACCAGCAGCGCGATGAGGGCCTTCTCGGAGATCTCCTCGCCCCACGACGAACTCACCGCGCTGTCGGAGATCGCTTCCACACTGGGTTGGCCACTGGACCCGATCGGCTGGAACTGTTCGAACAGCGCCTGCTTGACCTGCGCGACCTCGGCGGCGTCCAGAGTGTTCGACCGGATCTGCACCGCCGCGTTGTCACCGACGCCGACGGTCTGCGCCTCGGAGGCCGCCTGGCCGAGCGCCTCGCTGAAGGTCTCCTTCGCGTCGTCCTCGGAGATGGGGCCCTGCGCACCCTGCGCGGGCATCTGGATCTGGGTGCCGCCCTCGAACTCGATGCCGAGGTTGAAGCCCTTGATCCCGATCGACCCGATGCACACCGCGATCAGCAGGCCGAAAACGATGTACCACCGCTTGCGCACGCCGACGATGTCGAACGCGCCCGTGCCGGTGTACAGGCGATGGCGAATGCTGGTCTTCTGCCCGGTCTTCACGTCACTCCCGGTGCCGTTCTCCTCAGCCACGTCACGCCTCCTTCACGGCCGCGCCGACACGGCGGGTCGACCGCTTGCCCGCGCCGATCTGCTGCACGGCGCCGAGGCCGGACAGCTTCGGACTGGACAGCCGCTTGGACTTCGACACCAGCACCACCAATGGGTGAGTCACCAGGAAGACCACGATCAGGTCCAGCACGGTGGACATGCCCAGGGTGAACGCGAATCCCTGGACCTCGCCGACCGCGAGTGCGTAGAGCACGGCCGCGGCGAGGAACAGCACCGCGTCGGAGGCGAGGATCGTGCGCCTGGCCCGGATCCAGCCCCGGGAGACCGCGGACCGGAAGGTTCTGCCCTCCCGCATCTCGTCCTTCAGTCGTTCGAAGTAGACGACGAACGAGTCGGCGGTGATACCGATCGCGATGATGAATCCGGCGACGCCCGCGAGGTCGAGGGTGAACCCGATCCAGCGTCCCAGCAGCACCAGTACCGAGTAGACGATGAGAGCCGACAGCGCGAGCGAGAGCACGGTCAGCACGCCGAGAATCCGGTAGTAGAAGAGGCAGTAGATGAACACCAGCAGGATACCGATGGCGCCTGCGATGAGACCGGCCTCGAGCGAGGCGAGGCCCAGCGTCGCGGATACCGTTGTGGCGTCGGAGGAGACGAACGACAGCGGCAGCGAGCCGTACTTCAGCACATCCGCCAGCTGCTTCGCCTCGGACTGGGTGAACTGCCCGCTGATCTGGGTGTTGCCGTCGAGAATCGCCACCTGGATGTTCGGCGCGGACACGACCCGGGTGTCCAGGACGAAGGCGGCCCTTTCCCCGACGTTCTGCGAGGTGAAGTCGGCCCAGAGTTTGGTGCCCTCGTCCTTGAAGGACAGGTTGACGACGTTGCCACCGCGCTGCGTGTCGTAGCCCGATGAGGCGTCCTCGACCTGCTCGCCGGGCAGGAAGCTGGGACCCAGCACGTACTTCTCGGTGCCGTCCTCGTTGCAGGCCACCAGTGGCAGCTTCGGATCATCGTTTCCGCGCAGCGGGTCCTGGCTGGTGCACTGCAGCGCGGCGAGCGCCTCCTGCTGCGCCTGCTGCGCGGCGGCCGCCGCGGCGGGGTCGTCGGCGTTCTCGGGAACCAGCGCGGAGTTCTGCCGGACCTCCTTGGCCGCCTTGATCTCGTCGGCGGTGGTCTGATCGATGGCCGGACCGTCGTCCTCGCCCGGCTGCTCCTGCTGTGGCGCCGCGCCAGGCGCACCACCTCCGCCGGTCTGCTCCGGCTGCTGCTCACCACTCGGCGGCGCGCCGGACTCCTGACCCGCTCCTTCGCCCGCGTTCTCACCCGCGGGCGGCACCGCCTGCGGCGGGGTGGCCGGAACCGCCTGAATCACCTTCCGGAAGTGCAGCTTCGCCGTCCGGCCCAGGTTCTTCGCCTGGTCACCTTCCTCGCCGGGAACGGTGATGACGACGTTGGTCCCGTCGAGGACCACCTCGGCACCACTGACACCGATCCCGTTGACTCGGGTCTCGATGATCTGCCTGGCCTGGTTCAGCGACTCCCTGGACGGCTCCGCGCCGTCCGGTGTCCGTGCGGTCAGGATGACCCTGGTGCCGCCCTGCAGGTCGATACCCAGCTTGGGTGTCGGCTTGCCACCGCCGGTGAAGAACACCAGTGCGTAGAGCACGATGACGATGAGGACGAAGAAGGCGAGATAGCGTCCCGGGCGGATCTGCCCGGCCGGAGGTGCCACGGTCGGTCGTTCTCCTCGAACTGGATCTTCAGCTGATGGGGCGGTGCGCCGGTGCCCGTCGCGCCCTCATGAGACCGCCGACACACACGCAGCACCGAGACAGTACTCGGTGCTGCGTGAACGCGGCGTTGGGCCCGGTAGGCGCCCAGGGCGGGCGGCCACGACCACGGAGCACGCTGTGTGCACCCGTGAGCGGTGCCTACTTCTTGCCGTGCTCCAACGGGGGCGCGACCTGCGCACCCTCCTTGGACCGCTCGCTGTCGGTCTCGGAGTCCGACTCGGTCGCGTCGGCGGCGGTCAGCTCGGCAGCGTCGCCGTCCTCGCTCTCGTCGTCCACGTCACTCTCGACGACCGGCTCGATCTTCTCGCGCACCGCCTGGCGCAGCCACGTGGTGACGACGCCCTCGGCGATCTCAAGATCGATCGTCGTCTCGTCACTGGCATCGGCGACCGTGGCGTACATGCCCGAGGTGGTCATCACGCGGTCACCGTCGTTCAAGCTGCTCTGCAGCTCCTGCTGCTGCTGCATCGCCCTCTTCTGCTTG
The DNA here is from genome assembly GCF_900111885.1 of Amycolatopsis marina. Lineage (GTDB taxonomy): Bacteria > Actinomycetota > Actinomycetes > Mycobacteriales > Pseudonocardiaceae > Amycolatopsis > Amycolatopsis marina. Next base: position 269,691 of record NZ_FOKG01000006.1, read on the forward strand.
CGAGTGCCCATGATCAGCGGCACCGCGACGACCAGCATCAGCAGCAGCGGCAGGAAAAGGCCTTCCATAATTCTCCATTCGACGGACGCCGCGTTGCCTCGCCTCACGCCCGGTTTGTGTGGATGTGCTCTATCGAGTGTGCCAGGTGCCACTGAGAAAGCCAGCACCGGTGCTGCAGTGTGGCGCACGACGTGGTAATCCCGCCGTCCGATCACACCACGGGACCGGAACCCTCAGTCGAAAAGGCTCGGTCCGAGTTGTTCGGCCCGCCCCAGGTCAGCCACACCGCCAGCGGGCGGCGTGAGCCCGAGATGCTCCCACGCGGACACGGTGGCTACCCGACCGCGGGGCGTGCGGGCGAGCATACCGGCGCGGACCAGGTACGGCTCGCACACCTCCTCGACGGTCGTGGTCTCCTCCCCCACCGCGACGGCGAGGGTGGACACGCCGACGGGGCCGCCTCCGAAGGAACGCACCAGTGCTGTGAGGACCGCCCGGTCCAGCCGGTCGAGGCCGAGCTCGTCGACGTCGTACACCTCGAGCGCGGCCCGGACCACGGTCCTGGTCGCGACGCCGTCCGCACGCACCTGCGCGTAGTCCCGCACCCGCCGCAGCAGGCGGTTGGCGATCCGCGGGGTCCCCCGCGACCTGCGCGCGATCTCCACCGCGCCCTCGTCCTCGATCCGGATGCCGAGCAGGCTCGCGGCGCGACGCACCACGAGTTCCAGTTCCTCGGCCGTGTAGAACTCCATCTGACCGGTGAAGCCGAACCGGTCCCGCAGCGGCCCGGTCAGCGCGCCGGACCTGGTGGTGGCGCCGACCAGGGTGAACGGCGCGATCTCCAGCGGGATGCTCGTCGCGCCTGGCCCCTTGCCCACCACGACGTCGACGCGGAAGTCCTCCATCGCCAGGTACAGCATCTCCTCGGCGGGCCGGGCGATGCGATGGATCTCGTCGATGAAGAGCACGTCACCCTCGACGAGGTTGGACAGCATCGCCGCGAGGTCCCCGGCGCGTTCCAGCGCGGGCCCCGAGGTGATCCGGATGGCGGCGTCCAGTTCCGCGGCGATGATCATCGCGAGGCTGGTCTTGCCGAGCCCCGGCGGCCCGGACAGCAGCACGTGGTCCGGCGGCACCCCGCGCATCCTGGCGCTCTCCAGTACCAGTTCGAGCTGCTCGCGGACCCTGGGCTGGCCGACGAACTCACCCAGCTTGCGGGGGCGCAGGGTGGTCTCGACCTCACGGTCGCCGGTCTGCGGCAGCGCCGAGAGGGCCTCCTCGGCCCGCGCGTCCTCGGACGCGAACTCGGCCGGTTCGAACTCGGTCATCGGCTCATCGTGCACGCCGCGACCTCATCGCTTGCGCCCGAGGGTGGTGAGCGCGGCGCGCAGCACGGTGGACGTCGTGCCGTCCGCGTGCTCGGCGAGCACCCCCTCCACGGCCTGTTCGGCCTGTTTCGCCGGGAATCCGAGCCCGAGCAGGGCCTCCACCACCTCGGTACGCACGGCGGTGGCGCCGGTGCCGGAGCCGGTGGCACCCGCATCCGGGGTGTCCGCCCCACCCACCGCGTTGACCTTGTCCCGCAGTTCCAGGGTCAGCCGCTCGGCGCCCTTGCGCCCGATTCCCGGAACCTGGGTGAGCACGGTGATGTTGCCCTCGGCGAGGGCGCTGCGGAGTTTGTCCGGATCGAGCACCGCCAGCGCGGCGAGCGCGATGCGGGGGCCGATCCCGGACACGGTCTGCAGGAGACCGAACAGCTCTCTGGCCTCGGCGTCGGCGAAGCCGAACAGCGTCAGTGAGTCCTCCCGGACCACGAGCGCGGTGTGCAGCCGGGTCTGCTCGCCGCGGCGCAGGGTCGCCAGCGTGGCGGGAGTGGCCTGAACCGCCATTCCCACGCCGCCGACCTCGACCACCACGTGGTCCAGCCCCACGGAGAGCACCTCGCCCCGTACCGAGGAGATCATCGTGTCGTTCCCGTCCTCTTGGTTGTCGTGTTCGCCCTGCCTGCCCGCGCCGCCGCGGCCAGTCTGGCCTTGTGCTTGCGCGCGATCTCGGCGGACCGTGCCTCGGCCTCGGCGATGCGCGCGCGCATCGGCTCCCGCCACAGGTGGCAGATGGCCAGCGCGAGCGCGTCGGCCGCGTCGGCGGGGGTGGGCGCCTGCGCGAGCTTGAGCAGCCGGGTCACCATGATCGTGACCTGAGCCTTGTCCGCACGCCCCGATCCGGTCACCGCGGCCTTGACCTCACTGGGGGTGTGGAAGACGACCGGAAGACCGCGGCGCGCGGCGGCGAGCGCCACGATGCCGCCGGTCTGCGCGGTGCCCATCACGGTGCGCACGTTGTGCTGGCTGAACACCCGCTCGACGGCGACGGCCTGCGGCCGGTACGTGTCGAGCCAGTGCTCCACGGCCTCGGAAATGCGCAGGAGCCGTATCGCCAGATCCGCATCGGCAGGGGTGCGGACGACGTCGACGGCGACACAGGCGACCGAGCGCCCGGTGCCGCCGTCGACCACGCCGAGTCCGCACCGCGTGAGCCCCGGATCGACGCCGAGCACGCGCACCTGACCACCTCTATCGCCGCAACAGTCGGACCGACCCCGAACACCAGTTCGAGGTCGGAGCCTACCGGCGTCGGATCACCACGGCGTTCAGGACTCGCCGGGAGGCCACTTTTCCGGGAAAGTGCGATTCCAAGGATGGAACCTCTGCAGTACCCCGACCCCGTCGCCAATCACCCCCATTCGCACCTTCCCGCGAAACTGCGGGACACAGCCGAAGCAAGGTCCGATATGGAGGGTCAGGGGCCGTCGACTCCCGGGGTCCAGCTCTCCGGCCGGCCACTGACGGTGAGAACCGGCTGCCATTCGGCGAAACCATCCGGGGCGTCGGCGGCCCACGGCCAGTGCCCGTCCGGGGTGGCGACGATGATCTGCAGCGCGGGAAAGTCGCCATCCGGGTACACGAGGAAGGCGCTGCCGAAGAACTCCGGGTAGTGCCCCTTGGCGACCCATTCGAAGGTCAGCGGAACACCTTCGAAGAAGTCCTCGTAGAGCTTGCCGCACTCGAACCGTTCACCGGCCGCCGCACGGTCGACATAGGCGTCGAGCAACACCGGCGCGATATGGTCGGGCAGCCCGACCACGACCGCCTCGGGCACCTCGTGCAACGCCCACGCGCACACGGTGAAGCTGTACCCGGACCCGTTCTCGTCCCGGGGAACCGAGATGACGGCGTTTCCCCGCTGTTCGCCCTGGGCGACGATCCACTCGCGGAGTTCTTCTTCACTGAGGGCAGGAGCGGCTTCCGTCGTCACGGCGGACATTGTGCCGTATCGAACCGGATACGCCCAGTGCCCACGCCGGTTTTCGCTCGAAACTCGGCTGGTAGGCACCGGAAAGTCGTCCCTGGCAAGCAAAACTCCCGGCGCGCGCACCGCCCGAACTCAGCCGACCTCGGCCAGCACCTCGTCGGACACGTCGAAGTTCGCGTAGACGTTCTGCACGTCGTCGCAGTCCTCGAGCGCGTCGATCAGCTTGAAGACCTTCTTGGCGCCCTCGGCGTCCAACGGCACGTTGACCGAGGGAAGGAAGCTGGCATCGGCGGACTCGTAGTCGTAGCCCGCCTCCTGCAGCGCGGTCCGCACGTCCACCAGGTCGGTCGCCTCGGAGACGATCTCGAAGCTCTCCCCGAGGTCGTTCACCTCCTCGGCGCCCGCGTCGAGCACGGCCAGCAGCACGTCGTCCTCGGCGAGGTCGTTCTTCGGCATGATGACCACGCCCTTGCGGTTGAACAGGTACGCCACCGAGCCGGGGTCGGCCAGTGAGCCGTTGTTCCGGGTCAGCGCGGTCCTGACCTCGCTGGCCGCACGGTTCTTGTTGTCGGTCAGACACTCGATCAGCACGGCGACGCCGTTCGGGCCGTAGCCCTCGTACGTGATGTTCTGCCAGTCGGCGCCGCCGGCTTCCTCACCGGCGCCGCGCTTGCGCGCCCGCTCGATGTTGTCCTGCGGCACCGAGTTCCGCTTCGCCTTCTGGATCGCGTCGAAGAGCGTGGGGTTGCCCTCCGGATCCCCACCACCGGTTCGCGCGGCAACCTCGATGTTCTTGATCAGCCTCGCGAACAGCTTGCCCCGCTTGGCATCGATGGCGGCCTTCTTGTGCTTCGTGGTCGCCCACTTGGAGTGGCCGCTCATCTCTCCTCCATCTCGTCGATGCGTCCGGCCGGGACATGCTCGCCCCCTGGCCCGACAGTCTTACGCGTCCCGCACCATGCGCACGAACAACCGGTGCACCCGCTCGTCGCCGGTGATCTCCGGATGGAAGGCGGTGGCGAGCACCGCCTCCTGTCGTACCGCGACGATCCTAGCGGCCGCGTCCCCCGCGCCCGCCGTGTCCGGCACCCGGGCAAGCACCTCGACCCCGTCGCCGGTCTTCTCCACCCAGGGGGCGCGGATGAAAACCGCGTGCAACGGGCCGCCGTCGATGCCGTCGAACTCGAGGTCACCCTCGAAGGAATCCACCTGCCTGCCGAACGCGTTACGCCGGACGACTACGTCCAACCCGTCGAGCTGGCGCTGATCCGGCCGGCCGTCCAGCGCCTGTTTGGCGAGCAGGATCATCCCCGCGCACGAGCCGAAGGTCGGCATGCCCTGCCCGATCCGCTCGCGCAGGGGCTCGAGCAACTCGAACGACTCGAGCAGCCGGGACATCGTGGTCGACTCGCCGCCCGGCAGCACCAAACCATCCACTTCGGACAGTTCGGTCGAGCGGCGGACCGGGAGCACCCTGGCTCCGGCCTGCTCCAGCATGGCGGCGTGCTCCCGCACGTCGCCCTGCAGGGCGAGCACGCCGATCAACGGCTGCGCCTGGGACACCTTGCCACCTGCCTTCTCAAAGATCGCGCAGGTCAAGCATACCGAGCAGGTGCCCGGCACCACGGACGCGGGGCGCTCGCGTCACGCGGCTCGCAGTGCCTGGTCGAGGTCACTCCACAGGTCGTCGACGTCCTCGAGGCCCGCGGAGAGCCGCAGGAGCGACTCGGGCACCCCGCTCGCCTCCCTGGCCTCCGCGCCGACCAGCCGGTGGGTCAGCGCGGCGGGATGCTCGATCAGCGTGTCCACCGAGCCGAGGCTCACCGCGGGCGTGATCAGCCCGAGCTTGCCCACCACGGCGTGCGGATCCCCGGCGGGCTCGAAGGCCAGCATCGCCCCGGTGCCGCGCATCTGCGGGCCGAGCACACCGGCGCCCTCGGCGCCACCGAGCCCGGGGTAGCGGACCCGCAGAACGGCGGGGTGACCTTCGAGGCGGGCGGCCAGTTCCGCCGCGGTGCGCTGCGCGGCCTCGACCCGCAGTGGCAGGGTCGCGAGCCCACGGTGCAGCAGGTATCCGCCGAGCGGGTGCAGGACGGCTCCGGTGAGAATGCGTACCTGACGCAACGGCGCGGCGAGCCGCGCGGCGCAGGCCACCACGCCGCCGAGCACGTCGCCGTGCCCGCCCAGGTACTTGGTGCCCGAGTGCAACACGTACGCGGCGCCCTGCGCGGCGGGATTCTGCAGCACAGGGGTGGCGAAGGTGTTGTCCACCAGCACCGGCACGTCGCCGGCCTGCCGGACGACCTCGGCGATGTCGACGAGTTCCAGGTTCGGGTTGGCCGGGGTCTCCAGCACGACCAGTCCGGTGTCGGGGCGGACGGCGGAGGCGACCTCGTCCGCGTTCACGTAACTGGTCTCGGTGCCGAGCAGCCCGGTGACCAGCAGGTGGTCCGTGCCACCGTAGAGCGGCCGCACGGCGACGACGTGCCGCTTGCCCGCCATCAGGCAGGCGGCCTGCACGACCGCGGTGACGGCGGCCATGCCACTGGCGAACGCGACGGACTCGTCAGTGCCTTCGAGCTCGGCCAGCGCTCGTTCGAAGCGGGCCACGGTCGGGTTGTGCAGGCGGGCGTACACCGGGGACGCGGCGTCTGCCGCGCCCTCCGCCCACGCCCCGAGAGCCTCACCGCCGAGTGCGTGGTCCGGGATCGGGTACGTGGTGGACAGGTCGATCGGCGGTGCGTGCACGCCGAGGTCGCCCAGGTCCTGCCTGCCGCCGTGCACCGCGCGCGTCCGCATGCCGTCCAGACTGCTCACCGCTAACCTCCTTGTTCGACGGAACAAGGAAATCCTGCACTGAACACGGCGAATTCTCACCGGCGCCGCACTATGTTCGGAGATTGGGGAAAGAACGATGTTCGATGCGGTGGATGTCGAGATTGTGACCGCCTTGCAGAACGATGCTCGGCTGCCGAACAAGGAACTGGCAGCCCACGTCAACGTGGCCCCGTCGACCTGCCTGGTGCGGCACCGGGCGCTGCGCGATCGCGGGGTGATCACCGGTTACCGCGCCGAGGTGGACCTGAGTGCGCTGGGCAGGCCCCTTCAGGCGGTGATCGCGGTCCGGGTCCGGCCGCACACCAGGGCGATGGTGCTTCCGTTCATGGATTACGTGCTCGAGTTGCCGGAGACCATCTCGGTGTCGCACGTCGCCGGACCGGACGACTTCCTCGTGCACGTCGCGGTGAGCGACGCCGCACACCTGCAACGCCTCGTGCTGGACGCGTTCACCAGCAGACCGGAGGTGGCCCAGCTGCACACGAACCTGATCTTCGAACACCGCAGGAAGGCGCAGGTCCCACCGACACCGGAGTTCACGGCGGGACGCTGAGCGCATACCTCGCCCCGCTGCTCAGGGGACGCCGAGCAGGCGCAGTCCGGCGGCCGTTCCCGCCGCGGCGATCACGACCAGGACGAAGGGTGCCTTGCGCCAGGCCAGCACGCCGCCGACGGCAACGCCGGCCGGGCGGGCGACACCGGCGAACTCCTGGCCCTCCAGCAGCGCCGAGGTGGCCACCAGTGCGGCCAGCAGGACCACGGCGGAGACGGCCACCAGCCGCTGGGTCCGGTCCGAGATCTCGACCTTGGCGCGCAGCAACGGCCCGGCGACCCGGAACGCGAACGTGCCGACCGCGAGTACCAGGGTCGAGGCCACCAGGACTACCGGATCGGTGATCATGCCGAGGCCTCCTGCTTGGGTTCGGGGGAAACGCCGTCCCGGCCGAGCCCGGCCAGCACCCCGGCGAGGGCGAGCAGCACCGGCAGGCCCGCGGGCAGGAACGGCGCCGTCGCCAGGGCGACAGCCACCCCGGCCAGCGCCGCCCGCCGGGAGGCCGGATCGCGCAACGAGGGCAGGAGCAGCGCCAGCAGCACCGCGGGGAAGGCCGCGTCCAGACCGAACACCCCGGGATCGGCCACCGCGGCACCGCCGATGCCGCCGATCACGACCCCGACGTTCCAGCAGACGAACAACGCGGCGCCACAGACCCAGTAGGCCGCCCTGCGCCGGTCGGCCTCCTGCTGGGCGAGCGCGAACGCGACGGTCTCGTCGATCATCAGGTGGCTGCCGAGCATCCGCCGTGCCCAGCCGCGACCGAGGACGTCACCGATCGCGAACCCGAAGGGCACATGGCGGGCGTTGACCAGCAGGCCGGCCAGCACCGCCGCGACGGGATTGCCACCGGAGGCCACGATGCCGACGAACATGAACTGGGCGGCTCCCGCGAAGACCAGCAACGACAGCAGCATCGGCAGCCACAGCGGGAATCCGGAGCTCACGGCGATGGCGCCGAACGAGATCCCGACGACTCCGTCGGCGAGACACACCAGGCCGATGTCGCGGGCCAGCTCGCGGTCTAAGGTTCTCCATAACGAACGCATCGACTTCTATACTGAACAATTCAAGCCGTGTTCGTCAAGGCGAACAAAACGACTTCTGGAGCGAACGATGACGGATTCGCCGCGAGGCGGCGCTCCGCTGGCGGTGATCGCGGAATCACTCCGCCGTGAGCGCAACCGGGCCCACCTCTCGCTGACCGAAGTGGCGCGCAGAGCTGGGATCGCGAAGTCCACGCTGTCCCAGCTGGAGTCCGCGACGGGCAACCCCAGCGTGGAAACCCTCTGGGCGCTCAGCGTGGCCCTGGACGTCCCGTTCGCCCGCCTGGTCGATCCGCCGCGCCCGCGGGTACAGGTGATCCGCAGGGGCGAGGGGCCGACCTTCGCGGCGGAGCGGTCGGACTACATCGCGACACTGCTCGCGTCCTGCCCGCCGAACGCGCGACGAGACCTGTACCTGATCTCCGCCGAGCCCGGATCGCCCCGGGAGTCGGACCCGCACATGCCGGGGGTCGTCGAGCACGTCGTGCTCAGCGCGGGCAGGGCCAGGGTGGGCGTCACCGAGGAGCCGGTGGAACTCGCCCCCGGTGACTACATCGCCTACCCCGGAGACCTGCCGCACGTCTTCGACGCGCTCGAAGCCGGAACCGTGGCGGTCCTCGTGTCCGAACACGTCTGACCGGAATTCGTCGACGAATTCCGGTCAGGCAGTGCGCGCGGGACTACCAGCCGCGCTCGGCGAGCCGGTGCGGCTCGGGAACGTCGTCGACGTTGATGCCGACCATGGCCTCGCCGAGGCCGCGGGAGACCTTGGCCAGCACGTCCGGGTCGTCGTGGAAGGTCGTGGCCTTCACGATCGCCTCGGCGCGCTGGGCCGGGTTGCCGGACTTGAAGATGCCGGAGCCGACGAACACACCCTCGGCGCCGAGCTGCATCATCATCGCCGCGTCGGCCGGGGTGGCGATGCCACCCGCCGTGAACAGCACGACCGGGAGCTTGCCCTTCGCGGCCACCTCCTTGACCAGCTCGTAGGGCGCCTGCAGCTCCTTGGCGGCCACGTAGAGCTCGTCCTCCGGCAGCGAGGACAGCCTGCGCAGCTCCGCGCGGATCTTGCGCATGTGCGTGGTGGCGTTGGAGACGTCGCCGGTGCCGGCCTCGCCCTTCGAGCGGATCATCGCCGCACCCTCGTTGATGCGCCGCAGCGCCTCGCCGAGGTTGGTCGCACCGCACACGAACGGCACGGTGAAAGCCCACTTGTCGATGTGGTTGGCGAAGTCGGCCGGGGTCAGCACCTCGGACTCGTCGACGTAGTCGACCCCGAGGGACTGCAGCACCTGGGCCTCGACGAAGTGCCCGATCCGCGCCTTGGCCATCACCGGGATGGAGACCGCGGAGATGATCCCGTCGATCAGATCGGGGTCGCTCATCCGGGCCACACCGCCCTGGGCGCGGATGTCGGCGGGCACCCGCTCGAGCGCCATCACGGCGACCGCGCCCGCGTCCTCGGCGATCTTCGCCTGCTCGGCGTCGACCACGTCCATGATCACGCCACCCTTGAGCATCTCGGCCATACCGCGCTTGACGCGTGCGGTGCCGGTCTCGGCCGGGGCGGAACTGGTGAACTGGGCGTCAGACACTGCGGGACCTTTCAACGTGGGAAGCCGTTCGACGTGAACGGGTGCACCCACCAGCGTAGGCTCACGTGGACCGCTCATCCAGGCCAGTAAGCGGCAATCTCAGCAGTCCACTCAGGGTGCCACTCACTCCTCCAACGCATCCGGCCCCACCAGCGCGTCGGCCACAGCGGTGCGCACGTAGAGCACGCTACGACCGGCTCGATGGCTGCTGACCAGGCCGGATGCGCGAAGTACGGCAAGGTGCTGGGACACCCCTCCCGGGGTGAGACCGGTACGTGCGGCGAGTTCGGTAGTGGACGCCGGCGCGTCCAGTCGAGTGAGCAGGATCGCTCTCCCCCGGCCGACGAGTGCGGCCAGCGCCCCCGGCACGCGAACCCCGCCCGTCTCCCACAGCGTCGCGATGCCCCTCGGGGGATACCGCAGCACGGGCTGCCAGTGCGGGTCGATCTTGGTGTAGACCTCGGGCCAGGCGAACACCGAGGGCACCAGCACCAGCCCCCGCCCGGCCAGGTCCCACGCCGCATCCACCCTGCGGTGTGCCACCCGGAGCACGCCGTCCCGCCAGTGCAGCACCGGAGTGAGGTCGCCCCACAGCCGGTCAGCGCCGGACTCAGCCAGCAGGCGCGCCCGGTGCAGCACGTCACCTTCACACAGGGCACGGATGCGCGGCCAGTGCGGCTCGATGGCCAATTCCCAGTAGTCCCGCGCCATTCGCGCGAGCCGGTCCAGGCCGCCCCGCGGATCGCGATACAACGACTCCACCGCCGCCGAACGGCGGGACGCGGGGACGAGCAGGTCCACCTCCGCACGGACATACTCCGGTTCGGCCCCGCGCAGGAGTTCGAGTTCCTCGGCCAGTTCGGCGACCGGGGAGTGCGGGGTCGCCGCGAGAAACCCGGGGAGTCCACGGCCCGGTCCGCCGACGAGGTCGGCGAGCATCCCGATGTCGAGCCCGGTCTCCGCGAGCGCGGATCGGGTGTGCTTGACCCAGGGCAGGTGCAGGGCATGGTCGCCGGGTGCGGCGAGGACCCGGACGCTGGCCACCACCTCCCAGACCGGGGAGAGCGCGAAGCGGGTCAGCGCGACGTCCTGCGCGGAGAACCGCAGTTCGATCATCACACCTCCCCGCCACCTCGCCGTACCGGTCACCGCGAACCTAGACGCCGGCCGGATCCGTTGTCGCGCCGCCGGGTGGACGGCCTTGCCCGAGACCCGCATGAGGTGTGTGATCGAGGGCACAACACTCGACACGGTTCGAGGAGGCCCGCCATGGCGGACAGACAACCGAGGAATGGCGACACCCCCGACGCGATCGCCGTCACCGAGCCGGCCAAGGTGCGCAACGTCGTGCTGGTCGGCCCTTCCGGGGCGGGGAAGACCACGCTGACCGAGGCTCTGCTCGCGGCTTCGGGAGCGGTGAGCAGGGTGGGCTCGGTGGTGGACGGGACGACCGTGTGCGACCACGATCCCGCCGCTGTGCGCCAACAGCGTTCGGTGGGGCTCTCGGTAGCCCCGCTCGTACACGGCGACATCAAGATCAACCTCATCGACACCCCGGGGTACGCCGACTTCGTCGGGGAACTCCGCGCCGGTCTGCGGGCCGCCGACGCCGCACTGTTCGTGGTGAGCGCGGGTGAGGGCGTGGACGCCGCAACGGTCGCGCTGTGGCAGGAGTGCGCCTCGGTCGGGATGCCGCGCGCCGTCGTCGTGTCCCGGCTCGACCATCCGAGGGCGGACCCGGACGCGGAGGTCGCCGCCTGCCGGGCGGCGTTCGGCGCGGGCGTGCTCCCGCTGTACCTGCCCGCGGGCGGGGGCCGCACGGGGCTGATCGGGCTGATCACCCAGCGGTTCTTCGACTACTCCGCAGGGCACCCGCCGACGGTGCGCGAACCCGCACCGGAGGATCTGGACCGGCTCGGCACGGCCCGCGACGAGCTGATCGAGGGGATCATCGCCGAGAGCGAGGACGAGACGCTGATGGAGCGCTACCTCGCGGGCGAGGACGTCGCGGAGAGCACGCTCATCGCCGATCTGGAGACGGCGGTGGCGCGCGGCTCGTTCCATCCGGTGATCCCGGTCTGCGCGGCGACCGGCATCGGGCTCGCCGAGGTGCTCGACGGGATCGCCAGGGCGTTTCCTTCGCCGCTGGAGCACACGCTGCCCGAGGTCACGTCCCCCGGCGGCGAGCCGCAGGGCACGCTGCGCGCCGACCCGGAAGGACCGCTCGCGGCCGAGGTGGTGCGCACGGCGGTCGACTCCTACGTCGGTCGCGTCTCGCTCGTCAGGGTGTTCTCCGGAACCCTGCGCCCGGAACGACCGGTACACGTGTCGGGGCACGGGCTGGCCGAACGCGGTCACGAGGACCATGACGCGGACGAACGTGTGGCGCATCTGTACTCCCCGCTGGGCGCGACGCTGCGCGAGGTACCGCACTGCGTGGCGGGCGATCTGTGCGCACTGACCAAGATCGGTTCGGCGGAGACGGGGGACACGGTGTCCACTCCGGACCGCCCGCTGCTGATGCGCCCGTGGCCGATGCCGGAGCCGCTGCTGCCCGTCGCCGTCGCGGCGAAAACCCGGAGCGACGAAGACGCCCTCGCCCGCAACCTGGCCCGGCTCGTCGCCGGGGACCCCACGCTGCGCCTGGAACGCAACGCCGAGACGAACCAGCTCGTGCTGTGGTGCATGGGTGAGGCCCACGCCGACGTGGTGCTGTCCCGGTTGCGATCGGGCGGGGCCGACGTGGCGACCGAACCCGTCCGGACGAGCCTGCGCACGACGTTCGCCCGCAGCGCCCGCGGCCACGGCAGGCACGTCAAGCAGTCCGGCGGGCACGGCCAGTACGCGGTGTGCGACATCGAGGTCGAGCCGCTGCCGCGCGGAACGGGGATCGAGTTCGCCGACCGTGTGGTCGGCGGCGCGGTGCCGCACCAGTTCATCCCGAGCGTCGAGAAGGGGGTTCGGGCCCAGCTCGCGAAGGGGCTGGACGAGGACGGCCATCCGGTGATCGACGTCCGGGTGACCCTCCTGGACGGCAAGGCGCACAGCGTCGACTCCTCCGATGCCGCCTTCCAGACCGCGGCGGCACTCGCGCTCAAGGACGCGGCCTCGAACGGGGCGGTGCAGGTGCTGGAACCCGTGGACGAAGTGTCGGTGTGCCTTCCGGACGAGTACCTCGGCACCGTGCTCGGTGACCTCTCCGCCCGCAGGGGCAGGGTGCTCGGCACCGAGGCCGACGACGGCGGCAAGTCCGTCGTGCGCGCCGAGGTGCCCAGTACGGAACTGCTGCGCTATGCCATCGACCTGCGGTCGCTGACGTCGGGGACGGCGACGTTCACCCGACGCCACGCGCGCTACGACCCCGCCCCCCACGGGGCACACACCACGACGTGAGCCCGCACTTTCCCGGGAATGTGCGGTAGTTGCGCACGCACATATCGCACTTTCCCGGGAAAGTGCGATATCCGGGCTCGCACTTTCCCGGGAAAGTGCGGTTCCGGCGGGTTCAGCCGGGGGGTTCGGGACCGTCGAACTCGGGTTCGGCGATCTCGAAGTACTCCGGCTGCGGGGCGGTGCCCGCCAGTTTGAAATAGCGCACCTTACGCCTGCGGCGCAGCGCGAGGGTGTCGCGGATGGCATCGTTGTGCACCCGCCGCGCGATGACCACGCGCTGCTCGGCGTCGACCAACTCGTCCGCCAGCGGCGCGGGCAGCGGTCGTCGATCCACAGTGGACAACAGCGCCGTCAGCCGGTTCTCCGCCACCTCGCGTTCCGGGCGAGGTGCTGACTCGGCGCTGCCCGCCGCGGCGCGCAACTGGTCCGCCTCCGGTCCGGTCAGCGCCGCGGCGGCGACCGCGCGGGCCACGACCGCCCTGCGCGCCAGCGCGGCGTCCAGTGCGGCCCAGGCCGCGTCCGTGCGCACGTGCAACCGGTCGAGACGATTGGCGGTGGCGACCAGCCACAACCCGCCGAGCACCACCAGCGCCCCCGCCAGGGCGACGATCAGCAGGACAGTGCTCATCGCCTGGTCACCGGGTGTTCGGCGGGCAACGCGACGACCCGCCGGGGATCGGCCGCGATCGCCGTCTCGTAGACGCGCAGCACCTGCACCACCACGCCACCCCAGTCGAACATCGCCACGCGCTCCCGGCCAGCAGCCGACAGTTCCGCACGCCGGTCGGCATCGTCGAGCACCATGCCGAGCCGGTCCGCCAGGCCGCCGGCGTCCCCGGCCGGGAACAACACTCCCACCCTGCCGTCGTCCAGGACCCTGCGGAAGGAGTCGAGATCGCTGGCCACCACCGGCGCCCCCGCCGCCATGGCCTCGGTCAGAATCATGCCGAAACTCTCACCGCCGGTGTTGGGCGCGCAGTACACGTCCACACTGCGCAACGCCCGGGCCTTGGTCTCGTCGTCAACCTGCCCGAGGAGGTCGATGCGGTCTGCCAGTTCCGGCCCTGCCTGCCGCAGCAGGGAATCGGTCACTCCCCCGCCGACCACCAGCAGCCGCAGATCCGGGCGCGTGGCCGTCAGCTCGCGCATCGCCTCGAGCAGGACCGGCATTCCCTTGCGCGGCTCGGTGAACCGGCCGATGAACCCGACAGTCCCACCGGCGCGGGGATATCCGTCGAGCGGCTCGGCCCGGGCGAAGAACTCCGAGTTCACGCCGTTCGGGATCTCCACCGCGTCACCGCCGAGATGCTCCACCTGGACCCGTCGCGCGAGGACGGACACCGCGATCCTGGCCGTCACCTTCTCCAGCAACGGCCGCAGCACCGGCTGGAACGCCGACAGCGTGCGCGACCGCGGCGTCGAGGTGTGGAAGGTCGCCACGATCGGGCCGTCGGCGATCTTCAGCGCGAGCAGCGACAGGCTCGGCGCCGCGGGCTCGTGCAGGTGCAGAACGTCGAAGGCGTTGTCCCTGAGCCAGCGCCGGACCCGCGCGTACGAGACGGGACCGAACTGCAGCCGAGCGACCGAGCCGTTGTAGGGGATGCCGAGCGCGCGGCCCGCCGGATGCACGAACTCGGGCAACCCCGACTCGTCATCGGCGGGAGCCAGCACGGAGACCACGTGTCCCCTGGCCAACAGCGCCTTGGCCAGGTCGACCACGTGCCCCTGCACACCGCCGGGGACGTCGAAGGAGTACGGGCAGACGATACCGATGCGCAGGGATCGTTCCGTCCGTTCCGCACGCGCTGGCGCATCCGAGACAGACGCGGAAACCGGCAGTTCCTCGTTCGGCACCGTCACCTCGATTCGCCGAGGGCCACGCGCTGCTCGGCAGGCAGGTCGGCCAGCCAGAGCCGTTGCACCATGTGCCAGTCGGCAGGATGGGCGGCGATGTCGCCCGCGAGAACGTCGGCCAGCGCCTGCGTGGCCGCGGGCACCTCCTCCCGGGCGTTCACCCGGATACGCGGATGGATACGGATACCCCAACCGTCGTCGGTGAACCAGCTGCCCACCGGCAACAGTGCCGCTCCTGTGCTCGCCGCCAGCCGCGCGGGCCCGGCAGGCATCCTCGTCTGCTCGCCGAAGAAAGTGACCGGCAGGCCCGCTCCGGACAGATCGCGGTCGCTGACCAGACAGACGACCCGATTCTCCCGCAACCGCCGCAGCAGCGTGCGAAACGACGCCGCTCCCCCGCTGGCCGGCAGGATCTCGAACCCCAGCGACTCGCGGAAATCGACGAAACGCCGGTACAGCGACTCCGGTTCGAGGCGTTCGACGACCGTGGTGAAGGTGCCGGAGTGGTCGACCAGCCACACTCCCGCGGCGTCCCAGTTGCCGGAGTGGGGCAGCGCGACCACGGCGCCGTTGCCCTCCGCCAGCGCCGCGTCCAGGTTCTCCACACCGCTGATGCCCTGCTGTACGCCGGTCACGATCTCGGCGGGGTCCATCGCTGGCAGGCGGAAGGCCTCCTGCCAGTACCTCGCGTAGGAGCGCAGTGCCCTGCGCGTCAGTTCCTCCAGTTCGGCCTGGCCAGCCTGCGGCACCACCCGTGTCAGATTGCGCCGCAGCTGGCGAACGCCCGCCCCGTCCCGGCGTGCGGCGAGGTCCGCGCCGAGGGAGAAGGCCGCCGTCGCCACCGGCGCGGGCAGCATCCTGACCAGGCGCCAGCCCGCCGCGTACCCCGCGTCGCCGATCCGGTGACCGAGTCCGCTCACGTGCCCACCTTCCTGGCCGCCCTGGTCACCGTGACGGCGCGCTGCAGCAGTGTGACGGCGGACAGCACGGCGAGCAGCCAGAGCGTCGCCTCCACCGCGAAGGGCACCCCGAATCCCTGCAGGCCGGTGCCGGTGAGCGCGATGATCAACCGCTCGGGCCGTTCGATCAGCCCGCCGTCCGCCTCGAGTCCGGAAGCCTCCGCACGCGCCTTGACATAGGAGATGACCTGGGCCAGCACCAGGCAGATCAGCGCGGCCGCCGCCGCCCGCTCATTGCCTTCGACGACGAAGCACCACCAGGCGATACTCGCGAACACGGCACCGTCCGTGAGGCGGTCGCAGGTGGCGTCAAGGACGGCCCCCAGCGGGGTGCCGTGCCCCCTGGCTCTGGCCATCGCACCGTCCAGCATGTCCAGCATCGTGAAGCCCCAGACGACGAACGTGCCGGCCAGCAGCATTCCGGTGGGAAAGAACACGAGGGCGCCGATCATCGCCCCTGCCGTGCCGATCACCGTCATCACGTTCGGCGTCAGCCCGGCACGCAGCAGAGCGCGGCCGACCGGATCGGTGACACGGGAGACGGAGGTGCGCGCGAAGATGTTGAGCATCAGTTCTGTCCGGCGCTCCAGGCTACGGCGGATGGATGGGCGAACCGAAGCCTATCTACCCACCTCCGCGAGGCTGTCACGCGCCGTCGTTGCAGGTTCGCGCACGATCGGGCGGATCAGCCCTCCTCGACCTCGCACTCGACCTGCCTGGCGAGCTCGCACTCCGAGGCGAGCCCGTTGCGGATCGCGGTGCTGATCTCGCCGAGGACGGTGACCTGCTCCGGTGTCAGCACGTCGAAGAGGCTCGACCGCACGGCCTCCACGTGCCCCGGCGCCGCCTCCTGCAGTGCGGCGAGTCCGCGCGGCGTGAGCGACGCGAGCGCTCCGCGCTTGTCCGTGGGGCAGGACCTGCGGTGCACCCAGCCGTTGGCCTCCAGGCGGGACACCGCGTGCGAGAGCCTGCTGCGGGAGGACTGACACGCCTCGGCGAGTCCGCTCATCCGCAGGGTCTGCTCCGGCGCCTCCGAGAGCGCGACCAGCACTTCGTAGTAGGTGTGCGGCATGCCCGAGTCGTGTTGCAACTGACTCTCGAGGTGTGCCCTGAGCATGCTGACGGCGGCGTTGAACGAACGCCACACACGCTGCTCCTCATCGGAGAGCCATCGAGTCTCGGACATGCCCTCATCATACCCCTGGTTGAGCTCTCAACCAACTTGCGGTACGGTCTGATTGAGGGCTCAACCAACAGGGTCCCCCAGAACATGTCACACGACAGTCAAGGAGAACTCCCATGAGCGCACCCACCACCGAGATCCCCGGTTACATCGCGGGCACCTGGGCGATCGACCCGGCGCACTCCGACGTCACGTTCACCGTTCGCCACCTGGGCGTCTCCAAGGTGCGCGGCCAGTTCAGCACCTTCGAGGGCGAGATCGTCACCGCGGACACGCTGAACGGCTCCTCGGTGACCGCGACCATCCAGGCCGCCACCATCGACACGAACAGCGCGCAGCGCGACGAGCACGTCCGGGGCGGCGACTTCCTCGATGTCGAGCAGTTCCCGACGCTGACGTTCCGCTCGACCGGGATCCGGGTCGAGGACGGCGACTACCTGATCGACGGCGAGCTGACCCTGCACGGCGTCACCAAGCCGGTCACCCTCCAGGCCGAACTGGGCGGCTTCGGCGACGGCATGACCCCGGACAGCAAGGTCGTCGGCGTCGAGGCGAGCACCGAGATCAGCCGCTCCGACTTCGCCGTCGGCGCAAACATCCCGACCGCCGTGGTCAGCGACAAGATCAAGATCGAGCTGAACATCGAGGCCGGGCTCCAGCAGTGATCTCCCCGGCGGGAATCCGTTGACGAGTCCCCCAACCGACCGGTTGGTACCGGAACTCGTCGACGAATTCCCGCCAGGTGCGGGACCGGACGGGAGCGAACCGTCCCGGTCAGTCCTCCGGCCAGGCCTCCGCGAGCAGTGTTCGGGTCTGCCCGAGCAACTGCGGCAGCACCTTCGTGTGGCCCACCACCGGCATGAAGTTGGCGTCGCCGCCCCATCGAGGCACCACGTGCTGGTGCAGGTGGGCGGCGATGCCCGCACCCGCGATGACGCCCTGGTTCATACCGATGTTGAAGCCGTGCGCGCCGGAGACCGACCGCACCACGGTCATCGCCCGCTGGGTGAACCGGGCCAGTTCGCTGGTCTCCTCCGGTGTCAGCTCGGTGTAGTCCGCGACGTGCCGGTACGGCACCACCATCAGATGCCCCGGGTTGTACGGGTACAGATTCAGGACGGCGTACACGAGGCGACCTCTGGCGAGGATCAGCGCGTCGGCGTCGGACAGCTCGACGAGCCTGCAGAACGGGCAGCCCTGCGGGTGGTCGCCCTGCGGCTTGTTCTCCCCCTGCACATAGGCGAGCCGGTGCGGCGTCCACAACCGCTGCAGCGCGTCCGGCACGCCGACACCGTCCTGATGCTCGACCTCAGGCCCGCCCAACGAGAGCCTCCAGCGTCTCCGTCGTGGGCGACGCGTTCTCCCTCCGCTGCACCCAGTCGGCGATGACGTCGACCGCGGTCCCGACCGGCACCCCGTTGATCTGCCCACCGTCCCGGAAACGGAACGAGACGGCGCCTGCCTCCACGTCCTTGCCGCCTGCCAGCAACAGGAACGGCACCTTCTGCGTCGTGTGGGTCCGGATCTTCTTCTGCATCCGGTCGTCACTCTCGTCGACCTCGACCCGAATCCCCTTGGCCCGCAACGCCTTCTCCACGCCGCGCAGATGCTCGACGTGCTCGTCCGCGATCGGGATGCCCACCACCTGCACGGGCGCGAGCCACGCCGGGAACGCACCCGCGTAGTGCTCGGTGAGCACGCCGAAGAACCGCTCGATCGACCCGAACAGCGCGCGGTGGATCATCACCGGCTGCTGCCGCGAGCCGTCGGCGGCCTGGTACTCCAGGCCGAATCGCTTCGGCTGCTGGAAGTCCACCTGAATGGTGGACATCTGCCAGGTGCGCCCGATCGCGTCCTTCGCCTGCACGGAGATCTTCGGCCCGTAGTAGGCCGCGCCGCCGGGGTCGGGCACCAGGTCCAGCCCCGAGGCGGCGGCAGCCTCCCGCAGCGCCTCGGTGGCTTCCTCCCACTCAGCGGGCTCGCCGATGAACTTGGGCGAGTCGTCCCGAGTGGACAGTTCAAGATAGAAGTCGTTGAGCCCGTAGTCGCGCAACAGGTCCAGCACGAAGTCGAGCAGCGAGCGCAACTCGCCCTGCATCTGCTCCTTCGTGCAGTAGATGTGCGAATCGTCCTGGGTCATGCCGCGAACGCGGGTCAGCCCGTGCACCACACCCGACTTCTCGTACCGGTAGACCGAGCCGAACTCGAACAGCCGCAACGGCAGATCGCGATAGGACCGGCCGCGGGAGCGGAAGATCAGGTTGTGCATCGGGCAGTTCATCGCCTTGATGTAGTAGTCCGTCCCCTCCAGACTCATCGGCGGGAACATGCCCTCGGCGTAGTGCGGCAGGTGCCCGGAGGTCTCGAACAGCGCGCCCTTGCTGATGTGCGGGGTGTTGACGAACTCGTATCCGGCTTGTTCGTGCTTGTGCCGGGAGTAGGTCTCGAGTTCCCGCCGGATGATGCCACCCCTTGGGTGGAACACCGGCAGCCCGGACCCGAGTTCCTCGGGGAAGGAGAATAGGTCCAGCTCGGCTCCGAGCCTGCGGTGGTCGCGACGCTCGGCCTCGGCCAGCATCTCCAGGTGTGCGTCCTGCGCCTCCGCCGACTCCCACGCGGTGCCGTAGATGCGCTGCAGCTGCGGATTCTTCTCGTCGCCACGCCAGTACGCCGCGGCCACCCGCATGAGTTTGAACGCGGGGATGTGCTTGGTGGTGGGCACGTGCGGCCCCCGGCAGAGATCGCCCCACACCCGGTCGCCACTGCGCGGGTCCACGTTGTCGTAAACGGTCAGCTCGCCGCCGCCGACCTCCATCACCTCGGTGGTGTCCACCTCCGACTTGAGATCGACGAGCTCGAGCTTGAACGGCTCGCCCGCGAGCTCCTCCCTGGCGGCGGCCACGGAGTCCAGCACCCTGCGGGAGAACCGCTGCGACCCCTTGATGATCTGCTTCATGCGCTTCTCCAGCGCCTGCAGGTCCTCTGGGGTGAACGGGGTGTCGACGGCGAAGTCGTAGTAGAAGCCGTCCCGCACCGGCGGACCGATCCCGAGCTTCGCGTCGGGGAACTGCTGCTGCACGGCCTGGGCCAGCACGTGCGCGGCGGAGTGCCGGATGACGCTGCGGCCGTCCTCGGTGTTCGCCGCGACGGGCTCGACCTCGGTGTCCACCTCGGGAGTCCAGGCCAGGTCGCGCAGTTGCCCACCGGCATCGCGGACGACGACCACCGCGTCGGGTCCCTTGCCAGGCAGGCCGGACTCGCGCACAGCGGTGCCCGCCGTGGTCCCGGCCGGCACCACCACGCGTGGGGCGGGTTCGGACACGACTGCGGACGGCTGGGACACGGTGGCTCCTTAGGAAGTGCGGTGCACGGACGACGTGTCCGATGCTAGCCGTCACCCTCGGACCCGTTTGGTCAGCGGGTCTGCCCACCCGAGCGGCACCCGCACGGTCAGTACGCGCCGTATCCGCCCACGACCGCCCGCAGCGTCTTCCAGAGGATCACCATGTCCAGCGCGAGGGACCAGTCCTCGACGTAACGCAGGTCCAGCCGCACGCTTTCCGCCCACGTCAGATCGCTGCGCCCGCTGACCTGCCAGAGCCCGGTCAGCCCCGGCTTGACCAGCAAGCGCCTGCGCGCGTCCGGCGCGTACTCGGCGGTCTCCTCCGGTAACGGCGGGCGTGGCCCCACGAGCGACATCCGCCCGGACAGGACGTTGAACAACTGCGGCAACTCGTCGAGGGAGTAGCGGCGCAGGAACACGCCGACCCTGGTCACACGGGGGTCCTTGCGCAGCTTGAACAACGGCCCCGCCGCCTCGTTGTTCTCCATCAGACTGTGCCGGACACGGTCGGCATCGACGATCATGGTGCGGAACTTGTACATCGTGAATTCCCGGCCGCCCCTGCCGACCCGCCGCTGCCGATAGATCACCGGCCCCCGGTCCGAGACGGTGATCCACGCCGCGATCAGCAGCAGCAGCGGCGCGCACAGGGTGAGCAGGGTCAGCGCTCCGACGCGGTCCACCACGTCCTTGATCAGCCGTTTTCCACCGGTGAACTGCGGCGCCGAGACCCGCAGCAGTGGCATGCCGAGAACACCGGAGACATTCAGCCGTGGCCCCGCGACCTCCATCAGGACGGGCGCCACCACCATCTCCGCCGAGGTGCCCTCCAGGTCCCAGGCCAGCTGTTGCAGCCTGCGCGGAGTCCAGTACGGGTCGGCCGTCACCGCCACCACGCGGTACCCGCCCCGGCGGACATGCGCCGAGAGATCGCCCAGCCCGCCGACGACCGGAACACCGGCGATCGCTCCCGTTCCTCCGGTCTCACCGACGGAGTCGCTCTGGGGCACCACTTCGGTGGTACACACCGCCTCCACCCGCCAGCCCACATGTGACTCGGTCCTGGTGCGCTCGATCAGCTCACGGACGGTTCCCGGGGCACCCGCCGCCATCACCGGCAGCAGGCACTCACCCCGCCTGCGTGCCCCGTGCAGCAGCCGCCGCAGGAGATAGCGCAGCGGAAAGGCAACGAGCGCGATCACGGGCACGACGACGAACACCCATGCCTGCACCGCGAGCGATCCGGAGATGAGCCCCGCCAGTGCGATCAGGACGGCCGCGATGAACAGTCCCCTGCCGAGCCTGCTGAACTCCTCCGATCCCGCACCGAGCACCCGCAGGCTCCAGGCCCTGGTGGCGGGCAACGCCGCGAGTACGGCCAGTACCGTGCCGAACGCGATCAGCTGATGCACGCCCACCGGCCCGCCCAGCCCTTCGATGAAGACGACCGCCAGAGCGACGACCAGAAGTGTCACCAGTACGTCGGCGGTGATCACCGAGGCCAGGTAACGGCGCTCCCACGCCAGGGCTGGCGCGATGTCCTCCACGGGTTCCGGGACGGATCGGAGCCGCACCCGAGACGAGGACTCGTCCCACCGCCCGGCCCGCGACGATGGGCGCGGGCCGCTCCCCGGCGCCTCGCCGTCCGCGGCGAAGAGCGACCGTGCCGACTCGTCCATGGAGGACCCTTCCGCTCATCGGTCGTGATCCCACGGCCCGCGCGCGACTACGCATGGTGGTGCCACGAGATTACGGTGTGTAACGAATGCGTGGATGTCATTCGAGCGACACACGCCGTGGTATCGGTCACTCGCAACGGGGTGTTACAGCGCCATCAGCGAACTTTGCCTCACTGAATCGGAGGATCTGACCAACGGAAGATAACAAAAAGGTGACAACGGGTAGTGATGTCACTCGCCAACTCACTACGGACTGTAGTTAGTTGACAGATTACGTTCAGGGGCATTCGTGGACCCGGAGACGAGATGTCGCGACGGAAGGCATGGAGACGCCATCCCCCGGTCGCGCTG
This sequence comes from Amycolatopsis marina, assembly GCF_900111885.1. Lineage (GTDB taxonomy): Bacteria > Actinomycetota > Actinomycetes > Mycobacteriales > Pseudonocardiaceae > Amycolatopsis > Amycolatopsis marina. The sequence continues at coordinate 291,797 of NZ_FOKG01000006.1, forward strand.
GGTCCACAACAGACACACGTGCGCCGCCGTGATCAGTGGCACATCGGGTAATGATTCCGCACCCGAGACGGTTGACGCTGATGGCGGACACAGAAAAGGCCCGGCTGCACCGGGCCCTCTGGCTGACAACAAAACACTGGTGGTGGGCGATACTGGGATCGAACCAGTGACCCCTTCGGTGTGAACGAAGTGCTCTCCCGCTGAGCTAATCGCCCCGGCCTTGCTGTGAGAAGGACTCTACCGGACGACCTTCGGCGGCCTGCAAACGGGTGGTTCATCGACGGACACGTTCCGCACATCAATGAGCACTCAGCGAACAACCGCGTGCTCGCCGGGGCCCTTGGGGTCGCCCGGCGCGGCATCCGGCGCACGGGGGGACCTAGGTCACGTCGGCCATTTGCGGGGCGGCGCTATCGCCCCGGCGTCAAACCGAGCAGTATGTACGCGTGGACGATCACCACGATCGCGCGCGAGGCCAGTACGGCCGAGGGCTGTGGTGACGTGAAAGGGAGCCCGGGATGACCCCATACGGGTGATCTCGGGCAAAACGGCGAGCGAGTCGGCCCCCTTTTACGTCTCACCACCGGAACTCGGTCAGACTGACCGGGAAGGGAGCAGAAGGGTAGGACGATGCGAAACGATCACGTGACGCTCCGCTCGACAGCGGTGTTCGACCTGCTGGCGCCGCGGACGCCCGCGGTTCCGGTGAAGGTGGAGTTGCGCTATGACACCCGCGATCCCTACGCGGTGGTCGCCGCGTTCCGTACGGGCCGCGCCGGCTGGGTGGAGTGGGTGTACGCACGTGACCTACTCGCCGACGGCCTGCTCGCCGACGCGGGCGACGGCGACGTGCGGATCCGCCCCTCCGTCGAGGATCCGGAATCCGTGCTCATCGAACTCAACTCCCCGTCGGGGCACGCGATGTTCGAGGCATCGGCGCAGGAGCTGGCCGACTTCCTCGACCGCACCTACGACGTGGTGCTGCCGGGCAACGAACACCTCTGGGTCGACGTCGACGACGCGCTGACCCATCTCATCCCGAACGATCGGACCTGATCACGGGCGGTAAACGCCATTGGCGGGACCCCCCATGTCAGGGCCGATTTCGGGTCCGATACAGTTCTTTTCAACACCAAGACGACGGGTCAGGCGACACGGAGTCATGGAATGCGGACGTAGCGCAGCTGGTAGCGCATCACCTTGCCAAGGTGAGGGTCGCGGGTTCGAGTCCCGTCGTCCGCTCGACTGCGGCGGCACCCCGCAGTGGGATCGTGATCGGAGGGAGTTCCCGAAGATCGGATTCCCTGGAACACGGCGGAGTGGCCGAGTGGTTCAGGCAAGGGCCTGCAAAGCCCTGTACGCGGGTTCGATTCCCGCCTCCGCCTCGCGCGATTAGCTCAGCGGGAGAGCACTACCTTGACACGGTAGGGGTCACTGGTTCAATCCCAGTATCGCGCACCATCTCTTCAAGTCGAACCCTCATCGGTGACAGCCATCGGTGAGGGTTTCGGCGTCAGTGAAGACTTCCAACTGCCAGCAGCACGCTTCTGATCACGGGCGCTCGCTCGCGGTATCCACACTGGGCGCCGCTGCCGTCGGAGCAAGTCCCGCAAGACGTTGACCCCACCGCGTGAAGGCGGTGACGAGGTCGACCGGGGCACTGGCGCGATGCAAGCGGCGGGTCTGCTCGTCAACGTAATGCCGATAGAGCGGAATCAAGCCGGCGGCCAGCTGGGGTGCGGCCTGTGCGGGATCCAGTGGATGTCCCGCTCTGACCCACGCGGCCAGGCGGACCAGGGATTGCGCGGCTGCCCGCGGCTGAGCCAGGTACCAGTCGACGGCCTCGTCGTTGGTGGCGGCGCGCCCAGTGGTCTTGGTGTTGGTACAGAGGAAGCGGACCGGGAACAGCACGGCCTTGGTGAACCACACCGGGTCGGTCAGGAGACGACAGGGGCGGTCGAACTCGGCGGTCACCTCGTCGGTAGCCAGGACATCGACCGCGAACCGTGCGCTGGCCAACTGCAACTCGTCGGTGGCCGGGCGGGCAACCTGCCCGGCGACGTCGACACCGAGCAGAAGTACACTGTGGTCAGTCAGCTCCAGGCGGTCGAGTGCGGGGAAACGCCCGTCGTCGTGTCCGTCGCGCAGCGCTGGCAGAGAGCCCCAGAAGACGGACAACTTGCGATGCAGACTGCCTTGTCCGCGCAGGGTTTCACTCGTGGTTCTGACGGTGCCGGGATCGCTGTCCCGAGCGCCGGTGAGGATAACGGCCAGATCGATGTCGCTGACAGCCGGGGCGTAGCCGCCGTACGCGAGGCTGCCCAGCAGGTAGGCGGCGATCAGACGCTCGGCGAAGACATCCTGGTAGGCGCGGGCGCATTCGGCGGCGACGGCGCGCGCAGCAGCGACCGGGTCGATCGCGGTCATACGGTGGCGGCCCCGGTGTCACGCCTGGCGCACTCGGAGATACGGTCGGAGACCACGGTGATCACCTGCCACGCACGGTCCAGCACGATGATGGTGCCGTCCACGGTCCAGTCGCTGCGTTCCCGTAGAACCCGGTACCCCATTTCGAGGTGCTCGGCATCGGCTTCGTCGTGCAACTCGAAGTACGAGTCGTCGGGAAAGGCTCGGGCGCCCGCCCTGCTGAAGACGAGGCTCCCCGCTTCGAGGGCGAGATGAGCAAGGACAGCGCGCTGGACACTCGGCAGGACAGCGAACTGGTCGACGAACCACGACGCGCCCGCTTCTATGACAGGGTCCCAGACCACCCGATGGTCGTCCGCGCGGCTGCGGGCCAGGATGGTGTCGTGCCCGATCTCCTCTTGCTGATGTGTCAGGGCGAGCACCCGCAGGTCCGGGTCGGTCTCGAAAGTGACTCGGGCACTGATCATCCGCTGGAAGGCGTTCGACCAGGGCTGCAGGTAGGTGAGCACGGCCTTCTTCGTTTCCTCAGCGGTGTTCTCGTCGGTCAGCAACCGGATCAACTCCGACGACTCGTACTCCTGCTGCCGCTGCGCGTTGTAGCGGACGATGCGCTCCACATCCGGCCGGTTCACGGTCAGCTCCTTCCGATCGTGCTGATGGGGTCATCGTCTCGGTCGTGCCATGCGAGATCAACTGGCGAGGGCGCGGGGACGGACCGACCGTAGACCGGGGGCCGAAAGTAGGTCGTGATGTCGCCCGGCCGGCCCGCGGCGCGATAGCTGACCAGGGCGAGGAGACCCTGGCTGTCCTTCAGCGACCGGGGCGCCAACGCGTTGGCGAGAACGCGGAACCGCTCGGGGTCCACTCCCTCGCTACGCATCAGCGCGGCGGTGCGGTCCACGGCCTCCCCGTCGCAGCTCGCCAGGTTGGCCAGCCGGAGGTAGGTCGCGCACTCGGCGGCTCCGTCCACGCCGGAACGGAACGCCAAGCAACTCAGGGCCGCTTCACCGGCGGCAGTACGATCACCGGTCAAGCTGCGATAGGCGGCCAGCGCACGTTCGGCATCATGGTGCCGTGCCACCGAAGCGATGCGGTTCAACTCACCGATGTCCGCACCGTGGTTACGGTAGTAGATCTTCACCCTGGCCGCGGCCTCGTCAGCCAGGTCCACGGCGAAGAACTCGATCTCCCGCGGGCCAACGGCGCTCTCCACCCGTCGGCGCGCATCGTCCCATGCGGCGGTCATGCCCAGCCGCCGCATGGCCTCACTCACCGCGGCGTAACGCTGCGAGAGCGGCCACGCATACAACCCGAAGTACGTCTTGTGAACCACTCTCGCAGGCGGACGCCAAGCGACCGAGTGCCACAGGGGCGGCGACGGCAGACCCGGCCGCGCAGTGAAGATCTCGTGGATCTGTCCGAGGCGAGGATTCGCTGCCACCGCACCGGAACGGGCGTAGCCAGGGCTGACCGGCGACACCAGACCGCAGTCGAACAGTAGGCGCAACTCCGGCCGAGTTCCGGACCAGTTCACCGACAGTTCGGCCGGGAACCCGTCGTCCGCGACATACGAAGGCTCGGCAGGAGCTGCCTCGATTCGATCGCCCGCCCACGCGGGGAGCACGGATCGCAAGGCCCAGACGGACCGAAAAGTCTGGTCGGCCGGAATCGTGAGCGCCTCGCACGCCGCAGTCCACACTCGGCAAAGAAACTCTCCGGATAATTGACCCAGTGCGGGATAAGTCACGGATCCGACGTTGGCCCCGCGATCAGCGGAGCCCCCGTTTCCGCTTATCTGATCGGACAACTCCGTCGAGCATTTGATCACCGGGCGATGCTAACAGTCAACTGAGCGTTCAACTGTCAACTTTCACCTTCCGGCCTAGCGGATTGCGATATATGGGTTACTCAGCCGAGCATCATGCCGGATCCGCCACGCGGCGTCACCGAGGACACTCCACGACGAGACGAATCACGAGATCCTTGCTGGACAAGGAAACGCCGGGTGGCCTCTGCCCAAGGGTCACACCGGCACGGGCAGCACGGTCATCGCGTGCCGCACCAACCGGATCAAGGCCATCTTGCTCGAGTCCCGATCCCGCGCGTCGCACATGACGATCGGCATCCGATCCGGGACGGCCAGTGCCTCACGGATCTCGTTCGCGTCATAGCGGGGCGCGTTATCGAAGCAGTTCACCGCGACGACGAAGGGGATCTGCCGACGCTCGAAGAAGTCGATCGCAGCGAAGCTCGCCTCCACCCGCCGGGCATCGACGAGCACGATCGTCCCGATCGCACCGCGTGCGAGGTCGTCCCACATGAACCAGAAGCGCGCCTGGCCCGGCATGCCGAACAGGTACAGCACATGCCGTGTCGAGATGGTGATCCGGCCGAAGTCGAGCGCGACCGTCGTCGTCGACTTCCGCTCCACACCGGAGAGGTCGTCCACGTCGGTACTGGCCTCAGTCAGCAACTCTTCCGTGGTCAGCGGCGGTATTTCGCTGACCGAGCCGACCATGGTTGTCTTCCCGGCGCCGAAGCCGCCCGCGATGATGATCTTGACTGGTGCCGGGACCATGGCCTTCCCTCTGTCGTCAGTACTTGATAAGTCCATCGAGAACCGCCTGGAGTGTTTCGAGGTCCGGCGCCTGCGCCGGTTGATGACTTGGGGACCGAGTGATGACGAGCCCGTGCTGGATCAGGTCGCCACACAGCACTCGTACGACTCCGAGCGGGACCTTCACATAGACCGCGATCTCCGCGATCGAAATGGCCTCCCGGCACAGCTGCAGAACCGCACGGTGCTCCGGGGTCAGTCCGGCCGGTTCCTGCTCCGTCCGCAGGGTCCGTACCTGGGTGGACAGGTCTAGCCGCTCGCCCTCGGACGGTGTGCGCCCCCTGGTGATCGTGTAGGGCCGGACCAGCGGTCCCGCGGCCTCGTCATACCAGCCATCATCCCCACTCACGTGGCCTCCGGCACCGCGTGCGCGGCTTCGCGCGGAGCGGACGACAGATAGTCGCCGACGCGCTTGACCAGCCGGTTCATCTCGTAGGCGATCATCTCGACGTCCACGTCCTCTTCCGCCAGTACCGCGAGGCATGCTCCCTGGCCCGCAGCCGAAACGAAGAGGTATCCATACTCCATCTCGATCATGTTCTGCAGCACCCGGCCGCGGGAGAACTGCTTGCTCACCCCCTTGGCCAGGCTCTGCAGGCTGGATGCGATGGCCGACAGCTGATCCGAGTCGTCCTTGCTCATGCCGGACGACTTGCCGATCAGCATCCCGTCGGCGGACAGCACGACGGCGTTCTGTGCACCGACCACACGGTTCACAACGTCATCGAGCAGCCAATTGAGATCGGGTTTGGAGTTCCCGTGCTCGTTCATACTGAGAGACCTTGACTTCCTGTGCGCACGTTTCTATTTGGACTTTCCTGTAGCCGTCGCGGTTTACGAGTCTTCGAACCCGTCGCGTCCTCGGCGAGTGCCCTTGTGGAAGGCCGCGAGCGTGCGCACGGTGACCTCTCCTGGAGGCAGGTCGTTCTGGTCGTCGTCGGGCTCGTCCCGTAGCTGGGTGACGAGATTCTGTTGCGGCTCGCGCCGGGGCAACCGAGGCCGATCGCCACCCCCTTGAAGGGGGCCCGCGCCGTGCGCCCCCTCCGGGACCGCGGGGGGCCTGTCCGGCAAGGAGCCGGCTGGAGACGGCCGGGGCGCTGGGTACGGACGCGTCTTGCCATCCCGCGTCGCGGGGACCTGACCAGCGGGTGATCCGGGCGTGTGCACGGCGTCTGGCGAGCGTTTCCCCGGCTGTGGGGCGGGTCCGCCGATCGGTGCGAGTACCGGGGCGGCCTCCGTCGAGGTGAACTCGGCATCGCCGACCAGGTCCACCTGCTGTTCGCCCGCCAGGTGCCGGGAAGGAATGAGCACGGTGGCCCGCAGGCCGCCGTACCGGGACGGATCGAAGGTGACCGTGATCCCGAGCTTGGCGGCCAGGCGCGCGACCACGAACAGGCCGAGGCTGGAATCGGCCCGCAAGGCCATCGCGTCGAACTCGGGCGTCTTGACCATCATCTCGTTGGCCCATCCGAGAACTCCCGCCTTCATCCCGAGTCCCTGGTCCGACACGTCCACCACGACCCCGCGGGCAACCAGGCGGCTGGTCACCTCGACCGCGGAATCGGGCGGCGAGAACGTCGTCGCGTTGTCGACCAACTCGGCGATCAGGTGAATCGTGTCGGCGACCGCGACCCCGACGATCGCGACGTCGGCGACCTGTTCGATCTGGACCCGCGAGTAGTGCTGAGTCTCCGAAACAGCCGCGCGCAGTACCTCCATCAGCGTGACCGGCTTGCGCCAGCGGCGGCCAGGTTGTTTGCCGCCGAGGATGATCAGGTTCTCGGTGGTGCGGCGGGCACGGGTGGCGAGGTGGTCGAGCCGGAACAACGACGCCAGCTGGGTCGAATTTTCCTCCCGGCTCTCCATCTCGTCGAGGATCTGCAACTGCTGGTGGACCAGGATCTGGTTGCGGTGTGCGATGCCGAGAAACACGTTGTGCACGCCACTGCGTGCCTTGGCCTCACTCGCCGCGGCGCTGACGGCGGTGAACTGGGCAACGTTGAACGCTTCGGCCACCTGTCCGATCTCGTCCCGGCCGTGGTCGAGCTGAGGAAGCTCTTTCTTCACGTCGACCGGTTCCCCGTTCTTCAGCCGGTCCACGATCTTCGGCAGCCGGTCGCGGGCGAGGTCGAGCGAATCGTTGCGCAACCGCGCCAGACGCGTCATCAGCGCGCGATCCACGAGCGACCGAGACACTCGTACCGCGACGATGATCGCGGCCAGCGAGGCGAGCAGCGCGACGATACTGCCGATGATCGCGTTGCGCAGTTGGGCGTTGCCAGCCTCGATCGCAGCCGCCGAGACCTTGTCGGCCTGGTCGATGGCGATACCGTTGAGTTGCTGGGCGACCTGGTTCGCCGCGTTCTGCCAGTCGGCGGTGGTGACCGGCACGCTGCCCTGCTCACCGCGCGCCCACGGGCCGTGCTTGACAAGCGCGTCCTCCGCACTGGCCAGTTGCGTCCACGCCGCGCTGTCGATCAGGGCCTGGTACTTGTCCCGGACCCCGGCATCGAGGAACGGCGCGATCTGGGCCAACTCCGTGCGATAGAACCCGGCCAGCTGGGTGAACCGGACAAAATCGTCCGGTGCGAACTGTCCGCCCGCGAGTGCCGTCGAGACGAGCGAGCCCTCTCGGGACATCATGTCACCAGCACGGAAGACAGCGGTCGCGGTGATACCGCCGTGCGCCGCCTCGGCCTCCGGCACGATCCGGGCCTGGGTGTCGAACAGGTTCGACGCCGTGTCCAGTACCCCGTTGTAGTAGCTGTTGACCTGCGTGCGGTCGATGGTCCGGAAGTTGACCTGCGAGCGCACCACCGGTAGCTGGTCGAGCCGGTTCCGCAACTGGTCGATCTGGGTCGCGATCTGGTCTGGCGCGTCGGAGATCGTCGCGTCGAACGCGGACCGCAGCGCCGCAAGTTTCCCGTCCGTCGCCTCTTGCTGTTCCCGCAACCCCGCTTGCCCCGGCCCGGCATTGTCGAGGTATCGCAGGGCGATCTGCCGTTCCTCCTGGAAGGCGGCCAGCGCGGTGGCGGCGGGAATCGACACCTGACGCACCGAGTCCGCGACCAGACGGACGTAAAGACCATTGATGAAGAAGTACGACGACACCGCGGTCCAGAGCACCAGCAGCGTCACGCTGGGGATGAGGACGGTCCTGGTCAGCCTCTTACGGATCGACTTGTTGTACGGCTTTTCAGACTCGTCGTTGTTGGCTTTGTTCGGCACGAGGGTTCTCAGACTCCTGAGTGACAGTCGACGAAAAGTGAGGCCCGGCCGGAAAGGCAGATACGACGATGGGACACAGCAGCAGCCGCCGTCACCAACCCTCGCCTCACCCTCCAGTCGCTGCGGAACAGACCGGGAATCGATTTCTACCACGGACCGCTTGGTCGCGGTGGCCCCCGTCCAGCAAGCCAGGTTCCACCGGCAGCAAGCGAGGCGCCGCAGCTTCCAAATCGAGGTGATTACCCATTTTCGCGAGTGTTTTGACGCCGGAGCAGAATCCGTCGTCCTGCAACCTAGGCCAAACGGATGAAAAAAGCCTCGCCGCGACCCCACGCTCCGTCACCAACGGCCTCCGGCCGAGGGCTTCGCATCCTGCGACGACGGTCATGAATTCGGGCTCGCCGGGCAGCAGCGCCGAACAAGCGATCTGCGCGTGGATCAATCAGTTACCGAATCGGAATATGACCTGCCACCGACCCAGTGTGCCCGGCGCCGCGCTCGACCCTTGGCAGCCCGCTTAGCCACACGGGATGAACTCGATTCGCCGATGGTGCGGATAGCGCCGTATGAGGAAGTTTCCGACAGTCCCCGGCGCCGTGTTGGCCGTTGTGCTCATGACCACCGCCGCCACCGCGGCCGGCCCGGCACCCCGCGAAGCGGAGGCCGATAACCTCGGTCTGTCTCCCGGGGTCGCGAGCCATACGGTCACATTGATCACCGGTGACACGGTCGCCGCAACACGGGAAGCCGGCGGCGGATTGGCGCTCACGCTCGTCGATCCCGACCCGCTGTCGGCGCCGGGTCATACCGAATTCACTCGAAGCCGCGGCGGCCTCGTCGACAGCTACCTCGTGCCGCACGCCGCCACCCCCCTCGTGCAGTCGGGCGCGCTGGACCTTGAACTGTTCAACATCTCCGGCCTGATCCGACAGGGTTACGACGACGCCAGCATGGACACGCTCCCGCTGATCGTGGAGCACGAGGCAGGCGAGCGCCTGTCGACACGAAACGCTCGTACCGACCGGGTACTGCCGAGCCTGGGCCTCACCGCGCTGTCCGAGGTGAAGGGGGATGCCGAACGGTTCTGGCAGCGGCTGACCGGGGGCGCTGACCACCCGGCTGCTCGCACTCTCGTCGGCGGGCCGAAGAAGGTCTGGCTCAACGCGAGGATGCGGCAGTCGCTGGACGCGAGTCTGCCCCAGATCGGCGTTCCCGTCGCCTGGGAGGCAGGACATACCGGGAAGGACGTGACCGTGGCGGTGCTGGACAGCGGTATCGACGCAGCCCATCCCGATCTGGCCGGCACGGTGACGCAGACCAAGGACTTCACCGGCACGGGTTCCACCGACGACCGGGTGGGCCACGGCACGCACGTCGCCGCGACGATCGCCGGCTCGGGCGCGGCATCGGAGGGTCGCTACACCGGCGTCGCCCCCGACGCCCGGCTGCTGGTGGGCAAGGTGCTCGACGACCACGGCCAGGGACAGATGGACGACGTCATCGCCGGCATGGAGTGGGCCGCGGGAGAGGCAGGGGCCGCGATCGTCAACCTGAGCCTCGGCGGTGAGCCGACGGACGGGACGGATCCTGTGTCCCAGACACTGAACAAGCTCAGCAAGCAGCACGACACCTTGTTCGTCGTCGCCGCGGGCAACGCCGGCGAATTCGGCGCCGAGACCGTCGGCGCTCCCGCTTCCGCCGATGCCGCTCTCGCCGTCGCCAACGTCACCAAATCGGATGTACCGGCCGAGCGCTCGAGCCGCGGCCCGCGAATACGGGACGGCGCGGTGAAACCCGAGATCGCGGCTCCGGGGACCGGCATCGTCGCCGCACGCGCCGGGGGAACGCAACCCGGCGAGACGGTCGCCGAGCACTACACGAAACTGTCCGGCACCTCCATGGCCGCCCCACATGTCGCGGGAGGTGCCGCGATTCTCGCGCAACAACACCCGGACTGGGGTGCCGAACGACTCAAGGCTGCCCTGATCGGCACCGCGGCACCGGTCGGGGACGCGGGGGTGTACACCGTGGGGTCGGGACGACTCGATCTGGCCCGTGCTACGGCCGAGCAGGTCCACCCGGTCACCCCGACCGTGCAGGGTTTCCTGCCGTGGCGGGGCGAGAAGCGGTTGCGCCGCACGGTCACCTACGCCAATTCCGGACCGGAGGCCGTGACCCTCGACCTGAACCTGACGACAACCGACGCCGCGGGAGACGCGGCGCCGGCACGCCTGGCAGTGCCTTCGGCCTCGACCGTGACGGTTCCGGCCGACGGCACCGCCGACGTCGGCATCACCATCGACCGAGGCAGGGCCGAACCGGGGCAGTACTCGGGAGTCCTGCTCGCGACAACAGCAGCGGGCACTCGGCTGCGCACTCCGGTCGCGGTACACGTGGAGCAGGAGATGTACGACCTGACCGTCGCCGCGCTCGACCGCACCGGCAGTGCCCGGAGCGGACATGACGGGCAGGTTTTTCTCTTCGACATCGACCGCGGCGCTGTTCGGTTCGTCGGCGGTGGTCAGCGAGTTCGCGTCCCACGCGGAAACTACACCGTCGTCGCCCTCGTGCTGACGCCGGAGAACGGCAGGGAGGACTCACTGTCGGTCCTGGCGCACCCAGCGCTGGCACTGCGGCGAAACACGACCGTCACCCTCGACGCGCGCCAAGCCGCCAAGGTCCGAATCGAGGTCGACCAGCCCGCCGCCCGCGCCGGTATGTGGGTGACCAGAACCGGAACCAAGGCCACGCACCCTGAAGGTTGGGCACCATCGGTCGTGAGCATCGTGGACCCGCGGTTCGGCGATTTGTACGCGGGTTCCACTCCAGGTGTTTCCTCCCCCGAGTTCTATTCCGGACACAGCGCACGCCTGATCGAACCCGCGCTGGAACTGTTCGGGGAAAGCGATCCACGCCACGAGGTGCAGGCGGGTTGGCTGAGCGCTCCACCGGAAGCAGGCAGTCGCAGGCACCGGCTTGCGCACGGCGGTCAGGGACGGCCCGAGGACCTCGACGGCATCGAGGTTCAGGACCGGATGGTCGTTCTCGACCTGCCGGAGGACACCGATTGGCCGGATCTGCACCAGCGCGTCACCGCCGTCCGAGATCGTGGTGGCGCACTGGTGGCCGTTCGGCACCTGCCCGGGCCCGCGGCGCTGGCCGGCGCCGGAGGCGGGGACCGGGAACCCCTCCCCCTGCCGACGCTGTCACTCGGGGTCGGCGCCGAGCCGTTCGCCGAACTCGCCGAGTCCGCGGGCACGGCGGAACTGACGGTGCGGGACTCCACCGAGCACTTCTACGAGCTGACCTTCCCGGAGACCGGCCAGATGACGACCTCGCCGGTCTACTCCGTCCGTACCGCGGAACTGGCCGCGGTGACGGTGGCGTATCACGGAGCGGCCCCGCAGCAGTACGGCACCGGGATGTGGTCGACCCTGCAGGCGCACGGGCTGTCGTGGGGACCGTCGCTGTCCGGCATCGGCACCGACGTGCCCGCGAACTCCGAGCGCGTTGAGCACTACACACCCGGGGACTGGCGTCTTCAGCGGCTGTTCAACTTTCCCGACGGGGACGGGCTGCGCGCTGCGATGCGGCTCGAGGGCGGCAAGTCGTACCGCCTCGAACTCGACGCCGCCGTGATGGGGCCGGGCTTCGAGGGGCACGCGCTGGACGAGCGGGGCGAGCCTCGGCCGTGGGCGCGCAGGGTCGGTGACCGGATGGACATCACGATCCCGTTGTTCTCCGACGCGGACGGGCACTGGCGCACCGCCGACCCCCGAGCCGAGGTCGACACCGGTTCGACCACTCTGTTCCATGAGGGTGCGGTCCTCGGTGAGTCCACTGTGGCCGGTCACGGGGAGTTCACGCTGCCGCGGCAACACTCCGGGGAGTATCGTCTGGTGGCCCACGTCGACCGGGAGCAGCCGTGGTGGCCGCTGTCGACCTCGGTGCGGTCGGACTGGACGTTCCACAGCGGACCGGACCAAGACCAGGTGTTGCCGCTGCTGGCCGTGCGGTACGCCCCCGAAGTCGATCTCACCAACGGTGCGCAGGGTGGCAGCGAGTTCTCGATTCCGGTGACCGTGACCCGTCAGGACGGCGTTCCCGATGGCGTCGGACTCGAGATCGAGGTGTCCTACGACGACGGCAGGACCTGGAGCGCGACCCGTGTCGACCGCGACGGTGATGCGTGGAGCGCGACGGTGCGGCATCCGGCCGACGGCTTCGCGTCCCTGCGCGCCACGGCCACGGACTCGGCAGGCAACCGCGTCGAGCAGACGATCATCCGCGCCTATCGAATCGGAGGATGACCCTCCGCTGAGCGCACCCGGCCCTGGCGCCGCCCGCGGTGCTTGACAGCACGGGAACGCCCCCGCATTCTTACTCTCAAGTAGCTGTTACCAGTGGTAACAGACATCAGGGTGGCCGGGTGCGCTCGGCGTGGAGGAGCAGGATGACCACAGCGTTCAAGGTCGTGATCGTCGGTACCGGGTTCTCCGGTCTGGGGCAGGCGATCCAGCTCGAGAAGGCCGGGATCCGGGACTACGTCATCCTGGAGAAGGCACTCGAGGTGGGCGGGACCTGGCGGGACAACTCCTACCCCGGTTGCGCCTGTGACGTGCAGTCGCACATGTACTCCTTCTCCTACGAGCAGAACCCGCACTGGTCCCGGTCCTTCTCCCCGCAGCCGGAGATCTTCGACTACCTCAAGGGCGTGGCCGACAAGTACCGGCTGCGGGACAAGATCCGTTTCGGCGTCGAGATCACTGGCGCCCGGTGGGACGAGGACCTGTCACGGTGGACGATCAGCACCACCGGCGGCGAGCAGTACAGCGGCCAGTTCCTCGTCTCCGGGGTCGGCGGGCTGCACATCCCGCAGATCCCCGAACTGCCGGGCATCGAGAACTTCCGTGGCCAGAGCTGGCACTCGGCACAGTGGAACCACGAGTACGACCTGACCGGTAAACGGGTGGCCGTGGTGGGGACCGGGGCCAGCGCGATCCAGTTCGTCCCCCGGATCGCCCCTCAGGTCGACCAGCTGCACCTGTTCCAGCGCACCCCGCCGTGGATCATGCCGAAGCCCGACCACGCCATGCCCGGCTGGGCGAAGGCGCTGTTCGCCAGGGTCCCCGCCGTCCAGCGTGGGTACCGCAACCTCCTGTACTGGTTCCTCGAATCGCGGGCGATCGGCTTCAACGGCCACCCTGGGCTGATGAAGGCGGGTGAGTTCGTCGCCCGGCGGCACATCGCCAAACACGTGCAGGATCCGGCACTGCGCAGCGCCGTGACCCCGGACTACACGATGGGGTGCAAGCGGGTGCTGATCTCCAACGACTACTACCCCGCGCTCAACCGGGACAACGTCGACGTCCGCACGGAAGGGATCGCCGAGATCCGCGAGAACTCTATTGTGGACAACTCTGGTGCCGAGCACGAGGTGGACGCGATCATCTACGGCACCGGCTTCCGGGTCACCGACGCGCTGGAGTACCTGGACATCGTCGGGACCGGCGGCCGGAACCTGGCCAAGGAATGGGCCACCGAAGGAATGCAGACCCATCTCGGCATCACCGTGTCGGGCTATCCGAACCTCTTCTTCCTACTCGGCCCGAACACGGCACTCGGGCACAACTCGGTGGTGTTCATGATCGAGGCCCAGTCCCGCTACGTCGTGGACGCGATCAAGCTGGCCGACCGGCACAGGGCGGCTGCGGTGGACGTGCGGCCGCAGGTGCAGCACAGTTTCCAGCGCCGGATCCAGGACCGGTTGGTGAAGGGCGTGTGGACGCAGGGCGGGTGCAAGAGCTGGTATCTCGACGCCAAGGGCGTGAACCGCACCATCTGGCCGGGTTTCACCTGGCGCTACTGGATGCGGACCCGCACCGTGAACCCGGGCGACTACGAGCTCACCGGGCACGCTGAGCGGAGGACGAAGGAGCGGGCGGCATGAGCGAGGCGGAGGTCAGGGACGAGCAACTCGTGCTGCGGGCACGGGACGTGCGGTTCGACTTCTCGGCGCTGCCGATGCACTGGATCCCCGGCGAACCACAGGCCACGCACACGGTCAACGCGCTGCAGTTGCTGCTTCCCGAGGGCGAGCGCTGGTTCGTCCAGGTTTTCAAGCAGGCCCTGCCGCTGATCAGGGACGACCGGCTGCGCGAGGACGTGCTGGGGTTCATCGGGCAGGAAGCCATGCACGCGGAGGCCCATGCGGGCGTGCTCGAGCACTACAAGGCGCACGGCCTCGACGCGGAGCCGTACACCCGGCAGACCGAGTGGATCTTCCGCGGCCTGCTCGGCGACCGGGACCTCACCGGACGGGCCAAAGAGGAATGGCTGGTCGAGCGGCTGTCACTGATCGCCGCGATCGAGCACTACACAGCCTTCCTGGGGCAGTGGGTCCTGGACGCGGACGCCCTGGACCGCGTTGGTGCCGATCCGGTCATGCTCGACCTGCTGCGCTGGCACGGTGCGGAGGAGGTCGAGCACCGCGCGGTCGCGTTCGACCTGTTCCAGCATCTCGACGGCCGCTACCTGCGCCGCGTCCGCGCGATGGCGGTGGTCACGCCGGTCATGCTCTGGCTGCTCGTTCGCGGCACGCGGTTCCTGATGACGGCCGACCCCGTCCTGGCAGGCCGGACCCCCGCGACCTGGCGCGCCGCGCTCGCGGCGGGCAGGCGCGGTGTGCTGCCCACGCTGCGCGGGGCACTCCGCGAGATCCGGCCGTACTTCTCCCGCGGCTATCACCCCAGCCAGACCGGTTCGACCGAACAGGCCGTGGCGTACCTGGCGTCCTCACCGGCCGCGCAGTCCGCGCCGTGAGCGGACGCAGGGGCCGGAGTCCACTGCCGCCGGACCTCCGCGGCCGTGACCGCGGTGACCGTGCGCTCGCGCCCCTGCCCGCGGTCGTGCGCGTCTACGAGCAGTTGTCCAGGATCAGCGGACGGCGCAGGCCGCCGGTCACCGCCGTGGACAGGGACCTGCGGCTGGTGATCACCCGGATCGCCGTGGAGGCCGAGGACGTGGTGAGTCTCCAGCTGGCGCGGCCGGACGGGAGCGCGCTGCCGTTCTGGCGGCCCGGCGCCCACATCGATGTCGTGCTGCCTTCGGGCAGAGTCCGCCAGTACTCGTTGTGCGGCGACACGCACGACCGCACCCGGTACCGCATCGCGGTGCGGCGGATCGACGAAGGTGGTGGCGGGTCCACAGAGGTGCACGAGGCACTGAAACCGGGCGCCGAGCTGACGGTGCGCGGGCCGCGCAACGCCTTCCCGTTCGTCCCCGCGCGGTCCTACCTGTTCATCGCGGGCGGAATCGGCATCACCCCCATCCTGCCCATGGTGCGCTCGGCGCGGGCCGAGGGCGCGGACTGGCGGCTGGTGTACACCGGCCGCTCCCCCGGCACCATGCCGTTCACCGGGGAACTCGCCAGTTACGGCGAGCGCGTGTGGCTGCGCCCGGACACCGAGTACGGAGTCCCTGCCTCCGGGGCCGAACTACTGGAACACGCGCCGGCCGGGGCGGCCGTGTACTGCTGTGGACCGCCACCGATGATCGCCGGTGTCCGGGTGGACCTGGCGCGCGGCCCAGCCCGGCCCGTGCACTACGAACGGTTCGCCGCGGCCCCTGTCGTCGACGGGAGACCGTTCCGGCTGCGACTGGCCCGCTCCGGCCGCGAACTGACCGTGCCTGCCGACCGCACCGCGTTGGAGGTGGTGCGGGAGGTGTTGCCCGATGTCGCGTACTCGTGCAGGCAGGGTTTCTGCCGGACCTGTGTGGTCCGGGTACTCCACGGGGAGGTGGACCACCGCGACGCGGCGCTGACCGACACCGAACGCTCGGACAGCATGCTGGTCTGCGTGTCCAGGGCACGCCACGACGAGCTGATCCTGGATCTCTGAGCGCCCACATCGGGTCAACTCGTGCACAACCCCCTCCAGCCGGGCGTGTCACGCTGGTATCTATCGGCCGCTCATGGTGGAAGATGTCCCGGTGCATCCGCCCCAGACAGCACCAACTCCAGCAGCTCCGACCCCCGACCACGTCGACAGCCTCGCCGCGGTGCTCGACCTCGTCCGCTCCGGGACCGCGACGACACGACCGGAGATCGGCCGGAAGTCCGGTCTCGGCCGGACCGTTGTGACGCAGCGGGTCAACCAGCTCACCGACTGCGGCCTGCTAGAGGAAGGACCGCTGGGTCCCTCAAGTGGCGGCAGGGCTCCCCGGGAACTGCGCTTCCGCGCGCACGCCGGAGTGGTGCTCGCTGCCGAACTGGGCGCGACCAGCGTGACGGTCGGAGTGGCTGACCTCGCCGGGCAGATCCTCACCCAGCTCGAGGAACCGACGGATATCGCGCTCGGCCCCGATCAGGTTCTCGGGCACGTGGAGGAACTGTTCGACCGGCTGCTCGCCCAGGTCACCGCGAGCACAGGCGGCAGTTCGACGGCGACCTGGGGAATCGGCATCGGCCTACCCGGTCCGGTCGAGTTCGCCACCGGACGGCCCAGCGCACCGCCGATCATGCCGGGCTGGGACGGGTATCCGGTCCGTGACCGGCTCGCCCGCCGGTTCAACGCGCCGGTGTGGGTGGACAACGAGGTGAACACGATGGCCCTCGGCGAACTGAGGGCGGGATCGGCCAAGGGTGAGCGGGACATCCTCTACGTCAAGATCGGTACCGGGATCGGGGCCGGTCTCATCTCCGGTGGCCAGTTGCACCGGGGCAGTCAGGGCTGCGCGGGAGACATCGGCCATGCCGCGGTCACCGAGGACACCAGCGTGGTGTGCCGCTGCGGCAACACCGGCTGCCTCGAGGCCTTCGCCGGTGGCGCCGCGCTCGCGCGTGAGGGGCTCGCGGCCGCGGAGGAGGGCCGCAGTGAGTTCCTCGCCAGGGTGCTCGCCGAGAGCGGCACCGTACGGGCCGTGGACATCTCCCGTGCGGCACAGAGCGGCGACCGGACGTCCGTCGCGCTGCTAACCCAGGCGGGCAGGCTGGTCGGCAGCCTGCTGGCGACGCTGGTCAGCTTCTACAACCCGGCGCTGGTGATCATCGGCGGCGGGGTGGCCGGAGCGGGCGACCTGCTGCTGGCCGCGGTGCGCGAGTCGGTCTACCGCCGGTCGCTGCCACTGGCCACCCGCGAACTCCGCATCTCCCGTTCCACCCTGAGCGACCAGGCGGGCCTGGTGGGTGCGGCCTTCATGGTGATCGACGAACTGTTCACCCCGGAACGGCTTGGGCGCTGGGTGGAGATCGGCTCGCCTGCCGGGTTTCCGGAGCTCGTCGACGTTCCACTGCGAACGCCGGTCCTTTAAGGTTCCGCACAAATCTCATTTCAACAACCTACTGGCGGGTTTCGCCAAATCTGGAGCGATGCCAGCACGCGAACAATCCGCGACCCGTGTCTACGGCGGCCGCACAGCCGCCGACCGCAGGGCCGAACGCAGGCAACGCCTGCTCGACGCGGGACTCGAGCTTTTCGGCACGGAAGGTTACGCGGCCACCTCGATCGAGAAGCTGTGCGCCGCGGCCGGGGTGTCGACCCGCAACTTCTACGAGGAGTTCAGCGGCCGTGAAGCGCTGCTGATGGCCCTGCACGACGACGTGATCGCGCGGGCGGTCTCGGCGGTGGCCGTCGCGTTCGCCGACGCGGGCGACGGTGGCGTCCCCGTGCGGGTGAAGCTGGCAGTACGCGCGTATCTCACCACCACCGCGGCCGATCCACGCTGGGCTCGCCTGTCCTATGTAGAGGTCATCGGGGTCAGTGCCGCCGTGGAACAACACCGGCTCGCGTGGCGCGAACGGTGGGTGGAGCTGCTCGTCGCAGAGGCGGAAGGTGCGGTCGTGCGTGGTGAGGCGGCGCCGCGTGACTTCCGGCTGGGGGCGGTCGCCCTGATCGGCGCCGTCAACGAACTGGTCTATCACTGGTCGCGCGGCGGGCACCGGATTCCCATCGAGGACGTGATCGACGAGGTGGTGCGGCTGGCGACCGCGGTGATCACCGCAACCTGAGCTGGCGTCGCGTCAGCGGTGTCGTCGGCGTGTCGTCAGTGGCGCGGCGGTTCCGGCAACCGGGCCTCGTCCAGCCAGCCGGCGAAAAAGCCGGTCAGGGACTCCCCCGCCGACTGCTCGGCGAGCGTGACGAACTGCCGTGTGGTGACTGTGCCGTGCCGGTGCCGGGAGGTCCATTCCCGCAGCAGCGCGAAGAACACCTCGTCACCCAGCCTCCCCCGCAGTGCGTGCAGGGTCAGCGCTCCGCGCTTGTACACCCGTTCGTCGAACATCGCGGCGACGCCGGGGTCGGCGATCCGCAGGTCCGCGGGGGCGCCGGCGAGAAGGGAATGCCAGCGGCGCGCGTGTGCCCCTGCCCGCTCACCGCCTGACTCCTCCGACCACAACCACTCGGCGTAGGTCGCGAAGCCCTCGTTGAGCCAGATGTGCCGCCAGTCCGCGACGCTCAGGCTGTTGCCGAACCACTGGTGGGCGAGCTCGTGCACGGCAAGCCGCTCGTGCGTGCGCCGCCCGTCCACATGGTTCGCGCCGAAGACGGACATCCCCTGCGCCTCGATCGGGTCGTCCAGCTCGTCGTCGGCCACCACCACCACGTACTCATCGAACGGGTAAGGACCGAAGTAGCGCTGCAACGCGGCCATGATCGCGCCGTGCCTGCCGAAGTCCGCCGTGAACAGGCGCCGCAGACGCCCGGGCACCGCGGCCCGCTGGAGCACCCCGCCCCCGTCCAGTTCCACCTCGTCGTACTGTCCTATCTGCACACCCATGAGGTAGGTGGAGGTCGGTTCGGTGCGCTCGTAGACCCACGTCGTCGTACTGGCCGCACGTCTGCGCGACACCAGTTTTCCGGTCACGAGGACGGTGTACGGCGAGGAGGTCGTGACCGCGACCCGGTAAGCCGCCTTGTCCGCAGGATGGTCGTTGCACGGAAACCAGGACGGGGCGCCGACCGGCTGGCTGGCGACCAGCGCGCCGTCGGTCAGCTCGTCCCAGCCGATGTCGCCCCACCGGCCGCCGACCGGCCGCGGGTTGCCGACGTAGCGAACCTCCACGATGAACTCGGCATCGGCCGCGACGGGCCGTGCCGGCGTGATCCGCAGCTTCAGCCCGCTCCTGCCGAACTTCGCGGGCCTGCCGTCCACCAGCACCCTGCGCACGGTGAAGCCGGACAGGTCGAGACTGAACCGGGACAGCGCCTGTGTCGCGAGCGCGGTGATCCTGGCCCTGCCGGAGAGCCGGTTCGGCCCGATCCGGTAGTCCAGTTCGAGATCGTAGTGGCGAACCCGATAGCCGCCGTTACCGTGCCCAGGCAGATAGGAGTCGCCCGAGGTTTCCGCACCCGGCTCCGGCCGGACGTTCTTCGCCGTGCTCACGCGCGGCGGCCTCCTGCCTCCGGCCATGCCGAGATCGCGTTCCCGAGCCAGCGGGAGTCGGCGGGCACCGCATCGCCCCTGGTAACCAGCGAGCCTGGGCCGACCGTCGTCCGCGCGCCGATGCTCGCGCCCGGCAGCACGATGCCGTGCGGACCGAGGGTCGCACCGTCGTCCAGGGTCACCCGGTCCATGCTCATGATCCGGTCGTGGAACAGGTGCGTCTGCACCACACACCCGCGGTTGACCGTCGCACCCGCGCCGAGCCGCACCAGGTCCGCCTCGGGCAGCCAGTAGGTTTCCAGCCAGACCCCGCGGCCGATTTGCGCGCCCATGGTGCGCAGCCAGGCCGGCAGCAGTGGTGTGCCGCCGACCGAACCCACCAGCCAGGGCACAGCGAGGACCTCGACGAACGTGTCGGCCAGTTCGCCGCGCCAGACGAACGAGCTCCACAGTGGATGCTCGACCGTTCGGAACCTGCCGACCAGCAGCCATTTCGCCGCCGTGGTGACGGCGCAGGCCAGCACCCCGGCGGCGAGCAACACGGCTCCGGAGAGCAGAGCGGCCACCCAGATCCCGAAAGCCAGGTGCAGCGCCTGCAACGCGGCTGCGGTCAGCACGACCAGCGCGACCGCGCAGCAGACGGGAACGATCCGGCACAGCTCGACGGCGGCCCTGGCGAGCCGGAGCCGCTGCGCGGGCCGGAACGTGCGACCCGCGTCGGCGGCCTCGACGGCCCTGCGCAGGGGCATCGGCGGCATACCCAGATAGGAGGAGCCCTTCTTCGCCTTCGCCGGAGTGGAGGAAAGCACCCCGACCAGTCCACGTTTGGGGACGGAACGCCCGGGGGCGGTCATTCCGGAGTTGCCGAGGAACGCACGCTTACCGATCCTCGCCGGGGCGACGTGCAACCAGCCGCTGCCGAGTTCGTAGGTGGCGACCATGGTGTCGTCGGCGAGGAAAGCTCCGTTGTCCACAGTGGTCATGCTGGGCAGCGCCAGCAACGTGGAGATCTCGACGTCGCGCCCGACCCGCGCGCCGAGCAGGCGCAGCCACACCGGGGTGAAGAGGCTGGCGTACAGCGGGAACAGCCCGACCCTGGCCATGGCCATGAGTCGTTCGGTGGCCCACACCTGCCACGCCGTCCTGCCGTGCACCGGGTGGTAGCCCTCGGCAAGGCCGAGGCTGAGCGCGCGTACACCGGTCAGCACCAGCAGCGCGTAGCCGACGAGGTAACACAGGGCCGCCACGGGCGCGAAGGCGAGCGCCGAGCCGAGCGCGGAACCCAGGTCCGGCGTGCCCGTGACAGCGGCCGCGAGCACGACAACGGCCGGTACGGCGGCCAGCACCGGCACCAGGCCGAGCAGGACCGACGTGCCGCCATAGGTCCAGGCCCAGCGCCGGGACCTGGGTGGACGGCCGGGCGGCCACGCCAGTGCGTTCTTGTGTTCCTGCCGGGCGGGCGAGCCCGCCCAGCGCTGCCCGGCCGGTACGGCACCGAGCACCGTGGAGCCGGCCGCGATTTCCGCGCCCTTGCCGATCCTGACTCCGGGAAACAGCGTGCTGCGGGCGCCGACCCTGGCACCCGCACCGATTCTGATCTTGCCGATGTGCACGACGTCGCCGTCCACCCAGTAACCGGAGAGGTCGGACTCCGGCTCGATCGCCACGCCACGACCGAGTTTCAGCATTCCGGTGACCGGCGGCGGTGAGTGCAGGTCGACGTCACTGCCCACCTTCGCACCGAGCGCGCGGGCGTAGTGCGTCATCCAGGACGCCCCGGACACCCCGCTGGCCCCACTGACGTCCGCCAGCTTCTGCGCGGCCCAGAGACGCAGGTGCACCCGGCCTCCACGCGGGTAGCTGCCGGGGCGAACCCCGCGCAGCAGCAGGCGAGCGCCGCCAGCGGAGATCGCGATCCGGCCCGCGGGGCTGAACAGCAGCACCCACGCGACGACGAGCGACCACCACGGCACGGCCGGTGCCCACGCCGCACCGGCGGCCCCGGCAATCAGGGTGGAGACGCCCGCGACGGCGGTGGTCCAGCGCAGGCCGACCAGGGTCAGCATGGGGAGCAGGAGCAGGCACTGCAGCGCGCCGGCGCGGCGCGGTACCGGGGAGATCCGGCGCTGCTCGGTGGTCGCCGCGTCCAGAGCGTCGAGCGTTTTCGCCAGCGCGGCCAGCCGTGGGTTCTGGTAGATGTCGGTGACCGACACCTGGGGGTACCGAGTCCGGATCCGGGCGACGAGCTGCGCCGCGGTGAGACTGCCGCCACCGCTGGTGAAGAAGTCGGCCTTGCGGTCGGTCACCGTGACGCCGAGAATCTCGGCCCAGCCCTCGGCCAGCCAGGCCTCGGTCCCGGTGAGGCCCGCGGTGGTGCCCCGCATCGCGTCCGGCAGCGGCCACGGCAGTGCGGCCCGGTCCACCTTGCCGGAGGTGCGGGTCGGCAACTCCTCGACGACCGCGATCAGCGGCACCAGTGCGGCAGGCAGTCGTTCCCGTAGCAGCGCGGTGGCCGCGCGCTGGTCGAAACCGGTTCCACGGCCCTCGATGGTGGCGACGTAGCCGACCAGGATCTGGTTGCCCGCCGCCGTGGTGCGCACCGCGGCGGCCGCACCGGCCACTCCCGGCAGTGCCTGCAGCGCCGCGTCCACCTCGCCGAGTTCGATGCGCCTGCCGCCGAGTTTGACCTGCTCGTCGGCCCTGCCGATGAAGACGAGGCCCTCCGGCTCGGCCCGCACGACATCACCGCTGCGGTAGGCACGCCGCCACCCGAGGGCGGGCAGGCAGCCGAACTTCTCGGCGTCCTTGGCCGGATCCAGGTAGCGGGCCAGTCCGGCACCGCCGATGACGAGCTCCCCGGTGTGCCCCATGGGCACCGGTTCACCGAGCTCGTCGACGACGGCCAGCTGCCAGCCGAGCAACGGCAGGCCGATCCGGACGGGGCCCTCGCCGGTCAGCTGTGCGGCGCAGGCCACCACGGTGGTCTCGGTGGGCCCGTAGGTGTTCCACACCTCGCGCCCCTCGACGGCCATGCGCTCTGCGAGTTCGGGCGGGCAGGCCTCCCCGCCGAAGATCAGCAGCCGTACGTCGTCGAGCGCTTCGACGGGCCAGAGCGCGGCCAGCGTCGGCACGGTGGAGACCACGGAGATCCGCTGCGCGACCAGCCAGGGGCCGAGATCGACCCCGGTCCGCACCAGCGAGCGCGGCGCGGGCACGAGGCAGGCGCCGTGCCGCCACGCGAGCCACATCTCCTCGCAGGAGGCGTCGAACGCGACGGAAAGCCCGGCGAGCACGCGGTCGCCGGGACCGATCGGCTCGTCGGCCAGAAAGAGTTCGGCCTCCGCGTCGACGAAGGCCGCGGCCGAGCCGTGGCTGACGGCGACGCCCTTGGGCTTTCCGGTGGATCCCGAGGTGAAGATGATCCAGGCGTCGTCACCAGGGCCTGCCCTGCCCTGGCGGCCGCCAGGGGCGGTCGAGCGCGCCGTCAGTGTGCCGCCGTCACCGACGACGGCGCAGACGCCCGCCTCACCGAATACGAGGTCGGCCCGTTCCTGCGGGTCGTCGGCGTCCACCGGCACATACGCCGCGCCTGCGGCGAGCACCGCGAGGATCGCGACGTAGAGCTCGGCGGTCCCGGACGAGACGCGCACGCCCACCCGGTCCCCGATACCGACTCCGGCCGCCGCCAAGCGTGCCCGGACGCTGTCGATCTCGTCGGCCAGCGCCCGGTAGGTGAGCACCGTGGTGCCGTCGTCGATCGCCGCCGCCCCCGGCCACCGCGCCGCGGTGGCCCCGAGGATGTCGAGCAGGGTGCGCTGGGCCGGCGCGATTCCGGACCAGTAGAGCGCACGGTCGGTGGACGGGACGAGCGTGGTGGCCGGAGCGAACTCCGGTTCGGCGACCAGGGTCATCGGACCGCCGCGCACACCGTGTACCGCACAACCCGGACAGTCCTGTAGCCCATAACTCACCCTCACTGCGGAGTAGCTCGGAGTCGATCGGGCCGGTCCTCAGCGGTGGGGCGCCCGTAACAGTGATCCAGAATACGCCAGGTGAACAAAAGATTGCGCCAGGGTCTCAAACGAGTGCCCAACCTCACCCGCGCAGATGGTCTGAGCGTCTGCAAGTACCACCAAGCAGGGTCAAACTCGTCGCCAACCGCTACCAAGCCGGCGCGGCGCCGACCAGGCTTGGTAGCGGTTGAGGGAGAAGTCGATCTTGCTTGGTGGTACTTGCAGACGCACCAGACGAGTGCGGGAGGGCTGGGGTGCCGATGGCGGTGGCCGTCAGCGCGCCTTGCGGGGCTTCTTCTCGCGGACGCGGACGTTGATCCGGACCGGGCTGCCCTCGAAGCCGAACCGCTCACGGAACTTGCGCTCGATGAACCGGCGGTAGCCCGACTCGAGGAAACCGGTCGCGAACAGGACCAGCGTCGGCGGCCGGATGCCTGCCTGCGTCGCGAAGAGCACCTTCGGCTGCTTGCCACCACGCACCGGTGGCGGGGTCGCGGCGATCAGGTCGGCCAGCCAGCCGTTCAGCTGCCCGGTCGGCACCCGCTGGTCCCATGAGGCCAGCGCGGTCCGCAGCGCGGGGGCGAGCTTGCGCACCGAACGCCCGGTGAGCGCGGAGATGTTCACCCGCTCCGCCCACGGCACGCGGACCAGACCGCGTTCGAGCTCGCGCACCATCTGGTACCTGCGTTCCTCGTCAACGAGGTCCCACTTGTTGAAGGCCAGCACGCACGCGCGCCCCGCCTCCACCACCATGGTCAGCACCCGCAGGTCCTGTTCGGACAGCGGCTCGCTCGCATCGAGCAGGACGATCACCACCTCCGCCGCGTCGATGGCGGTCTTGGTGCGCAGCGAGGCGTAGTACTCCGCGCCACTGGCGGTCTGCACCCGCTTGCGCAGGCCCGCGGTGTCGACGAAGCGCCAGGCCTCCCCGTCCAGTTCGACCAGCGAGTCCACCGGGTCGACCGTGGTGCCCGCGACCGCGTCGACCACGGAGCGCTGCTCCCCCGCCAGCTTGTTCAGCAGGCTGGACTTGCCGACGTTGGGCTTGCCGACCAGCGCGACCCGGCGTGGCCCCGCGACCCGGTCGCCGTCGCGCGGCGCCTCCGGCAGCGCGGCGACGATCGCGTCGAGCAGGTCCCCGGAGCTGCGGCCGTGCAGCGCGCTGACCGCGTGCGGCTCCCCGAGCCCGAGCGACCACAGCGATGCCGTGTCGGCGAGCAGCCGGTCGTCGTCGACCTTGTTCGCCGCCAGCAGCACCGGGCGCTTCGAGCGCCGCAGCACCCGGGCGACGGCCTCGTCCGTCGTCGTCGCGCCGACCGTGGCGTCGACGACGACCAACACCGCGTCAGCCGTGTTCATGGCCATCTCGGCCTGGGCGGCCACCGCACCCTGCAACCCTGTCGCGCCGGGTTCCCAGCCGCCCGTGTCCACCACGGTGAAGCGCCTGCCGCTCCACAGCGCGTCGTAGGCCACCCGGTCCCTGGTCACGCCGGGCACGTCCTGAACGACCGCCTCCCTGCGGCCGAGGATCCGGTTGACCAGTGTGGACTTACCGACGTTCGGCCTGCCGACGACGGCGAGCACCGGCTGCGCCAGCTGGGTCTCCTCGGCGTCGGTGTCCGCGTCGATCTGCTTGTCGAGTTCGGTGAACTCGGACTCGTCGGACCACGAGCCATCAACCTCGGTCATGCCTTCTCTTTCCCATCGCGCGCGATTCACGCTCGCGCTCGTCGTCAAGCGTGTGCACAAGGCGGGCCAGTTCCGTGCGCAGCCGCTCGGTGGCCTCCTCGAGGCCTGCCCTTCCACGGCCCACCCGCACGGTGAACGGCTCTCCCACCAGCAGATCCACCGCAGGCCGGAACCGACGGCGGGTGCCCTCCGGCCGCAGTGTGCCCCGTGTCGCCACAGGCAGCACGGCCGCCCCCGACGTGCGGACCAGCCACGCGGCCCCGCGTTCGGCGCTGGCGACGTCGCCCGCACCGCGGGTGCCCTCGGGGAAGACCCCGACGACACCGCCCCCGCGCAGCACCTCGACGGCCGTCAGCAGCGGTGCGCGGTCCGGGACTCCCCTGCGCACCGGCACCTGGCCGATCCGGCGCAGGAACCAGCCGAGTACACCGCGGAAGAGTTCCTCCTTGACGAGGAACACCGAACGGCGCGGTAACATTCCGAAGATCAGCTGGGGTTCGATCATCGTGCTGTGGTTGGCGACCAGCACCAGTGGTCCGCTGCGCGGCACCCGCTCGAGGCCCCGCGCCCGCAGCCGGAAGGCGGGCCGGACGACGTGGCGCGCGATTCGTCTGCCCAAATCGTGCAGCCGGAGCGAGGATCCCTCCGGCAACTCGGCCGCCCCGTGCGCGGCCGCCGGCGCCGGGTCAGCTGTCACGACGCGCTCTCCGCCGCTCCACGTAGCAGTCCACGCCTGCTGGCCAACTCGCTCAGCGCGACGATCACCTGATCGATACTGAGGTCGGAGGTGTCCACCTCCACCGCGTCCCCCGCGGCCCGCAGCGGTGACGTCGAACGGGTGGAGTCGAGGCGGTCCCTGCGGTCCACGGAGGCGCGCGCGGCGGCCACCGTGACCTCACGGCCCGCGGCGGAGTCCTGCGCGCTGCGCCGGGCGGCGCGGATCTCCGCCGAGGCGGTCAGATAGACCTTGAGCTCGGCGTCCGGGGCGACGACCGTGCCGATGTCCCGGCCCTCGACCACGATGCCACCGACGTCGGCGATGACGTCCGCGATGACCCTGCGCTGCTCGGCGACGAGCACTTCACGCACGCGAGGGACCGAGGACACCGCCGACACCGCGGCGGTGACGTCGGCGAGGCGGATCTCCCTGCCGACGTCCTCCCCTTCGAGCAGCGCGGACGGCCGGTCGGGGGTGGTTCCCACGCCGATCCGGACCCGGTCAACCAGCGCCGCGACCGCGACCGCGTCGGCCGGATCCACCCCGGCGCGCAGCACCGCGAGGGTGATGATCCGGTACATGGACCCGGTGTCGAGGTAGCCGGAGTTCAGCCGGGTGGCGAGGGTTCGTGCCACCGTGGTCTTACCGGTTCCCGAAGGCCCGTCCAGTGCGACCACTCCGCGTAGGGCTCCCGCCACCGACCGCTCTCCTTGCCGTATCACCTGTGTTTGTCAGCCCGCGGACGGCCTGGCGCCTTCCGGCGCGCCCAATCCGTCCGCGGTCGTCCATTCTGCCTGGCGATGCTGGCCGAGCGTCAGTCGGTGCCCGAACCGCGCTGTTCGGCGCGCAACCGTTCGTCGAGTTCGTCGACGGTCAACGTGGAGCGGTCGATCGCACTGGTGCGGTACGCGGCCCGGCCGAACAACTGTGCCAGGACGGGCGCGGTCATCACCTGGAAGATCGCCACGAGTGTGATTCCGGCGGCGTACTCCGGTTTCACCCGGACGGCCGCGCCGGCCAGGATCAGCAGCAGACCGACGGTCTGCGGTTTCGTCGCGGCCTGCAGGCGGGTGGGAACATCGGGAAAACGCAGCACCCCGAGCGCGCCGATGAGGCAGAACAGCGCTCCGGCCAGCAGGAAGACAGCGGCGAGTACGTCCCTGACGATCATCGGTACTCCTCCCAGCGCTCGACCAGCCGGATCGCGGCGATCGAGCCGACGAAGGCCAGTAGTGCCACCGTGATCAACAACGCGATGTTGAAACCCTTGAGTGAGCTGGCGATGCCGACCGCCACTCCGGCCACGATGAGCACGAGGAGTACGTCCAGCGCGAGAATCCGGTCCAGCGTGCGCGGCCCCTTCGCCAGTCGCAGTATGGCGAGCACACCGGCCGCCGAGAGCAACCCGAACGTGATCGTGAAGACAACGGTCACGGCTCCTCCTCGAAAGACTCCGAAGACGACGGCGGCGACGACGACGCCGTGGTCGCCGGGTTCTCCTTCCGGGCGCGGTGCGCCCGGTCGGCGCGCTCGCGCAGGTCGCGTATCTCGTCCGCGCCGCCGAGCGCCCTGAGCACCCGCACCTGCAGTTCGACCACCTGGTGGTAGGCACTGGCCACGTCCCCGTCCGACCGCGCTCCCAACAAGTACACGTAGAAGATCCCGCTCCGCCGGTCGATCTGCAGCACGAAAGTGTCCGGGGTGAGCGACACGAGGTTCGCCGACGCGACGACCACGTGGTCGGCTTCGGCGAGAATCGGCACCGCGAACACGGCGGATGCCGTCTTCCGTCCGTAGCGCAGGACCTCCCAGCTCGCGCCCACCGCCGAGGTCAGCAGGTCCCACACCGTGTAGCCCACCAGCATGAGCAACCGCAGCGGGCGCGCGAAGACCCCGGAGCGGGTGGGCAGCGGGAACAGCAACAGGGTGGCGACCGCGACGATCACGCCGAAGAGCACGACGACGGGGCTCAGCTTGCCCCAGAGCAGCACCCAGACGACGAACAGCCAGATCAGCAGTGCCAGGGAGAACCGTTGCCTCATCGGACACCTCCGACGCCGAGTACCGCCGTGCGATACGGGTCGCCGTCGAGCAGGTCCACCGCCGCCCGCTCGCCCACCCCGGACAACGGTCCGGCCAGTACGGCGATCGCCACCCCGGCCACCACGAGGCCCGCCGCGGACAACAGCATCGGCTTCGAGGTCCTCGCGGTGCCCACCGCCAGCTCGTCCTCAGGGTCCGGGTCGGGGACCGGCGCACGCCTGGAGCCCCAGAACGCGCCCACCCAGACCTTGCCCATGGCGTACAGCGTCAGCAGGCTGGTCAGCACCGCACAGGCCGTGACGACGTAGGCCATCGGTGTCGCGAGCTGCGCCCCCGCCTGCAGCAACGTCACCTTGGCCACGAAGCCGGAGAACGGCGGGATGCCGGCCAGGCTCAGCGCGGGCACCGCGAACAACGCCGCGACCAGCGGGTAGGCCACGGCCACCCCGGACATGTCGCGGATGGAAACCGTGCCCGTCCGTCTCGTCACCACGCCGCTGACCAGGAACAACGTGGTCTGCACGATGATGTGGTGCACCACGTACAGAATCAGCCCGGTCAGGCCGGCGACCGTGAACAGCGCCAGCCCGAAGAGCATGTAGCCGATGTGACTGACCAGCAGGAACGACAGCAGCCGGTTGATGTCGTTCTGCGCTATCGCGCCGAGAGCGCCCACCAGCATCGTCAACAGCGCCAGGGCGAGCAGCGGGGTCCAGCTCGAGCCGCTGTCGAACACGAGTGTCTGCGTGCGAACGAGCGCGTAGACACCGACCTTGGTCAGCAGACCCGCGAATACGGCGGTGATCGGCGCGGGCGCGGTCGGATAGCTGTCCGGGAGCCAGAAGTGCAGCGGCACGAGCGCGGACTTGATCCCGAAAACCACCACCGCGAGCAGCGCGAGACCAGTGCGCACGCCCGGTGGGAGTTCCTGCATCTTGACGGAGAGATCCGCGAGGTTCACCGTCCCGGTCGCGGCGTAGACCAGTGCGATCAACGTGATGAACAGCATGGACGACGTGAGGCTGACGATCACGTACGTCATTCCCGCCTGCACCCGTTTGGCGTTGGTTCGCTGGGTGATCAGCACGTAGGAGGCGGCCAGCATCATCTCGAAGGCGACGAACAGGTTGAACAGGTCACCGGTGAGGTAGGCGAGCGCGACACCCGAACAGAGCACCAGGTACATCGGGTGGAACGGCAACGATCGGACCTCACCGCCCTCGGTGATCCCCTGCCCGATGGCGAAGACGAGCACCGCCAGCATGACCACCGTCGACACCAGCAGGAGCAGTGCGGCGAGCCGGTCCGCGACGAGCACGATGCCGAACGGCGGCGCGTGCCCGCCGACCTGCAACACGAGTGGACCGTCCCCGTCGGCGAGTACCAGCAGCACCGTGGCGATGCCCGCCACCGCGGCGAGCACCGACACACCGAGCAGCCGTTGCACCACCTGTGACCGGCCCGCGGCGAGGGACAGGCCCGCGGCCAGCAACGGCAGCAGGACCGGCAGGGCGACGAGCGTCGTCATGACGTCTCCCGTGGCGGTGCCGTCCCCCGGCCCGCGGCCGTTCCCGTCTCCTCGGGCTCCTCCTGCTCGTTGCCCCAGTCCTCCGCCATGCTCCGGATCCGGTGATCCTCAAGATCGTCCTGGACCTGGTCGTGCCCGCGCAGCACCCACGACCGGTAGGCGAGCGCGAGCAGAAACGTCGTCGTACCGAAGGTGATGACGATCGCCGTCAGCGCGAGCGCCTGGGGCAGTGGATCCGCCATGGCTCCCGGCGCCACGGAACCGACGAACGCGGGCGCACCGGACGGACCCCCGGCGACCTGGAGGAACAGGTTCGTGCCGTGCCCGAGGATCACCAGACCCAGCACCACGCGCATCAGCGAGCGCTGCATGATCAGGTAGAAGCCGACCGAGTACAGCACCGCGAGCACGGCCGCCATGATGATGTTGATCGTCACCGTGGCCCCTCCTCCTCGGCCCGCTGATCGCCGTCCCGCCTGGTTTCGCGCACCTGTTCCTCGAGTTCCCTGGTCTCGATGCCCGCGCCGAGTGTGCGCAGTAGTTCCAGGACCGCGCCGGTTACCAGCAGGTAGATCCCGGCGTCGAAGACGACGCTGCTGGGGAGCTCGAGTTCACCGAGCAACGGTGGGTGAGCGGTCCAGATCTCGCTGGACAGGACCGGCCCGCCGAACGCGACGGGGGTCAGCGCGGTGAGGACCGCGAGGCTCAGGCCTGCGCCCATCACGACGGGCGGGCTGATCCGGACCGCTGCCGCCAGTTCCTCACTGCCTCCCGCGACATAGCGGAGCACGAAGGCCAGGCCGGCGACCAGGCCACCGGAGAAGCCGCCTCCGGCGTCGTGGTGCCCAGCGAACAACAGGTAGATCGAGACGACGAGCACCGTGGGGAACAGGATCCGGATGCTCACCTCGAGCAGCAGCGACCGCCGCCAGCCGTGGCGGGTCTGCCCGGCCAGCAGCCAACGCTGTGCCGGCTGGTCCCACTGACCCCACAGCCCCTGTTCCGCGGGGGTGTCCGCATCCTGGTTCATGACCTCGCGTCCTCCTCCTGCCGGGCCTCGCTCCCGGCCTCGGGAACCCGCCTTCGGCGACGCGACCGCGCGGCGAGACCCAGGCTCGCCACACCGGTCGCGGTGACCAGCAGGACGGTGATCTCGCCGACCGTGTCCAGCGCCCGGAAGTCGACGAGGATCGCGTTGACGACGTTGTGCGCGCCCGCCTCGGGTTCGGCTCTCGCGATGTACTCACGGCTTGCTTCCAGCGGCTGCTCGCGAACCGTGGAGAACAACACCGCGGCGGTTGCGACGAACAGCCCGCCGGTCACGGCCACGGTTCCCTTCAGCCAGCGCCTGCTCGGGACGGGTCTCCTGCCCTGGGTGAACGACGGCGGAAGTCGGCGCAACACCAGCACGAAGATCACCAGCGTGAGTGACTCCACCAGGAACTGCGCGAGGGCGAGGTCGACCCCGCCGTACACCACGAACAGCCCACCGATGCCGTAGCCGACCATGCCGGTGAGCAGCACCGCGGTCAGCCTCCGCCGGGCCATCGGCACGGTCACCGCGGCGATGAGCACCGCGGCGGCGAGCGGCAGTTGCAGCCAGGAGTCGAACCAGCCCATGTCCGAGGGCCAGACGACGCCGGCGAACAGGCCCGCACTCGGCAGGACGATCACCGTGATGAGGATGATTCCGAGGTAGGCGGGCAGGGAGCCGGTCTGCACCCTGCCGGTGACGCCGTGCGCGGTCCGGTCGAGTGCGGAGACCGTGCTCCGGTAGCCGTGCTGTGCGTCCAGGGCCTTCGGCAGCAGATCTGCGTCCCACCAGGGGAAGCGGCCGTGGGCATGGATCAGGTAGCCGCCACCGAGGATGATCGCCGAAAGCAGCAGCGGCAGGGAGAAGCCGTGCCACAGCGCGAGGTGGTACGGCTCGGTACCGGCCGGATACGCCTCGGCGTATCCGGCGGCCAGTGGCTCGACCCAGCCCACGACCAGGCCGAACACCAGGGAGGCCGCGACCGGGACCAGTACCGGTGCCGTGAAACCCCAGCCGGGCGCCGATACCCGCACGGCGTCGACCCCGCGCTTCGTGCCGAAGGCGCCCACGACGAACCGCAGGCTGTAGGCGACGGTGAACAGCGAGCCGAGCACCAAGCCCGCGAGGATCAGTAGCTCCCGGACGCCGCCGTGGGCGAACGCCTCCAGTGCCGCCTCCTTGCCGACGTAGCCCAGTAGCGGCGGGATGCCCGCCATCGAGGCCGCGGCGAGCGCCACCAGCAGGGCAAAGCCGGGCCATCGCCGGCCGAGGCCCGACAGCTCCCTGATGTCCCTCGTTCCCGCCCGTTTGTCGATCGCTCCCGCGCTGAGGAACAGCGCCGACTTGAAAAGGCCGTGTGCCAGCACCATCGCGGCCCCGGCGACCGCGGCGGTGTGGGTGCCCACGCCGACGAGCACGATCAGGAAGCCGAGCTGGCTGATCGTGCCGAAGGCCAGCAGCTCCTTGAGGTCGTGCTGGCGCATCGCCCGGACGCCGCCGAGCACCATGCTGCACAGTCCGACCACCACCACCGGCAGCCACCAGGCGGGCAGTGTGGCGAAAGCGGGGGCGAACCGGGCGACCAGGTACACACCTGCCTTGACCATCGCCGCCGCGTGTAGATAGGCGCTCACCGGCGTGGGGGCGACCATCGCGGCGGGCAGCCAGGGATGGAACGGGACCTGGGCGGATTTGGTGAACGCCCCGAGCAGGACCAGCACCACGGCGACGTTCACCACGGCACCGCTCGGCGGATCGGCCAGTATCTCCGAGATACGGAACGTCCCGGCGGCGTCACCCAGCAGGATCAGCCCCAGCAGCATCGCCAGTCCGCCGAACGTCGTGACGAGCAGTGCCTGCGTCGCCGAGCGCCGAACGGCTCTCGTGGCCCCCGCACCGCCGACGAGCAGGAACGAGCAGACCGTGGTCAGCTCCCAGAACACGTAGAAGGACAGCACGTCGTCGGCGACGACCAGCCCGAGCATCGCTCCGGCGAAAACCAGCAGCACGGTGGCGTCACGGCCGATCCCGTGCTCCCCCTTTGCATAGGACACGTAGTAGGCCAGGACCAGCGCGCCGATGCCGGACACCAGAACGATCATCAGCAGGGACAGGGCGTCAAGCCGCACGGTGAACTCGAGTCCGATGACCGGCGCCCACGCCAGCGACTCGGTGACGGGCTCCCCGTGGAGCACTTCGCCGGAGCGGGCGAGGGTGAGGACCAGCGTCGCGGCGGGAACCAGCGCCGCGACGGCGAAGGCAGCCCTGCCCCAGAAGCGAGCCACGACCGGCAGCACCGCGGCCACGAGCAGGTGCGCCGCGATGGCGATCAGCATGCACCTCACCCGCCGTTTCCGTTCCGTCGCCGCCGTTGCGTCGCGGTTGCCGTGGGCGACCGGGCCTGCCGAAGCAAGCGGAGCAGCAGCGGCAAGGCCCGGTACGAGTTCGGGGAGTACCCCGCCTGTCGGAAAGTGACACAAGTGGAGCAGAAGGGAGCGCAGAGGGCATCTCGAACGACAGGGATGTGCAGCCCGCCGGCGAATGAGGCGATGAACTTGAGCTACCGTGGAGCTGTGAACGTCGAAGTGACGCCGTTGCCGGGGATCGGTGTCCGCAAGGATTTCGCGATCCGCAACGGTCGCAGAGTCGGAGTCGTCACCCACCGGGACGGGCAGATCGAGCTGATCGTGTCCAAGTCGGACGATCCGGACGCCTGCCTCGCCTCGCTCCCGCTCGACGCCGACGAGGCCGGTGCACTGGCGAACCTGCTCGGAGCCCCGCAGTTGGTCGCCCAGCTCACGGAGGAGCACCGGGAGTTCGCGGGAATCCACACCAAACAACTGTCGATCCGCTCCGGGTCGCCGTTCGACGGCAGGACCCTCGGCGACACGACTCTGCGGACCCGCACGGGCGTGTCGGTCGTCGCGGTCATGCGGGCAGGGCAGGTCAGCCCGTCGCCGACTCCGGAGTTCACCTTCACTGCGGGCGATGTGCTGGTGGCGGTCGGCACCTCGGAGGGGCTGGCAGCGGCCCTCAAGATCCTGACCCAGGGCTGAGGTCCGGGTGCCGCACACAGCACTGGAACTGATCGAGCTCGGCGCGGTCTTCTTCGTACTCGGTGTACTCGGGCGTCTCGCGGGCAAGATCGGTATGTCGCCGATCCCGCTGTATCTGCTCGGCGGCCTCTGCTTCGGGCAGGGCGGGTTGATCCCGCTCACCGGCATCGACGGTTTCACGTCCATCGCCAGCGAGATCGGTGTCGTACTGCTGCTGTTGCTACTCGGTCTGGAGTACTCCGCGGCCGAACTCGTCACCGGCCTGAAACGATCCTGGACCGCGGGCGTGGTCGACATCGTCCTGAATGCCGCACCCGGCGCCGCCGTGGCGCTGCTGCTCGGCTGGGGCCCGGTCGGTGCGCTGGTGATGGGCGGGATCACCTACATCTCGTCCTCGGGAATCATCGCGAAGGTCCTCGGCGACCTCGGCAGGCTCGGCAACCGGGAGACGCCGGTCGTGCTGTCCGTCCTGGTCTTCGAGGACCTGGTGATGGCGCTCTACCTGCCGATTCTGACCGCGGTCCTGGGCGGCGTCAGTTTCCTCGGCGGACTGCAGGCGGTGGGCATCTCCCTCGGGGTGATCACAGTGGTGCTGGTGATCGCGCTCAGGTACGGGCGCTACGTCTCGGCCATCGTGGACAGCGAGGACCGTGAGGTGTTCCTGCTCAAGCTGCTGGGAACGGCGTTGCTGGTCGCCGGGGTCGCCTCGGCCATGCAGGTGTCGGCCGCGGTCGGCGCGTTCCTGCTCGGTATCGCGATCTCCGGCTCCACCGCGCACAACGCGACCCGGGTGCTCGAACCGCTACGGGACCTGTTCGCCGCGATCTTCTTCGTCGTGTTCGGCCTGAACACCGATCCCGCTGCCATCCCGCCGGTCCTCGGCGCGGCTGTCGCGCTCGCGGTGGTCACGACGTTCACCAAGATCGGCACCGGCTGGTGGGCCGCCCGCAGGCAGGGCATCGGCAAGCTCGGCAGGGCAAGAGCCGGCGCCGCCCTCGTGGCCAGAGGTGAGTTCTCGATCATCATCGCCGGGCTGGCGGTATCCGCGGGTGCCGTGGAGGGCAGACTCGCCGCGCTCGCGACGGCATACGTCCTGCTGATGGCGGTACTCGGCCCGATCGCGGCCCGCGTGGTCGAGCCGGTCGCCCGCAGCGTCCAGAACCGCCTACTGGTGAACGCGGCCCCCGGCTGACCCCACACCCGACTTGGCAGTTCCGATGGCCGAGTCGGCAGTTCCGGTTCAGAGACCCACCGCGCGGTACAGCGAGCCGACCTCGGCCTTGGTGAGCGGGCGGAGGTTGCCCGGCTTGGGGCTGCCCAGTTGGACGTCGCCCACGGCGGTGCGCACGAGCTTCTGCACGGGATGGCCCACCTCGGCGAGCAGCCTGCGCACGACGTGCTTGCGCCCCTCGTGCAGCACGATCTCCACCAGTGTGCGGCCAGGGCGCATGTCCTTGACCCGGAACTCGTCGGCCTTCACCGGGCCGTCCTCCAGTTCCACCCCCGCGCGCAGCCGCTTGCCGAGTCCCCGTGGCACCGTGCCGTCGACCTCGGCGAGGTAGGTCTTGCGGACCTCGAAGGACGGGTGCATCAGCCGGTGCGCCAGGTCGCCGTCGTTGGTCAACAGCAGCAGGCCCTCGGTGTCCGCGTCCAGCCTGCCGACGTGGAAAATGCCCGAGGCCCGGTCCTGGAGCTTGCTGCGAACGTAGTCGCCGACGCAGGGCCTGCCCTGGTCGTCGACCATCGTGCTGTGCACGCCACGGGGCTTGTTCATCGCCAGGTGCACGAGGTCGTCGCGCAGGATCACCCTGGTGCCGTCGACGTGAATCACCGCGTTGTCGGGATCGACCCGGCGCCCGAACTCGCGGACGGTCTTCCCGTCCACCGTGACCCGGCCCTGCGCGATCAGGTCCTCGGCCGCCCGCCGCGAGGCGACCCCCGCCTTGGACAGGACTTTCTGCAGGCGTACGCCCTCGGGTTCACTAGATGTCATCGATCGAATCCACTTCCGGCAGCAGGGGGGCGATGGCAGGCAGGTCCGTCAGGGACGACAGACCCAGCCGCTCGAGGAACAGTTCGGTGGTGACGTAGAGCGTGCCCCCGGTCTCGGAGTCGGTGCCGGTCTCCTCGATCAGGCCACGCGCGAGCAACGTCCGGATGACACCGTCGACGTTGACCCCGCGCACGGCCGCCACCCGCGCGCGGGTCACCGGCTGGCGGTATGCGATCACCGCGAGCGTCTCCAGAGCGGCCCTGGTCAGCTTGGACCGCTGACCGTCCAGCAGCAGCTTCTCCACGAACGGGGCATACGTGTCCCGGGTGTAGAACCGCCAGCCCTCACCGACCCGGCGCAGATCGATCCCACTGCCCCGCTCGGTGAACCGGGTCGCCATCGAGCGCAGGGTCTCGGTGACCCTGCGCACGGGCTGCTCGACGGCATCAGCCAGGGATTCCTCGCTTGCGGGCGAGTCCACCACGAGTAGCAGGGCTTCCAGTGCCGACTCCAGGACCGCGTCGTCGAGCACATCGGGCCGCGAGTCGGGCTGGGCGACCGCGACCAGCTCGTCGTCGGTCTCCGCGCCAGCGCCGGCCGGGTAGTCGTCAACTTCGTCGTCGGCCGGGTAGCCCCCGGCTTCGGTCAGGTCCTCGGCCTGGTCGCTGTCAGCCCGCTCGTCCGCCGCGACCGGGTCGACGACATCGGCCTGGACCTCCCCGTCGCGAACGGGTTCCTCCTGAGCCCGCTCGCGGGGTTCGGCGTCAGCCTCCACCGTGGGCGCGCCGTGCGTCCCATCGGTCTCGCTCGTACCTCGCTCCGGGTACAGCTCGCTCACCCATACTCCTCGTCGTCAGCACGCGTTCGGTCTTCCTCGGCGGCGGCCGAGGCCTCCTCGATCGATCCGCCGAGCCACCGCACGTGCAGCTCGTCCAGCGCCTCCAGCTGCTCGAACGCCACACTCGCCTCACGGTAGAGGTCGAGCAGTGCGAGGAAACGGGCCACCACCTCGATCGTGTGCTCGCAGTCCGACACCAGGTCGGTGAAGGTCGCGTGCCCGGTCTCGGCAAGCCGGAGGCGCAGCACGGCGGCATGCTCGCGCACCGAGACCTTGCCCGCGTGCAGGTGGTCCAATGACACCGTGGGCGGCGGCTTCGGCCGGAACACCGCGAGCGCGATCTCGGCGAACTTCGCCGGATCGACGCCGAGCATCACCTCCGGGAGCAGCCCCACGAATCGCTCTTCCAGCGCCACCGACCGGGGGTAACGGCGCAGTGCGCCTGCCTCCAGTTCGGCGAACAGTGCGGCCACCTGCTTGTACGCCCGGTACTGCAGCACCCTGGCGAACAGCAGGTCGCGCGCTTCCAGCAGCGCGAGATCGTCCTCGTCCTCCACCTCGGCGGACGGCAGGAGCCGTGCGGCCTTGAGGTCCAGCAGGGTCGCCGCGATGACCAGGAACTCGGTCGTCTCATCCAGGTCCCATTCCGCCCCCAACGCCCGCGTGTAGGCGATGAAGTCGTCGGTGACCGTGTGCAGTGCGACCTCGGTGACGTCCAACTGGTGCTGCGAGATCAGCTGCAGCAGCAAATCGAACGGGCCCTCGAAGTTGGCCAGCTTGACCTTGAACCGTGCGGTGGACTTGTTGTCCTCGGCCGCCGCGATCTCCGGTGGCAGATCCACCGGCTGGTCGGTGTGCTCCGCCTCGGGGGCGGCTTGCGTCCCTTCGGCAGGTTCACTCGCCATGCTCAGTGCCTGGTGGCTTCCTCGTCCTGGGACTCGACACCGCCGTCTCGCAGCCGCCGCACCAGCACCGAGTCCTCGCCGTGCTCGTCGAAATCGGCGAGCAGCACCGCGACCGCCTCCCGCACCAGCCTGCCACGGTCCACGGCCAGATCATGACTGGCGCGCAGCGTCAGCCTGGCCTGCTCCATCGCGACCAGCTCGTCACCGGAGACGTAAACGGTGATCTTGGAGTCGTGTTTCTGCCTGCCGGTTCCCCGGCGCGACGCGGAGGACTTCGCCAGCTGGTCACGGGCACTGCTGCTGCCGCTGCCGTTGCCACCGCTGTTCCCGCTGCCGTTGCCACCGCCGTGATCACCGCTGTCGCCGTTGCCCGTGTCCCGGCGGCCTCGCGAATCGTCCTGTGTGGACCGAGGATCCAGGGCCGACTGGTCGAGCGCGGGGCTGCTCGTCCGGCGGAAGAGCTCGGACGCGCCGGGCAGTGAAGCACGTCTGCTCACCGGCGAATCACCTCACGGGCCAGCGCACGGTATGCCACCGCACCTGCCGACTTGGGTGCCCACCGAGTGATCGGCTCGCCGGCCACTGTGGTTTCCGGGAACCGGACGGTGCGGTTGATGACCGTGTCGAACACGATCTCACCGAATGCCTCCACCACGCGCGCCATGACCTCCTTCGAATGCAGGGTTCTCGGATCGAACATGGTGGCGAGAATCCCGGTGATATCAAGTTTGGGGTTGAGCCGTTCGCGCACTTTCTCGATGGTGTCGATCAGCAGCGCGACACCACGCAGACTGAAGAACTCACACTCCAGCGGGATGATCACCCCGTCGGCGGCGGTCAGCGCGTTGACGGTGAGCAACCCGAGTGATGGCTGACAGTCGACCAGAACATAGTCGTAGTGATCCATCACGGGTCGCAGCACCCTCAACAACGTGTGCTCGCGGCCCACCTCGGCCACCAGTTGAACCTCGGCTGCGGACAGGTCGATGTTACTGGGCAGCAGATCGACGTTGGTCACCGAGGTCGAGCGAATGACATCGACGATGTCGACCGACCGTTCCATGATCACGTTGTAGACCGTCTGGTCCAGTTCGTGCGGCTGGATCCCGAGCCCGACGGACAGCGCACCCTGCGGGTCGAAGTCCACCAGCAGCACGCGCCTGCCGTACTCGGCGAGCGCGGCACCGAGGTTGATCGTGGAGGTCGTCTTGCCGACCCCGCCCTTCTGGTTGCACATCGCCATGACACGTGCCGGCCCGTGGCTGTCCAGCGCGGGCGGTTCCGGAATCTCGCGGATCGGGCGTCCGGTGGGGCCCACCTTCGGCCTGCCGTCGTCCTTGTCGCCTCGGCGCTTGCCCTTGCGCGTGCGCGCGGCCGACTCTCCCGGATCGCCGCCGGTGTCGGTCGCGATGTTCAACGGGCGGGGACCCGCGTGCGCGGACGCCGCCGGTTGCTGGGAAGTCGACATCGGGGAAAAGCTCCTCGTTCGGCCGTGGTCTTGCCGAATACGTGCACGGACCAGCGCAGCCTATTCGGGCACGTCGCGGCGCGGCAAAGCGGCTCGCCGGGCGCTGGGCCAGTACTTTTCCCGCGCTAGCACGCCGTCCCTCAGCCGAGTGCCCGCGGATGCGCGACGGCGTAAATCTCACGCAGAGTGTTCACCGTGACGAGCGTGTACACCTGAGTGGTTGTGACAGAGGCGTGCCCGAGCAACTCCTGAACCACCCGTACGTCGGCGCCGCCCTCAAGCAGATGCGTCGCGAACGAGTGCCGCAGGGTGTGCGGGGAGACGGAGGCGGCGATTCCCGCGCGTTCGGCTGTGGTCTTGAGGACCTGCCAGGCGCTCTGCCGGGACAACCGGCCGCCGCGCGAGTTCAGGAACACCGCCGCCGCGCCCCTTCCGCGACCCACGAGCGCGGGCCGCGCCCGGACCAGATACGCGTGCAGTGCGTCCACGGCGGGTCTGCCGATCGGCACGAGACGCTGCTTGCCGCCCTTCCCGTCCAGCAGGACCGTGCGCTCCCCATCGTCGATGTCGTCGAGGTCGAGCCCGACGGCCTCGGAGATCCGCGCACCGGTGGAGTACAGCAACTCCAGCAGCGCCCTGTCCCGCAGCGCCCGATCCCCCTCGGCGGGCGGCATGTCCAGCAGCCGGAGCACGTCGTGCACCGGAAGCGCCTTCGGCAGGCGTTTCGCCGACGCCGGGGGCCGCACCTCACGTGCCGGATCCAGTTCGGTGATGCCGTCCGCCTGGGCGAACCGGTGCAGTCCCCGGACCGCGACCAGCGCCCGTGCCGCGGACGACGCCGCCAGCGGCTGGTGCTCCTCGTCGCCCTCCCTGAGCGCGGCGCCGAACGCGGTCACGTCGGCCGCGGTGATGGCGGTGAAGTCCGTGACACCGGACTGCTCCAGGTGGAAGGAGTATCTGCGCAGGTCCCGCGCGTAGCTGTCGAGTGTGTTGCGCGACGTGCCGCGCTCGACCACGAGGTGATCGAGGTACGCGGCGATCACCCGGTCTACCGCGGTAGCACCAGCGCGACTCATGTGGACACTCTAGGCACACCGACGACCGGTTGGGGGACGGTGACTTCGGTAACGTTATGGGATGTCGAGTCCGCTGGATCCCGAATCCCTCCGTGTGGGCACCTCGGAACGGGAGGAGGCCGGCCGCGTCCTCGGTGACCACTTCGCCGAAGGACGGCTGTCCACCGACGAGTACGAGAGCCGGGTCGCCGCGGCCTTCGAGGCGAAGAACCGCGCCGACCTCAGGGCCCTGTTCCTCGATCTGCCCGCGCCGTTGCCGTCGTTCCTGCGGCCACCGGCAGCGCCCACCCCGCCACAGCCCCGGTACGCGGCGCCACCCGCGTACCGGCCCGCGGCCCAGGTTCCGGTGACGACCTCGGACAAGTCCAAAATCGTGGCCGGCGTCCTGCAGATCGTCCTGCCGTTCGGAGTTGGCCGTTTCTACACGGGCCACGCGAAAATGGCCGTCGCGCAGCTGCTGGTCACCCTCGTCACCTTCGGACTCGGCGCGCTCTGGCCGCTGATCGACGGAATCCTGCTGCTGGTGAACGGCGGCCAGGACGGGCACGGCAGGCAGCTGAGCGACTGAGACGGGCAGTCAGCGGCGGCTCGCGAAGGCCGTCGGACGGTCCTGCCACGCAGCGTCGGCGGGCCGGGCGACGGCCGCGCCGGTGAGCACCGCGTGCGCCGCCAGTACCCCGCCGACCGTCGCCCCGTTGACGAGCTCGCCGGCCAGTGCCATCCGTACCGCCTCGGTCAGCGGCACCTTCCGGATGACCAGGTCGGCCTCCTCCTCGCCGAGCACGTCCCGGTGCACCTCGCGCAGGTCGCGGGCGAGAAACACCCGGATGACCTCATCGGTGAAGCCGGGCGAGGCCGCGACGTCCACCAGGGTTTCCCAGCGCCCTGCGGCCAGGCCGGCCTCCTCGGCCAACTCCCTGGCCGCGGCCGCCACCGGGCTCTCGCCGGCACCGTCGAGGAGTCCGGCGGGCAGCTCCCACAGCCTGCGCCCGATCGGGTGCCGGTACTGGTGGATCAGGGTGATGTCGCCCGCGTCGTCCACGGCCGCGACACCGACCGCACCGAGATGCTCCACGACCTCCCGCCGTGCCGTGCCGTCACCCGGCATCGCCACCTCGTCCACCCTGAGCCCGATCACTCGTCCGATGTGGATGTCCTCAGTGGAGAGGACGCGGAAATCGTGAGAGCCCGGCTCACCGCCGGACTCACCACCCGCGCCCGGCTCACTCAGCGCCCGATCAGGCGTGCTCGCTCCGCTCCGCGCGCCGTGCAGTTCGCTCGCCGGACCCTCACCGCCGGACTCACCACCCGCGCCCGGCTCACTCACTTCGCCGCCACTGGCGACTCCGGCAGCTCAACGGGCAGCCGGTCGGCGGTCCGGTATCCGACCACCGCCTTGATGAACGCGCTGAACAGCGGATGCGGCTTGGTCGGCCTGCTCTTCAGCTCAGGGTGCGCCTGCGTGCCGACGTAGAACGGGTGCTTGTCCTTGGGCAGCTCGACGAACTCGACCAGGCGGTCGTCCGGCGACGTGCCGGAGAAGACCATGCCCGCGGCCGCGAGCTGCTTGCGGTAGGCGTTGTTCACCTCGTACCGATGCCGGTGCCGCTCGGACACCTCCCGCGCGCCGTAGGCCAGCGCGACCTGCGAGTTGGGTGTCAACTTGGCCGGGTAGGCCCCGAGCCGCATCGTGCCGCCCATGTCCCGCTCCCCGGCCACGACGTCACGCTGGTCGGCCATCGTGGAGATCACCGGAGTGGAGGTCTCCTCACCGAACTCGGCGGAGTTGGCGTCCGCCAGCCCGGCGAGATTGCGGGCGACATCGATCACCATGCACTGCAGGCCGAGGCACAATCCCAGCACGGGAATGCCGCGGGTCCTGGCGAAGGTGATCGCGCCGACCTTCCCCTCGATCCCCCGGACGCCGAATCCGCCCGGCACGAGAATCCCATCCACATCGGACAGTGCCGCAGAGGCGCCGGCCGGGGTGGTTGCCTCGTCGGAGGGCACCCAGACGATCTCGACCTTCGCTCGGTGGGCGAAGCCGCCCGCACGCAGGGCCTCCGTCACCGAAAGGTAGGCGTCCGGCAGGTCGATGTACTTGCCGACGACGGCCACCCGAACGGTCTCGGCCGGATTGTGCACCCGGTCGAGCAGGTCGCCCCACACCGTCCAGTCGACGTCCCGGAACGGCAGGCCGAGGCGGCGGACCACGTAGGCGTCCAGCGCCTCGCGGTGCAGCACCTTGGGAATGTCGTAGATGGACGGTGCGTCCGGGCAGGCGACGACGGCCTCGGTGTCCACATCGCACATCAGACCGATCTTGCGCTTCAGATCCTCGGGAAGGTCCCGATCGGCGCGACAGACCAGGGCATCCGGCTGGATGCCGATGTTGCGAAGTGCGGCGACCGAGTGCTGGGTCGGCTTTGTCTTCAACTCGCCCGACGGTGCCAGGTACGGCACCAGCGAGACGTGCAGGAAGAAGCAGTTGTCCCGGCCCACGTCGTGCCGAACCTGCCTGCAGGCCTCGAGGAACGGCAGCGACTCGATGTCGCCGACGGTCCCGCCGACCTCCGTGATCACGACGTCGGGTTGCAGTCCGGTCCCGTCGGACTCTGCGACGGCCATGATCCGCGACTTGATCTCGTCGGTGATGTGCGGGATCACCTGGACCGTGTCGCCGAGGTACTCGCCGCGACGTTCCTTGGCGATGACTTCGGAGTACACCTGCCCGGTGGTCACGTTGGCCGAACCCGACAGGTTGCGGTCGAGGAATCGCTCATAGTGACCGATGTCCAGATCGGTCTCAGCGCCGTCTTCGGTCACGAAGACCTCGCCGTGCTGGAACGGGTTCATGGTTCCCGGATCCACATTGAGATATGGATCGAGTTTTTGCATCGTGACCCGAAGCCCACGTGCGGTGAGGAGCTGTCCAAGGCTGGACGCCGTCAGCCCCTTACCCAGAGAGGAGGCGACGCCTCCGGTGACGAAAACGTACTTGGTTGTCCGCGGCTGAAGTCCCACGGGCTTCCACCTTATCTCACCGTGCCCCGGCCGCTCACCAGGCTCGCCTTCGTAGTTCGATGGTGTCGTGTCCGGCGTCGTATGCGAGGGTCCTGGCAGCCCCTCGCGCGCCGACCACGCAGCACCCGGCACGACCGATCAGTCGACGAAAGTGAGCACCGTGTCCCAGCCGAGCACGCAGCAGAACACCTGGACAGCGCCGGTGGCGGCCACACCGGTCGACGCGAGCATCCGGGTACCCGGGTCGAAGTCCATCACCAACCGTGCCTTCGTTCTCGCGGCCCTCTCCGCGGGGCCGACACTGATCCGGGAGCCGCTGGACTCCCGTGACGCGCGCCTGATGCTC
Organism: Amycolatopsis marina; assembly: GCF_900111885.1. Classification (GTDB taxonomy): domain Bacteria; phylum Actinomycetota; class Actinomycetes; order Mycobacteriales; family Pseudonocardiaceae; genus Amycolatopsis; species Amycolatopsis marina. Next base: position 335,181 of record NZ_FOKG01000006.1, read on the forward strand.
GACGCCCTCACGGCGATGGGGGCCCGCTGCGAGCGGGTCGCTGAAGGCGTGCGCGTCCATCCGGTCACGACCGGTGCGGAGACGGCCGCGACACCAGGCGAGACGGTCGAGGTGGCGATGGGCAACGCGGGCACCGTCGCGCGGTTCACGCCCGCGCTGGCCGCGCTCGGCACACACGACGTCCGGTTCGACGGTGACGCGGCGATCCGGCGCAGGCCCGTCGGTCCGCTCCTGCGCGCGCTGGCCGAACTGGGGGCCGATATCGACGACGACGGCCGCGGAGCGCCACCGTTCATCGTGCACGGCCGCGGCGGGCTGCCCGGCGGCAGCGTGGAGCTGGACTCGTCGGCCTCCAGCCAGTTCCTCTCGGCCCTGCTGCTCGTCGCGCCCGCGACGGAACGGGGCGTCACGGTCCGTCTGGTCGGCTCCGCGCCGCCGAGCGAGCCGCACATCGCGATGACCCTGGACATGCTCCGCCGGTTCGGGGCGAGGCCCGAGCGCTCCGGCACGGAGTTCCACGTGCCGCCCGCGCCGCTGTCCTGCCCGGACTACACGGTGGAGCCCGACCTCTCCACCGCGGCGCCGTTCGTCCTCGCCCCCCTGCTCGCCGGGGGCGCGGTGCGTGTCGCAGGATGGCCCGACGAGACCACCCAGCCGGGTGACTGGTTGCGCAGCCTCGTCGGTGAGCTCGGCGGCAGCGCCGTGCTCGACGACGCGGGGCTCACCGTCACCGGAAGCGGCGCGGTTCGCGGCGCCGACCTGGATCTGCACGAGGTCGGCGAGCTGACTCCGGCCGTCGCCGCGGTGCTGTGCTTCGCCGACCGGCCGTCGGTCATCTCCGGTGTCGCGCACCTGCGTGGGCACGAGACCGACCGGCTCGCCGCGCTGGCCACCGAGTTGGGAGCACTGGGCGGAAACGTCACCGAGACCGAGGACGGGCTGCGCATCTCACCTGTGCCACTGCACTCCGGCACGTTCCGCACCTACGAGGACCACCGGCTGGTGATGACGGGCGCGCTGCTGGGCCTGCGCGTGCCCGGGGTCGAGGTGGAGAACCCCGGCACGGTTGCCAAGACGTTCCCCGGCTTCGTCCCCGCATGGGAGCGGCTGGTCAACCGCCCGAGGGACTAGTGCCTCGCACTTTCCCGGGAAAGTGCGAGACCAGGGTGGGTGAGTTCTAGCTGCCTTCCTGGCGCACTCCGGGTGCGGGCCCCTGCGCGTTGCCCGCGACGCCGTAGCGTCCCGAGTTGCCCTCCAGCTGCTCGCGTAGCGCGAGCACGGTGGCCACCCGGCCCGCCGAGGAGTTCACATTGTCCACGGTGGACAGGATGGACGTGGCCGCGGTGTCGGCACGCACCACACCGATGGGCCCGGCCCCGTTCGCCGCGCCGGGCACACCGGCGAGCACCGTCCCCGCACCGGAGCGGTCCAACTGGGTAGCGAAGCGGCCCAGTGTCGACGCACGGTCACCCGCGCCGTTCCCGGTCTCCTCACCGCCGGTGAGGACCACTGCAAGCTGAGCGGGCCGCACATCCTGCGCCGGCTTGATGAAGCCGCCATCGGCCAGTCCGCTCAACGCGGCCGCCAGTTCGTCCGGGGTGGACTGCGGTTTCGCGGAGTCCTTGTCCAGCAGGAGGACGGAACCCGCCAGCGCACCCGCGAGCGTGCCCGGGTCGCCTGCCGTCGGGAACTGCGCACCGGCAGGCTGCAACCGGGTCGCGACCTCGCGCAGCTGATCCGCCCGATCGGGATCGTTGAACGCCGCCGTCAGCTGGACCTCGCCCGAGACCGACCCTCCGGCCGCACCGATCAGTTGCTTGACCGCGTCCCGGTCGGCGGGCGCGGCGTCCTCCGTGGTCACCAACATCACCGAGCGCTTGTCGAGGGTGCCCGCGACCACCTTCGGCCCGACCGAACCGGCGAAGGCGTCGGCGTCACCGAGACGCGCGGTCAACTCGTTGCGTTCGGCCTCCAGATCGGACACCTGGCTCGCGAGCTGGCTCTTCTCGCTGGACAGTCCCGAAAGCAGGGAACCGTTGAGAGCCGTGGAGCCGAGGACGACCCCGATCGCGAGGGCGAGGAACGCGGCCGCGATGGAAACGATGTGGTAGCGCAGTGAAATCACGTGAAGAGCCCCTTGACCCAACTGGTGAAAGAGTTCCAGGTGTCCTCGGCCCAGCCGACGTACACGCTGCCGACGTCGGAGACGAGCAGCGCGGCCGCGACCACGACGAGGGTGGCCAGGACCAGCAGCATGATCGCGCCGATGGATACCCGGCTGCGGTGCAGTGTCGCCACCGCCCTGCCGTCGACGAGCTTGGTTCCCAGTTTCAGACGGGTGAGGAAGGTCGAGGGATTCGACCCGGACCTGCCGTGATCCAGGAACTCCTGCAGTGTCGCCTGGAAGCCGACCGTCACCACGAGCGCGGCGTCATGCGCGTCGGCGATCAGCAGTGCCAGGTCCTCGGAGTTGCCGGACGCGGGGAACGTGACCGCGCCGATTCCGAGGTCCTGAATCCGCGCCACCCCAGGCGCGTAGCCGTCCGGCTGGGCGGGAACCACGACCTCTCCCCCGGATTTCAGGGTCTCTGCCTGAATGCCGAGCGGGTCGCCCACGATGATGTCGGGCACGTAGCCCGCCGCGAGCAGGGCGTCGGCCCCGGCGTCCACGCCGACCAGGACCGGCCGGTGCTCGCCGACGTACTTCTTCAGTTCGCGCAGGTCCTCGAGGTGGCCTTTGCCCGACGCGACGACCAGCACATGGCGGTCCCGGATCGGGACCCTGACCTCGGGCACGCCGACTCCGTCGAGAATGAGCGTGCGTTCCCTGCGAAGGAACTCGATGGTGTTCGCGGAGAAGGCCTCGAGCTGGGTCGACATCCCGGCCTTGGCTTCGACCATCTGGTCCGCGACGCTCTCCGGCGTCTGCACGGTGCCCGAGGCGACCTGACGGTCCCCGACGTAGACGGCGCCTTCGTGCACTCGCAGCCTGTTGCCGTCCTTGACGCTGCGCATGACGTCGCCACCGACGCAGTCGATGAGCGGAACACCCGCGCTGACGAGGATCTCCGGCCCCAGATTCGGATATCTGCCGGAGATCGAAGGGGAGGCGTTGACCACGGCGGCGACCTCGGCGCCGACCAGTGCGTCAGCGGTCGAGCGGTCCAGGTCGACCTGGTCGAGCACGACGATGTCGCCGGGTCCGACCCTGCGCAGCAGTTCGCGGGTACGCCGATCGACACGAGCGACACCGGTGATCCCGGGCAGCGTCTCGTTGTTCCGCGTGAGCAGGCCGGTGAGCTTCATGAGATCGATGGTGACAAATGGACACCCGCTGACGCGTCCGCCACGCCGAAGCGAACCGGGTTCTATTCCGGGTGAGTCAGGTGGCGTCGCGGCCGCGAACTCGCTTCTTACCGCCCTTGCCGGACCGGCCACCCGCGCCGGACCGGCCGTTTGCGGACTTGTCCGCCTCGGCCGAGGCCAGCAGTTCCTCGGCGTGGGCCCTGCCGGTCTCCGTGCCGTCCATCCCCGCCAGCATCCTGGCGAGTTCGAGGACGCGTTCCGACTGGGCCAGCACGGTGACCCCGCTCCGGGTGATGCCCTCCGCCGTGCCCTTGTCCACGACCAGGTGGCGGTCGGCGAACGCCGCGACCTGCGGCAGGTGGGTGACGACGAGGACCTGGTGACTGCGGGCGAGCCGGGCGAGCCGCCTGCCGATCTCCACCGCGGCCCTGCCCCCGACCCCCGCGTCGACCTCGTCGAACACCAGGGTCTGCACGGTGTCGGCATGCGCGAGGACGACCTCGATCGCCAGCATCACCCTGGAGAGTTCACCGCCGGACGCGGCCTTGTGCACGGGCAGGGCGGGCGCCCCCGAGTGCGCGCGGAGCAGCAGCTCCACCTCGTCCACGCCGTCCGGGCCCGCGTGCACCAGCTCGCCTTCGACGGGGAGGGCATAATGGTCGCCTTCGTCCGCGGGCCGGGACCGGACGGTCACGTCGATCTCGGCCTGTCCCATCGCGAGGCCTGCCAGCTCCGCGGTGATCGCTCCGGCGAGCTCGGCCGCCGCCCGCACGCGCGCCTCGGACACCCGCGTGGCGTGCGTGGCCAGAGTGGTCGCGAGCTGGTCTCTGCGGGCGGCGAGTTCGGCGAGAGCCTCCTCGGACGTGTCCATGGTGGACAGCCGCTGACGCGCGTCCTCGGCCCACGCGAGGACACCGTCCACATCGGCCGCGTACTTGCGGGTGAGCTTCTTCAGCTCCGCCTGCCGGGCCAGCACCTGCTGCAGTCGTTCCGGATCGGCGTCGAGTCCCTCGAGGTAGTTCCCCAGCTCCACGCCCACCTCGGAGATCAGCACCGCGGCCTCGGCGAGACGGGGTTCGAGATCCCGCAGCACCTGGTCCTCGGCGACGCCGAGCCTGCGCCTGGCTTCGCCGATCAGACCGAGTGCTCCGGGGGCGTCCGGGTCGCCCTCGGCCGCTCCCGAGACGGCGAGTTGCGCGGCACCTGCCGACGCCCGCAGCTCGTCCACCGCGGCGAGGCGTTTGATCTGCTCGGTGAGTTCGGCGTCCTCCCCCGCGACCGGCTCCACCGCCTCGATCTCGCCGAGACCGTGGCGCAGCAGGTCCGCCTGCTGCGCCAGCTCCCTGGAACGGTTGGCGCGCTCGGCGAGTTCGGCGACGACCGTCTGCCACTCGGCGCGGACCTCCCGGTACTCGGACAGCGGGGTGGCCACCGCGTCTCCGGCGAACCGGTCGATGACCGCCCGCTGCTCGGCGGGGCGCATCAGCCGGAGCTGGTCGTTCTGGCCGTGCACCGCCAGCAGTTGCTCAGCGAGGTCGGCGAGGACACCGACGGGTACCGACCTGCCGCCGAGGTGCGCCCTTGAGCGTCCGTCGGAGCCGACGGAGCGCAGGGCGATCACGCCACCGTCCTCGTCGATGTCCGCACCGGCTCCGGAGATGATGTCGGTGGCCTGTTCACCGGTGACTCGCTCGAAGCGGCCCTCGACGACGGCCTTGGGCGACCCCACCCGGACCTTCGAGGCCTCGGACCGGCCACCGGAGAGCAGGTGCAGCCCGCTCACCACCATGGTTTTGCCCGCACCGGTCTCCCCGGTGACCACGGTGAATCCCGGGTGCAGTTCGAGCAGGGCGTCCTCGATGACTCCGAGGCCCTGGATGCGCATCTCGGCCAGCACGGCCCCAACCGTAGTGCCTGTCACCGACAGCGTGCGCCTCCACCGGAAGTTTCTCGCCGATCGCGTCGCTACCGCATCCGCGCGTGGCGCTCCCGCCAGCCCTTCACCGGCAGGGCGAACTTGTGCACCAGGCGATCGGTGAAGGGACCGTCCCGCAGCCGAGCCAGGCGGACCGGCACCTGCCCGCTCACCACCTGCACCACCGCGCCGCGGGGCAGTTCGAGGTGCCGGAGGCCGTCGCAGGTCAGGACCGCGGGCAGGCCGTCGGGGTCCACCTCGACGGTGATCACCGAGTCCCTGGACACCACCAGCGGCCGGGAGAACATGGCGTGCGCGTTGCTCGGCACGACGAGCAACGCCTCCACCTCGGGCCAGATCACCGGCCCTCCCGCGGAGAACGCGTAGGCCGTGGAGCCGGTGGGCGTCGCGCACAGCACGCCGTCACAGCCGAAGGAGGAGACGGGCCGCCCGTCGACCGCGATCAGCGCGTCCAGGATTCGCTCGCGGGAGCACTTCTCCACGCTGGCCTCGTTGAGCGCCCAGGTACGGGCGATCTCACGGCCCTCGGCATGGACTGTGACGTCGACCGTCATCCGCTCCTCGACGCGGTACCTGCGTTCCACCACCCGCTGCACGGTCTCGGTGAGCGCGTCGGAGTCGGCTTCGGTGAGGAACCCGACCCGCCCGAGGTTGACCCCCAGCAGCGCGACACCGGCAGGCCGCGCCAGCTCCGCCGCCCGCAGCAACGTGCCGTCCCCGCCGAGAACGAGCACGAGCTCGGTGCCCGCGGCGGGATCCTGTCCCGGTGCGACCACGGTGCAGGCGGCACCGCCACCGTCCGGGCCGAGCAGGTCCCGCACGTCGGAGTCCACGACGCGCAGCCGGATGCCCGCCGCCGCGAGGCGCGCCGCGACCTCCCGCGCCGCGGGCCTGGTCGCGTCCCGGTCCGGGTGCACGACGAGCAGGATCTCCCTGGCCGGGACGACGCCGTTGCCACCGCCCGGGCTGCTTTCGCCGACACTGTGCGATTGAGTGTCTGCCTGAGAACTCGAATCACCACGACCACGCGAACCAAAGTTCTCCTGCGCCCGCTGACTCACGAAGGACCCTCCCGGACCGCGGTACGAACAAGGCGTTCGACCTCATCGGCGCCTGCCTGCCGCTCCGATGAGCGGGACAGCCAGGCGAAGTACTCCACATTGCCGGAGGGGCCCGGCAGCGGACTGGCGACGACGCCCCTGGGGCGCAGACCGAGGCCGGTCGCGGACGTGAGCACGTCACGCACGGCGGCCACGCGCAGTTCCGGATCCCGGACGACCCCACCGCTGCCCAGCCGGTCCTTGCCGACCTCGAACTGTGGCTTCACCATGGGGACCAGGTCGGCGCCAGCATCCGCGCAGGCCGCCAGCGCGGGCAGCACCAGCCGCAGGGAGATGAACGAGAGGTCCGCGACGACGAGGTCGACGGGGCCACCGATCTGCTCGACGGTCAGGGCGCGGACGTTGGTCTTGTCCAGCACCACGACACGGTCGTCGGTGCGCAGCCGCCAGTCCAGCAGCCCTCGGCCAACGTCGGCCGCGACGACGGTGGCCGCACCCGCGCGCAGCAACACGTCGGTGAAGCCCCCGGTCGACGCGCCCGCGTCCAGGCAACGCCGTCCCGTCACGGTGAGCCCTTCCGGCTCGAACGCGGCAAGGGCACCGAGAAGTTTGTGCGCTCCGCGGGACGCCCAGCCCGGGTCGTCGGTGTCCTTCACGACGATCGCTTCGCCGGGGTCGACGCCGGTCGCGGGCTTGCTCGCGGCCATGCCGCGCACGGTCACCTTGCCCTCGCCGATCAGCTCGCTGGCGTGGTCCCTGGAACGCGCGAGGCCCCGGCGCACCAGTTCCGCGTCGAGGCGCGCCTTGCGCGGCACGAGATCAGACCTTGTCGATACTGGACAGTGCCACGGTGAGTTCCGTGTGCACCGCGTCGAACCGCTCCACATGCTCGGCGAGTGGAACGTCGCGCAGGTCGTCGAGTGCCGCCACCGCGTCGTCGATCCCGGCTCGGGGATCGATGTCCTGCGGCTCATCCTGCCGGGCCTGCGCGGGGGGCGGTCCTGGAACCGGCCGCGGCGCCGAGCCCGGCACGTCGCTGTCGCTGTGTTCGTGCACCCCTCAACGCTAACGGATCAGGTCAGTCCCAGGTCGTCCAGTGCACCGCGCGCGTCGTCGCCCTCCGGAACCAGCCTGTGCGTCCCGTGCCGCCAGGCCGCGTCGCACACCGCCCGCAAGAGGTCGAGACGGTCGCCCACACCGTCGCTTTCGGTGACAGCGGTGACACGGAGGGTGTCACCTTCTGCGCGGATCCGCCAGCCCGGCCTGGGGCCGATCTCCAGTTCGCCCGCCCGGCCGGTCACTGCGGAGAGGTGCTCGGCGAGGTACCGCGGTCGCAGGCCCTCGGCCGCGGTCAGCAGGGTGCGGGGCGTGGCGACGCCGGAGAGCACGGCCAGCGCGTCGAGCCCCGCGGCGGACGCGCCGGCGATATCGGTGTCCAGCCGGTCACCGACGACGAGCGCGGAGGTGGCCCGGACCGCGGTGGCCGCCGCGGTGAACAGCGGCGCCTCCGGCTTGCCCGCCACCACCGGTTCGGCGTCGGTCGCGGTGCGCAGCGCGGCGACCATGGAGCCGTTGCCGGGCAGCTGCCCTCGTTCGGTGGGCAGCGTGGCGTCCACGTTGCAGGCCACCCACAGCACCCCGGCGCGGATGGCGAGGCACGCCTCGGCCAGGTCCGCCCAGGTGGTGTCCGGCGAGTGTCCCTGCACGACGGCCGCGACATCATCGGCCATCTTCCGGACGGGTGCCAGCCCGAGAGCCTCGACCTCGGCGGCCAGTGCGCCGGTCCCGACGACCAGCACTCTCGAGCCCGCCCGCAGCCGTTCGGCCAGAACCGCGGCGGCCGCCTGGGAACTGGTACTGACCTCTCCCGGTTCGGCAGCGACACCGAGCGAGCGAAGGTGCTCGGCCACCGATTCCGGCGCCTTCGAGGCGTTGTTCGTGACGAACCGGACGGGGACACCCGCCCTGCGCACCTCGGCTACGGCCTCCGGAGCACCCGGAATCACCCTCGCCCCGTGATAGACGGTTCCGTCCAGGTCAAGCAGGACCGCATCGTGCCGGGCGAGGAGTGCCTCACTCATCGACGGCGTCACCCGCGCTGTCAGCGTTGTTGACGTTGTTGACGTTGTTGACGTTGTTGACGTCAGCGCCGGATTCGGCGGCGTCGAGATACCCACCGAGTTCCGCTGCCCGCTCGGCGGCGTCGGTCTCCTCCTCGGCGTCGGCGTCGGCGGCCCGCATGAACCAGCGCATCGCCTCTTCGGTGCGTCCGGCCGCGGCGAGGTTGTCCGCGTAGGCATAGCTCAGGCGCACACCCCACGGTTCCGTGCCGACCGCGTCGAGATCAGGCCCCTGCAACGCCACGACGGCGGCGTCGAGCTGGCCCAGGTCACGGCGCGCACCGGCGGCCACGATCTGCAGCTCGACCGCGACGGCCTTCGGGAGGCTGGCGAGGTCGGCCTCACGGGCAAGGTCGAGCGCCCGCTCCGGTCGGCCGATCGCGCGTTCCGCGTCGGCGATGATCGGCAGGTGGATATCGGTGCGGGACATCCGGCGCACCGCCCTGAGTTCGGTCAGCGCCTCGGCCCAGTGTCCGGCGTGGTACGCGGCGAGGCCGACCGCCTCGCGGACGATCGGCACCCGCGATGCCTTGGCCTTCGCGTAGCGCGCGTGCTCGAGTGCGGCCTCCGGGTCGTCGTCGATCAGCCCGCCCGCGGCAACCAGGTGCCTGCCGATGCGCTCCGCCAGATCCTTGGGCAGGGTGCGCAGCTCCCTCCTGGCCTCCTCGTCGAGGTCGGAGAACTGGACGTCTTCCGGCAGTTCGGGAGCGGCGAGCAGTTCACGTGCCGCGGCGGCGTCGTCAGCCGGCCCGGCAGGATGGGTCGAGCGTGCGGGACCGGTCGACGGGGCAGAACCGCGCGTCGGCCGTGAGTCCGGCCGCCTGCTCTGTTCCCGGCGATCACCACCGCGGGCATCGGCGGGACGCCGGTCACCACCGCGCTGGTCCTTGCGGTCCGGCCGGTCATCACGTCGATCCGACCGGTACGCGGGCCGCTCGGGACGCCGCTCCTGACGGTCGGGACGGCGGTCGGGGCGATCGTCCCTGCGCTGCTCGGGCCGCTGGTCCCGGCGATCCGGCCGGTCGTCCCTGCGGTCCTGGCGATATGCGGGACGATCGTCGCGGCGCGGTCCCTGACCTGGCGCACGGTCGCGCGAGAACGGCTTGGCGTCCCGGTTGCGGTCTCCGCCCTGTCGCGGAGCCTGCCCGCGGTTGTCCCTCGGTCCACCGCGTGATTCACCACGACGGTCTGCGTTGTTGCGCTCCGGCCGGCCGTACCTGGAGTCCCTGCGGTCGCTCGGCGCGCGGTCCCGCTGGCCCGCACCACTGCCACCACGGTTGTCTCCGGTGCGGGGGCCGCTGCCACGGCGGTCCGCTCCACGATCCTGGCTGCCGGGACGGCCGCCCGATCGCTCGGGCCGGTCGTCCCTCTTGGGCCGGTCGTCTCGCCTTGGCCGGTCGTCACGGCGAGGGCGGTCGTCCTGCTTGGAGCGATCGTCCCTGCGCGGGCGGTCGTCGCGGCCCGGCTGGTGGTTCTGGCGCGGGCGGTCATCGCGGCGCGGACGATCCGTCCTGCCACCGCTGCCTCGCTGGTCCCGGCTCCCGGCACCGGTCTCGTCAAATCGTCGCGGCCGTGGTGGCCGCTCGCCGCGGCCCGCCCTCTCGTCGCGCCGTGGCCGGCCCGACTCACTGTCGTCCGCAGCGTCACGTCGACCGAACTCCGACACCTGGTCCTCCAACCGGCAAAACTTCCTGTACACGCACGTAGGGCCCGCTAGGGGAGCCAACTGGCAACCCTAACGGGCCCTACGGAAAGGGTGTTCGGCGACGTCCTACTCTCCCACAGCCCTTCGGCTGCAGTACCATCGGCGCTGCCAGGCTTAGCTTCCGGGTTCGGAATGGGACCGGGCGTTTCCCTGGCGCTATGATCACCGTAACTCTGTGAAACAACCAACCACCTGTCCACCGGCCGGACCGGTGGTGGTGTGGTGTTTCAGAGCTGTAGAGCGGATGCGTAGCATGTTTGTGGGCAAGTCCTCGGCCTATTAGTACCAGTCAACTCAAAACACATTACTGTGCGTCCATTTCTGGCCTATCAACCCAATGGTCTGTTGGGGGCCTTAACCCACAAAGGGTGGGAGACCTCAT
>NZ_FOKG01000020.1 GCF_900111885.1 Amycolatopsis marina
CACCGGCACGAAGGACAAGTGCAGCAGCACGATTCGCCATGCCGCATTCTGACACTCAACCAACCGTCAAACAACTAACGACACGCGACACTAGCTTGACATTCCAGTGTGATGGAAGGTTCAGGATGGGGATAGGCGGCATCGAGCCGTCGGCACGCTGGTTGGAGGCAAAGATGAAGGGCGATGTTGCGCCGGAGGATGGGCTGGTTCGCTGGCTGGTGGTCCTGTGTGGGGTTGGGTTTCCGGCGCTGTTCGCGACGGGCCTGGTGTGGCACTTGCTTGTCGCCGCTGGCTGGACGACTCTCGGAGCCAGCCTCATGTCCCTCCTGGGGTTGACGGTACTGCTTGGAGCGGTGGGATTGGCAGTGGTGACGGTTGACCGCGATCCGCGCGAACTTCGTAGGCCGTAGGCGGTCCGGGGAGGTCGGCCATCTGCAAACGTCTAGCCGGACGTCAGAGTGAGAACAGACTGCGTCGCTCCAGCAGTTGCCGCAACACTTCACCTGCTAGCACATCGGTTGCGCATCACATCTAGGTAGCACTGAGGGGCAGTCAATAGCCAACTACTATTCAGGGTAGTGGTAGCCTCGCGCGGTCGACCGTTGCTCCGGAGGAGGACACTTGCGGAGGCACGAGGAACCGTTTCCTCGCCACTCGGGCACACTGCCTGTGGCCGCACAGGAACCGGCGTCACAGTCCGCGGGATTCGGTCGCAAGGCCGCTCGAACCGTCGCAGAACTACTGATCACGGTCGGCCTCGTCATGCTGCTCTTCGTCGTGTACGCGCTGTACGTCACAAACTGGACGTCGGCGCGGTTGCAGCAGGAGGCCAGTTCCGAGCTCGACAAGCGATGGTCCCAGGAGCGACAGACACGCAGCGAGCCGATTGACGGCAAGGCATTCGGCCGGATCTACATCCCATCCTTCGGCGCCGACTACCGATTCACGATTCAGCAAGGTGTCGACGCCGCAGCGCTGGAGGTTGGTCCCGGCCACTACAAGGACACCGCTATGCCCGGCAAACTCGGCAATTTCGGCCTCGCCGGACACCGGGTCGGCAAGGGCGCGCCGTTCAACGACCTGGACCTGCTGAACTCCTGCGACGCGATCGTCATCGAGACGGCCGACACATTCTTCGTCTACCGAGTGCTGCCGATGAAGCAGGAGATAGCCGACTGGGAAAGCGGCAAGAAACTTGACCGGAAATGTACTGGCGTGTCACCGCTCGACGCACCCTACGACGCCACGTTCGGCCGGGTAATCGTTACGCCAGACCGTCGCGACGCAGTATCGCCCGTACCGTACAAGCCCGCGGGCGTCCTGGCGAAGGAATCGCACCTACCGCTGCTCTCGTTGACGACGTGTCACCCATGGTTCTCCGAACGAGAGCGACTGATCATCCACGCAGTACTCACGGATCAGTACGAGAAAACTCCAGGAGCCGGGTACGTGGATCTGCTCCAGACCATAGGAGAGACGTGATGTACACCTGGCTGTGGCGGCATCTGCCGGGACCGCTGGGCGTACGTGTCGCGACCGCAGCCGTGCTAGCGCTCGGGGCGGTCGCGCTGTTGATGCTGGTCGTCTTTCCGGCAGTCGAGCCCATGCTGCCGTTCAACGACGTCGCCGTAGAAGAAAGCGTGGTCGATCAGGTCGAACGTTGAAATTGCTTCCATTAAGGGTGGCTCCTCGCAGGGAGCTGCTGCCCGTGTGCTGTCTGAACGGAGTTGCGCCAATGGCCGATCGATGTAGACCGGAGGGACACGCTTGTCCTTGTGTGGCAAGCAAAGGACGGCTGGCCGGTCGAGTTCGTGCGAAGCGAATCCACGTGTCCGCATTCGGTTAGACGTCAGGAGGGTGCGAACGGCAGGCGGTGGGATCGCCGCGTGAAGGAGTCCGAATACTGGTCGGTGAGGCCATCGTGTGCCCGCCCGGTGGCGTCGGACGGGCACACGAAGATCACCTGTCGGCCTGTCAGCCGAGCGAGGAGATCAGGTCGCGGCATGCCTGCTCGCAACGCCTGCACGCCTCCGCGCAGATGCGGCAATGATCGTGCATGCCGCCGTGTCGGTCGCACTCGTCGCCGCAGGACTTGCATGCCTGCGCGCAGGCTTCTAGTACGGATCGGGTCAGGTTGGCGTCGTAGCCAGTGTGCCTGGACAGCACGCGGGCGGTGTCACAGACGTCCGCGCAGTCTGCGTTGGCACGGATGCACTTGGTCAACTCGGCGACGGCGTCGTCGCTCAAACAGGCGTCAGCGCACGCCGTGCACGCCTGCGCGCACTCGACACACGCCTCGATGCACTCAACGGTATTCTCCACCCGTGCCGCCTCCGGCTAAACCGCTCGCGACGAACTAACTACTATCGGCACTCGGAGACTCGGCCGATACCCGGCCGCTCGTCCTCTCGAATGGGCCTGCCTCTCTCGCGCTGCCACTCGACAAGGTTGTCGACGCCGGATCTTGCCTGGCCTCGTAGCACCATATAGTGAGGGCCTGGGTCCTACGTGTGGCTACTTCGGGCTCGTGCTCTGTCCCGGCGTACTACAAGTACTAGTACATGTGACCGACTGAGAAGGAAGCATTGATGGACAAGCGATTCGTCGGGTGCGGGCGCTGCTGGCGCCGTAGGTCCGTGGCGTCTGCACTCGTGGTTGCCGCGGTGGCCCTGGTGGCCTCTTGTGGTGGGACTGACGAGGTGCCGCCAGGTAGCGGGGCGGATACGTCCGACCCGGGTCTGGCTCATGTACACGGTCTGGGAGTTGAACCTGGCAGCGGAGTGCTCTACGCGGCAAGCCACTACGGAGTGTTCCGCGTACCGGCTGATGGTCCACCAGAACGGGTCGCGGATCGCCGCCAGGACACGATGGGGTTCACCATCGTCGGTCAGGAACACTTCCTCGGCAGCGGCCATCCCGATCCTGAGGAGGCGGACCAGCCGAACCCGCTCGGGCTGATCGAGAGCACTGATGGCGGGCGGACCTGGGAAAGCGTGTCGCTGGCAGGTGAAGTCGACTTCCACGCGCTGGAGGCCGAGCACGGGCTGGTGTACGGCTACGACAGCCAGAGTCAACAGGTGATGGTCAGCAATGATCGCGAAAACTGGGACCGCAGGGCCAGCCTTGCCATGGCTGACTTTGCAGTACACCCCGGCGACCCGGAGGAGCTGCTGGCCACCACCCAGCAGGGACTCGCTCGCAGCACCGACGGTGGTCGGACCTTCGCACCTGTTCCCGGCGCGCCGCTAATGGTAATGGTCGACTGGTCGGCAGAGGGCGGCGTGGTTGGAGTGGACCCGGACGGCGGCGTACACAGCAGCTCCGACGGCGGTACCACGTGGGCGCAGAGAGGTCAGGTAGGCGGTGCCCCGCAGGCAGTTAGTACCAGCGGTCCAGCCGACGTCTACGTTGCCACCGAATCCGGCATTCACGCCTCTCAGGATGCAGGCCGCACCTTCACTCTGCGCTGACCGCAAGTCTGTTCCAGCTCAGATGGAGACACCGTTGCTGCGCAGCCACAACAGTGGGTCGATCTTACGCCCACCTTTGTGGACTTCGAAGTGCAAGTGCGGTCCCGTCGACTGGCCGCGACTTCCGACTGTGGCAATCCGCTGACCGACGTCGACACGTTGGCCAACGGTGACCAGAGTTTCGTTGATATGACCGTACACAGTGACGACGCCGTTGTCGTGGCGCACTCGAACCCACAGCCCGAACCCACTGGCGGGGCCGGATGAGATGACTCGGCCGTCCAACACGGACACGATGGGGGTGCCGATGCTGTTGGCTATGTCGAGGCCGTAGTGGATGCTGCCCCAGCGTGGCCCGTAGGTTGAGGTGATCGTTCCTGTGGTTGGCGCCAATGCCCGGCCGGGCCCCTGCCCTGTCCCGGATGTGGCCGGACTGGGTGTGAGAGCGGCACTCTCACCATCTTGTGTCGGCTGCGACGGTGCTTGTCGCGTTGCCTGCTGAGCATCCTCCCAGTTGTCGAACGTGTTGCGCTGGCCTTGTAAGCCGGCGAGGCTGCGCCGTGCGTCGGCAAGTTGCTGCTCGAGTTCGTCCTGATCGGAGAGTAGCTCAGCAGCGCGGTTCTGAGCAGCGGCCTCGGCGGCCACCGCGGTTTCGTATGCCGCTGTCGCCGCGGCTTCGGCTTCCTCGGCTTGCTGCTGCCGCGTGCGGGCTTCCGCAAACGCGGCACGAGCTGCCGAGCTCAGGTTCGCCTTGTCAACGAGGGCGCGACTCATCGTGTCGAGCGCGTCGAGTTCTGCGCCACCTACTGCGTTCAGCAACTCGGCTCGAGCAAGGAGGTCTTTCGGGCTCTCGGCGCCCAGGTACGCGCTGATCGACCCGATCGCACTTCCCTGCCGGTAGCTTGCGGCAGCGAACTTGTCGACCTGCCGTTGTGCCCGTTGGATATGCGCACCCACGGCTTCGACTTCGACTCGGGCGCTTTCGGCAGCCGCTTGTGCGGCGTCTGCTGTTTCTCGCGTTACTTTCTGCTGCCGCTGCGCCACGGTGACGTTGTCGTACTTGGTGGCCAGTTCGAGTTGTGCTGCATCCAGCGCCGCTCCCGCTGCAGCCACCCGACTCGCCAGGACGCCAACTTGTTCGGCTGCGGTCTGCACCGCTGTGCGGCCTTCCGCGAGTTCCCCGTCACTCGGGTTCGGCGGAGGTGGGGTTGCGAAAGCCGGTCCAGGCGAACCGGTGAGCGGGAGTATCACAATCGACATGGCCCCAGCAACACGCACAAAAGGTCTGCGTGGGCTCATGACCTACTCCTGTCTCGCTACCAACTACCAGAGCTAGTACGTGTCGGGAGTGTATACTTTGGCCACAATTGTCTCAACTGCAACTGCTGTCCCAGCAGTCACGGCGGAGTGTCGCTGCCGATCCGACGGTCCTACTATCTGATATAGTACGAAGAGGGGTTGTGCGTTGCCTGCGTGCGGCCCCACCGCCGGCTCCCGAACCGGCGCGCCGCGGGCGCGGCGCTCCTTCCCGCGCCCGCGGCACCTAGCTGCTTAGGAGTCGAGCCGACAAGTAAGGATGAAGCGCACTTCTAGTGGCGAGCGTGCCGTGGCTGCCGTTATACGACTGGGTGAGGTGGGCCATGAGTCAGACGCCGATCTACGACATGCTCGTGAAAGCCATACAGGAAGTCGACTTTTCGCACGCCAGGAGGTCACGGCTTACCGAAGTCGCATCGACGGACCGACAGCGCGCGGCGCTCCCTGGAAACGCACTCGCGCGCGGAAGACATCGTCGCGTCGTCCACGAGGATTCGTAGCCGGACATGCGCTGAAGCTGCAGCACGAGTTGTGATGCAGCCACGCGTTGCGCCGCTTCCAGTCGCACTCATAGGTCACTGCGTCGAAAGCGGATACGGGGTGGTCGGCGACGATGGCATTGCGCGCCATCTCGATCCCGCCGCGACCCGTAAGGTCCTGAATGTACTAGTCGTGCTGGTGTTCGGTTACGAGACACAGTCGCACTTGGCATACCCACGCCGCTGTTTATGCACGTCGCAGGTCGTGCGTTCGCGTGGACGCCCCCTCAGGCTAGCGACAGATAAGTGCCGCGTCCGCCGGTCAAGAGAGGACGAGGTTTCCCTCGAACGCGGTCAGGATGAGTCCGGCCAGCGGGCCGATGGCGAGTGAGACCGGCGCCGCTATGTAGGCCGTGACTGCGGGCCACCGGTTCACCTGGTCGAAGGTGCCCGGTTCGCTGCGCGTCGTCGGTGCGATCCAGCGCAAGTAGTAGAAGAGGCTGGCGACGGTGTTGATGATCGCCAGGACGACGAGCCAGCCGAAGCCCGCGTCGAACGCTGCGGTGAACACGGTGAGCTTGCCGACGAATACGCCGGTTGGGGGTGTGCCGACGAGCCCGAGCAGGCAGACCACCAGGCTGAGCGCGAGCCAGCGATGTCGGCGCAGTAGCCCGCGGTAGTCAGTGATGGTCTCGGCGCGGGGGAGGGCGCAGACGACGGCGAACGCGCCGAGGTTGGTGACGGCGTAGGCGGCGAGGTAGAGCAGCAGGCCGGGCAGGGCGAGTGGTGCGCTTCCTGCGGCCGCGACTGCCATGAGCAGGTAGCCGACCTGGCTGATCGTCGAGTAGGCCAGCAGCCGTCGGACGTTGTCCTGGAAGAAGGCGGCAAGGTTGCCCAGTGTCATCGTGAGGGCCGCGAGTACCGCGATCAACAGCCCCCAGTCCAGCGCCGTTGGGGCGAGGGCCGCCGAGACGAATCGATAGATCGCGACGACGGCGCCGACCTTGGGGATGGTGGTGATCAGGGCGGCGACCGGCGGGCGAGATCCTTCGGTGACGTCGGGTACCCAGAAGTGCACCGGTACGGCGCCGGCTTTGAACAGCGGCCCAGCCAGGAGCAGGAGGGCACCGACCGCGACTGCGCCCCCAGCGGCGGACGGCAGCGACTCGGACAGTTGCGGATACGCAGTGGAACGAGCGACGCCGAACAGGGTCATCAGCCCGAACAGCATCGTCACACCCACCAGCGCACCCATGAGGTAGTACTTCATGCTCGCTTCGGTGCCCGAAGAGTCCTTGGCGAACGCGGTCAGCGCATAGAGCGGCACACTGGCCAAGAGGTAGGCGGCCGCGAGCAGCAGGAGGTCGTTGGCGCCGGCGAGCAGCACGGCGCCGAGCGCGCCGAGCAGCAGCAGGACGACGAACTCGGCTTCCCGCCGATCGTCACGAATTTCCGTGGCGGCCAGGCCCAGCACCAGCAGCACCGACACCAGCACCACCGCCCGGACAGCGTTGGTGGCCACATCGATCGAATAGGTGCCCTCGAACACCGTCATGCCCGCCCGCGACCAGTTGGCGACTGTGGCCGCGAGCCCACCCGCACATGCGGCTGCGGCAAGCGCACGAACGAGCCACTGCCACTGTCGGGGGAGGTAGGAACCCAGCAGCAAACCGAACACGGCTGCGCCGGCGAGGAACAGTTCGGGGAGCAGAAAGGTCAGCTCCTGAGTCATCGAAGCTTCCATGTCAGCGACTCAGCAGGGAGCCGAGGGTATGGGCGGCGGGCTCGATGAGGTCCAGCAGGAAGCGTGGGAAGAGCCCGATCACGACGGCGAACACCATCAGCGGCACGATCGACACGGTTTCGGCGGCGGTCAGGTCAGTGGTACCGGTGCCGCTGCTGCCCGCTGATGGAGACCCCAGGAAGATCCGCTGGTACGCCCGCAGGAACAGCGCGGCCGTGATGAGGATGCCGAGGAATGCCAGTGCCGTGGCGACGGGCGCACCGCCGAGCGAGCCGGTGAAGATCTGGAACTCGGCGATGAACCCGGAGAACCCGGGCAAGCCCAGTGACGCGAAAGCGGCGGCGGCGGTCACCCCGGCAAACTTCGGGGCGTTGGCGGCCAGCCCGCCGTACGAGCTCATATCGTAGGTGTGCCCCCGCTCGTACAGCACACCCGCGAGCAGGAACAGCGCCCCCGTGATCAACCCGTGGCTCACCATCTGGGTCACCGCCCCTGTCACGGCGAGGTCATGTGCCTGCGAGTCCGACGAGGCGACGAGCCCGGCCGCGCCGAGCGCGAGGATGATGTAGCCCATGTGATTGACCGAGGTGTACGCGATCATTCGTTTGAAATCGCGCTGTGCCAGGGCGACCAGCGCGCCGTAGAGCACACTGACCACACCGACGATCACGATGACCGGAGCGTAGGTGCGCCAGGCGTCAGGCAACATCGGCATCGCGATCCGGACGAAACCGTATGTTCCCATTTTCAGCAGTACGCCGGCCAGGATCGCCGAGCCCGCGGCTGGTGCTTCGGTGTGCGCGGGGGGAAGCCAGGTGTGAAACGGCACCGTGGGTGTCTTGACCGCCAGGCCCACGACGAGCGCGAGCAGTACCAGAGCGCCAAAGGCGCCCTTGCCCGCGAGTGGGTTCTGCTCGCTCAACCGGACCATGTCGAACGTGCTGGGTTCGGCGGCGACGTAGAGGCCGATGAAGCCGAGCAGCAGCGCCAGCGAGCCCACGAAGGTGTAGAGGAAGAACTTCAGGGCGGCCCGTGCCGCATCCCGATGTCCCCAACCGGCGATCACGAAGTACATGCCCACAATGGACAGGTCGAAGAACACGAAGAAGAGAATGAGGTCCAGCGAGACGAACAGGCCGAGGCTGACTGTCTCCAGGAACAGGAACAGCGCTGCGAACGCGCGCACCCTGTGGGTCTGGCGCAGGGAGTAGATCGCGCAGGCAAGGAAGAGCACCGTGGTCACGCCCACCAACGGCAGGCTGAGTCCATCGACTCCGATGTGGTAGCCGGAGTTCACGGTCGGGATCCAACGCTGGTTGATCTCGTAACCGAACCCGGATTGGCCGGGGGAGTAGTTGACCCACAGCGCGACGACCATGGCGACTTCCGCCGCGCTGGCCGTAATCCAGGTCCAGCGCACCACGACGTCGCTGATCCGTGGCATGGCCAGCAGTCCGGCCGCGACCGCCAGCGGCAGGAATACCACAATGCTGAGCACGCTCACCTCACGTTCCAATCTGTGCTGGTGTCACTGCCAGGCGAAGAGTTACGCATCACAACACGACCAGCAGGACTGCCAGCGCCGCCAGAACGACGACGGCTTGGGCGTAGTAGTGATGGAGCTGACCGGTCTGGGGCCGCCGGGCCAATCTCCCGAGCTTGCGGAAGCCCTCGGCCAGTGCCCGCACGGTCGCCTCGACCGACCACTCCAGCCGCGCATCTACCGTGCCGGCGAACGAGGTGCCGACCGCGGCGGTAGCGCGCACTCCGCCGTCCACGACCCGGTCGTCGAACCGGGCCAGCATCTCGGCGGTCCGCTGAGCGGGAACTGCGACGCCGGCGCGCGCGAGCGCCTCCAGGCCGAGCCACTCTCCGAGACGTTGCTGCATCGGTACATCGCCTCGTTGCCACACCACGGCGGCCGCGGCGCCCGCGGCGATCAAGGCCACTGCTGTGGACAGGAGATACTCCCACCACACCGGCGTCGGCTCCTCGCCATCGGACACGATGGCGGCGAACTCCGACCAAACGCTGTGCACGGCGAGTACGCCGACCAGCGCCGCGCCGGCCGCCAACGGTGGCAGGGCGTTGCGCTGCCAGGGGGAGACCCGGCGAGTTCCCTGCCGATCGGTGTCCCACTCGGGGTCCGGGGCGGGCGCAGACCAGACGAGCACGGCGGCGCGCGCGGCGTAGGCGGCGCTGAGCGCGGCAGCCGCCAGCCCCAGTAGGTACAGCGGTGTCGACTCGTGCAGCGCTGCGGCCAGCACCTCGTCCTTGGTCGCCCAGATCGACAGCGGTGGGATCCCGGCGAGGGTCACCGCGCCGACGGTGAACGTGGCCCCGACGACCGGGTACCGTCTGGCGACCCCGCGCAGGTCGGGCAGGTTCTTCGTGCCCAGTGCGGCCAGCCAAGCCCCGGCGGCCAGGAACAGCAGACTTTTCGTGAGCGCGTGCGCCACCAGGTGAGCACTCCCGGCTGCTACGCCGCCCGCTCCGGCGGCGAGCACCATGAACCCGACCTGGGCGCATGTGGAGGCAGCCAGCAGCTGCTTGAGGTCGCGTTGCACCAGCGCTACCGCGCCAAGCGCGAGTGCGGTGAGCGCGCCGAGCCACGCGACGAGGACCGCCGCCCACGCGGTGGCCGAGAGCAGTGGTTCCAGCCGCAACAGCAGGTATGCCCCAGCCGCGACCATCGTCGCCGAGTGCAGTAGCGCCGACACCGGACTGGGGCCGTCCATGGCCCGAGACAGCCAGAAGCTGAACGGAAGCTGCGCAGACTTGCCCATCGCGGCAAGAACAACACCCGCGGCGACCACATCCCGCCAGCCGTCCGGTAGCCGTGCCAGCTCGCTGAGCTCGAGAGCACCCGCGCCACCCGCCAGCGCGGCGCCCGCCGCGAGATAGAGACCGAGATCGGCGGCCCTCGTGGTCAGGAACGCCACAGTTCCAGAGCTCGCGCGACCGGCGTCGCGCCACCAGAAGCCGATGAGCGCGTAGGACATCGCGCCCATCACTTCCCATGCCATCAACAGAGCGACCACGGTGCTGGCGGTGACCGTCACCAGCATCGCACCCGCGAACACCAGCATGAACCCGAAGAACCGCGCCCGCGCTTCCTCTGGGCCGAACTCGCCTGCCGCGAACACCAGCACCGCGAGCAGAACGACCGCGACGGTGATCACCATGACCGCCGACAGCCCGTCGACCCGCAGGCCGAACGCGACACCCTTCAGATAGGCCACCGAGATCGCGGGGCGTTCCACGGCCACGAGGATCGACGTGGCCAGCGTCAACACGGTGGCGCCGATCGCAACAGGTCCGGCGTACGGGTCGGCGCGGCGTCCGGGCAGGAGCAGGACTGTTCCCACGACCAGCGGAATCCCAACAAGCAACCAGAGCATGGCTTCAGTCCTTCAGATCCGCGGCCATGTCGGTCATGTCAACGTCTCTCGCTCGGAACACCGCCGTGGTCACCGCGAATCCGGCCGCCATCTCGATCGCCATGGCAGTGACGGCAAGCACCACGAACACCTGGCCGTCCGCACGAGTGGGTGAGGTGAAATACCAG
Organism: Amycolatopsis marina; assembly: GCF_900111885.1. GTDB lineage: Bacteria > Actinomycetota > Actinomycetes > Mycobacteriales > Pseudonocardiaceae > Amycolatopsis > Amycolatopsis marina. The sequence goes on from NZ_FOKG01000020.1 coordinate 10,579, forward strand.
AAGCCCGCACCGCCAACGATCACCGCGTTGATCATCAGCTCAAGTCCCATCATGATCATGACGATGGACTGCTGGGACAACGCGCCGTACAGCCCGACGCTGAACAGCGCCGCCGCCAGCAACAGGTAGTCCTGCAGGGTCATTGACCAACACCTCCCCGGACCGGGTCGTCGGGCCGCTTGCGATCCAATCGGTCACCGAAGCGGTCGTAGCGGCCTCGCTGCGTCGACAGCACAACGGTGGCGATGATCGTGGCGAAGAGGGCGAGGCCGAGGACGATCATGACGAGCATCTTCGAACCCATGAGCGCCTCGCCCAGCGCCAACGTCGGGTCCGGTGGCGGCTGCGCGGATGTGCTGGGCCAGTCGATCAGGAAGATTCCGGTGGCCAGTACGGCGAACGTTCCGATCGCGATCGCCAGCGAACCCTTCTGGTTGTGCACCATCGTCATCGGCATGAGCCCGGCGGGGTTCATCATGTACATCAGCATGAAGACCACCATGATGACCATCTCCATGATCATCATGAGGATGACGAGCACGCCCAGGTAGGTGAGCTCCACCAGCAGCAGCGTGACCCCGGCGAGTACGAACGACGCCAACAGCGAGAAGGTGGCTCGCGCCATGGAGTCCACACGGAACACCAGAACGCCGGTGATGACGGCACCAGCGGCGCACAACCAGAGCGCGATCTCAGACCACATATGTCTCACCCCTCACAGCACGACGACGGCCACGACCAGGGCCTGGAGCAGGGTCACGGGAATGAGCACGATCCAGGCGATCTCCTCGAACCGATCCATCCGGATGGTGGGCAGTCGCCGTCCGGCCCAGACGAGCGCGGCGAGCACTGCGGCTGTCTTCAGCACCGACCACAACCAGGCCGGTAGTAGGGGCCCCAGCCCGCCACCGAGGAACAGGGGTACTGCCATCGCCGCCCCGGACACCAGCAGCAGCCAGCGTCCCCCGACGAACACAAGTCTGTCCACACCGGACATCTCCGCCATAGCCCCACCTGCGATGTCATGGCTCACGGGGTGGTCGAACGGGCTGAAGAACGCCATCGCCAGCACCGAGACCAGAAACACGACAAACGCGACCGGCATCCAGACCACGAACCACAGGTCCTGCTGCGCGGCGACGATGTCCGCTATCCGTAGCGAGCCCGCACCGAGCGCCGCGGTCGTCAGCACGAACATGTGCGGCAGCTCGTACGCAAGCCCCTGGGCGAGGAACCGGTAGCCACCCACCAGGCCGAACGCCGAGTTGGCGCCCCACCCGGCCAACCACACCGCCGCCCACGCGACGATCTCCATGGCGTTGAACCACACGACCCCGACGGACAGGTCTCCCACGGCCCAGTGACCCAGCGGCGTGACGAACGAAGCCAGCACGGCCGCGGTCAGCAACACCACGCCGGAGCCCCGCCACAGCAAGGTGTCCGCGGCGAGAGTGCGTCGCCGCTGTTGCACGAGTAAGCCGGCGACGGATCGCAACGGTGCTGTCACGGTCGCACGGAAGTTGCCTCCACTTCCAGCCGCTCGTGCCGCGAGGCCGGTATCCAGCGCAGCGGCCGCCAGTGCGAACGCCACCAGCACCAACGGCAGTAGCAGCGCCCCGAGCCAGCCGGTCGCCTCAACCATGATGGATCTCGTGGTGCGTGAGTGTGTCGAGGTCGGGATCGAGGCTCGCCACGAGCAGACGGGCGTTGGCGAGTTCTTCGCCTTCGAGTAGAGCGGGCAGGACGCCCAGCGTCCACTGGGCCTCTCGAGCTCCGTCGAGTTCGGATTCGTGGACTTCGGCCAGCTTCGACTGATCGAACGCAGCTGACGCCGACGCGATCCAAGTGTGCAAGCGCGTTAGTGCGTCAGCTCCCAGTGCCGGGGGAGTGGACGGGTCGTCTGGAGTGGCTCCCACGCCCGCCAACGACCAGCGGAGCATGCGGGAGCGCCGCACCTGTCGGGCCCATCGTGCGAACGACTTGGCTGTCTCCGTGACGTGCTCTCCGCGTAAGACCTGGTCCCGTAGCCCGCGCGCCTGCGACGAGGCGTCAGGCCAGCCAGCGATGGACAGCAGCCTCGCACAGGAGTCCAGCCGTCGAGCAGCCACTCGGCGTGCTGCTTCCACCGGCGGTGAACTGCGGTCTGTCCAGAATGGTTCCCGCGGTGCGGCGCCGAGACCGACCACCTCGGCTGTCGCCTCCTGGATGACGTCGCCCTGCAGTGTCGTCCGGATCACGAGGCCGGCGGGCCACTCCGGCAACAATGGGCCGAGTGGGACGTGGAGCTGGTCGAGCATGAGGCCGTCGCGATCTTCTGCCCGGTCGGCCATCGGGACGCCGCCGGGCATTTCCATTTCGCCCATGTCGTGGCCGTGATGGTTGTGGCCTTGGTCGTCGGATTTCTCGTGCTGTTCGTGCTCACCAGAATGCTGCTCGTGCTGGCTGTGTTCGGACTGTCCTGAGTCGCCGTCCCCCTCGTGCTCGTCCTGTTCGTGCGCAGGCGCCTCGTGCGTGTCCTGCGTAGCGCGGATTGCTTGCTGGCGCTGCTGGTCGGCGTCTCGAAGCGTTCTTGCCGCCGCATTCAGTTCCGCCCGTGCGGCTGCCGCGGTGTCGACTTCGATGCGAACGCGCGGTGCCGGTACCAGTTTCCATACCTGTTGAACATATGGCTGCATCTGGTTTGTCACCGGGCCCGCCACGACCAGGATGTTCGCCTCGGCAGGGCTGCCTGCTACTCGCCAGCCGCGTTCCCGGATGACGCGTTCTACAGCGAGTCGCGCCTCGGTCCCACCGGGTGTGGTTGCCACCAGTGGGCGGGGCGGGGTGTGCCGCAACAGCCAAGAGGTCAGGTCCATCGCAGGGCTCCCTCTCGCCACGCGTAGACAACCCCTGCCATGAGGATCCCGAGGAAGACGAACATCTCGACGACCGACGAGACGCCCTTCTCGGCGACGACGAGTGTCCACGGGTACATGAACACCATCTCCATGTCGAACGCCAGGAGGATCATGGTGATGGCGTACCAGCGGACGTGGTAGCGGGATACCGCGTGCTCGGTCGGGTCGTGGCCGGAAAGGAACGGTCGTACCTCGGTCATCGTCCTGCCAAGCCGGACGAGAAAGGCGACGCCGTACAGACCCGAGGCGACGATGAACATCAGGACGAAGAGGAGAAGTGCGCCGCCGACATTCACCTTGGACCACACCTCCGACTCGGTCGCCGTCGAACTGCGACGTGTCTACTACCCACGATCGCAGAGGATATTCGTCTACGGGCTTCGCCGCAGGCTGGGTTGCATCCGATCCAGTCTGCTGGCGCTCCGGATGACGCCGAGTTTCAGCTCGACGCCGGTGAAGGTGGGCGCCCGGATGGTGGGCGCCCACCTTCAGCTTCGCTATCAGTGGTGATGTGCGACGGCAACCGGCTGCTCCTCGAAGGGCTGTGCCGGGATGATTCGGTCCAGCCACAGCGACGACACCGCGAACAGGAGGCCTGCGCCGCTGATGATGCCGCCGATCCAGTTCACCGAGGCCACCCCGAGCCCGGAGTCGATGGCAAGGCCTCCGAGCCAGATCCCGAGTGCGGAGCCGAGCGTGAACGCCGAGATGTTGGCGGCCGAGGCAACATCGGGTGCGTCACCCGCTTTGGTCATCACCCGCAGCTGGAGCGGGGCGACGACAGAGAACGCCGCGATCCCGTACAGCAGCACTCCAACGACAGCGGTGACCGGGTGCTGGATCAACAGCGTCATCGCGAACAACATCACCGTAAGACTGGCAACGGTACCGATAAGTGCGCCTCGTACATTACGGTCGGCGAACTTGCCGCCGAGCTGATTGCCGATGAACAGCCCTACACCGAACAGGAGGAACATCGGCGTGACCCACGCGTCACTGAGGCCAGTCGCCTCGGTGATCTGCGGCGCGAGGTAGACGTAGCTGGTGAACACTCCACCGTAGCCGAGTAACGTCGTCACCAGTCCGATGAGTACCGCTGGGCGTCGAAGTGCCCGCAGTTGGTCCTTCAACGGTGCGGAGATGCTCCCACCGCTTCCCATGTGCATTTTGGCGTGCGCGTCCAGTTCGGCTTCGTCTTCGCCGGGGTCGTGCTGGTGGTGTTGGTGACCACCGGGCGTGACTTCCCGGACTTTGGCTCTGCCGATACCCTTCGGTAGCAGGGTCACCAGGCCGACGAGGGCGATCGCCCCGAACACGACTAATGTGCCGAAGGTGGCCCGCCAACCCAGCGCCTTGCCGACCGCTGCACCGATCGGAGCGCCGAGAATGGTGGCGGCCGTCGCACCGGCGAAGACAGTGGCGACAGCACGCCCCTTCAACTTCGGGGCAACCAGTTCGGCGGCGAAGACCGCCGCGATGCCGAAGAAGGCGCCGTGCGCGAGCGCGGCGACGATCCGACCCGTCATGATCCAGCCGTAGTCCGGCCCGACCAACGAGATGACGTTACCGAACAGGAACACCCCCGCCGAGATAAGCAACATGGTGCGGCGTGAGGCTTTGCCGGCGAACACGGCAAACAACGGGGCACCGATCGCCACGCCGATCGCGTAGGCACTCTCGAACAGCCCCACCGCGCCGATCGTGGTGCCGAGCGCGTGGGCGATGTCCTGCACGACGCCGGCGACGATGAACTCGTCGGCGCCCATCGCGAAGGACGCTATAACCAGCGCCCAGATGGCCAGAGGCATGTTTCGCATGTCGATTTTCTCCTTCTGCTTAGGAAAGTGGGTGGTGGACGCGGGCGGTGGAAGCAAGCGCAACAGGGCATTCGGACCTCCTTGAGTCAGTTGGTGATGAGCGTGAACTCCGCGGTACGGACTCTGTCGTCGTGGCGGAAGTCGAGAAACAGCCGGTACGCACCGGCCTCGGCCACGTGGGCGTGGAACGCGATCTGCGGGCCTGGGGGTGTCACGCCGTCGTCAGGTGAACCATTCGGATGTACGTGCACATAGGCCAGATCGTCGGCGCGAACGGCCACCAGGTGGCCGTAGGAACCGAGGTGGGGTTGCAGGTCGGTCACCGGTTCTCCAGCGTGGCGCAGCGAAAAGGTGAGCCGGCTCTGTTGACCGGGCAACAGCGTTCCCTCGAGGTCCACCTCGTATTCCCCGATCACGAACGTCGGCGCCGGTGCTGGCAACGCCCGGTGTACCCCATCGCCGACAACGGTCAGGTCCGTGCCGACGGTGAGGCCGTGGCCGAGTTCGGAAGCCGAGAAATCAGCGAAGACACGGTACTGGCCCGGCTCCAGTCCCGGCAGTTGCACCGACCAAGTACCGTCACCGCCCTCGGTCGGATGTAGGTGCCAGTAGCCGGTGAGATCCCGTCGCACCACAATGAGGTGCACCTTCTTCTCGTGGACCTCGTCGAACGAGGTCACCGGCGTACCGTTGGGATCCGTGATGCGGAACCGGAACTCGGTCGGCACCCCTTCAGCTAGCTGCGTCTCCTCCGCGTCGAGCTGGTACGTGCTGTGGCTGGCATGTGCGGCGGTGTTCATGGCTCTCCTTACCCCCGGGGGGTATCGGTTGACGCGCTTGATGGTGCCATCGGGATTGGCGAAGCGCAATGTGACGTACACCCCTTCGGCGTTTCCTGAACACGCGGCTACAGTTCGTGACCATCGGCCGTGTCCGGTCGAAGTATCGTCACGAAGGGCGCGCTGATGGCGCAGAGCAGGAAACTGGAGTTCCCTGGATCGCTGGGTGCGCGGCTGTCGGCAAGGCTCGAGTTGCCCGAGGTGGCGCCGCGGGCCTACGCGTTGTTCGCGCACTGCTTCACGTGCGGCAAGGACAGCATTGCGGCAGCAAGAATCTCGCGTGCGCTAACGGAGTACGGGATCGCGGTTCTACGATTCGACTTCACCGGCCTTGGCCAGTCCGGTGGCGACTTTGGCAACACCGGCTTCAGATCGAACATCGATGACGTGGTGTCCGCCGCGAATCACCTGCGTGCCGTGCTCGCTGCTCCCGCCATCCTTATCGGACATTCGCTGGGAGGCGCAGCCGTGCTCGCGGCCACACCCCGGATACCGGAGGTGCGAGCTGTGGTGACCGTCGGCGCTCCAGCTGATCCTGGCCATGTCGCGCACCTGCTGGAGAATAGTCGTGCCGAGATCGAGCAGCGGGGTGAGGCCGATGTTCGGCTGGGCGGCAGGACTTTTCGAATTCGGCAGCAGTTCCTCGACGATATTGCGGGGCAGCAGCAGGTTGAGCGTATCCGGCGGCTCGGTGCGGCTCTGATGGTCATGCATTCGCCGATCGACGACATCGTCAGCGTGGACAACGCGCGCCAGATCTTCGATGCCGCTCGCCACCCCAAGGCTTTTATCGCGATCGACGGCGCGGACCACCTGCTCACGAAGTCGGCTGATGCCGAGTTCGTGGCGGCGGTGCTCGCACCCTGGGCGATCCGTTATGTCAAAGGGTGACGTGGTGATCCTGGTTGGCGGTGGGTGTGGTCGCGTCCGCGCCCACACCCACCGCCGGTCTACTTTTCGGCATTCAGAACGGACCGCTCGCTGGCCTGGAAGCCAGTCTTCGCGTGGGAACCGTCGCAGAACGGTTTCCTGGCGGACTGGCCGCAGCGGCAGAGCAACTGCGTGCGTCCTGGGCCGACCTCGAACGTGTTGTTGTCGTGGTCTACGACCTGGATTGGACCCTTGATCTGGTAGGGGCCGTTATCAACCGTCTTGATGACTACTGGCGCCTGGGACTGCTGTTCATCCGTCATACTCAGTCGACGAGCTCGTAGCCGGCGTTGTTGATGGCCGCACGAACGAGTTGGTTGTCGATCGGAACTTTACTGATGACAGTGACTTCGCCGTTGGAGATGTCGACGTCCACATCGTCGACACCTGCTACGGACGTCACTGCGGCTGTCACCTTGTTCATGCAGCCCGAGCAGGTCATGCCCTTCACTGTGTACACGTCAGTACTCATTATCTAGTCCTCTTCGTGTTCGACGGCTGATGCGGAGACGGTACCGGGGATGGGTATAGATTATCAAGGTACGTGGGCGTGGCAGGCGAGCTGAACAAGGCAGATCAGTCGCGTCTAGTGCAGGGAGGGGTCATCGAGACGCTCACCGCAGCGTCTATCGAAACTTGGCGACCGCGACGGTGGACACGCGCCCGCACCAGCGGCAGTAACATGCCGCAGCACAGGCGCACTATGGCCTCCGCCGAGATCGTCGAGCCGCGGACGCGCTTGTGGCGGCCTGCTTTCCACAGCTCCTTCATGTCGTCACGCCGAACTTGGCGATCTCCCGCTGCAGCACGGCCAGCCGCTGCGGCCAGTTCACCGCCACTGCACCGCTAAGGACGCCTGCGGTGTCGTAACGCACGCAGAAACCGCGCGGGCCTGGCTCCGGCTCGGACTCCGTGCCGGAAGGTAGGCAAAGGACCTGGACCCGGTCCTGGTAGACGTCTGTCCAGAAGACGGTCGGCAACTCGGGAGGTGGCTCCAGTCCAACGAGTACTGTTGCCGCGCGGCGCGCATCGGCCACCGCCGCAGTCCAGTGCTCCCAGCGGATCGCCCGGCCTCCTGTTAGCGCGGACGGAGTGCGTGCGACGTCGCCGATCGCCACGATGTCGCCGGCTACTGCGCCGTCCGCGGTCACCGCCCGTCGTCGCTCATCCGTGAGCACCCCGTCACTGACATCCAGTCCGGACGTTCCGAGCCACTCGGTGTTGGGCTTCGCTCCCAGACCCGTTACGACGGCGTCGGCCTCGAGTGCGGCACCGTTGTCGAGTGATACGTGCCATCGTGTGCCGGCCTTGTCGGTGGAGCGAACTGATTGGCCGAAGCGGGTGTGCACGCCCCGTGCCCGATGCTGTTCCCACAGCCATTGTGCGACGGCCGGTCCGAGCGCAGCGGCCAGCGGGGTGGCCTGAGCGTCGACCACAGTGACTTCCCAGTTCCTTGCGCGAGCGGCAACGGCGACCTCGGACCCGATGAATCCGGCGCCGATGATCACCAGATGTCCTGGAGCCTCGGCCAGGACGCCGCGCAATCGCTCTGCGTCCTCGACAGTGCGTAGTGACAGCGTCCTGTCCATGCCGGGAAGCGTGCGGGCTCGAACGCCAGTTGCGATGACGACGGCGTCGGACTCAATGAGTCTGCCGTCGTCCAGCCTCACATACGGACCTGCGAGGTCGAGGTCTACTGCCGCGGTACCGAAGTTCCAGCGCACATCTGTGGCCGAGCTGGCCAACACTTCGACCACGCCCGAGTTGTGGAGCGCAGCCTTGGACAGCGGAGGACGTGCGTATGGAGCGTGGTCTTCTGCGCCGATGCCGAGTAACTCACCGCTGAAGCCGTGGCCGCGCAGTGCTTCGGCAACGCGCAGACCTGCAACGCCACCCCCGACGATGACCACGCGCCCGGACGGGCGCCTCATGCTGGGCCCGCTGAGAGAAGCCGGACCGCGCGTGCCGGGCATTCCTGCACTGCACTGGTGACGTTGTCCCGCTCGTTTTCTGGTGGTTCGGCCACGAACTGGGTGTAGCCCTCATCGTCGATCCAGAAGACGGCCGGAGCGGCCAACGCGCAGAGGCCGTGTCCCTCGCACCTGTCGAAGTCGATCGTGACATGCATTGCTCGTCCCTTCCTTTGACTGCGGTACCCCCCTACGGTATACATAGAGGTGCGGTGAGGTCCACGGTTACTCGCCCAAATACGGGTAAGGGGTAACATTGGCTCGTCGGCATGAAGTAGAGGAGAAGTGACATGCGGGGATACTCCGGAGACAAGGAAAACCTGCTCAAGCGACTGCGTCGCATCGAAGGACAGGTTCGGGGACTGCAGCGGATGGTGGAGAACGACGAGTACTGCATCGACGTGCTCACGCAGATCTCGGCGGCCACCAAGGCACTGCAGTCGGTGTCGCTGGGCCTCATGGACGAGCACCTCAAGCACTGTGTGACCGAAGCGATCGAGCAAGGTGGTGACACTGCCACGGAGAAGGTTCGCGAAGCCAGTGAAGCGATCGCGCGCCTCGTGCGGTCGTGACGTTCGTCAAACAGAAACCAGAGATCGAAGGGAAGTGCCATGGCCGAGACCAATTACGCCGTCAAGGGGATGACCTGCGACCACTGCGTGCGTTCGGTGACCGAAGAGGTCAGTGAGATCGATGGTGTCACCGAGGTTCTGGTGGATCTGCCCACTGGAGCGGTCACCGTGAAGAGTGCCAAGGACATTGAGGTCGCCGACGTGCGCGCCGCTGTCGAAGAGGCTGGATACGAACTGACCGCCTGAGCGGTCGCTTCTGGATCTGCGGGCCATAGCCTGCGGTAAGGACGGACATGAACACAGCAGGGAAGCTCTCCGCCTACGGTGTAGCGCTCGTCCTGGTCGCCGGTGGCGGCTGGGCGGTCGGCACCGCTGTCGGTCCCTTCGCCGGTCAAGCCGGCGCGCGCGGCACCGAGGACGCCGGGCACGGGGACACTCACAGCGGCACCGTCGCGGAGGCCGCGCAACCCGACCAGCCCGGCGGGCTGGCGTCGTCCAGGGGCGAGTACACCCTCACGCCCACCAGCACGACGCTGAACCCCGGGACAACCGAAGAATTTTCCTTCCGCATCCTCGGTGGCGACGGCGAGGCACTGACCCGCTTCGACGTCGAGCACGAGAAACGCATGCACCTGATCGTCGTGCGGCGCGACACCGCCGGCTTCCAGCACGTTCATCCGGAGATGAGCACCGACGGCACCTGGACGGTCCCGCTCGAGCTCGCACAGGCCGGCAGTTACCGGGCGTTCGCCGACTTCGTGCCCGCAGGCGGCGAGGGCGTGACGCTGGGCGTTGACCTGGCTGCACCCGGCGATTACCAGCCGGTGAGTTACGAGCCGTCCAGAGTGTCGAACGTCGACGGATACCAGGTGCGTCTGAACGGCGACCTCGCGCCGGGACAGACCTCCGAGATGACCTTGACAGTGAGCAAGGACGGACGCGAAGTCAACGACCTGCAGCCCTACCTCGGCGCCTACGGGCACCTGGTTGCGCTGCGGCAAGGAGACCTGGCCTACCTGCACGTACACCCCGAAGGAACGCCGGGAGACGGCAGGACAACGCCCGGTCCCCGGGTCACCTTCTTCGCCGAGGTTCCCTCCGCAGGCACTTACCGCCTGTTTCTGGACTTTCGGCACGAGGGCAAGGTCCGTACCGCCGAGTTCACCGTCGCGACCGACGGCGACCACCACTGATCCCGGATCGAGGAAGGAAAATCACGATGACCTCTGACGTGACGAACTCGAAGCCGGATGCCGGTCGCGAGATCGAACTGGCGATCAGCGGCATGACGTGCGCGTCGTGCGCCATGCGGATCGAACGGAAGTTGAACAAGCTCGACGGGGTCAACGCCACTGTCAACTACGCCACCGAGAAGGCGAAGGTCAGCTTTGGTGAAGGGGTGGAAGCGGAGCAGCTGGTCGAACAGGTGGAGGCCGCAGGTTACTCCGCCGCGCTCCCCACGGTCCGAGGTGCGGAGTCAAATGCAGGCGAAGGCGGCGATGAGCCGGATGACCCGATCCGGTCGTTGCGGCAGCGGCTTATCGGGGCGATCGTGCTGTCGGTTCCGGTGATCCTGCTGGCGATGGTCCCGGCGTTGCAGTTCACCTACTGGCAGTGGATCTCGCTCACCCTGGCAGCGCCGGTGGTGGTGTGGGCCGCGTGGCCGTTCCACCGGGCGGCGTGGGCCAACCTGCGTCACGGTGCTGCGACGATGGACACACTCATCTCGATGGGCACCCTGGCGGCGCTGCTGTGGTCGGTGTACGCGCTGCTGTTCGGCAGCGCTGGTGTGCCGGGGATGACCCACGCGTTCGAGCTCACGGTCCAGCGCATGAGCGGCGACGGCAACATCTATCTTGAGGTGGCCGCCGGCGTGACGACGTTCATCCTCGCTGGCCGGTACTTCGAGGCACGCTCGAAGCGGCGCGCGGGCGCGGCCTTGCGGGCGCTGCTTGAGCTGGGTGCCAAGGAAGTCGCGGTGCTGCGGGGCGGCCGCGAAGAGCGCATCCCCACTGATCAACTGGCAGTGGGCGACCACTTCGTGATCCGGCCGGGCGAGAAGATCGCGACCGACGGCGTCGTCGAGGAAGGCAGCTCGGCCGTCGACGCGAGCATGCTCACCGGCGAGTCTGTCCCCGTCGAGATCGGTCCGGGCGACAAGGTTGTCGGCGCGACCGTGAACTCGGGTGGCCGCCTCGTCGTACGGGCCACTCGAGTCGGGTCCGACACCCAGTTGGCGCAGATGGCCAAGCTCGTGGAGGAGGCACAGACCGGCAAGGCGGCCGTACAGCGGCTGGCCGACCGGATCTCCGCGGTGTTCGTGCCCATCGTCATCGCCCTCGCCGTCGGTACGCTCGCGTTCTGGCTAGGGGCGAATGGCTCGGTGTCGGCGGCGTTCACCGCCGCGGTGGCCGTGCTCATCATCGCCTGCCCGTGCGCACTGGGCCTGGCCACGCCCACGGCTCTTCTCGTAGGAACCGGGCGCGGCGCCCAGTTGGGCATCCTCATCAAGGGGCCGGAGGTGCTGGAGTCCACGCGGCGAATCGACACCGTTGTCCTGGACAAGACCGGCACCGTCACGACCGGCAAGATGGCGCTGGTCGACGTGCACGTCGCCAACGAGGTAGCTGTCCAGGAAGTGCTGCGCCTCGCGGGTGCCTTGGAGAACGCCTCTGAGCACCCTATCGCGCAGGCCATCGCTCGCGGCGCCGAGGAACGCGTCGGGGAACTGGCTGCTGTCGAGGACTTCACGAACCTCGAGGGCCTTGGGGTCCAAGGCAACGTCGAAGGCCGGGCGGTCCTGGTCGGGCGTACCGCCCTGCTGGAGCAGTGGAGCCAGCACCTACCCGCTGAACTGGCCGAGGCCAAGGCTGCCGCGGAGAAGCAAGGCAAGACCGCGGTCGCCGTCGGTTGGGACGGGCAGGCGCGTGCCGTCCTCGTCGTCGCGGACACCGTGAAGGCGACCTCTCGGGAAGCCATCACCCAGCTGCGTGAGCTCGGGCTCACCCCGGTGCTCCTGACCGGGGACAACGAAGCGGTCGCCAAGTCTGTGGCCGCCGAGGTGGGCATCGACGAGGTCATCGCGGAAGTCCTGCCCCAGGAGAAGGTGGACGTGGTGACGCGCCTGCAGTCCGAGGGCAGGGTCGTGGCGATGGTCGGCGACGGAATCAACGACGCCGCCGCTCTCGCGCAGGCCGACCTCGGCCTCGCGATGGGTACCGGCACCGATGTCGCCATCGAGGCCAGCGACTTGACGTTGGTCCGTGGCGATCTCCGGGTGGCGGCCGACGCGATCCGGCTGGCTCGCAGGACCCTTGGCACCATCAAGGGCAACCTGTTCTGGGCCTTCGCCTACAACGTGGCGGCCCTGCCGCTGGCCGCAGCCGGTCTGCTGAACCCCATGATCGCCGGCGCGGCCATGGCGTTCAGCTCGGTGTTCGTCGTCAGCAACAGCCTCCGACTCCGCAGGTTCCGTGCCAGCGTGACGACAGACGCGATGACGCCGGGGACCACCGACGCCGTCACCGTCGAGGAGCCTGTCGCCGCCCGGTGATGCAGGAAACGGCAGGTGTGCCCGACGGCCGGGGTCGACGGGCACACCTTGTGGGCCCTCGGCAGCGAACGCTCGAAGTCTGTGTAGCGAGCCACGAATACCAGCGATGTACTATCGAATCTCGTATTAGAGATCATAGTAGATGTCGCCGTGCTCGTCGCAACTCGTGCTGTTCGAATGCTGCCGGAGGCAGATGTGTCACTCTTCCGCGTAAGGCGAGCCGGGCTCGCTTCACGTGCAGACGCCGTCGCGGTTCAGTTCAGGGATGCTGCCGACGCCGAGGGTATGCCACAGGGCATGAAGGCTGGAGCCCCTCCGCCCGGTACTTCCAATCCCGGCTTTACGCCGTACAACAGACACTTCGCTGCTGTCCCGGCGGCGACCTCCTCGATGTCGGTTGTGGTCCGGGCATGCTCGTCCGTCATCTGCTCGACACCCGCCTCGGCGACTTCCGTATCACAGCTAGTGACCAGTCACTGGCGATGGTGGAAGCGGTTGCCCACCAGAGCAGCGGCGCAGGTGGCGTCGAACTCGTGGTGTCGGGGATTGAGGACATGCCGTTTTCCGACGAGAGTTTCGACGTCGTCCTCGCGATGGGTGTACTCGAGTACGCGGATGCGGCTGGCGCACTTCGCGAACTGGCGCGTGTGGTTCGCCCTGGTGGTCTCGTCGTGATGACAATGCTCAACCCGGTCAGCCCGTACCGGTTGTTCGAGTGGTGTATCTACTGGCCGGCGCTCCGTGCACACGGGCGCGTTCAGGGCTTGCTCGGTACTCCGGCAGAACGTCGGTACGGAGCGCGACGTTCTGGTATCCGGGCGGTTCCCCACTCCCACTTGCGTCGGATGCTGTACGACGTCGGGCTATGCCCTCAGGAAGCAATCTACTACGACCTCACCCCGCTCGTTCCTCCGCTGGACAAACTGGTACGCCGCTGGAAACGGGACTGGCGTGTTAACCCCGAGAAAACGGTGGGCAGTGGGGTTCGCCGATGGCTGGGAACCGCCTACTTGGTGTCGGCCCACCGTCCAACGGTTCGCTTGAAGACGGTGGACGACGAGTTGAACCTGAGTTCTCACGCATCCCACCACACGCCTCTGCAGTGATATGGACCGTGTCACACCCCTAGCGACCTACTATGCGCAGTAGTGGTAACGTTCGCGCAACGGAGCCAGGGTCGCTGGCAACCCGACACGGAGAGGCAGCGCGTGCCCCGACACCGATCGTCCAGGCCTGCCGGCCTTCGGGACAAGCCCACAGCCACCACTGCAAGTACATACTCCGATGGAGTGCCACGTCTGGTGGTCTCGAGTCGGCGTGGACCCACGCCGAACCTGCGTGCGGCCGCAGTGGTCATCGGTGTCGCCGCAGGCGCCGGTGCCGCGGCCCTCCAATTCCTCGCCGAGCCGCCGATTACCCATCACGAGCCCCGAATCGCACTGCTCGCGATGGACACAGACGACCCGAGTGACAGGTCTGGCGTGGGCGGAGCTGGCACAGGAGCGGGCGTTTTCCTTTCACCGCAGACGATGCCCCCGCAGGATGAGGCGGCGCAACTCAAGGCTGCTGAGCAGGTTAGCAAGGAGCGAATCGCCCGAGAGACAGAAGAGAGGCGGCAGCGGGAGCGGGAAGCAGCGGAAGCGAAGAAGCGGCAGGAGCGGGAAGCGGCGGAAGAGGCCGCCCGCGGGCGCGTGGTGGCGCCTGTCCAGGGAAGGATCACCTCCAACTACGGGCCACGCTGGGGCACCACCCACTACGGCCTCGACATCGCCAACGAGATCGGGACGCCGATCCGCGCGGCCATGACGGGCGTCGTCCTCGACGCCGGGGCTGCAAGTGGGTTCGGACTGTGGGTTCGCCTTCAGCATGAGGACGGCAGTGTCACCGTCTACGGGCACATCAACTCGTACTCGGTGAGCGTAGGGGAGCGGGTCGAGGCAGGCGACGTGATCGCGGAGGTTGGGAATCGGGGCAGGTCCACCGGACCACATCTGCACTTCGAGGTCTGGGACCCGAGCGGTAAGAAGCTCAACCCGCTGGCCTGGCTTCGGGAGGCGGGCGCGGACATCTAACGACCGCAACCGGGTCTGAGCCTCCCAGGTGTACTAAGGTAGGTCGTAGTTGTGCGCGGGTAGCCGGAGACGAGGTTGTGTGCGGATGGGTCAGGTCCAGTTTCCGCTGTCTCGAGCTACTGTGGTCGTACCGTCCTGGCGATGGGGCAGGGGAGTCGGGGCGGCGCTCGTGAGTGCCGCGATCGTTGGCGTGCCTACCGACGTGATCGATACCGACTGGTTCACGAGGATGACTCCCGTTCGTTGGTGGGAGTACCCGGCGTTGGTGCTGACGGCCGGGCTGACCGGCCTGTGGTTCGCGATCGCCGTCCGGGGCTCCGCTGATGATCGCGGCCGCACACGTGTGCTCGGTTCCTCGCTGCTCTCCGCCCTCGCAGTCGGGTGCCCGATCTGCAACAAGATCGTCATCGGACTTCTCGGTGTCTCAGGTGCACTGGGACTGTGGGCACCGATCCAACCAGCCCTTGCGGTGCTCTCGCTGGCTGTCCTCGTCGTGGCGGTGGTCCTACAATGGCGGAACCGAACGTGCGCAACGGACACTTGCGCCGTCGAATCGGCTGCCGAATGAGTAACCGTGAGCGAAACGCGGGCTCGATCTTGTTACAAGACCGAGCCCGCGTTGTCGTCTCATGCGACTACGGACGGCCGCGACCACGCTCCTTCAACACGTAGAGACCGCCATTACGGTCCGAGGCGAAAATCCGAGGACTGTTCGGTGTCTTGTAGATGCCCCAGACGTCCTGCGGCCCCCGTTCTGTGCCTGGAAGGCTGCGGTGTCGCGCTGAACCGTGCCACCTCGCGCGGGATACTATGTGTAGTAGTAAGACTGGGCAGTCGTTCGACTGTAGACGATCACCTGCACGTCTCGACTGTTGCGCGAGCGCTACTTCTCGTCGTGTATCCCCGGCGGTCATTGACTGGATACCCAACGGGGGCATAGTGTTCACCTACTCGAGTGACGTGACGCGCGACTGAAATCAGGGCCCCGACCGAACACGGCGAAGTCGGCTCATTCCGTGCTAGGGCCGTCTCGTTAGCGGATTCATTGTCGAGGAGACGTCATGGGAATGTCACCAGTCCGAAGGCCACTTAGAGCGGCCATCTCACTACTTCTTGTTACGGCCAGCGCAGTTCTCGCCGGTTGTTCGGGTGGGGGCACCGACAACGTGCTACAGCGTGTTCAGGACAACGGCACACTGCGTGTCGCACTGACCCAGGCCAATCCGCCGTGGAACTACCTTGACGATGCGGGCAAGCCCGTCGGCTACGACGTGGACGTCGCGCACGAGATGGCTCGGCGGATAGGCGTCGAGGACGTAGAGTTCGTCGCCTCGAACTTCCAGAGCTTTATCGAAGGCGTCCGCGCCGGACGCTTCGACATCGTGATCTCCGGTCAGACGATCACCGATGAGCGGAAGAAGCAGGTTGACTTCTCCCGCCCTTACCAGGTCAACGGTGTCTCGATCTTTGTGCCCGCCGCAGGCGGTGCGGTCAGTTCCCTGGCAGACCTGGAGGGAAAGACAGTCGCAGTGTCTGCCGGCACCACCCAGGAAAAGTTCGCCAGGGAAGAAATCCCGGGCGTGCAGGTCAAGACGTACCAGAACGCGACACTGGGCCTTACCGACCTCTCCCGTGGCAACGCCGATGCGATGCTGGTCTCCCGCTTCCAGGGCACTTACCTCGCCAAGCAGAACCAGCTGCAGGTGAGGCCGGTCGGGAAGCTCCTGGAGAGCGAGGTCAACGCGATGTCGTTCCGCAAGGGCTCGACTGAGTTCAAGAAGGAGATCGACCAGGCGATCGCGGACATGATGGCGGATGGCACGTTGACCCGCATTTCACAACAGTGGCTCGACCTCGACATGACGCAAGAACTGCAGGCCCTGCCTGCCGAGCAGGGGTAGGAGCACCACAATGGACATGTTGGTCAACTCGTTCCCCATGGTGCTCCGCGGCTTGAGCGTCACGTTGCTGCTTGGCGTGGTGTCCTTTGTGTTGGGTTCCGCGCTTGGTGCGCTAGTCGCACTAGCACGAATCTCAGACTTCCCGATTCTCAGAGGTGCCGCGATCGCGTTCGTTTCGGTATTTCGGGGCACCCCTCTACTGATCCAGATAATGATCATCTACTTCGGGTTGCCGCAACTGGGTGTGCAACTCACACCGATACCGTCGGCGATTCTCGCCTTGAGCCTTTTCGGCGCGGCCTACCTGAGCGAGAACTTCCGCGGTGGAATTCTGGGAGTCGACAACGGACAGTGGGAGGCCGCATCATCCATCGG
The DNA here is from genome assembly GCF_900111885.1 of Amycolatopsis marina. GTDB lineage: Bacteria > Actinomycetota > Actinomycetes > Mycobacteriales > Pseudonocardiaceae > Amycolatopsis > Amycolatopsis marina. The sequence continues at coordinate 27,505 of NZ_FOKG01000020.1, forward strand.
CATGCCCTACTGGCGGACCTTCCGCAGAATAGTCTTCCCACAAGCCATCCGGGTCGCGACCCCGGCGGTGGGCGGGCGCTTCATCGCACTAATGAAAGACACCTCGCTTGCGTCGGTGGTCACCGTGGTGGAGCTGACCAGGGTGGCGGAAAGCATCGGCAACGCGAACTTCCGTTACATGGAAGCGTTTCTGATGATCGGAGCAATTTACTGGATCATCAACTCGTTGCTGTCTGTGGGGCAGGGGATGCTCGAGAAGCGCATGGGAAAGGCGTACGTATGACTACCACCACGATTGAACTCAGCGGCATCTGCAAGGCATTCGGCGACCTGGAGGTGCTGCGTGGGGTCGACCTGTCCGTCGAGCGCGGCGAGGTCGTCGTGCTCATGGGCCCGTCCGGGTCGGGTAAGACCACGTTGGTGCGTTGTATGAACCTGCTCGAGGAGCCCGACGCCGGTCACGTCCGGATCTGCGACTGCGCGTTCGAGTGCGGTACACGCCGTGACCGTCGTGGACGCGCGAAGCTGATGCAACGCGCCCGGCAGCGGACGGGCATGGTGTTCCAGCAGTTCAACCTGTTCCCGCACATGACCGCACTGGGCAACGTGATCGAGGGGCCGCATCAGGTGCGGAAGCTGCCCATGCCCGAAGCGGTCGCCCTCGGTGAGCGGCTGCTGGAACGGGTAGGGCTGGCGGACAAGCGCGACGTGCATCCCTCGCGACTCTCCGGCGGGCAGAAGCAGCGGGTCGCGATCGCCCGAGCGCTCGCCATGGACCCGGAGGCGGTGCTCTTCGACGAACCGACCTCCGCTCTTGACCCGGAGCTGCACGCCGAGGTGCTCGAGGTGATCCAGGAGCTGGCGGCCGACGGCATGACGATGGTGATTGTCACCCACGAGACACACTTTGCCCGAGAGGTCGCGAACCGGATCGTGTTCATGGACGGTGGAGTGGTGGTGGAGGAAGCCTCGCCCGAGACCTTCTTCACCCGTCCGTCAAAGGAACGAGTGCGTTCGTTCCTCCGGCTGGTCGATCACTCCGGGGCGCTGGCGGACGCGCCTGCGCCCCGGGTCGGAGAGGAGGTCGTATGACGGCGACCGCTGTGCACACTTTCGACGTGGACCGGGCGCGGCGGGAAACCCCGGGTTGCGAGAACGTCGTCCACTTCAACAACGCCGGTGCCTCCCTGATGCCCGCACCGGTACTGGACAGCACCGTTGCGCACCTGCGGCTCGAGGCTCGCATCGGTGGCTACGAAGCTGCCGCGGCAGCCGAGGGCAAGATTGAGGCGGTGTACGGATCGGCCGCGCGCCTGCTCGGTTGCGGACCCGACGAGGTCGCCGTGGTCGACAGCGCGACACGCGCGTGGGACATGGCCTTCTACTCCATACCCTTCACTGCAGGCGATCGAATTCTGACGAGTGAGGCTGAGTACGCCAGCAACTTCATCGCCTACCTGCAACTTGCACAGCGGCACGACCTCCAGGTGGAAGTCGTGCCGAACGACGATGCCGGGCAGATCTCGGTGTCCAGACTGCGAGAGCTGATCGACGACCGGGTACGCCTCGTCTCGCTGACCCACATACCGACCAACGGAGGGCTCGTTAACCCCGCCGCAGAGGTGGGGAAGGTAGCCAGGGACGCTGGCGTGCTCTACCTGCTTGACGCGTGCCAGTCGGCCGGTCAGTTACCGCTCGATGTCGCCGAGATCGGCTGCGACATGCTGTCGGTAACGGGACGTAAGTACCTGCGCGGGCCGCGTGGCACGGGCTTGCTCTATGTGCGTCGCGACGTGCTCGACGAACTGTCGCCGCCGATGCTGGACCTGCATGCTGCGACATGGGTGGCACGAGACGAATACCGGATGCGGTCAGATGCCCGGCGTTTTGAGTCGTGGGAGTTCAACTACGCGGCCAAGATCGGGCTCGGCAGGGCCATCGACTACGCGCTCGGCTGGGGAGTCGAGCGTATTCGCGACCGGGTGTACGGGCTGGCCGAGGAACTGCGACGCGGCCTCGCCGAGGTGCCGGGAGTGACGCCGCAGGACGTCGGCGCAGAACTCTGCGGCATCGTGACATTCACGGTGGAGGGCGTTGCGCCCGAAGATGTGAAGACCTGGCTGGGGGTACGCGGCATCAACGTCAGCGTGTCCAGGGTGCCCTCCACAAGGCTCGACATGGAGAACCGCGGGATCGATGAGCTCGTGCGCGCTTCCGTGCACTACTACAACACGGAGCGGGAGATCCAGCTATTGCTCGAGGCGGTGCGGGAAACTGGATCAGGAACGGGAAGGTCTGGCGGATGACTCGGAATGTGTTGCCGATGCATTCGCCGGCGAGACGAGCAAGCCCAACGCTGCAGCGGCGAACGCACTGAGGACGACGAGGCCGAGCCAAAGCGATGGGGGCCAGCGGAGAGCGTCGGCCAACGCGAGTCCGGCAAGCTGACCGGACCAAATCGTGGTCGCCACCAGGGCGCCGAGGAGCGCGGGCCGCGCAGCGCCGCGGGCTGTTCGAACATGAAGGAGCCTCAGCGCCACGTCCACCACCGCGGATCCGGCGGCGGCGCCGGCCTGGGCACCAGGCGGCGGAGTTACCGGTAATCGCCGCGCTGGCCGGATATCTCGTGGCAACGGTGACGATCATCGTGCCGTTCCTGCTGATGCTGCGCAGCCACGCGGGCCTACCTCGCGGCGGAGGGACGCTACTCGTCACCACCGTCGCGGGGCCGTCGGTTGCCGTGGTCGACTTCCCGCCGGTCGCCGTAGGGAATTCTCCGGCGTGGGGACGAAGGGTTGGACCGGCGCCGGTGTAGGAACGGCGAGGTGTACAGCAGGAAGAAGGCGACCAGTGGCGTCGTCAACAGGAGCGAGAGCGATCTCGATGCCGAGTATTTCATGCAAGGCAAGGTCGGTGACGCGCCCAATTCCGAAGACAACGACGTCTAGGATGGCCGCGCGATAGCCGTGCGACCCGACGGCACTGTCTCCCGTAGCACGGGGCAGTTCACCGGCAAACACTGATTGAGCAGGTACCGCTACGAGCTAAGTTCCGGTGACCGGGCAAGCCAGCACCGCGATGGTCACGAGCAGTGACGCGCTGGTGAGGAACGGAACGGCTGTGGCCAGCGCTCCAGCCGCCCCACATGACAACGCACTGCGGGTACGCCCGGCAGTCAGCGTGGTGTGTTCCAGCCGCTCAAGCCGCAGGCTAACCGTGTCACGTCCCATGGCGAGCGCCACACCCGGCGCATCGTGACCGGACACGGTCAGCAGTGCCGTACGGACGGCCGCGGGTCCGCACGTACGAACAGCGGACATGTCCGCAGCGAGCTCGACAAGCTCGCGCATGGCGACGGGTGCCTGACGAAACAACGGGACGAACGGGATTGTGCGTCGCACGACCTCCGTGAACGCGATGAGTAAATGGTGCCGACCGCGCAAATGTGCTCGCTCGTGCGCCAGTACCGCCGCGACACCGGCCTCGGGCAGGTGCCGGGTAAGTCCCTCTGTCGCGATGATCACGCTGGGGCGACCAAGGAGGCTGAATGCCAACGGCCGGTCGTGCGCCAGCCAGAGGGTGCCGGGGGAGTCGTTGTCGGGACGGCCGGCCAGCCGCAACACTGCGAGACGCTGGCGGCTCTCCCGGCGTAGCCGTCGCAGCTCGCGGGCTCCGACAACGACGAACCGCAGAACCAAGGCGCCCAGCAGGGCGAAGCTCGCAAGGCCGATCAGCTCCTCGAACTGAGGCGGCGAGCCGTGCTGGAGTGCGGTCACGCACTGGTTGAGCGCCCACGTCAGCGGACCTTCAGCGCCGTGTTCTGGGGTCAGCAGTAGCACGACTCCGGACACCCCGGCTGCGCCGACGCCGATCATGGAAGCCAGCCAGGTGACAGTCAGTGTGCGCGGGTCCCGGCGGCGAAGGTCGATGCGCTGAAGTCGACGGGGTACTAACCAACCTGCCGTGATGGCTCCCAGCAACAATGCCAGAGCCACCGTCATGGGCGGTCCGTTTTCCGCGTGAGCGCAGTTCTCAAGAGATCTGCCTCCTGCTCAGACGCCGAGTCGAAGAAGTGCATCAGCGCCCCCTGAGGATTTCCCGAGGCATCCAGCGCCTCGCGCAGGGCACGGGCGGCGGCCTCTTCACGACTGAAGGCGGGCCGGTAGTAGTACGCCCGTCCTTCACGCTCCCGGGAGACCCAGCCTTTGCGGTGCAGGTTGTCCAGCACCGTCATGACCGTGGTGTAGGCCAGCTTCCTGCGCGGGCCGAGGAGTGGAAGAACGTCACGAACCTTGGCCGGCTTTTCCGCGTGCCACAGTACGTGCATCACCGCGCCTTCAAGCTCGCCAAGTCCGAACACAACACCTCCCCGTCACCTCGTAGCCAAGACTGTAGCAGTCACCTACTACTCACTTTAGTGGTCAGAGTCGGCCCTGTGAAGCACACCGCATCAGTCGCCCGGCTGGATACGTGCCGACTCCTGGGTAACCAGCCAGCGCCCGTCGGGCTGGCGGGCCAAGACGACAAAAGTGCTCCGCTGTTGGCCCGGCTCGGACGACTCGTCGGCCGCGATCGACCACCGTGCTTCGTAGGCGATCCGCCGCCCCGATTCGCTGGAGCCAACGACAGTGAGTTGGTCCATCGTCACCGTGAAGCGGCCCGTTGGTGGGGTTTCCGCGACGACCAGCCCGCGCGGGTTGGCCGGGTTGTCGGGTGCGAGGTACGGCAGAACCCGCCGGTTGGTCTTGCCCCGGTCGGCTGCAGTCACGGTATGTGCCGCGACGACGTAGGCGCGAGCGACAGCCTGCGGTTGCCGAAAGTCGACGTCTAGCGAAAGACTCGCGTCCGGTGTTCCTGGCAGTTGGTGCCGGGCGGACGCGGCGTCGCGCGCTTGCGGTCCGATCGGGCGGATTGTCGACTGGGTGGCCGAGGAGGAAGGCGAGGAACTGGTGGCATCGTTGGAGTCCTCGTTCGAGGCCAGGAGCCAGACCACACCACCTACGGAGAGCAGTGCAACCGCAGTGCCAATCGGACGTGCTCCCCACATTTCGAACTACTCCTTGAAGCTGACGTGAATGTGGTCGTAGTGCCCGCCAGTGGCGTCGTTAGCGTCATATACGCCGCCTCCCGTGTATGGCTCGCCCCATCCGCCTTGGTCTCCTGTGGTCGGATCCCAATACCGGCCCTGCCAGATCACGTACCTCACGCGGAGGGCCTCGGCGTGAACGCGCAACCACGCAGCGATCCGCCATCCGGCGTTTAGCTGTTCGCCACTGGGAAAGATGCCGGCTCGGTCAGGAAAGAGGTCGCAGCCCCGGCCCTTCGGGTGGTCACTGGTCGGATTCCACGGCCGCGGAGCCCAGCAGCCCGCAGATTGGATCTGCGAGCCGAAGGTCCGCTGGATTTCTCCTATGCCGTTTGCCGTGGCGGCGGTCAGGCACCCACTCGTAGTGGGATCGGGTTCAGTGCATTCGGTCGGTCCACCGGTGTATGCGTTCGGCGCCGACAGTTGACCGAGGTCGACTCCTGACGGCACAGCGCCTGCCGACCCACCGTTGTCGGGAGGGGGCATCCATTCACTCTCGTAACGATGAATGTTGTTGAGATACCGTCGAACGAGCGAGGCGCACTGCCCGCCGCACCCAGCTTCACCGGCTGTCGGGATCCCGGTGCGGCTACCCGTCACGCGGCTACATCCCGCTATGTGGCAGATGCTCATCGCATCCAGGGGATCGGTCGCCTTGCCACTTTGCTGCAGGTACTCGGTCATTGCACGGAGGTTGGTGCAGAGGAAGTCGATGCCGAAGGTCAGGTGCGTACTGGCGTCGAAGATGTCCGCGTCCACGGGTGGCGGGCTGCTGGTCCACGACTGACCACCTAGTCCGACCCAGTTCGCCTGGTTGATCTGCAGCAGACCTGCTGCTCCGCCGTTCACGTCAGCACTCCAGGCCTGTGGATTCCAGCCGGACTCCGCCTGTACCTCGGCGAGCACCCTGATCACGCTCAGTTCCGGACAGCGCTCGCTCACTCGCGTGGTGACGAGTGGCAGCATGCTCCTGGCCAGCGGTGGGAGCCTGGCTACCGCGACTCCCGCCCGTGACGGTGACGACTGCCCGGCGGCGGGCTGGACCGCGACGAGGACAGTCATGAAGGTAACCGGGACCACGATCAGGACAACGCCGAGCAGGCACAGCAGCAGGACGAGATGCCGTGCGCGCATCGCCCCTCCCGTACGGCTGCGTCAGCCGTCGCACAAAGCGGTGTCGTGCTCACCACGACTCGCAACTGTCCTGCTACCAACTGCATACTAGCTGTAGTAGTAGGTGTGGGCAACGCTGTGGAGACCGGTCCGCTCTCACCGCCTTGAGGTGGTCGCTGCTCTCTCTCCATGTGTTCGTCTCTGAACTGAGTAGGTGATGTCGGCGATCGTGGCGGCGGACAGATCGACGGCTTTCAGTGCGGCGCAGCCGAGATTAGCGATGGTCCGCGACGGGTGGCGAGGCGCGATGTCGACGCATACCTGCAGGGCCGCAATACTGCACATCATCGTGACACCGGAAGGACCCATCGGGGCGAACCGGCGTTCCATGGCGGCGTATTCGCTCGTCGACAGCAGTCGCGCGGGTGGACGGAATGGATTCATATCGCAGGTGCCAAGACGCAGACCGGAAAGGGCCAGCAGATCCGTGACGTAGGCGAGGTCGGAGTTCGCCACGACAGACGTTACCGGCGATGTTTAGCGCACCTATTAATCTACTATTATAGATAGGAGAGTTACTCCACGTACGACAGCACGGTCATCATCCCGGCTTCCCCGTGATAGACGTTGTGGCAGTGCGTCAGCCATTGGCCGGGGTTGTTGGCGTCGAAATCCACCTCGAGTGTCTTGCCGGGTAGCACTATCGCCGTGTCCTTGCGAGGTCCCCGCCCGTTCGGGCCGATCAACTGGAACGTGTGGCCGTGCACGTGCATGGGGTGGAACATCGTCGACTTGTTTTCGAATCGCAGTCGCACTCGTTGTTCTGCGCGGATCGGCAACCCATCGTCCGGCCGGTAGGCCTTGCCGTTGATGGTCCACTCGTACTTGGCCCCCGGCCCTTCGAGTACCAGGTTGTGGGTGACGTCCGGTGACCTCTTGGGCAGGCTGACCTCCTCAGTTGCCCTGAGGTCACCTGTGGCGAGCGCGGGGAGCGCGGCCAGTTGCTGTGCTGCCGCGTCGCTGGCTGTCGGGTCGCTTTCGCGTCCGCTCCGGATGAGGAGTTGTGCGTAGGATCCGCGTCCTTCCGCCAGGGCCAGCACCGGCACGGTTCGGTCCGGAACCGTGATCACCGCGTCGAGTCGCTCGCCCATTCCGAGAAGTACGGTGTCGGCCTGTTTGGGAACGACCGGGAAGCCGTCCGTGTGCGTGACTCGTAGCGGTATACCCGGGACTCCGACGCGGAAAGCGGTATCTGAGGCGGCGTTGATCAGCCGCAATCGAATCCGTTGTCCGGGTTTGGCGTTGACGGAGCGTGGGGCGGAGGAGATCCGACCGTTGACGAGTACATGTGGGTAGACGACGTCTCCCGCGTCGCCACCGAGCAGGGCGGACTGGGGCATTCCCATCCCGGTGTCCCCGTCCACTGGCCCGTGATCCATTCCAGGCATGCCGGCCATATGTGGTGCGCTCCGGTCGCCCATCACCATCCCGTTCTTCTTCAGGTTGGCCAGCGCCGTGTCCGGGTCACGGTCGAGTCCGTCGAGCCAGTCGTCGAGGACGACGACCAGTTCGCTGTCGTAGTCGGCGCCATCGGCTGGATCTTCCACGATGAGCGGTGCGTACAGTCCGCGGTCCAACTGGGCGCCCACGTGTGGGTGGAACCAGTGCGTTCCCGCGTCAGGGGCCACGAACTCGTAGATGAACTCGGCGCCTGGCGCGACTTCCGGTTGCGTCAGCACCGGTACCCCGTCCATGTCGTTACGCAGAGCCAAGCCATGCCAGTGGACGGTGGTCGGCTGAGGGAGCCCGTTGGACAGCCGGGCCCGGAGCGCGTCCCCGCGTTTGATCCGGATCTCCGTGCCCGGCAGCTCACCGTTGTACGTCCACGTCGTAACGGGAACGCCACCGAGGTCCACGTCGCTGATGCCTGCGTTGAGTACCGTCGAGGTCGTGCGGGTCGTTGCCGTTCGGCGGTCCCGCTCGGCGGCTGCCACCAATGGAGAAGTTGGCGCGACGCGGGTCGGGGTATTGGGTGCAGAACCCTGAGCGGTGCACGCGGCCAAGCTCGCCACGGCCGCTCCGGAGCCGAGGACGAGAAAGCCGCGACGGTTGAGGAGGCGGTCAGCGCGCGGCCGCCCAGGCAAAGCAGGTGCCATGGTTCCCTCGGAAAGGTTCGTGCCAACTTTCCTCGGCCGGCGGCCGAGTTCGGATTGACAGTTCGCTACGGTCTAGGCCTACTAGATCACATAGTAGTTGTTGCTCGCCACATACTGTGATCTATCGCGTGCGCTCCTCTTTCGCGTGGTCATCAGTGAGCTCGGCGAGCTGCTCGGACGGAGCCGCGCGGGCCTGGGACGGTGGCAGCGTCCGGCCGGTGAAGCTGATGTGTCCCTCGGATCCGAGGCGCTCCACCATATGCGGATAGTGCAGCTCGAAGGCGGGCCGCTCGGAACGGATCCGGGGCAGCTCGGTGAAGTTGTGCCGCGGGGGCGGGCAGGACGTCGCCCACTCGAGCGAGTTGCCGTAGCCCCACGGATCGTCCACCGTGACGACCTCGCCGTAGCGGTAGCTCTTGAAGATGTTCCAGATGAACGGCAGCGTCGACGCGCCGAGAATGTAGGCGCCGATCGTGGAGATCGTGTTCAGCGTCGTGAATCCGTCGCTGGCCAGGTAGTCGGCGTACCGGCGCGGCATGCCCTCGTTGCCCAGCCAGTGCTGCACGAGGAAGGTGCCGTGGAAACCGATGAATGTCAGCCAGAAGTGCAGCTTGCCCAGCGGCTCGTCCATCATCCGCCCGGTGATCTTCGGGAACCAGAAGTAGATCCCGGCGAAGGTCGCGAACACGATCGTGCCGTAGAGCACGTAGTGGAAGTGCGCCACGACAAAGTACGAATCGGACACTTGGAAGTCGATGGCCGGCGCGGCCAGCAGGACGCCCGACAGCCCGCCGAAGAGGAAGGTGACCAGGAAGCCGATGGAGAAGATCATCGGTGTCTCGAAGGTGAGCTGGCCCTTCCACATCGTGCCGATCCAGTTGAAGAACTTCACGCCGGTCGGCACCGCGATCAGGAACGTCAGGAAAGAGAAGAACGGCAGCAGCACGGCGCCGGTGGCGTACATGTGGTGCGCCCACACTGAGATCGAGAGAGCGGCGATGGCGAGCGTCGCCCAGACCAGGCCCTTGTAACCGAAGATCGGCTTGCGGCTGAACACCGGGAAGATCTCGGACACGATGCCGAAGAACGGCAGCGCCACGATGTAGACCTCGGGGTGGCCGAAGAACCAGAACAGGTGCTGCCACAGGATCACGCCACCGTTGGCAGGGTCGAACACGTGCGCCCCAAGGCGACGATCGGCCATCAACCCCATCAACGCCGCAGTGAGAATTGGGAACGCGATCAGGATCAGAATGCTTGTGACCAGGATGTTCCAGGTGAAGATCGGCATCCGCCACATCGTCATGCCGGGCGCACGAAGGCAGACCACCGTGGTGATCATGTTGACCGCACCGAGGATGGTGCCGAGACCGGACACGAGCAGCCCGGTGATCCACAGATCGGCGCCGACGCCGGGGGAGTAGATGGCGCTGGACAGTGGAGTGTAGGCGAACCAGCCGAAGTCGGCGGCCCCACCGGGGGTGAGGAAGCCGGCGACAACGGTCAGGCCACCGAAGAGGTACAGCCAGTAGGAGAACGCGTTCAGCCTCGGGAACGCGACGTCCGGCGACCCGATCTGCAGCGGCAGGATGAAGTTCGCGAAACCGAACAGGATCGGCGTCGCGTACAGCAGCAGCATGATCGTGCCGTGCATGGTGAAGAGCTGGTTGTACTGCTCCGCCGAAAGGAACTGCAGTCCCGGCCGGGCCAACTCCGTACGGATCAGCATCGCCATCGCGCCGCCTGCCATGAAGAAGGCGAACGACGTGACGAGGTACATGACGCCGATTTGCTTGTGGTCCGTCGTCCGCAACAGGGCCAGCAGGTAGGAACCTTTCGGTCGTTGCTGTACCGGCGCACGTTGCTCGGATACTGGTGCGGGCTGCACAACCATGCTGGAACTCCATCCGTGGATGACCGTTGAGCAAAGACTACTATCGCTGATAGTAGATATGTTTGCTGGGCCCGTGCATGAGATTCACGGCGGGAGGCGTCGTTGCTGAATCCGAAGGGTGGCAACTACTGCGTGGATGTCACGCGCTTCGCTCGCCGTCGCTGCTCGTCTTGCTTGCGCCGCCCGTACGAGGTCAATCCCCGCGGCTTGTACACCGCCAGCACGGTGCTCACGAGTAGCACCAGCAGAGCGAGCGCGGCATGGAGTTGAGGCGAGCCGGCCAGCGCCCGCAGATTCTCACCAGACAGTGTGCCCTCGGCCGCTGTGTCAGCGACGAAGTCGACGGTCTGCGTGTACACGAGCAGGACGACGGTGGCGATCAGGTTCAGCAGGAGCTTGAACAGGACCCAGTAGTGCTGGAACAGGCCCCAGGTGGTTCCCAGTGCTGAGACAAGCCCGGTGAGCAGCGAAGCGAAGGCCAGCGGGACGAGGACGAACCAGGTGATCGGCCGCATCACAAGGAGAGCGGCACGCACCAACTGGTCATCCTGGCTGGTCGAGCCGACGACAGCGAGAGCCAGGAAGGCAAACACCGCGCCGAGCCAGCCGACCGAGGAGATGACGTGCGCAGTGAGGGCCGCCTTGCGCGTTCGAGGCGACATCGTCATCGGTTGGGTCCGGCAGCTCGCGGAGGGCTGAAAGGCGCCTGCTGTTCGAGCTGCCCTATGGGCTGATTCGCGGACATGTGGCGTCCGGGGCCGTGTTCACCGAGTGGGCCACCGCCGACGAGGAGCACGATGACGATCAACAGGGCCAGGACGGCGAAAATCATCGCCGACACCTTTACCCAACGCGGGGTTCCGTTGGTCGATCCACGATCAGGTTCAGCGCTGGTGGCGGACTCGACGCCGGGGCGGCGGGACCTGTCACTCATGGTCTTCTCCTCGGTCGGCGCTCTCAGTTACCGAACTGAATGCTGGCGCAGTTTATCGATACAAAGTGTCGCTGTCTATTCAGAGTGTCGGGTTGTGGTCTTCGCGTATCGTGGGTTCGTGCCGAAGCTCTGGAGCGAGACGATCAAGGCGCATCGCCGGGAGGTGCAGGACACTATCCTGGAGACCGCCTCGGCACTGGTGGCCGAGCGCGGCCTGTTGTCGGTAACGATGTCGCAGATCGCCGAGAAGGCCGGTATCGGCCGTGCGACCCTGTACAAGTACTTCCCAGACGTCGAGGCGATCGTGCTCGCGTGGCACGAACGTCAGGTTGCACGCCACCTCGAGCACCTTGTCGAGGTCCGAGATCACGCCTCTGACGCCGGCCGTCGGCTCGAAGCCGTGCTCGATGCTTACGCTGTTATTCATCAACGGCGGGTACATCACCACCGGCACGAGCCTTACGGCAACGAGCTATCGACATTCGTACATCGGGATGAGCACGTTGCCCACGCCGAGCACCAGGTTCACCAACTGATCACCGAACTGCTCGTGGATGCGGTGGATGCCGGTAACGTGCGTGACGATGTGCCGGCTGCTGAGCTCGCAAGCTACTGTCTCCACGCGCTTGCCGCAGCAGGCAACCTGCGGTCAAAGGTAGATGTGCAACGCCTCGTGGCGGTCGTCCTGTCTGGTTTGCGTCCCGTACGCTGACGCGCTCGCCGTGTCTGCGATCACAACGGTGATGGGCAGCTGAACAGCGCGAGTCCGACGATTAGCCCTGTCCCGACGAGGAACGGGAGAGTTACGGCGGTCATGCCTGCCATGCCGCACGAGACCATCCGCTGGAGCTTTCCAGGGGGAGGAGGACCGCTCCGTAGACGGGCCATTCGCATGTCGACCGCATGCTGTGCCATTGCCAATGACGTGCTCGGTGCGCCGTGGCTCGTTACCACCTGCAAGGCAGACCGAACCGCGGCCCTGCCACAGTGACGCATAGCCGCGACATCTGCGGCCAACTCGATGAGTTCACTGATCGCCTGTGGGGCCTGGCGAAACAACGGAAGGAACGGCACTGCCGTGCGAAACGCCCCAGCAGTGGCGACGAGCAGATGGTGGCGTCCGGAGAGGTGGGCGCGCTCGTGCGCGAAGACGGCGTCGACCGCCGGGCGATCGAGGTGGCGAACGAGGCCCTCGGTCGCCACGACGACGCCGGGACGGCCGGCAAGGCTGAATGCGAGCGGCCGATCGTGCGCCAGCCATAACGTGCCGGGCGAACCGGACTCCGACCGTGCGGCAAGTCGGAGAACCGCGAGATGCTCGCGCCGTTTCCGGGCCCTACGGCGAACGCCGTGGACGAAGACGACGACTAGCCGGGCTGCGAAGGCGACCAGCAGTGCTGCTCCGAGCAGGCCGGCCAACTCCTCGACGCGGGGCGGTGAACCGTGCTGGATCGCCGACCAGCACTGATCGATGGCGGCCAGCAGCGTGGTGCTCGGACCGTGACTCGGAATCAGCAGCAGTACGATCCCCGTGGCGGCGCTGAGGAGAACGCCGACGATCGACACCAGCCACACCACGATCAGCAGCATGGGGTCGCGAGACCGAAGATCCGCACGACGAATTCCGGCCGGAGCGAGCCAGCCGACCGCGAACGCGCCTGCAAGCAACGCGAGAGCGGCTGTCATCGCCGACGGACACGCTTCCGGCGCAACGCACTGCGGAGCAGGTCGGTCTCGTCATCAGAGACCGAGGCAACGAAGTGCATCAGCACGGCTTCGGCGTCACCGGAGGCGTCAAGCACGTCACGCAGGGCCTGCGCAGCTGCTTCCTCACGGCTGAAGGTCGGTTCGTAGTAGTAGGCCTTGCCGTGCAGTTCGCGTTCGACCCACTCCTTCCGATAAAGATTGTCCAGCACGGTCATGACCGTGGTGTAAGCAAGTTGTCTACCGGTGTCGAGCTGCTCCAGAACATCGCGAACCTTGATCGGCTCCTCCGCGTGCCAGAGCACATCCATTACCGCGGCTTCGAGTTCACCGAGACCGTGCATGGCGCCTCCTCATGGAGGCCATCCTACGTCAGCTGTCCCTCTTGATAAGCGCAGCGTGGTACCTCGGGTGGTAGAGGCGGGGGCTGCAGCTGCCAAAGACCAGCGCTATCTACTATTCACGATAGAACCCGTGGTCGAGATGCGTGGAGTCGACTACCTCATGGTGGCGGTTCACCTGCCCGTCCTGCACTTGGGCTTCGTCGGGTTCACAGTGCCCTTCGCAGGCGCGACGTCGGCGTTGCTGCCGGTGCAAGGGCGGAGTCGATCGGCTACGGGGCGGGCTCGGCGAGTCAACCTCGTCGCGTGAGGCTGGGTTACCGCCAGTCTGGTCCTCGTACGGCCTACCTCTTTCTTATGACAAAGTACGCGTAACGCTCGTCCAGTTCGTTACGAGGCACCAGTTCTATGGACACTGGAGTGAGACCGCATCGTTCAACGAGTTGCCAGAACGCCGGAATCCGGTAGGTTGTCATCCCGGCCAGCTCTCGCCGATACTCCCGGCGCCGGGGTCGGGACAGCCACCGTCCGTCGTCGTACTTGATCTGAATCAAAGCTAGTCCGCCGGGGGTCAACAGGTCTCGCGCGATGTGCAGCAACCGCACCCCGTATTCAGGAGTTGGAATCAGCTCGAAGACGTAGAGACAAAGGAACACGTCACACGATCCGATGTCGACCATCGCTGTCTCCGGCTCCGCCACATCGACTGTCACGCCACGGAATGGAGTGTCGCATACCAATGCGACCTGTCGTCCGCATTCGGCCACGGTCTCTGCGGAGATGTCCACGCCGACAAGTTCTCCGGTGTGCGGGGCGAACGCCGCGGCGTTGGCACCACCACCGCATCCCCAGTCCACCACCCGCCGCCAGGGCCGTCCGGAACGTGCTGCCCACGCGCTCCGCTCCACCATGCCGAGGTGTTGCATTCCCATCCGGATCCATAGGTCGTTGTCGTCGAAGATTGGTGCTTCGCGCCAGTGGGAGTTGGCCATCCACCGCTTGCCGTGGGAACTCGTCCAGTACGCCTGGGAGTCGGCCGCGATCCTTGCCGTCGACTGACTGAGTCCGATGGCAGTCAGGGTTCGCTGCAGGACGCTCTCCGTGGTGCGGGCCCATCGTTTGAGGTGGGACGTCGACGCGGTCATACGGGCTCCGTCCAGCAGGGGAGTCTGGTGCACTAGTCAACTAGAGCAGGTAGTAGGTTTCAGGGTTTCCTTCGCATTACGACTCGCCGATGTTACTACTACCGCTCATAGTACTAAGTCGTGTCGGCATGGAAGGGAAGACAGCTTGGGAACAAGCCACGTAAGAAGGCGATTGGAAAGCAGACCGCTGACAAGGCAACAGTATCGATACTGCCGCCGAAGATCGCCAAAGCACCGCGCCCGACCGCGGCCGGCCTGCGTTTTGACGAGGAGCAGTACCCAGCCGGCGAGTGTGCTCCGGCCGTGCTCGGCGAAGCCGAGCTTCCGGGCGGCCTTGCGGTGACGTATTCGTTCGACACGGTGGAACTCGGCACGCCGTACGCGGTCGCGGTGCGCTTCGTCGGGGATACGCGTCGGAGTCAACGGCCTGCCGGATTCACGTGATCGTTTCGAGCGACTCGAGAGGATCGGCGGTCTCGTCGCGGGCATGGGTAGGGTCGTGATCACAGCTCACGTCCGGTGGATTCGCGCCGGTGAGTGGAAGGTGGTCGCCAGTCCTGGCGAGCACCTTGGTGCCAGCCCGGCAAACAACCAGCTGTGCCAGCGTGTCATTGTCACTCGAACGCAGGTCAGCCAGCTCGCTCAAGGACCTGCGGTCGGCGGGCCAGGGCGCTTCCCTGACCGGCAGGCTTCGGCGAAGCCGGAACTGCCCTGGTAATCGGCGTCGTCACACTGACACTGGTCCTGATTGTGCAACGGGAGATCCCAGGTGTGCTCTTCGTTGGTGCACGCGCGGCCCACACGATCGGCAGGCAGCCGCTGTTTCCACTGCGTACCGAGTCGCGAACGACCAAGGGACGCGCGGGTCACGATGATCGCGTGCGTCCTTGTCCTCGTGGCCGTCTTCGGGGCGTCCCTGCTTGCGTGACACCCCGAAGACGGCGTACGTGAGCCGACTCAGGCGCACGTACGGCTCGTTGGCTTGTCAGCCCACCATGCGACGTGCGCCGATCAGGTGGCCGTCGCCTTCCATGGAGCGAACGTCGACGAGTTGCCCCTCGGTGGGGGCGTCGACCATCTTGCCGCTGCCGACGAACATACCCACGTGGTGAATGGCGCCGGGGTTGCCGGTGCCGTCGTCGTAGAACAACAGATCTCCGGGCTGCAACTCATTGAGGCCGACCTGCTTACCGGCTTGGTACTGCTGTCGGCTGGTGCGGGGGATGGAGATGCCGGCTTGCCGGTAGGCCCAGGAGGTCAGGCCGGAGCAGTCGAACTCGCTGGGCCCGGTGGCGCCCCATTCGTACTCCGATCCTCGTCGGGACAGGGCTGCCTGGAGCGCGTCGTTGGCCGCGCCAGGCGGGCCGAGGTACGAACCGGTGTCCTGGACGGTGCCGAGTTCGGTGCGCTGCGCGGGGGCCAGGTCGTCCAGCGCGTTACGGACCTGCTGGATCTGGTCCTCAAGCTTAGTTTGGCGCTGTTCGACCTGATCAACGAGCTGTTGTGCAGCAGCAGTGGCTTGCTGCGCACGCTGTCGTGCCTCTGTGGCACTGGCCTGGGCCTGGCTCGCAGTGTCTTTGGCGTCGCTTAGCTGACCCAACGCGTTCGCCTTGTCGGCCGCCAGTAGTTCCAGTGCCGACATGCGGTCCAGGAGGTCGCTGCTCGAGTCGCTGGTGAGCACCACCGACATGCGGCTGAGCGGGGCGCCTTGCAGGGCTGCCGCGGCGAACTTGTCCACGTGCCCCCGGAACTGGCCCTCGGCCCCCTGGGCTTGTTCGTAGGCTGCTGTCGCGGCAGCGAGGTCGGCTTCGGCTGCGGCCTTTTCGCCCTGCTTGTCTTTGAGGTTCGCCTGGGCCTCGAGCAGGTCCTCGTCGGCCATGGCTGCCTGGGCCCCCAGCTCCTCGTAGCGCTCCATGGCATCGGAGTCGCTCGTCGGGGGCTGGGCATCGGCAGTCGTCGAACTCAACACCACGGCGAACGCCATCGCGGTGGCGGCCGACGCGCGCGTGGTGATACGGCGAGCATGGGGTTTCACGGGTACTGAATCTCCTCATGGCTGTGCGTGGATTGGCACCGGGACCGCCCCGCCGGCCCGCGCGGTCACACTAAGGTAACGACGCCCGCCTGTCCACTATCGGTCATAGTACGGCTCGATCCGTACTCAGTGGCGCGACTGGTCCTGCGGTGGGGCCGCATCGTCGCAAACCCCACCGCAGCACTGTGGACGGCGATTAATTGGTGGCGAGCAGATTACTCATCGTGGTGATCTCGACTTGCTGAGCATCGATGATCTGCTGGGCCAGTTCTTTCGCTTCGGCGTTGACGCCCTGCTGGAGTTGGGTGTTGGACATCTCGATCGCACCGTTGTGATGCTCGATCATCATCTCCAGCCACAGGCGGTCGAAGTCGGCGTCCTTGGCTTGCTCGAGCTCGGACATCACCTCGGACGTCATCATCCCGGGCATCTCGCCGTGATCCATCCCATCCATGTCGGGCATCGGCATGGGAGCGCCCCAGGCCTCGAGCCACGAAGTCATCTTCTCGATCTCCGGGGCCTGGGCCTGCTGGATTTGCGCTGCCAACTCGATGACCTTGGAGTTGGCCGTCCGCGACGCCACCATCTCGGCCATTTCGACGGCCTGCTGGTGGTGCGGAATCATCTGTTGGGCGAAGGCCGTATCGGCCTGGTTGAACTCCTGCTGTTGGGCTGATTCTGCAGCAGCAGTTGGGCCGGCTGTCGCTTCCGGAGAGGCGACAGGGGGCTCCTCTCCGGAGCAACCGGCCAGCAGGACACTTGCGGCGAACGCGGGCAGGGCGAACCGCAGAACTTTCTTTCGCAACACGATTTCCTCACTCAGTATGTGTTTTCGGGCAGACAAGGTCACGCACATGTGGCTGGGCAGGCGCGCACGCGTGGGTCTGTTACACCCGGAGAACACACACCGTGAGAAGAATTTCACGACCTCCGAAGGCCGGTGGATCACGAGCAGGTGTGGCGCAGCCACGTCGGCCCCGCGTGCGTCGCGGCGACACCATCGCGATCGGTCGCCACAACCGAGCCAGGACGAGAGCGGCAGCACCGATAAGAATTGCCAGACACAGATGGAGGAGGCTGTGCTCACCAGGTGGGGGTTGCTGCCCCTTGTCGTCGGGCTGCGTGGTCATAGCACCGTCGACGGCTGCGATCGCAGTGGCGCCATGTCCACTCGCTGCGTGATCGCCCTCGGTCGACACGGTGTGGTGCATGACGAGGACCCCCAGCACGAGGGCACACAGCGTCGCCCATCGTGCCCAGGTGCTGGCGGTGCCCTCGCGTGTCACGCCTGCACAATATCCGCTCCTCCTCGACTTGTGACGGCGGTGGTCGGGGGAGCCAACCGACCGGACCGGCTCAGTGTGCCTACTCCGAGTGCGCACGCGGCGCCGATGAGCATGAGAACGACCCACGGCAGCCAGGGAACACCACTGCTGCGCGCAAGATCGAGTGATGCCCCGGTGGCGAGGTTGCCGATGGCGATGCCGACACCACAGATGGTGTTGTAGAGCCCGTAGTGGGTTGCAACTAGACGCTCGCCCGCCAGCGAGACGATGGTGTCCATCTCGAATGGAAAGACCACGACGGTGCCCAAGGTGAGTATTGCGATCGAGACCAGCAGGGGCACAAAGGTCAACGTGGACACCAGTAGTCCTTCGTTACTGCTGGACGTGGACACAGTGGCCAGGGGGGCGGCGAACGCGAGTCCCATCAGGGCGAGGCCGGTGGTGATGCAGCGGCCGTTGCTCCATCGCGTCCGGCACCACGCCGTCACGCGGAGTTGCCCGACGATCGCGATGATGCCGGAGACGGCGAACAGCACCCCGACTTGTATCGTTCCGACGGTTTCCGACGGTGCGAGCCTGCGGGTCTCCAGTGGCAGTGCCAGATACACCTGGAACGACATCACGTAGGAGCCGATCATGGCCAGGGAGAACGCGAGGAACCGCCGGTTCCCCAGCGCCGTACGCCAGCCGCCGAACACGGATCCGCGTTCACTCTCGTCATCTGCCCGTCGGTCGGGCAGCGAGCGCACCTGCAACACTGTCAGTGCGGCGAACACCACTGCCGCGACCAGGCAGGTGAGTTGGAACGCGACTCCGGTGAGCAGCAGCCCGATCAGCGGGCCGAGCAGGATGCCGGACTGGTAGAACACGTTGAACATCGCGAATGCCTCGACCCGGCGGGGTCCGGCGTCCTTGGCGACATAGGCCCGCACTGCCGGGTTGAACAGGGCTCCGGCGAACCCGGTCGCCGCCGAGGCGATGACCAACGCGGGGACGGAGTTCACCAGCCCGAGCATCGCGAAGCCGGCGGTACGCAGTGCGCACCCTGCGACGATCAACGGTTTGTAGCCGAACCGGTCGGCCAGCGAACCGCCGAGCAGGAACATCCCCTGCTGGGAGAAGTTGCGCACGCCGAGGATGAGCCCGACCAGCCAACCCGCCAGTCCCAACTCCAGGGAGAGGTGTGCCGCGAGATACGGCATCAGCATGTAGAAGCCGATGTTGATGGTGAACTGATTGATGGCCAGCAGCTGCACCGACCGGTCGAAGGAGCGGAACTGCGTCAGTATGTTGGTCACGAGGCATCACTCGTCAGTGTCAGGTCGCGGTCGCTCAGCGGGTCCACCACCGTGGTGCACCGGGTCCAGCGCTGCACCTCACGGTCGGCAGGATGAGCGATCCTCTCCGGCTCGGCTGGGGGCGTAGCTGGATGCAGGCCGTGCAGCGCGCAGTACTCGTCGTTGTAGACGGTGTCGAAGTATCGCTGCGGCCCATCGGGAAATATGGCGGCGATGCGGGTTTCCGGCGGATGTGTCCGGGCGAGCCAGCCCGCGACCAGTGCCACTGCGCCCACACTCCAGCCACCGGAGGCGTACTGCGATTCGGCCAGTCGACGGCAGGTCGCCACAGATTCCGCGGGGCCTACCCAGTGGATTTCGTTGAAGGCCTCGTAGTCGACGTTGCGTGGGTAGATGCTGGATCCCAGCCCGCGCATCAGTCGGGGTCGGGCCTGCTGGCCGAAGATGGTCGAGCCGGTCGTGTCGACGCCCACCAGTCGCAGATCAGGGCAGAACTGTCGCAGTGTCCGGGACACTCCTGCCGAATGCCCTCCGGTGCCGACGGAGCAGACGAGTACGTCGACCCGTCCGAGTTGGCTCACGAGTTCGGTAGCCAGCGACTCGTACGCGTCGACATTATCCGGATTATGGTATTGATCAGGGCAGAACGATCCAGGGTTCTCGGCGAGTAATTGTGCGACGCGAACTCGTCGAGCCTCCTGCCAGCCGCCGGTTGGATGCGGCTGGTCGACGATGTCCACGCGAGTGCCGTAAGCGAGGAGAAGCCGGTGCACGATCGGCTCCATCCCCGGGTCTGCGACGAGAGCCACAGGATGGCCGTAGACGATGCCCGCCAACGCGAGTCCGAGCCCCAGGGTGCCGCTGGTGGACTCCACGATCAGCCCGCCCGGCTGCAACTCGCCGCGCTCCCGTGCACGAGCGACCATGTGCAACGCCGGCCGGTCCTTCATACCCCCGGGATTTTGGCCTTCCAGCTTCGCCCAGAAGCCACGTCCGTCGGTGGTGAAGGGCTTGTCCATCCACACCACGGGGGTATTCCCAACGATGCTTGCTTTACGCGCGCTGGCGGTTCCCAACTGCTCCTGCGCGGACGTCGACGAGAGTTGCCGAACAGGATGAATAAGTTCGTTCGAAAACATGTGTCCTACTCTGTGGTTAGGCGGCAGCCGCCATTCAGTAGAGATGCCAGGGTTCGTTCTGCAACGAAACCCAGAACTTGATCAGGGGAAAGGTCGCCTGATCAGCGCCGCATCACACAGAGAACACAGAGAACTGTTTTTCCTTGTCGTGCCAGTCTGGCGTCAGATGTCCGATTTATGCCGGCAGGCCTGAGTTTCCAGATACCAGACGAAGGAGTGAGAGCTGACAGTAGCGAGAGCAACAACGCCGACAGTGCGAGCCCGCTACCGTCAGCCGCTCGCGGGACGGCAAGGCAATGAGGATCGACCGATGCGTGAGTCGGAACGTGGTCACAATGCGAACCGCTCGGGTGATGGTGGGGTGCGTCGTCCGTCGCTTCGGTCGCGATTTGTGAGACTGAGAACTCGGTGGGCGATGGCTGCAAGTCGGAGTGGCCACTCGCGCATGGAAACGCGTGAAAAGCGAGGTAAACAACCAGAATGCACGTGACTAACAGGAAGTAGCCCAGTACACGCGAACGCTGCGCTGGCAGTGAAACCCTCACAATGCCGTCAATATACCGAGGACTCGCCGGCGATGCGCGCGCCGGTGAGTAGTTTCACCCGGACGTGGCGAGAGTGACGTACGGTCACATCGTCTGATGCGCATAGAGCATGTTATTTTTCCATCTGAAGTACCATTCAGGTAAAGTCTCTGTCAGAAGACTCCTTTTTGGCGACTGTGCAAACAATTCCGTTTGTGCACTCTGGAGACTCGGGCGCCTGGGCAGTTGGAGGCAACGAAACCCGTAGGTTGCGGTACCAGGCCGAAGAACAGTGCTCACATCGGCTTGTGTGCCGCTGCGTGCGAACGCAGTGACCGGGGCGCGAACGCGTGTGCTGCGTAGCAGCCTGACCTAGTGCAGCGGAAGGGGTGGGCACCTTCACGGCCAGCCGATCGGGACGTGCCGCACCGTCAAGATCAGCTGGAATGGCGACCGGATCAGCCAAACTGCAGGATTGTGTCGGGCAACTCGGGCGATCGTTGCGCTAGCGCGATGTTGTGTCATGCGCCTCGAAGAAGACGTTGCCGTTGAGGTAGTGCTTTGGGGAGGTGCCGACGACTCGGCGGAACGCCGCGAGAAAGGCGCTTGGTGTCGCGTATCCAACGGTGCGCGCGGCGCGGGACACGGATTGGCCTTCGGCGAGGAGGGGTAGTGCGGCTCGTAGCCGCATGTGGGTGCGCCAGCGATCGAAGCTCATGCCCGTGTCGTGGACGAAGAGCCGGGTCAGGGTGCGTCGACTCACGCCGATGGCCCGTGCGTGCGCCTCGAGGTTCCGCGGATCCGCGGGATCGGCAAGGAGTGCGTCGGCCACAGCGCAGACGCGTTCGTCCACGGGTTGCGGTACGTCGATCGGCATGATCGGCAACGGGTGCAGGAGATCCAGCACGACCGCCTCGGCCCGCAACCGCGCATCGTCGGCGAGGTCCTCTCGATTGAGGTGGTCGATCAGCTGGGCTAGCAACCCGTCGACACCGACCGCCGTCGGCTCTCGCCAGTTCAGATCACACCTGTCTTGTTCCAGGTAGAGGCTGCGTAGCACGGCGTCGCGGGTCGCGCCGGTTCGGTGGACGATCCCCGCGGGCAACCACAGCGCCCGGGTGGGCGGCAGGACCCAGTAGGTGTCGTCGACGGCGACGCCGAGCACGCCGCGCCGCGTCCAGGCCAGCTGGTGATGCTGTGGGTGGCTGTGCTCAGGTATCCACTGCCCGGACGACAGGGGGAAGTTCCCGACGACGATGGTCCCCACGCCGGATGGGACGGCGCCTGACACAGCCTCGCTCACGGTCTCCAGCCTATGTCCTCAACGCAACATGACCTGTCCCCGTAGCGGATTGTAGCCAGCGCAGCCGGTGCTTAGCGTCGTCGCATGCCGATCCATCCGCGCCTTCGGCGCTGTAGTACCCACGCGCCGGACGCGACAGGGCGCCTTTCATGACGACGGCGTCAATCTCCGTCGCAGGCCCTGGCCGCCGCCGACCCGCGCTCGTCGTGCTGTGTTTCGTGCAGTTCATGCTTGTCCTGGACGACACTGTGGTGAGTGTTGCCCTCCCCAGCATCCGGGACGATCTCGGATTCGCTGCCGTGGGCCTGGCTTGGGTCGTCAACGCGTACTTCCTTGCGTTCGGCGGGCTGCTATTGCTGTCCGGTCGCGCGGCCGACCTGCTGGGCCGTCGGCGGGTCTTCCTCGCCGGCGTGGCGCTGTTCGGCGTCGCGAGCCTTGCCTGCGGGCTTGCCCAGGAGCCCTGGCAGCTCGTGACCGGCCGATTTGTCCAGGGTGCGGGTGCGGCAATGGCCAGCCCGGCGGCACTGTCGCTGATCACGCTCATGTTCCCAGGCAACAACGAGCGCGCCAGGGCGCTGAGCATCTGGGGCGGCATCGCCGGGCTCGGCGGAACAACAGGCCTGGTGATCTCCGGTGCACTGACCGACCTCGCCTCATGGCGTTGGATCTTCCTGATCAACCTGCCTGTGACTGTGCTCGCCGTCGCGCTGGTCCCGCGACTGGTCGGCGAGAGCCGGGCGACCGTCAGAGCGCGCCTGGACGTGCCGGGCGCGGTGTTGGGCACAGGTGCCGTCGTGTCCCTGGTCTACGGCCTGCTTCAGGCCGGGGAATCGGGTTGGGATGGCGAGAAGGTTGTCGGTTCTTTGCTCGTTGCCGTCGCGCTTGCCGTCTCGTTCCTCGTGGTCGAGTCGCGTACGGCCCGGCCACTGGTGCCGTTGTCGTTCTTGGCCTTTCGCACCCGCGCCGTCGCCAACGGCGCGACACTGCTGTTCTCTGCCGCCTTCTTCGCGATGGCTTTCCTGCTGATGATCCATCTGCAAACCGTGCTCGGATATGGCCCGCTGCAGGCTGGCCTCGCCTATCTGCCCTACGGTGCCGGAATTCTCACAGGCATGTGGCTGTCCTCCCGCGCGGTGATCAGATTCGGGATGCGCCGCACGCTCGTCATATCGTTCCTGATCAGCTCTGCCGGGCTACTTCTACTGTCCGGCGTGGCGCCGAGCGACAGTTACGTGACCGGCGTGCTACCTGGCATGCTCGTCACCAGCCTCGGCTGCGGCCTGAGCCTGCCCGCATTGACGGTCGCCGCTGTCGCGGGCACCTCGGGAGAGGACGCCGGTCTTGGCGCGGCAGTCCTCAGCTCCGTTCAACAGATCGGTGGGGCTGTTGGCTTGGCGGTGCTGGTCACCCTGGCAGCCCGCCGAACCGACACCCTGGCCGACTCGACCGGTCCGCTCCTCGCCGCCACGGAAGGCTTCTCTTTCGCGCTCACCGTCGCGGCAGGGCTCCTAGCACTTGGCGCCTCCCTCATCGCCACGTTGCTCAGGAAGTGTTGCCCACCCGCAACTTTCGCCCCGAAAGTCTGAGGCGGTCCCGGTGACGAGTCCGGGCGAGCAAGGCCCGGCTTGAGGATGGAGCTGACGTTATCGGCGACTATTGGATGGCTTCGTGGTCGCGGTGACGACCCATCTCACGGCATTGCAGCAGCGGCTGACCGAGACTCTGACTTCGCTGGAGTCGAGGGCTGATCGCATCGCACGGCCGAAGGTTTTCATGTGTTCCTCCTCAGGACTTGACGAGTCTGGCGATGGCGTCGGAGGCTTCTTTGATCTTCTGGTCTGCCTCGGTTCCGCCGTTGTTGGTGGCCCTGGCGACATTCGGCGGATGCCACGGGCCTGGCCTTCGATGCGTCTGAGCCTTGCGAGGTAGCGATCCTTCTCGGTGATATAGCCGTGTGTGGCTTGGGCGGGGGTGGTGGTGAGGGTGTCCATGTCAGGTGACCTCCTGACGAATATTGGACTGGCTGATTGGTGGTCATGCTGAACGGTCGAGGATTTTGGTGGTGCTTGCCTCCGGAGTGAGGTCGAGCCGGCGTAGCAGCTGGGCATTGAGCGCGACGACGACGGTGGAGACGGACATGAGGATCGCGCCGATGCTCATCGGCAGTACGAACCCGATGGAGGCAAGAGCGCCCGCAGCCAACGGCACGGAGACGAGGTTGTATCCGGCCGCCCACCACAGGTTCTGC
This sequence comes from Amycolatopsis marina, assembly GCF_900111885.1. Lineage (GTDB taxonomy): Bacteria > Actinomycetota > Actinomycetes > Mycobacteriales > Pseudonocardiaceae > Amycolatopsis > Amycolatopsis marina. The sequence goes on from NZ_FOKG01000020.1 coordinate 51,711, forward strand.
TTCATCTTCCGGAACGTTGCCCGGGAGAGCTCTATGACCGAGAGCACTGAACGTGGATCGGAGCTGGCGAGGATCACACCGGCCGAGCCGATCGCGACGTCGGTGCCGGCGCCGATCGCGATTCCCACGTCGGCTTGTGCGAGGGCGGGGGCGTCGTTGACGCCGTCGCCAACCATGGCGACTTTGCGGCCCTCGTCCTGGAGTTCGGCGACCTTGGCGGCTTTGTCCTCAGGCCTGACACCGGCGAAGACCCGGTCGATGCCGAGTTCCTTCGCGACGGTGTCGGCCACGGCCTGGGCGTCTCCGGTGATCATCACGACCTGTGCGCCGACAGAGTGCAAGGCGTCGACGGCGTAGCGTGATTCGGGTCGGATCTCGTCTGCGAGCCGCAGGGCACCAATGACCTCGCCATCGGCGAGGACGTGGAGGATGATCGCACCCTCACCGCGCCACCGATCGGCGACAGGAAGTTCCGCGGCCCCGCGCTGGTCGAGCAAGTAGGGGCCGCCGACCTCGATCACGGTACCGTCCACGGTCGCCTTCACTCCGACCGCAGGCGACGAGGAGAACTCCGACGCCGGGGGGACGCTCACCTCCCGGGTGCGGGCGGCGCCGACGATGGCTCTGGCCAGCGGGTGCTCGCTGTCGGCCTCGGCAGCGGCGGCCAGAACCAATACCTCGTCTTCGCCACGATCGCCAATGGGTTCGACTGCGGTGACGGTGGGCTCGCCCTTGGTCAGGGTTCCGGTCTTGTCGAACAGCACGGCGTCGACGGTGCGCATCGACTCCAGTGCTAGGCGGTCCTTGACCAGCACGCCGCCGCGGGCGGCACGTTCAGTCGCGATGGAGACGACCAACGGAATCGCCAGGCCCAGCGCGTGCGGGCAGGCGATGACCAGCACAGTGATCGTGCGGACCACCGCGTCATCGGGCATCCCGACGAGCGACCAGACGATCGCGGTGATCACCGCCGAGCCGAGGGCGAACCAGAACAGCCAGGCAGCCGCAGTATCCGCGATCCGTTGCGCGCGGGAAGACGAGGCTTGGGCATCGGTCACGAGCTTCTGGATTCCCGCCAGGGCCGTGTCCTCGCCGACCGCTGTGACCGCGACACGCAGCCCGGAGTCGGTAGCAACCGTGCCGGCGACGACCTGCTCACCGTTCTCACGCCGCACGGGTTTGGACTCCCCGGTGACCATCGATTCGTCCATTGAGGCCGAGCCGTCCACGATCTTCCCGTCTGCGGGTACCGAGGAGCCGGGGCGAACGACGACGACATCCCCGACCGCCAGGTCAGCTGGAGCGACCTTCACAACCTGGTCACCGTCGACCTTCTCGGCCTCATCGGGCAGCAGCGCCGCCAGGGAATCCAGCGCCGAGGTGGTCTGGGCCAGGGAGCGCATCTCGATCCAATGGCCCAGCAGCATGATGACCACCAGCAGCGCCAACTCCCACCAGAAGTTCAGCTCGTGGTCGAGGATATGCAAACTGGCCCCCCAGGACGCGAGGAACGCAACCGTGAGGGCGAGGGCGATAAGCAGCATCATGCCCGGTTTGCGGGAGCGGATCTCGCTCAGCCCACCGGTGAGGAAGGGCCAGCCACCCCAGAAGTAGACGGCGGTACCCAGCACGGGTGAGACCCACCAGACCCATTGAGATTCGGGCAGGTGGTAGCCGATGAGATGGGCGAACATGTCGTTGAACGCCACTACGGGGACGGCGAGGACGAGCATGATCCAGAACAGGCGACGGAACTGTCCGACGTGGTCTCCGTGGCCGCCATGCCCGTGATCGTGACCGCCATGGCTCGCTTGCGCGTCGTGACCATGGTCGCCCGAGGACTCGACGTGCTCCTGGTGGTGGGCGTGATGGCCGGCATGAGGGTCGGGCTCGTCGTGGTGCGCATGGTCGTGTGCCGCGGGTGATCGTGTCGCGGGATTTTGGCTCATGGTCGGCTCTTTTCGTTCGTCGTCCGGGCTGACGGGCGGGACCGGAGCGAAGGTTCCGCGCTCCCGCGAGAGCGTGTCTTTCGGGAGCGAGGAACCAGATGTTGTCTCAGGCGGCGGTGACGTAGCGTTCGGGATCGGCGTCGAACAGGGGGCCGCAGGAACTGCAGCACAGCCAGTACCGCTGACCGTTGTAATCGCGGTAGAGAGCGGCCGCCTCAGCCTCGGCCTTGACGACCGGGGTCCCAGCCATCACCGGGCATTCGGCCATGTCCTCGGCAGGGGTCTGTGCGACGGCGTCGGCGCTGGGTGCATGGCCGCAGCAGCTGCCACCTGTCGAGGCGTCGGTCAGGTTCAGGTTCTCGTGTGCAGTCATCAGTTTCCTTTCTGTTGTGTCGTTGACCGTGGTCAGGCGTTCACTGGCTCGCGGGCCGGTGCGGGGCTGGCAGGTGCCGGTGCTGTCGTCGCCCGCGTGGGCCTTGACAGTCCGCTGCCGCAGGCTGTTGCTCACCACGAACACGGGCTCTTTCATTGGCACGACTGTACCCTATGCCCCCAGGGGGTATGAGATCAAGGGGGTCGCGGCTTCATCAGCGGCCTGCTGCTCGTATCCGTGAAATGCACGAAGCCTCTGAGGCGCGTATGCGCGGTCTGCTCGAGCGGGGTCAGGCCGAAGGTGCCTTCCGGGCCGACCTGCCGACCTTCGCCGCCTCGGCCACCAGCCAGAGGGCGGCCTCCTGATGGATGGTCACACCCGCATCTCAGTCATCGGTCCCGGTGCGGCCGGCGGGTGCATGCACACGTCAAGTCCGACAAGATCATGCCCGGCCAACAGCGGCAACGGGAAAACGGCAAGACGCGGCGATTCCGCATCTCACACCGTACCCCCGCACACCATCTCAACTGGCTCTTACAACGCACACCCTCCTGGGAATTCGACCTACCTTTTGCCCAGACCGGGCCCTGCGTCCGGCCTACCGCCGGCAGCGCAACCACCGCGAGAGCAGAGAATCACAGCGCGCGAGACGCGGGAGTTCCGGAAGAACGGCGACGGGCCAGCCGTGGTGCTCACCACAGCGACCTTCGACGGCCGACTGCGCGTCACCGACTCGGACCTACCCCGCGAAAAACCTTCTCAGCGAGCTGTACCCGGACAAGGCCTACGGATTCGATCTTCTGACCCTCGCCCCACTGCCGGGATCCAGCCGTGCCTTAGCCCTGGTGGAAGACCACACCACATGACCGCACTCCGGCAGCCGCGCCTGGCTCCCGTCTCGACGAGAAGGGTGGTGGTTGTCCATCCAGGACCGTTCCCTAGATCAACTAGTACTCCAGTCGGACTTCGTGATGTCGTTGGTGGGCTGCTCGTAGACAGGTGCGGCCAGCAGTTGATCATGGTCGGTGTGTGGGCTAGACGGTATGGACGTCCTGGGCTGGGGCTTCCATGCCGCCTAGCCGCACATATCGTTGGATCATCTGTGGCGGGGCCCGAGTAGACCAAGGCACTAGTGGACGGCTAGTCATAGCGGGCACCGAACGCCTTCGCTGGACCCAGTCAGATCCTCATTTCCGGGTCACACCCCGCGACCATAGGGCTTCGCAACCGCACTACCAGCGGAAACGGACTCAAGTAGCATGATTCGCACGATGGCTAAAGTGGTGAACCTAACGTGTCAGCATACGAACCGGGAAGTGCTGGTCCAAGGCCCGGAGATCGGGATCTGGCCGGTGGATGCGCGTCGTCGGCCGGACCGCGCGGCAATGTGCGGGGCTTGACTCACCTCGGCTGGCGTCGGGTTGTTCTCGATCACGCTCGGAACTGCGCGTGCTCAACCGTTGCGTGGAAGAATTCGAACTCTCGCTCGGTGCCAGTTGCCCAGCTGGCCCTGATGTCGGAGGGGATCGTGTATCCGTCGAACGAGCGGTGTGCGTGGACCTTGGCGGAGAATGGCACCCAGCCGTATCGACCATCCTCAGTGAGGTTGCTCCAACGGAGTAGCCGCAGCTCAACTAGTTCACCCTCAGCGCCTAGATGGAGCACAGCCTCGATGTCCTCTCCGTCGATCGGCACCGTGATGTTCTCTCCATCGTCGCCGGCGGACCAGCGAGTGCCGTAGGCGGGTAGATACGCGGACGGAAGCCACGTGGACTCGACCACCAGACGGCCACGGGCAGAGCGGACAAGGTCTGCGCCGTCCTGTGAGCGCACCGGGATAATCCCCAGCACACGGACACGGGATCGGGCTCTTCCGGCGTCGTAGGTGTCCTCGATCTTTGCTCTCAGTGGACCACGCCGGGCGTGGGCGGTGACCCGGTAAGAGCGCCCAGCGTGAATGGTCTCGGTCGCCCGAAACGGCATCCATGGACCGGAGGGGTCCAGGCGGACCCGGCCCGAGAAGCTGATCACGGCCTCGTTCGCGACCGGTGTTCCCGGTCGGATGGCGTGGGTCAGGTAACGCAGCCCACCCGGGGTGACTTGCTCTGTGAGCGGGCCGGGATCAAAGGTGCTGATCTTCATCGTGCGCGCCTCTATTCGAAGACTTTGAGACTTTCACCGACTTGTCAGTCGGTAAGATAGCATGAGTCCGTGAAGTCGGAGACCATGCGAACGACGTTGCGGCAGCGCCAAGCCGCCCAGACCCGGGAGACACTTCTCGATGCAGCGGCACGGGTATTCGCCCGTCGCGGCTACAGCGAGGCGACGATTGACGACGTGGCCGAGGAGGCCGGAGCTTCCAAGGGCGCCGTCTACCATCACTTCGCGACCAAGCAGAAGCTTTTCCGGGCATTGCTCGCACATCGCGTCGCCGGATTGGATCCGTTGCGCGAGTTGGCCGAAGGGGCACTGTCGCTGGAAGCACTGATCGACGGTCTCGTAGGTCTGTGGTTCGATCGCGTGCGCGACCGCCCGGAAGCCGTCGTGCTGTCGTTGGAATCCCGGCTACAAGCCCTTCGTGAACCTGCCGCAGCTAACCTGTTGAACAGCTACTACGGCCAGTTACGTGCTACACACGACGAACTTCTCCGGAAGGCTGCGCGACGGTTCCACCTGGCACAACCCTCTCCGCACACTGCGTTGATCGTTTTCAGCCTGCTCGATGGCGCATGCCAGCAGGCGGCTCTCGATCCGCGACTTCTGGACGACGAAAACTTCAAGGGCGCCCTCGCTCACGCCGTCGCCAGCGCCCTCCGGCCGGAGCCCATGCCCGGGTAGCCCCCTGCAGCGCATGGCTGCGCGCAAGGTTGAGCCGGCGAGGCAAGGTGGGGTACTGGCTACTGCTGCCGATTGCGCTGGGCGACGAGGTCCGCGCGGAACTACTACCCGAAGACAAGACCGAGATCGTGCGCGACCTGCAGCCCGTCGCCGCCAAACGGGCGCCGGTCCGCTCGGAACCGGCAATCCCAGTACGATCCACTATGTCGGCGTGTTCGTCGCCGACGGCAAGATGGTCGACGCATCGATTGAGGGGCAACTCGTCGACGTCCGCTCGATGGAAGGCGACGGCCCCTCATTGGCGCACGACGCATGGTGGGCTGGCTGCCCGGTCTCAATTGCAAGGTGTCCTAAACGGACAATTTTTGGTCGACTCCAAAAGGTCACCTGCGACGCAAGCGTCCGGAGTTCATCTGGGCCTGCGACGACCTGGCCGACCTGGACGTCACGGTCGACCGGCAATTCCCCACGCGGTGGCATTGGTCGAGGCCGCATTCGCCGACCAGGTCAAGCGCAAGCACTTCTACGTCAAACGAGGTGGAGTGTCCTCCCGGATGCTGCTACTCCTGGAGTCCACGTTCAACAAGATCGCCACCGCCACCAATCGGTGTGGTCGACAGTGGTGGTGGAGGTGGAGGCCGAAGCCACGGTCGAGTCGTTCGCCAGTGGACTAAGGCCCCGGGTGTGTCGGCTCTGGCTCGACCTCAGCCCACCGTGAGCCGAGTGCAGGACGGCCCCTGCCCCTCGGCTCGTGCACGGTTTCAAGCTATTGGGTGGTGACGGGCCAGCGTGGGTGGGTGTCGTCGATGACGTAGGTGTGGGCGTGCTGCCACACGCCGGGTTCGACCTCGATCGCGTCGGCGAGGTGGTCGTGGTCGGCCAGCGGCGCGTGGTGGACGTGATCTAGTGATTCGGGTTCGTGCCGGGGCCAGGATCCCAGGGCCAGCCCGAGTCCGCTCGCGCCGAGCGCGGCGAGCACGAGCCAGGCCGTGGTGAATCCGGCGGCGGTGCCGAGCCAGCCGGCGATGGGGTAGGTCAGCAGCCAGCAGGCGTGGGCGAGGGAGAACTGGGCGGCGAAGATGGCCGGGCGGTCGCTGGGGGCGCTTGAGCGGCGCAACACTCGGCCCACGGGGGTGAGCACCAGGCCCGTTCCGGTACCGATCACCGCCCACACGACCAGTGCGATCGGCCACCGGGCACCGGCCGCACTCACTGTCGATAGGGTGATCACGGCGGCCAGCCCGACCAGCAGCACTATCCCACCGGATATCATGACCCGCCGCTCTGGTATTCGGTCCAACACCCGCGGCAGGCTCAGCGCGACCACTATGGTGCCGAGGCCGTTGGCCGCGAACAGCACCGCGACGTCGGTGTCGGATCGCCCGAGGGTGTCGAGGACGTAGTTGAAGGTGTTGACCATGACCACCGCTCCAACCGAGGCTACGACGAGGTTCAGGCCCATCAACCCGCGGAGCCGGGGTGTCGCTCGGTAGATCCGTGTCCCAGCGATGATGCGGTCCCACGCCTTCCGGTGGGCGGCGTTCAGGGCGTTCGGGATCGTGGTGGTCAGCACCAGGACCGCCGAGAGGACGAAACCGATCGAGGTGCCGGTGAACAACCAGTGGAAACTCACCACGCTCAGCACAGCGGCCGCCAGCACGGGGGACAGCAGGGTCTCCATAGTCGAGGCGAGTTGGGACGCCGACAACGCGCGCGTGTAGTCCCGCTCCTCCGGCAGAATGTCAGGTAACACGGCCTGGAATGTCGGGGTGAACGCGGCCGAGGCCGATTGCAGCACTACGATCAACACGTAGATCTGCCACACCTGATCGACGAACGGCAGCGCCAGCACCACTAGTGCCCGCACCGCGTCCAGGCCCACCAGCATCGCCCGCCGCGGGACCCGGCCGACATAGGCGCCAGCCAGCGGCGCCACGACCACGTACGTGAGCATTTTGATGGCCAGTGCTGTGCCCAGCACCGCTCCCGCATCCGCGCCAGCGAGTTCATAGGCCAGCAAACCCAGTGCCACGGTCGCCAGCCCGGTACCGAACAGCGCCACCACCTGGGCGGCGAACAGATGCCGGTAGTCACGATGAGCGAACAACGACACAGGGACCTCGACCTTCTTCATGGCAACGACGACTCGTGCCATTATAGGTTCTTATGTACGCACATGACATCACTGGCGAGCAGTGGGACCAGTTGCCGCCGCCCGAGCACATCGAGGCGGCCTCCACCGCACTGCGGATGCTGGCCGATCCCACCCGTATGCGGATGTTGTGGCTGCTCTGCGGCGACGAGTACGACGTCGCTTCGCTGTCCGCCGCGGTCCAGATCGCCCGCCCCGCAGTGTCACAGCACCTGGCCAAACTCAGACTCGTCGGACTGGTCAACCTGCGCCGCGACGGCCGTCGCGGCTACTACTGTGCGCGAGGTGGGCACGTCCGCCGCCTTCTCGCCGAAGCGCTCAATACCGCCGAGCACCACGTACATGACCTCCCCGACCATGACTGAGGCACGGCGCAACCAATTATCGAACTCGTCGTGCCGCCATTTAATTAACAAATCCTCCCGCATTTGATATTTCGAAACTTCCGTGATGAATCAAGCACGACTACCGCTTGATTCATGGATACGGCCATCATGCACGCCATACTTGACGATGTCGCCGAGCTCGTCACCTCCCCGCCGCTGGGTTGTTCGCTGAGGACGGTGGTGTCCACGACGCATTCATGGAAACCGCGTGGCCCGAGCGTGAAGGCGAGAAGTACACACAGACCTGGTCAACGACAGCACGACGTTGGTTGTGGGCGGCTCACCGATGCCGACGGGCCGGTCGTCGGGCACCTCGTCGGTCGGTGGCGCCCCGATCCCCTTCCCCCGCGGCGCGGTAACGGCAATTCTAGAAAGCATGCGCGTCATCGAAGAGCAACGACGAAAAAGGATCGGGGTTGAATTGGTACCGGCGTTTCTCGCGTGGGCAGGTGCCGAAGGGGCGAATCAAGCCACGGTCACTGCGTACGCCTCCGATGACGCCGCAAGCGGACTCTACCGCTCACACGGATTCGAGTCGTTCGAACTCACCATGCGCCGCACACTCCGGTAGTTGTCAAGTCAATTGAGACAGGTTGCGTTTATGCGGCGGGTTGTGGCTGGTCGATAGGCTGATTAATCCATGGTCGTCAGTCCACTTCGAGCCCTCCTCGGCGTCGCAGCAACGCTGTAGCTCGTCGAGAATCCTTACCACGGCGAGCACGACCGCGACGACGCCCCACGAACCGGGCCTGGTTTGTTGTTGGTGACGTTGATGAGCAGGGTCGGGAGGCTGGTCGGCAGCGTTCATCGTGTGACTGTCTTGGTCGGTGTGGGGTCGATTCGTGGGCAGTTCGCCAGTGGGTCGAGACCCGGCCCTGGGCCAGCCCGACCTCGGCGACGCAAGTCGCTGACCGAGTGCTCGTCGTGCAGGAGGAACTCCGGTAACCGCAGCCGGGTCGGATCACCCAGAGCGCGGAAGAACTTCGCCACCACGGCCACATGCTCGCTGTCCTCAGGTAGCAGCGACATGGATGCGGTCTGTGAGTTCAGCGTCACGGGCTTCCTCCATTCAATCCAGCACGTATCCGGCAATGAAGATACGATGACCGACGGGCCGGCTCTCGACGTCGCTCGACGGTGGGTCGCGGCCGAGCACTACCTGGTGGCCACCGGTTCGGCTCCGTGGGCACCGCCGATCCAGGGGCTTGGCGAGGTGGACTACCTGACCTCGACCACGGCGATGGAGCTGGCGGAGCGACCGCGTTCGATGCTGGTGGTGGGAGGCAACTACATCGGCCTGGAGCAGGGCCAGCTGTTCGCCCGTCTGGGCACGGAGGTGACAGTGGTGGAGGCGCTGGAGCGACTCGCTCCGGCCGAGGAACCGGAGATCTCCGCCGGGATCGAACGCATTTTCATGGACGAGGGCATCGCGGTGCATACCGGCGCGATGGTGCGCTCGGTGCGCCGAGAACAGGGCCAGGTCGTCGCCACGATCGAGGACAGCGCCGGGCAGGACCGTGAGGTGCGGGCCGAGCAGTTGCTGATCGCGACCGGGCGGCGACCGGTCACCGGCGGACTTGGCTTGGAGTCGGTGGGGGTCCAGCTCGGTGCCCTCGGGCAGATCGTGGTTGACGATGGGCTGCGGACCGCCAATCCGCGCATCTGGCGGCCGGGGACGTGACCGGGCGCCCGCAGTTCGTCTACGTCGCCGGTGCTCACGGCGCCGTGGTGGTCGACAACGCCTTCAACCACGCTGGGCGAACCCTGGACTATCACCACCTGCCGCGCGTGACCTTCACCAGCCCCAGCATCGCCGCCGCCGGGCTGACCGACGCCCAGGCCGAGGAGGCGGGCTACGACTGCGAATGCCGGGTCCTGCCGCTGGAACACGTGCCCCGCGCGATCGTCAACCACGACACCCGTGGCCTGGTCAAACTCGTCACCGAGCGCGACACCGGGCGGCTGATGGGCGCACACGTGCTCGCCGAGGGCGCCGGGGACGTCATCGCCACCGCCGTCTACGCCCTGCACCACCACATGACCGTGCAGGAGATGGGGGAGCTGTGGTGCCCCTACCTGACGATGGCCGAGACTCTCAAACTCGCCGCGCAAACCTTCACCCGTGACGTATCCAAACTGTCCTGCTGCGCCGCCTGACACCTCCGGAGAACACCCGACATGACTCACGATCTGACACCCGTAGGCGGAGCACTGGGTGATGCGCTGAAGTCGACCCTCAACGACTCGACACTGCCGTGGCTGTGGCGACCGCTGCTGCAGCTGCTCGCCCGCGGGGAACCCGTCACAGTGGATGACCTCGCGCAGGCCACGGGCCGCGATGCCGACGAGGTCCGCCGCACCGTGGCGGCCCTGCCTGATACCGAGTACGACGAGCAAGGCCGCATCCTCGGCTACGGCCTCACCCAGCGCCCCACCTCGCACCGATTCTGCATCGGCGGCCGCCAGCTGTTCGCCTGGTGCGCGCTGGACACGCTGATGTTTCCCACCGTGCTCGACCGCACCGCCCACGTCGAATCCCCCTGCCACGCCACCGGCGATCCGATCCGCGCCCACGTGGCGCCCGGCGCGCTGCTCAGCGTCGAACCCGCCAGCGCCGTCGTCTCGATCGTCACCCCCGAGCAGTGCACCTCCATCCGTGCGGACTTCTGCGACCAGGTCCACTTCTTCACCTCAGCCCAGGCCGCTCAACCCTGGCTGGACGAGCACCCCGACGCCACCGTGCTCCCCGTGGCCGAGGCATTGACCCTCGGCCACCAACTCGCCCAAGGCCACCTCAGCGACGACGACACAGCCGGCTGCTGCTAGCCACCACGCATCCGCACGCCCCGCCTGCAGTGCTGGCCCGGAGACGAGAACACCGACGAACGAAAGGATCAGCATCATGGGCAAAACCGGCACCGTGCTCGAAGACCTGGCCGTCAGTGCGCTGGCCGGCTCTCTGGGCACCAAGGCGATGGAGCCGGTCAGCATGAAGCTCTACCAGCTGGAGCCCGAGCAAGCCCGGACACAGGAGGACGAGGTCCGCCCCGGCGCTCCCTTCCAGATCGCCGCGGAAAAGACCACCCGCCTGCTTGGGCTGGACCTCAACGACCAGCAAATGCAGAAAGCCTCGATGGCTTTCCACTACGGGCTCGCGATCAGCTGGGCACCGCTGTATGCGCTGCTGCGCCGCCGAGGGCAGCTGCGCCCGATCTCCGCCGGACTGGCCATGGGCTCGGCGATGAGCCTGATCGCCGACGAAATGCTCACGCCCGCTCTGGGCTTTTCCGCACCCAACCGCGCCTACCCCCTCGTCACCCACGTCCGCGGCTATGTCGCGCACCTCGCCTTCGGCCTGGCCGTCGCCGGAGTCACCGAAGCCAGCTGGTATCTCCGCCGGCGCTGCCCCTGACGGTCACCACTGTTGCTGGCACGTCATCACCTGTCGTCATCGCACCAGAGCATTTCGAGGAACGTGGCTGATCAGCACTTGACCTTCGAGTCGACTCGAAGGTTTACCGTCGTGGAGTGACGACCTTTCACATCTCCCAGTTGGCCGAGCGGGCCGGGGTGAAACCGACGACGCTGCGGTTCTATGAGCAGGCCGGGCTGTTGCCAGCGCGGCGGTCGGAGTCGGGGTATCGGCTCTACGACGACGAGGCGGTCGAGCGGTTGGAGTTCATCGCCTCCGGTAAGCATCTGGGCCTGCCACTGGACGAGATCCGCGACCTGCTGACCGTGTGGGAGGACGGGCTGTGCACCGATGTGCGGTCTCGGCTACGGCCGATGTTGCTGGCCCGCATCGCCGACGCGCAGCAGCGAGCGGCGGAGCTGGAGGCGTTCACCGACCGGCTGCGGGACGCGCTGGCCGAGGTCGATGGCCCACCTCGCCCCGGCCGATGCGATCCGAGCTGCGGGTTCTTGCACCAGCACCAGCACTCGCCGGCACCGGCGCCGGTCGAGTTCAGCCTGCGCAGGCCCCCGGTGATGTCTGAGCCCGCGCCAATCGCGTGCACCTTGACCGGCGGCGAGCAGGCTGAGCGCATCGCGCAGTGGCAGCAGCTGCTCGACGGCGCCGAACGGGAGAGCATCGACGGTGGTCTGCTGTTGCGCCTCCCCGCCGAACTTGCCGGGCCAGTGGCCGACCTCGCCGCGGCCGAGCAGCACTGCTGCGCCTTCTTCGAATTCACCCTACGGCTGCTCAGCGGTGGTATGGAGCTCGAGGTGCGGGCACCGGCCGAGGCCGCACCGCTGCTGGCCGACGTGTTCGGCACCGCCGACTGAACCCCACTTGCAGGGTTCTGCTGCTTGTTGCCCGTCTCTGATCGTGATGAGGTTGTTCGTGCTCGTCCTGCGTTCGATCGCCCTGTTCGTGCTGGCCGCCATCGCGGAGATCGGGGGCGCCTGGCTCGTGTGGCAAGGCGTCCGCGAGCACCGCGGGTGGATATGGATCGGCGCCGGGGTGATCGCGCTGGGCCTGTACGGGTTCGTGGCGACACTGCAGCCCGACGCACACTTCGGGCGCATCCTGGCCGCCTACGGCGGTGTCTTCGTCGCTGGCTCGTTGGCCTGGGGCATGGTCGCCGACGGCTACCGGCCCGACCGATTCGACGTAGTCGGCGCCGCGATTTGTCTCGCCGGGGTCGCCGTCATCATGTACGCCCCGCGGGGCTAAGCCCTCATGCCCTGATATGCCGAGTGCCAGCAGGCGTGTGAGGCCTGCGCTTACACCTGTTGGGTGAACGATGGACAGATGGCGCAGTGCGCGCGGTTGTGTCTGGATTGCGCGGCGATCTGTGCGTTGTGCGTGACGTTGCTGGTGCGCGGGCTCGCCGTGGGCGGCGCAGGCGTGCCGGTTGTGTGCGGAGATGTGCGAAGCGTGCGCCGCGGAATGTGAGCGCTTCGATGCCGAGGCGTGCCGGACCTGCGCGCAGGCGTGTCGCCGGTGTGCCGAGCAGTGCCGTGCGATGGCTGGGGCATAAGCCCAGGACGGGTTCGTCAGGCGTCGGTGTCGGCGGTTTCGATGATGCGGCAGATGACGGCGTCCTCGCCGCGGCGTTGGCTGTCGCGGGCGGCGCGGCGGACTTCGATCAGGGTGCGGCGCATCGAGCGCAGGTCGGAGAGTTTGCGGTCGATCTCTGTGATGTGGGCGTCGAGCAGTGTGGTGACCTGCCCGCAGGGTGCGGCGCCGTGGCGTTGCAGGTCGAGGATGTCCTTGATCTCGCCCAGGGTGAGATCCAGCGCCTTGGCCTGGCGGATGAACCGCAGCACGTCCACCTCGTCGTGTGTGAACGTCCGGTAGCCGGCCTCGGTTCGCTGCGCGGGTGGCAGCAGACCCTTGGATTCCCAGAGCCGGACCGCCTTGGCGCTGACTCCGGCAGCCTCGGCGGCAGCACCGACAGTCATCTCCATGACAGGGCCTCCTCTCGACGAGAACTCCATCCTTGACCTTACCCCAAGGGCAAGGTCCTAGCGTGGTCGAACAGAGAGAAAGAGCAGTTCACGACCCTGGAGGAGGACCAGTCATGGAGTCACGGGTGTGGCAGGTTGAGGGGATGTCGTGCGCCGGGTGCGAGCAGCGGGTCGGCAACGTGTTACGTCGCCTGGAGGGCGTATCGGGGGTGACGGCCGACCACTCGTGCGGCCGGGTCGAGGTGCGAGTCGATCCTGCCGTCGTCGACCGCAGCCTGCTGGTGGAACGGATCGAGACCGCCGGTTACCGCGTCGCCGAGGAGGTGACGCGATGAGCACCGTTGCCGAGCAGCGTCCGCAGCTGTGGGAATCAGAGCCCAGCGCGACGCCGGGGCATGAGCGGATCCGGGCGCGGATCGCCGGCCTGCACTGCTCGTTGTGCACGGGCACGATCGAGAAGGCGCTGGGCCGGATGGATGGCGTGGGACAGGTGTCGGTGAGCCTGACCCACGAGCAGGCCCTGGTCGACTTCGACCCGCAGCGTGTCGCTCCGGAGGAAATCCTCGGGACGTTGCGCGATGTCGGTTACGAGCTGTACGACCCGCGCAAGCTGCGGTCTTTCGAGGACGAGGAACGCGATCTCGTCCGGGAGGGCATGCGGCTGCTGGCGGCGATCGCGGCCAGCCTGACCGCGATCGGGTTGATCGCCACGGTCACCGGAATCTGGTCGGTGCTGGTGCCTGCCTCGGTGGTGGTGGTGATGGTGCCGCTGTCGTATGCGCTACTGCGCCCGATCGGGCACCTGAAGGCTCTCGGTGGTGCGGTGGCGATCGTGGCCCCAGGGGTCGCAGCGCTGCTGCTACGCGCGGCCGGGGTGCTGGCCGAACCGGTGATCGGGTGGCTGGCCGCGGCCCTGGCGGTCGGGGTCGTGTTCGGGGTGGCCACGCACATTCTGCGGATGGCGTATCAGTCCGGGCGCCGCGGCATTCTCAACCAGCATGTGCTGCTGGAGGTCGGTGCGTTCGCCGGCATCGCCGGTGGCGTCATCGGCCTGACCGGTGTGTTGGCGGGCTATCCGACGGCGGCGTTTTTCGCGGTGAGTGTGCTGGTGGTGAACTACCACATCTTCTCTGAATGGCTGTCGCTGCTGGTCAAGACCCGCTCCAGCCAGTCGGTCAAGAAGCTGCTCGATCTGCAGCCTGACCTGGCCCGTCTCGTCGACTCGGACGGCACCGAGTCTGAGGTTCCGGTCGAGGAAGTGGCGATCGCGCAGGTGGTGCGGGTGCGCCCCGGCGAACGCATCCCGCTGGATGGACGGATCCGCTCCGGGCATTCCGCGATCGACCTGTCCCTGGTCACCGGCGAACCGGTCCCGGCCGAACACGGGCCCGGTGAGGACGTCGTGGGAGGGTCGATCAACGGCACCGGCAGTCTCCTGATCGAGGTCACCGCCACCAGCGCCGAGGGTTTCCTGGCCCAGGTGGTGCGGCATGTGGAGGATGCCCGCGCGCTCAAACCCGGCATCCTGCACCTGGTCGACCGGGTGCTGCGCGTCTACACCCCTACCGTGCTCACGATCTCCGCGCTGGCCCTGATCGGCTGGCTGGCTGGCAGCTGGGCGCTGACCGGTGAGCCGGATGTGCGGCGGGGCGTGTTCGCCGCGCTGGCGGTGCTGGTGATGGGCTACCCCTGCGCTGTCGGGATCGCCGCGCCGCTGGCCATCGTCCGCGGTACCGGTGCCGCCGCCGACAGTGGCATCGTCATGCGCACCGGTGAGGCGTTCCAAACCTTCCGGCTCGTGCGACGCATCGTGCTGGACAAGACCGGCACCCTCACCCAGGGCCGACCGACCGTCCGCGCCGTCGAGGCCGTCGACGGCGACACCGAGGCGCTGCTGGAGGTGGCCGCGGGAGCGGAGAGCCCATCGGAACACCCGCTCGCCCGTGCTGTGGTGACGGCCGCGCGCGAGCGCGGCTTGAGGGTTCCCGACGCACAGGAGTTCCACTCGGTCACCGGCTCCGGAGTCCGCGCCACCGTGCACGGGCAGGCGGTGCTGGTCGGCCAACCCGCCTTCCTCACCGACAACGGCGTTGATCTCACCACCGTGACCGCCCGCATCGATCAGCAACAGGCCGCCGGGCACACCGTGGTCGTCATCGCCGTGGCCGGCGCCGTCCACGGGCTGATCGCGCTTGGGGACCAGTTGCGCGCCGATGCCGCCGACGCGGTCGCTCGGATGCGTGCCGCCGGGCTGGACCCGGTACTGGTCACCGGGGACAACGAACGGGCCGCGCGACGGGTCGCCGACGAGCTCGGCATCACGCAGGTGCGGGCCGGGGTACGCCCGGAAGGCAAGGCCGAGATCGTCCGCGAACTGCAGGCCGACAACACGCGCGTGGCCATGGTCGGCGACGGCATCAACGACGCCCCCGCCCTGATGCAAGCCGATGTCGGCATCGCCGCCGGAGGCGGCACCGACATCGCCGTGGAATCCGCCGACATCGTGCTCCTGCGGGACGAGGTCACCGCGGCACTCGACGCCCGCGAGATCAGCACCCGCTCCTACCATCGCACCCGCACCAACGTAGGACTGGCGTTCGTCTTCAACGGCATCGGCGTCCCGCTCGCGACCACCGGGCTCGTCTACCCCGTGTGGGCCATGGTCGCCATGGCCGCCTCGGTCACCACCATCTTCCTCAACTCCATCGGCGCCCGCCCCTCCCTGCTGGTCCAAGCCATCAGCAGCGTCGGCACCCAAGGACGCCAACGGGACGCCGAACAGGCCGACGCCGAGCATGAGCGGACCGCCTAGCGACGACAGGTCCGCACACGGGGCGATCACGTCGAGCTAGCCACAGCGGAATGGGTCGACTGGTTCAACCACCGACGACTCGACGCGTACTGCGGCGACCTCCCACCCGCCGAACTCGAAGCCGCCTACTACGCTCAACAACCCGCAGAGCTGTCACGCCAGTAAGTCTCCGGACTCGACGGGTCGGTCCACCGGCGCTGTTGTCCCCAGGGGTAGGTCCACCCCGTGCCGGGTTGGGCGCAGCGCAACCGTGCGTTGGCACATTTCGAGAGTCTGCGAACTCGGCTCGACTGATCGGCATGCAAGGTTGACACTTGAGGTGTGGCAGAGCATGTCCGGCTGGCCGTCCGGGTCGAAGGTGTCGTGCAAGGCGTCGGCTTCCGGCCCTTTATCTATGGTTTGGCGCATCGGCTGGGCCTGTCCGGGCACGTCGGTAACGACGCTCGGGGCGTGTTCGCGGAAATCGAGGGCACCGCGCACGCGACCGAGGCGTTTCTCGTTGCGGTGCGTACTGAAGCCCCGCCGCTGTCGTTCGTGGACACTGTGCGGGCTCGGCCGATGGACGCTGCCGGCACGGCCGGGTTCAGCATCGTGACAAGTTGGGCCGGGGGAGAGGTCGGGACATCTGTTCCCGCTGACAGCGCGACCTGCGAAGATTGTCTCACCGAACTGGCTGATCCCAGCGACCGGCGCTACCGTTATCCGTTCGTCAACTGCACCAACTGCGGGCCGCGATTCACGATCGTGCGAGGCGTGCCCTACGACAGGGCGCTGACTACAATGGCTCGTTTCGCCATGTGCGCCGACTGTGCCCGCGAGTATCACAACCCAGGCAACCGTCGCTTCCATGCGCAACCGGTGTGTTGTCCGGCGTGCGGTCCCAGGCTCCGCCTCGTGATGGGCGAGCGCGAGGTTCACGGAGACGCGGTGTCGTCCACAGTAGAGCTGCTGCGGGCGGGCGCGGTGGTGGCGCTCAAGGGGCTTGGGGGCTACCACCTCGCGGTGGACGCGGGCAGCGAGTCTGCGACGGCGGCATTGCGCAGTCGCAAGCACCGGGAGGACAAGCCTTTCGCGGTGATGGTGCCGGACCTGACCAGTGCACGGCGGCTGTGTGCGGTCAACGAGGTTGCACAACGTCTGCTCACCGGCTGGCGCAGACCGATCGTGCTGTTACCTCGACTGCGCGACGCCCCGATCGCACCGTCGCTGGCGCCGGGCAATCGGCAACTGGGGCTCATGCTCCCGTACACGCCGCTGCACCATCTGCTGCTCGCCGATCTGGCCGGGCCGATCGTGTTGACCAGCGCGAACGTATCCGACGAGCCGATCGTCCATCGCGACACTGACGTGTTCGAGCGGCTGCGCGGGATTGCGGATGCCGTTCTCTGTCACGACCGAGCCATCCACATCCGCACCGACGACTCGGTCGTGCGCCCTTTCCGCGGCCGTGAGCAGGTGCAGCGCCGCTCGCGCGGCTATGTGCCGGAGCCGGTCACCGTCGAGCAGGACTTTCCTCGCCACGTGTTGGGCTGCGGTGCCGAATTGAAGAACACCTTCTGCCTCGCCAAAGGAGGTACCGCTTTCCTCTCTCAGCACATCGGCGATCTGGAGAACTACGAGACGCTGCGCTCCTACACTGACGGAATTGAGCATCTGCGCACACTGCTCGACATCGACCCGGTGCTCGTCGCGCACGACCTGCACCCGGAATACCTTTCCACCAAGTACGCCCGCGACCTCGACGATGTTGAACTCCTCGGCGTGCAGCACCACCACGCCCACATCGCGTCCTGCCTGGTGGACAACCGCGAGCGAGGCCCGGTGCTCGGCGTCGCGTTCGACGGTCTCGGCTACGGGCCGGACGGCTCCATCTGGGGCGGAGAGTTCCTACTGGCCGACCTGGCAGGCTTTCGGCGCGTCGGGCACCTCGCGCCGGTGCCGATGCCCGGCGGCACCGCCGCGATCAAACAGCCATGGCGGATGGCCGCGTCCTACCTCGACGCTGGTTATGCCAGCGGCCCACCAGCGACCTTGGACGTGGTGCGACGTCACGAGGCCCGGTGGTCAGACGTTGTCGCGCTGGCTCGTGGCGCAGTGAACTCGCCGATGACCTCCAGTGCGGGCAGGCTACTCGACGCTATCTCGGCGATCCTGGGCGTGCGGGACACGGTCAACTACGAAGGACAGGCCGCGATCGAGTTGGAACAGTACGCCGACCCTGACGAAAGTGGTGTGTACCGCGTGGATCTGCGCGGGGATGAGCCGATCGTGGTGTCCGGTGTAGATCTCGTGCGGTCCTGTGTGGATGACCTGCGAGCGGGCGTCCCCCGGCCGGTGATCGCCGCACGAGTGCACAATGGCATGGTGGATGCGATCACCCGCACGTGCGTCCGGCTACGAGACGCGACCGGTGTGGAAGTGGTGGCGCTGTCCGGTGGAGTGTTCCAGAACCTGCTCCTTCTTGACCGGACGGTCGAGGCGTTGCAGAGCGCCGGACTGCGGGTGTTGACGCACTCCCGGGTTCCGACAAACGACGGCGGTATCAGCCTCGGTCAGGTGGCGGTCGCAGGCGAGCACGATCGGCGGTACACGCGCTAGCAGATCCGGGGGAGTGGGTCCCCGACGAGAAGGTCGACGATTCGGGTTCCCCCGAAGGTGGTGTTCAGTAGCACCAGCCCCGGCGGGTCCTGGGCGATACGCCCGATCACCGCGGCATTCGCGCCGAGGGGGTGCCGACGCATGACCTCGAGCGCGTCCTCTGCCGCGTCGCCGTCGACCACGACGACGATCCGGCCCTCGCACGCGACGTAAAGCGGGTCGATGCCCAGCAGTTCGGAGGCGCCGCGCACCTCGTCGATCACCGGCACCGCCTTCTCGTCCACCACTACCGCGACCTCGGCTGCCTTGGCCACCTCGTTCAGGATGGTCGCGACCCCGCCGCGGGTCGCGTCGCGCAGGGCGCGGACACCGGGTACGGCGTCAAGCAGGCTGGCGACGAGGCCGTGCACCGCCGCTGTGTCGGATTCGAGGTCGGCGTCGATGTCCAGTTCGCCGCGGGCGAGCATGATCGTGATGCCGTGCTCGCCGATGGGTCCGGACACCAGCACCACGTCGCCCGGTTGTGCCGTGGCGATCCCGAGCGTGCCCTGACGCTCGATCACCCCGACACCGGCGGTGTTGATGTAGCAGCCGTCGGCCTTGCCGCGCTGCACGACTTTGGTGTCCCCGGTGACCACCTGCACGCCCGCGATCTCGGCGGCCCGTCGCATTGAATCCACGATCCGGGTGAGGTCGGCGACCTCGAATCCTTCCTCGAGGATGAAGCCCGCGGTGAGGTAGAGCGGGGTCGCGCCGGAGACCGCGAGATCGTTGACCGTCCCGTTCACCGCGAGGTCGCCGATGTCACCGCCGGGAAAGAACAGCGGAGACACCACGAACGAATCCGTGGTCAGCGCCATCCGCGCACCGTTGATCGTGAATTCGGCGGCGTCCTCCAGCGGTTCCAGCAGGGGGTTGCGGAAGGCGTCGAGGAAGATCGCCTCCACCAGCGTCTGGGTCGCCTTGCCTCCCGACCCGTGTGACAGGGTGATTCGCTCCTCGCGGACCTTCGGCCTGCGCCTGCGAGCCTTGTCGATCCGGTCGAGGACCTGTTGTTCCCGCTCGTTCGGGAGTGCGGGGGTGTGCTCACGCGTGCTCATGCAGACTTGCCTCCCGTACTCGGCTGCGGCTGAACCGGCCGAAGTTGTAGTAGGCCGCACAGGCTCCCTCAGGCGAGACCATGCACGTCCCGATCGGGGTCTCCGGGGTGCATGCGGTGCCGAACACCTTGCACTCCCACGGTTTCAGCACACCCTTGAGCACCTCGCCACACTGGCAGGCCTTTGGGTCGGCCACCCGCACTCCGGGCAGCGAAAAGATCCGCTCCGCGTCGTAGCTCGCGTACTTCTCCCGGATTCTCATGGCGGAGTGCGTGATGAATCCCAGGCCGCGCCACTCGAAGTAGGGTCGTAGCTCCATCACCTCGCTCATGGCGTGCAGTGCGACGGCGTTGCCGTTCCACGGCACTACCCGCGTGTACTGGTTCTCGACCTCCGACCGGTTCTGCGTCAGTTGCAGCATCAACATGTAGATCGACTGCAGGATGTCCAACGGCTCGAACCCGGCCACCACGAGGGGTTTGCCGTAGTCGCGGGAGATGAACTCGTACGGTCGGCAGCCGATGACCGTGGAAACATGGCCAGGTCCGATGAAGCCGTCCAGTCGTAGGTCCGGCGAGTCCAGGATGGCCTTGATCGCGGGAATGATCGTCACGTGATTACAGAAGACGGAGAAGTTCGTGAGGCCTTCCTGCGCGGCCCGCAGCACGGTCATCGCCGTGGACGGCGTGGTGGTCTCGAATCCGATCGCCATGAACACAACGCGCAGATCAGGGTTCTGCCGCGCGATCTTCAGTGAGTCCAATGGCGAGTACACCATGCGGATGTTCGTGCCCTCGGCATTGGAGTCGAAGAAGTTCCCGCCGCTGCCGGGAACCCGCATCATGTCACCGAAGGAGGTCATCAACACGTCCGGTTGCCGGGCGATATGAATCGAGTCGTCCACCCTGCCCATCGGGATCACACACACCGGGCAGCCCGGGCCGTGCACCAGCTGGATGTTCTCCGGCAGGTAATCCTCCAACCCGTGCTTGTAGATCGTGTGCGTGTGCCCGCCGCATACCTCCATGAACTTGTAGCGCCTGCCGGGCTCGCACAAACTGGTGATCTTGGCGGACAACGCGCGCGCCTTGTCGGCGTCGCGGAACTCATCGACGAACCGCATGTCACCTTCCTCCTACTCGATCGACGAATCCCGCAGCGCGGCCAACTCGTCCTCGTAGGACTGCCCGATGCCTTCCAGGAAGTCCAGCACGGCCTGTGCCTCGGATTCGTCGATCTTGGACAGGGCGAACCCGACGTGGATCAGAATCCAATCGCCGGGCAGGGGCGGATCGTCCTCGAGCAGGCCGATGTTGATGGTCCGCTTCACCCCGCTCACCGAGACCTTCGCAAGATCCGGCTGGTCTCGGTTGATCTCGATGATCTCACCGGGAATGCCCAGGCACATGAGCGTCAACTCCCTGCTTCCGAACGTTTCGCCGGATACCCTGGCTCACGTTCGAGTGCTTCCAGGGTCAGCTCCCACAACGCGTGGTAGATCGTGGTCTGGGCTTCCTGGATCCGATGCACCGACGAGGACGGCACCACGAACAGGTAATCGAGGGTGTCCAGTTCGGCCATCTTCCCGCCGTCGTACCCCGCGATGCCGACGGTGAGCAGGCCGCGAGCCGTCGCGGTGTCGAAGGCGCGAAGCAGGTTGGCCGAGTTGCCGCTCGTGGACAACCCGACGGCGATGTCCTGGTCCCGAGCGAACGCGCTGATCTGGCGGGAGAAGATGACATCGAAACCGATGTCGTTGCACAGGGCGGTGAGCACCGCGACGTCGTTGGTCAGCCCGAAGGCGGGCAGCGGTCGCTGCCCGCCTTCGGGGCTCAGGAACGCCCTGGCCAGGTCCTGCGAGTCCGTGGAACTGCCGCCGTTACCGAAGGCCAGCAGCCGGCCCCCGGCCGTGAAGCGTTCCGCCATCCGGTGGGAACACTCGAGAAGCCGTGTGCCGTCGCGTTCCAGCACCGTGCTGCGCAGCGAGGTGATCTCCCTGGCCTTGGCTACCGTCGACTGGCGCACCTCGTCCAGCACGGCGTCCACGTCGGACTCTTCCGAGTACAGGAAGGGATAGAGAAAACCGAAGTCCTCGTCACCGTCCGCCTGCCGAGTCACGTCATGTCCTCACTACGGCGATCGCTTCTCCCGCATGGACGAGGATTGTGTCTCCCACCGCAGCGGACACCAGGGCGACACTCACCTCTTCCGTACCGGATCCGGTGTCGACCACGGCCAGGCCGTCGGCAAGGAGGCGTCGCACCGTCACTTCCATTGCGTGGTCCGAGCACGTGATACACACCTCGTCGTGGCACACGCTGGTGTTGTCGCTGTTCATGGCTTCGCCGATTCCCGACTGAGCACCCCTGGGTGCTCGAAGAACACATGCACCAGTTCCCACAACACGTGATAGGTCGTGACGTGTATTTCCTTCACAACCTGCGCATCCGAAGACCGCGCGATGAGCACGTGATCGGCAGCCCGGCTGTTCGCGATCGCACCGCCGTCACCTCCGACGAGCGCGAGCGTGAGCATTCCCAGCTCTCTGGCGCACTCGAGCCCCCGCAGCACGCTGACCCCGTTGCCGTCGGTGGACAGGCCGAGCGCGATATCGGCCTGATTGCCCAGGCACCGGATCTGGTGCGCGAAAACGTCGCTGTAACCGGACCGGTTCGCGATCCCGGTCAGGGTCGCGATGTCGGAGGTCAGCGACACCGCCGGAAGTGCACGTTTGCCTACGATCACCGGATGGACGAATTCGACAGCGACGTGCTGAGCGTCCGTGCACGATCCGCCGTTACCGAAGACCACGAGCTGCCCGCCGAGGTGAAACCGGACGGCCATCGCGTAGCAGGCCCTGGCCACGTCTTCGGCGTGCTCGGCCAGGTCCTGCACCGGCAACACGCGCCGTTCGAACAGCGCGGCGACCGAGTCGCCGCCGTCGGCCGGAGCGTGCATGCCGATCATCTCCCACTAGATGCAAAACGCACCCTCCGACCGTACGACTGTTGGCCGGGTCGCACAATGCCGTCGACGAGTGTTGCCGGCGCGACTCCGGCCGCGGGGCGGTGATGAGAACAGTGCACGGCGCGGCCGGAGTGCGAGGGGTGGAACGGCGGTAAGTGGGTGTCTGGGGAACGGTCGATTGCGTGGTCATGGTGATCCGAGTTCCTCAGACAGGCGGTAAGTGCGGTTACGGCCTGAACTGCCCCATATCGGCACCTCCGGTGATGAACAGCAGAGGCAGGACGAACTGCATGAGCACGAAGTAGGTCACGGCAGTGGTCATCACGGTGACGAACAGAGCCCGGCGCGTTGCCGCACGTGACGCATCGTGGGACAAGTGCCGCGTCCGGCGACGCAGCAGCAGCCAGGTGAGCCCGATGGCGAGCAGGAAGGCTCCGATAATGAGCAGCGGGCGCGACCCGATCGGTGAGATCTCGTCCAATGCGGTGAAGCCCGCCGCGACCCCGGCGCCGTAGGTGGCGGCGCCGAGCAGTCCGACGCTGCAGCACACCGTTCCCAGCGCGCCGGCGCCGACTCCGCAGGCTACGGGCATTCCATTGGGGGCAGTACCGACGGATGTTGCTGATTTCTGCGAGAACGTAGCGGTCATCAGTGGCACTCCCTCGCTACATCTTCGGGTATTCGAACCCGATCAAGGTGAGAACGCTCCCGGCGATGATGTAGAAGGCGAAGTAGCCACCGAGAGCCCAGGCGCCGAGCACCAGAACGGTGCGACCGTAGAGATAACGTGCCTCGTCTTGCGCCAGGCCCGCCCTGGCCCTGCGGCTCACCACCGCCGCGAGGGCGAGCACCGCGAGGATGGCCAAAGTTGACGCGATCAGGGTGATGCCTTGCATGTCCACCCAGGACCGCATGAAGACCGCGGCGCCGGTGGCGCCGATGACGGTGGCACCAACCGCAATCAGTCCGCCGCCACAGCACACGGCACCGAGCAACCCTGCGCCTGCGGCACATATCTTGCTGCCGCTGGCAGGTGGGGACATTTCAGGGGATCGGGCAGTGGCGGAATCGTCGCGCAGTTCCGCCTGGATCGGTATCTCGGACATTCGTACCTCCTCGCTGTGCTGCGAGGTATCGAGGGACCGGCTAACTAGGCGCGGTGCCCCAGCCCGTCAGGCGGGGGCCCGACAATACGAGATGCCGCCGAAGCGACCGAGTGTAAGGGTATGGTCCTCTATAGGTAATCGTCAGGTAAGTGCAGTAGTCACCTACTGGCCGAATCGCCCGCCCGATCGTGTGCGTCGAGCTGCTGGAGGGGGCCGAGGCTCCTAGGCTGGACTGTGACGCGTCGCGTCACGAGACGGTCCGGGACGGGGTGATCGCGATCAGGCTGGCGCTGATCGGCAAGGGCGGCGCTGGGAAGTCCGCCCTTGCCGGCACTCTCGCTCGGATACTCGCCCGCCGGGGCGAGCGGGTACTCGCGGTGGACTGCGACCCGATGCCGGGTCTGTCGCTGTCGCTGGGCCTCGGGGTGGTGGATGTGCGAATTCCTGACGACGCGACCGAGGAGCGTCCCGAAGGGGAGGACGGCCCGCGGTACCGGCTCCGTCGCGGCCTCTCCGCGGAGCGGGCGGTCGAGATGTACGCGGTGCCCGGGCCGGATGGTGTGCGGTACCTGCAGTTCGGCAAGCTGCGCGAGCGCACGCCGCAGCTGATGCGGGCCCAGTTCGCCTTCCGGCAGATCCTCGACGAGCTCTCGTCCAGCGAGCGAACCGTGGTGGGTGACCTTGCCGGCGGCACCCGGCAACCGTTCTTCGGCTGGGGTCGTTACGCCGAACTGCTGATCGTCGTGGTCGAGCCGACCGCGAAAGGGGTGCTTTCCGCGCGCCGGTTGGCGAGGTTGGCTTCCCTGACTGCCGGACAGGAGCGTCCTGGGGGCCAGCGGGTCGCGGCGGTGGTGACCAAGGCAGGCGCGCCGGACGACGCGGCGCTGGTCACCGAGCGCACCGGGTTGGAGGTACTGGCCGCTGTCCCGTGGGACCGCGCTGTCTGCGACGCGGAGCGGTATGGCATCTCGGTGCTGGACCACGCGCCGGGCTCGCCCGCCGTAGCGGCGATCACCGCACTGGCTGATCGGCTCGCCGAGCACCGGCCGGCGTTGGCCTCGTTGAGCTAGGAGGACCGGGTGAAGCTCGCGGTAGTCGGCAAAGGTGGGTCGGGCAAGACCACCACCGAGGCGGTGATCGCGCGTGCCGTGGCTCGCACCGGGGTGCGGGTCGTCGCGCTGGACTGCGACACGAACCCGAACCTCGGGATCTCGCTGGGCCTCGGGGACGACGAGACCGAGCGTCTGGCCGGGATGCGCCAGGCGATCGACGAGGGTGCGCAGGAGCATGCTCCCAGCTGGGACGAGCTGCTCGATGTGTTCGGTGCCGATGCTCCGGACGGGGTGCGCCTCGCCGTGGTCAGCGCGATCGAGAACCCCGAGCCAGGCTGCCCGTGCTGTGGGCTGTCCCCGGAACAGTTGTTGCGTTCCGCCGACTTCGGAGAGGACGTTGTGATCGCCGACTTCGAGGCCGGTCTTGGCACGCTGACCCGCCTCGAAGGAAGCCACGTCGACGTGGTTCTTGTGGTCCTCGAGGCGACCGCGAAATCGGTCGAGGTGGGGGAGCGGGCGGCTGATCTGGTCCGAAGGCACGGCATCGGCAGGTTGATCGTGGTTGCCAACCAGGTGCACGACGACGCTGATCTTGCCGCCGTCCGGCGGCGATTCCCAGAGACGGAGATCGTCGTGGTCCCGTACGACGACAGCATTGTGGAAGCCGATCGCCGCGGTGCAGCTCCACTCGACCTCAGGCCCGACGCGCCAGCCGTCCGCGCGCTTGCCGAACTCGCCGGAAGGCTGGCCACCCCGGCTCACCAGTCCTAACCGGATGCTCGGACACCTGCCCGCTCAGTGTTGTCTGTGAACTCGGGTCCGCGATCGAATCGCAGGGGCTCTGACTCCCAAGGACTGTCCAGTTCTGTGGCTTGACGCCCTGCCGCCTCGATAGCGGGACTTCGTCAGCCGAGTTCCACCGATCACCATGACCTCGCAATCCGCCGTTCTCGTCACGCCCCCTGAGAGGACGGGAGGGTCCATGCGCTCTCGAGTTCGGCCAGCACCTGGTCCAGCGCGTCCTGGATGGTCGCTCCGCTGTCTGCGCCCAGATCTGTTCCGTCCCGGTCGGCAGCCCGGACGCCGTCGTCATAGGGGAGGACGCCGGCAAGGGGAACGTCGTACTCGGCGCACAGATCCGCGAAGAAGCCCTCGTCCGCGGGCAGGCGCGCCTTGTTGCCCAGACCAAAGATCCGGTCGATCCCCAGCTCGTGCGCCAGTGTCACGGTGCGTGCGGCGGTGATCACCGATTTGCGGCTGGGCTCCATGACCACCAGCAGTACGTCGGTGTGAGCCAGCGTCCCGCCCGAGCGGCTCAGATGCTCCAATCCGGCTTCCATGTCCACCAGAGTGACGTCGGCGTGCTCGGCCATCACCTGCCCGAGCAGGCTGCGTACCGTGGCGTGTCCGGAACAGGTGCAGCCGCCACCCGCTTGCGTCACCTTGATGGCGGAGATCATGGTGACCCCGTCCGGTGTCGGCCTGCCGTATTCGGCGAGGAGCTGCTCGGCGGTGAGCGAGCTGGGCGAGCCGACGATCAGCGCACGCGGCAGCACCGGAATCGCCTCGTTGTCCTCTGGGGACAGTCCCAGTGAGACGGCCAGGTTGGGGTTGGAATCGGTGTCGATCGCGACAACGCGTTCGCCTCGCCGGGCATAGGTTCGCGCCAGCATTGCGCAAACCGTGGTCTTGCCAACCCCGCCCTTGCCGACCACTCCGAGTTTCATCCTGAACTCCTCGTGCGGTTGTTCTCCAAGCCGTGACCGCCACACAATGGGTCACCATACGTCGCGCCGAGACGGTGAGCCATCGCAGCGGGCGCCGTCCGAGGAGAGGCCGATCATGAGAATTGCCCTGGCCGGCAAGGGTGGCGCCGGAAAGACCACGATCGCTGCCACGCTTGCCCGGCTCACCGCACGGACGGGTGCCCGCGTGCTGGCGATCGATGCCGACTCGAACCCGAACCTCGGTGCCGCCCTCGGTATCGACGCCGCACGCACCGCACCGGTCGCGCACCTCCCTGCCGCGCTCGTGTCCCGGCGATTGGACGGTGCCGCACTGACGGTGCCGGTGGAGGAGCTGATCCATACGCACGGTCTGCCCGGCCCAGACGGCGTCGACCTCGTGTGTATGGGGGCTCCGGAACATGCCGGCGAAGGCTGCCTGTGCTCGGCACACGCCACGGTGAGCGCGCTGCTCGCCGACCTGGGTTCGTTCCCCGCTACCGTGGCTGTGGTGGACATGGAAGCTTCGCCCGAGCAGCTCAGCCGGGGAACCGTCCAGCACGCCGATGTGCTGCTGCTGATCGCCGAGCCCTACTTCCGGTCGCTGGAGACGGTTCGCCGGCTCGCCGCACTGAGTGCCGAACTATCCATTGCCGAGGTGGCCGTCGTGGCCAACAAGCTACGTTCGGCGGCCGACCGTGAGGCGATCTCCGAGTTCTGCGAGCGGCACGGGTTGCGGTGCTGGGGTGAGGTGCCGTGGAGCGAAAAGGTGGTCCGGGCCGACCTTGCCGCACGCCCGCTCCTCGACGCGGCACCCGAGGGGGCCGCAGTATCCGCGATCGCGCAACTTTCCACTCGACTGGGTGATCTCGAGCTGGCCTAAACTCCCTCTCACCGCTGACCGGTGCCGGGAACCCCGCGAGCCGCTACGGCCGCGTTCGCCTTGTCGGTCAGCGGTCCGAGCGCGGAGTCGATCTCGCTCAGTGTTTCGTTGATGTGCACAACGGACGGCCCGATGGACGCGGTCTGGCTCTCCACCGCGCGCACCCCGAAAGCGATCTTGCCCAGGTGCGTGGACACGACCCGCAACCGGCGGTCGATCAGGACGAGGTAGGTCGCGAGCACACCGACGACCAGCGCGATCTCCACGACGGTCAGGGTCACCAGCAGCGCGGTCATGACCAGGACTCCGTTCGGTTCAGCGGCTCCTGCCTCGATCGCCCGTCGGTGGACAGCAGCGCGTCGTGGCGCATCGCCTCGGTCTTGATCGCATCCAAGGCCTCGCCGGTGCTGGCGAGCTGCCAGCTCGTCGCGGTGTTGCGCGCCACGGAGGTTGCCGTGTTCCACAGGACGATCACGTTCCGCTCGACCTGCTTGACCGCTCGCAGCAGTGCGTGCAGCAACGCCACCACGACCACGGCGACCACAGCCCCCAATCCCAGCGTGATCCACCAGATCGTCTTGGTCTCGGCAGCCAGCGCGACAACCATGCTCAGCCTCCCAGCGCCCGGCGAGCCTCGGCGGCGCCGTCGAGAATCTCCTTCGCCATCCGGTTGGTCGTCTCGACCTGCCAGAGGACCTCGGTGCGCTCGCGCGTCCGGCGCAGTGAGCCGGTCGCATCGTCGGCTACGGCGGCGATCCGGCGAACCGTCAGGACGATCAGTATCAGCAGGGCTGCGACGACCAGCACCACGGGCACGCCGATCGCGTAGCCCACCCACCAGCCGGTGAGATCCGCAGCGAGAGCCATAACTCACCTCATGTGCCCGGCACTAGATGTATCGAGCATACAGCGGATGGTGATCATCAGAAAGTTTCACGATCTCGTGCACTTTCGGCAACGGCGCCAAGGGGTTACGGTAGATGAGATCATCACATAGCGATCGGTTCCCCGCCACCGACCCGGAGGCGAGACGCGAATGGCTGCACACGCGCCCGCGAAGACCCCCGCGGAACGACTCCTCGACGCTCTCGGTCCGGTGGACCGGTTCCACGATCCCAGCGACATCGGCGACTTCGGGATGCCCAGCAGGGCGTCGTTGGAGGACATGCTCGATCCGGTCGCGAGGACGGATCCGACCAGGCGGATCGGTCCACTAGAGAAGGTGCACGTGTTCTGGTTCGCCGGGATGAGCTGCGACGGCTGCTCGGTCTCGGTGACCGGCGCCCAGGCACCGTCGGTGGAGAGCCTGCTCCTCGGCGCGCACCCTGGTCTGCCCCAGGTGGTCCTGCACCATCCCGTGATCAACATGGAGTCCGGCCCCAAGTACATGCGCGCGGCCGAGCTCGCGGTGCAGGGCAAGCTCGGTGCCCCGTACACGATCGTCCTCGAAGGCTCCATCACCGACGAGACGGTGGCCATGCAAACAGGCGGCTACTGGGTGGGACAGGGCGAGGAACCGTGGGGGCCCGACGGTGAGCTGCGCACCGTCACCACGGATGAGTGGATCGCCCGTCTCGCGCCGGGAGCGGCGGCGTCGCTCGCTATCGGCACCTGCGCCACCTGGGGTGGGATTCCCGCCGCGAACGGCAACCCCACCGGGGCGATGAGCCTGATGGACTTCCTCGGTAAGGACTACCGCAGTGCCTTCGGTCTGCCGGTGGTCAACGTTCCAGGCTGTGCACCTGTCGGGGACAACTTCACCGAGACCGTCGCCGCGATTCTCTACTTCCTGCAGGGTTTCGGGCCGCTCCCGGAGTTCGACGAGCTCGGCAGGCCCGCCTGGCTGTTCGGTGAGACCGTGCACCGGCATTGCGTGCGCGGCGCCTACTACGAGGAAGGCACCTACGCCGCGGAGTTCGGTGACAAGGAATGCCTCGTGGAGATCGGCTGCTGGGGTCCGGTGGTCAATTGCAACATCACGTCTCGTGGCGCGATCAATCACGTCGGCGGCTGCATGAACGCGGGCGGGGCTTGCATCGGCTGCACGATGCCTGGCTTCCCGGACAAGTTCACCCCGTTCTACAAAACACCGCCGGGATCGAAGGTGTCCACGACGGCGTCCCGGATTCTGGGTGGGCTGATCAAACCCCTGCGGAAGTATTCGAACAATCACCTCAATCGCGAAGTGCGGTGGGACCTGCACAAGGAGACACCCAGCGGGTGGGCCCGGGAGAAGTCGGAGCCCAGCTACCTCGCCGAGGTCGGGCATCGCTTCTATGACCGGATGCGCCGATCCGACGACACCGGGAAGAACCCGGGCGAGGCCTGGGGCAAACGTACCGAGTGGACATACGAGCGCGATCCGGGCACCGAAAAACGGTTGCCCGGCGGGACCGCCCACGACGGCAAGTAGGGAGTTCACACGTGTGCTTCAAGAACCTCCCGATCGAGTTCGACGCCGATGGCAACGCTCGGCTGAAGGAGGGCATCGCCGACCCGTATGCGGTTGCCACCAGTCGCCCACAGGTGAGCAGGAACGACGCCGACCGGGAAGCCGAGATCCAACGGCTGATGGCCGCCAACGGCCACATCAAGGACATCAACATGGACCCGGTCACGCGGGTGGCCGGTGCGCTTGCGGTGAACGTGACCGCAGACCTGCGGGGTCGCCGGTACCTCGATGCCCGGTCCCAGGCCACGTTGTTCCGCGGCTACGAGGTCATCCTGATGGGACGGGATCCACGGGATGCGATCTTCGTGTCCTCCCGCGCCTGCGGAGTGTGCGGGGGAGTGCACTCCCACTGCTCGGCGTACGCCATTGAGATGGCGATGGGTCTGACCCCGCCACCGTTGGGCACGGTCGTACGCAACATGCAGGAAGCCGCGGAGATGGGCTACGACAACCCGCTGCATCTCTACCTGCTTGCCGGGCCCGACTACTCGGAGGCGGTCGTCAAGGCGGTCAATCCGGAACTGTGGCCCAAGGCCGAGCAGTGGCGCTGCCCGAACGAGCGCACGCACGGCTTCAAGACGATGGCCGAGCTGATGACCGAACTGAACCCGCTCACCGGAAAGCTGTACCGGGAAGGGCTCGACTTCACCCGGCTGTCCAGGGAGATGTTCTCCGTGCTGGCCGGTAAGTACCCGCACCCGCAGACCGTGGTGCCCGGAGGTGTGTCGTCCACGGTGACGATGCAGACCCTCAACGAGTACCACGCAAAGCTCGGCAGGCTCTTCGACTACGCCCAGAAGATGCTCGGAGTCTGGAACGACATCCCCCAGTTCTTCTACGAATGCGACGAGCGATACATGCAGGTCGGCACCAGGCCGATGAACCTCATCGACCCCGGCTACTGGGACGACCCCTACGCCTACGACGCCAGCTACGAGAACTGCAACGCCTGGGGAGAGCGCCGCTGGTCCACGCCCGGGGTGCTGATCGATGGTGAACTGGTCACCACGCGGCTCACCGACATCAACATCGGCTGGGAAGAGTTCGTCGAGCACTCCTACTACGAGCAATGGGCCGGAGATCGCTACACCACCGACCCGCTCGGGAACCCGATCGGGCCGTACCACCCTTGGAACAAGCGCACCCTGCCCATGCCGACCGGCAAGAGCTGGAAGGACAAGTACACCTGGGCCTGCACCCCGCGCTGGGACCGCAAAGTCGTCGAGGCGGGCGCGTACGCGCGGTTGTTCACCACCGCGATGGCGCAGAAGCAGCCGGCCAACGACTTCATCGAGGCGACCGGGCACAGCCTGCGGATGCGCATCCCCAAAGGCACCTCGCCGCAGTCCGAAGTGGAGTGGCAGGTGCCCGAGGTCTGGAACGCCTTCGAGCGCAACCGAGGCCGCGCCTACCATTACCTCTTCTCCCAGCTGGTGGGGCTCATCAATCTGCTCGAGGCCTACGACCTGTTCAAGAAGGGCGAGCATCGGGTTGCCGCGGTACCGCCCGACAAGCTCGACGAGCACATTCCCAAGGATGAGCGGCGGGGTTTGGGCTGGTGGGGTGCCGGCCGGGGAATGCTCATCCATCATCTGGTGATGGATGGCGGCAAGATCGCCAACTACCAGATCTGTACCCCGTCGACGATCAATGCCTCCCCCCGCGACCCTTGGGATCAGCCAGGCCCGTACGAGGAGGCGGTGATGAACACACCGATCATCGAGGACCCGGACCCGGCGAAGTTCACCTCGATCGACATGCTGCGCACCATCCGTAGTTTCGACCCCTGCATGCCATGCACCACCCACGTCCACACCGGCAGCGGAACCGTGGTGCGCGAGGTGAACACCTGCTCCTGCGGTACAGACTGAAACGACGGTGACCGTACTCGTCGGCGGCGTCGGTCAGCTCTATCAGGGCGACCTCGATCTTGGGCGGCACGCGGCCGAGCGACTCGCCGCAGCGAGCCTCGGCAAGGAGGTCGTCGTCGAGGAGCTGCACTACGGTGCGGTCGCGGTCACCCAGCGACTCTCGGAGCTGGGGGTGCGCGAGCTGATCGTCGTCGGCGCGGCGCAGCGAGGTGACCTGCCTGGTTCCGTGCGGCGCAGGCGGGTGCACGCCGTGGACCTCCCGCCGGAGCGCGTGGCCGAATCGGTGCGCGACGCCGTCACCGGCTACGTGACGATCGATCTGCTGCTCGACGTCGCCTCGGGTCTCGGCACCCTGCCTGCCAGGACAGTCTCGATCGAGGTGGAACCCGCGTGGACCCAGCCCGGCGAGTATCTGTCCGCCGAGGCGTCCACCGGCCTTGAGCTGGCGCTTCAGCTGGTCACCGCGGAAGTGGGCCGGCTCCCGCTGCTGGAGCTGGTCGACCGGCTCCGTCCGCTCACCAGCACCGACCGGCTCGAATTCGCTCCCGCACTGCGGACCATCCGTATGGTGCTCGACGAGTTGGAAACTCTCGACGACGCAGCCCGGTGGGGCGCCACGTTCTCCCTGCGCGACCGGCTGCGCGACGACATCGCGAATGGACAGACACCCGAGGGGATGGACCACCAGGACTGGGCGTTGTGGTGGGCCCTGATCGAGGAGCTGGACCGCTGCCAGGTGCGGGAGGCCGCCGGTTAGGAGCCGTCCGCGTCCTCGTCCAGGCCGTCCAGGACGCCGAGATTCTGCGGCCGCACGGCGACTCGGTTCCCCTGCGCTGTATGGAGAACAAGCGACCCGTCGGACAGGACGTCCACGGCCGTTCCGCGCACCCGTGGCCCGGCCGGTCCCATGGGGATCATGTGGGCGAGTACCTGCCGTCCGAGGGTTCGGCAGCGCCGCCGGTAGTCGTCGAGCACCGATGCCGGTGTCGCGTCGATCCGAGTTTCGATCGCGTCGACGGCGCGCGCCAGGGTCGGGGTGCGTGGGACGGTGGCCGTGGGCAGCAGCACGTTCAGCACCGTCCACAGCACACCCTCGGAACCGAGTTCCACCCACGCCCCGACGGCCGCGACCCGGCGGCCGAGCGCGTGGACCTCGTCCGGCCAGGTGATCATCGCGTCCGCACCGCAGGTGTCGGCCAGCGCACTGACGGCGGCCGCGTAGATCCACCCTTCACGGGCCGAGGGAAGCTCGGGCCGCAGTACCAGGGAGAATCCGAGGCCGCTGCCCTCGGGAAGTTCCCAGGGCAGTCCGGCCCGCCCGCGTGGGGAGGCCTGGTATCCGGCGACGACGACCGAGCCGTGCGGTGCGCCTTGCCGCGCCCAGGCCAGCGCGGCGGCCTCGGTGGAGACCAGGGCGGGGTAGCTGCGGGCTTGCCGCCGTGGCATCGCCTCGGCCAGCGCCTCGTCCGAGAGATCGTCGGCTAGGCCCACGAAGCCTCCTGCCCGAGCTCGGTGGCGACGGCGTTGAAGGTTTCCGTCAGCCGCATCCACTGTGGAACGTGGAAGCGGACCACAGCGCGAGCCACCACGGCGCGGAAGGACTCGGAGGTACCGGAATCGCGCTCGGCGAGCGCCTCGAGTGTCGCGCGGACGATGGCGATCATGGATTCGGGCGGAAGTTCGAGCAGTCCACCCAGCCATACCTCGGTCAGTTCGACGGCTGATGCCCGGCGCCGCACCTGCCCGTCCACCCATGCACCGGCTGCGGCGCGCCGCTCCACCGGGTCGGCATCCACCCAGCGCGCCAGGTCCTCACGCACCAGCGCCGGCCAACGTCGCTCAGGTTCAAGGTCGAGCACGGCCAGCAGGGCGCCTTCTCTCGGGCCAAGGCGGGCGAGCAGTTCGCCGGCCTGGACTCGCACGGGCTCCGGAGACCCCGGTGTGCCGAGTGCCTGCGCGGCAGCGAGCCAGGCGTGTTCGTGCGCGGCGAGCTGCTCGTACCCCAGCGCCAGATTCGCTTTGGCCATTGCGTACTCGCCTGGTCGTATCGATCGTGGGTGCGAGGCACTGGCGTCCTGGAACGCCTCGACGGCGTCGGCGGGACGATCGGCGGCGAGGTGGCAGAGACCGAGCAAATTGGCCGTCGCGCCGCGGCTCGCGTGGTCTCCGGCGTCCGCGGCCAGCCGAAGGGCGGATTCCAGCACCTCGATCGCCGTGTCCTGCTGCCCGGTGGTCAGCAGCGACGAACCCAACTCGCGGGCCGCCGCCGCGGCCTCAGCGGGTGCGCTCGCCGGGTCCAGCAGGTCACGTGCCTGGGAGAAGTACCCGACGGCCGCGGCGTCGTCCCGCCGGTCGCGGCACACCAGCCCGCGGTTGTACAGCACCGCACCCCTCTCTAGCGATAGCCCGGCGTCGGAGAACAGCGCGGCGGCCCTGCCGAACGCGGCGTCGGCCCGCTGAAGGTCGCCGCCGAGCCGGTGTGCCGCGCCGAGCGCGTTGAGCGCCTTGGCGTGCTCGACGGGAAGCCGTTCAGGGTCGAACAGCCGACTCGCGATCGCCAGCGCGACGGCGGCGTCGTGCAGCCGCCCCGCGCCGGTCAGCAGGCCGCCGAGATGGAACTGAGCAGTGGCGTGCTGCATCGGATAGTGCTCGGGCGAATAGCGCGCCAGCCTCTGTTCGAGGTCGGCGATCGCGTCCTGTTCGTCCATGTTCGGCGCTATCCTTCACCAGTGACGGTATTGGTCGCGGGAGTGGGAAACCTGCTTCGGGGCGACGACGGCTTCGGTGTCGTCGTGGCGGAGCGGCTGCTGGAGTGCGGGGTACCCGAGCAGGTTCGCGTGATCGACACCGGCATCGGCGGCATTCACCTGGTTCAGGAACTCATGTCCGGCGTGGACGGTCTGATCGTGGTCGACGCGATCGACCTCGAGC
Organism: Amycolatopsis marina; assembly: GCF_900111885.1. Classification (GTDB taxonomy): domain Bacteria; phylum Actinomycetota; class Actinomycetes; order Mycobacteriales; family Pseudonocardiaceae; genus Amycolatopsis; species Amycolatopsis marina. The sequence goes on from NZ_FOKG01000020.1 coordinate 86,317, forward strand.
GTGCATCCGGCACCGTCCTCGTGGTGCGTCCGGACATCCTCGATGTCGGGACGCTGCCACCGCAGCGCCGCAGGGACGAACTCGCCGACGTGCATTACGCGACTCCCGAACGGGCGTTCATGCTCGCCCAGGCGCTGGGGGTGTTGCCGGCCGAGACGTGGGTCGTGGGTTGCCAGCCTGCCGATGCCGACCGGCTCGGCCCCGGGCTGCACGACTCGGTCGAAGCCGCCGTCGACGTCGCCGTCGCCGAGGTACGCCGGTTGGTGCGCACGCTGGGGGTGCCGTGGGGGTAGTCAACGATCGGGGCGTTGGCCGGTAACCGCGACGAGGTGATCGAGCAGCGTGTCGTTCGGCTGCTGCACGTCGTGCTTCTCGAGATGCCGGATGAGCTTCGAGCGGAGTTCTTCCTCGCTGTCGGCCTTGATGTGTCCACGGCAGGACGGTGCTCCGGCGTCGACGCAGCGAAACTCGTATCGCATTCACACCACTTCCTTGCCGCGTTCGCGGTTGCTGCCCAGCGCGTCGGACATCGCGCGGTTGGCTGCCGCGAGATCGGAGTTCACGTCGGCCAGCACGGGTTCCAGCGGCTCCACCCGGCGGGCGATGGCGCGCAGGCCGACGTTGACGGTTCCCAGGGTGAACAGGATGGTGCGCAGCCGCAGCAGGATCGCGATCAGTACCAGTGCGAGTGCCGCAACGAGCAGCCCGACGGCGATCAGCGTCACGATGACGAGCAGTGTCATCGTTGCCCCCCGTTCAGAAGACGGCCTGTGGCACTGGCGTACTGGTCGAGTCGCGCCCCGAGGGCCTTGATCAAGTGTTGAGTCTGCAACAGCGCGGGCACCGGGGCGACGTTCTCGGTGACACCGACACCGTGTGTGCGGATGTCGGCGGCGTAGTCCCTGATCTCGCGCAGGTGGCGCAGTACCCGCTGCGACAGGATCAGCACGAGCGGGATGACGACGAGGACGAGGACCGCGATTCCGATCCACCACAGAACGGCGCCACCGGTAGAGATTTGCTCCATGTGCACCTCGCAGGGTCGCTGCTGGTGGGCGTCCTTCATCGTACTATGGGATCTTTGCATCTAGCATGGTGAACGGACGCTGATCAACGCCAGTTCTCTGGCGGAACGCGTTGGATCTCGACCGGGACGGGTCCAGGTCCCGGTGGCGGATGCGGTTCGGCCTGGTCTTCCTCCGCCTCGATCCGGGCGAAACCGGGCACATGCTCGCGCATGGCCTGCTCCACCCCGTCGGTGAGCGTTGCCGCGGACGCGGTGCAGCCGGCACACGCCCCGGACATTCGCAGCCGCACGACACCGCCGCTCACCCCGAGAATCTCCACTCTGCCGCCGTGGGACTGGATGTAGGGGTGCACCTGTGCCAGGGCCCGCTCGGCCGCTGCGTGCTGGTCCACTCCGATCCCGTATGCGTCGAACAGCCAGTTCACTGCATCGTTGTCGTGGCGAAGACGCTCGATCGTGTCGGGTGCGAGCCCCTCGGCCACCTGGGCGAGGGCGTGCCGGTGCAGCGTGTCGATGCCGTCGAGAAGCTCGAACACGGCTCGGCGGTCCTCGTCACCGAGTTGGTCGAGAACGCCGAGCAGTTCCTCCATGCGCTGCAACAACGACTCGAGCGGACTCATGCACCGAGTCTAAATCTCACCACGCACCGATCGCTCGCCATTGTCACGTATGATCTCCATTGGCGAGATGCCAGCAGATGTCGGCAGAGAACGACGGGTCGGAGGCGGGTATGGACCAGCTGCACGAACCGAAGTCCGAGGCTCTGCGCGCCCTCTACTGGCGGGACGAAATACTCCAGCTCATGTTCTGGATCAAGGGCGAGGGCCTCGGCGAGCGAGTGGACCCGGAACTGCTCGACCGATTTCTCGGCGTACAGACCACTGTCGGGATTCGTTATCTGGACAGACTCGTGGATGAGGGATTGCTCGACCGCGACCCCGACGGTCGGTACGGGTTGACCGAGCAAGGGCACCAGCACGGTGCGCGGGTGTTTGCCCACGAGTTCGCCGACCTGACCCAGCCCGGCCACGGCGAATGCGGACCAGACTGCTGGTGTCACATGTCGGTCGCGGAAGCCGAAGCCTGTCTCGACGGCCGGTCGGGAACCGGTGAACGCGGAGCGGGGGGCTGAGCGTGCCGATGCCACGCGCGAGCGACGATCCGCTCGCGGGTCTGCCGCGAAACTTCCAGCGACCCTGCCTGCTGCTCCTGATCGGCGAAAAGCCGTCACACGGCTACGACCTCCTCGACCGGCTCCGCGACCTCGGCTTCAAGCAGGCCGATCCAGGCCTGCTCTACCGCTCCCTGCGGGCAATGGAGCAGGAAGGGCTCGTCAAGTCCGATTGGGAAGTCTCCGAACTCGGCCCTCCGCGTCGCAGGTACGAACTCAGTGACGAGGGCAAGGACTGGTTACACGCGTGGGCGGGAAGTCTGCGCGAAACGGAGCGAATGTTGGACCGCTTCCTGCATCGCTACGCGCTGTTCACTCGCACCAATTTACGCATCAAATAGCCATCCTGGCGGACTGATCGACGCAGTAGGAACGAAGGGTTCCAGTGGGTGGGTGAGGCGTCCCGTCGGGCCGAGGGAAGCGACACCTCAAGCATCCGCCTGGCCCTTCGCATGCTCGATCTGCGTCTTGACCGTCTCGGGCAGCTTGTCCCACAGCGCGCTGGTCTGCCGAGGGCGCGTGATCAGCTCATCGACCAGATGGTTGGCCGCGTCCAGTAGTAACTCCACCATTGCCGGGCCGGTCTCGTCATCGTGGGCGATGGCGACGATCTCAGCGGGCTCGTCCTCGACGTGCAGCATCTTGTTCCCTGTGAAGCGCACGAGGTCCAGCAACTCACCAGGGGCGTGCTGACCCGTGGCCGCACCCTACCGATGCGCTCATCCAGCCTCGCGCATTTCGGCGCCTCCGGGTCCACCAACTCATGCTTCAGCAGCCTTTCCACCGTCGCGCGCGCCAAGGCCGCACCCGCTCGCCGGGACACCGCCGCCACCGACGCGGCCTCCACATAGAGTTCACGCACCTCACTCGGCGTGTCCTCATGCGGTGCCGCTCCCAACCGCGCCAGCGGATCAACCATCCGGTTGAGATACCATCGACCATGCCTTGCAGCTCATGCAGCGAGCAGCCCTCCACACGCTGTCGCGCAGCCCTTGCCGCTCTGCATCCGCCTCCATAGCGCTCCCCACGCTGGGAGCGGGGGAAGCGTAAGTTCCAGATAAGTCCACCCATCCTCGTCCTCGTCATGACCCAAGTCGACCCACCGCTATTGAGCGAAGGCGGAGGGTCTGTCTCAGGATCGGTGTCTTTGGCTCGGACACGCCGGACTGGTTCCGGCGGGATGGGCACAGTGAGTGATGACATCTGATGTTGTGAGCGCTGAGGAGAAGACCACCAGGCCGGCGAGGACGTCGTCGGCGCAGGAGCAGTTGGCGGCCGCGATGGTCGCTCAGGCGCAGGAGCAGGGCTTGGCCCTGACCGGCCCGGACGGGCTGCTGAAGCAGCTGACCAAGACGGTCCTGGAGACCGCGTTGAACGCGGAGATGACCGACCACCTCGGGCATGCCAAGCACCAGGATGAGCCCGGTCGCGTCGGCAGGAACAAACGCAACGGCGTTCGGTCGAAGACCGTGGTGTCGGACGCGGTGGGCGAAGTCGAGGTGGCGGTGCCGCGGGACCGGGAGGGGTCGTTTGACCCGGTGATCGTGAAGAAGCGGCAGCGCAGGCTCGGCAGTGTTGATGAGATTGTATTGTCGTTGTATGCGAAAGGGTTGACGACCGGGGAAATTTCCGCGCATTTCGGCGAGATCTATGGTGCTTCGGTCAGCAAGGAGACGGTGTCGCGAATTACCGATGCCGTCGTTGGCGAGATGGCTGAATGGCAGAGTCGTCCTCTCGATGAAGCGTATGCAGCCGTGTTTATCGATGCTGTGATGGTGAAGGTTCGGGACGGCCAGGTCGCCAACCGTGCATTTTACGCGGCGATCGGGGTGACGCTGGAAGGTCGCAAGGACGTGCTCGGGTTGTGGTCCGGCCCTGGTGGCGAGGGCGCGAAGTTCTGGCTGCAGGTGCTGCAGGACTTGAAGAACAGGGGCATGAAGGACGTGTTCTTCGTGGTCTGCGACGGCCTCAAAGGTTTACCGGATGTGGTGGTGGACGTGTGGCCGCAAGCTCGGGTCCAGACCTGCGTGATCCACTTGATCAGGAATTCGTTCCGGATCGCGTCGAGGCGGGACTGGGACGCATTGAAGAAGGATCTGAAACCGGTTTATTCCGCCGCAACCGTGGGTGCTGCGGAGGTGGCGTTGGACGAACTAGATGAGAAATGGGGTGGCAAGTATTCGGCACTGATTCGCTTGTGGCGTAACGCATGGGAGGAGTTCACGCCGTTCCTCGACTACGATGTGGAGATACGGCGCGTGTTGTGCTCCACGAACGCAATCGAATCGCTGAACGCGCGGTACCGTAAAGCCGTGCGAGCGCGAGGTCATTTCCCTACCGAGCAAGCAGCACTAAAGTGCCTCTACATGGTCACCAGGTCCCTGGACCCGACCGGAAGAGGGCAAGCCCGGTGGACCATGCGATGGAAACCCGCATTGAACGCGTTCGCCAACACGTTCGGTGACCGCTGGCCGGGCGCCGAGAAGTACTAACCACGAACGCCGAAAACACCGTTCCTGTTACAGACCCAAGGCGGAACATTCCGGGCACACAAATCGAGGGCGGTTCAGAGCAGGGTGACAGGACGATCCACCAGCAACGGTCATGCCGGTGACTGTAGCGGCGGGTCCGACAGGATGGCCGGTTGATACACCAGGTGATCACCCTGTCACTCGGGTTGTAAGGCGAGGCTCCGAGTAGCAGGTTCCGCCCAGCCGGTAGGCTCACTGCCGTCGACAGACGGGCCCGCTCGATGTGGCGGAAAGGGGTCCGTACAGGTCCCGTGCGATCGCCGGGTGAAGTGGTGCGGATTGGCGGACTTCGACTGGCCTACGGAACACCACGAGTCCGCGACGACTGTTCGGCTCGGCAACGGGTGTTCGCGGACCGGTGGAGGTGTCGGTGTTCGCGTGGGTTATCGGCGCATACGCCGTCGTTGTCCTGGTCCTGCTCGCCGCTGCGGGGTTCACCGCGATCCGCGTCCCCGACGCCGAGCATCGCAATGACGCCTGCCGCGTCCTCAAACTCATCCTTCCCCACCGTCACCAGCGCCGACGCCGACGGCGCGGCCGTGGCCAGCGTCAGGATGATCTGTATTCTGGACGCCGCGAACGGGAACGTGGCACGTGGTGCCGTCATGCTCCCACCCGGCTCGGCGACGCCTCGCTGTCTTCGGCTGCTGTGACTGCGGGGATGCTCACGCCACGAGTGCGCCCGGCGCGAACACCGTTGGCGATGACGATCACCTCGGCGAGTTCGTGGACCAGCACAACCGCGGCAAGGCCCAGGATTCCGAGCAGTGCCAGAGGCATCAGGATGGTGATGATCGCCAGGGAGAGTCCGATGTTCTGCAGCATGATCCGCCGCGACCGGCGAGCGTGCTGCAGTGCCTGCGGCAGGTGGCGCAGGTCTTCGCCCATCAGTGCGACGTCGGCGGTTTCGATCGCCACGTCCGTGCCCATCGCTCCCATCGCGATACCAAGATCGGCAGTGGCGAGGGCGGGAGCGTCGTTGATGCCATCGCCCACCATCGCGGTCGAGCGCTCGGAGCGCAGCTGACCGACAAGCGTTGCCTTGTCTTCCGGGCGCAGTTCGGCGTGCACGGCTTCGGGGTCGATCCCGGCCTGAGTAGCCAGAGCGCCAGCGGTGCGTGGGTTGTCGCCGGTGAGCATGGCGACGTGGTAGCCATCGCGGCGCAGCCCGGCAACGACTTCGGTGGCCTCGGGGCGGAGCTCGTCGCGGACGGCGATCGCTCCTAGCACGGTGCCGTCGCGCTCGACCAGAACGGCGGTCGCGCCCTGCTCCTGCATCCGGGAAACGTCCTCGGAGAGGTCACCGGCGTCGAGCCACCCGGGTCGGCCCAGCCGCAGGGCATGACCGTCGAGATGGCCGGTGAGCCCGGCGCCGGTGACCGCTTCGACCTCACTGGCCGGTCTGGGAGTGGCGACGGCGGCGAGGATCGCTTTCGCCAGGGGATGATCGCTGCGCGCTTCCAGCGCTGCCGCCACCGTGAGGACGTCATCGCGTGTGGCGCCGGCGGTCGTGGTGACCTCGACGACCGTGGGCTGGTTACGGGTGAGGGTGCCGGTTTTGTCCAGCGCCACACCGCGGATCCGCCCGAGGCTTTCCAGGGCAGCTCCTCCCTTGATCAGAACCCCGAGTTTGCTCGCGGCCCCGATCGCCGCGACGACCGTGACCGGCACGGCGATGGCCAGTGCACAGGGTGATGCGGCGACCAGTACGACCAGGGCTCGTTCGATCCAGGTGCGCGGGTCGCCGAACAGGCTTCCGATCGCCGCGATCAGCGTGGCCGCGATCATGATGGCCGGCACCAAGGGCCGGGCGATTCGGTCGGCAAGTCGCTGACTCGCGCCCTTGCGCGCCTGCTCGGCCTCCACGATCCGCACGATCCGAGCCAGGGAGTTGTCCTCGGCGGTGGTCGTGACCTCGACCTCCAGGACTCCGGTGCCATTGATCGCTCCGGCGAACACCTCGTCCCCGGGGCCTGCCTCGACCGGCACCGATTCCCCGGTGATCGCGGCCAGGTCAAGCGCAGTGCGCCCGGTCTGGACGATTCCGTCGGTGGCGACGCGCTCACCCGGCTTGACCACCAGCACGTCGCCGACCCGCAACTCGGCGGGTGGAATCACCTGCTCGGTGCCGGCGTGCAGCACGACTGCTTCGTCGGGGACCAGGGACAGAAGGGCGCGTAGGCCGCGGCGGGTGCGTGCGAGGGAGTATTCCTCCAGACCTTCGCTGATCGAGAACAGGAACGCCAGCATCGCGGCCTCGCCCACCTCGCCGAGCAGGACCGCACCGATCGCCGCGATCGTCATCAGCGTCCCCACACCGATCTTGGCCTTCAGCAAGCTCTTCACTGTGGAGGGAACAAACGTGTACGCGCCGACCACCAGGGCCAGGACGTCGAGGATCAGCTCGGCCGGGTCCGGCGCGTCGGTCCATCCGGCGATCAACGCGGCCAGCAGGAACACACCAGAGGCAGCGGCGAAGCGCAGCTCGTGGACGTCCCATAACCGTTCTGGCTCGTGGGTCTCGGCATCGTCGCTGGAGCGCGGTTCGTCATGCCCGCAGCACGCGTCGCTCACCGTGCCACCTCCTGTGTCTCGGTGGTGGCGGCGTCGGCGCCGTAGTTCGGGCACAGCGCGACCGCGTTTCCGGTCGCCGCCAGCAGCGTCTCCGCCGCCGTGAACAGGTCCAGCAGCTCCAGGCGGGTCAGGCTGTAGAACACCTGCCGGCCCTGGGGGCGACCCTCCACCAAGCCACAGTCACGCAGACACGCCACATGCGCCGACACCGTGGACTGCGCCAGACCGAGTTCGGCGACCAGGTCCGCCACCCGCGCTTCGCCACTAGCCAGGCGTCGCGTGATCGTCAGCCGGGTGCCGTCCGACAAGCTGTGGAACAACGCCACGGCCGCCTCCAGACCGGAGAAACCGGTGCTCGACGCTGGGCATCCGTCACCGCCATTAATCGTCATACAGCGATGATACCGGTTGTGGTCGATTATTGAGAAGGGTAGGCCCTGATGTTGATGAACGGAATCGAGACCATGTTGGTGAACTCTTTGCCGCGGCGGTGGCTGCAGCGGTTCTACGAACTTTCTGTGTTTCGGCGGCTCGGTGGCAGCGTGCTGGCCGGAGGGCGAGTGCTGGAATTGGGTTGTGGGGCCGGGTACGGAACTCAGCTGATCCTGGACAACTTCGAGGCCGGGCAGGTGGCCGCAATCGACCTCGATCCGGCGATGGTCACCCGGGCCCGCCGCCGTCTGGCGGGCTACGGCGAGCGGGTACGCGTGAGCTGTGGCAGCGCCACCGATCTCCGTGGCGTACTGGGAGCGGACGAGGACACCTACGACACCGTGTTCGACTTCGCGATCATCCACCACATCCCAGACTGGCGCGCCGCGCTCGACGAGGTCTCCCGTGTACTGAAACCCGGCGGGGCGTTCGTCTTCGACGAGGTCACCGCCATCGCGCTCGCGTCCCGGACCTACCGACTGCTGTTCGACCACCCCGAACACGACCGGTTCACCGCCGCGGACTTCGTCAGCGCACTGGCCGATCGCGGCCTGCACGTTGGCGGCCGTGTGCGCATGCACCGCGGTGGGCGCTACCTCTTGGGGGTCGCCCGGTCGCGAACGTAACCGCAAGTTGCTCTTGGTAGACAGCTGAATCGCAGGTGACCGGGGGCCATGCACCGCCACAGTCGCTGACCCCTGCCGTTGCTGAATCCACCATAAATACTATGTGCCTTAGTATTTATACTGCTGCGCTGTCGCTGCGGTGATCGATGTGATCAGGGATTGTTCACGGGCGCCTACCTGGGGCAACTCCTTGTGCTGTCGGCGTTCGGTTTCGCCCTGGTCCTTATTGGAGCGGTGAGCGGAGCCGCTTCGCACGAGTACGGAACGGACCTCGCACCCCCGACGTGCCCTCCTGGATCGGGCTGGTTCGGGAGTTGTCCGCCCATCAGGCGCAGGCAATGCGGCTCGCGGAACTGGCGCAGGACCACAGCGGCAACAGAAACCTGCACCGCTACGTGTTCGATGCCGCGAGCGAGCACGCACAACGCCTCGGACGCATCGCCGGTTGGCTGGAACTGTGGAACTCGCCGGAACGCGGCCCCTGCGGCATCGCTGCCCGGCGACGGGGAGGCTGACAGAGCGCCGCGGGTGATGAGCGAGGGGGACCTCGCCCACCTGCACACGCTCGCCGGTCCAACATAAAATGCGATACAACGCAAGTGGCTATGGCACCACGAGGCGGCGGCGCGCAGGTCTTGGTGGACTGCGGCGGACGCAGGCCGATGCCGGTCTCCGATTGGGCTCCGTTGCTCACAGAGCGCCCGATACGCCGCGACACTGCCCGATACAAATGCTGACTAAAAATGCCGCCGACCTGCACGGATATACCCTCACTGATACTATCCGGCACTCATTGGCACAGCATTTCCACCGATTAAAAGTCCGCAGGCGCCAACAGGTAAGACGGCGATCCCATCCGCTGTCGCGCTTCTCCTCGCTGGGGCCGCAGGGCTGCTGAGCAGTTCATATCGGGAGCTACTTTTGACCGTTCAGAGGTTCGGTGAGCGGATGTGCTTCGCCGGTGAGCGTGGCCAGGGCGATAGCGACTTCGTTGAGGTTGGCGCGGATGTAGGTTGTGGTGGTTCCTGCGTCTCCACCACTGGTGGCGTGTCCTGCATAGGCGCGGGCGACACCGTAGCCGAAGTTGCGCTCGACCCAGGTGAGGGTGGTATGTCGCAGCCAGTGTGTGCTGATTCCTTGCGTGGCCACCCACGGCAGATGTGCGCCGAGGCGTTCCCACAGGTAGTCATAGCGGCGCCGGCTGATGGGAGCACCACTGCTGTGCCGCAGAACCTGGTCGTTAGCGTGAGCGGCTTGGCGATCTCGAGCGTGCCCCTGCAGGTGTGTCATCAGGGTGGGAGAGACCGGTTGCCACCGCATCGTGTCTCCCTTCTCCCGCAACAAAATCAGGCACTGGTTCGGGTCGAGGTCCCGCATCCGTAGCAAGAGGGCGCCGCCGCGACGACAGGCGGTCTCCGTATGCAACCGGAGCAGTAGGGAATCCAGCTCGGGATCATTGCCGGTCGTGGCGGCAACCTGGTTGATCTCGGCGAGGCGGGTATCGGGTACTGCGCGGCGGGTGGACGGCAGCCGCCGCGGCTTGGCCACTTTCCGCGCTGGATCGTCGGCATGCTGAATCAAGCCGTCTGCGACCGCATGCCGATATAGGCACCGCAGGGCGGCAATAAAATGCTCCGAGGCGCTGCGCCCGCCCCGGGCATTGCGCCGCTGCACCACGCGGGCGCGCAGATGTTCAGCGAGCTGTTGGATTTCCGAGGGAGTGGGCTCATCCAAGCGACGCGGACCCCAATGTTCCACCACACGCGTCCAGTACGAGCCGTACACCCGCCGCGAGCCCGCGGAGACCGCGGCGGCCACCACCGGCACATACTCGGCAAAAGTCGGCAGCGGCGGCTTCTGTACGGGGTTGTCCATCAGATCGGCGGGGGAGACACCCATCCGAGCCAGCAGCAAACGGGCAGCGTCAAGCTCGGCTGTGCGGTCAGCGTGACAACTATCAGAACGTGACATCGTCATGAGGTGTGCTCCTCCAGGCAGGCGCGGGTCAGCAGGTTGTGCAGCAGCGGCATCGGGTAGACAACCAGGCTGTCGCTGGCCGGGATAGCGGTCAGCAACACCATGTCGCCGGGACGAATACGACACCGGGCCCGCGGTAAGGCCGGGATCTGTATGCGCTGATAAGCCGGTAGCGCGAACGCCCCATCTGGGTCTCGGCGGATAAGTACCGCTCCCGAGTCGGTGGTAGCAGTGATTGTTTCCCCCGGCTTCCACCCGAGCTTTCGCAGAACGGTGCGGTCGCAGACGCGTCCGGCGGAGTCGACCCTGCACAGCGAGTACACGAGCGGCTCGTCGGTTACAGGTGCGAGCAGAGCCGCGAGTGGCAGCGCTGCCGCTGTGGCGCGGTCAGGGCGAGACCGAACCGGTCCCGATGACGGCATCCCGCTCGCGGGAACGATCGCGGTAATCGGAGGGCGACTCACCGCGCCTCCGCGTACAGCCAGAGCGCCGGAACAGGATGAGGATTTGGCTTGCGGCGAGGCCGCCAGCAGCAGGTGTTCAAGTACGTGTCAGCGGCGGAGCCCACTCCGTACCTTGGTGTCCGAGGGGGGACTTGAACCCCCACGCCCGTTAAGGGCACTAGCACCTCAAGCTAGCGCGTCTGCCATTCCGCCACTCGGACTTGCTGGGAACACAGTATACGAGCCTGCCGAAGCGCTTGAAGGTGGGGGTGACTCACGGTGGCGGTCTGAGTGTTTGCCCTGGCAATGGTAGGAATGCCAGGTAGTGAGCACACCGAACGATCGAACAGGGGCGGGTCCAGCACCGTGAGTGAGCAGAACCAGATCGAGACAGCCGCGGACGACGCGGTCACGCTGACCAGCGAGCTGATTCGGATCGACACCACCAACACGGGCGATCCGGACACCCTGGTAGGCGAGCGGGCGGCCGCGGAGTACGTCGCGGAGAAGCTGACCGAGGCCGGCTACGAGATCGAGTACGTCGAGTCCGGTGGCAAGAATCGGCACAACGTCATCGCCCGGCTGCCCGGGGCCGACCCCTCGCGGGGCGCCCTGCTCATCCACGGTCACCTCGACGTCGTGCCCGCCGACGCCTCCGAGTGGTCCGTGCACCCGTTCTCCGGCGCCGTGCAGGACGGCTACGTGTGGGGTCGCGGCGCCGTCGACATGAAGGACATGGTGGGCATGACGCTCGCCCTGGCCTGCCACTACAAGCGCAACGGCATTGTCCCACCGCGCGACCTGATCTTCGCCTTCGTCGCCGACGAGGAGGCGGGCGGCAAATACGGCGCCCAGTGGCTCGTTGAGCACCGGCCCGACCTGTTCGAGGGCGCCACGGAGGCGATCAGCGAGGTCGGGGGCTTCTCCATCACCCTCAAGGACGACGTCCGTGCTTACCTGATCGAGACCGCCGAGAAGGGCATCCGGTGGATGAAGCTGCGCGTGCGCGGCACCGCGGGACACGGCTCGATGATCCACCGCGACAACGCCGTCACCAAGCTGTCCGAGGCCGTCGCCCGCCTCGGCAACCACCGCTTCCCCCTGGTCCTCACCGACTCCGTGCGTGAGTTCCTCGCAGGCGTCACCGAGATCACCGGCTGGGACTTCCCCGAGGACGACATCGACGGCGCCGTCGCCAAGCTCGGCAACATCTCCCGAATGATCGGCGCCACCCTCCGGGACACGGCCAACCCCACCATGCTCACAGCCGGCTACAAGTCCAACGTCATCCCGTCGACCGCGGAGGCCGCCGTCGACTGCCGCATCCTGCCCGGCAGGTTGGAGGCGTTCGACCGGGAGCTCGATGCCATCCTCGGCCCGGACATCGAGAAGGAGTGGATGGAGCTTCCCCCGGTCGAGACCACCTTCGACGGCGCACTCGTCGACGCCATGACCGCCTCGGTACTTGCCGAGGACCCCGGCGCGCGGACCCTGCCCTACATGCTCTCCGGCGGGACCGACGCGAAGGCCTTTCAGACCCTCGGCATCCGCAACTTCGGCTTCGCGCCCCTCAAGCTCCCCGCTGAGTTGGACTTCTCCGCCCTGTTCCACGGCGTGGACGAGCGGGTTCCGGTCGACGCCCTGCGCTTCGGCACCCGGGTGCTCGACCGCTTCCTGCGTGCCTCGTGACCAGGACTCAGATGATCGGGCCCGGCAGGCCGGCGGCAGCGAGGGTTCGGCGCCTGCGCAGCCACACCCGTCTCGTGCCGTCCGCATACAGGCGCACGTTCGACAGTTCCCACCCGGAGAACTCCGCCTGAATGGAGAGTTGGACCGCTGCGGAGAGACGGGAGACACCCGGTGGCAGCTGAAGCCGCCGGTACTCCCATTTCTCCGTGAAAGAACTCTCCTCGCTGTCCTCTCCGCTCATGGCGCGATCACCTGAATCCCTTCTCCAGCCGCCGAGCCGACCACCACCTGCCCGGTGCGGTCGTCCACGGCCACCGAGTTCGGCTGCCGAACTGTGGGGAACCGGTACTTCTCCTCTGGCTCACCGCCGCGCAGGTCGAAACCGACGACCTCGTTCCGCCCGGTCAGGGTGACCCAGGCCAGCTTCCGTTTCGCGTCGCTGGCGATCGCGTACACGCCCCCCGGCACCGGATACCGCTGCCGCAGCAAAAGCGGTTCGGTCGAGAACGCGAGCAGCGATCCCGCCCTCGTGTCGGTGACCAGCACCCGGCCGAACGGATCGGCCACCGCGTTCGTCGCGCCCTGACCCGCCCGCAGTCCCACGTCCACGGTGCCCGCCTCGACGTCCACCTCGAACAACGCCGTCCGTAGCCGGTCCAGCACCACCGTGTGTCCGCCGGCGGTGACAACCTGGTCCGCGCTGTACAACTCCCCGGAGATCGTCTTCGTCACCGTCTCGCCGTCAAGGACCTCGATCGCCTTGCGGTCCCGCACCGCCACCAGGGAACGACCGTCGTGGCTTGCAGACGCCACCGGTGCGCCGGCCACTTCGGCCGTCCTGACCGTGGTACCGGACGGCTCGAACCACACCACGCTGCCCGCGCCCGGCACACTCGCAACGAACTGGCCTTCTTGCACGGCGAGGCTCGCGGCCTGGCCGGGCAAGGACACGGTGCGGGGTTTCGCGCCGGGGGCATCCAGATCGTGGAGCAGGACCGACGGCGGCTGTTGCACCGCCACCGCCAGCGTCCGGCTTCCCGAGTCGACCGCCAGCGCGGTGACCTTCTCGGCAGGCAGCACCGTTCCCTCGGGCTCGGCGGTCGTGGCGGGCGAGACCGCAGCAGTCGCGGCCACCGGGTCGGCCACCACCTGCAACGCGTCGCCGCCGCCTTCCTTGACCTCCGAACACCCGCTGAGCACCAGCGCGCAGGCAAGGCCGATCGCGACCAGTGGGACGGAGGCGATGTGCTTCACCGAGTGACCTTCCGGTTCGTGGCCGACGTTCTCTCCAGCATCCCCCACCAGCCCTGTCTCGTCACGTGAGCGTCATCTCGATGACCGACACCGTTACCGGGGCCACCGCTCCGGGTAACCGAAGTCGATCGCGGACACGTCGTCCAGGGCCGCCTTGATCGCAGGCGGGAGAGACAGTTCCTCCGTGGCCAATGACCCGGTCAGCTGCCCCGTGTCCCGCGCACCGACCACGGGCGCGACGACCCCGGGACGGTCCCGCACCCAGGCCAGCGCCACGACCAGTGGCGAGGTGCCGAGTCCGTCCGCCGCCGTCGCGACAGCCTCGACGATCCGCCCCGCCCTGTCCGTCCGGTGCTGCTCGACGTACCCCGCGTACGTCGTCGATGCGCCCCGCGAGTCGGCCGGGGTGCCGGAACGATACTTCCCGGTGAGCACGCCCCGGCCCAGCGGTGCCCAGGGCAGCACGCCGATACCGTGATGCGCGGCCGCGGGCACCACCTCACGTTCGATCCCGCGTTCCAGCAGCGAGTACTCCATCTGGGTCGACACGATGCACGTGTCTCGTGAGAGCGTCGCCGCCGTCGCGAGTTGCCAGCCCGAGTAGTTCGACACCCCGGCGTAGCGGACCTTGCCGCTGCTGATCGCGAGGTCCAGCGCCGACAGCGTCTCCTCCAGCGGCACATGGCTGTCCCAGGCGTGCAGCTGCCACAGATCGAGATGGTCCACTCCGAGCCTGCGCAGCGAGCTGTCGAGCGCGCAGAGCAGGGCACCCCTGGACGCGCCACCACCGAACGGCCCCTCGGTCCGCCGCGCGACGGCCTTCGTGGCGAGCACGATGTCCTCACGGGGCACCAGGTCGGACAGCAGGGAACCGAGAATCCGCTCGCTCTCGCCACTGCTGTAGATGTCGGCGGTGTCCACCAGCGTGCCGCCCGCGTCGACGAACGCGACGAGCTGACTCGCGGCCTCCTCGGCGTCGGTTTCGGTACCCCAGGACATGGTGCCGAGAGCCATCCTGGAGACCCTCAGGCCAGAGGCGCCGAGCTGCCGAGCTTCCATGGCCCTCTACCTTAACCTTCGTCGGATCACGTACTTGACCAAGGCGCGTTAAGCCGTGATCACTCGCCCGATAGTGTCGGCGCCCGTGCGAATGGTTCTCGATTTCGACAAGTGTGACGCCCTCGGCACGCTCCGGCGCGCCATCCGTCCCGGGGGAGTGCTGACGTGAGCTGGTTCGAAGCGATCGTGCTCGGCCTTGTCCAGGGGCTGACCGAATTCCTGCCGATCTCGTCCAGTGCTCACCTGCGCATCACCGCCGCCTTCGCGGGCTGGGACGACCCCGGCGCGGCGTTCACCGCGGTCACACAACTCGGCACCGAGGCCGCCGTGGTCCTCTACTTCGGCAAGAAGATCGTCAACATCCTGTCCGCCTGGTTCTTCTCCCTCTACAAGCCGGAGTACCGCAGCCATCCCGATGCGCGGATGGGCTGGCTGATCATCGTCGGTTCGCTGCCCATCGTCGTCCTCGGGCTGCTGTTCCAGGAGAAGATCGAGCACGCGTTCCGCGACCTGCGGCTGATCGCCACCACGCTCATCGTGTTCGGCATCCTGCTCTGGATCGCCGACCGGATCGGGCGCAAGGACCGCGACCTCGACCACCTGACCGTCCCGCACGGTCTCGGATACGGCTTCGCGCAGGCACTCGCCCTGATTCCCGGGGTGTCCCGCTCCGGCGGCACGATCACCGGTGGTCTGTTGCTCGGATACAATCGTGCCGACGCGGCCGAGTACTCCTTCCTGCTGGCCATCCCCGCGGTGCTGGGTTCGGGCTTCTACAAGCTCACCGACATCGGGGAAGGGCAGGGACCCGCGGTCGGGCCGACGATTCTGGCCACGATCGTCGCCTTCGGCGTCGGCTACGTCGTGATCGCCTGGCTGATGGCCTTCATCAAGAAGCGCACGTTCGTCCCGTTCGTGTTGTACCGGATCGCGCTGGGCATCCTGTTGTTCGTCCTGGTCTTCAGCGGGGTCCTCGACCCGGAGGCCGGCCCGGTCGTTTAGCGGCCAACCGGGTGTCTGGAGGTCGACCGGCACGTAGTGTGGCGGCCGTGGGTACCGTCATCCTCCTGCGGCACGGCCGCTCCACCGCGAACGGTTCTGGTGTGCTCGCCGGGCGTTCGCCCGGGGTCGATCTCGACAGCACCGGGCGAGCACAGGCCGAGGCACTCGTCCAGCGACTCGCCGGAATCCCGTTGGCCGCGCTGGTCGCGTCCCCGCTGCAACGCTGCGCGCAGACCCTCGCACCGCTGGCCGAGGCCCGTGGCCTGACACCGGAAACCGACCCGGAACTGTCCGAGGTGGACTACGGCGACTGGACCGGCCGCGAACTCAAGGACCTGGCGAGCGAGCCGCTCTGGCGGGTGGTGCAGGCACACCCTTCCGCCGCGGTGTTTCCGGGCGGCGAGGGACTGGCGGCCATGCAGAGCCGCGCGGTCGGCGCCGTCCGGCGGCAGGACGAACGGATCACCGCGGAGCACGGCGCGCACGCGGTATGGATCGCGTGCACCCATGGCGACATGATCAAGTCCGTGCTCGCCGACGCCCTCGGTCAGCACCTGGACTCCTTCCAGCGCATCGTCGTCGAGCCCGGCTCGGTCTCGGTGATCCGCTACACCGAACTGCGTCCGTTCGTGCTCAGGATGAACGACCACGGGGCCGACCTCGGCGGCATCGTGCCGCCGGAGCCCGAGAGCGGCAAGGAGGGAGACCCGGCGTCGTCCGACGCCGCGGTCGGGGGATCGACAGGACGAAAGGACCGCGAGTGAGCACTGGGGCCAATCCCTTCGACGTGCCGAGCGAGCTGCCCTACGGGCTGCCACCGTTCGACCGCATCACCGAAGAGCACTTCCTGCCCGCCTTCGAGGCGGGCATCACCGAGCACGCCGCCGAGATCGACCGGATCGCCACCGATCCCCAGCCTCCGACGGTGGAGAACACGCTCGTCGCGCTGGAACGGTCCGGTCGGCTGCTCGGGCGCGTGTCCGCGGTGTTCTTCAACCTCGCGGGTTCGGACTCGACCCCACGGATCCAGGAGATCCAGGCCGACATCGCGCCCCGGCTGGCCGCGCACGCCGACGCCATCCACCTCGACCCGCGCTTGTTCGCCAGGATCGACGACCTGTACTCGCGCCGCGACGCACTCGACCTCGATCCGGAGACGGCGTGGCTGCTGGAGCGCTACCGCCTGGAGTTCCAGCGGGCAGGCGCCGGACTTCCCGAGCCGGACCAGGAACGTCTGCGCGCGCTCAACGAGGAACTGTCCTCACTGAGCACCCGGTTCCAGAACAACCTGCTCTCCGACACCAACGACCTGGCCGTGCTTGTTTCCGACGCCGCCGAGCTGGCCGGGCTGTCCGAGGACACGATCGCCGCGGCTGCCGAGGCAGCCACCGCCCGCGGCAACGACGGCGCCTACCTGCTCAAGCTCGGCCTCCCGACGGCCCAGCCCGTGCTGGCCGCGCTGCGCGACCGGGGACTGCGCGAGCGGATCCACGCCGCGTCGGTCAGCCGGGGCGCGCGCGGCAACGAACACGACAACTCGACGACGCTGGCCCGGATCACCGAGTTGCGGGCGGAACGCGCACGCCTGCTCGGTTTCCCCGACCACGCGGCATACATGATCGCCGACCAGACCGCTGGTACCGCGGACGCCGCCCTCGCCCTGCTGCGGCAGCTCGCGCCGGTCGCCGCCCGCAACGCACAGGCCGAGCGGGAGGAGCTGCAGCAGGTCGCCGCCGCGGACCCGGCGCACAGCGGCCAGCTCGCGCCCTGGGACTGGGCCTACTACGCGGAGCAGGTCCGCAAGGAACGGTTCGACATCGACACCGCCGCCCTGCGGCCGTACTTCGAACTGGAACGGGTCCTGATCGACGGCGTCTTCCACGCCGCGGGCCGCCTCTACGGGCTGACCTTCACCGAACGCCACGACCTCCCGGTCTACCACCCCGAGGTCAGGGTGTTCGAGGTTCACGACGCCGACGGCAGCGGACTGGGCCTGTTCCTCGGCGACTACTACACCCGCGACACCAAACGCGGCGGTGCGTGGATGAACAACTTCGTCGAGCAGTCCCGCCTGCTGGGCGAACGCCCGGTGGTGGTGAACAACCTCAACATCGTCCGGCCACCGGAGGGCGAGCCGACGCTGCTCACCTTCGACGAGGTCATCACCGCGTTCCACGAATTCGGCCACGCACTGCACGGTCTGCTGTCCGATGTGCACTACCCGAAGTTCTCCGGGGCGAACGTCCCACGCGACTTCGTGGAGTTTCCCTCACAGGTCAACGAGATGTGGGCGCTGTGGCCGGAGGTGCTGGCGAACTACGCGAAGCACCACCGCACGGGAGAGCCGCTACCGCAGGAGCTGGTGGACCGGTTCGTGGAGTCACAGCACCACGGTGAGGGATTCCGCACCACCGAGTACCTCGGCGCGTCGTTGCTGGACCAGGCCTGGCACGCGCTGGCGCCTGGGGAGCGGATCGAGGCGGGCGACGTGGCCCGGTTCGAGGCCGAGGCGCTGGAGAAGGAAGGCGTGGCCTTGCTCGCCGTTCCGCCGCGATACCGCAGCACTTACTTCGCGCACATCTTCAGCGGTGGGTACAGCGCCGGCTACTACTCCTACATCTGGAGCGAGGTGCTCGACGCCGACTCGGTGGAGTGGTTCCGCGAGAACGGTGGCCTGACCAGGGCCAACGGGGACCACTTCCGGTCGAAGCTCCTGGCGCGCGGCGGCAGCATCGACTCCATGCGGGCCTTCCGCGAATTCCGCGGCAGGGACCCGGAGCTCGAGCCGCTCCTGCGCCGCCACAACTTCATCGGCTAGGGGAGTTCCCGAATGCCACATTGAGGTTTTCTCAGTGGGTTGATCTTGGGGTGTGTGGTAGGCGGAGAGCCTCTGGTAGTGACTGGGTTTGCTGAAGACCAAGTCTGAGGAACCAGAGGCTCTCCGTGATTACGTATCGTGCCACGCTGGATGTCGCGCGCCCGATCGGGCAGTTTGTGGCGCAGTTGCTGACCGAGCATCGCCGGGCGGTGGGGACCCGGCGGGGGCGCCGTGCGCTGGGGCCCTTCGCCCAGGCGGTGCTGGTCCTGCGCTGGTTCCGTGACGCCACCCCGGTAGCGCGGCTGGCTACCGATTCCGGGATCGGTGTCGCCACCGCTTACCGCTACCTGCACGAAGGCATCACCGTGCTCGCCGCCCAGACCCACGACCTGCCCGAGGTACTCACCGAACGGCTGGCCGCCGGAGACACCCACCTCATCCTGGACGGCACCCTGATCCGCACCACCCGCGTCGCCGGGACCGTGATCAAAACCAAAGGCCGCACCGCCGGACAACCAGTACACCGCTGGTACTCCGGTAAACACCGCGCCTTCGGCGGCAACATCCAGTTCCTCGCCACCGCCGACGGATTCCCCC
>NZ_FOKG01000045.1 GCF_900111885.1 Amycolatopsis marina
CACGCTTCCGCCGCCGACGACAACACCAAGCCCGCCTCAGCCACTACAAACGCCGCGGCTACCCACTTCCTTAACTGCCGTTGCAGTATTAGGCCCTGTAGGACTCGAGCGAGGAGGTCAAGGCTGGGGTGGGGCTGAGGTCGTGCAGCGATGGCAGCTGCCGCCTGCTCATCCTCGACACTCTTGGCGTTGGCCGTCACATCACACCTGGGGGCGTCGAGCTCACCCACACATGGCAAGTATTCGGTCAGTGCCTCGTACTCGGGTGTCTGGCGCGGGGAACGGCAACCTGCCGAGGTCGAGGCACTGAACAGCGGGCTGGGCGGCAAGCGCGGGATTGGCAGGGCGTTCACGGCACTGGCCCGTCGGGATAGCGCACATGAGGCGACACTGAAGCCAGGTGTGTCACAGGAAGCTGCTGTTCATCAGCTCACGGACCCACTTGACCTGAAACTCGACATCATCGGCTCGCTTGTCTCCACGCTTCCACAGCAAGCTGAGCGCAACGGTTCGCTGTGCGGCCAGAAAACGGCGACGTGCCGTGTCGTCGACGATTCCGTGGTCCGGCAGTAGCGCGACTCGCCACTCATCGTCGATGACGCGGGCGCTGAGGTGTTCGACCAACTCGGCGGCGTCATAGACGGTGTCGCTGTGACCGATGAACTCCCAGTCGACGACGTGGACGTTCGGCTCGCCCCAGAGCCAGTTGAACAGGTTAGAGTCGCCGCGAGAAACGATCCTCGGCGCCGATCGGCGAGCACCGCGGTGTCGCCTCGTTCGTACCAGGGGCCGAGCATCAATTGCATGTCAGCGGTAAGCGGCTCGTCCTCGCACTCGTCGAGCTGGCCCGGCCAGACCTCGGTGACCCGATTCTTGTAATTTGCGGGTGAATCGACGCGCGGCGTGTCAGCGAACGGTCCGAGTGGGCTCTCCCGGAGTTGGTCGAGAATCGCGACCATGGCCCAAAGTGCGGTGGTGGACTCGGCGAGGTCGGGCACCGGCCGACCGGCGAAAATGGTCATCGCGACTGCAGGCAGTTCGGGGTCGGGGTTGTGTCACAGCGGCTGTGGAGCAGCGGTGACTCCGCAGGCCGCGACATGTGCGAGGGCCTGTTACTCGCAAGCCGCGCGGTCGCGTTTGTCGGTGCGGTACAGCTTGAGGCAGACCTCGCAGTCCGGGCCGTCCCAGGCGAAGACACGATTGTTCCGACCCCGGTCAAAGGAGCCGCAGGCCCGGAAGGTCGTCGGCGAGCAGGCTCGGTTCACGCCGATAGAAATTGCGCAGCTCGTCGAGCAGACCGGTCGGTACGGTGGAGGTGTGGCAAGGCAAGCCCTCGATCTAGACCGTGTTCAGGTTCAGTCACGGATCGGCCCCAGTCGGCTGGCTGTGACGCCGAGATTCGCGATCAGGACGGTTTCGGCAGTGTGTACGGATGACATGAGGTCGTCCATCACCACCGCGGGGACCTGCCCCGAGTCAAAACCTGCTCGCTCGACGAGCAGGCCCAAGGTTTCGCTCTGCTTGGGTGTAGCCAGCGTTTGGCATTCTGGGTGTGCCAGCACCTCGCGCGCCATGAATGCATCTGCCGATCGTTCAGCCTTCTCGATCAGCTCGGCGCAGAGAAGCCCTGCATCTCCTTGTGCCGCAACAGCAAGGTCTGCCGCGGTCAACCCGAGCCGGATCCGGAATAACCCCGTGGGTCGGTGCGATGCCCCGCAGACATGCCGAACATCGTTAAGCATGCCTATCACGTCACCTGCACCGATGCTGCGCTCCTGAAGAAGCAGGTAGCTGCGCAGGCACGCTGCCCCGGCGTACTCCCAAGCATCGCTTTTGGCGGTGTTGTCGATAAGTTTGAGCGCCAAGTTGGCTTTCCCGTTAAGGGCAAGAGCGATGGCGCGTGTCTGGCGGGCTTCGCGGAACTGATTTCTGGTTTCGTCGTACTTCTCGGCATGCGCTGCGGCGTTCGTCCACTGGCCGGCTGCGACAAGCGCGCGGGTTCCATCCTCACGCATAACCTGCCGAAGCCAGTTGTCTACTTCGGACGAGCGGTCCGCGATTAGGCCGTCGAAGTCGACCAAGTCACCGTGGATCACGGCCGCACCACCATTACGGACGGCGTGGTTGATCGCTTCGAGCTCGCGGTAGGCGCCTTGGTTGTCACCTGCCCGCCTGGTCAGTCGGGCGAGGTTCACCACTGGCTGGAGCGAAGCGATGGCAGAACCGGCCGACAGTGGTGACGCTGCTCGGAAAATTCGGAACTGTCGTCGACATAGGCTGATGGCGACGTCGGGCATACCGCATTCGGCCGCGATGCGCGCGGACAGATTCCAGACGGTGCAGGCGCGGTTCATCCGCTCTTCGACAGTGGTTGACTCCTGGCAGGAGTTTGCGCACTCGCGCACGTTGCGCACCTGGGTTTCCAGATCAGGACAGGGAAAGCGGCGCTGCGACACAAGCGGAAATCGGGCCAGTGCTCGTTCGGCTACGCCTTCGTTCGCTCGGGCCGCCAATGGCGGTGCTGTTGTCCCAGAGGTAGGTCCACCACTCAATGTCGGGTTGGGCGGCACATGTCCGGGCAGACCAAGGATGACGGTGCGCGTCGCCCACGCGAGAATGCTCTGTGTTCGAGCTGGCAACCCAAGGCGGTTCCAGTGGAAGATGATCAGGTAGCTCAGAACCTCACGAAGGCCGCGCTGCAGCGTCCCCGTACGGGCCGCGGACCCCAGGGTCCGGCCGGCCTGTCGGAAGGCGCTGGCCCAGTCTGCGGATGAGGCCAGGGGACCTTCTGCGCGTAGCAGCGGCCCGCCAGGAGCTGTGTTCGCGAGCAACAACTGTTTGAGATCGCTGGCCATGGCGGTCAGATTCGCGGCAGAGACATCCTCTGGCAGTGGGCGTTCCTGAGCGATCCGGTGCCAGACGTCGCCCTGCTCGTACCACTCCAGTCCCGCCGCGCGCATCAGGGTGTTGCACAGCAGCAGCGACAGTTCGCGTCGGCCCAGCCCGCCGCCGCCGTTGTGAGCAAGGTGCATGACGGCGCGGCTGTCCTCATAGAATAGATCGTGGGCAGCCTCCATGCCCGTCCAGTTACCAAAAGCTTGCATCTCGGCCTCATAGGTGCCGGGCCACCATTGGGCAATGCGGTCGTCGGCTGCGAGTTCATCGAGTGCGGCCCCGAGATGGTCCCGCATCGCGTGTCCGTCCCGCCCTGGGTGAATCCGTAGTCGCCAGCAGGGGTGTTTCCTCATGAACCACCACTTCGTGACGAGGCCGTCCTCTCCAGCTCGGTGCAACAGCGGCGCGATGGTGTCGGCTGCTGACTGTTCGGCCGTGCTCCAATCGATGAACTCGATGTAGATCTGCCACCAGTCCGAAGCTGCCTGCCGTTCGAGGGCGTGTCGTCCAGCTTTCCGATAGACCTCGACGGCCTCGGCCAGGTCCGCGGGTTCGACGTGAATGGCTGCTGCGGCTTCATTCAAGGAAGCCCCGGCCAGTACCAGAAGAACCCCGTACTCCGCGCCCTGCGCAACCGCGGACTCGTCGGCATCACTGCTTCGCAGTTCTACCTCTCGCGGTGTCAGTCGATGAGTAGACATGCGTCCCATCCCGAAGTCGGCGTGGTGTTGTACACGGCGGTATGCAGGGCAAGAGCTGTTCCTGCTGTGCCTTCGAGGAAGCCGCGCTTCGCCACTGGCCCGTGGCGAGTGTGTTGACCCAGGTGCGCGGCCAGAGGCGGAAGGTATTCGTCAAACGCGGATGTTCCAGCGTCCTGGGCCGATCGCCAGACGGTTTGGTACAGCCCGGCCCAACCGTGGCACAGGCCGCCGTCGGTGATCCGAGCTAGCTGCTCAGGGTCGTCGAGGCAGCGAATCAGCGCCTGTTCGTACATCCGCTGCCGGTGGGCGTCACCGGTGGCGATGCCAGCGAGTTGGCCGGCACGGGCGATTCCAGGCGTGCCGTAGCACCAACTGGGGCGCGCCGGCCCCGACTGGTGAGGCTGGCCGGTACGCAGCTCTGCCAGGGTGATCCATTCAGGCCACCAGGGACCGGCCGCGCCCTCCTGCTGCCACGAATCGAGCCATTCGCAGATGGTGATGATCGCCTCGTGCTGACCGTCAACGATGATCCCTCGCCGCATAGCCTGGCTAAGCAAGGCCAGAGGGCCGGTGATGCCGTGGGCAAGACCGAAATTGCCGTGGCCCTCCTGATAGGAGGCGGAGATTCGACGGTGGGGATCGTGGCCGACCCACCAGCCAGGCAGTACATCGCCATCGACCTGACGTGGCCTGGCCAGGGCAACGAGGTAGTCCAGGACGCGCTCCATCGCGCTGCTATCGGAGGCGCGACGCAGGAGCAATGCGCCGAGGCCGCTCAAACCAAAGAACACGTCGTACTCGCGGAATCCAGGGAACTCGCCCGCCTTGATGCGTGCTAGCGCAGCTTCGGCGCGCCGGTGAGAGAGCGCGACCACGTGACCGTCGACATCCGCGAGAGCCTCTTGGTAGCGACCGCTGGCACCAGTCGCCGCAGCGTCCAGCATGAACGCGACTGCCGGAGCCCCGAGATAAAGGCCGGAAGTATCCGTGGCGCTGACTCGACCGGCGACAGCCTTGGTGACCCAAAGGTGTGCCTCGCGCCAGGTTCCGCGACCGATGAGAGCACGTTCGATGTGCAGCAGCGCCATTCCGGCGGTGCCCTTGGAGAGAGATTGATCGGCCCAGGGTTTGTCCTCTGGGCATGGTCCCGGCAGTGCCAAATTGTTGGCATGCCGCTGGGCGAGATCGGCCAGCGCGAT
Organism: Amycolatopsis marina; assembly: GCF_900111885.1. GTDB lineage: Bacteria > Actinomycetota > Actinomycetes > Mycobacteriales > Pseudonocardiaceae > Amycolatopsis > Amycolatopsis marina. The sequence continues at coordinate 4,796 of NZ_FOKG01000045.1, forward strand.
CGCCGTGGTAGCCAACCTAAATCTCCCCGCGGCGAGCAGCGGCGCGGCGCGCGGAAGCCCGAGCCAAACGGCCTGTGACGCGTTCAAGCGCCGGATCGACTCCGACTGCACGAATGTGGTGCAGGTGCAGGAGAGACGGCAGCACCGTCAGTGGATCACGCTGCTCGGCCAGGGCTACTCGATAGGCCGCGAGTGCAACGGCGCGCCGCTGCCAGGCAGTCACGACTTTCTCCCCGCCCGACACGGAACGCAACGACGTCCATACGGCCTCCGGGTCAGTCAGCTCCAGCGCTCGGTCGCGGAGCGCCGGCTGCAGCCGCCCGTGCTGTTGACGAAGTTCACGGAGCAGCCAATCCAACCCGCTCTGGACCGACCCGGCGAAGTTCACGGCGACGTCGACGAAACTGGCAGCTGCCACCGCCTGTCGGTGCGTCCCGGTTCGGATAGTCAAGGCGATCTGTGCGAGAGCAGCCGCGGAGTCGGCCGCAAACAGGTCGTACGCGCGCTCCAATGCGGAACCGTGACCGTAGCGCCCTGTCTGGGGCTCGTGTGTGGTCAGCGCGACATGCGACAGCAAGCGTTCGCTGCGCAGCGTGCTCGCCCACTCGACAAGGCGTTCGGCAGCCGAGCCATAGGCGGATGACTGAGGCAGGCGCAGGTAAAGGACCAGGTACTGATCGTCATCGGGACGGCTCATCTGGCGATGGCGGCGGAACCACCAGTTCAGTGCGACATCGCCGAAGGCTCCGAGCAAGCTGGGAAGTCGCTCCGTGAGAACTTCATCGAAGCGGTCTGGGTGTCCGTAGATCTGCGCGCACAGAATGGGCGAATCTCCTGGCAGGTGGCTGGCGTCGCTGGCCACAACCTGCTGTGGAACTGCGATCGATGATGACCGGCTTGCAGCGGCAGCGGAATCCAGGACCAGGGGGATGAGAAGCTCGTGAGCTCGGCCAAGCCAGGCAATGTCCGCCGGTCCCGAGGTTTCGCGCAGTTCGAGTCGGCCTCCGCGGTCCAGGCGCGTCCGCAGCAGGAGTCGGTGCAACGGGTGGTTCAGGTCCACTGGCTGTCTCCGGTCCAGTTCGACCAGGGCGACACAGGCGGGGACACGCGATTGCTGTCGCCATGCGTCCAGCCCGGCCTCCCATACAGCGAACGAGGCACGGCGGCCAGGTAGGTCGCCGGCCGCCAGCAGCCAGCGCGCCGGGGACAGTATGGTTCGTCGGTATCGAACTCGGGGAAGATACGGGAGCCTGGCGGCGGCCCCGAAGTGAAACGCCTTGTACACCGAAGCTCGGGCGGTGGTGATCTCGGCGAGGAATCGGGCCAGAGGTGGAGTGTGGACGCCGGCCTCCAGAGCGTGGGTCACGCGCGGCTCGACGCGCTGGCCGGTGGATATCTGGACAAGGTAGAACCGACGGTCGTCCGCCGTGACGGCGAGGTCTGTCAGGTTGATCAGGTGCTCGTCCCGCTCATGGTGCTCGGCAACGGGAATGACGTGGGGCAGCAACTGCTCGGTCCGTGCGACGTTCTCGTTGCGGCGCTTCCGTGGTGTAAACGACAACTGGGCGGCAACGGTGCCGGGCTCGGCTGCGGTGAAGGAGGCGGCGACCGCGTCGCGGCCGTCGTCGGGCAGCAAGTGTGCATGGCGGCCAGCCATGCTGCTGCCTGGCCTTGGCGTTCCAGTCACCGCCAACGTGAACCGGCCGCGAGACAACGCTTCTACACCATTGGAGTGGATCTCGACCGCCACCTCGACACGAGCGGGCAGGTGCAGGTCAGCGGGATCGCTGGCCGTGAGGTCCTCAATCGCCTGATCGGTCAGGACGATTTCGCCAGTGCCGTCCACTGTCGCTCGCTGGATCATCGCGAGGAGCTTTTCGTCGCGTTCGCTCATCTGATGAGCGGTGCGCCCGCGCGAGGAGCCAAGGAAGCCAGCCGGGAGGCCGAGTCCGCTGTCGGCGACCAACTCCAGGACTTGCACGAGCGCACCGATTCCGTAGCGTGCGCGGAATCGCGAGTGGTAGTCGCGCCAGGCCGGATACCCCAACGGATATGGGGAAAGGCGATACAGGACTCGGACGGCGTCGCGCGCCTCCTGAGCCACCTGCTCTGGTATTTCGACGTCACAATCCAAGATCGTGTCGGCAAGGAGAGGCATGTCCGCGACGGCGCTCAACGCCTGCATCCGTCTTGTGACTTCGGTTTCAGTCACGGCGACGGCTTCTCCGGCCAGTTGCTCGCGGATAGTCGTGAGTTCGCGCACGGTATGCGTGACCTCGGGGATTGTCTTGGCCTCGACGGCCTCCAGCTTTGTGCAGACGTGGTCTAGCGGGTCCTGGCACGTCATCGGCGCGGACAAGCTGCTGATCAGGATCCCTTCGTCGAGCAGCCCCGTCAGCATGGTGTCGACCGACTGTCTAGTCGCCGCTGGAAATCGGGCCATGATCTGTTCGCGGAGAGCACCGAATCGCACAGGTTTCTGGGCTGCTTCGACTGCGGCTCGGACTGGTCGGCCCAGACCTATGGACACCTCGATCGGCGCCAACTCTTGGCCCGCTCCGTCCGGAGGTGACCCTGGTGCAACGAACCGATCACCGCGAACACTGCCCGCGTTGTTGACGACCACGGATATCCGCTCCAATAGCGGCACACATTGATGCAGACGTGTGATGACATCACCGAGCCAGGCCGCGTCCGCACGAACGGCAACTCGATGCTCGAAGCCCCAACGCACCTTGGCCGCAGCACCGATCCGAGCCAAGCCGACCCCGGCAAAGAGCCCGAACGGGGTGGGGCGCTGCTGCCAGCGAAGGAGGTAGGACGCCAGGGAGATGACCACTCGACGAACCGCTCGGAGATCACGACTACCGGCGGCCACCATCTCGTCGATCTGGCGGGATAGGGCCGGACTCGCGTAACCCACGGCGGTCCGAACATCCGCCCGCTGCCACTGCATCGTCAACCACGCTATGCCGCGCTCGATCCCACCATCGCCGTACAAATCCAGGGCACTAGGCAGATCCAACCCGCTGGGGTCGGTGCTGGCGCGGAGCACGGCCGCACCGCCAGGCACGTATACCGCGGATGATCTTGATGGCACTGTCTCGCCTCCTGTGACGATGCGACCGCAGGGGTGCTGCTGGTGCGCCGTAGCGCACCGGCAGCACCCCGTGGGTCAGGACGGATCGTCTGCGAACGAGTTGCAGGCGCTGTCGTTGCCCGCGCAGGTGTTGCCGCACCCGTCGTCCGTCGGGCAGTCCCCCATGACAGGGGCATAGGCCACGACGACCCGTACATCCAGCGCGAACTCGTCATCATCCGCAACGGGCCGTTCTGCCAACGCGGTGGCGCCACCCGAAAACAGGACCTCGGACATGTGGGTCACTCTCCTTACTTGGTGTTTTCTTGCAGGGCACTCCGACCGGCCGCAGCGTTAGCCGCATGTGGCCAGGAGATCGTGATCCGGCTGTGCTTCTTGTCGACGACACGCCCTGCAGGCATCAGGTCGTCAGCGGTGCCCGCCGGGTAGACGCGGAACTGGGGGCCGGGTCCATTGCGGTGATCCCGCTCCCAGATGCGGAGCTGCTCAGCCACGTCCTCGGCGAGCCGTTCCGCGTCGGGTCCGAAGGCGTGGACGCCGAACTCGACGGCAGACTCATTGACCGTGCTGCTGCGCGTCGTGACGTAGGCAAGATTGCCGCCGTCGACAACAGCCATCGCGGCTGAGTGGCTTCCGGGCGGGGAAATCAGGCCGCTGTCCAGCTTCTTGTCCAAGATCACGCGACAGAAACCGGACAGCGCCGTAGCGAGCCACATCTGGGTGCCGGCCCACGGCTCGAACCGGCCGATGCTGGCACCGCTCCAGACCTCCACCCGCGGCGTGTCCAGAACGCCCTCCAGCTCGGTGGGATCAACGGGGAAGTCATCGTCGAGGCGCAGGGTGACCTCGCCCCCGCGCATGACCAGCAGCTTGCTCTGGTGCGCCCCGGCACCGCGCATCGACACGAAACCGAACAGGCGCGCAGATCGGCTGACCAGGCACTCGTCTGCTTTCTCGAACGCGATCGTCCGCGACAGCCCCCTGACCTGCAAGGGAACCACGAGTAGTCCGGTCGGTGCGAGCTGTTCCACCCAGGCCGGCGGCACGTCCCACGTGTTGACGGTGACCAGGATCCGGTCGTACGGGGCCTGTTCAGTGACGCCAGCCTCGGCATCGGAGAATACGACGTTCACCTGCGAATACCCCGTCTCCCCGAGGAAGCGGCTGGCTCGATCGGTGATGTCCTGGTCAATATCGACCGTGGTGACGCGCCCCGCGGGACCGACGAGCTCGGCGATCAGTGCGGCGTTGTACCCGCCGGACCCAATCTCCAGGACCCGCATGCCTTCGGTTATCTCCGCCTGTTGCAGCATGTGTGCTTGCACCTGCGGCGCGGACACCGAGCTGACTGAGTTCCCGGACTCGTCGCGCTTGGTAACCACGCCGTTGTACAGCTGGTAGACCTCCTCCAGGTCCACACCAGGCGCGAACCGTTCGCGTGGAACCTTGCGCATCGCGGCCTCGACTTGCGCGGACACGATCGTGCCCTCGGCGATCAGGTCATCGACCATCTTTGTGCGCAGGTGGGCGACGCGCTCGGAACTGTCGGCCTCGTTGTTTCCCTCTACGGGCTTGACCATGTCGTTCAACTGACTTCCTTGTCGTGTGGCACTGCGGGTGGGTGGAGAAGGCGTCATCGATCGTGTCGCCCCTGGTCGAACCAGTCGCCCGGACCCCGAGCTGATGGTCTGGGCAGTGGTTGGCGGGTCAAATGCCGGAGACGTTCGTGCAGGTCTGGCGGTACAAAGTCGTCGAGTCGTAGCCCAGCAGCCTGCACGCGGTGAGCTGCGTCGTCGAACCGAGCGCAGGGCCAGGACTGGACCGAGCAGAGCGGGCACGTGCGCTGCTCTTCCGGTGGCGGTAAGTGTCCGGCCAGGTCGTCGATCGCTCGGACGGCGCCGCCGAGCCGACTGTCGGCTGCGACGATCACGGCAACCACTTCGCGTATCCCGCCCACGTGTCACACCACCCCGTCTGGAGCGCCACTTGGGAGGACGAAGCCTCCTTGCCCAGACCAGAGAGGGCCTTCCTCGCGCGTCAGCAGGCCAGCCGCTTCCATGCTGGCGAGGTCACTCGCGAGCGCGCTTTCCAAGCGCTGTACGCGGTTCTGGACCTTCCACGAATCGGGTGCCTTGAATGTCATCGGTCGCTGTAGGTGAGCGGGCACGATCATGAGGCGTGGCGGCTCGTGTGGGCAGGTCGGATGATCCGGGTGGTCAGGATGTGTAAGGTTCAACAGTGCTCGAAGGGTGGGTTCAGCCTCGTTGCCGTAGGCCCACACCACCTTGCGGGGACCGAAGACGTCGAAGCCCGGTTCGCGCACGGCCCGCGCCGCGGTCACTCGGTCCGGCTCGGTGATGGTGAGCAGGTCGACGTAGCTCTTCCAGTAGTAGGCCGCAACCAAGACCACCGGATCGCGTCGCTCGCCGCAGACGTAGAAAGCGAATCCTTCGTCGACAACCTGTCGGAGCATGTCGTCAATCGCACTCGACCACTTTTTCTTCGTCGTCAGGCGGTTCATCGTGGATAGCAGGCTCATGGTCGCGGTCACCGTGGTCGTCGTTGGGCAGGCAACCGGCTGCGACGCGGTCGGGGGAGCCTCGTCGCAGCCGGTGCGTTCATGAGATCGTGACTAGGTACGACGGGGGCAGATGACATTCGATGACATCCGCGAAGGAGCGCGCGAGCGTGCCTCGACACGTCACGATCACCGGCACACGCTCGATCACTGCCCAGGCCGAGACGCAGTTGACCGGCCTGTTCGACGACTACCTCCGGCCGTTTGCCGACCCGAACGCCACCTTCTACCTCGGAGGTGCCGCCGGAATCGACACCTCCGCATTGGACTGGTTGGCCGAACACACACAGGCCGCCCTGACCGTCGTCGTACCGTGCACTGTGGCCGACCAACCAGCTGTCGCGGGCGAGGCCATCCATCGATGGCAACGAGGCGGCCGGCTTGCAGGCGTCGTCGAGCTGCGCGCTGAAAAGCTCGGCTCCTCGGCCTATCATGCCCGCAACCGCTGGATGGTCGACCGCAGCGGCTTCGTAATCGGTTTTCCGCAGGGCTCGGATTCGACGAGCGGCACTTGGTACACCGTGAACTACGCCGCCGACCAGGGTAAACCCCGGCTGGTCGTGCCAGTCTGACTTTCGAGAGATGGTGTACTGGGCGGCGTGACCACTGATCGGGATACCGGGGTGCGCCTGCTGCGGCAGCTGCGCGAGAGACGCGGCTGGTCCTGGACCGATCTCGCCCGAGGCTTGCGCGATACTGCGCGCCAACTCGCCGTCACCTCGCTGATGAACAGGCAGGTCGCGAGCATCCAGCGCACCGTCGCCAGGTGGGAGAGTCTCACTAGCCGAACCAGTCCCGGCGATCGCTACCAGTTTCTCCTGGCCCACCTCTATGCGCGAACCCCATCCGGAGACCTGGCGCTGGGTACCGGATCGGATTTCGCTGCGCTGCTCGACGCACTCCGCCATTTCGGAGCGCCACCCCAACGCATCCGACAGCTCGTTGAGCTGATCACTCAGAGCGCGGGAGGTGAGGGCCGAGACCTGTTGGCCGTGCTCTCGCCTACCACCCATTCGAGCGTCGCCGCTGTTGAGCGCGATCCATCTCGGCTCGATCCTGACCTGCTCAGCCAACTGCAGGATGCTGTTGCGGCCATCAATGGACAGGTCGGATCGACCCCGTTCGTCCGTCTTCAGCTCCAGCTTGCGCCGATCGTCGAGTCCTGCGGTCGGCTCCTGCAGTTCGACCACGTTGGTCCGTACGACGAACTGATGCTGCTGGCTACCGACACCTATGCTCTTGCCGCGCGACTGGCCTTCGAGACCCGCGACGACGAGATCGCCATGGCCCTGTACGCGGACGCCACTGAGGTCGCGGGACGGCTCAAGGACCGTAGCCACCGGGCGGCGGTACAGACGAGTCACACGATGGTGGCCTTGCATGCAACCAATAACGTGGACGCGGCGCTGAAGATTGCCCGTGCCGCGACCGCCGATGCGCACCGGGGCACCAGTTACGCCATTCGAGCCCGCGCACACGCCGTTCACGCCGAGATCTGTGCTCGGAGCGGCCAGGCCAGGGAAGCGACCGAGGCACTCGACCGAGCGTGGAAGACCGTCGATCAGCTGACCGTCGACGACCCTCACGGCGGATTCAACGTCGACCGCCTGAACGGCTTCGACGGACTCTGCGCTCTCCACATAGGCGACGCGGGCCGTGCCCACCAAAGCCTCGACCGCTCGCTCAGCGCGTTGAGGTTGTCGGGGGACTTGGTGCAACGAGGCATCGTGAACGCCGACCTGGCCCTCGCGCGACTGCGTCTCGGTGATCCCTTCGCCTGTGTCGATCTCTTGCACGAAGCCGTGGACATCACAGCGGCGACGGGCGGCCGGGTGCCCGCACAGCGGATCCGTCTGGCACGACGAGATCTGCGTCCATGGCGAGCCGAGAACTTCCTGGCCGAACTCGATGACCACATTCACGACACACTGATCGGGCGATGAACCGGAAGGGTTGGGTTCCTGGTCGGCGCGGTCTCGGAGCACGGACTTCACTGCGCAGATCCAGTCCCGGCTCACGAGTGGCAGCGCAGCATGCCGTTCGGGCGTGGAGATGATCTCGTTGGTCATCGTGTCGTCCGCTCCCGGCCATGGATCGGCACCACATGACCGTGAACGCACTCGTAGTACCCGCAGACGATCCAGTACCGGTGGCACTGGTGGCCGCCAACTGGGAAGGTCACCCTGGCCCGCGGGAGAACACCGGCGAGCCCAATAGTCGGACCTGCCGTGCTGGCCGGTCGGGGCACGGCCAGCACGGCAGGAGCTTGATTGGCTGCCGAACGAGCAATTGAACGCCGGCAGGGATGGTTGCGCTGTGTCTGCGTGTCCCTGATCGCGGTCACTATCACTCCCGGTTCGCTCGTTGGCGGAACGATCGACGTTCGCGGCCCTGTGTCGCGTGTTGTCGCTGGACGAGGACGCTAGGTGTGTTGGCGGGGTGGGACCGGGAGGATTTCTCTGGGGTCGTGGGCGACGGGGGTGGGAGGATGTACTCCATGCGAGGCATGACCGATGACCTGACGATCGGGGAACGCGTGGCGTTCTATCGGCAGCGGCGCGGGCTCACCCAGGCGGTTCTGGCAGGGCTGGTCGGCCGCAGCGAGGACTGGCTGCGCAAGGTGGAGCACGACGTGCTCCCGCTGGATCGGCTGTCGGTGTTGCGGCGTCTCGCGCATGCCTTGGACGTCGCGCTCGGCGATGTGATCGGCGAGCCGGTGCTGATGGCGGGGGCCGACGAATCGGGCCGACGGACGATACCGGCGCTGCGCGTGGCGCTGATGGACCATCGCCAGTTCCTCGCTGGCCCGCAGCCCGGTGAGCCACCTCGCCTGGACGCCCTTGCCGCGGAGCTCGCGACGCAGTGGGGCGACTACCAGAACTCCCGCTACGCCCGGCTCATCCAGCGGCTACCCCTGTTGATCACCGAGACCCAGACCGCGTGCCAGCACTACGGACACACCAGCGACGACGGGGTGCGCGCCCACACGTTGGCCGCCAGCGCCCACCAACTGGCTACGGCGTTCCTGACGAAACTCGGCGAGGCTGATCTCGCGTCGATCTCGGCCAGCCGCGGGCTGGCCGCAGCGCACGTCAGTGGCAGTGACCTGATGATCGGGTCGCTGTACCGGTCGGTGGCGCATGCCCTGCTGTCCATCGGCGAGTTCGAGCAAGCGGTCGCGCTCAGCCGCGCCGCCGCCGACCGGCTCGAACCCGGCCTCGGCACCGCCACACCGGAGTACCTGTCGGTGTACGGGATGCTGCACCTGGTTGGGGCGGTGGCTTCCTCCCGGCGCGACAACCGGGCGGACACCACGGCCTTCCTCGCCGAGGCCGACCAAGCGGCCACGCGGGTGGGGCACGACGCGAACCACCTGTGGACGGCGTTCGGGCCCACCAACGTCACGATCCACCGGATGACCACGGCGATGGAACTCGGCGACGTCCAGGTGGCCGTCCATCTCGGCCCCCGCGTGAACACCCACGGGCTGCCGGTGGAGCGCCAAGCCCGGCACGCCATCGAAACCGCCCGCGCCTACGTCCGATGGAACCGCACCGACGACGCGCTCGACGTGCTGCTAGCGGCCGAACAGGACGCGCCCGAACAGGTTCGCTACCACCGACTGTCGCGCATCCTCGTGCGAGAGATGATCAGACTGCCCCGACCAGCCACCCGCGCGGTCGAACTCGCCTACCGAATGGGCGTGCACGCCGCCGACTCACACCGCCCGTAAGGTCCACCGACATGCCGACCAACCAGCTTCCGCCCGACCTTCAAGCTGACGTCGAGACCCTGTGGGCCTATCACGACATGGGCCACCAACCGCGCCGCTGCGACGTCGGCATCGGGCTCGGCTCCCACGACCTCGGCGTCGCGATCCACACCGCCGATCTGTACCAGCAGGGCCTGGTCGACCGCATCGTGTTCACCGGCGCCAACGCGCCGACCACGATCGAGCGTTTCCCCCGCGGCGAAGCCGTCCACTACCGCGAACACGCCGTCAGCCTCGGCGTCCCCACCGAGGCGATCATGATCGAGACCGAGGCGACCAACACCAGCCAGAACATCACCCACAGCCGCCAGGTCCTCACCGACGCGGGCATACACCCCGCCTCGATCATGCTCATCTCCCGGCCCTACCAGCAGCGCCGCGCGTACGCGACCTGCCGCAAAGTGTGGCCCGAGGTCGAGGTGATCTGCTCATCACGGCCACTGCCACTCGACGAGTACATCGCCAGCATCGGCGACATCGACCGGGTCATCAACATGCTGGTCGGTGACACCCAACGCATCACTGAGTACGCCCGCCGGGGTTTCGCCATCCAGCAGGACGTACCCGATGAGGTGAACGCCGCCTACCAGCGACTCGTCGACGCCGGTTACACCAGCAGACTGATCTAGAGGCGGGTGCCATCCTCGGTGCGGCCCAACGCGGCGAGCCCCGCCTTCACCACGTCGACCGGGGCGACAGCCACCACGTCATCATCACCCGGCCCGGTCAGGTACACAACATGCCCGGCACGGGCCTGCCTGGTCAGCTCACCCACGACCTGCCCGACCGTCGCTTCGGCAGCCCCCTCAGGAGCCGGACCATCAATGTCAGAGAACAGCGGCATCCTGCCAGCGTAGTACCTCCGCGCGGGCTTCCTCATACAACGAGCCGCTCCGAGCGTTGTTCCCACGTGCGAGCAGACGGTAGAAGCCCCGCGTGAATCGCTCAGATTGATGGTTCAGGTGACCCGCCGTGCGGGCTGTGCTGGGCCGGAGGCGCTAGCGCCGAGTCAGCCGCCGCTACATCAAGCTCGCCGATCGAGGACGCGGTGCGGGGGCCTGTGGCTCGCCCCGGTTTCGTCAACATCAGGAACGTTACGACGAAGGACGGGTCCCCTTGCCGCCGTATGGGGGCAAGGGAACCCGTCCTTGTCTTGGCGTTCGCCCATATTCCGTTAACGGTGACAAAGACGGGTTTACCTTTTATCTATTGTCGCTGGTTCTTTAGATAGCTCCTCACAGCGGTAGCCGCTAAGGCGACAGCAAAGAAGGATATTAATCCGTATATGTAACTGTGGTGTGTCACCGCTTCGTAAGCAAAGTAGGCAGCCGCGACAGTGATTAACGTTGCAACAATGATTAATGCGTTTTTGCTTATCATTATGCCGTCCCTCGCGACAGCGGTGATCTCGTCGAGCCAGGCCTCGAGCTCGGGGCCTGTCCGTCACGCACGCTCACGATCTCGTCGAGGGCCGGATCGAGGGAGAGGTCAAGCCCATGCGCTCCACGGTAGGGCTCGACGGTCGTCCCGATGCCCATCGGAGTGAACAGCTCCGTCGAGCCCAGGCAGCAGCGGCGGAACCACGAGTCGTGGGCGAAGACCAGGTGGCGCATCGTCTGCACCGCCGACCACTCGTCGTTCACGCTGCGGCGCTCGATACCTGGCGTTCGCTCGATCGTGGCGGCCAGGCGGCATGGAGCTGACGTGATGCCTCGCGCAGATCGGCGGGGTCCTCGGAGCGGATCAGCACTCGCACCGGATGATCCCGGTCAAGCACTGCCTCGACGTACTCGGTGACTTCGACGCCGTTCACCACGAGGTTGGTGATGAGCCCGTCGGTCACGGCATCCTGCATGACGACGCCGATCAGGCGTGCCCCGGTCAGGTCGCACTCGCGGAACTCCGCACCGTACAGATCCTTGTCGATGTACCGCGTCATGCTCTGCATACTAGGTCCGAGCACCGACATTTCTGGCTGGCATCGCCGTTGCGTCTCGCTCCTGCCGGTCGTCGCCCGCTTTCCGGCTCGCGCACACCCGCGCCCAGCCCCCGTCGACCAGACCAACGGACAAGATCAACAAGTGGGGCCAAAACTCGTTCACCGAATCAACTGGCCGGAGTGCGAAGTGCGGCCAAAACTCGTTCCGAACTGGGGCGGAAACTCACCCCTGAAATCACCCGGGGGCATGACGGAGAAGAAGTTGTACAAGGTCTACGACGAGTCTGATGTCGAGGTGGTCTACCGCCGCGGTGACTGGCAGGACAGGGGCCAGATGCGCCGGTGGGTCGAACGCGAGGGCGAGCGGGACAACGAGCTCACCCTCGGGGGAGGTCCACCACCTCGGTGAAGACCTCTTGTGCCTGGAGGACGACGGTGTGGGCTTCGCCGACGAACCACGGCAGGCCTGTGGTCTGCTGCGCGAGCACAGCCGCCACGAACTCGCCACCTCGTAGCAACACGGGGTCGCCAGCTATGCCTCCACTGGTGTGATAGGGCCACGATCCCCTCTAGCGAGGTCGGCGCACCCATTGGGGGGTAGCCCGGACCTGGCGCCCTGTGAAATACCGGGTGTTGGGATGTTAAGGCCTCCGGGTTTCAGCCCCGTGTGACCCGAGCGGCCTCCATTCTTTGGTCGTGGCCTGCGGCGGTGTTGTTGGCTTCGGCGACGACCCAGGCAGCGACGTCGTGCAGCTTTATGTTGGCGTGCTGGGACGCCTCGACCAGCATCGTGAACGCTTGCGCGTCCGTGCGGTGGTGGCGGTGCATGAGGATGCCCTTGGCCGTGGCGATCACGTCGCGGGTCCCGAGCGCGGTGCGTAGCTGGGCCTGTTCCTGGGAGCCGATCAGG
>NZ_FOKG01000008.1 GCF_900111885.1 Amycolatopsis marina
CGCCGACTGGGTCCCATCGGGATGAGCGAGGAAAAGGACTCCGCCCAGATGGCCCGCGAGCAGGCCCAGGCCGATGCCGGGCACTCCGACGGCTCTGGGGACGAGGACGTGCGCGGCGTGGTTCCGCAGATCGAGCCGACTCCGGGAATGCCGGAACGCATGGGCGCGCGACGCCGTAAGGACCGCGTCATGAAGATCCTGCACACTCTTCCGCACGCGGCGCAGGAGGGCATCATCGAGTCCCTCACACCGGAGGAACAGCAGCACTACGGGGTGCACCCGCACATGCTTGTCGGCGCGGGCAGCCACCCGCGTCAGCAGGGTGGACCCGTGCCGACGCAGCACAGCGGGCAGTTGCCGACCGAGCAGATCGCGGATGTACCCGGCTCCGGCTGGCGCGAGCCCGGCCAGAGCGATTCACCGGGCAATGGCGGCACGGACGGATTCAGTGGCTCGCACCGGATCCGTCCGCGGGAGCCAGGTCAGGGACCTTCGTGAGTGATACCCGGCGGCCGCCTGCTTCGGCCGGCGGCGAGGACCCAGCAAGGCGAGGACTTCGATGAGTTCATCGGCCACCACGGCCAAGATCCCGGGTATCGGAATGTTGCGGGAAACCGGGAAGCTTTTCGCGCTCGGTCTCGACATTATTCGCGGGATCTTCCAGCGCCCGTTCCAGCTGCGTGAGTTCATCCAGCAGTCCTGGTTCATCGCCAGCGTCACCATCCTGCCGACGGCGCTGGTGGCGATTCCGTTCGGCGCGGTCATCTCGCTGCAGTTCGGTTCGCTGGCCCGCCAGCTGGGCGCGCAGTCCTACACTGGTGCGGGCAGTGTGCTCGCCACCGTCCAGCAGGCCAGCCCGCTGGTGACCGCGTTGCTGGTCGCAGGCGCAGGTGGATCCGCGATCTGCGCCGACATCGGCTCCAGGACCATTCGCGAAGAGATCGACGCGATGGAAGTGCTCGGCGTGTCCGCCGTCCAACGGCTGATCGTGCCGAGGGTCCTCGCCTGCATGCTGGTCGCGATGCTGCTCAACGGCATGGTCAGCGTCATCGGGGTGCTCGGTGGCTATTTCTTCAACGTGGTGCTGCAGGGTGGTACCCCGGGCGCCTACCTGTCCAGCTTCTCCGCGCTCGCGCAGCTACCCGACCTGTGGGTGGGAGAGATCAAGGCGCTGATCTTCGGGTTCATCGCCGCCATCGTCGCCTCCTACCGGGGGCTGAACCCCTCCGGTGGGCCGAAGGGTGTCGGTGATGCGGTGAACCAGGCGGTCGTCATCACGTTCCTGCTGCTGTTCGTGGTGAACTTCGTGATCACTCTGGTGTACCTCCAAATCGTTCCGCCGAAGTTGGGGTGAAGGAAAAAATGTCATCATTCACCCAGAACGCGAAGCGAGTCGCGAACCGGCCACTCGAGACACTCGACGTGCTCGGCGACCAGATGTCGTTCTACGCGCGGGCACTGGCCTGGATTCCGCGCACCCTGCGGCGCTACATGCGCGAGGTGCTGCGCCTGCTCGCCGAAGTGAGCTTCGGCTCCGGCTCGCTGGCGGTCATCGGCGGCACGGTAGGCGTGATGATCGGCCTGACCCTGTTCACCGGCGTGCTCGTCGGTATCCAGGGGTTCTCGGCACTGAACTCGATCGGCACATCGGCGTTCACCGGCTTTCTCACCGCGTTCTTCAACACCAGGGAGATCGCACCACTGGTCGCGGGGCTGGCGCTGTCGGCGACGGTCGGCGCGGGCTTCACCGCGCAGCTCGGTGCCATGCGGATCTCCGAGGAGATCGACGCGCTCGAGGTGATGGGCGTGCCGAGCGTGCCCTATCTGGTGACCACCCGGATCGTGGCCGGCTTCATCGCCGTCATCCCGCTGTACATCATCGGCCTGCTCAGTTCCTATGTGGCCTCCCGGTTGGTCGTGATCTATGTGTACGACCAGTCCGCGGGGACGTATGACCATTACTTCGAGCTGTTCCTGCCACCGCAGGACGTGTTCTATTCCTTCATCAAGGTGCTGATATTCAGTGTGTTGATCATCTTGACGCACTGCTACTACGGGTACCGGGCCTCCGGCGGCCCCGCCGGTGTCGGCGTCGCCGTCGGCAGGGCGGTGCGGCTGACCATCGTGACCGTTGCGGTCGTGAACTTCTTCATCGGCTTCGCCATCTGGGGCACCACGACGACGGTGAGGATCGCGGGATGAGTACGAAAGGCGCACTGGTCACGCTGCGGCGCAGACTCCTCGGGCTGGCACTCGTTGTGGTGCTCATCGGCCTCGTCGGGCTGAGCGTCGCGTTGTACAACAAGGCGTTCAGCAAGTTCGTCAACGTGACGTTGCAGGCAGGCGAGATCGGCAACCAGCTGATCGAGCGGTCCGACGTGAAGGTGCGCGGGCTGATTGTCGGCTCGGTGCACCAGATCAGGGTGACCGAGACGGGAGCGGAACTCGCACTACGGCTCGACCCTGCCTCCGCCGAGCTGATCCCGGGCAACGTCTCGGCGCGGTTCCTGCCCAAGACGTTGTTCGGCGAGCGGTTCGTCGCGCTGCAGATCCCGGAAAACCCCTCGTCGGAGTCCATTCGCGACGGTGCTGTCATTCCGCAGGACCGGACGTCCAGTGCGGTGCAGGTCGAGGAGGCCTTCGACTCACTGCTTCCGGTGTTGCAGGCAGTCCAGCCGCAGAAGCTCTCCAGCACTCTCACCGCGATCTCCACCTCGCTGCAGGGCCGGGGAAAGCCGCTCGGCGAGACGCTGTCCGAGCTGGGTGTCTACATTGGCGACCTGAACCCGCACCTGCCGGAACTGCAGGAGAACCTGACCGAGCTGGCCGCCTTCTCGGACAACCTCTCCGAGGCCGCACCGGACCTCGTGCAGACGCTGGAGAACCTGACGACGACCTCGCGCACGTTCGTGGAGAAGCAGCAGGCGCTGCAGACCATGTTCGGCTCCCTGACGACCGCGTCGATGGACCTGCAGGCCTTCCTCGAAGCCAACTCCAGCAACATCATCGCGCTCGGGAAGAGTGCCCGCCCGACGGCCGAGCTGCTCGCGAAGTACGCGCCCGAGTACCCCTGCGTCATCGGGCAGATGGCCGAGGTGCTGCCCAAGGTGGACGAGGCACTGGGCAAGGGCACCAGCAACCCCGGCCTGCGTGCGACGATCGAGATCACCGCCAACCGTGGCCCCTACAAGCCAGGTCAGGACGAGCCGGAGTTCAACGAGTCGCGCGGACCCCGTTGCTACGACATGAAGGAGTTTCCGCAGCCGTTCCCGCAGCACCCGCCGGAGGGGCCGATCGACGACGGCAGCGAGCATCCGGCCCCCGCCCGATCGCAGAACGACGGGTTGAACCCCGCGGCAAATGCCGCGAACGCGGGCGGTTACAACGGCGGCGGCGCCCCCGCGGGCAACCCGGCGCACACCTCGGCCGAGCACGATTTCCTGGCCCAGCTCGTCGGTCCGCAACTGGGTATGGCGCCGGATGACGTGCCCGGCTGGAGCAGCCTGCTGGTCGGGCCGCTGTACCGCGGAGCGGAGGTGCAGGTCTCGTGAACAGGACCGCGCCCGCTAGGACAGGGGAAGGATCATGAGGGGACTCGCCGCGCCGCTGGCCAAGCTGATCACCTTCATCGTGGTGACCGTGGTGTTCACCGCGGTGCTCGGGATGAGCATCGCCAACGTGAGCTTGAGTGACGCCAACACCTACTCGGCCCGGTTCGTCGACGCCACCCAGGTGCTCGAAGGTGACGACGTGCGCATCGCCGGCGTCCGCGTCGGCCAAGTGACCGGCATCGACATCGTCGACCGCAGGCAGGCCGAGGTCGAGTTCGAGGTCGACGCGGGGCGCGAGCTGCCCGCCGGGGTGACCGCGGCGATCAAGTTCCGGAACCTCGTCGGCCAGCGCTACATCTCCCTGGGCCGGGGCAGTGACGAGACCGGCGGGGTGCTCGATCCGGGCTCGACCATCCCGCTCGAGCGGACCAAGCCCGCCCTCGATCTCACCGAGCTGTTCAACGGGTTCAAACCGCTCTTCCGCGCACTGTCGCCGGAGGACGTCAACAAACTGTCCTATCAGGTCATTCAGGTGTTGCAGGGCGAGGGTGGAACCGTGGAGAGCCTGCTCTCCCACACCGCGTCGCTCACCAGCACCATCGCGCAGAAGGACCAGGTGATCGGTGAGGTCATCGACAACCTGAACAGCGTGCTGGACACCATCAACGCGCGCACCCCGCAGCTGAACGACCTCATCATCCGGTTGCAGCAACTGGTGTCCGGGCTCGCGGAGGACCGCAAGCCGATCGGTGACGCCGTCGAGTCGCTCGGCACGCTCGCCACCACGACCTCCGGCCTGCTGGCCGAGGCGCGCGAGCCGCTCAAACAGGACATCGAAGCACTGGGCACGCTCACCAAGAACCTCAACGACAGCGAGGCGATCGTCGAGCACTTCATCCAGTTCATGCCGGAGAAGGTCGCCACCCTCACCAGGACGGCCGACTACGGTTCGTGGTTCAACTTCTACCTCTGTTCCGCTTCGGGCAGCGTGCAGATCCCCGGCTTGATGAGCGCACCGGTCGACCTGCCGCTCGCCCCGGCGACCCGAGAGCGGTGTGGCGCATGAAGTCCTTCCAGAAACGGAATCCAGTACCCATCGCGGTCGTCGGAATCGTCCTGATGGTGCTGGGCCTCGTCGCCGCGATGAACTCCGACGACCTGCCGATCATCGGCGGGGGCACCACGTACACCGCGGAGTTCAGCGAGGCCGCCGGCCTCAAGGCGGACGACAGTGTGCGCGTCGCGGGCGTGAAGGTCGGCGCCGTGGACACGGTGGAACTGGCCGGTGACCGCGTACTGGTGACCTTCAAGGTCAAGGACGCCTGGCTCGGCGACCGCACGAACGCCTCCATCAAGATCCAGACACTGCTCGGCCAGAAGTTCCTCGCGCTGGACCCGGTGGGCAAGGAATCCCTCGACCCGGGAACGCCGATCCCGTTGGAACGCACGACAGCGCCCTACGACGTGCTCGAGGCGTTCCGCGGACTGTCCACAACGGTCGACGAGATCGACACCCAGCAACTCGCCGAGAGCTTCGAGGCGATCGCGGGCACCTTTGCCAACACCCCGGACGATGTCAGGGGAACCCTGTCCGGTCTCTCCGAGCTGTCGGAGACGATCTCGAAGCGTGATCAGCAGCTCGCCACCCTGCTGGCCAACACCCGCCAGGTGAGCCAGACACTGGTGGACCGCGACGCCGAGGTGACGAGGCTGCTGGAGGACGGCAACAAACTGCTGGAGGAGGTGGCCCTGCGCAAGCAGGCGATCACGGCGCTGCTGGATGGCAGCCGGACGCTGGCCACCGAACTGCAGGGCCTGGTGGACGACAACAACGAGCAGATCGGCCCGGTTCTGGGACAGCTGGACCAGCTGACGTCGATGCTGCAGCGCAATCAGGACGCGCTCGGTGAGGGCATCAAGAAGTTCGCCCCGTTCATCCGCGTGTTCACCAACACCATCGGTAACGGCCGCTGGTTCGACAACTACATCTGCGGCCTGCTCCTGCCCTCCGTCGGCCCGCTCAACGAAGAGGGGTGCAACCCCCGATGACCGACACACGTTTCGGCCAGCTTGCTCTGGCGAGGCGCGATCGTCCGGCCGTAGCCAGGCCTCAGCTGGGTGCGGGTGTCGCGTCGCATGGGTCCGCCGGCCTGCCTCCAGCCGCCCGAGCCCTTCGGACGGAACGCGCCCGCACCGGCTTGGTTGGTGATGCTCGATGACTGACACACGTTTCGGCCAGTCCCTGGCACGGGGTGTCGCCATCGCCTGCGTGCTCGCACTCGTGGTGGCGGGTGGCCTGTGGTGGACGCTCAAGGACGCGAGCGTCAAGCTCGTCACCGCCTACTTCCCGACCACGGTCGGCCTGTACGAGGGCAACGACCTGCGCGTGCTCGGTGTTCAGGTCGGTGAGGTCGTGTCCATCGAGCCGATGGGCGACAAGGTGAAGGTGGCGATGGAGTACGACCGGGCCGTGCAGGTCCCGGCCGACGCCAAGGCCGCCATCGTGGCCCCGTCCCTGGTCAGCGATCGCTACGTGCAACTTGCCCCCGCCTACACCAAAGGACCGGAGCTCGATGACGGCGCAGACATCTCGCTGGACAACACCGTCGTGCCGCTCGAGGTGGACGACCTCTCCGAAAGCCTGAGCCGGGTGAGCGAGGCCCTCGGCCCCAACGGCTCGAACAGCAACGGCGCGCTCTCCGACCTGCTGGACACGACGGCCGAGAACTTCGAGGGCAACGGCCAGGCACTGCATGACACGATCACCAAGCTGAGCCAGGCCGCGGGCACCCTCTCCGGAAACTCCGACGACCTGTTCGCCACCATCACCAACCTGAGTGAGTTCTCCACGACCCTGGCCAACAGCGACGGCCAGATCCGGCAGTTCGAACGGCAACTCGCCGACGTGAGCGGCTTCCTTTCGGGGGAACGGCAGAACCTGGCCGCGACCGTCAAGCAGCTGGGTACGACCCTCGGCTCCGTCGAGCAGTTCATCGAGGAAAACCGCGGCCAAGTCAAGTCCAATGTGGACAAGCTCGCGAGTGTGACGCGGGTGCTGGTCGAACAGCGCGGAGCCCTTGCCGAGATCCTCGACGTCGCCCCGGTCGGCCTCGGCAACCTCGTCAACACCTACAACGCCTCGTCCGGGACCCTGGACGCCAGGTCGAACCTGAACGAGCTCACCCAGCCGCCCATCGTGATGATCTGCAACCTGCTCAAGCAGACCCCGGACGCGCTCGACCTGCTCGGCGACGTCTGTGGCGAGATCGCCCCGCTGGTCGACGGAGTGGTGCCGCTGCCGTCGGTCGCGCAGACGATCAACGCGCTGGAGAACGGAAAGCTGCCACCGCTGCCGCTGCCACTGGCAGGTCAGGTCTACGGCACCGCCGGACAGGGAGGTGGCCAGTGATGCCTGCGAACGCGCGCCGCGGAGGCGCACGAAGGAAGCTCGCGGCCCTCCTGCTCTCCGGTGCGATCGTGCTGCCTGTCGCCGGCTGCAGCGACTTCGAGGGCATCTACGACATCCCGCTGCCCGGGGGTGCCGCGCTCGGCGAGGATCCGTACACGGTCACCGTCCGGTTCCGCGACGTACTTGACCTCGTGCCGCAGGCCGGAGTCCAGGTCAACAACGTGCCCGTCGGCCGGGTCGAGGAGATCCGCCTCGCCCCTGACGGCTGGACCGCCGAGGTGCTCGTGCTCGTCAACGGCGACGTGCGACTGCCCGCGAACGCGCTGGCCAACGTCCGGCAATCCAGTCTGCTCGGCGAGAAGTACGTCGAACTCGCCTCGCCTGCCGAGGACCAGGCCGTCGGTCAGCTCACCGACGGCGCCCTGATCCCGATCGAGCGCACCGACCGCAGCGTGGAGGCAGAGGAGATCCTCGGCGCACTGTCGATGCTGCTCAACGGTGGTGGTGTCGAGCAGCTCAACACCATCACCAAGGAGCTGAACAACGCGTTCGAGGGCAACGCCCCGGACCTCAAGGCGCTGCTGAACAACGCCAACGAGCTGGTGACGAACCTCGATACGCAGTCCGGCAACATCACCCGCGCCCTGGACAGCCTGAACCGTCTCTCCTCCACCCTGAACAACCAGAAGGACCAGGTCGTCACCGCGCTCGACGACCTCGCACCCGGTCTGCGGGTGCTGGAGGAACAACGCGGGCAGCTGGTGACGATGCTGCAGGCGCTGCGGGAGTTGTCCGGAGTCGCGGTCGAAACGGTGAACGCGAGCCAGGAGGACCTGGTCGCCAACCTCAAGGCGCTCCTGCCGACTCTGCGCAAGCTCGGGGAAGCCGGTTCGGACCTGCCGAAGGCGCTGGAGATCCTGCTGACGTTCCCGTTCACCGACGCCGCGGTGCCCTCGGTCAAGGGCGACTACTTCAACCTGTTCGCCACGATCGACCTGAACCTCGGTGAGGTGCTGGCCAACCTCGGCCGCAGCAGGCAGAACCCGTTGCAGGACGCGCTGCCGGAGGGACTGGCCGGTGGGTCGACCGACGCGGAGTCGCCGTCGGCTCCGCCGTTGCCCCTGCCCGACGCGGGCGGCCTGCTCCCGCAGGGGCCGTCAGGCGATTCGGGTGATGGCCCCAGCGGTGGGCAGACCCGGCCGCAGGAGACCGGCGTCGGCGGGATCTTCGGGCTGCTTTCAGGAGGTGCGGGCTGATGTTGGTGCGCAAGACGAGGATCCAGTTGATCGCGTTCGCGGTGATCGCGGTCGTGTCGGTGGTGTACGCACTGGCCCGATTCACCGAGGTGGACCGCGTGTTCGGCGCCGAGGGCTACACCGTACGGCTGCAGCTGGACGAGTCCGGCGGCATCTTCACCAACGCCGAGGTGACCTACCGCGGCTACAACATCGGCCGCGTCGGCGACCTGTCGCTGACCGCGGACGGTCTCGAGGCCGAGCTGAACATCGAGCCGGACATGCCCGCGGTGCCTGCCGACCTGCGGGCAGTGATCGCCAACCGTTCCGCGGTGGGGGAGCAGTTCGTCGACCTCCGCCCCGAAAGCGAGGGCGGGCCGTTCCTGGATGACGATTCGGTGATTCCGGCCGAGCGGGCGGCCACCCCCCTCGGCACCGACGAGCTGCTCGCCGACCTGACCGACCTGACCGACTCCGTGCCGGTCGACTCGCTGCGCACCGTCGTGGACGAGTCCTACACCGCCTTCCAGGGCACCGGCGACGATCTGCAGATCCTGCTGGACACCGCGAGGGACTTCACCAGGGCGGCACAGGAGAACCTGCCGCAGACGGTCAACCTGCTGGAGCAGGGGGGCACGGTGCTGCGGACGCAGAACGAGCTGGCCGGTTCGTTCAAGTCCTTCAGCAAGGACCTCAACGACCTCAGTGCGACGCTGAAGGAATCCGACGGAGACCTGCGGACCCTGGTCGACGTCACTCCGCAGCTGGCCAACCAGGTCAGCGAGGTGCTCGCCGAGTCCGGCCCCGGCGTCGGCGCACTGCTGGCGAACCTGCTCACCACGTCCAACCTGCTGGTGACCCGGCTCGACGGGCTCGAGCAGGGACTCGTGACCTATCCGCTGCTGAGTGTCGGCGCGCATTCGGTGGCGCCCGGTGACGGGACGGCGCACCTGGGACTGGTGCTCAACCTGTTCGACCCGCCGTCCTGCGTCAAGGGCTACCCGAAGGCGGAAGCCATGGCCGCGGGCGACGAAGGCGCTTACCGTCAGGGCAGCGAGACGACCCCGAGACCGCCGGATTCCGACGCCTACTGCGCCGAGCCGGCAGGCAGCCCGATCAACGTGCGCGGCGCGCAGAACGCACCGTACAACGGCGTTCCGGTCGCTCCGAGCGACGAGCAGGTGGCCGCGAACGCGAGCCGGTCCCAGGAGTCGCTGGCCTTCATGCGCGGGGTGCCGGGCGTGGCCGGTGGGCCGGGGCTTTCCCTGAACAGCCTGGGCGAACTCCTCGGTCTACCGGGCTGACGCTCATATCACATCGGCAACCTACTCTGGAGTATTATGAGTTCCGAGGAGCAGCGGACCGAGTCCGCCGCAGACGTCGATGAGACCGCCGACGTCGAACATGTCGATGACGAGCGTTCGGCGGACACCGCCGAGGACGGCTCCGGCGAGGCCGAGTCGAACGCCGACGGCCAGCAGGATGCGGAGAAGGCCGCCCGGAACGAGACGCTGAAGCGGCGTCTCGTATTCGGCTCGGCAGCGCTCGCGGCCGCCTCGATCATCGCTGCCGCTGTGTTCGGCGTCCTGTGGTGGATCGCCGCCTCGGACGACGACGCCGATCTTGCCCAGACCCGCGAGGAGATCGTGCGCGTCGGCAGCTCCGCGGTCCAGGCGTTCACCGAACTCGACTACACGAAACCGGACGAGTACTTCGACCGCTCCGCCGCGGCGGCCACCGGTGAGCTGGCCGAACAGATCAACGCGGGCCGGGAAGCCAACAAGAAGGCGATGGTCGAAGCCAAGACCACGGCCTCCACCAAGGTGCTGGACCTCGCCGTCGCCGAACTCAACGAGCACGAGGGCAAGGCGAGCTTCCTCGCCGCCATCCAGGTCGAGGTCAAGCAGGGCGAGCAGTCCAGCGTCAAAGCGATGCGGGTCGAGGTCCAGATGACGCGCGTCGAGGAGGACGGCGAGCAGACCTGGAAGGTCTCCGGGATCAGCCAGGTCCCCGTCGTCGGCGCCGCCCAGTAAGCCACGCAGATCGGAGAACCCGTTGTCACCGTCTCGCCGTAACCCCAATCCGGGTCCCTCGCGCCGCCCGAGGGTGGCTGGTCTGCGTAAGCCATCCAGCGGGCACAGCCCGAGTCCGAGCCCCCGCTCCGAGCAGGAGACCCCAGAGCGCGAGTCCGTGGCTGCGGAAGCGGTGGAGCCCACGTCCGACACCGCGTCGACCGAGCCCACCGCGTCGACCGAGAACGCTGATGTCGCCCAGCCTCCCGAGGCCGGCACCGCTGAGGCCGAGGTCGGCGAGGTGGACGCGCTGACCGGTGAGCCGGAGGTCGATCAGCAGCAGCCGAAGCCAAGTCCTCGCCGTAAGGCAAGGGACACGGGCGTCCCCAAGCCGTCGAGTGAAACCGAGATCGACACCGACCAGCTTGAGCAGGCTGATGCCGAGCCCGCGAAGGGCAGGGAAACCGATGCGGAGGAAGGCGCGGCCGTAGGAGCCACCGCCGTCACCGGTGGCGCCGGTTCGCGCCGATCCCGGACGCCGTTGATCGTCGGGCTGCTCGTGATCGCGGTGCTGTTCGCGGGGCTGGCCGTGTTCTTCCGTATCCAGGGCGCCGAGGCGCAGTCGGCCACGAACAACACCGCACTGGTGGATGTGGCCCGCACCGCGCAGGTCAAGCAGGAGACCGGTGCCGCCGTCGAGCGGCTGTTCTCCTACGACTACAACGACATGGAAAAGACCGAGAAGGCCGCGGACGAGCTGCTGCTCACCGACGAGGTCCGTGAGCAGTACGCGCAGCTGCTGTCGGAGGTCAAGCGGGAGGCGCCGAAGCAGAAGATGGTGGTGACCGCGAAGGTCACCCGCAGTGGAGTGATCATGCTGGACGACAACAGGGCCAAGGTCCTGTTGTTCATCGACCAGACCTCCACCAGGACGGACAAGAACCAGACTTCCGCAGGCGGGGCGCAGATGTCGGTGGACGCGGAGTTCCGCGACGGCGCATGGAAGATCACCAACCTGAACGCCTACAACGACCTTCCCCAGTCCGCTCCCGCGCCCGAGGGCGAAAAGGCTCCCGAAGGCAACTGACGGGCTGTCGGCGCACGGTCCTGTCGGCGCCGGACCCGGGTGATGAACCAGGTCGCGGCGATGATCAGCACTGCGAAAAAGAGCAGGCCACCCCCGAGAGCAACTTCACTCCGATGCCCGGGATCAGGCGACCGACCGTGCCAGGACGGCCTGGCAGAAAGCAGTACCCACGGTCGGTGTGGACAGGCTCACCCTGCGCCAACCGGAGCAGAACATGCCGTGACGCTTGACTCGTGGACCCGGTGGGTTCACGCTTACTGCCAACGGCCTCGCTCATGCGGGAAGCGGGACCGAAGACGTGACGACCGAGGCTGGGCCCCGTCTGGCGTGCCCCCTCGACAGACGCCGTCTTTGAAGCTAGACTGCTTCTTTGCGCTGCCCACTTTCAGGCTGCCCAAACGTGGTAGCTATGATGGCGGGCACCACCGCATAGAGAAGCTTGTCACGACCCGGCTTGCGCACGAGCTTGTGAGCAGCTTCTCGAACACACTGACAGTTCGTGTTATCAGTTGCTAACGCGGCTGCGCAACCGCTATGTCCCCGGAAGGACGCATCTTGGCAGTCTCTCCCGCGAACCAGGCCACTGCTGCGACCACCTCGGCTGTATCCGCCTCAGAGTCAACGGGAATTCCCGGAGCCCCCAAGCGTGTCTCCTTCGCGAAGATCCGCGAGCCGCTGGGTACCCCGAACCTGCTGGACGTGCAGCTTCGATCGTTCGAGTGGTTCACCGGCAGCGAGGCGTGGTTCGAACGCCGCGTCGAGGAAGGCGAGGAGAACCCGGTCGGCGGTCTCGAAGAGGTACTCAACGAGATCTCCCCGATCGAAGACTTCTCCGGCTCCATGTCCCTTTCCTTCTCCGACCCACGCTTCGACGAGGTCAAGGCCTCCGTCGAGGACTGCAAGGACAAGGACATGACTTACGCGGCGCCGCTGTTCGTGACCGCCGAGTTCGTCAACAACAACACCGGCGAGATCAAGAGCCAGACGGTCTTCATGGGTGACTTCCCCGTGATGACCGACAAGGGCACGTTCGTGATCAACGGCACCGAGCGTGTCGTGGTCTCCCAGCTCGTGCGGTCGCCCGGTGTCTACTTCGACACCAACGTCGACAAGACGACCGACAAGGACGTCTACAGCGTCAAGGTGATCCCGAGCCGCGGCGCGTGGCTCGAGTTCGACGTCGACAAGCGCGACACCGTCGGCGTGCGGATCGACCGCAAGCGCCGCCAGCCGGTCACCGTGCTGCTGAAGGCGCTCGGCTGGACCACCGAGGCGATCCGCGAGCGTTTCTCCTTCTCGGAGACGCTGCTCGCGACCCTCGAGAAGGACCACACCGCGGGTACCGACGAGGCGCTGCTCGACATCTACCGAAAGCTTCGTCCCGGAGAACCGCCCACCAAGGAGAGCGCGCAGGCCCTCCTGGAGAACCTGTTCTTCAAGGACAAGCGCTACGACCTGGCCAAGGTCGGCCGGTACAAGGTCAACAAGAAGCTCGGGCTGTCCACGTCCTACGACACGGGCACCCTCACCGAAGAAGACATCGTCACCACGATCGAGTACCTGGTCCGGCTGCACGCCGGCGAGGACAAGATGACAGCGCCGTCGACGGGTGACCAGGAGATCCCGGTCGAGACCGACGACATCGACCACTTCGGCAACCGCCGCGTACGTACCGTCGGTGAGCAGATCCTGAACCAGATCAGGGTCGGCCTCTCCCGCATGGAGCGCGTGGTCCGCGAGCGGATGACCACCCAGGACGTCGAGGCGATCACGCCGCAGACCCTGATCAACATCCGCCCCGTCACCGCGGCGATCCGGGAGTTCTTCGGGACCTCCCAGCTGTCGCAGTTCATGGACCAGAACAACCCGCTGTCGGGTTTGACCCAGAAGCGTCGCCTGAACGCGCTCGGCCCGGGCGGTCTGTCCCGTGAGCGTGCCGGTATGGACGTCCGCGACGTGCACCCCAGCCACTACGGCCGGATGTGCCCGATCGAGACGCCGGAAGGCCCGAACATCGGCCTGATCGGCTCGCTGTGTTCCTACGCGCGGGTCAACCCGTTCGGTTTCATCGAGACGCCGTACCGCAAGGTCGTCGACGGCCAGGTCACCGACCAGGTGGACTACCTGACCGCGGACGAGGAGGACCGGTTCGTCAAGGCGCAGGCCAACGCGCCGATCGACGACGACGGCCACTTCGTCGAGGACCGCGTGATGGCGCGGCGCAAGGGTGGCGAGGTCGAGCTGATCGACCCGCAGGACGTCGACTACATGGACGTGTCGCCGCGGCAGATGGTCTCCATCGCCACCGCGATGATCCCGTTCCTCGAGCACGACGACGCCAACCGTGCGCTGATGGGCGCCAACATGCAGCGTCAGGCCGTGCCGCTGCTGCGCAACTCGGCGCCGCTGGTCGGCACCGGGGTGGAGCTGCGTGCCGCCGTCGACGCCGGTGACGTGCTCGTCGCCGAGCAGGCCGGTGTGGTGGAGGAGCTGTCGGCGGACCTGATCACGGTCATGCACGACGACGGCACCCGCAAGAGCTACGGGCTGTACAAGTTCCGCCGCTCGAACGCGGGCACCTGCTTCAACCACCGCCCGATCGTCAACGAGGGCGACCGCGTCGAGAAGGGGCAGGTCATCGCCGACGGCCCCTCCACCGACAAGGGTGAGATGGCGCTGGGCAAGAACCTGCTCGTCGCGATCATGCCGTGGGAGGGCCACAACTACGAGGACGCCATCGTCATCTCGCAGCGGCTCGTCCAGGACGAC
Organism: Amycolatopsis marina; assembly: GCF_900111885.1. Taxonomy (GTDB): domain Bacteria; phylum Actinomycetota; class Actinomycetes; order Mycobacteriales; family Pseudonocardiaceae; genus Amycolatopsis; species Amycolatopsis marina. Next base: position 14,064 of record NZ_FOKG01000008.1, read on the forward strand.
GTCCTGACCTCGATTCACATCGAGGAGCACGAGATCGACGCGCGGGACACGAAGCTCGGCGCCGAGGAGATCACCAGGGACATCCCGAACGTCTCCGAAGAGGTGCTCGCCGACCTGGACGAGCGCGGCATCATCCGGATCGGTGCCGAGGTTCGCGACGGCGACATCCTGGTCGGCAAGGTCACGCCCAAGGGTGAGACCGAGCTGACCCCGGAGGAGCGCCTGCTGCGGGCGATCTTCGGCGAGAAGGCGCGCGAGGTGCGCGACACCTCGCTGAAGGTGCCGCACGGTGAGACCGGCAAGGTCATCGGCATCCGGGTGTTCTCCCGCGAGGACGACGACGAGCTGCCCCCCGGCGTGAACGAGCTGGTCCGGGTCTACGTCGCGAAGAAGAGCAAGATCCAGGACGGCGACAAGCTCGCAGGCCGCCACGGCAACAAGGGCGTCATCGGCAAGATCCTGCCGGTCGAGGACATGCCGTTCATGGAGGACGGGACCCCGGTCGACGTCGTGCTGAACACCCACGGTGTGCCGCGACGGATGAACATCGGCCAGATTCTGGAGCTGCACCTCGGCTGGCTGGCCTCACAGGGCTGGCAGGTCGACGGCGACCCCGACTGGGCGAAGAACCTGCCGCAGGAGCTCTACGACGTCGAGCCGGGTACGAACACCGCGACGCCGGTGTTCGACGGCGCGAAGGAGCAGGAGCTGACCGGGCTGCTCGGGTCGACCAAGCCCAACCGGGACGGCGACCGCATGGTGCAGCCGAACGGCAAGGCGACCCTGCTGGACGGCCGCTCCGGCGAGCCGTTCCCGTACCCGGTCGCGGTCGGCTACATGTACATCCTGAAGCTGCACCACATGGTGGACGACAAGATCCACGCACGCTCGACCGGTCCGTACTCGATGATCACCCAGCAGCCGCTGGGTGGTAAGGCACAGTTCGGTGGCCAGCGCTTCGGTGAGATGGAGTGCTGGGCGATGCAGGCCTACGGCGCGGCATACACGCTGCAGGAGCTGCTCACCATCAAGTCCGACGACGTGCTCGGCCGCGTGAAGGTCTACGAGGCCATCGTCAAGGGCGACAACATGCCCTCGCCGGGGATCCCCGAGTCGTTCAAGGTGCTGCTGAAGGAACTTCAGTCGCTTTGCCTGAACGTCGAGGTGCTTTCCAGCGATGGGGCCGCGATCGAGATGCGCGACTCCGATGACGAGGACCTCGAGCGCGCCGCCGCCAACCTCGGTATCAACCTGTCCCGCAACGAGTCGCCCTCGGTGGACGACGTCGTGCAATGACCGCGCGACCCGGACTGGGCCTGGTCTCCACAGGCCCAGTCCGGGAAGCCAACCCCTCTAGCCATAGGGATTCCTGGGGATTGACCCCAGGCCCCCGATCAGACCCCAAGGGGATGCAACGACGTGCTGGACGTCAACTTCTTCGACGAACTCCGGATCGGCCTGGCCACCGCAGACGACATTCGACAGTGGTCCTTCGGCGAGGTGAAGAAGCCGGAGACGATCAACTACCGCACCCTGAAGCCGGAGAAGGACGGGCTCTTCTGCGAGAAGATCTTCGGCCCCACCCGGGACTGGGAATGCTACTGCGGTAAGTACAAGCGGGTCCGCTTCAAGGGCATCATCTGTGAGCGTTGTGGCGTCGAGGTCACCAGGGCCAAGGTGCGTCGTGAGCGGATGGGCCACATCGAGCTGGCCGCCCCGGTCACTCACATCTGGTACTTCAAGGGCGTTCCGTCCCGCCTCGGTTACCTGCTCGACCTGGCCCCGAAGGATCTCGAAAAGATCATCTACTTCGCGGCCTACGTCATCACCAGCGTGAACACCGAGCTGCGGCACAACGACCTCCCGACGCTCGAGAACGAGATCAACATCGAGCGCAAGAACGTCGAGTCCAAGCGCGACGCCGACATCGAGGCACGGGCGCAGAAGCTCGAGGCCGACCTGGCCGAGCTGGAGGCCGAGGGCGCCAAGTCCGACGTCCGCCGCAAGGTCAAGGAGGGCGGCGAGCGGGAGATGCGCCAGCTCCGCGACCGGGCCCAGCGCGAGCTGGACCGGCTCGAGGAGGTCTGGACGACCTTCACCAAGCTCGACGTTCGCCAGCTGGTCGTCGACGAGCTGCTGTACCGTGAGCTGGTCGACCGCTACGGCGAGTACTTCACCGGTGGCATGGGCGCGGAGTCGATCCAGAAGCTGGCGACCGAGTTCGACGTCAACGCCGAGGCGGAGAGCCTGCGCGAGACGATCCGCAGCGGCAAGGGGCAGAAGAAGCTCCGTGCGCTCAAGCGGCTCAAGGTCGTCGCGGCCTTCCAGGCCACCGGCAACGACCCCCGTGGCATGGTCCTCGACGCCGTTCCGGTGATCCCGCCGGAGCTGCGGCCGATGGTGCAGCTGGACGGTGGCCGCTTCGCGACCTCCGACCTGAACGACCTGTACCGCCGGGTGATCAACCGGAACAACCGCCTCAAGCGACTGATCGACCTCGGTGCGCCCGAGATCATCGTCAACAACGAGAAGCGGATGCTGCAGGAGGCCGTCGACGCGCTGTTCGACAACGGCCGCCGCGGCCGTCCGGTCACCGGCCCGGGTAACCGGCCGCTGAAGTCGCTGTCCGACCTGCTCAAGGGCAAGCAGGGCCGCTTCCGGCAGAACCTGCTCGGCAAGCGCGTCGACTACTCCGGCCGTTCGGTCATCATCGTCGGGCCGCAGCTGAAGCTGCACCAGTGCGGTCTGCCGAAGGACATGGCGCTGGAGCTGTTCAAGCCGTTCGTGATGAAGCGGCTGGTCGATCTGAACCACGCGCAGAACATCAAGTCCGCCAAGCGGATGGTGGAGCGCTCGCGGCCGCAGGTGTGGGACGTGCTGGAAGAGGTCATCACCGGCCACCCGGTGATGCTCAACCGTGCGCCGACGCTGCACCGCCTCGGCATCCAGGCCTTCGAGCCGCAGCTGGTGGAAGGCAAGGCCATCCAGCTGCACCCGCTGGTCTGTGAGGCGTTCAACGCGGACTTCGACGGTGACCAGATGGCCGTGCACCTTCCGCTGTCCGCGGAGGCGCAGGCCGAGGCGCGCATCCTGATGCTGTCGGCGAACAACATCTTGTCGCCCGCGTCGGGCCGCCCGCTGGCCATGCCGCGTCTGGACATGGTCACCGGTCTGTTCCACCTGACCAGGCTGGACGAGAGCGCACCCGGTGCGGGTCTGGCGTTCTCCTCCACCGCCGAGGCGATCATGGCCTTCGACCGCAAGGTCATCGGCCTGCACGCTCCGGTGAAGATCAGGGTCACCGACCGGCAGCCGGCCAAGGCCGACGAGGCCGAGCTGGTGGAGAAGGGCTGGGAGCCGGGTCAACCCTGGCTCGCGGAGACCACTCTTGGCCGGGTCCTGTTCAACGAGTTGCTGCCCGCGGACTACCCGTTCATCAACGAGCTGATGCCGAAGAAGCGGCAGGCAGTCATCGTGAACGACCTCGCGGAGCGGTACTCGATGACCCAGGTCGCGCAGACCCTGGACCGCCTCAAGGACGCCGGCTTCTACTGGGCGACCCGTTCGGGTGTCACGGTGGCGATCTCCGACGTGCTCGTGCCCGAGGAGAAGCAGGGCATCCTCGACGAGTACGAGGGCAAGGCGAGCCAGGTCGAGAAGCGCTACCAGCGTGGTCAGCTCTCGCACACCGAGCGCAACAACGAGCTGGTGAAGGTCTGGGCGCAGGCCACCGAGGACGTCGCCAAGGTCATGGAGGCGCACTTCCCCGACGACAACCCGGTCGCGATGATCGTCAAGTCCGGGGCGGCGGGCAACATGACCCAGGTCCGGTCGCTGGCCGGTATGCGTGGTCTGGTGTCCAACCCGAAGGGTGAGTACATCCCGCGCCCGATCAAGGCCAACTTCCGTGAGGGCCTTTCGGTGGCGGAGTACTTCATCGCCACCCACGGTGCTCGTAAGGGCCTGGCCGACACCGCGCTGCGTACCGCCGACTCGGGTTACCTGACCCGTCGTCTGGTGGACGTGTCGCAGGACGTCATCGTTCGCGAGACCGACTGTGGCACCAGCCGCGGTATCAACATGATCATCGGTGAGGTCACCGCCGACGGCCGCGTCCTGCGCGACCAGCACGTGGAGACCAGCGTCTACGCACGCACCCTCGCCACGGACGCCGCGGACTCCTCCGGGAACGTGGTGCTCAACGCGGGTGACGACCTCGGCGACCCGGCGATCGAGAAGCTGATCTCCAGCGGGATCGTCAAGGTCAAGGTCCGCAGCGTTCTGACCTGCGAGTCCGCGGTCGGCGTGTGTGCCACCTGCTACGGCCGCTCGATGGCGACCGGTCAGCTGGTGGACGTCGGCGAGGCCGTCGGTATCGTCGCCGCGCAGTCCATCGGTGAGCCGGGTACCCAGCTGACGATGCGTACGTTCCACCAGGGTGGTGTCGCCGGTGACGACATCACCACGGGTCTGCCCCGTGTCACCGAGCTCTTCGAGGCTCGTGTGCCGAAGGGCAAGGCGCCGATCGCCGACGTCGACGGCCGCGTGCGGATCGAGGAGAGCGAGCGGTTCTGGAAGATCACGCTGATCCCGGACGACGGCAGCGAGGAGATCGTCTTCGACAAGCTGTCCAAGCGGCAGCGACTCGCGGTCGGGCCGAACGGCCCGCTCGCCGACGGTGACCACGTCGCGGTCGGTGCGCAGCTGCTGGAGGGTACTCCGGACCCGCACGAGGTGCTGCGTGTGATGGGCCCGCGGGAGGCGCAGATGCACCTGGTGGACGAGGTCCAGAAGGTGTACCGGGCGCAGGGTGTGTCGATCCACGACAAGCACATCGAGGTCATCGTCCGGCAGATGCTGCGCCGGGTGACGATCATCGACTCCGGTGCCACCGACTTCCTGCCGGGCGAGCTGCCCGAGCGGACGAAGTTCGAGGCGACCAACCGGAACTCCGTGGCCGAGGGTGGCGAGCCCGCCTCCGGTCGCCCGGTGCTGATGGGTATCACGAAGGCCTCGCTGACCACGGACTCGTGGCTGTCCGCGGCGTCGTTCCAGGAGACCACGCGTGTCCTGACCGACGCGGCGATCAACGGCCGTAGCGACAAGCTCGTCGGTCTGAAGGAGAACGTGATCATCGGTAAGTTGATCCCGGCTGGTACGGGCATCAACAAGTACCGCAACATCCAGGTGCAGCCGACCGAGGAGGCCAGGGTGGCGGCGTACGCCATCCCGTCCTACGACGACGGCTACTACACCCCGGACGTGTTCGGTACCGGTACCGGTGCGGCGGTCCCGCTGGACGACTACGACTTCGGTCGCGACTTCCGGTAGCCCCACCCGGCCTGGGCCCGCCCAGGCCACCCACCGACACGGCAGGAGCCCCCGCCCCACACAGGGACGGGGGCTCCTCCCGTTGGCGGGGGAGTGCGTTTAGCGGGCTGAATGTCGTCAGTGGGGCCCTGGTCCGACGTTGGTAGTCGGCCAAACCGGGCAAGAACGGGCAAATCGTTGACCTAACCTCTGGTGTTACTTCACCCTGCCGGGTGTCACATTCTCGAGTAGGTGGAGATCGCCCATGCACAGACGTATCGGCAGACTTCTCGTCGCGATGCTGCTCGCCCTCGCGACCTCGGTCGTGGGAGGCACGCTCGTCGCGGCGCCCGCTCAGGCAGACAGCTGCTACACCTGGGGGAGGACGCTGTCCCAGGGCATGTCCGGCAGCGACGTGCGACAACTGCAGATCCGCGTCTCCGGCTACCCCGGCTACGGCGGCGTGATCGCACTGGACGGCGAGTACGGTCCCGCGACGAAGGCGGCCGTCACTCGGTTCCAGCGGGCCTACGGGCTCGGCGCGGACGGGATCGCGGGACCCCAGACCTTCAACAAGATCTACGCCCTGCAGGACAGCGACTGCACACCGGCCAACTTCTCCTACGGTGAGTTGAACAACTGCAACTCCTCCTGGTCCGGTGGACCGTTGTCGGCGTCAGCGGCCAAGGCGAACGCCCTGGTGTCGATGTGGAAGCTGCAGGCGATGCGCCATGCCCTCGGTGACCATCCCATCCGCGTGACCAGCGGGTTCCGCAGCTATGCGTGCAACAACGCGGTCGGCGGCGCGCCCAACAGCCGCCACCTGTACGGCGACGGTGTCGACCTCGGCTCCGGCCCACACTCGCTGTGCACCCTGGCGAAGCAGGCACGCAACCACGGCTTCCGCGGCATCCTCGGCCCAGGATTCCCCGGCCACAACGACCACACCCACGTGGACCACCGCTCGAGCCGCTACTGGGACGCCCCCAGCTGCGGCATCTAACGCCCGAGGCGGCGCTCGTGCCGGGTCGCGTCCCAACGGCCCGGCACCCGTGACGACATTTAGCCCGCTAACTGCAGGTCCCGGCCCTGGACGTCGCAGGGGTGCGGGGAGTGCGTTTAGCGGGCTGGATGTCGTTCGGGGGTCACTTTTCGGCGGCGGCGGTGAGGGCATCCAGATGCGCGAGGAGGGTTCGGCCGGATAGCCGGCCGCCCTGGTGTTCGGTCGAGATCATCCCGCCGCCGTGGCGGAACTTCTTGCGCGGCGAGTACGACGACGAGTCGAACAAGGGGAAGATCTTCCGCTCCCATTCCAGGAAGGCCGGGTAGAGCGTGAGTCGTCGGTCGGCGACAGCCTGGGACACGCCGGCCGTGGAGAACCCGTCGTACGGGGTACTCGTGGCGGCCAGGCTGACCACGTAGTCGTACCGCCAGCGATATGAGTGCCCGCCGTGTTCGAACGACGTTGCACCGGTCACCCGCGTGCGTTGTTGCCGGGCGTGAAACGTGTACCCGCGATGTTCCCCGAGTACCTCGAGGTGGGTCCGCGGGAGTTTGTTGTCCTCCCAGGACGCCGGTATGGATCGGTCGTCGGCGGCCGCGGCGCGGCGGCCGCGGACAGTCGGGCCCGTCTTCACCAGCCATCCGTGCTTACGTGCCAGCAACGGCAGGATGAGTCGGAAGAGTTTTCCCGGTAGCCGACGCACACACCACCAGGCAAGAGCGAGGAAGGCCACGCCGACCAACGCCCACCCCGCAGGCCCGTCGGGCAGCCAATAGAGCAGCTCGTCCACCGGTCCGGTCAGCTCCTCACGTCAGATGTCCAGGTAGCCTTCGGTCTCTTCCTTGGAGTAGTCCGTACCGGTCTCGTCGTACTCGCCGGCCTTCTGCGCGTTCCCGGCGTTGCGCAGCAGCTTGTCCGGTCCGGCGTTCGAGCCGGTACCCAAGCCAGCCTGGGCGACCGCGGTGTCGTTGACCTGGCCGAGCATCGACTTGCCGAAGCCTCCCTGCAGGCGCCCGCCGAGCGCCCCGTCCTTGCCGTAGAACTTGTCCCAGGCCTTCGTGCTGCCGCCCATGATCGACATGTCCGCGTTCCGGCTCAGCTGACGGGACTCGTCCATCGCCCGCTTGAAGCCGGTGCGGAGGCTGCCCATCCGGGTCTTCAGGCTACGCAGGAACGCCAGGAAATCGTCCAGCAGCTTGCGCAGCTTGGCGATCATCCTGCTCACCTTGCTACCGGTGGACACGGCCCGCACCGTGGTGGCGGTGCCCGCGGCGGCGGTCGACGCCCCGGCCGTGGGAATCGCCGCGGCGAGCGCCGGGATCCAGATCATGATCAGCCAGGTGATGAGCTCGGTCAGCAGTGCCTTGACGAAGTCCTCCACAACGGTCATCACCATGCTGGACATCTGCAGCAGCTGGGATACCTCTCCCGCCTGCCCCGCGACACCGTCGATGCCTTTGGCGAACTCGCCGAGCTTCGTTCCCGCGGCTTCGGAAGCCTCACCGCCCCAGGTCTGCAGGGAGGTCTTCAGGTCTTCCTCGAACTTCTGCCGGAGCTCGACGACCCCCTTGCCGATGGCGTCGAAGTTCTCCGCGGCCTGTGACAACGCGGGCCCGTCACCGCTGACGAAATGAATCGCGTCCTCCAGCGGCTGGCACACACTGATCAGGAAGCCGAGTCCCTGACCGACGAGCCAGCCGATGGGATCGGTCGCGATCCCGAGCGCGGCACCACCGAGAGACTGGATGAGCCCGGAACTCTCCGACGCGAGGGCACTGATCTCCGAACCGGTCGCGCCGTCGCTGAGTTTCGAGCCCGCGTCGAAGGCCTTGACGGCGTTCCCGTAGAGGGGAACGGCTTCCTTGGCCTTGTCGCCAATGTCCTTCTCGCCGGTCTTGATGGTGACGCCACCGGCTTCGTGTTCCGTTTCGGCCATGTCCTCGTCCTTCGTGCAACTCAGGGGCCCCATGCCCTCATGTCGAACGGCGTCACCCACGGGAGCCGCGGTGGATCAGTTGTCGATCTGAACCTTGAGTCCATTGAGGAGCGCCTCGACCGCGTCCTCGTGTTGCTGGTAGCCCTCAGCTGCCTTGGTGAACTTGTCGGACCCCGACTGCAAACCGTCCTGGAGGCCGGTGAACAGGTCCTTCAGATCGCCCAGCATTTCCGTGTAGGTGCCCTTGACGAAGATGCCGACGACTCCCCACGACTGGTCGCCGACATCGGCTGTGTCGACGAGTCCGGCGATACCGGACGCGGTGCCCTTCTGGTTCGCGAGCTTGCCCGCATAGGTCCGCAGTTCGTCCTCGCTGACATTGAATCCACCGCTCACCAGGACTCCTCCTCGCCGAAATGTTCAACCATCATGACGCCCGTCCTCTACGACCACGGACTGCTCGCGGTGGTTCCGCGCATTCGCCTTTTCCCTGGCGACGACCATGGTGAGCAGCACTCCCGGTATCGCGGCGACGATCCCGAGCGCCATCAGGAGCCCGGCGTTCGTCGCGTTGGCCAGCAGCGGATTCGGCCACAGTGGACCGATGGCCACCCTGATGGTCTCTCCGGCGGCGGGCAGTTGTTCGAAAGCGAGCCATTGCACGTGATCGAGCACGTGGTTCTCCCCGTGCAGCAGGTACTCCCCGCTCACCGTCGTCCTGGAGGTCATCGAGCTGCCCTGGTGGCTACCGGTGACGTGAAGTTCGACGTCGTAGGCGAGGCCGATGAAGTACGTCAGCCCGTTGATCATCGTGTTGGCCGCCAGGATGAGGAAACACAGTGCTCCGCCGCCGAGGAACATCCGAGGCCAGACCGAATCGATGTCGCCGCCCGCCCGCCGCCTGCGCAGCCTGCCGAGCACGACGACCAAATAGGTGATCGCGAGCGGGGCGAACACGAGGAGGCTCACGATCGTGACCAGCCCGCTCACTCCGACAGCGACGACGAGCCAGGTGACGGTGGTCGCGATCCCCAGCAGCCACGCCAGCGTCAGCGCCCACGTCTTCGCTCGGCCACTCCACTTGCCGCCCAGATATCCCAGTCCGGCGGCCGCGCCATAGCCGAGAACGATCAGCGCGGGCAGTTGTTCTTCGAATGTCACCGGGACGCCCTCAGCGATCGTCGTCGAAGAGGTTCTTCAAGAAATCGTCGCCCTGACTCCCACCCGAACTCGGCGGCGGGGGAGCGGACGACCCGGGCCGGTCGTCGGCACGCAGGAAGGACTGCTCGGAGAAATCGTCGTGCTGTTCGGTCTCGGCGGGCTGCTGGGCGGGCGCGGCCTCCGCCACCCGCGCGCGCAGGTCCTCCATCGGCGTGCCCAGCAGTTCGGACTGCGTCTCGAGGACCTGTTCGGTGAGCTGCAGGTCACCGCCCATGTGCTGGTCGACGATGGTGGCCTGCATCCGGGCCGACTCGGCGACCGCCTGCTGCAGTGTGGACATCAGGGTCGCCGAAAGTGCCTGGGGGCGCTGCTTCAGTGCCTCCTCGGTGAGGGTGATGTCCTTGACGGACCCGCCGGGGCCCGCGACCACGGTCACCGACCGGTCGGGCGACACAGCCGTCGCCTCGAGTGCGGTCAGTTCGTTCTGCATCTCACCGATGCCGGCGAACTGGTCGTCGATCCGCTTGATTTTCGACTGGAACTGCTCGAACTGGGCAACGAGTTGCTCGAACTCCGCTGACAACGATTCCTCCGACTGGGTGCGGGCCTCGACGTTCGTCATATCTTCGCGCTCGCGGACCAGGATGATGCATCGGGTCTTGGAGTGGGGCGAGTTTCCCCCGTTTCGGTTCCGAACTTTCAGCTGGACATCAAGCAAGATCAGGTACACTCCGCGGTCGCGGGCCCCGGGGGTCTGCGTGCGGGGCCGCCAGGATGACGTCGTGACCGGGCCTCGCGGTGGCGCGGTGGCGCCCGCCTGCGCCGTTAACCCACCCCCGATGTGGCCGCGGTATGGACGGGCGGGTATCTTTGACGACCGTGCCCGGCAGGCGTCGGGCCGCTCCGTGTGCCATGCGTTCACGATGGGGTGCTCAGGCACCCGATCAACGGCCGAGGTGCCGCGGAGTTCCACGGAAATCCCGATGGGAAGTTACCGGATCCACGGATCCTGACGCGGGCCGACACGCCCGACCGCGGGGGCCGGGGAAGACACGTAAAAGCTAGACGCGACAGAGAGCTGGTCCATTGCCCACGATCCAGCAGCTGGTCCGCAAGGGCCGCCAAGACAAGGCTGCCAAGCAGAAGACTGCGGCCCTCAAGGGGAGCCCGCAGCGGCGTGGCGTGTGCACTCGCGTGTACACCACGACTCCGAAGAAGCCGAATTCGGCGCTGCGCAAGGTCGCGCGTGTGAAGCTGACCAGCGGCATCGAGGTCACCGCCTACATTCCCGGTGAGGGCCACAACCTGCAGGAGCACTCGATGGTGCTCGTGCGCGGTGGTCGTGTGAAGGACCTGCCGGGTGTCCGTTACAAGATCATCCGCGGTTCCCTCGACACCCAGGGTGTCAAGAACCGCAAGCAGGCGCGCAGTCGGTACGGCGCGAAGAAGGAGAAGAGCTAATGCCCCGCAAGGGTCCGGCCCCGAAGCGGCCATTGATCTCCGACCCCGTCTACGCCTCACCGCTGGTGACCCAGCTGGTGAACAAGGTGCTCAAGGACGGCAAGCGCTCGCTCGCCGAGCGGATCGTCTATGGCGCGCTGGAAGGCGCTCGCGAGAAGTCCGGCACCGACCCGGTCGTCACGCTGAAGCGCGCACTCGACAACGTGAAGCCCACCCTCGAGGTGAAGAGCCGCCGCGTCGGTGGTGCCACTTACCAGGTGCCGATCGAGGTCAAGCCCGGTCGTTCGACCACCCTTGCACTTCGTTGGATCGTTGCCTTCTCGCAGCAGCGCCGCGAGAAGACCATGATCGAGCGCCTGCAGAACGAGCTGCTCGATGCGAGCAACGGCCTCGGGGCCAGCGTGAAGCGCCGCGAGGACACCCACAAGATGGCCGAGTCCAACAAGGCCTTCGCCCACTACCGCTGGTAACGAAGGCTGGCGAGGGCAGCAAGGGCGATCCAGACCCGGCCCGGCCGGCCGAGTTGCCGACTCCCACGTTTGAGACAGGGGAACATTCTCGTGGCACGTGACGTGCTGACCGACCTGAACAAGGTCCGCAACATCGGCATCATGGCCCACATCGACGCCGGTAAGACCACCACCACCGAGCGGATCCTGTACTACACCGGGATCAACTACAAGCTCGGCGAGGTGCACGACGGCGCCGCGACGATGGACTGGATGGAGGAGGAGCAGAAGCGGGGTATCACCATTACCTCGGCTGCCACCACCACCTTCTGGGCCGACCACCAGATCAACATCATCGACACCCCCGGCCACGTCGACTTCACCGTCGAGGTCGAGCGCTCCCTGCGAGTGCTCGACGGCGCCGTTGCCGTCTTCGACGGCAAGGAGGGCGTCGAGCCGCAGTCCGAGCAGGTCTGGCGGCAGGCGGACAAGTACGAGGTTCCGCGCATCTGCTTCGTCAACAAGATGGACAAGCTGGGTGCGGACTTCTACTTCACCGTCGGCACCATCGAGGAGCGCCTCGGTGCCCGGCCGCTGGTCATCCAGCTGCCGATCGGCGCTGAGAACGACTTCCAGGGTGTCGTCGATCTGGTCCGGATGAAGGCTCTGACCTGGCGTGGCGATGTCAAGAAGGGCGAGGACTACGAGGTCGAGGACATCCCGGCCGACCTTGCCGACAAGGCTGTCGAGTACCGGGAGAAGCTGGTCGAGGCCGTTGCCGAGGCCGACGACGCCCTGATGGAGAAGTTCTTCGGCGGCGAGGAGCTCACCGAGGCCGAGATCAAGAACGGCATCCGGAAGCTGACGATCGCCCGCGAGGCCTACCCGGTGCTCACCGGTTCCGCCTTCAAGAACAAGGGCGTGCAGCCCATGCTCGACGCGGTCATCGACTACCTGCCGTCGCCGCTGGAGGTTCCGCCGGTCGAGGGCACGCTGCCCGACGGCGAGACCACCGTGGTGCGCGAGCCCTCCACCGAGGAGCCGTTCTCCGCGCTGGCGTTCAAGATCGCCGCGCACCCGTTCTTCGGCAAGCTCACCTACATCCGGGTCTACTCCGGCAAGATCTCCTCCGGCACCCAGGTCGTCAACGCGACCAAGGAGCGCAAGGAGCGCATCGGGAAGCTCTTCCAGATGCACTCCAACAAGGAGAACCCGATCGAGGTCGGCCAGGCCGGACACATCTACGCGGTCCAGGGCCTGAAGGACACCACCACCGGTGACACCCTCGCCGACCCGCAGAACCCGGTCGTGCTCGAGTCGATGACCTTCCCCGCGCCGGTCATCGAGGTCGCCATCGAGCCCAAGACGAAGGCCGACCAGGAGAAGCTCTCCACCGCGATCCAGAAGCTGGCCGAGGAAGACCCGACCTTCCAGGTCAACCAGGACGAGGAGACCGGTCAGACCATCATCAAGGGTATGGGCGAGCTCCACCTCGAGGTGCTGGTCAACCGGATGAAGACCGACTACAAGGTCGAGGCGAACATCGGTAAGCCGCAGGTCGCCTACCGCGAGACGATTCGCAAGACGGTCGACAAGCACGACTATGTGCACAAGAAGCAGACCGGTGGTTCCGGCCAGTTCGCGAAGGTGATCGTGAAGCTGGAGCCGCTCGAGACCACGGACGGTGCACTCTACGAGTTCGACAACAAGGTCACCGGTGGCCGCGTGCCGCGGGAGTACATCCCGTCGGTCGACGCGGGCGCGCAGGACGCCATGCAGTACGGCGTACTGGCCGGCTACCCGCTCGTCGGGTTGAAGTTCACCTTGTTGGACGGTGCGTACCACGAGGTCGACTCTTCGGAGATGGCATTCAAGATCGCCGGTTCGATGGCGATGAAGGAAGCCGCGAAGAAGGCGAGCCCGGTACTGCTGGAGCCGATGATGGCGGTCGAGGTGACCACGCCCGAGGACTACATGGGTGATGTCATCGGCGATCTCAACTCCCGTCGTGGCCAGATTCAGGCCATGGAGGAGCGGGCGGGGACGCGCGTCGTGAAGGCGCTCGTGCCGCTGTCGGAGATGTTCGGTTACGTGGGCGACCTGAGGTCTCGGACCCAGGGTCGTGCGAACTACTCCATGCAGTTCGATTCCTACGCCGAGGTTCCGTCGAACGTCGCGAAGGAAATCATCGCGAAGGCCACGGGAGAGTGAGCATCGCAGTGAGCGCCAGCGAGCGAGGAGCGGAGCGATTCCGGGGCCTTCGATCAGGCGCAGTGGCTACGGGCGAATAGTCCGTTAGCCCGCGGGCGCGAGGGGGCTTCCTGAGGTCCGCACAACCGACCAGTTAGGTCGCCGTTCGACAGCCACGTCGGCCGGCGAGCAAGCTAAAAAGTCCAGGAGGACATTCCAGTGGCGAAGGCGAAGTTCGAGCGGAGCAAGCCGCACGTCAACATCGGAACCATCGGTCACGTCGACCACGGGAAGACCACTCTGACCGCGGCGATCACCAAGGTTCTGCACGACAAGTACCCCGAGCTGAACCAGGCTTCGGCGTTCGACCAGATCGACAACGCGCCGGAAGAGAAGCAGCGCGGCATTACGATCAACATCTCGCACGTCGAGTACCAGACCGAGAAGCGCCACTACGCGCACGTCGACGCTCCTGGTCACGCTGACTACATCAAGAACATGATCACCGGTGCCGCTCAGATGGACGGTGCGATCCTGGTGGTCGCGGCGACCGACGGCCCGATGCCGCAGACCCGCGAGCACGTGCTGCTCGCGAAGCAGGTCGGCGTGCCGTACATCGTCGTGGCGCTGAACAAGGCCGACATGGTCGACGACGAGGAGATCCTCGAGCTCGTCGAGCTGGAGGTCCGTGAGCTGCTGTCGAACCAGGACTTCCCGGGCGACGACGCCCCGGTCGTCAAGGTTTCCGGCCTCAAGGCCCTCGAGGGTGACGAGAAGTGGGCCGAGACGATCATCGAGCTCATGCAGGCCGTCGACGACAACGTGCCGGACCCGGTGCGTGACCTCGACAAGCCGTTCCTGATGCCCGTTGAGGACGTCTTCACGATCACCGGTCGTGGCACCGTCGTCACCGGTCGTATCGAGCGCGGCATGGTGAACGTCAACGAAGAGGTCGAGATCGTGGGTATCCGCGAGAAGGCCACCAAGACGACCGTCACCGGTGTCGAGATGTTCCGTAAGCTGCTCGACTCGGGTCACGCTGGTGACAACGTCGGTCTGCTCCTGCGTGGCATCAAGCGTGAGGACGTTGAGCGCGGCCAGGTCGTCGTGAAGCCCGGCACCACCACGCCGCACAACTCCTTCGAGGGCTCGGTGTACATCCTGTCCAAGGACGAGGGTGGCCGTCACACGCCGTTCTTCAACAACTACCGTCCGCAGTTCTACTTCCGTACCACCGACGTGACCGGCGTCGTGACCCTCCCCGAGGGCACCGAGATGGTCATGCCGGGCGACAACACGGACATCAGCGTCGAGCTGATCCAGCCGGTCGCCATGGACGAGGGTCTGCGGTTCGCCATCCGTGAGGGTGGCCGGACCGTTGGCGCGGGCCAGGTCACCAAGATCAACAAGTAGTTTTCGGTGAGACCCGGGGGCAACTCACCCCCGGCTTTCACTTGAAAAACTGCGTGTGCGAGACTATTAGGGTTGCTCGTTACGGGGCGGCCGAATCTCTGTGGAGATCGGCCGCCCCCGCGCGAGTGCCCGGGGCTCGTGATCACCACGAGTCGGAAGCGGTGGACGTTCGCGTGCACCGGCTTCCAGTTACCGAGAGACCTACCGGCACACGACGATCCTGCGGGATCGGTCTGCGCACGGGGCGCGACACGCCCGACCGCGTGGACCGGAGACAGGCTCGTTGACGTGCGGGATAGCGGCACGAGACGACCCCCTTGGCCGCCCG
Organism: Amycolatopsis marina; assembly: GCF_900111885.1. Taxonomy (GTDB): domain Bacteria; phylum Actinomycetota; class Actinomycetes; order Mycobacteriales; family Pseudonocardiaceae; genus Amycolatopsis; species Amycolatopsis marina. Next base: position 29,315 of record NZ_FOKG01000008.1, read on the forward strand.
AACGTCGCGAGACGGATCGGCGATCGAGGGTGGGCCGGCAGGGTCTGCCCGAGAAGTCGATTCTCGGGTTGGCCGAGGACAGAGACGAAGGAACGAGCTGCCACCATGGCGGGACAGAAGATCCGCATCCGGCTCAAGGCCTACGACCACGAGGCGATCGATGCCAGCGCGCGCAAGATCGTTGAGACGGTGACGCGCACCGGCGCCTCGGTCGTTGGCCCGGTGCCGCTGCCCACCGAGAAGAACGTTTACTGCGTCATCCGCTCGCCGCACAAGTACAAGGACTCGCGCGAGCACTTCGAGATGCGCACGCACAAGCGTCTGATCGACATCCTCGACCCGACGCCGAAGACGGTGGATGCGCTCATGCGCATCGACCTTCCGGCGAGCGTCGACGTCAACATCCAGTAAGCGCGTTGGGCGAGCGGCGGAGATAAGAGACTCATGTCTGACAGGCAAGTGAAGGGCATCCTGGGCACCAAGCTCGGCATGACGCAGGTCTTCGACGAGAACAACCGGATCATTCCGGTGACCGTCGTGCAGGCCGGGCCGAACGTGGTGACCCAGGTGCGCAACCAGGAGACCGACGGCTACAAGGCCGTACAGCTGGCTTTCGGCGCTATCGACCCGCGCAAGGTCAACAAGCCGGTGAGCGGTCACTTCGGCAAGGCCGGTGTGACCCCGCGGCGTTACCTCGTGGAGCTGCGTACGACCGACGCCGAGACCTACGAGGTCGGCCAGGAGATCACCGCTGAGGTGTTCGACGCCGGCGCCGTGGTCGACGTGACCGGAACCAGCAAGGGCAAGGGCTACGCCGGTGTCATGAAGCGGCACGGCTTCAAGGGCCAGGGCGCCAGCCACGGTGCCCAGGCCGTGCACCGCAAGCCTGGCTCGATCGGTGGCTGTGCCACCCCGGGCCGTGTCTTCAAGGGCATGCGGATGGCCGGCCGGATGGGCAACGACCGAGTGACCACCCAGGGTCTGACCGTGCACGCCGTGCGTGCCGAGGACGGGCTGCTGCTGATCAAGGGTGCGTTGCCCGGCCCCAGGGGCGGCGTGGTGTTCGTCCGTAACGCCGCGAAGGGTGGTGCAACCTCATGAGCACGCTCGAACTGAAGACCCCGGCCGGTAAGGCCGACGGCACCGTCGAGCTGCCCGCCGAGATCTTCGACGTGCAGGCCAACGTGCCGCTGATGCACCAGGTCGTGGTGGCCCAGCAGGCCGCCGCGCGCCAGGGCACGCACTCGACGAAGACCCGTGGCGAGGTCGCGGGCGGCGGCAAGAAGCCGTACCGCCAGAAGGGCACCGGCCGGGCCCGTCAGGGTTCGATCCGCGCGCCGCAGTTCGTCGGTGGTGGCACGGTGCACGGCCCGAGGCCGCGCGACTACGACCAGCGCACTCCGAAGAAGATGAAGGCCGCCGCACTCCGTGGCGCCCTCTCGGATCGGGCCCGCGCAGGGCAGTTGCACGTGGTGACCGAGCTGGTCAGCGCCGACGCTCCGTCCACCAAGGGCGCGAAGCAGGCACTGGCGGCCGTGACCGAGGCCAAGCGGATCCTCGTGGTGCTGCATCGCGACGACGAGTTCGGCTGGCGGTCCGCGCGCAACCTCGACTACGTGCACCTGATCACGCCGGACCAGCTGAACACGTACGACGTGCTGGTCAACGACGATGTGGTCTTCACGAAGGCGGCGTTCGACGCGTTCGTCGCAGGCCCGGCAAAGGGCAAGGGTGCCAAGGCGAGCGCCCGCTCCAGCGAGGTCTCGGAAGGGAGTGACGAGCAGTGAGTTCCGTGGCGATCCCCGACCCGCGCGACATCTTGCTCGCGCCGGTGATCTCCGAGAAGTCCTACGGGCTGCTCGAGGACCACAAGTACACGTTCCTGGTTCGCCCGGACGCCAACAAGACCCAGATCAAGATCGCGGTCGAGAAGGTGTTCGGTGTCAAGGTGGTCAGCGTCAACACGTTGAACCGCCAGGGAAAGCGTAAGCGCACCCGGTACGGCTTCGGCAAGCGCAAGGACACCAAGCGCGCTGTCGTGACTCTGTCGGCCGAGAGCAAGCCGATCGAGATCTTCGGCGGCCCCGCCGCGTAAGGGACTGAGCAGACAATGGGCATTCGCAAGTACAAGCCGACAACGCCGGGCCGGCGTGGCTCGAGCGTCTCCGACTTCGCCGAGATCACTCGGTCGGAGCCGGAGAAGTCGCTGCTGCGTCCGCTGCACGGCCGTGGCGGTCGCAACTCGTCCGGCAAGATCACCACCCGGCACAAGGGTGGCGGCCACAAGCGCGCGTACCGCGTCATCGACTTCCGTCGCAATGACAAGGACGGCGTGCCGGCCAAGGTCGCGCACATCGAGTACGACCCCAACCGCACCGCGCGGATCGCGCTCCTGCACTACGCCGACGGGGAGAAGCGCTACATCATCGCCCCCGAGAAGCTGAAGCAGGGCGACCCGATCGAGAACGGCCCGCGCGCCGACATCAAGCCGGGCAACAACCTGCCGCTGCGCAACATCCCGGTCGGCACCGTGATCCACGCGATCGAGCTCCGCCCCGGTGGCGGCGCCAAGATCGCGCGGTCCGCCGGTGCCCGGGTGCAGCTCGTCGCCAAGGACGGTCCCTACGCCCAGCTGCGGATGCCCTCGGGCGAGATCCGCAACGTGGACGTGCGCAACCGGGCCACGGTGGGCGAGGTCGGTAACTCCGAGCACTCGAACATCAACTGGGGCAAGGCAGGCCGTAGCCGCTGGAAGGGCAAGCGCCCGACCGTCCGTGGTGTCGTGATGAACCCGGTCGACCACCCCCACGGTGGTGGTGAGGGTAAGACCTCCGGTGGTCGCCACCCGGTGAACCCGAACGGTAAGCCGGAGGGTCGTACCCGCCGCCGCAAGCCGAGCGACCAACTGATCGTCCGCCGCCGGCGTACCGGCAAGAAGCGCTGAGCAGGGAGGTAGAAGCATATGCCGCGCAGCCTGAAGAAGGGCCCGTTCGTGGACGACCACCTGCTCAAGAAGGTGGACGTGCTCAACGAGTCCGGCAAGAAGACCGTCATCAAGACCTGGTCCCGCCGCTCCACGATCATCCCGGACTTCCTGGGACACACGATCGCGGTGCACGACGGCCGTAAGCACGTCCCGGTATTCGTCACCGAGGCGATGGTGGGTCACAAGTTGGGCGAGTTCGCTCCGACGCGGACCTTCAAGGGTCACATCAAGGACGACCGCAAGTCGCGCCGCCGCTGAGCGGGCACGAGAGACACATAGGGAAGCAGATGAACGCCCAGAACAACGCCACGGCGACGGCAGAAGAGTTGCCGACCGCCGTCGCGCGGGCTCGCTTCGTCCGGGACTCGCCGACCAAGGTGCGCCGGGTGATTGAGCTCATCAAGGGTCGTAGCGTCAGCGAGGCCCTGGCCGTGCTCCGGTTCGCGCCGCAGTCGGCCAGCGACCAGCTCGCGAAGGTGATCGCCAGCGCAGCGGCCAACGCCGAAAACAACCTCGACCTCGACCCGGACACGTTGTGGATTCGCAACGCGACGGCGGACGAGGGTCCGACGCTCAAGCGCATTCGTCCGCGGGCCCAGGGGCGCGCGTACCGGATCCGCAAGCGCACCAGCCACATCACGGTGATCGTGGAGTCGCGGCCCAAGTCCGAGAAGAGCGCAGCGAAGTCCAAGAGCGGTAAGAAGAAGGCAGGTGGCCGGTAGTGGGCCAGAAAATCAACCCGCACGGCTTCCGGCTGGGAATCACCACTGACTGGAAGTCGCGCTGGTACGCCGACAAGCAGTACGCGGAGTACGTCGCCGAGGACGTGAAGATCCGCAAGCTTCTGTCCACGGGCATGGAGCGCGCGGGCATCTCCAAGGTCGAGATCGAGCGCACTCGTGACCGCGTTCGCGTCGACATCCACACCGCCCGGCCGGGCATCGTGATCGGCCGCCGTGGTGCGGAGGCCGACCGGATCCGTGGCGCGCTGGAGAAGCTCACCAAGAAGCAGGTGCAGCTGAACATCCTCGAGGTGAAGAACCCCGAGGCCGACGCCCAGCTCGTCGCGCAGGGTGTCGCGGAGCAGCTGTCCAACCGGGTGGCCTTCCGTCGTGCGATGCGCAAGGCGATCCAGACCTCGATGCGCTCGCCGCAGGTGAAGGGCATCCGGGTGCAGTGCGGTGGTCGTCTCGGCGGTGCCGAGATGTCCCGGTCGGAGCACTACCGCGATGGCCGCGTTCCCCTGCACACGCTGCGTGCCGACATCGACTACGGCTTCTTCGAGGCCAAGACGACCTTCGGCCGTATCGGTGTGAAGGTGTGGATCTACAAGGGTGACATCGTCGGTGGCCTCAAGGCCAAGGAGGCGCGCGACGCCGCCGCGGCCGCCGAGCGCGCCCCGCGTCGTGACCGTCCGTCCCGTCCGCGCCGTTCCGGCGCCTCGGGCACCACGGCCACCTCCACCGAAGCCGGCCGGGCCGCGGCAGCAGCCCAGGGTGGCGGGCGTACCGACACGGAGGCCGCGACCAGCGAGGCGCCCGCCGTGGCGTCGCCGGACGCGGCAGAGAAGACGGAGGGCTGACGCGTGCTAATCCCACGCAAGGTCAAGCACCGCAAGCAGCACTCCCCGAAGCGCTCCGGTGCCGCCAAGGGCGGCACGAAGGTGACCTTTGGTGAGTACGGCATCCAGGCGCTTGAGCACAGCTATGTGACCAACCGGCAGATCGAGTCCGCTCGTATCGCCATGACCCGGCACATCAAGCGTGGCGGGAAGATCTGGATCAACATCTTCCCCGACCGCCCGCTCACGAAGAAGCCTGCCGAGACCCGCATGGGTTCCGGTAAGGGTTCGCCCGAGTGGTGGGTGGCCAACGTGAAGCCAGGCCGGGTGATGTTCGAGATGAGCTTCCCCAACGAGCAGGTGGCTCGCGAGGCGCTGCGCCGCGCGATCCACAAACTGCCGATGAAGTGCCGAATCGTGACCCGTGAAGGTGGTGAGTTCTGATGGCGAAGGCAGGAGCCGTTGCGGCCTCAGAACTTCGTGAGCTCTCGGCTGAGGAGCTTGTGCTGCGGCTGAAGGAAGCCAAGGAGGAGCTGTTCAACCTCCGGTTCCAGATGGCCACCGGGCAGCTGGACAACAACCGTCGGCTGCGCACGGTTCGGACGGACATCGCGCGCATCTACACCGTGATGCGCGAGCGCGAGCTCGGGCTGTCCGTTTCACCAGATGACTCAGAAGGCGAAGAGGGTGCCGCATGAGCGAGAAGGCTGAGGAGCTCGCGAAGCAGCCGGTACAGAAGGTCGATTCCGACCGGAACTACCGCAAGATCCGAGAAGGCTACGTCGTCTCGGACAAGATGGACAAGACGATCGTGGTCGAGCTCGAGGACCGCAAGAAGCACGCGCTGTACGGCAAGGTCATGCGCTCCACCACCAAGGTGAAGGCGCACGACGAGGAGAACACCGCCGGTACGGGTGACCGTGTGATTCTGATGGAGACGCGCCCGCTGTCGGCCACCAAGCGCTGGCGGCTCGTGCGGATCGTCGAGAAGGCCAAGTAGTACGCAGTTCTAGGCCGCGAAGGCCCAGTTAGACCGAGTTTGTCAGGTCGGAAATCTGGCAGACCAAGAATGGTCAGGAGAAAGAAGTGATTCAGCAGGAGTCGCGACTACGAGTCGCCGACAACACGGGTGCCAAGGAGATCCTGACCATCCGCGTGCTCGGTGGTTCGGGGCGGCGCTATGCGGGTATCGGCGACATCATCGTCGCTACCGTCAAGGACGCCATTCCGGGTGCCAACGTGAAGCGCGGAGATGTGGTCAAGGCCGTCATCGTCCGCACGGTCAAGGAGAAGCGTCGTCCGGACGGTTCGTACATCCGCTTCGACGAGAACGCCGCCGTGCTCATCAAGAACGACAACGAGCCCCGCGGAACCCGCATCTTCGGCCCGGTCGGCCGCGAGCTGCGCGATCGGAAGTTCATGAAGATCATCTCGCTCGCGCCGGAGGTGTTGTGATGAAGGTGAAGAAGGGCGACACGGTCGTCGTCATCGCCGGCAAGGACAAGGGCGCCAAGGGCAAGGTCATTCAGGCCTACCCGGAGCGTGAGCGGGTCCTGGTCGAGGGTGTGAACCGGATCAAGAAGCACACCCGGATCTCGCAGACCCAGCGTGGCGCGCAGTCCGGCGGCATCGTGACCCAGGAAGCCCCCATCCACGTGTCGAACGTGCAGGTCGTCGATTCCGACGGCAAGCCGGCCAGGGTGGGCTACCGCATCGGCGAGGACGGCAAGAAGGTTCGCGTCTCGCGCAGGAACGGTAAGGACATCTGATGACGGCCCCGACGAGCACTGAGAAGATCACGCCGCGGTTGAAGACCCGGTACCGCGAGGAGATCGCAGGCCAGCTCCGCGAGGAGTTCAGCTACGCCAACCCGCACCAGATTCCCGGTGTGGTCAAGGTCGTGGTGAACATGGGCGTCGGTGACGCCGCTCGGGACAGCAAGCTGATCGAGGGCGCCATTCGCGACCTGGCGACCATCACCGGTCAGAAGCCCGAGGTGCGTAAGGCCCGCAAGTCGATCGCCCAGTTCAAGCTTCGTGAGGGGCAGCCCATCGGCGCCCGCACGACGCTGCGTGGCGACCGGATGTGGGAGTTCCTCGACCGCCTGCTGACGATCGCGCTGCCGCGTATCCGCGACTTCCGCGGACTCTCGCCCAAGCAGTTCGACGGCAACGGCAACTACACGTTCGGCCTGACCGAGCAGTCGATGTTCCACGAGATCAACCCGGACGCCATCGACCGCCCGCGCGGTATGGACGTCACCGTTGTCACCACAGCCACGACGGACGACGAGGGCCGGGCGCTGCTGCGCAAGCTCGGCTTCCCGTTCAAGGAGAACTGAGCGATGGCCAAGAAAGCGCTGATCCACAAGGCCGCCAAGAAGCCGAAGTTCAAGGTTCGCGGTTACACCCGCTGCCAGCGTTGCGGGCGCCCGCACTCGGTGTTCCGCAAGTTCGGCCTCTGCCGGATCTGCCTGCGCGAGATGGCGCACGCGGGCGAACTGCCCGGCGTGAGCAAGTCCAGCTGGTAAAGGCCGTACCACAAACTCCCAGTTCGCCACAGGCCCAGGCCGAGTGCCAGGGAACCAGGGCGAGAAAGGTTGACAGGTCACCATGACGATGACCGACCCGATCGCAGACTTCTTGACCCGTCTGCGTAACGCGAACTCGGCGTACCACGACGAGGTTGTGCTTCCGCACTCCAAGATCAAGGCGAACATCGCCGAGATCCTCAAGCGCGAGGGCTACATCGCTAGCTTCCGCGATGAGCCGGGCGAGAAGCACAAGAACCTGGTCGTGGAGCTGAAGTACGGCCCGAACCGTGAGCGCAGCATTGCTGGTTTGCGCCGGGTGTCCAAGCCCGGTCTGCGGGTGTACGCAAAATCGACCGAACTGCCCAACGTTCTGGGTGGCCTCGGCGTCGCGATCATCTCGACGTCCGCCGGCCTGCAGACCGACCGGCAGGCCAAGCGCAACGGCGTGGGCGGCGAAGTCCTCGCCTACGTCTGGTGAGGAAGGGGGACTAAGGCATATGTCACGCATTGGGAAGTATCCGGTCCCCGTCCCTTCCGGGGTCGAGGTGACCATCGACGGTCAGCTGATCACCGTCAAGGGGCCCAAGGGCACCCTGTCGCACACCGTTGCCGAGCCGATCACGGTCCAGCGCGGCGAGGACGGTTCTATCGAGGTCAAGCGCCCGGATGACGAGCGCGAGAGCCGTTCGCTGCACGGTCTGACCCGCACCCTGGTGAACAACCTGGTTGTCGGCGTCACTGACGGCTACGAGAAGAAGCTGGAAATCCACGGCGTCGGTTTCCGTGTGCAGGCCAAGGGTTCGGACCTCGAGTTCGCCCTGGGCTACAGCCACCCGGTGAAGATCGCCGCGCCTGAGGGCATCACCTTCAACGTGGAGAGCCCCACCCGGTTCTCGGTGACCGGCATCGACAAGCAGAAGGTCGGGCAGACCGCGGCGGTTATCCGCAAGCTGCGCCGCCCGGATCCCTACAAGGGCAAGGGCTTGCGCTACGAGGGTGAGCGCATCCGTCGCAAGGTCGGAAAGACGGGTAAGTGATCATGAGCGACACGACTATCAAGCGCAAGCCGGTCGGCAAGGACATCTCGACCCGCCGTCGCGTTGCCAAGGCCCGCCGCCACTTCCGTCTTCGCAAGAAGATCAGCGGCACGGACCAGCGTCCGCGCCTCGTGGTCAAGCGGTCCTCGCGGCACATCACGGTCCAGCTCATCGACGACCTCGCCGGGCACACCCTGGCTTCGGCGTCGACCCTGGAGGCGGACGTGCGCGCGCTGTCGGGCGACAAGAAGGCCAAGGCCGCGAAGGTCGGCGAGTTGGTCGGCGCACGCGCCAAGAGCGCGGGCATCACAACCGTGGTGTTCGACCGTGGCGGCAACGCCTACCACGGGCGGATCGCGGCACTGGCCGACGCAGCCCGCGAAGCCGGGTTGGAGTTCTGACGTTATGCAGTTGCTGGTGAATGGAAGGAAAGCCTGATGCCGGGACGTACACGGCAATTCGGCGGAGGCCAGGGCGGCCCCGGCGGTCAGGGCGGCAACGACCGCAATGACCGGCGCGACCGCAGGGACCGTCGTGATGGTGGCCGTGGCGGGGCGGCCCAGGACAAGACCCCGCACCTCGAGCGCGTCGTAGCGATCAACCGCGTCGCCAAGGTCGTCAAGGGTGGCCGGCGCTTCAGCTTCACCGCGCTCGTCGTCGTCGGCGACGGTGACGGCCAGGTCGGTGTCGGCTACGGCAAGGCCAAGGAGGTTCCCGCGGCGATCGCCAAGGGTGTCGAGGAGGCGAAGAAGAACTTCTTCCGCGTGCCTCGCATCGCCGGCACGATTCCGCACCCCATCCAGGGTGAGGATGCCGCGGGTGTGGTGCTGCTCCGTCCCGCCAGCCCCGGTACCGGTGTTATCGCCGGTGGCCCGGTGCGTGCGGTGCTGGAGTGCGCCGGTGTGCACGACGTGCTGTCGAAGTCGCTCGGTAGCGACAACGCCATCAACATCGTGCACGCGACCGTTGCAGCGCTGAAGGGCCTGCAGCGTCCCGAGGAGGTCGCGGCCCGCCGTGGCCTGCCGCTCGAGGACGTTGCTCCCGCCCGGATGCTGCGTCAGCGTGCGGGTCAGGGGGTCTGAGATGGCTCAGCTGAAGGTCACCCAGATCAAGAGCAAGATCGGCGCCAAGCAGAACCACCGGGACACCCTGCGCACCCTCGGGCTGCGCAAGATCCGGCAGTCTGTGGTGCGTGAGGACACCCCCCAGGTCCGTGGCCTCGTTCACGCGGTGCGGCACCTGGTGACTGTGGAGGAGGTCAAATAATGGCCATCAAGATCCACCACCTCCGGCCGGCACCGGGATCGAAGACCGACAAGATTCGCGTCGGCCGCGGTGAAGGTTCCAAGGGCAAGACCGCCGGTCGTGGCACGAAGGGCACCAAGGCCCGGAAGAACGTGCCCGCCGGCTTCGAGGGTGGGCAGCTGCCCATCCAGATGCGGCTGCCGAAGCTGCGTGGCTTCAAGAACCGGTTCCGTACCGAGTACCAGCCGGTGAACGTGGGCGACATCGCCCGCGTCTTCGCCGACGGTGGCAAGGTCGGCGCCGAGGAGCTCGCCGCCAAGGGTCTTGTCCGCAAGGGCAAGCTCGTGAAGGTGCTCGGCAACGGTGAGGTCGGCAGCGTCAAGCTGGACGTCACCGCCGATGCCTTCTCCGGCAGCGCCAAGGAGAAGCTCGAAGCCGCTGGTGGTTCCGCCACCACGAACTGAGCCACTTCGGCACAGTTATCGCTCGACAGGGCCCGCCCCCGGTTCACGAACCGGAGGCGGGCCCAAGTCGTTTCCCGCCCCTCACCGCTGTCCACGCCCACCACAGCCACCGCCAGCCGCCCCAGTCGCATCCAGCGCCCCCCAGCCCCAGCGCCCCTACCCGAGCGGCCCCGGAATCCTCCCGCCCCCGCCCCCGGTGCGCGTTTAGCGGGCTGGATGTAGGCCCCGCCGCTTGCTCGCCGCCACGCCCGCTACCTGCATTTAGCGGGCTAAATGCACTTCCTGGGCAGGCGCGCGCTCATCCGAGCACCCCTCACCTGATCGGCCCCCTTCAATGGTTGGGAGTCTGGAGAGCCGAAAGGGGTTACTGGCCGGTTGGTCTATACCTCCAGTGCTGAGTCGATACCGTCGGGCCCGCAAACCTGAACCGATTCCGATGCGGGTTCTCCCGCAGGAAGGTCACGGGAATGGCGAATTCGACAATCACGAGAACCACGGGAAGGCGACGGCTTTCCGCGCTGATCGGCGGGGTCGGCACGATGGGCCTCCTGCTGACTGGAGTCACAGCTGCGCAGGCTGCGCCTCAGGAAGCCGAGCACTGCGTCTACTCGGCGTCCACGCAGACCTACACCTGCCATCACAGCCTCACCGAGGCCACGGCCACCGGCAACCGGCTCGCGAAGGCGCAGGGCGATGTCATCGGGGCCACGGTCTTCGAATTCCGCGACTATGGCGGGGCCTCGTTGACGATCACCGTCCCCAAACCGTGCCCCAAGAATGACCGGGTCGATTTCTGGTTGGACCTCGACGAGTGGAAGAACTCGATCTCCTCGGTGCAGGCCTGGTCGTCGTGCTGGATCTGGCTGTATCCGGAGTCCGGTGGCCGAGCCGGACCGTTCAAGGACAAGCATCCGGACGTCGGTAGCTATATCGACAACCGCACGGCCACGGTCGGACTGAGCTGAGCAAGGAGGGATCATGGCAAGGACACGACGACTCGGTGCGACGTTCGCCATTGCCGCACTGGCGGCCGGCGCGATGCTCTCGCCTGGAGTGGCCGCGGCCGAGGACCAGCCGACGGTGCGACAGTTGCTGGAACAGTGCGAGCAGGGAAGAACGGATGTGTGCGAATTCCATCCGAGCGGCTCGCCCGAGGTCTACCGCGGTTCCTACCAGCTGGCCGGTGGCTCGCAGAACTGCTCCCCAGGCAAGTCGACGCGAGTGATTCGCTGGGAGTCCTCCCAGACGACCACCAACAGCGTGGGAGTGACCATCTCGGCGAAGGCCACTCTCGGGGAGGTCTTCGAGGTCGGCTTCGAGACCAGTTACCAGCGTGAGTGGAGCTGGACCACTTCGAAGGCCGACGAGATCCGCCACGAACTGGGCCCGTACCAGGCAGTGGACATCTTCGCGGCACCGATGCGGCAGAAGGTGCGCGGAACGTACGAGATGCACTTCGGTGACCGCTACTACGGCCACTACTACTGGTACGTGCACAACGTCGTGATCGACGGGCCGGACTCCAACCCGGCCTGGGACGTCAAGGTCCAGGAGACCAGCACCGACTGCTAGGAGCATTCAGCCCGCTGAACGCGTTTCGGGGCACAGGTGACCCCTGACCGCGTTTAGCGGGCTGAATGTCGTCTCGGCCGACTGTGGACGCGGCCCGCGGGCGGCGTCTCCGGGCGCGGTACTTGGGGGTTCGGGGCCAGCAAGTCCCGACCTCCGTCGGTATTTGCCGTATGCGTTGCCGGGTGCCACGGCGGGGCTGTTAGAGTCGGCGACACGCTTCGGGACAGATGTGCCCCGAAGCGTTCCTGGCTTGCCCAGTCAGTGAAAAGTGTGTTCCTGCCGGTCATGTGCCGGCCAAGCCGATCGTCGGTTGATCACCGACGACGCCGAGGAGGTCCCCCGCGTGCTCAGCGCCTTCCGCTCGGCTCTCGCGACGCCGGACCTGCGCAAGAAAATCCTGTTCACGCTGATGATCGTGGCTGTGTACCGAATTGGTGCAGTCACTCCAGCGCCTGGGGTTTCCTATCCCAACGTGCAGGCTTGTCAAGCGCAGGTCGAAGAACAGGGCATCTACTCGCTGCTGAACCTGTTCAGTGGTGGGGCGCTCCTGCAGCTGTCCATCTTCTCGACCGGCATCATGCCGTACATCACCGCGAGCATCATCGTTCAGCTGCTCACTGTGGTGATTCCCCGTTTTGAGGAACTGAAGAAGGAAGGACAGGCCGGGCAGAGCAAGCTCACGCAGTACACCCGGTACCTGACCATCGCCTTGGCGATCCTCCAGGCCACCGGTGTCGTGGCGCTCGCCGATCGCGGCGCGCTGTTCCAGGACTGCCCGCAGTCGGTCATCCCGGACAACAGCGTCTACGCACTCGCGCTGATCGTCGTCACGATGACCGCCGGTACCGCGGTCATGATGTGGCTGGGCGAGCTGATCACCGAACGTGGTGTCGGTAACGGCATGTCGGTGCTGATCTTCCTGAACATCGCCGCGCGCATCCCGGCGGAGGGCGCCAACATCCTGAACAACCAGGGTGGCCTCGTCTTCACGTTCGTCTGCTTCCTCGCGCTGGCGATCATCGCGAGCGTCGTGTTCGTCGAGCAGGGGCAGCGCCGAATCCCGGTGCAGTACGCCAAGCGGATGATCGGACGCCGGATGTACGGCGGAACCTCGACGTACCTGCCGATCAAGGTGAACCAGGCAGGTGTCATCCCGGTGATCTTCGGATCGTCGCTGCTGTACCTGCCGGACCTGATCAGCCGTTTGGTCGGGGACCCGAACAGTGCGTCGGGGTGGCAGGTCTTCCTGCAGAACTACGTGGTCGACCAGTCGAGCTTCGTGCACATTCTGCTGTACTTCTCGCTGATCATCTTCTTCACCTACTTCTACATCACGATCACCTTCAACGTGGACGAGCGTGCGGAGGAGATGAAGAAGTTCGGCGGGTTCATCCCTGGCATCAGGCCGGGACGACCGACCGCCGAGTACCTCAACTTCGTGCTCAGCCGGATTACCTTCCCCGGCTCGATCTACCTCGGTTTGGTAGCGATCCTGCCGAACTTCTTCTTGTCCATCACGAACGAGGGGAACAATCAGAACTTCCCGTTCGGTGGCACAGCCGTGCTCATCATGGTCGGTGTTGGACTCGATACCATGAAGCAGATCGAAAGCCAGCTGATGCAGCGCAATTATGAAGGGTTCCTCCGATGACGCGAGTGGTTCTCGTCGGTCCGCCAGGCGCGGGAAAGGGCACCCAGGCAGCGGCGCTGTCCGAGAAGCTCGGTGTTCCCCATATCTCCACCGGTGACCTCTTCCGTGCGCACGTCGGCGAGCAAACGCCGCTGGGTCAGGAAGCGAGGCGGTACCTGGATTCGGGTGAACTCGTTCCTGATTCGGTCACCAACGAGATGGTGCGTGAACGACTCAACGAGCCAGACGCCAAGGTTGGCTTCCTGCTCGACGGCTTTCCGCGCAACACGAAGCAGGCCGAAGTGCTTGGTGAGATGCTCGCCGAATTCGACACCGCGCTCGACGCTGTCATTCAGCTGCAGGTCGCCGAGGATGTCGTCGTGCAGCGTCTGCTGTCCCGCGGTCGATCCGACGACACCGAGGACGTGATCCGGCGCCGTCAGCAGGTGTATGCCTCGGAGACCGCGCCGTTGCTCGAGCACTACTCCGACATCCTGGTCACCGTCGATGGCGTCGGTGATGTCGACGAGGTTTCGTCACGGGTGTTGGACGCATTGCGTAACCGCGAGTGAATCTCAGTGGATTTCGTATCGTCCAGATGTTCCGGCGTGGGCGCATGATCGAGATCAAGACGCCTGGTGAGCTGGAGGCGATGCGCGCGGCCGGGTTGGTGGTCGCGCGTACGCTGGCGGCCGTCACCGCGGCTGCCCGGGCCGGAGTGACGACCGCTGAGCTGGACGAGTTGGCCGAGCAGACCATCCGGGATGCGGGCGCGACTCCGTCCTTCAAGGGGTACCACGGCTTCCCGGGGTCAATCTGTGCGTCGTTGAACGAGCAGATCGTGCACGGAATCCCGTCCGAGGAACAGGCGCTCTCCGAGGGTGACCTGCTCTCTGTGGACTGCGGCGCGATCCTGGACGGGTGGCATGGCGACTCTGCCGTGACCATCGAGGTTGGCGTGGTCTCGGAATCGGACAGGGCACTGTCCGCGGCTACCAAGGCCGCGATGTGGGCAGGTATCGAGTCGGTGTCCCCGGGCGGTCGACTGACCGACATTTCGCATGCCGTGCAGAAGGCTGCGGAGCGTGTGGGCAGGGCCGACGGGATCGAGTACGGAATGATCGCCGAGTACGGCGGCCACGGAATCGGCAGCCAGATGCACATGGAGCCGTTCTTGCCCAACCTCGGCAAACCGGGGAAGGGGCCGAAGCTGAAGGTCGGCATGGCACTGGCCGTCGAGCCGATGCTGACCGGCGGCACCGGCGAAACCGTCGAGTTGGCCGACGGCTGGACGGTTGTGACCGCCGACGGATCCAGGGCAGCCCACTGGGAACACACCGTCGCGATCACCGAAGAAGGCCCGTGGGTACTCACCGAGCCCGAGCCTGCCGCCTGAAACTTCCGCCGGTCACCTCTAGCGCGCTGACGACATTTAGCCCGCTAAACGCACCCACCCAGGCCGAACGGCCATCGTAACGGCGTTACGGACAGCCCTGGCGCGACGTCCGGGTTTCGGGCATCCTGAGAGGGACACGCACCTGTGAATCCGTCTGCGACCGGTCGGTCCGGCCCGCTAGATCGGCCCATTGTCGCCGGTCACCGCCTTGTCAGGGCTGAACGAGTCCTGCCTGCGTAACACAGACGGACCCCGATTGGGGGGCGCGACACAGGTTGCGTACACTGTCAAGTCGGCATGCTCATCACGTCGGGTCCATCGCGCTCGTGAACTCTCGCGGCATTTGGGGTCGGGGTGACGTGCGTGCTGGCAACAAGCCAGGTAAGCACTCACCGCTCAACTAATCACGAAACGCGGAGGACATGGGCAAGAAGGACGGGGCCATCGAGGTCGAGGGCCGCGTAATCGAGCCGCTTCCCAACGCGATGTTTCGCGTCGAGTTGGAGAACGGCCACAAGGTCCTTGCACACATCAGCGGCAAGATGCGGCAGCACTACATTCGTATCCTGCCTGAGGACAGGGTTGTTGTAGAGCTCTCGCCCTACGACTTGTCCCGTGGTCGCATCGTCTACCGCTACAAGTGATCACGGCGAGCAGAGCACAAGCAGGAGAGCAGGAGACGTGAAGGTTCAACCGAGCGTCAAGAAGATCTGCGACAAGTGCCAGATCGTCCGGCGTCACGGCCGGATCATGGTGATCTGCGACAACCTGCGGCACAAGCAGCGGCAGGGCTGATCACCAGCACTCGTTCAGAGTGGATTGACAGCTAAACACATCTCCCCGCACCTGCCGGGTCGCCCAGCGATCCGGTTCACCCTCGGGCTTCAGGCCGAGGCCGGGACACCAACCGCGCAAGCGGGTGGCACGACAGCGAGTCGGTCCCGGGATGGACGGGGAGCAGACCTGAAGAACGAACTGATAGAGGAGCACATCGCCCATGGCACGACTCGCTGGCGTTGATCTCCCCCGCGAGAAGCGGTTGGAGATTGCGCTTACCTACATTTTCGGCATTGGCCGGACCCGCTCGAAGGAAATGATCGCTGCGACGGAACTGAACGCGGACACCCGCGTGAAGGACCTCGCCGATGAAGACCTTGTGAAGCTGCGGGACTACCTCGAAGAGAACTACAAGGTCGAGGGTGACCTTCGCCGCGAGGTGAACGCCGACATCCGCCGGAAGATCGAGATCGGATGCTACGAGGGTCTGCGGTGGCGCCGTGGTCTTCCCGTGCGTGGTCAGCGCACGAAGACCAACGCGCGCACCCGGAAGGGTCCGAAGAAGACGGTCGCCGGCAAGAAGAAGGCTGGCAAGAAGTGAGTGTCCGCGGCAAGAAGGTCGTGCAGATCGGCGGCGTCCAGCGTCGCGGCACGACCTCGTGCGTTTCGCCGAAGGCGCTCTACGCCCGCCCGATGGCACTGCGCCAGCTGTACACCGACGCCGGTTCTGTGATCCGGCGCGGACAGCGGGAAGCCAGGGAAGCCGCCGTCGCTCACCACGAGAACTCGCGCTAACGAGGAGAATCACCCAGACATGCCACCGAAGACACGCGCCGCCGGCGCGAAGAAAGTCCGGCGCAAGGAAAAGAAGAACGTTGCGCACGGCCACGCGCACATCAAGAGCACGTTCAACAACACCATCGTCTCGATCACCGACCCCACCGGTGCGGTGATCTCTTGGGCGTCCTCCGGGCACGTCGGCTTCAAGGGCTCGCGTAAGTCCACGCCGTTCGCCGCGCAGATGGCTGCCGAGAGCGCTGCCCGCAAGGCTGCTGAGCACGGCATGAAGAAGGTTGACGTGTTCGTGAAGGGCCCCGGCTCCGGCCGGGAGACCGCGATCCGTTCGCTGCAGGCGGCCGGGCTTGAGGTCGGCACCATCCAGGACGTGACCCCGCAGCCCCACAACGGCTGCCGCCCGCCCAAGCGGCGCCGGGTCTGAGGAACGGGGAGGAGTAAGAAGAAATGGCTCGTTACACCGGCCCCGCGACTCGTATCTCGCGTCGCCTCAAGGTTGACCTCATTGGCGGCGACCAGGCATTCGAGCGTCGTCCTTACCCGCCCGGCCAGCACGGCCGTGGCCGGATCAAGGAGAGCGAGTACCTGCTTCAGCTTCAGGAGAAGCAGAAGGCTCGTCACACCTACGGCATCCTCGAGCGGCAGTTCAGCCGCTACTACAAGGAGGCCGCGCGTCGCACCGGCAAGACCGGTGAGAACCTGCTGCAGATCCTCGAGTCACGGCTCGACAACGTGATCTACCGGGCGGGCATCGCTCGCACCAGGCGGCAGGCGCGGCAGCTGGTCAGCCACGGCCACTTCCTGGTCAACGGCAAGAAGGTCAACGTGCCCAGCTTCCAGGTGAGCAAGTGGGACATCATCGATGTCCGGCCGAAGTCGCTGCAGATGCTGCCGTTCGTGGCCGCCAAGGAGTCCTTCGGCGAGCGCCCGATCCCGGGCTGGCTGCAGGTCGTGCAGTCCAACCTGCGGGTTCTGGTCCACCAGCTCCCCGAGCGTGCGCAGATCGACGTTCCGGTTCAGGAGCAGCTGATCGTCGAGTTCTACTCGAAGTGATCCCTGCCGGGCCGCAGGGCCTGGTGGAGATCGGGCGGTGGCGCCCAGAGTGCGCCACCGCTACGCCATACCTTTCGGCGTCAAATGGCGGGCGTCGGCAGGAGAGGAAGAAAGAACAATGCTGATTTCACAGCGGCCGGGTCTCGGCGAAGAGACTGTCAACGAGACACGGTCCCGGTTCACGATCGAGCCGCTCGAGCCAGGCTTCGGCTACACGCTCGGCAACTCGCTGCGGCGCACGCTGCTGTCGTCCATCCCGGGCGCAGCGGTGACCAGCATCCGCATCGACGGCGTGCTGCACGAGTTCACCACGGTTCCCGGGGTGAAGGAGGATGTCACCGACATCATCCTGAACCTGAAGGAACTGGTCGTGTCCTCCGAGGAGGACGAGCCGGTCACCATGTACCTGCGCAAGCAGGGCCCGGGTGAGGTCACCGCAGCGGACATCGTGCCGCCGGCCGGTGTCACCGTGCACAACCCCGATCTGCACATTGCCTCGCTCAACGGCAAGGGCAAGTTGGAGATCGAGCTGGTCGTCGAGCGTGGCCGCGGATACGTGCCCGCCCTGCAGAACAAGCAGGCTGGCGCGGAGATCGGCCGGATCCCGGTCGACTCGATCTACTCGCCGGTCCTCAAGGTGACCTACAAGGTCGAGGCGACCCGTGTCGAGCAGCGCACCGACTTCGACAAGCTGATCCTCGACGTGGAGACGAAGCCGTCGATCACGCCGCGGGACGCGGTCGCATCGGCCGGTAAGACGCTGGTGGAGCTGTTCGGTCTCGCCCGCGAGCTGAACGTGGACGCCGAAGGCATCGAGATCGGCCCCTCGCCGCAGGAGGCAGACACCATTGCCGCCTACGCGATGCCGATCGAGGACCTGGACCTCACGGTCCGGTCGTACAACTGCCTCAAGCGCGAGGGCATCCACACGGTTGGCGAGCTGGTGTCCCGCAGCGAGGCGGACCTGCTCGACATCCGGAACTTCGGTGCGAAGTCGATCGACGAGGTGAAGCTCAAGCTCGTCGGCCTGGGCCTCGCGCTCAAGGACAGCCCGCCCGGGTTCGACCCGACGGCGGCCGCCGCCAGCTACGACGGCGAGGGCTGGTCCGAGGGCGTCGACAGCATCACCGACGGTATTTCGGACAACGGCCACGACGATGGCCAGGATTACGCAGAGACGGAGCAGCTGTAAGGCCAGCTACGGTCCGTCCGCCGGGGACCTCCCCGGCGGACGGACCTGGCCTCCAGCTGAACAGCTGAACTAGGAGAACCGATGCCCACCCCCACCAAGGGAGCCCGTCTCGGCGGGTCGCCGGCCCACGAGCGGTTGATGCTGGCGAACCTTGCCACGTCGCTGTTCGAGCACGGCCGCATCACCACCACCGAGGCCAAGGCCCGGCGGATGCGGCCGCTCGCTGAGAAGCTGATCACCAAGGCCAAGCGTGGTGACCTGCACAACCGGCGGCAGATCCAGCGGGTCATCCGCGACAAGGCCGTCGTGCACAAGCTGATGGCCGAGATCGGTCCGTTCTTCGTCGACCGCAACGGCGGGTACGTGCGGATCACCAAGACGATGCCGCGCAAGGGCGACAACGCCCAGATGGCGGTCATCGAACTGGTGTCCGAGAAGACCGCGACCGCCGAGGCAGAGGCCGCGCGGAAGACGAAGTTCGCCAAGGACGAGCCGAAGCAGGACGCGACTGAGGCCGCCGCTGAGACCACTGAGGCTGCCGAAGCCACAGCGGGCATCGACGTGGAGGAGACTTCCTCCACCGAGAACGCCCCTTACGGTGAGGGCAGCCACGCGGCCCTGGAAGACGGTGCGCAGCCCGAAGGTTTCCCGATCAAGGGGAACGAGGGCTCGAAGCTCTACCACACGCCGGAGAGCTCGCACTACAAGCAGACAACGGCCGAAGTCTGGTTCGCCAGTGCCGAGGCCGCCGAAGCTGCGGGCTTCCAGTTGCCGCCGTCGCAGCGCGGTTCCGAGGACGAGTCCTGACAGCTGCTGACATCCCGGACGAGCCCGCCACTCCCTACGGGGAGGGCGGGCTCGTCCGTCTGCGTCTCGATGTCAGTTACGACGGTACTGACTTCTCTGGCTGGGCCCGGCAGCCGGATCGGCGAACCGTTCAGGGTGTCCTCGAGGCGGCGCTGGCCCACCAACCTCCAGGCGCCGCCGTCCCCCGCTCGGTAGTCGTCGCAGGCCGAACTGACGCCGGTGTCCACGCCACCGGTCAGGTCGTCCACGTCGACGTGGCGCCTTTAGCGGGCGAAACGTCCTCGGGGCGGATGAAGGTGGACGAGTCCGGCATCCCTGACCTGGAACGCATGCGGCATCGGTGGAATCGGTACCTGCCCGCAGACGTGCGAGTGCTGGACGCGTCCCTGGCCCCTGCCGGGTTCGATGCCCGCTTCTCCGCGGTGCGGCGGCATTACCTCTACCGGGTGTCGGATGCGCCCTGGGGAGTCGATCCGCTGCGGCGACGGGACACGTTGGCCTGGGGCCGACCGCTGTCTGTTGACGCCATGAACGAGGCCTCGAAGGCCTTACACGGTCTGCATGACTTCGCTGCGTTCTGCAAGCAGCGTGAAGGGTCCACGACCATCAGGGAGCTGCAGCAGCTGCTCTGGCGACGGGTGGACGAATACTTGGTTGAGGTGTCGGTGTCAGCCGACGCGTTCTGTCATTCGATGGTGCGGAGCCTCGTAGGCGCGCTACTGCTGATTGGTGACGGTCGTCGAGACAGAGCGTGGCCAGAACGTCAGCTGGGTAGCAGAGTCCGGCACAGTGCCGTAGCGCCCGCGCACGGGCTCACGCTAGTCCGGGTGGACTACCCGCCCGACGACGAGTTGGCTGCACGCGCGGACCAAACCCGAAACGTTCGCTCAACTCCCGGACAGGCGGACACAAGCTCAGCTCGCTGAGTTCTGGGCGACTGCTTCGGAAACAGCGCGCAGGATCTCCTGGAAATCTGACGCGAGCAGGTCAGCGTCGACGATGACGAAGCGCCATCCCTCTGCTGCGACCCGTCTTCGGCGTTCGCGGTCGCGGATCATCTGGTCGGGATCGAGATGCCAGCGTCCGTCGTATTCCACCGCCACTTTTGCTTTGAGTATCGCCATGTCGAGACGCGCGAGAAACCGTCGTTTCCGACGCACTATGTGCTGCGGAACGGGATCGAAACCACCGATGACGAGCACGACACGGAGTTCCGATTCCGGTAGCGACTCGGATCGTGGATCGGCCATGTCGAGAGCGCATCTAGCCAGCCGAATTCCGCGATTTCGCCGATTCAGTAGCGAGCGTGCCAACGTGGAGCGTCGGACCAGACCGGACCGTAGAAACGCGTCAACATCTGGAACGGCGATGCGTAGCCGACGAACCCATCCGCTTTTGCGAGGCGAGAGTCGAAGCATCAGATCGAGTGTTATCCGTGGTGGGCGGGCGATGCGAATGCCGTGCCACGGACGTGACTCTCGGCGGGTAACGGCAGTACGCCGGACGCGGATTCCGTCGATGGGACCGAATCTGTACTTCTCAGGCACCACGAACTCAACCGGGTCGTTAGGCTTTGCGAGTTGGACGCCGCGCACCGTGGCAGCGGAACGGCCAGTCAGGACGGCTTCCTTCGGAACGATGAGAGCCGCACCCCGGCACCGGAGCTCATGGGTGACCGGGACGTCAGCGCGTACGTAGACGTCCTGGAATAGGCGGCGAAAAGCGGGACCACGAAGCCTGCCGGCAGTCACCAGGCCGGCACGTCGTGCTTCGGATCCGCGGAAGACCTCGGTGGGTGCGTCGAGAATGTTGTTTTTGGTCACGAGGACAGAGTCGGAGTGCGCTCTGACAATTTCTCCGCATGATCCGCGACTGCCCGAAAATTGTGGATAACTCCATGAGTTGTCCACAATTGCACTTTAGGGCTTGACTGATCGGCAACCTGGATGCTGCCTCGATCCAGTGCCCCGCTGAGTGCGTTTAGCGGGCTAACTGCACTCGCCGAGCCACAAGGCCAGGGGGAGCACTCAGCCCGCTAAACGCGGTCCTTGCGGACTCAGTCGCCGCGGCGGACCGGGCCGAGGAGTTGTTGTTCCTTGGATGTCGTGACCAGTCGGAGCGGGCGCCAGAGGTTGCGTCCCAGCGCGACGACCTGATCATCCTTCAGTGTGGTTAGCTGCCGCATCATCTGCGGCGGCAGCCGCCAGATACGCGCAGCCAGTTCCGCCTGCCCCGCCGGCAGTCTCTGCATCAACACGAGGTCAGCGGCGTTCGCCGTCGCCCCAGCCTGAGGGTGCAGGTACGGCAGCACATATACCGTGGTCTGCCACGGGGAGCGAGGCGGAAAAAGGTCCTGCGGTGTCGGCCCTCCGTCGTGGACAACAAGCAACGGCGCGTCCTCGGACGGTCGTGGCAGCTCCACCGGAGAGAGGCGCCGGATCTGCACCAACGGCGACGGCCGTCCGTTCGACTGGGTTCCCGCCGCCTTCGAGAGCAGTTGCCACGCTGTCGGACGGCCTGTGGCGATCACGATCCACGCACCCACAGCCATGGCCCTGAGCGCCACTTGGCGGGCCAGATACAGGCCGCCCACAAGGACGATCCTGGTCGGCGTCGAGCGCAACGCCGAAATCGTCAACGGCTCGCCCTGCAGACCTGAGCCGAGGACAATTCCACCACGGTCACCCGATGGGCTGATCGCGTCCAGCAGTGCCGGGTCGACCGTGAATTCCGGGGCGACACCGGTGTTCTGGTTCGCGTCGCGGAGCCGCGAGCTCATGGGGTTCCTCCCATCGGCAACGTAGCTGCGAAACCTTCGAACTGAAGGCCGCGCAGCGGGGTGAGTGCCACGCCCATCCGGCTGGAGATCGTGTTCAGTCGCTCGTCCGCGGCCTCGAGCTCCCTCGGGTTGCGCGCGCTCACGCGCACCACGCCGCGCAGGCCGACCTCACCCTCATCGGCTGCGGGGGAAATCGACATCGCGACGGTGGCGGAAAGGGCACGGACACTGGTCAGGGCATTCAGACTGCTGGTGATTCGCCCCTTCGGCCAGTTGGTGATCGCATAACTGGTGTGCCCGATGCCTGCGGCGGTTACTCCTGTCCACCGCTCCTGCATGTTCACGCGTGCGCCGGACCCGGCGACCCCGGTGAGTTCCGCGGCGGAGATTCCCGCCCGCAGTAGTTCGTCCGGATCCAGTGGCCGTGTCGGAACGCCGCTGGACTCCAACGCGTTGCGCACGCGGGACAGCGCTCCGATCAGGGCCCGGTGGGCTCCGACTACGCCGCCGCCACGTTCCCGGACAGCGGAAGGGCACCTCCTGGGGTCCAGGCGGATCGCGACCCATGTCGTCCGGCGAGCTGCCGCCGGCAACGGACCGAGAACCTCCAGGTACGAACTGAGCGCGGGGGAGTCCGACGGCAACGCCGCGCTGCCCGGGTAGCAGTGCCAGATGACCTGAATGGAGTCCAGGACCACACCGCGATCCTCCAGACACGGGGCGAGCGCCGACAGTGGCAGGCTCGGCGCGCCTCCAGCCTGTGTGATCAGTCCAGGCGCGGGCTCCACCATGAGCACGGCCGTCCACGTTCCGTCGTTCCAGGCGAGTCCCACCTGCTGGCGCTCGTGGTCCACGCCATGTGCGACGACAAGATCCGGAACGGCGAGTCGAAGAAGGTTGACGCGAGGGTCGTCGGGGCCGGTAACCGAGTCGCCCTCTGCTGCGATGGCCTCGAGGCTCGTCGGCGCGACTGGCTCGGCCACCCGATCGTGGGATCTCAGGGTGAACCGCATGGTGAGGTTTGCCCACTGGGTAAACCACTGCCCGCCCCAACGAAGGAACGCGATCACCAAGGCCACTGCCAGAATGCCGATGCCGACGTACACGAGTGAGCTGTTGATCGCGATCAGAATCAGTCCGATCGCGAGCCCGATCTCGAGGACGATCAGGTTGGCAACCGGTAGCGGGCCGAGCCGCGCACCGAGCGACCGCCGCCGTGCGGGCGGTGCGACTGGACTGGGGGCGGGTTCCGGTGCGCCCCCGTCTCGCCGTGGAGGTTGCTGGCCTGGCGGTGGTCCACCCGGCCCCCCGGGGCCGCCAGGTCCCTGTGGTCCCCCCGGACCTCCTGGTCCACCGCCTGGTCCGCCTGGTCCTCGCGGCCGCTGTGGCGGACCGGGAGGGCGTCCCGGCGGGGGCTGCGGCCCCGGCGGCGGACCCGGCGGACGTGGAGGAGTGGTGACGGACATCCGCGCGTTCTCTTCCCCTCGTTGGTGCTACTCGGCTGGAAAGCCGGTCCCGAGGAGTCAAACATTAGCTGGAGTTGGTAGAAAGCCCACACCAGACGGTCCCCGTACGACTATCCTGCGGAACCGTACCGCGACTGGGAGAGCTGTAGGTCGAGAATGCCGTCAACACCGACAACTAAGTCTCAGGTCCACGCGTACCAGTTCGTGCTGCGCCGCATGCAGTCCGCGCTGGTCCGCAGGGACGCTGTGATGCTGCACGACCCAATGCGCACGCATTCCCGGGCCACCATCGTGGGTGTGGTGTTGAGCGCACTGGCCATGCTCGGTTTTATCATCTTCGGCCTGTTCAAACCGTCGCCGCAGGCGCCCGGTCCGGGCAGCATCGTGATCGCGGAACAGTCCGGTGCGATCTACGTCATGGCGGGCAGCCCGAAGAAGCTGATCCCGACCTTCAACCTGGCCTCGGCCCGGCTGTTGCTGATGGCGCAGACCGACCAGGAGGGCGGTCAGGGGGGGCCGCCCGCGGGTGGGGCTGCCGCCGCGCCTGCCGAGGCCGTCCAGCCGACGGTCATTCCCGACGAACAGCTCAAGGACATCCCGCGCGGTCGTTTGCACGGCATACCGAACGGCCCCGAGTCGTTGCCGACGCCCGACATGCGCGTCTCGCCCGAGTGGGCCGTTTGTGACGAGATCGGCTTGGACGAGTCGTTGCCGGATCCGACCAGCATCAACGTGAACGAGACGACGGTTTTCGCCGGTGTGTCCGATCTCGGCGCGGAACTCGCCCCCAACGAGGCCATTCTTGCCACATCCGAGAACGATGAGACCTACCTCATCTACCGCCTTGTCGACAATCCCAATCAGCCGAACGCGAATACCGTGCGGGCCAAAGTGGACCTGTCGAAGGGATCGGTTCGTACCGCGCTCGGTTTGAACGCCAGCCCCCGGCAGATCTCGATGGGCCTGCTCAACGCGATCCCAGAGGTCAACGCGCTCAACCCGCCAACGATTTCGGGCGCCGGAACCAGCAACAGTTTCGGGCTGAGCGGCCTGTTCGTGGGCGACGTTTTCTCGGTGTCGCGGACCGGGGATGCCGACGAGTACTGGGTGATCACCAAGTCCGGAATCCAGCAGGTTTCCAAGGCTGTCGCCGACATGATCCGCTACGAGGAGTCGATCAGTGCTGACGAGATCGACTCGGTACGGCCGGACGCGGTCTCGAACATCCCCGTGTTGAGCCCGAACGACCCGAACTATCTCCAGGTGAGTGAGTATCCGCAGTCGGTTCCCACGGTGCTGGAGGCGGCGAAGTATCCGGTGACGTGTCTCGGCTGGAATGTGGCCGGCGAGGGAGTGAACCGGGACGGGCAGACCAAGGTTTACGTCGGCGCCGAACTGCCAGGACCGAAGAACGAAGAGGATGACTCTGCCGCGGTCGAGATCGGTCAGCCCAGCCCGGACGGTCTGCAGATCGACAAGTTCTACCTGCAGCCGGGCATGGCCGCAGTCGTGCGTTCGGTGACCGCCAAGGAGACCTTCGACAAGGGGGCTATCCAGCTGATCACCGACCGTGGAATGCGGTACGGGGTGCCGGACCTGAGGACAGCGCAAGGACTGGGACTGGATCCGCAACAGCCTGCGCCCGACAACATCATCCGCTTGTTGCCGACCGGTGCTTCACTGAACACCCAGGACGTGTTGCGGACCTTCGACAGCGTGCCCGTCGAGAAGAACGCCGGTACGTTCACGGAGCCGAAGCCGCAGGCCGCGGGGAACTGAGCCGGATCGGAACCCCTGAGTGAAGTCGGGCGTCTCAGGAGCGACGGTGACGGTTTGACGCGAGTGGGAGGTTCCGTGGCGACCTTCAGGATCGACGCAGCGGCAGTCGGTGAGTATGTCAGCGGCATTCGCCGCGCTGCGGACGATCTGGAGTCTGCCGCGCGTGTTCCCCGTGCAGGGGAGCTGACAGCGGACGCCTTCGGGGCTGTCGGGCGTGAGCTTGGGGTGCACGATGCATACTTCCGTGCGGCCGAGGTGCTGCGTTCACAGTTGCGTGCCGGAGGTCAGGCACTCGGGTCTTCGTCGGACGCGCTGGACGAAGTCGTCCGGAAGCATTCGGACGGTGACGATGAACGTG
This sequence comes from Amycolatopsis marina, assembly GCF_900111885.1. Classification (GTDB taxonomy): domain Bacteria; phylum Actinomycetota; class Actinomycetes; order Mycobacteriales; family Pseudonocardiaceae; genus Amycolatopsis; species Amycolatopsis marina. The sequence goes on from NZ_FOKG01000008.1 coordinate 54,745, forward strand.
CCGAGGACATCCGGAGGGCAGGGCGGCTGTGAACTCGCTATTGCTACCGCCATTCCCCGGGGACGGCGACGAGGGGGACGCGTTTCGCGGGCTGAATGCTCCCGTGGGTGCGCCGGTAGGTGAACGCCGTGGCCAGAACCCGGTGGATTCGGATTCAGGAGCGGAACCCGCTGTCTCCTCCGCGGCCACGAAGATGCTCGACGGGGTGCGGGACGGTGACGACATCGCGACGGCAATTGCCGACCATCTGAGCTATCTCGAAGACCTGTGTGACCTCCTCGGAACCACGGACATCGTCGCGAACAGCTTCACTCCACTGCTCGGCAGGTGGACCGAGCTCGAAGCCGAGGCCGGACGGTGGCGGGAGGTCGCTGGGACCGTCGCCACCGCATCCCAGGAGGCTGATGCACCGCTGGGCAGGTTGGACGGCGCCTGGGAGGGCGAGGACGCCGATGCCTTTGTTGCCTACATCAGGCGAGTGGTGGCGGCAGGTGGTGAGGTTCAGGACGCGATCGGGGTACTCGCCTCAGCGTTGGAAGAGACCGCCACAGGTGTTCGCCAAGTCGCACTGGACATGGCGGAAGTCCTGGTGGACACGGCGGAGACCGTGTCCGAGTCGGCGGCAATGGCCACCGATGGCGAGAACAGGGCGAGGTCTCAGCTGGAGGAGGCACGCCGGCACATCGACGCTTTGTCCAGCGCAGCGTCCGACGTCCTACACGACTTCATGCGACTGTGTGCCGCAATCGGAGATGACGAGAACGGCGGTTCGCAGTCGCGGGAGGCTCAACTGGCACGCCGGTATCCGGACGAGCGCTTCCGGTTCGCCGATGTTGCGGCGGATGCCAGTAGCAGCCAAGACGTGACGAGGTCGAACGAGCAGGCTGAGGGCGTGTCGGTAGGAGGGACGACGAACGGGGAGCCCGTCGAGTCCGGTGGAGTTGGGGGTGGAAGCTCGTCCGGCGATGGTGCTGCCGCTGCTCAGCCGGTGGGTGTAGGTGACAGGGAGCCCGAACGTCCTGCTGGCGAGGCACAACGGCAGTCAGGTTCCGCGGGTGCGGCCGAGTTCGGCGCCGGAGCTTTGACGGGTGCGGCCGCGGGTGCTGTCGCGGGTGGCGCCGCGAGGGCCGCGGCCGCACCGATGATGGGCGGAATGATGCCGATGGGCGCAATGGGGGGAGCGTCGGGTCAAGGTGGGGACAAGGAGCATCGCACCAAGCAGCGCGTCGTGACGGAGCCGAACGAGCTGTTCGGGCGACCGGAGCAGGTAGCGCCTCCCGTCATCGGCGAGGAGAAGCCGAAGTAGTGCAGTTAGCCCGCTAAACGCACCCAGGCCACCCCGGTGACGGTGCTGCCGACGCGGGGCGCGGAGTGCAGTTAGCCCGCTAAACGCGCTTCCGTGCTGACGGTCAGGTTGGTTCGGGGCGGTTGCGGCGGATCGTGTGGATCACGAACAGGGTGATGCCCAGGGCCACCAGTCCACCCCCGGCACCGGCGAACGCCACGATCATCGGAGTCTGGTCACCCTCGTGTGTGGGCGGGAGGTCCGAGGGCAACTGCACGGGCTGTGCCGCGGCCATGCCCTCCTCCTCCGGAACCGTCGCGGTTAGGGCGGCAACGGGGTTGATCACGCCGTGGCCCACGAAGTTGTCCCGGCCTCCCGGCGCCGCCGGGTGTTGTGCGGTGCTCTTGATGCGGTTGATCACCGCTTCGGCGTTCAGGTCGGGGAACTTCGCCCGCACCAGTGCCACCACGCCGGAGACGTACGGTGCCGCGAAGCTGGTCCCCTGAATGGGCGTCGGTTCCCCATTGCCCTCGACCGTCCGGTTGGCCAGCTTGTCCGAATCTTTGGCTGGGTCCAGCGAGATGATGTCCGTACCGGGTGCGGCGACGCTCACCCACGGCCCGTGCACGCTGAAGTCCGCCACACCGCCCGTCTGATCGATGGCCGCCACCGACAGCACGTGATCGGCGAACCACGGCGGCGTCACAATGGACTGCGGCACCTTCGGATCGAGCTGATTGTTCTGTTTGCACGTGTCGCCGGTGTTGCCCGCGGCCGCGACCACGACGATGTCGCGGAGGTAGGCATCGGACACGGCGGCCTGGAGGCGCTTCTCCGGGTCGGTGATTATCCCGTTCGCGGCGCGGCAGTTGTTGATCGAGATGTTGATGACCTTGACCCCGGAAACCTTCGCCGCGAACGCGACGGCTTGGGCCAGCGTGTCCACCGTGCCGGCCGCGTCCGCCTCGCCCTGCTGCCTGCCGGGGCTGTCCTGAGCAGGCCCGGTGCCGGGAGCGATCAACCGGTCGGCTCCGCCGCCGGGTTGACCGCCTCCGCCGTCTCCCGGCTTCTCGCTGTCGCCTGCCGGCGGATCCTCGGCATCGTTCGACTGCGCGGTGTCTTCCTGCGCGGGCTTGTAGTTCTGGCTTGACTGCCGGATGGAGACGATGGTCGAGTCGGGCGCGACACCGGTGAAGCCGATCTCGGGGTTGGTCGGGTTGGCAGCGATGATCCCCGCGACCTCGGTGCCGTGGCCGTCGCAGTCCTCCAGTCCGGGACCCGGCGGAACGTTTTTGACGTAGTCGGCACCGGCCTCGACGCGGCCCTGGAAGAACGGGTGCGGCGTGACCCCGGTGTCGATCACCGCGACCTTGACCGGCTCCCCGCTGCTGTACTTGCCCGCGTAACCACCCGTCGCCGAGCGCGCCAGTTTCTGCGCCTCTTCGATCCGCAGGTACTGCTGTCCCCATGGCTTGTTCGGCAGGACGACGTTGTCGTCCAGTTCCGCTCTGCGGACGCAGCCGATCTCCTGCACATAGTTCTTGTCCGGTTGGTCACTGGCGGCCGGGAACATGCCGCCGTCCACCGATGGTGGTTCGGCGTAGTGCCCGCCCTCGTCCGCCGGGATCGACGGCTGTGCCAATGCCAGCGGCGCGGTCACGCCAGGCGACAGGGCGCCGATACCGGCCGCGAGCAGCACCGCGGTGAGGCGCCGTGCGGGGCCTTTCGCGTGCACGTGCGTTCTCCTAGCTCCCATGACCGAACTGCCGGAATCAGAGGATGTCGAGGTGGCGCAGTGTGGAGTACAGCCCCATCACAGCGAGGGCGAACGGGAGCACGGTCGCGATGCAAATGGCTTCGATGATCTCCACGGTGCGGCGCATCGGCGGTGAGAAGCGCTGGTTCGGGAAGATCACGCCGACGACGAGTGCGCCCGCGGCGACCAAAATCAGTGCGCCGAACACCCACAGCACCCGGCCGAGCGGGTCCTCGGCGAACAGCCAGCCGAGCAGAATGCCGCCCGCCGACACCATTCCGGTGGTGAGCAGTGCGATGGCCTGGCTGCCGTTCGCATAGGACCGGGCCCGCAGCAGCAGCACCAAAGTGGCGACCACGCCGGTGATGATGCCGAACACACTGGGCGAGGTTGCCGTGATGATGGCCGAGATCGCCGCCACCGAACCGCAGCCGATCAGCAGACCGGTCATGTAGTTGTGCGCGATGTTCGTACGCCGCTCGATGGCCGAGTAGTCCGGGAAGCCGGTGTCCTCCTTGAGTTCCTCTGCGGTACCCGGAACGTGCGGCAGAGGTAACTTCGCCAGCCAGATCGTCGCCCTCGGCAGCATCGAGATGAACGCCAGGGAGAACGCCGCGGTGCCTGCTGCGATCCCGGGTGCGGGGTGTGCGATCAAGGTGGCGAACGCGAACGCGATCAGCCCGAGTGCGCCTGCGGTCGCGGCCGCGATGAACGTCGTGATGCCTGCGCCGATCACCAGGATCGCCACTGCAGCCACCACGACCACGAGGCCGCTGGCCAGGAGCAGGTTTGCCCGCACCGACACACCCGGCACGATGTGGAACCCGCTGACGAACGCCATCGGGAGACCACCCGCGGCGGCGATCAGCACACCCGTCGACTCGGCGTTGTAGGCCTTGGCCAGCGTCGCCCCCAGGGCAATACAGGCGATGGCCCCGATGCCCCCCGCGATCGCGGGGACCAGCGAGGACCCGCCGAACATCGCGCCGCCCATGAACAGGGCCAGTGCGGCGGTGACCAGTGCGAGACCCCCGGCGATGTGGCCGATGCGCTGGGCGGTCTCCTTCGTCCACGGTCGGAAGCTGTCCGGATCGGATTCGGCGATCGCGTCGACGACGTCGTCGTAGAGGGGTGGTGGCGGGTTCTCGTTGCGCTTGCGCAGTTGCAGCAACTCGCCGTCGATCACGCCGAGCGAGGCGAGTGTCCGGCTGGGGTCCAGCGGTGCGTCCCCGAGTTTGGCCAGCGCCCACCCGCCGTGCCGGGCGCCGCCGTCCGGCGTCGCCTCTCTGGCCATCTCCAGCAGCATCGGCAGCAGGTCGGCCACTGCGACGTCAGCGGGCAGCGCTACGTCGATCCGGGTGCGCGGAGCCACGACCGTGACCCTGCTGAAAACCGTCGTGCCCGTCGCCACCTGCTGGCCCCCTAGCTAGAGAGAATGCTGTGTTGCACCCGGGTACTTATACCGAACTCCTGGGCGCACATCATCGTCCGCCCGGAAGTTACCGGCAAAGGTGTCCACTTCGCGTGCTCGTGCCGGATGACGTGCCAACCTCGGTCAAACCGCCCACACTGTCGGTGCCGGGCTCTAGTATTAGCGCATCGGACGGGGGCGTGTGGGCTTTTCGCCGAAAGCGGCCGGAGTGGTTCGTCACCCGGTCTGTGCATGTCAGTGCTTGTTCAGGATGGCGCGCGGTTCGCTACCGTGTGGACCCGGTCGCGTTCACGTCGGCCGCCATCGCCGAGTTGAATGAGGGGTCCTTCGGTGAGCACGCTGCAGTTCAAGCGGTCGCCTCGACTTGCCGCACCGCGCCCACCCGGTGGCGAGGTGCACCTCGAGCCGCCACCGGAGATCCCCCGGACGATCCCGGGCAACATCCTGATGAAGCTGATGCCGGTGGTCATGGTGGTGGCCATGCTCGGCATGGTCGTCTTCATGTTCACCAGCGGCGGCGCGATGTCGCGTAGCCCGCTGTTCCTGATGATGCCGCTGATGATGATGATGTCGATGGTCGGGATGTTCGCCGGTGGGGGCGGTAAGGGCGGCGGCGCCAAGAAGGCCGAGATGAACGAGGACCGCAAGGACTACCTGCGATACCTCGGTCAGATGCGGGACCGCGCCAGGGAGGCGATGGTCGAGCAGCGCGCCGCGCTCGAGTGGGTGCACCCCGATCCGCAGACTCTGTGGTCGCTGGCCACCAGCAGGCGGATGTGGGAGCGCAGGCAGAACGACCAGGACTTCCTGCACCTGCGGGTCGGCCGCAGCTCGCACCGGCTCGCCACGCGACTGGTGCCCCCGCAGACCGGCCCCGTCGACGAACTCGAGCCGATCGCGACCCTGGCGCTGCGCCGCTTCGTGCGCGCGCACTCGATCGTGCCCGACCTGCCCACGCAGATCACTCTGCGCGGGTTCGCGGCCGTGAGTATGCAGGGTGACCGGGAACTCACCCGTGGGCTCACCCGCGCCATGCTCGGACAGTTGCTCACGTTCCACAGCCCCGACGACGTACTGCTGGCCGTGGCCACCGCTGGCCGGGCCAAGGACGAGTGGGAATGGGCGAAGTGGCTGCCGCACGCCCAGCACCCGACGATGTCCGACGGTATCGGTCAGCTCCGGATGATGGCCGGATCGTTGGCCCAGATCGAGCAGTGGCTCGACGAGGAACTGCGCGACCGCCAGCGGTTCTCCCGCAATGCCACTCCACCGCCGGACCAGCCGCACGTCGTGATCGTGATCGACGACGCCGACGTCACCAGGGAAGAGCAGATCATCCTCGAGGAGGGGCTGGTCGGGGTCACCCTGATCGACCTCTCCGACTCCATCGGCAACCTCGCCGCGCGCCGCGGGCTGCGGCTGGTCGTGGAGGAGGACCGGCTCGGCGCACGCAGTGCGGGCGGTGTTGAGTGGTTCGGTCGGCCGGACACGCTCAGCGTGGTGGAGACGGAGGCACTCGCCCGCAAGCTCTCGCCTTATCGCGTCGGATCGGCCGCGGCCGAGGCGAGCGAGGACGAGCCGCTGCTGTCCAATCCCTCGCTGCTGGAGTTGCTCGGCATCCCGGGCGATCCGATGACGTTCGACGTGCAGCAGGCTTGGCGCCCGCGGCCCGTACGGGACCGCTACCGAGTTCCGTTCGGCGTGGGCGAGTACGGGCAGCCGGTGGAACTGGACATCAAGGAAGCGGCCATGGAGGGCATGGGACCGCACGGCCTGTGCATCGGGGCGACCGGTTCCGGTAAGTCCGAGTTCCTGCGCACGCTGGTGCTCGGCATGCTGGCCACACACTCCTCGACCGCGTTGAACTTCGTCCTCGTCGACTTCAAGGGTGGCGCCACCTTCCTCGGCCTGGACCAGGCGCCGCACGTTTCCGCGGTCATCACCAACCTGGCCGACGAGGTCACGCTCGTCGACCGCATGAAGGATGCGCTGGCCGGGGAGATGAACCGGCGCCAGGAGGCGCTGAAGAACGGCGGCAACTTCAAGAACGTCTGGGAGTACGAGAAGGCCAGGGAGAACGGCGCCGACCTCGACCCGCTGCCCGCGCTGTTCATCGTCGTCGACGAGTTCTCCGAGCTGCTGTCCGCGAAACCGGACTTCATCGATCTGTTCGTCGCGATCGGACGGCTGGGCCGGTCGCTGCAGATGCACATGCTCCTGGCGTCCCAGCGCCTGGAGGAGGGCAAGCTGCGCGGTCTCGACTCGCACCTGTCGTACCGGATCGGTCTGAAAACGTTCTCCGCGGCTGAGTCCCGCGCGGCCATCGGCGTGCCCGATGCGTTCGAGCTGCCCTCGGTGCCCGGTGGCGGTTACCTCAAGTACGACACCTCGACCATGGTGCGCTTCAAGGCGTCCTATGTGTCCGGTCCCTACCGGCCGGCCGGTATCAAGGCCGCAGCGCCGGGTTCGGCGGTGGTACGGGCGGACAAGCGCCCGCAGCTGTTCGTCCCGGACTACATCGAACTGCCCGCCGAGCCCGAGCCGGAACCGGAGCAGCTGGAGCAGCAGAAGCCGGAACCACAGTCCGAGGAGGCGGTGGAGCCGAGCGAGCTCGACGTCATCGTCAACCGGCTGATCGGTCAGGGCCCGCCCGCACACGAGGTGTGGCTGCCGCCGCTGAAGGAGCCGAACTCGCTGGACACCCTGCTCCCGAACCTCAACCCGACCGAGGACCGTGGGCTCTCGCCCGTCGGATTCTTCGGCAACGGGCGGCTGCAGGTGCCGATCGGCATCGTCGACCGGCCCTACGAGCAGCGCCGGGATCCACTGTGGGCCGACTTCTCCGGCGCAGCCGGACACGGTGTGCTCGTCGGCGGGCCGCAGTCGGGCAAGTCGACCATGCTGCGAACGCTGATCATGTCGATGGCGCTGACACACACGCCGGAGGAGGCGCAGTTCTACTGTGTCGACCTCGGTGGTGGCACCCTGGCCGGGCTCGAGGACCTCCCGCACGTCGGTGGTGTGGCGGTCGCCCGCCGCGAGCCGGACAAGGCGCGCCGCATCGTCGCCGAGCTCACCACGCTGGCCAACGAGCGGGAGTCCCGCTTCGGCGCGATGGGCATCGACTCGATGAACGAGTTCCGTAACCGCAAGCGCCGTGGGGAGATCTCCGCGGAACAGGACGGCTTCGGTGACGCGTTCCTCGTCGTCGACGGCTGGCGGGCGCTGCGCGACGACTTCGACGAGCTCGAGCCGCAGATCACGAAGCTGGCCGTGCAGGGCCTGACCTACGGGGTGCACGTCATCATCGCGTCCAACCGGTGGGCCGACATCCGCCCGGCGATCAAGGACATGCTCGGCACCCGGTTCGAACTGCGCCTCGGTGACCCGAGCGAGTCCGACATCGACCGGCGTGTCGCGGTGAACGTGCCCGCGGGGCGGCCTGGTCGCGGTCTGACCCGGGACAAACTGCACATGCTCACCGGACTGCCGAGGATCGACGGTTCCAGCGACGCCGAGGATGTCGGCGCCGGGGTGGCCGACGCGGTGGCGAAGATCAAGGCGGCGTGGAAGGGCAGGCATGCCCCGCAGGTGCGACTGCTGCCCGAGCTCATGCCCTACGAGGAGTTGCTGGCCGAGGACAAGCACCGCAACAGCAAGCTCGTGCCGATCGGTGTCAACGAGGACGAACTCGCGCCCGTCTATCTGGACTTCGATGCCGAGCCGCACTTCATGGCGTTCGCGGACGGCGAGTCCGGCAAGACGAACCTGCTGCGGCAGATCGCGCGTGGGATCACCGACCGGTACACCAAGCAGGAAGCGGTCATCATCCTGGTCGATTACCGGCGCACCATGCTCGGTTACGTCGACGGTGACCAGTTGCTGGGCTACGCGGTGTCGGCGAACCAGCTGACCGAGATGATGAAGGACGTCGCCGGGTCGATGTCCAAACGGCTGCCCGGACCGGACGTCACCCAGGAGCAGCTCAAGACCCGGTCGTGGTGGACTGGGCCGGAACTGTTCCTGATGGTCGACGACTACGACCTCGTGGTGACGCAGACGAACAACCCGCTCAAGCCGCTCTCGGAGTACCTGGCTCAGGCCAAGGACGTCGGTCTGCACATGATCGTGGCGCGCCGTACCGGCGGTGCCTCGCGTGCGTCGTTCGACCCGATCGTCGGCAAGCTGAAGGAAATCGCGGCTCCCGGCCTCATCATGAACGGTTCCCGGGACGAAGGTGCGCTGCTGGGCAACGTCAAGCCCGGTCCGATGCCACCGGGACGAGGGACGTTCGTCAGCCGCAAGGTTGGCAAGCAGCTCATGCAGGTCTCCTGGATCAACCCCGAATAACCGACGGCCTCCGGTTGCGAACAGGGCCGCGGGGTTCTGCGCGCCCGCCGGGGAGTGCGTTTAGCGGGCTAAACGCACTCCCCGGCCCGGGGCGGCGATGTGTGACCTCGGAGCCGGGGCGGTTGGGGATCTGGGAGAGTGACGCGGGGATCGAGAGCACGATGGGCGGGAGCGGCCGGTGACGTTGCGGGTGGCGGTGGACTTCGGGACATCGAGCACCTGTGTCGTCGCGTCGGTGAACGGTCGCGAACCCCAGGTCGTCGTGGTGGATGGCCAACCGCTGCTGTCCTCGGCCGTGTACGCCGCTCCTGACGGGACGCTGTTCGTCGGCCAGGAGGCCGAGCGGCAGGCCGCGGTCGACCCGTCTCGTTACGAACCGCACCCCAAACGACGGATCGACGAGGGGGAACTGCTGCTCGGTGCCACTGTGCTGCCGGTGCTGGACGTCGTGCACGCCGTTCTCCGGCGCGCGGTCACCGAAGCACGCAGGCTTGCCGGCGGAGCAGAGGTCGACCTCCTGGTCCTGACCCATCCCGCACAGTGGGGGGCGATGCGCACCCGCCTGCTGCGCCAGGCGGCGGGCAGGTTGGCACACGAGGTGGCGCTCGTGCCCGAACCCGTCGCCGCCGCGGTCTTCCACGCCGCGACGCACGCTCCGACCGACCTCGGCCAGGACCGCACCGTTGAGTTCAGCGGGCACGTGGGCGACACCATCGCCGTGCTCGACGTCGGCGGCGGCACGGTCGACGCCAGCGTCGTGCGCAGGATGCCGGCCTCCGGCCCCGGGCCTCGCCGTGGCGGATTCCAGGTGCTGGCCACTCGCGGTGATCCAACCTTCGGTGGCGCCGACGTGGACCAGGCGTTGCTCGAGCACGTCGGCTCCCTGGTGTCGTCGGCCGACCCCCAGGCATGGCGACAGCTTGTCGAAGGCAGGGAGCTGACCGATCGCCGCCGGCGTCGTGTGCTGCGCCAGGACATTCGCGGTGCGAAGGAGACACTGTCCAGGCACGCCTACACCGATGTGCCGATGCCGCCGCCCTTCGCCGACGCGCACGTCACGAGGGAAGACCTGGAGCGGCTGGTCGCGGCCCCGCTGGGCCGTGCCGTCGACCTCACCACGACCACGATCGAGGCCGCCAAGATGCGAGCGAAGCAACTCACCGCGATCTTCCTGGTCGGTGGCTCCAGCAGGATTCCGATGGTCTCCCGCCTGGTGCACGAAAGGACGGGTGTGGTGCCGACCACCCTCGACCAGCCGGAGACCGTGGTTGCCCGCGGCGCACTCCGGGCCGTGCTGATCGATCCCGATCGCACCGGTGCGCTGCCCGGCGCATCCGCGGTCCGCCCGGGGACGGCCCGTCAGTCCGGCGAGCAGCGCACCGAGATCGTCGGACCCAGGGAGATACCCCGGTCGGCGTACCGGCCGCAGCAGGCCCGGCGGGGGAGCAACCCGCCACCGGCACCGGCACGGCCTCCTGCGGCGCGCGGTGCGACCACGTCGATGTCCGCGCCGCCTCCCGGGCAGCAACGGCCGCCTGCTCCGCCGCCAAAGCCCGCCACCGAGAACGGGGGTCTGCGCCGCCAGTTGCCCTGGCTGCTCGGGGCAGGTGTGGCGCTGGCCGCCGCAGTGGCGGCCGTGCTGGTCCTGACGCTGGACGACATACCGGACGGGCGCACGTTCGCGCAGTACAACTACAGCTTCGTCGCGCCCCCCGAGTGGACCCAGACCGGGGACAACGTCGCCGATCGACAGGTGATCGTGAAGCCGACCGATGCCGTGGGCGCCGACGATCTGGTCGTGGTGCAGGAGTTCGAACTGCCCTACGACGGTGTCGCGGAACACGACCGCCTCGTACAGGAGTTGCGGACCCAGATCGACAGCAGCACGGGCAGCGAGTTCGCCGACTTCGCCCCGGGAACCGAGTTCGCCGGTAAGGACACCGTGTTCTATCGGGAGTTGAAGTCCGGGGCCACCGTCGACTGGTATGTGGTCACCCAGGCGAACACGCAGGTCAGCGTGGGGTGCCAGTATGTGGCAAACCGTGACCGGGTAGCGGGAGCGTGCGAGCAGATCGTGCGGACACTGGAGATCAGGGCGGAATGATCAGCGACGAGGCCACGCGGCTGACCGCCACCGTTCAGCATGCCGTCACGTTCAGTAGCCGAACCGTGGGAGAGGTCAAAGCCCGCAACGAGCGGTACCGGGCGGAAAACGCACGGCAGGTTTCCGGGGCGACCTCGGCCGCTGCTGCCACTCCGGAACACCTTCGCGCCGCCGCACGCCGGTTCCGTATCGGCCAGGGGCTGCCTCTCCCTGAGGCCGAAGAGCGGGTCCCGGTGCGCCGTACACGGCAAACCGAACCTCCAATGGGTGACGAGGAAGCGGACTTTTCGCAAGCGCGAATCATGGTTCGCGAGGACGGAACGCCACCGCCGCCCTCGTTTTACCGGGACTGAAACTGTTGTGTCCCAAGGGATGTGAGCGATCTTGGCAGCGGCGTACCAGGCCGCGGAATCCCCTGTTCACCTGCGGTTCCCGCAATGAGCGTTCACGCTAGCAACTACTTGCGAGCAAACGGGGACAACGCGGAACCAGTCATGGCAGGGTCTTCGTCGTAGGCACGTACGAACGAAGATGAGTACGGCATCCACCAACGAAGGGGGTAACTCCGAATGAGCGGTTTTAAGGGCGAGATCGCCCAGTTCACGCAGGCCGAGAAGGACGTTGTCGACACCAAGAACGCGATGGTGCAGAACCTGAACACTCTGCGCGACAACATCGAGGCGACGCAGGCCGGCTGGTCCGGTCGTGCGGCTGAGGCGTTCAACAACGTGATGATGCGGTTCGACGAGAACTCGCGAAAGATGTACGAGTCGCTCGAGGGCATCGGCACCCTGCTTGAGCAGGCCGGTAGCAAGTACGAGGCCGCGGAAGAGGCACAGCTCGAAGCCGTGCAGAGCGCCTCGCGGGGCATGGAAGGCCTCTGAGCCAGCTTCGGCTTTCGCGATTGTCCGCAAAACCACTGACTTTCAGAATCATAGGAGGGTGAAATGCCGAACGGCATTGTCGTTGATTACCAGACCATCAACACCGCGGCTGAGGACTGCAACAAGACCGGTGGTGAGCTCGGTTCGCTGTTCGAGGACCTCAAGTCCAAGCTGAACCCGCTGATCAACACCTGGGAAGGTGAGGCGCAGGCCTCCTACCTCGAGCTGCAGACCAAGTGGGACCAGTCCTTCGAGGACATGAAGCAGCTGCTCGCGCAGATCGCCGCGGTGCTGCCGCAGATCGCCGACGGTTACCAGGGCACGGAAAAGGGCGTCACAGGAATGTTCTGAGCCTTTCCGGCGATGCTCCACAGACGACAGTGCCCCCAGCTCTCGAGCCGGGGGCACAGTCGTGTTCAGGGCTTGCTATTTCGGTGCGCCGACCTCGAACTCGGGCTTCTCGTTCAGCACTCTGATGGACACCGACTTCGACTCTCCGGAGACCTCGACAGTGCACTCGAAGGTCGTTCCATTGCGGACCGGCTGGTCGTCCGGACACACGGGATTGCTGACGTCGTGCTCGCCGTAGCTGTCCCGCAGCACGGTCGCGACCCCATGCTGCAGGGACTCCTGATCCAGCACGTCACCCCGGAACGCGCCCAGCAGCCAGGCGGTCACCCCGCTTGCGCCGAGGACGAAAGTGATCGCGCCGGCGACAAGAAGCGTTTTGCGCTTGCCGCGCTTCGGCGCCTGCTCTGGCGAGGGGGTGCCGAACGCACCCAAGCCACCGTACTGAGACTGGAACGACCCACCGTAGTTGGGCGCAGGTCCCTGTGGCTGGTGTGGGGCGGGTCGCGGGGGTCCCTGGTCCACACCAGGCGGCCGCCACCAGCCCGGTGGCCCGCCGGGTGGTTGAGTCATCGCTTCACCTCACGCACGTGTCGTACGTCCGGGCGGCAGGTCCGTTCAGCCATCATTCTGGATCTTCCCGAGTCTGTCGTAGAAGTCACTGACCGCCGCGCGATCCTTCAGCACGGTGACCTCGTCGTCGTCCGGTACGGGCGGCAGGTCGTTCTCGGTCGGCGGCTCGAGGACCTGGTAGGCCATCCGCACCTCCAGCTCGTGGCCGTCGCCGGTGACGGTGCCGTTCATCTCGATCCGCTGGAGCTTGTCATCCGGGCCGAGCACGATGAGCGCCGTCAGGGGCTCCGACCTCATCTGCTCGCTCACGTTGGCGAGCAGTTTTTCGGGGACGCCGATGACCTCGTACTCGAGAAAGGTCCGCAGCGGGATCTCCGCGGTCAACTCGACGCTGCCGTCGGGCAGGCTCTTGGCCTCTTTGGCCGCGCGGCCGGCCTCGACCGCAGCCGCGACGCTGTTCAGCATCTTGCAGACCTTGTTGTACCCCGCCCAGAAACACTCGCCGTAGTTGTGGCCCGTGTACGGCATGGACACCCATGGCGTCGGAGCGAGACTGGAGTAGTGCGGCCCGAGGCGTAGGTACTCCACCTCACTCCCGGCCGGGTGATAGGAGTCGAGGAACGTGCCGGAGTCCCGGTTGGAGTGGTTTTTCGACAGGCGGGCAGGCGGGCTGCCGAATTGCACGGCCGTGATGGTGTCGTCGGCCTTCTTGTCGTCGATCCTGATGAAGGAGTCGAGTGTGCTCTTGCGCGGTTCGTTGCCGGTGAAGTCCTCGCTGAGGTGCTGCAGCTTGTCGGCGAACTTCGCACTGACGTACTCCGCGGCCTCGGCGCCGTCGGGAACAGGGGTCGCGGTGTGGGCCGTGCCGCAGGCCGAGGTCACCAACGCGACACCGGTCGCCAGCGCCGCCAGCGCCCTCGCTCGACGACGGCCGGACCTCGCGTCAGGTCGGTTGGTCACCGTGAATCCCCCTGGTTGTCACGAGCGGTCTGCTGCGTCAGACTAGTATGAGTACCGGCGGGGACCCCCCGCTTTGACCCTCATTCCGGCGGCCGAGTATCTTCATAAGCTGTTGTGCGCTGCGGCGCGTACGCGCTAGGCCCGCACGGAACCCACAAGCAATGTTGACGACGAGGTAGACCCTTGCCCACGTACAGCCCCAAGCCCGGCGACGTCACTCGTGCCTGGCACGTGATCGACGCCGAGGATGTCGTGCTCGGCCGGCTCGCGACCGAGGTCGCCACGCTGCTGCGCGGCAAGCACAAGCCCACCTACGCTCCGCACGTGGACACCGGTGACTTCGTCATCATCGTCAACGCCGAGAAGGTGGCGCTGACCGGCCACAAGCGTGAGCAGAAGTTCGCTTACCGCCACAGCGGTTACCCAGGTGGTCTGCGTAAGCGGTCCTTCGGTGAGCTGCTCGACAGCCGTCCCGAGCGTCTGCTCGAGAAGGTCGTCAAGGGCATGCTGCCGAAGAACAAGCTTGGCCGCGCCCAGGGTAAGAAGCTCAAGGTCTACGCAGGCCCTGAGCACCCGCACTCGGCGCAGCAGCCCCAGCCGCACGAGATCACCAAGATCGCTCAGGTGACCAAGTGAGTGAGGAACAGTCTGTGACCAGCACCGAGACCGAGGTTGTCGCCTCCACGGAGACGCCCGAGGCCGTCGCGACCAGTGAGACGCCGGCCGCGCCGAAGCCGTCGCGCGCCGCTGGTGGCGCTGCCCAGACGGTCGGCCGCCGCAAGGAGGCCGTCGTCCGCGTGCGGCTCGTCCCCGGCTCCGGCGAGTTCAAGCTCAACGGCAAGAGCCTCGAGGAGTACTTCCCGAACAAGGTGCACCAGCAGCTCATCCGTGAGCCCCTGGTGACCGTCGAGAAGCCCGAGTCGTTCGACATCTTCGGCAACCTGCACGGCGGCGGCATCTCCGGCCAGGCCGGCGCGCTGCGCCTCGCGATCGCCCGTGCGCTCGTCGAGGTGGACGCGGACGACCGCCCCGCGCTGAAGAAGGCCGGCTTCCTGACCCGGGATGCCCGTGCCACCGAGCGTAAGAAGTACGGCCTCAAGAAGGCCCGTAAGGCTCCGCAGTACAGCAAGCGCTGACGCGCCCAGGTACTGCGACCGCCGCGACGTTGCATCGTCTCGGCCGGAAGCAACCTCCGGAAGCGCTCATCCGTCATTCGGATGGGCGCTTCCGTGCTTTCCGCTCCCTGTCGCCGCCGTCCCCGGCTCCACCCCCCGAGTGCATTTAGCCCGCTAACTGCACTCCCCTGCCTCCAGGACGGTGGAGCGCGTTTAGCGGGCTAAATGCACTCCGGGGGTGAGGGCGAGGGGGGCGGATCGGGCGTTGCCGGGGCCGCTAGGTTGTCGGGGTTGTTCGGATGCGGGGTAGTCCCGCACAAGGAGGTCGACAGATGGCTCGCCTATTCGGCACGGATGGGGTCCGGGGTCTCGCCAACGGTGAGCTCACCCCCGAACTCGCGATGTCCGTCGCGGCCAGCGCTGCTCGTGTGCTCGCCGCTCACGACCGCTCCCACCGCCCCGTAGCGGTTGTCGGTCGCGACCCCAGGGCCAGTGGCGAGATGCTCGAGGCCGCCGTGGTCGCCGGACTGACCTCGGCGGGGGCTGATGTCATCCGGCTCGGCGTGCTGCCGACCCCCGGCGTTGCCTACCTCGTCGGCGCGCTGTCCGCGGATCTCGGCGTGATGATCTCGGCGTCCCACAACCCGATGCCGGACAACGGCATCAAGCTGTTCGGCGACGGCGGGCACAAGCTGCCCGACGGTATCGAGGACGAGATCGAGGCAGCCCTCAGCGCCGCCCCGATCCGGCCGACCGGTGCCGAGATCGGCCGGGTCATCCAGGCCGATGACGCCGTCGACCGCTATGTCGCGCATCTGATCGAGGCCAGCCCCCAGTCGCTCGCCGGCATCCGTGTCGTCGTGGACTGCGCGAACGGGGCCGCCTCCACCACCGCTCCCGAGGTGTACCGCAAGGCGGGCGCCGAGGTCATCGCCCTGTACGCGGAGCCGGACGGCGTGAACATCAACGACGGCTGCGGATCGACGCATCCGGAACGGCTCAGCGAAGCCGTGCTCGCACATGGCGCGGACCTCGGCATCGCCCATGACGGCGACGCCGACCGCTGCCTTGCCGTGGACGCCGCGGGCAACCTCGTCGACGGCGACCAGATCATGGCGGTGCTGGCTATCGCCATGTCCGAGGCAGGCGAGCTGGTCGACGACACCCTGGTCGCGACTGTGATGAGCAACCTCGGTCTGCACCTCGCGATGCGCGAGCACGGGGTCGCACTGCGGACCACCGCTGTGGGTGACCGTTACGTGCTTGAGGAGCTACGCACCGGTGGCTTCTCCCTCGGTGGCGAGCAGTCCGGGCACGTCGTGCTCCCCGGTTACGCGACCACCGGCGACGGACTGCTCACCGCCATGCGGTTGATGGCCAGGGTCGCGGCCACCGGCAAGTCGCTCGCCGAACTCGCGGGCGTGATGCGGCGACTGCCGCAGGTCCTGATCAACGTGAAGGTCGCGGACAAGGCGGCCGTGGCCGCCTCCCAGGCCGTCCGGGACGCCGTCGACGCGGTGACCGCTGAACTCGGCGACGAGGGCAGGGTGTTGCTGCGCCCCTCCGGAACCGAACAACTGGTGCGGGTCATGGTCGAGGCGCCCGCCGAGGACACCGCCCAAGCCGCGGCCGACCGGCTCGCCGGGGTTGTCTCCACCGCCTCCTGAGACACCGTTTCGTCCGCTTCTCCCGAACCGCCTGCGCCCGTTTCCGCCGCTCGGTACATTCTGTGTGCGCGCATCAGCGCAGCGTCAGCGACGGTAGTGGAGGGGAGCCATGGCGGGCGGCCATTCAGTGGAGACCGATGGGCTGGCACTCGCGGCCGGCGCTTTGAACGACGTGCCCCGGCGGGCACTCGAAACGCCGCTGCGCGCGGTCAAGGACGTCCAGATCGGTCCGGCGGACTTCGGGCGGGCCCACGGTGAGTGCTCCAGGCCCTACACCGAAGGGGTGATGAAGCTGGCTGCCTGTGCCGAGACGTACCTGGCCGCGGCTGAAGAGTTCGGCAACCGGTTCGACAGCGCCGGTGCGCAGTATGTGGCGAACGAGGATCAGGCCGCCGGCGAGATGGGGAGGTACTGATGAGTCTCGCCGCGGTGGGAGACGGCGCGGCGGACATCCCGAGTCGTCAGGAAGTGGAACAACTTCTGGACGACCCGAATCCACGAGGAGAGATCCAACGTGGTTTCGCCCTGCGCTACCTCGACTATGTCGAGGAGGACCCGACAGCGTACGGATTCCGCGACGAGGCGGATTTCCACGCGTTCAAAGAGAAGTACAAGGAACGGCTCTCCATCAGTGACGGGGATCTGTTTCGTTCCTTGGCCGGTGCCGAGGACGACGTTCAGTACTACTACACGAAGGCCAAGGAAGATCACGACAAAATCCGCGCCGATGCCAGGCAGGGTGATCGGGACGCCGTCAATGGTGGCGCGAGCGCATTGGAAGCGATCCGGGGCAGAAGTTCCGAGGCTAATCCCGGTGCCGCCAACTCGAACGAGATACTCGATGCCGGGCTGTCCGGGCTGAGGGCCTTCGACGTATGGCTGCCGCTGTACAACCGGTCGTTGGCGATCATCGGTGGCGGTGCCGCCGTTCCGCTCGAAGAGATCTACCGGCTCTACGACGAGCAGCGCGACATTCCGTTCGACAAGTTCGATGCCGGAGCCGGGGAGCTGGCGACGTTGCGTGATGCGATCGACGGCTCGTCGGCAGAGGTGGAAGGAAAGCTCCAGAGCGCCTTTTCCACGTGGGAGGGTGCTGCCGCCGATCAAGCACGCGAGTATCAGCGGGGCTTCACGGAGAAGACCTCGGTGGTTGCCGATGCCATCGGCACATCAGCCGAAGGCCTACGACACACACTCGGCTCTGTGGGGAAGTTCTGTCAGGAGAAGGCGGACTGGGTTCTCACCTACTACTTCGATTCCTTCGGTGACATCACCGCGCAGGACATGGAACGTCTTGTTCGAGTCGCCGAGGGGCACGGTAGCCAGAACGACATCATTCACTGCATCGGATTTCTGGGGATCGAGGCGAAGAACCGGTTCAATGACGACTGGGGCGGCCTTGATCAGGAGACAGTGGATTTCATTGTCGAGCAAGCAGGAGTCTGGCTCAGGGATGTTTTCTGCACGTGGTTCGGGGAACATCTCAACAACTACCGGATGATGTGCGAGAACATCAGGGTGGCGGTCGACGGCGCGTGGAGCGCCTTTCCGGAAATGCTCGCCCGAATTCCGGAGAACCCTTACGCCGAACTCGGCACCATCGTTGCTGCCAAGCAGTCGCCGCCCGCGGGACCGCCTGCGCCCGGTGGCCCGGTCGCCGGGCAGACCGTCGGAGCGGGTGGCGGTGCGGTGTCCCCGCCCGGTACGGGTGGAGCGGGTTCCGACGTGCCGGCCCCGGCTGTTCCCGCACCGGCCGTGCCCACCGCGGTCACGGAGCCCGCCGCGAACGTGCCCACTTCGGACACCGTGCCTCAGGCCACTCCCTCCGTAGTGCCCGAGCCGGAATCGAAGGACTTGCCGAGCGAACCAGGGGTCCTGACCATCTCGCACGGGGACTACGAGATTTCGCTGAGCATGCCGACTGACGACGGCACGATGGAAATCACGCTGGATGACGGTTCCGGCGCGCCCCAGGACTATGTTCTCGATTTCGCCGCGCAGAGTCCGGATCTTGCTGCCGAGCCTGAAGGCAGGGAAGCGTTCGGTCCTGCCGGCACCCCGCACGAGGACGACCGGCACCGCCCGAATGCCGACGGAAGGATCCAGGTCGAGGACGGTGGTCTTCGGGTCGTTGCCGAGCAGCCGGACGGGCCGGACGGCGACACCGTGGTGACCGTTGATGACGGCAGGGGCGAGCCCACGACGTACACACTGGGCGCCGAAGCAAGGCCGCAAACGGTTGAGCACGCGGGCGCTGGGGATCCGGCTGAACCCGCACCGACCGGTGCGGCTCGGGCTGCCGAGCAGGTGACCAGCCCCCAATCGGTGTCCGGGCAGAGCGGAGTGGCAGCGGGTGCGGCGGTCGGAGACATCAGCCGTGGCGCGATGGCGGGTGATCCGGAGCCCGGCGTCCCGGTGTCCGGAGCCGACGTCGGTGGGTCGCCACGTCAGCCGGCACCGGGCGCGGGGCTTGGATCCGCGCCCGGTGGTGCCGCCCCTGCAGGGGGTGACCAGAGCACCTCAGCATCCACCGGCATGGGCATGATGGGTGGTGCAGGCGGCGCGGCCGGAGGTTCCGGGGGTGACCAGGAGCGAGGTGCGGGCGCCTACCGGGTCGCCGGAGACATTTTCGATACCGGAGGCTTCGGCGACCGCATCAGCGGAACGCTGGGCGTCGAAGAAGACCATGACCGGTCAGCGGACGAGCGATAGCTGACACCGGCCGAAGGAAAGCACATGGACTCCACGGAGAACTTGCAGCAGCTGCGCAGCAGACTCGGCTCGATCGGCCGGGAGAACAGCGAGCGGCTCGCACTCATCGAGCAGCGAGCGGCCAAGGCCGCCAAGGAGAGCAAGGACACCACCCAGCGACTCGCGACGGACACCGACGAGGTCCTTGCCCGCCTGAGCGAACGTGCTCAGCGCGTCAAGAACGCGGGCGGCTGGGCTACCGAAGGCAGTGTCGCCAAGTCGACCGTTGAGGAGAACGACTTCGGCTTCGACGAGGACGACCAGGCGCGGGAGCCGCAGCCGGACGCCGCTCCCGCAACTCGTCCGCTGCCACCTGTGCCGCCCACTCCGCCGGTGGTGGCCCCGCCGATGGCGCCCGCGAGAGCAGCCAGTGTCAGGCACGTGCGCAGAGCACCCGTCGAGGAGGAGGACTATGCCCAGACCGACTGGACCGCTGACTGAGCGTGGCTGAGACCGCTATGGGCGATCGGCCCGCTCTCGACATCCCCCGGCGCGCACTGACCGCGTACCTGCCCGACCGCGCGGAGCGGGACGAGCCCGCGTTCACCTGGACCGATCGTGCCGGTGCCGAGCACACCCTGAACTGGACGGCCCTGCTCGCGCGAGTGCAGGCGCTCGCCGCCAGGTTGCGGTCCGTCGCGACTCCCGGTGACCGGGTCGCCGTGCTCACCCGTCAGGACCTGGACTACGTCGTGGGCTTCCTCGGCGTGCTGTACGCGGGTCTGGTCGCGGTGCCGTTGTTCGCCCCCGAGACCCGGGCGCACCGGCCACGGTTGACCGCCGCCCTGCGGGACAGCGCGCCCTCGGTGTGGCTGACCTCTGTCCGTGGCGAAGACCGGCTGCGTGAGTTGGTTGAGAACGAGGCACTGCCCGCTCCCGCGTACGTGATCGCGGTGAACGAGGTACGGGATGGTCCCGGCGGGCCCCCGGCCGACGTCGGCCTGGGTGACGCGGCCTATCTGCAGTACACCTCGGGCTCCACCCGCGATCCGGCTGGAGCGGTGATCACCCACCGAGCCCTGACTGCCAGCGTCTGTCAGGTCGCCGCGGCCTACGACGTGCATCGGGGCACGACCTGCGCGGGCTGGATCCCCTTCTCCCATGACATGGGCCTGATCCAGCTGCTCTGTGTGCCGGTGTTCACCGGAGCACGGTCGGTCTTCATGGAGCCGCTGGAGTTCATCCGCAGGCCACGGCGGTGGTTGGAGCAGTTGTCCGGCTACCCGGACGTCTTCACCGCGGCCCCCAACTTCGCTTACGACCTCGCCGTGGACGCCGTCCCCGCGCCCGCGCGGGCCGGTCTGAATCTCTCCGCAGTCCGGGTCGCGCTCAATGGGAGCGAGCCGGTGCGGCCGGCCACGATCGATGCGTTCGCCGACGCCTTCGGGCCGTGCGGATTCGCGCCCGTGGCGCACCGCCCTTCCTACGGGCTCGCAGAGGCCACGGTCTATGTCTCCAGCGCGGGCCCGGAGGGACCGATCGTCACGGAGTTCGACCGAGTCGCGCTCGCACGTGGCAGGGCCGAACCGCCCGCGACGAAGCAGGACGCGCGCGGTCTCGTGTCCGTGGGCCGCCCGGTCGGGCAGCTGGTGCGGATCGTGGACCCCGACGCGTGCCGGCTGCGTCCCGACGGCCAGGAGGGCGAGGTCTGGGTGCACGGCCCCCATCTCGCCGAGGGCTACTGGCGCAAGCCGGAGAGCACGGCGACGACGTTTAGCGGGCTAATTGCAGATCCCGCGCCCGGGGTGCCACGGGACGGGTGGCTGCGCACCGGAGACCTCGGCCTGGTTCATGAGGGGCAGCTTTACATCACGGGTCGGCTCAAGGACGTCATCGTCATCGACGGACACAACCACTATCCGCAGGACATCGAGGACACCGTCGCCGGTGCCGATGCGGCGATCCGCCGGGACCGGATCGCGGCGTTCGCCGTGGACGGCGCGGGTGGTGAGGGGGTGATGGTGGTCGCCGAGCACGTCCGTGACGCCGACCTCACCGAACTGGATCGCCCGCGCATCGCGACGGCCGTCCGGAGGGCGGTCGCCGAGCACCACGACCTGGCCCTGCGCGCGTTCGAGCTGGTCGGCCCCGGAAATGTGCCGCGGACGTCCAGCGGGAAGGTCGCGAGGTTAGCGGCCCGGCAGCGTTACGGGCCGCGGTGAGGCCGCGAATCCCGGAGATAATGGCCGCATGGGCAACGACGAGGCTTCGGGGCAGGCAGCGCACATCGGCGATATCCGGAAGATCGTCTGTGACTCACTGCTGCTGGACCCCGCGGCGATCGATGACACGACACCGCTGGCCGACGTCGGGGTGGACTCGAAGCGGCGGGTGCAACTGCTCGCCACGCTGGAGATCCACTACGAGGTGACCATCGACCTCGACGAGCGCGACCGGATGACGACGGTGGCCGGTATCGCGGAGGTCCTCGAGGAGGCCCTTCGGGGCAAATCGGCCATCTCCGAGGGGTGACCACGGTACATTTCGTGTGCATCTGCGACGGCACCGAATCGGGCTGTGGTGCGTCGTAGGTCCGGACACGCACCCGGAAGACCTCAGAACAGGGGGAGCGCGCGGTGGGCGCACAGGGCGAGGGTTACAAGACAGACGCCGACGCTATGGCGGCCGCGTCGAAGCGGATCGCGGAGTTGGCTGAGGATCTTCCGGACGACAACAAGGATCTCGGCGACACCAAGGTGAACGCGGCGGGCTTCGGTGAGGCGCACGGCGAGCACGCCACCAGCTACACCACCGGAGTGAGCACCCTCGACGCCGCGGTGAAGGGCCTCGGTACCACCCTCAACGGTTTCGCGGGGCGAATCGGTGGCGCGGGCACCGCCTACACCGCCGGTGACGACGCGCGGACCGGCGACATGAACGCTGCGGGGAGGCAGTAATGGCCAAGTCGTGGGAGGAAGTCAAGACCGTCCTCGACGATCCGGGAGTCTCGCCGGAGACCAAGCAGATGCTGCTGTCCTCGTGGCTGAACACGCCCGAGGGTTGGCAGGCGGACCGCGATGAGGTCGATGAGTACTCGGAGGCCTACAACGCCTATCCGTTCGGCTTCGGCCCCGGCAACGTGGACGAGATCTACGACAGCGCGCAGCAGGAGGCGGAGCAGGCCAGCTACAACGATCGTGAGCAGGGCGAAGCCGTCGACCAGGGCAAACAGGACCTGGAGGATGCGCGGCCACCCGCGGCCGGTGGCGTGGGGACCAAGACCTCCGACGAGCTGCTTGACACCGCGGTGGCGGCGCTGAAGGTTTTCGAGAACTTCGGCCCACTGCTGGCGGAACTGCCGGGCGACTGTGTCGGGCAAACCAGGCCACTCGATTTCAACACCGACATCAAGAAGCGCTTCGACGAACAGCGCGGCATCAGCTTCGAGAACTTCCTGACCGACGCCGAGCGGTTCAGCACCGGGGCGACAACGGTCGACACGACCATGCGGGATACCCAGGGGCAGCTGAGCTCCCTGTTCCAGAACTGGACCGGTGACGCGGCGGACGCGGCGCACGATCACTACACCGAGAAGATCGCGCCGAAGGCACAGGAACTCAGCCGGGACCTCACCGATGCCGCGGAAGCGGTCGAACTCGCCGTGGACACCGTGTACCAGCTCGTGAAGGGCAAGGCCGACGCCGTCAACGAGCTCTACACCGATCAGGTGGGCAAGGCCGACCTGGCGATGGCCAAGAAGGTCATCAACATCGCCAACGGTTCCGCTGCTGGCATGGACGAACTCAACGACGTCGCGGGCTGGATGGACGTCAACTTCGGCACCAACCTGCGCGAGACCCTCAACGACGACGGGTGCTGCGACGACGACGAGATCAAGGAAGAGGGGATCCGGCTCGCCAAGCAGTGGATCCAGAACCAGTTCAACCCGGACATGTGGGACTGGCTGTACCTGTCCTTTGACAAGACCTGCACCGACAGTCTCGAGCTGGTGAACCAGGCGTACGAAGCGCTGGACGAGGTCATGGGCGATCTGGAGAACGAGTTCCAGGGTGCGTCCGACCAGCCGCCGCCCGGCGAGAAGGAGGAGCGTGGGGGCGGTGGTGACACCGGCGGTGGCGGTGGTACCGGTGGCGGCGGCACCGGAGGTGGCACTGGGGGTGGCACCGGCGGAGGTACCGGTGGCGGTGGTACAGGCGGCGGGGGTGACGTTCCGACCACCGAGCAGCCCGGCACGAATCCGGTCACCGGAAAGCCGCTGGAGGTCGATCCCGAAACCGGCAAGCCCTACCCGATCGACCCGGAGACAGGTGAGGCGATCAAGGACGCGGGTGACGACCGGGACACCCTCACCGTTGAGCAGGGTGACAAGACAATCTCGATGAACGAGCCCGACGCCGAGGGCGAGATGGAGATCTCCGTCGACGACGGGACCGGCGAGCCGAAGGAATACAAGCTGGACTTCAGTGCCGAGGAGGAAGGCGCCGAAGGCGAGCAGTCCGGTGAGTTCGGGCCGGAGGGCAGCAAGGACGGCGCGGAGCAGATCTACCGGCCCGGTCCCGACGGGAAGATCCACATCGAGGACGGGAACCTCAAGATCACTGCCGAGCAGCCGGAAGGCCCGGACGGCCCGACGGTCGTCACCGTCGACGACGGCAGCGGGGAGCCGACGACGTACACCCTCGGCGAGGAGAAGGCCGAGGACAGCGCTGCGCGCGCCGGTGAACCTCGTCCGGGCGGTCCGCGAGGCGATGCCGTGGCCGGCGGGGCGGGCGACTCCGGTACCGGGGACTCCTCCGGCAGTGCGGAAGGCAGCGAGGACATCCGCACGATGCCTGCTCCAGCCGAAGGTCCGGAATCTGTCTCCGACGAGGCAGATGTGGCAGAGGACGGCGCTGTCGAGGGCGGAGCGGGCGGTGGCGGCGGCGATGGTGCCGCAGGTGGTGGCTCGGGGCCCGGTGGAGACGATGCGAGCAGTGAAGGCACGGCCGGTGACGGTGGTGGACCGACCGAGCCACAGTCCGTCGGCGCAGGGGCGAGCGGTGGCGTCGCGGCCGGAGTGGACGCAGGAGGCGTGTCGTCCGGGATCGGCGGTGCCGGTGAAGCGGTCATGGACGGCGGGGTGCAGACCTCGGCCAGCGCCCCGGCTGCGGCCGGGCTCGGGACGGCACCGGGCGGCGTCGCGGAACCGGTCGCGGCCGGTGCGGCGCAGGGTGCATCCGGTGGAATGGGCGGCGGCATGGGCATGATGGGCGGTGGCGCGGCCGGCGGTGGCGGTGGCGGCGGTGACCAGGAACGAGGCTCCAGCCAGTACCGGCTGGACGGTGGAATCTTCGAGACCAGCGCAAGCACCAACCGGATCAGCGGTTCGCTGGACGACGAGGGCGACCGTTCGATCAGCTACGAGCGATGACGGCGCGCAGGCGGCGGGGTTGAGGAGGACTCATGGACATGTCGGGACGTGTCGAGCGCATGCGGGCGACACTGGGGGCGCTCGTACGGGAACAGTCCGATCGGCGAGAGCTGCGTGACCGTCAGGGCCAGGAGTTGAAGGCCCGCTCCCAGGAGTACATGACGAAGCAGGTCCAGGCGGCCGAGCGGTACGTCCAGCACCGGCGGGAACTGGGTAAGCGCAAGGAAGAGGCAGGTGGCTGGGCGACCGAGAAGACGTTGTCGGACAAGAGCAATGTGATGGGCTTCGGGCCGGAGGACCCGGAGGAGGCTCCCGCGGCCGGGTTCGCCCAGTACACGGCCCCCGTTCCGGTGGCACCCGCCGTGCCGACGCCAGAGCCGCCTCCGGCAGCGGGGGGCTGGCAGGAGCCTCCGTCACCACCCCCGGCTCCGGCCGCTCCGGCACCGGCGGTCGCGGAGGAACCGAAGGCGCCGAAGCGGCCGGGCCGCCACGCGCGTCCGCAGGAATCCTTCGACGACGACGACTTCTCCAACAACAGCTGGATGAAGTAACGCGCTTGGGTGGACGTCAGGTCGGGACGGGATCCTGGCTGCTGTCGACCGCGATCGACGCCTGCTTGAGGTCGGCGTCCAGCAGTGGACGGTAGCTGTTGCTGCCGGTGAGGTGGGTCAGGAAGAACGCGGTGAACAGCGCGCGCACCAGGCGCTGGGTGGGCCGGTGTGGCTTGCCGTGCAGCAGCAGCTGGCTCCAGTGCCGCCCTTCGGTCACCCCGAGGTGCGAGGACTTGGCGATGGTGCGCAGTTGCACAGGGCCGCGCCAGGCTCGGGCGATGGCCTCAGCGTTGCTGGGAGCGGGCGTCACCAGATCCTCGTCGGCGACGAGGTGCAGCCCTGGCGCGTCGATGGCGCGGGCGGCCTCGGTGGCAGGAGGGACGGTCTGCGCGGCAGCGATGGTCGCGACGGCCTTGATCCGTGCGTCCTGTTCGGCAGCGGCCAGCACCGCGGCACCGCCGCCGATGGAATGACCGGCGAGTCCGAGTGCGGCAGGGTCGACGCTGATGCCCGCAGGACCGAGCCGGACACCGGTGACGATATCCAGCGTGCTGTGCAGATCGGCGGCGAAAAGGCGGTGCGACGGAACCGGACCGCGCTGCGTCGCGGGGGCGGCCGCGACGATTCCCCAGCTGGCGAGGTGTCGCAGCAGGCCGAGGTAGCGGTCGGGGGACTGCAGCCAACCGTGCCCGAAGACGACGGCGGGCAGGTTCAGCCCGCTGGTCGGCGTGAAGACCACACCGGGCAGCCCGACGAGGGCGAGGTCGCCGCGCAGCACCTCGTGGGGCCCGGGGTGGGACAGCTGCTCGAGTAACCGCTTGGGCTTGGGAGCCATGGCGCGAGCGTA
This sequence comes from Amycolatopsis marina, assembly GCF_900111885.1. Taxonomy (GTDB): domain Bacteria; phylum Actinomycetota; class Actinomycetes; order Mycobacteriales; family Pseudonocardiaceae; genus Amycolatopsis; species Amycolatopsis marina. The sequence goes on from NZ_FOKG01000008.1 coordinate 80,739, forward strand.
ACTGTTCCGGCGCCCGGTGGCCGGGCAGGCTGGGGAAGTGCATTTAGCCCGCTAACTGCACTCCGTCCGGCCCAGCTCCCAGGGCGACGTGCTTCGGCGGTTGAGACCCGGGGGTGCGTTTAGCCCGCTAAACGCACCCCCCGGGCTCCCGAGGCGGGCGGGTGTCGAGCCGGTCGAGGCGGCTGGAGGGGGCTCGTTACGCTGGTATGCGTGTGCGGAATCGTGGGATATGTGGGCCATCGCCAGGCGCTCGACGTCGTTCTCGGCGGCCTTCGGCGAATGGAGTATCGAGGGTATGACTCGGCGGGCGTCGCCGTTCTCGACGGCGCGGGCGCGCTGATCGTCGAGCGTAAGGCGGGCAGGCTGGCCAATCTGGAGGCCGCCCTGGACGAGGTCGGCCGGGACGGTTTCGGCGGAACCGCGGGCATGGGGCACACCCGATGGGCCACCCACGGGGCACCCGTGGACCGCAACTCCCACCCGCATCGCGATGCTTCCGGTCAGGTCGCCGTCGTGCACAACGGCATCATCGAGAACTTCGCCGCGCTGCGGGCCGAGCTGGAGTCCGACGACATCGAGCTGACCAGCGACACCGATTCCGAGACCGCCGCGCACCTGGTCGCCCGTGCCTACAGCTCCGGACCCACCGAGGGGGATCTCCCCGCCAGCGTCGGGGCCGTCTGCCGCCGTCTCGAGGGTGCGTTCACGCTGGTCGTCACTCACGCGGACGATCCCGACCGCATCGTCGCGGCCCGCCGGTCATCCCCGCTCGTGGTGGGTGTCGGCGAGGGGGAGACGTTCGTCGCCTCCGACGTCGCCGCGTTCATCGAGCACACCCGGGAGGCGGTCGAGCTGGGGCAGGACCAGCTCGTGGTCATCTCGCGCGACGGGTATGAGGTGACCGACTTCGTCGGCGAGCCTGCGCAGGCCAAGCCGTTCACAGTGGACTGGGACCTGTCGGCCGCCGAGAAGGGCGGCCATGAGTACTTCATGCTCAAGGAGATCGAGGAGCAGCCCGAAGCGCTGGCCAACACGCTGCGCGGGCACTTCGACGGTGGCCGTATCATCCTCGACGAGCAGCGGATCTCCGATCAGGACCTGCGCGACGTCGACAAGGTCTTCGTCGTCGCGTGTGGATCCGCCTACCACTCCGGCCTGGTGGCCAAGTACGCGATCGAGCATTGGACCAGGCTGCCGGTGGAGGTCGAACTCGCCAGCGAGTTCCGCTACCGGGACCCGGTGCTCGATCGCGACACCCTGGTGGTGGCGGTGTCCCAGTCCGGCGAGACGGCCGACACGCTGGAGGCGGTCCGGCACGCACGGGAACAGAAGGCGCGGGTGCTCGCGGTCTGCAACACGAACGGGGCACAGATTCCCCGTGAGTCCGACGCGGTGCTCTACACCCATGCGGGGCCGGAGATCGGCGTGGCGTCGACGAAGGCGTTCCTCGCCCAGATCGCGGCCAACTACCTGGTCGGATTGGCCCTGGCGCAGGCTCGCGGCACCAAGTACCCCGACGAGGTGGCCCGCGAGTTCGCCGAACTCGAGGCCATGCCGGCCGCCGTGCAGAAGGTGCTGTCCACGGTGGAGCAGGTGCGGGCCCTGGCGCGGAACATCGCCGATTCGAAGGCGATTCTGTTCCTCGGCAGGCACGTCGGTTTCCCGGTTGCCCTCGAGGGTGCGCTCAAGCTGAAGGAACTCGCCTACATGCACGCCGAGGGCTTTGCGGCGGGCGAGCTCAAGCACGGGCCGATCGCGCTCATCGAGGAGGGGCTGCCAGTCGTCGTGGTGATGCCCTCCCCGAAGGGCCGCGCCGTGCTGCACGCCAAGCTGGTCTCCAACATCAGCGAGATCCAGGCGCGGGGAGCGCGCACGATCGTGATCGCGGAGGAGGGCGACGAGACGGTGCGTCCGTTCGCGGACGAACTCGTCGAGATCCCCGCGGTGTCGACGCTGCTGCAGCCGCTGGTCTCGACGGTTCCGCTGCAGGTGCTCGCCGCCGAGATCGCGAAGACCCGCGGTTACGACGTCGACAAGCCGCGCAACCTGGCCAAGTCCGTCACCGTGGAGTGAGCTTCGAGACGACCGGAGGACAGCGTGCAGGGAATCTGGATCACCGAACGGATTCGCGACGCTGAGCAGCGGTTGCTCGCCGTCACGCCGGAAGGCGCCCTGATGTACCGGGCCGCGTTCGGGCTGGCCGTCCACGCGGCAGAGATGCTCAAGGAGCATGCGGGACGGGTGGCCGGTCGGCGAGTCGCATTGCTGGTCGGCGCGGGGAACAACGGCGGCGACGCACTGTGGGCGGGTGCGTTTCTGCGCCGACGTGGTGTGGGCGTCACGGCGCTCCTGCTCGCTGCCGACCGCGCGCATCCCGCAGGCCTGGCCGCGCTGCGTAGAGCGGGTGGGCGTGTGTTGCCCGCCGAGGACGGTGCGTCCGTGCTCGAGCAGGCCGATCTGGTGATCGACGGCATTGTCGGTATCTCCGCGAGCGGTCCCCTGCGGCCCGGTGCCGCGAACCTGCTCGAACACATCAGCGCGCCCGTGCTCGCGGTGGATCTGCCCAGCGGTGTGGACCCGGACACCGGCACGGTCGACGGTCCTGCGATCACAGCAGCGCGCACCGTGACCTTTGGTGCCCGGAAGCCGGTGCACGTCCTGAACCCGGCGCGGTGCGGTGACGTGGACCTGGTGGACATCGGGCTCTCCGGGGAGCTCGGAGAACCCGACCTGCTGCGACTGGACACCGCGGATGCTGCCGGTGCCTGGCCGGTGCCCGGCCCCGAGGACGACAAGTACACACAGGGCGTGGTGGGGATCGCCGCGGGGTCGGCCGCTTTCCCCGGTGCGGCGGTGCTGGCTGCCGGAGCCGCCGTCCGCGCCACGTCGGGCATGGTGCGTTACGCGGGGCCGGCCGCGGACGTCGTTCGCGATCACTGGCCGGAGGTCGTGGCCACCGGTTCTGTGTTCGACGCGGGCCGGGTGCAGGCATGGGTGGTCGGTCCCGGCATTGGAACGGGCCGCGAGGGGCGTGAGGTGCTGGAGCATGCCCTTGCTCAGGGCGTGCCTGTGTGCGCCGATGCCGACGCGATCACCATCATCGCGAACTCGCCCGAGGTGCTCGACGCCAGGGAACCGGGCACGCCGTTGCTGCTCACCCCACACGCAGGGGAGTTCGAGCGGTTGACCGGGCGCCCTCCTGGGTCGGACAGGGTCTCTGCGGCGCGTGCGGCGGCAGCTCGGTTCGACGCGGTACTGCTGCTCAAGGGGCATTGCACCGTGGTGGCGGATGCGGGTGGCCGGGTGCTGGTCAATCCGGCACGGGGGTCCTGGCCCGCCACGGCCGGGTCCGGTGACGTCCTGTCCGGGATGACCGGCGCGCTGCTGGCGGCACGGCTGGACCCGTGGCTTGCGGGCGGGGTGGCCGCCTACGTCCACTCGCTGGCCGCCGAACGCGCCGCCCGAGGCGTGCCCGTGCCGGCCTCCGGCATCCTCGACGCGATCCCGGAGGCGGTCCGCACCATCCGCGCGCTCGGGCAGGGCTGAGTGCGTTTAGCGGGCTAAATGCACCCACGAGCACCCCGACGGGCCGGGAGTTATCGGATTATGTGTTAACACGGCGGCGGTGTTCTGGTAGGAATGCCGCGATGGGTGACTTGGGCGACACCGGCGGCGTCGAGGCGCTTCCCGACACGATGGCGGTGTCGGTGCTCCGTGGGGTGCATGACGTCATCCTGGAACGGCGTCCCGTGCCCACTCCGGCACCGGACGAGGTGCTTGTGCGCGTCCACTCCGTCGGCACCTGCGGTTCCGACGTCCACTACTACGAGCACGGCCGGATCGGCGACTTCGTCGTCGAACAGCCGCTCGTCCTCGGCCACGAACCCAGCGGTGTCGTCGTCGCGCGGGGCGCGTCCGCCACCCGGCACGACATCGGCACCCGGGTCGCGCTCGAGCCGGGTGTGCCCTGCTCCCACTGCGCCGAATGCCGCCTCGGCCGCTACAACCTGTGCCCCCGCATGCGGTTCTTCGGCACTCCGCCGATCGATGGCGCCTTCTGCGAGTTCGTCACCCTTCGCGAGGACTTCGCCCACCCCGTCCCCGAAGCACTCAGCGACGACGCAGCGGGCCTGCTGGAGCCCCTGTCCGTCGGCGTGTGGGCCTGCCGCAAGGCCAGGGTCGGGCCGGGCTCGCGGGTGCTCGTCACCGGTGCGGGTCCGATCGGGCTGGTCGCGGCACAGACGGCGCGAGCATTCGGAGCCACCGAGGTGGTGGTTACCGACGTCAATTCCGGACGTCTGCGCGTGGCCGCCGAACTGGGCGCGACCGCGACGATCGACGTGTCGACTACCGACCTGGCCGAGTCCGGGTTCGAGCCGGACGTCCTGCTCGAGTGCTCCGGCGTCGCCGCGGCCGCCGCGCAGGCCATCCGCCGGGTCGGCCGGGCGGGCCGGGTCGTGCTTGTCGGCATGGGCGGTGACGAGATCCCACTGCCGCTGGCGCATGTCCAGGGGTTCGAGGTCGAGGTCACCGGCACGTTCCGCTACGCCAACACCTGGCCGACGGCGATCGCGCTCGCGGCGGGAAGTGAGATCGACCTCGATCGGTTGGTCACCCACCGGTTCGGCCTGGCCGAGGTGGAGCAGGCGCTCACCGTCGCTCGCCACGACGAAACGGTGATCAAGGCCGTGGTCCGGCCACAGGAAACCATCCATGGATAAGGTGCGCCCGCCGCGCGGTGACCGGGCTGCGGTCGAGCGCAGGCGCCAGGAGGTGCTGGACGCAGTGATCGCGCAGGGCGAGGTGCGGATCGACGATCTCACCGAGCGCTTCGGCGTGAGCCTGATGACCATGCACCGGGACCTCGACGAACTGGCCGATCGCCGCTTGCTGCGCAAGCTTCGCGGGCGCGTTGCCGCCTATCCGGCACTCACCATGGAGACCGCGAAGCGCTTCCGGGTGGGGCTGCACCGGGAGCTCAAGGTGGCACTGAGTGCCGCCGCTGCCGAGGAGATCGACCGGGGACAGACCCTGATCATCGACGACTCGACCACGTTGTTCCCGCTCGCTCGCGGGCTCGGCGCACGCGAACCGGCCACTGTGATCACCCACTCGCCCGACGTCGCCAGGTTCGTCTCGGCCGCGACCGACGCCGAGGTGGTGCTGCTCGGCGGTCGCTACACCGAATTCGACTCCTGCGTCGGCCCGGACACGGTCGCCGCACTGCACAAGGTGCGCGCGGACACCGCCGTCCTCTCGGTCACCGCCCTGGCCGGCGGACACCTTTACCATCCGGTTCGCGAGTACGCCGAGGTCAAGACCGCCATTCTCCAAGCGTGCAGGCGGGCTCTGCTGGTGGTCGACCATTCCAAGTTCGGCCGGACCGCGACCTACGCGCACGGGGACGCCGGAGACTTCGATCTGGTGCTCACCGACGACGAGACACCGGCCGAGGAGATCAAGGCAATCCAGGCGCTGGGAACCCGTGTCCGGACAGTCAGTGTGAGAAACGAGGAGCGGCCATGACGGCTGACAGACAGACCCTGGTGGCCGGGGTCGATTCGTCCACCCAGTCCACCAAGGTGATGGTGTGCGACGCGGACACCGGTGAGGTGATCCGCAGCGGCCGGGCAGAGCATCCGGACACCACCGAGGTCGACCCCCAGGTGTGGTGGGACGCGCTCGGCGCGGCCTCCGGCGGGCTGCTCTCGGGTGTGCGGGCGGTCGGAATCGCGGGGCAGCAGCACGGCATGGTGACCCTCGACGAGAAGAACAGCGTCGTTCGGCCCGCCCTGTTGTGGAACGACACTCGTTCCGGGCAGGCGGCGGCCGATCTCACCGACGAACTGGGCGGCCCGCAGGTGTGGGCGGATGCGGTCGGAGCGGTGCCGGTGGCCAGCTTCACCATCACCAAACTGCGCTGGATGGCCGAGCACGAGCCCGGTCTGGCCGACCGCGTCGCCCGCGTGCTGCTGCCGCATGACTGGCTCACCTGGCGGTTGCTCGGCGACGGCGCGGAGCCCGTCACCGACAGGGGGGACGCCTCGGGCACCGGGTACTACTCGGCCGCCTCCGCCGCGTACCGCACGGACCTGCTCTCCCACGCGTTCGGCGGCCGGACACCGGAGCTGCCCAGGGTGCTCGGGCCAGCCGAAGCGGCCGGGCACACCCCCGACGGCGTGCTCGTGTCGGCGGGCACCGGCGACAACATGGCGGCTGGACTGGCGCTGGAGCTGGACGAGGGTGACGTCGTGGTGTCGCTCGGCACCAGCGGCACGGTGTTCGGCGTCAGCGAGACGCAGCCGGCCGACCCGTCCGGCACCGTCGCCGGGTTCGCCGACGCCACCGGCCGATTCCTGCCACTGGCCTGCACACTCAACGCCGCCAGGGTCCTCACCGCCACCGCCAGCATGCTCGGTACCGACCTGGCCGGGCTGGACCGGCTCGCGCTCACGGCCGAACCGGGTGCGGGCGGGCTCACACTGCTGCCGTACCTCGACGGCGAGCGCACCCCGAACCTGCCCGACGCCAGCGGGAGCCTGATCGGGTTGCGCAGGGCCAACATGACCCAGGAGAACCTGGCCAGGGCCGCGGTGGAAGGGATGTTGTGCGGGCTTGCCGCAGGCCTGGACGCGTTGCGTGCGCACGGGCTCGTCGCGCGCAGGGTGCTGCTCATCGGCGGCGCGGCACAATCGGCCGCCGTGCGTGCGGCCGCGCCTGCCGTTTTCGGCGTGCCCGTCGCCGTCCCGCCACCGGGTGAGCATGTCGCCATCGGAGCGGCACGCCAGGCCGCGTGGGCACTGTCCGCGTCCACCAGTTCCGGGCAGGCCGATCCGCCGCGCTGGCAGGGCAGCGCGACCGTGCACCTGGACGAGCCCACCTCTGCCGAGGCGGCGGCCGGGGAGCAGGCCAGGCACCGGCATGCCGAGGCACGCGAGCAGGTGCACGGCATGCCTCGAAGTTGACATCCTTTTCCCTGCCAAGGGCTGACGTGGCGCGCACCACCATGGCCGGCCAGGGGAGGGGCTCGGCAGCTGTGGGAAACTCGGCAGTGTTATGAACGCTGACCTGCACCGACGCGCCGAGGTCCTTATCGACCTGGACGCCATCCGGCACAACATCGCGCTGCTCGCCGAGCGAGCGGCCGCGTCCGGCGCCGCGACCATGGCCGTCGTCAAGGCGGACGGTTACGGCCACGGAGCTGTACCGGTGGCGCGCGCCGCCGTCGACGGGGGCGCGACCTGGTTGGGGACCTGTTCTCTCGCCGAGGCGCTGGACCTGCGGGCGGCGGGGGTCACGGTGCGCCTGCTGAGCTGGCTGGACAGCGACGACGTGGACTTCGCGCCCGGTATCGAGCAGGGCGTGGACCTCGCGGCCAGCTCGATGGGCGAGCTGAGCCGGATCGCCGCCGCCGCGAGCAGGACCGGTGCCCGGGCCCGGGTGCACCTCAAGATCGACACGGGACTCAACCGCAACGGGTGCCCCCCGGAGAGCTGGCCGCAACTGGTCAAGGCGGCCGCCGCGGAGTCGGATGTGGACGTAGTAGCCATTTGGTCGCATCTCGCGTGTGCGGACGAGCCGGGGCACCCGTCCATCGACCTGCAGGCCGCGCGGTTCGACACCGCGTACTCGCAGGCACGCGAGGCCGGGCTCAATCCCTTGCGGCATCTCGCGAACTCGGCCGCCACCCTGACGCGCCCCGACTTGCACTTCGACCTCGTGCGTCCCGGGATCGCCGGATATGGGCTCAATCCCGTGTCCACCGACGACGACCTGCGGCCCGCGATGACCTTCCGGTCCACAGTGGTCCTCACAAAGCGCATCGCGGCGGGCGAGTCCGTCTCCTATGGACATACGTGGACCGCGAGCCGGGACACCACGTTGGCACTGGTTCCGGCCGGGTACGCCGACGGTGTTCCGCGCACTCTTTCCGGGCGGATGAGTGTCTGGCTCGGTGGTATGCGCCGCCCGGTGGTCGGCCGTGTTTGCATGGATCAGATCGTGGTGGACTGTGGCGACGACGAACCGCCGGTCGGGGCCGATGTGGTGCTGTTCGGCGCCGGTGCGGAGGGCGGTCCGACCGCACGGGAGTGGGCGGACACGATCGGCACCATCGACTACGAGATCGTCACCGGCATGTACCGGCCGCGAGTGCACCGGCGGTACCTCGGAGGTGCGGGGCGATGACTCCATCACGCCGGATTCTCGGAATCGCCGGCGGAGTCGGGGCAGTGCTCACCGGGACCGTTGCCGCCGCGCTCGCGGTGACGACCCAACAACGCCGAAACCGGGTGGACCCGTTCGTGGACGAGCCGCTCGGCCAATTGCAGCCGGATCGCACCTCGACCGTGGCCGCCGACGACGGAACGCCCCTCGCGGTCTCCGAGGTCGACCCGGAAGAGGAGGCGGAGCCGGCACTGACCGTCATCGGCGTCCACGGTTTCGCGCTGTCCCAGCTCAGTTGGCACTTCCAGCGCCGTGACCTCGCCTCGCTGCGCCTGCCCGGCGTTCGGCAGGTCTACTACGACCACCGGGGGCACGGCCTTTCCGGCCCTGCCTCGCAGGAGAGCAGCACTATCGAGCAGTTGGCGAGGGACCTCGACGCGGTGGTGCGAGCCGTCGCCCCCGAAGGGCCGATCGTCCTGATCGGACACTCGATGGGCGGCATGGTGATCATGGAGCTGGCCCAGCAGGTTCCCGAGTTGTTCGCCGACCGGGTGCACGGGGTGGCCCTGATCGCGACGGCGGCGGGTGAGGTCGGTGCACGAGGACTCCCGCGGTCGCTGCTGTCGAAGTACAACCCTCTCACCAGAGGGGTCGGCGAACTCGCGGGCTGGCAGCCGGGACTTGTCGAGTTCGCGCGTGCCGCGGGTGGCCAGCTGACCCGCCAGGCGATCCGCAGCCTCGCGTTCGGCGGGCGGGATGTCAGCCCCAAACTCGTGGACTTCATGCTGGAGATGCTCGCGGTCACCCCGGTCCGCGGGCTGGTGAACTTCGTGGACACCCTGGGCAGTCACAACCGCTACGCCGCGCTCGCCGGGTTGAAGAACACGCACGTGCTGGTGATCGGGGCGGCCGACGACCGGCTCACGCCGTTCTCTCACGCCGAGCGGATGGCGGCCGAACTGCCCGACGCCGAACTCGTCCGGGTGCGCGGTGCCGGGCACATGGTGCAGCTGGAACAACCCGAACTGGTGAACAGTCACCTCATCGACCTGCTGCAGCGTGCGTCCGGTGTCGACGGGGTTGGTGTGGACGGCGGGATCCGGACTCGGGAACGGGGCAGGTGGTGGCGATGGTGAGCATGGAACTGGCGACCGCCGAGGACACGATGGCATTCGGCCGTGCACTCGGCGCCCGGCTACGGCGGGGTGATCTGGTGTTGTTGGCCGGCCCACTCGGCGCGGGCAAGACGACACTGACGCGGGGTATCGCCGAGGGGCTCGGTGTGCGGGGCAGGGTCAGCTCGCCGACGTTCGTCCTGGCGCGGGTGCATCCGGCCGGAACGGCGGAGAACGGCGGAGGCGTACCGCTGGTGCACGTGGACGCCTACCGCCTCGGTGGGGACCTCACGGAACTCGACGATCTCGACCTCGATGCCGACCTCGAGCGGTCCGCCGTCGTGGTGGAGTGGGGCGAGGGCTCCGCGGAGCGGCTGTCGGAGAACTACCTGGTCGTCCGCCTCGACCGCCGTCAGGACAGCGACGACGAAACCCGCACCCTCTCCCTCGAACCGCACGGCACCTGGTCCGAGCGCACCCCAGAACTACATTTAGCCCGCTAACTGCAGGTCAGAGGGCCGGTCCCGGAACTGGGCCGTGGGTGCGGCTGGGCCGGGGACGACATTCAGCCCGCTAACTGCGGGTCCTGGGGGTGACGATGCCTTCGGCTGTGCCGAGGGCCACGACGTCGCTGGGACGCAGGCGGAGTTGGTCGGCTGTGGCGGGCACCTCGTCCGGGGCTCTTTTGAGGATGGAGGCCGCCGCCTCCGGCGAGGTCACCGAGAAGTAGCTGTCCGGCGTCATCCACGTCCGCCCCGGCGCGGCGAAAGCCAGTGCACCGCCCGAGCCGCCTTCGCCGATCACCAGCGTCGACACCGGCACCCGCGCCGAGGCCACCGCCGCGAACACCTCCGCGATCGCCCCGCCGATCCCCGCCCGCTCCGCTGCGGCGTCGTTGGCCGCGCCGGGCGTGTCCACGAGGGTGAGTACCGGAATGCCGAGCCGGTCGGCGAGCCGGATCAGCCGCGCGGCCGTGCGGAAGCCTGCCGGAGTTGTGGCCGTGCCGCACTGCGCGGCGTAGGCGATCACCTGCCCGGCCCGGCGACCGAACCCACACGCCACCCCCGGATCCACGCCGCCACCGCAGCGGTCGCCGCTGATGCCCTCCCTGTGGTCGAAGTAGTCGTCGAGATAGGCCTCGGCACGCGGGCGCTGTTCCGTCCTGGCGGCCCGCACCGCAGCCCACCCGGACATCGGCTCGGTGCCGGCGCCAAGCGCCCTCGGCGGGACAGGGACCCCGCCACGGGGCGCGGTCAGCAGACGCAGCCAGCTCGCCAGGGTGCCCGGCAGGTCCTCCGGGGAAACGAGCCGGTCGACGTGCCCGCCCGCGAACTGGCTCTCCGCCGTGTACGCCGCCGCTGCGCTGTCGTCCCCGGCAGGACGGACTCGTGAACCCGCGAATCCGACCTGTGCTCCTGGCAGGGCCAGCGTGACGTCGGCCCCCGCACCGAGCGTGGCCCAGCCGCCACCCGTCGTCGGATCCCGCAACACGGCCACGTGCGGCAGACCCGCTCCCCGGACGCGGGCAGCGGCCGCGGCGATCCGCTGCAACTGCGAGAGCGCCGCCATTCCCTCCTGCATCCGGCTGCCCCCGGTCGCCACGGCCGTGACCACCGGCAGGCGGTAGTGGATCGCGTAATCGAACGCCGCCTCGATCCGGTCGCCCGTCCGCCTGCCGAGCGAGCCACCGAGGAACCCGAACTCGAACACCACCAGCACCGCGGCGACCCCGCCGACGTCGCCGGTCCCGCACACCACGGACTCACGCTCGCCGGTGCGCTCGGCCGCGCGGTCGCGGGCGTCGTCATAGCCTGCCCAGCCGATCGGCCCGTCGGTCTCCGCAGCGGCCTGGTCCACCAGCGGAAGGTCGGTGAAACCCTCCGCGAACTCCTTGATCAGCTCCCGCGCGGATTTGCGGTCAGGCATGCAGGGCTCGCTTCAGCACCTTGCCCATGTCGTTGCGTGGCAGGGCATCCACGAAGTGCACGACCCTCGGTCGCTTGTGCGGCGCCAGCAGCCGGGACACATGGTCGGCCAGTTCCAGCTCGTCCGGCCGCGCTCCGGACGGCACGATCCAGGCCACGATCCGCTCGCCCAGATCCGGGTCCGGCTCGCCGGTCACGGCCGCCTCGCTCACACCGGGATGCTCCAGCAGCGCGTTCTCGATCTCGCCCGCGCCGATCTTGTAGCCACCGCTCTTGATCAGGTCGGTGGCCTTGCGCCCGACGATGCGCAGGTAGCCGTCCGCGTCCCTGACGGCCATGTCGCCGGTCCGGAACCAGCCGTCCACGAACGCCTCCGCCGTGGCATCCGGGCGATTGAGGTACTCGGTGAACAGATTGGCTCCACGCACCTGGATCTCACCGACGGTCTCCCCGTCGCTGTCCTCGATCGGCGTCCCGTTCTCTTCCACGAGGCGCACCTCGACGCCGCGCAGCGGCACGCCGACCGTCCCCGGCCTGCGTTCCCCGTCCGCGCGCACGCTGGTGTTCATCAGCGTCTCGGTCATGCCGTACCGCTCCACCACCTGCTGCCCGGTGGCGGCCGTGATCCGCTCGTGGTCGTGCACAGGCAGGGCAGCCGAACCGGACACCAGCAGCCGTGCGCCCGCGAGCGCATCGCGCAGCGCCGGATCGTCCTGCACCTCGGCGGCGATCCGGTGGTACATCGTCGGCACGCCGAACATCATCGTGGCGCCGTTCGCGAGTTCCTCGGTGAGCGGTGCGGTGGCGAAGCGGCCGAGGTGACGAACCTCCGCGGCCCGTCGCAACGGACCGAGCACGCCGAGGATCAGCCCGTGTACGTGGAACAGGGGCAGGGCGTGCACCAGCACGTCCTCGGCGCTCCACTGCCATGCGTCCTCGAGCGCGTCGAGAGTCTCGGCGATGGCTCGGCGGGGCAGCACCACGCCCTTCGGCGGGCCCGTGGTTCCGGAGGTGTAGACGATCAGCGCCGGAGATTCGGGGCCAGGCTCGTCGGGCAGCGCACCAGCGGAGCCGGTGAGTGTGACGTCCGTGCGGTGCAGTTCGCGCAATCCGGCGGGCAGTTCGGCGCCTGGCTCCGCGAGTACGCGTACCGGGCTGCTGTCGGTGACGATATGGGCGAGTTCGCGTTCGCCGATCTTCGGGTTGACCGGCACCGCGGGCACCCCGGCCAGCAGGGCGGCGACCACCGCGACGCTCGTCTCGATCGTGGCCGTGGCCCAGACCGCGACGCGCACCGGCGTCTCGCCCGTCCCCCGCAGTGCGCGCAGCTCCCGCGCCAGCGTTCCGGCCACTTCGGCCAGTTCCGCATAGGTCAGTGCGCGGTCGCCGAACCGGAGGGCCTGCTTGGCCTGCGTCGACTTCTCCTGTAGTGCCGGGAACAGCACGCTCACCCGAACTCCTTCTCGTCGTCGTTCTCAGCCGAAACCCGGCACGATCATGACCAGCCACACCACCGCGGGCATCACCGCGACAATGATGCCGCCGTAGACCATCAACTGCCGGAAGAATCGATCGCGATCCACCTCCGCCGCGTTGGCGAGTACCAGCGCGCCATTGGTGCTGAACGGACTGACGTCCACCACGGTCGAAGCGACGGCCAGGCCGACGATCATGCCGATCGGCCCGATGGTCCCCTGGTCGAGGAAGGGCACCGCCAGCGGGATCAGCGCGCCCATGATGCCCACCGAGGAGGCGAACGCGGACACGATCGCGCCGATGTAGCAGAGCAGTAACGCCGCCAGCAGCGGGATGGCGACGTTGCCGACCGCGTTACCCGCGTACTCGATGGTGCCCAGTTCTTGCAGAACCCCCACGTAGGTGAGCACTCCGCAGATCAGGAGCACCGTCGGCCAGGTGATCTCGGTGACGGCCTTGCGACTGCTTTCGGACCAGAACACACTGAGCAGCACGGCCAGCGTGATCGCCGTGAGCCCGACGTCGAGGTCGAAGACCAGGGTCGCGACGACCAGTGCGGCAAGACTGAGCAGGGTCGCGATCCTGGCCGGATTCAACCGGAAAGTTTCGGTCAGCTTGGTGCCCGCGGTGGCCGCAGTGGCCGCTCCCGGACCGCCCGTTCCGATCGTGCCTGGTGCGATCTCGTCCGTGGTGCTGGTCTCCCGGCTCAGCCGCAGGCCGCCGAACACCACGAACACCACCGCTGCGATCACGAGGTTCACCGCGAAGCTGGCGGCGAACAGGACGAGTTCGCTGCCCGCCAGGGCCTCCCGCTCGACGATGCCGTTGACGATCGTGCCGTAGATGCTGATCGGCGAGAACCCGCCCGCCTGCGCGCCGTGGACGACCATCGCGCCCATGAGCAGCGGGTGGATCCCATAGCGGGCGGCGAAGCCGAGCGCGATGGGCGCGACGATCGCGACAGCGGCAGGACTCACCGCACCGATCGCGGTGAGCGTGGCGCTGATACCGAACATGACCCAGGGGATCAGCGCCAGCCGCCCGCCGACGAGCCGGATCGCCGCGTGCACCAGCCAGTCCGTTGTGCCGTTGGATCTCGCGATGGCGAACAGGAAAGTCACCCCGACCAGCACTACGAACAGGTCTGCGGGGAACCCGCTGAAGATCGCGTCGGCGTCCATGCCTCCCGCGAGGGTGCCGACGGCGAACGCGGCTGCGAAGGCCAGCGCACCCATGTTGATCGATTTGGTGGTCGCGATGACGAACACGACCACGAGAACAAGGATGGAGATCAGTTCGGCGGACATCAGGCTCCCGTCGTTGGGCGCCGCACCGGCAGCGGATCGGTCGATGTTGGTCGAGAGCCAGAGGCCTGGCGGACCAGTGGTCAAGTGGCTGAACCACTTTGCGGTGTCGTGGTTCACAATGTCAAGAAGAAACTGGACAACTGGCTGAGCCACTTGGCCGCGTTCGTGCTCACGGGCTGTTATCCTGCGAGGAAGAACCGGGCGAAGTACGAGGGGGATCTGTGTCCGACGCCTTGCGGCCGATGGCCCGTTCCCGCTTGTACGAGCAGGTTCTGGAGCGCATCCGGGACTACGTGTCCGACGGCAAGCTCGGGGTGGGTGATCGGCTGCCACCGGAACGGGAACTGGCTCAGCGGCTGGGGGTCAGCCGGGCGTCGGTGAAGCAGGCGATCGTGGTCCTCGAGGTGCAGGGCTTCGTCGAGGTACGGCACGGCGGCGGCACCTACCTGGTGCGCGACACGCTCGACGCGGAACCGGTGGAGCAGCTCGTCGAGCGGCGCAGGCGGCTGCCCGACGTGCTGGAAGCGCGCGAGGCCATGGAGACGAAACTCGCCGAACTGGCCGCACAGCGGCGGACGAAGGACGACCTGGACGCCATGGAGGCCGCGCTGGCCCACATGCGTGTCGAGGTCGACGCGGGAGAGTCCGGCGTCGAGGGCGATCGGCGATTCCACGCCGCGGTGACGGCGGCAGCGCACAGTTCACTGCTCGCGGAGTTCATGCGGACGATCGCCGAGCAGATCACCGAGAGCCGGACCGAGTCCCTGCGCCAGCCTGGCAGGCCGAAGCGCTCGCTCGCACAGCACCAGCGGATTTTCGACGCGATCAGCCTCGGTGACGCGAAAGCGGCGGCAGCCGCGATGCGCAGGCACGTGCGAACCGTGGCGAAGGTCCGGTTGCTCAGCTGGAACCCGGACGAGGAGCAGGGAGCCGCGCCGGACCAGCCCTGAGCACCCGCCGAAGCCGAGCCGCGGCAGGTTGTGTGTGGACGCGGGCACGGGGGGTCGTACGCTCGTCACGTGCTTGTTCTCGCCATCGACACCGCGACCCCCGCCGTCACCGCGGGAGTGGTCGCGCTGGAACCGTCCGGCGTCAGGGTGCTGGGTACGCGGGTCACCCAGGACGCGCGGGCGCACGGTGAACTGCTCACCCCGCACGTGCTCGAGGCCGTCGCGCAGGCCGGAACGCACCTGCGCGAACTCGACGCGATCGCCTGCGGCATCGGGCCGGGTCCCTACACCGGCCTGCGGGCCGGGATGGCCACCGCGGGCGCGCTCGGGCACAGTCTGGGTGTGCCGGTGTATCCGGTCTGCAGTCTCGACGCGATCGCGGCCGAGGTCGCGACCGGCGACCAGAACGCGCCATTCGTCGTCGTGACCGACGCGCGTCGCAAGGAGGTCTACTGGGCCACCTACGACGCCTCGGGTGCGCGGACGGACGGACCTGGCGTGCAGCGGCCCGCCGAGCTGGCGGTCAGGCTCGCAGCCGGGACCGTGGCCGCAGGACAGGGCGCAGAACTGCACCGGGAGGCGCTCGGTGTCACGGTGCTCCAACCGGCCACTCCCACGGTCGCCGGCCTTGTCCGGGCGGCGCGCGAAGGTCTGCTCGCGGGGACACCACCCGGCCCACTGACGCCGTTGTATCTGCGCAGGCCGGACGCCCAGGAACCGGGACAGCGGAAGCGGGTGACGGCGCTGTGAGATTGGAACCGTTGCGCCGCAAACACATTCCGAGATGCGTGGCACTGGAGAAGCTGCTGTTCCCCGGCGACAGCCCGTGGAGCGCACACGCCTTCCACGCCGAACTGGACGCAGGCGCCCACTACGTCGCGGCCGTCACCGAGGACGACGTGCTCGCCGGGTACGCGGGGCTGGCGATCATGGGACCGCCCGCCGACCCGGAAACCAGCCTCCACACCATTGGTGTCGATCCCGAGTTCCAGGGCGCGGGCGTGGGAACGGCCTTGCTGCGCGCGGTGTTGCGGCGGGCCGACGAACTCGGGGCACCGGTGTTCCTGGAGGTGCGGACGGACAACGAGCGGGCAATCGGTCTGTACGAGCGGCACGGATTCCAGCGTCTCGGGTTGCGCAGGCGTTACTACCAGCCCTCCGGTGCCGATGCCTACACGATGAAGCGGCCGCCCGTGCGCGTGGCCGAGGCGGGGGAGGCGACGGCCTGATGGCGCGGATCGTGCTGGGAATCGAGAGTTCCTGTGATGAGACCGGAGTCGGTCTTGTGCGCTTGCACGGGGACGGAACGGTCGAACTGCTGGCCGACGACGTCGCCTCGAGCGTGGAGCAGCATGCCCGTTTCGGCGGGGTGGTGCCTGAGGTCGCGAGCCGCGCACACCTGGAAGCCATGACTCCAACCGCGGAGCGGGCCCTCGCCACCGCCGGGCTCTCTTTGTCCGATGTAGACGCCATCGCGGTTACCGCGGGCCCCGGCCTCGCTGGTGCGTTGCTGGTTGGCGTCGCGGCGGCCAAGGCCTACGCGGCCGCGCTGAACGTACCGCTGTTCGGCGTCAACCATCTCGCGGGGCACATCGCGGTGGACACCTTGCAGCACGGGCCATTGCCGTCGCCATGTCTGGCGCTGCTGGTCTCCGGCGGGCACACCCAGTTACTTCGGGTGGACGACGTCGCCACCACGATCACCGAAATCGGCTCCACTGTGGACGATGCGGCCGG
Organism: Amycolatopsis marina; assembly: GCF_900111885.1. GTDB lineage: Bacteria > Actinomycetota > Actinomycetes > Mycobacteriales > Pseudonocardiaceae > Amycolatopsis > Amycolatopsis marina. The sequence goes on from NZ_FOKG01000008.1 coordinate 97,415, forward strand.
TGAGGCTTACGACAAGGTGGCCAGGGTACTCGAACTGCCCTATCCCGGCGGTCCTCCGATCGACACGGCGGCGAGGCGGGGAAACCCGGCCGCGATCGCCTTTCCCCGGGGAATGACGGGGCCGAGAGACGCGGCGTTCGACTTCTCCTTCTCCGGGCTGAAGACCGCGGTGGCGCGCTGGGTCGAGGCAGCGGAGCGACGTGGCGAGACGATCCCGGTCGACGACGTGGCGGCGTCGTTCCAAGAGGCCGTCGCCGACGTGCTGACCGCCAAGGCCGTCCGAGCGGCCACGGAAGCGGGGATCGGCACCCTCGTGATCTCCGGCGGTGTCGCCGCCAACTCCCGGCTGTCCACACTGGCCGCCGAGCGATGCGTGGAGGCCGGGATCGAACTGCGGGTGCCACGGCCCAGGCTGTGCACCGACAACGGGGCGATGATCGCCGCACTCGGTGCGCACGTACTGGCAGCGGGAGTGAAGCCGTCCGCGTTGGATCTTTCTGCCGATCCGTCGTTGCCGGTGAGCACCATCTCGATCTGAGACCGTGGTCGTCCCACCTCGGCGGTTGACCTTCGAGTGGCTTGAACGCACAGAATCGCGGTCATGGACGAGAACGACGCATCGCTGAGCATCGGAGCCTTCGCACGCAGGGTCGGGCTCACACCCAGTGCCCTGCGCTTCTATGACGACTGTGCCGTCTTGCGGCCTGCCCGCGTCGACCAGGCAACCGGATACCGGTTCTACGGCGAGTACCAGGAGCCCCGGGCGGTCCTGTTGCGCAGGTTGCGGTCGACCGGTCTGCCGTTGTCGGAGGTCACGAGCGTGCTGGACGGCTCCGCGGAGGACACGCGCACCCTGCTGCGGGAACACCTGCATCGGATGCGGGCGCAGGCCAACGCGGCGCAGGAGGCCGTAGCGGAACTGTTGCGCTCGTTGCCGGTACCGGAACTGGAGGCAGTGCTCGGCGGTCCGGAGTTGGCCAGCGCGATACGGCAGGTGGTTCCGTCCGCGGCGACACGGGAGGGCTATCCGGTTCTCGGTTGCGTGTTGATCGAGTTCGCCGATGCCGAGGTGCGGCTGGTCGCGACAGACCGCTACCGGCTGGCGATGCGGGTACTGCTGCCACGATCCCTGCGTGGTGATCCGGCGCGGCTGTTGGTGCCGGCGCCCGAACTGGCAAGACTTGGTTCCTGGGCCGCTCGCGCGGGAGACGTGGCGGTGGAGTTCAACGCGGGGGAGGCGCGATTGCGCGCGGGTGCGGAATCGGTGTCACTGCCCATTGTGGACGGGGACTTTCCCGCATATCGCGAAATTCTCCGCGGACTCGACGTGGCGCCGCACCGGATCATCGTCGATCGGACAGCGCTGCGTGCCGCGCTGGCCGACGGTGTGCGGCGGGTGCTGCTGCGGGCCGATGGGGAGGAACTCGTCGTGGAGCGGGAGCACGAGTGCGCCACAATGCCCGCGATCTGTCAGGGCAGGCCGCCCAGGATCGCGTTCGACCCGGCTGTTCTCGGCCCCGCGGTGGAGGCAGGGGTCGGTCCCGATGTACTGCTCGAGATCGCGGGTGTCGCCCAGCCTGTGGTCGTGCGTTCGGCGGATCAGGGCAGCTTTACGACACTGGTGATGCCGGTGGCAACCGAGGACTCGGAGTTCGCTGGGGACAACGGTGGACACTGACAATGTGGTGGTGCAGCTGTGCATCCAGGGGATGCGGGCCGAAGGGGACGGTGCCGCGGAGCGGGCCGATCGGGTGGGCGATGCGCGGGTCACGAGTTTCTACCCGTCGTTGCACGCCAACATCGGCCGTGCCTGCCTCGAGCTTGACCGGGCGGATGAGGCCGGGGAGCAGTTCCGCCTTGCGGCGGAACGGATCGTGGACCTCCCGGCGGGGCCGTACACCGAATGGCTCCGCGACGCGATCGCGGAGGGCCCGCGCGTGACGGCCGCCGACACGTGACAGTCGTCCCCGGCTCCAGTTGGTACGTCTGCAAGTACCCCCATGCAAGATCGTTTGCGTCGTCAGCCGCTACCAAGGCGACTCGCCTTGGTAGCGGCTGAGGGCGGTGTGGATCTTGCATGGATGTACTTGCAGGCGCTCCTAGCGGCGCGTGGGCAGGATCAGGACGTCGTCGGCCTTGACGAAAGCGACGCGGTGGCCGAACTGGATCTGCACGTAGCGGGTCTTGCCACGGACCACCTGGTGCTGGGCCGGGTCGAACGTCACCGCGCGGTAGTACTCCGAGCCGGTCACCTGAGCGACCGAGTAACGCTGCCCCTCGGGCAGCGAGTACTGCAACGGCACGATGTCCTGCACCGGCACGCCATCGGGGTATGCCGCGGGTTCCGGGTAGGCCCGGCCGTACACCGGCACCGGCCCCTTGCCGGGCACCGCGACCGCCATCTTGCCCATGGCGGCGTGCGCGGCGGGAGCGCTGCGCGGGTTGTGGAACCAGCCCTTCTGCCCGAGGTACCAGACGGCGGTCCACTCACCGCGGACCTCGGCGACGGCGTACTGCTGCCCGGTCTCCATCCGGCTGCCGATGTCGGATACCCGCATCGTGGCGGGCGATCCGTCGGGGCGCAGGCCGATGTCGGAGAGCAGCGGGGCGTCGGCACTGGGTTCGGTGTGCAGCACGACCGAGCCGGAACCGCGTGCGGGACAGAGCTCCAAAGGAGCATCCCGGTCACAGCCGAAGAAGGCGGGCTGGTTGGCCTCGAACCTGGGCGCGATCGTCACGAGCTGTGTGTCCGCCGCGACCGGTCTGCCCTGCAACGGGGCGCCGAGCAACTCGAAGTAGTGTGCCCAGTTCCAGTAGGGGCCCGGGTCCCAGTGCATGCCGGCGACCCGATCCGGAGTGGTGCCCGGGATGTTGTCGTGGCCGAGGATGTGTCCGCGATCCAGCGGGATGTCGTGCAGGTCGGCCAGATATCGCACCAGTTTCGCCGAAGTGCGGTACATCGCCTCGGTGTACCAGGTGCCCTTGGCGGCGAAGCCCTCGTGCTCCAGTCCGACCGACTTCGCGTTGACGTACCAGTTGCCCGCGTGCCAGCCGACGTCCTTGGTCTTGATGTGCTGCGCGATGTGCCCGTCGGCGGATCGGAGCGAGTAGTGCCAGCTGACGTAGGTGGGGTCCTGCACCAGATCCAGAACGGTGTCCCAGTAACCCTCGGTGTCGTGAATGATGATGTAGTCGACGTCCTGGCTCTCGGGGCGCTGTGCCTTGTCATGATTGCCGTAGTCGTCGCCGTCGAGTCGTTGGTACGGCGCAGGAATCCACTCGCAGGAGATCGTCGGCGGACATTCCACATCGGACTTTCCGGTGTCGCGGAGTCCGAGTTCCGCCAGTTGCTCCTTTTCGGGGGCCAGACCGGGCTGTGCCGCGAGCCGGACCTGCTGGCCGTCATCGGTGACCCGCTGCTCGCCCGAGGTGATCACCCCGAACACCTCGTCGGCGAAAGCGGCCGCAGCGGCGGTGTCCGAGCCCCCGCTGTAGCGCGCCACCGCGCCGTACCAGTCCTCGGCACCGCCGGACCTCGGCTGCTCGCCGAGTTCGCGCTGGTAGTGCGCGAGGACAGCGGCGCCACCACGGATGTTCGCGGCCGGGTCGGCGCGCAGCGTGTCGGTGGCGATGCCGGTGAGGTCGGCCGCGAGGTCGATCGTCTGCAGCGCCTCGACCGGTTCGGCGGGCTCCGGTTCGGCCGGGTGGAGGACGTCGCGGGCGTCGTCGCCGCGGGGGTCCTCCTTGCCGTCGTCGTGATGGGTACCCGCGCCGGCCGTGCGCAGATCGGTCAGGTGCATCGGCCCGTACCCGGCGCTCGTACTGGGCGTGCCCGCGTTGTGGTCCCACCGCGATTGCAGGTAGGAGACGCCGAGCAACACCTCCTCCGGAACGCCGAACTCCGCAGCCGCCGCGCTGAAGGCCTGCTGGCGGTGCTGGTCAGGGGCCGCGGCGCCGGCGCCGGACGGGACCGCCAGCGCGAGGCCCGCGCTGACCGCGGTGATCGACAGTGCGACGAGGGCACGACGCGTCGTGCGGGAACCAAGGGACATGGCGACCCTCTCGATGGGAGCAAGGAGAGTCAGAACCTAACAAAGAACATATGGGTCGCGTAAGAAATATGCCTCGTTCGGCGGCGCGACCGAGGTCGGGTCGCGCCGCCGAACGAGACGTGTTCAGGCCGGGTCGACCTCGGTGAGCCCGGGGCGGCGGTCGGCCACGACGAACGACGCACGGGTCCGGACCGGGGAACCCGGCTCGGTCACCTTGTCGAGCACACGGAAGTCCGCCCGCAGGTCGTTGCGGGTGATCCGGGTGCGCACGTACCCGCGCTGCTGGTTGAAGAACTTGATGTGCGGATTGCGCTGCAGGTTGGGGTCGGTCGAGGGGTCGGAGTCCTTGCCGTTGCCGCCGGAGGTGATGGACGTGGTGACCAGCTCGGTGCCGACGCAGGCACTGTCCGGGTCGGTGTAGTCGGCCTTGAGCTCGTTGGCCCAGTGTGTGTGCACATCACCGGTCAACACCACCGGATTACGTACGCCGCCCTCGATCCAGCCCTGGGTGATCCGCTCCCGCGATCCCTGGTAGCCGTCCCAGCCATCCATGCTCCTTGCGCCGGAGGCGCTGAGCCGCTGGGCGAAGAACACCTGCTGGCCGAGGATGTCCCAGCGGGCCCTGGATGCACGGAAGTTGCGCAGCAGCCAGGCCTCCTGCTCGTCTCCGGTCAGGGTGCGGGCCGGGTTGGCGGCGTCTTCGCAGACCTTCCAGCCGTCGTCGCAGGCCTGGTCGTCGCGGTGCTGCCGCGTGTCGAGCATGTGGAAATTGGCGAGTGAGCCCCAGGAGACCTTGCGGTACAGCTGGATCTCCGACCCGGACGGCTTGCTGCGCCTGCGCAGCGGCATGTTCTCGTAGTAGGCACGGAAGGCGTTGGCCCTGCGCTGGATGAAGTCCGGCTGCGGGATGTGCGGCTTCTCGTAGATGTCACCCGCCCAGTTGTTGTCCACCTCGTGGTCGTCGGGAACGACCAGCCACGGGGCCACCGCGTGTGCGGCGCGCAGGTCCGCGTCGCTGCGGTACTGGGCGTAGCGCTGCCGGTAGTTGGCGAGTGACTCGGTCTCCGGGCCGGAGTGGTCACGCACGTTGCCGTCGGGGGAGATGTAGACCTGCGGTTTGTACTCGTAGACGTAGTCCCCGAGGTGCAGCACCAGGTCGGGTTCGTCGGCGGCGAGGTGGCGGTACGCGGTGAACCAGCCGTGCTCGAACTGCGAGCAGGAGGCGAAGCTCATCGCGAGGCCGGAGCCGAACACGCCGATCAGCGGGGCCGTGCGCGTGCGGCCGGTCTCGGAGACGTGCCTGCCGACGCGGAAGCGGTAGAAGTACTCCCAGCCGGGGAGCAGGCCCGCGACCTCGGCGTGCACGGCGAAACCGTGGTCGGGCCCGGTGCGCTCGTGCCCACGGCGCACTACCTTGCGGAACCGCTCGTCCAGTGCCAGTTCCCAGTGCACCTCGACGTTCCGGGAACCCATCCCGCCGAAGCCGTCCTCGGCGAGGGGGTCGGTGGCGAGGCGGGTCCACAGTACGACGCTGTGCTGGTCGGGGTCACCGGAGGCGACTCCGAGGGTGAACGGGTCACCGGCGGGTGTTCTCCCCGTGCCCGAACCCGCGGCCGGGGTGGCGGCGGCGAACGAGCCGGTCAGCCCGGTGGCGACAGCGGCTGCGCCGACGGCCGCGCTCCCGGCGAGCACGTGACGGCGTGAGGTCGTCCTGGGTGTGTTGTCACCTGATTCGGTCACGGAAAAGCTCCCCATGGTGGTCGAGTCAGTCAGATCTAGGACAGCCTGCGACGCCGTCATGGCTACCGCCCCCCGATCAAGTGAGCGCCCGGTGAACTTTCCCGCCGGTTCCCCTGGCCGCGCGCAGGTGAGAGGAAGTGCGTTTAGCGGGCTAAATGCACTTCCGGGGTCGGGGACGGCACGCGGTGTGGCGGCGCTGAGATGGTCTTGGGGGACCCTGGTTGCGCGGCTAGCACTCACGTCGCTAGAGTGCTAATTGCACGGCACCAAACACGCCCCGGCACCCGCGACGGCGGGGGTGGTAGGCGCCGTAACCGTGAGACGACGGGCTTGCGGGTTCCGACCGAGCGTATGCGAGCGAGGATTCCGCAGGTCCTGAATCGAGCACTGCAATCAGTTACGTACCTGCCGACGCTTTCGACGACCCGTGGAGGTCAACCCGGTGAGCGTGAACATCAAGCCGCTCGAGGACAAGATTGTTGTCCAGACGAGCGAGGCCGAGGAGACGACGGCTTCCGGTCTCGTCATCCCCGACACTGCGAAGGAAAAGCCCCAGGAGGGCAAGGTCCTGGCCGTAGGCCCGGGCCGCATCGACGACAAGGGCAACCGCGTCCCGGTGGACGTCAAGGAAGGCGACGTCGTCATCTACTCGAAGTACGGCGGCACCGAGGTCAAGTACAACGGTGAGGACTACTTGATCCTGTCCGCCCGCGACGTGCTGGCCGTCATCAACTGACGATCGGCATCAGCGTCGAACGCCCCGGAGTCCCGCATAGCCGGGGACCGGGGCGTTTCGTCGTCCAACCCCGAAAGGTAAGCGGAACAGGCTATGCCTAAGCAGATCAATTTCGACGAGGACGCTCGTCGCGCGCTCGAGCGCGGGGTGAACCAGCTGGCCGACGCGGTCAAGGTCACCCTCGGCCCGCGCGGCAGGCACGTCGTGCTGGACAAGAAGTTCGGTGGGCCGACCATCACCCTCGACGGTGTCACGGTCGCCCGCGAGATCGAACTCGACGACCCGTACGAGAACCTGGGCGCCCAGCTCGTGAAGAGCGTCGCCACCAAGACCAACGACGTCGCCGGTGACGGCACCACCACGGCGACCGTGCTGGCGCAGTCGCTGGTCAAGGTCGGCCTGCGCAACGTCGCGGCCGGCGCGAACCCGGCCGCCCTCGGCCGGGGGATCGAGGAGGCCGCCGAGAAGGTCGTCGAGATCCTCAAGGAGAAGGCGACCCCGGTCAAGGGCCGTGACAACATCGCCCAGGTCGGCACTGTCACCTCGCGTGACGCCACCATTGGCGCCCTGCTCGGCGAGGCTGTCGAGCGGGTCGGCGAGGACGGCGTGATCACCGTGGAGGAGTCCTCCACGCTGGCCACGGACCTCGAGATCACCGAGGGTGTCCAATTCGACAAGGGCTACCTCTCGGCGCACTTCGCGACCAACCCGGAGGAGCAGCGGGCGATCCTCGAGGACGCCTACATCCTGCTGTGCCGGGAGAAGGTCTCGGCGCTGGCCGACCTGCTCCCTGTGCTGGAGAAGGTCGTCGAGGCCAAGAAGCCGCTGCTGATCATCGCCGAGGACGTCGACGGCGAGGCGCTGTCCACCCTCGTGGTGAACTCGCTGCGCAAGACGATCAGCGCCGTCGCGGTGAAGGCACCGTTCTTCGGTGACCGCCGCAAGGCGTTCCTGGACGACCTCGCGGTCGTCACCGGCGCCGAGGTCATCTCCGCGGAGGTCGGCCGGAAGCTGTCCGAGACCGGTCTCGAGTCGCTGGGCCGCGCCCGCCGCATCGAGATCACCAAGGACGTCACCACGATTGTCGACGGTGCGGGCACCAAGGCGGACCTCGAGTCCCGGATCGCGCAGATTCGCAGGGAGATCGAGAGCACCGACTCCGACTGGGACCGGGAGAAGCTGCAGGAGCGCCTCGCCAAGCTGGGCGGCGGTGTCGCGGTCATCAAGGTCGGCGCGGCCACCGAGACCGAGCTGAACGAGCGCAAGCACCGCATCGAGGACGCGGTGGCGGCCACCAAGGCCGCGGTCGAGGAGGGCATCGTGCCCGGCGGCGGTTCGGCGCTGGTGCACGCGGTCAAGGAGCTCGACGACTTCGCCAAGGAGCGCACCGGTGACGAGGCGCTCGGCGTGATCATCGTCCGCGACGCGCTCACCGCGCCGCTGCATTGGATCGCCAGCAACGCCGGCTACGAGGGCGCGGTCATCGTGTCCAAGGTCAAGGAGCAGAACTGGGGCCAGGGCTTCAACGCGGCCACCGGTGAACTGACCGACCTGCTCGCCGCGGGCATCGTCGACCCCGTGAAGGTCACCCGCTCCGCGGTGGCCAATGCGGCCTCGATCGCCCGGCTGGTGCTCACCACGGAGGCCTCCGTGGTGGACAAGCCCGCCGAGGACGACGAGGGTGCCGGCCAGGGTCACGGCCACTCGCACTGACGAACACCAGCACGACCCGAACGGGCCGGCACTTCCACGAGGAAGTGTCGGCCCGTTCATTTTGTCCGTTTCGTGCAGCTCCGTCCCGTTCGCTGGGGGCCGGGAAGTGCGTTTAGCCCGCTAAACGCACTTCTCAGGCCGTGAAGCCGCCGTCGACGGTGATCGACGTGCCGGTCACGTAGCGGGCTCCCGGACCGGCTAGGTAGGCGACCGCCGCGGCGATGTCGGCGGGCTGCGCGAACCGGCCGAGTGGGATGTCGGCCAGCTGACTCGGTGCCGTTGGCCCGTCGGCCGGGTTCATCTCGGTGTCCGTCGAACCGGGGTGCACGACGTTCGCGGTGATGCCGCGCGGCCCGAGGTCCCTGGCCAGCCCCTTGCTCAGCCCAGTCAGTGCCGACTTGCTCGCCGAGTACAGGCTCAGGCCGGGAAATGCCGCCCGATCGGCCAGGTCGCTGCCGATGCTGATGATCCTGCCGTCCGGCTGTGCACCCGCGGTCATGTGTCGCACGGCCGCCTTCGCCGCCACGAGTACTGATCCCACATGGATCGCCAGTGTCCGGTCGATCAGTTCTGGGGTCAGGTCGTCGATCGGCAGGGCCGGGAAGATTCCGGCGTTGTTCACCAGGATGTCCAACCCGCCGAAGGTCGCCGCCGTCGTGTCCACGGCGGCCGTCACCGCTGCGGCGTCCGCGCTGTCCGCCTGGACCGCCAGCGCCTTGCGCCCGAGTCCTTCGATCTCGCCGACCACTCCGGCCGCGCGTTCTGCCGCCGACTCGTACGTGATCGCGACGTGGGCGCCCTCGCGTGCCAGCCGTGCCGCGATCGCCGCGCCGATTCCCCGGCTGCCCCCGGTCACCAGAGCCACCTTGCCGTCCAGTTCGGACATCTCAAACCCCTTTTCTGTATCGGTCGATACATAATTGGAGCGCGACACGCCCTGAGTCAAGCACTTTTGTGTCGATCGATATAGAATGCGAGTCATGTCACCCCGAGGACGGCCACGTGCATTCGACCGCGAGGCCGCACTGGTCCGCGCCATGCACGTGTTCTGGGAACGCGGTTACGAGGGAACCTCGCTCGCCGACCTCACCGCGGCGATGGGGATCAACTCGCCGAGCCTCTACGCGGCGTTCGGCGGCAAGGAGGCGCTCTTCCGCGAGACCGTGCGGCTCTACGGCAACACGCACGGCGGCAAGACGACGCGCGCCCTCCGCGAGCAGCCGACCGCGCGGGCCGCGGTCGACGCCATGCTGCGGTCCAACGCCGAGACGTACGCCGATCCCGACCTGCCCAGCGGCTGCATGATCGTGCTGTCGGCCACCAACTACACCCCGAGCAACGAGGGAGTTCGTGACTTCCTCGCCGAGATGCGCAAGGACGGCATCGACGACCTGCGGCAGCGGCTCAAGCAGGGAATCGCCGACGGTGATCTGCCCGCGCACGCCGATGTCGAGGGCATGGCCGCGTTCTACGGCACGGTGCTACACGGGCTGTCCATCCAGGCGAGGGACAGCGCGTCCATCGACGAGCTGATTGGGGTCATCGATACCGCCATGGCGTGCTGGGATCGCTTCGCCGGCGCGGAGACAGGTGCTGCCGAACGCTGAACGGGGTGGCACCGAAAGGCGCCACCCCGTTCAGTCCCCTGCCGTGGTTCTGCTGTGCTACCTGCTCGCGTCAACTGCCTGCCAAGGTCAGCGCCCGCTTGCCGGACTTGATGATGTTCTCGCGTTCCGATTCCGACAGTCCGCCCCAGATGCCGTACGGCTCGTGTACAGCCAGCGCGTGGCTGCGGCACATTTCCAGTACTGGGCAGGCTTGACAGATCGCTTTTGCCCTCGCTTCCCGCCTTGCTCTTGCAGGCCCCCGCTCCCCGTCCGGATGGAAGAAGGACCCGCTGTCCATCCCCCTGCATGACCCCTCGAGTTGCCAGTCCCACACATCCGCGTTCGGGCCAGGGAGTCTGCGCGTGTCTGCCATCGTGACCGCCTCCGCTGTCCGGCTCCATCAGCGCCGGACTCTGCAGTTGTTTGGTGCGACTCTGCGGACGGAACGTGTCAACGTCAGGTTCGGAGTTGGGCCCTCATCTCCCGATCCGCCCCCCCTGCCGTTGAGCCGCCCGTCCGCTACTCCATTCGGTGCAACGGGCGTAACGTTAGAACCGCGCCAAGAGTTGTTCAAGAGGATCCTGACGATTCAACCGTTAGGCTTCCCCCGGATGTGTGAGCAGGCTGGAGACCCGAGGTTGCCGGTATGGGGCCAGGCCGGGATATTGGGCGGCGTGGGATCCGAGTCTGGCTCAGGTCACGCAGCCGGCGATAGGCCGGCTGCGCGGGCTCCCACTTCAACCATCGGCATCTCGACCGCGCCGACCCGCGCAAGCGCACCGGTTGACTCCCCGGAACCCACGCTGCCGGTCGCCTCGGTCGCCCGGCGCCTCGGTGTCGCTCCCTCGACCCTGCGCACCTGGGACCGGCGCTACGGGCTCGGGCCGAGCCGGCACACCGACGGCCGTCACCGGCGCTACGGCTCCGCCGACATCGGCAGACTGGAACTGATGCAGCGGGCCCTGTTGCGTGGCGCTTCGACAGCCGAGGCGGCGCGATACGCCCTGCAACGGATGCCGAAGGCACCACCGGACGCCACGCCGCGTCCGGCCGCTCCCGCACCGCCGCCGACCATGTCGCTGCGGATCGACACCCCGGACGGCGCCGTCGTGCTACCCGCCGAGGAACCTCCCGGTGCCGCCGAGGACGGCGGCATTTTCGGCCCGTCCAGGTTCGCGCGCAGGCTCAGCGCCGCGGCGCTGGCCATGGACGTGCACGGGGTGCAGCGTCTGCTCGCCGAGGCCATCACCGAGGACGGACCGCTCTACGCCTGGGAGGAGGTCATCCATCCGGTGCTCTCCGCGCTCGGTGGACGTGGCAGGTCCACTGGTGACTCCACGGGTGCCGCGGTGGAGCACATGCTCGGCGAATCCGCCTTGGCGGCACTGATCAGGGCGACTCCCGTGCTCGCTGCGCCCAGGAACCGGCGCCCGATCCTGCTCGGCTGCGTACCCGAGGAACGTCAGGGGCTGCCACTGCACGTGCTGGCCGCGGGACTCGCCGGGCGCGGACTGTTCAGTCAGGTGCTGGGGCCCGCGCAGCCCGCCGACGTGCTGGCGGTCGCGATCCGCAGGGTGCTGCCGTCCGCGGTCGTGCTCTGGGCGCAGCGCGGCAGTGCGGCCGATCCACGGCTGTTCACCAGGCTTTCCAGGGGACGGCAGCGCAGCAGGATGTTCGCCTCCGGCCCGGGCTGGGATCCGGCCCGTCTCCCGCCGAAGGTCGAGTTTCTCGGCGAGCCGCCGGCTGCCGTGGAACGCATCGAGTACGTCCTGCTCGGCACGGGATGACGGCCACCGGAGAATCCGGCCGGATCACCGAAGACCGACTGCGGCGCGTGGCCTTCGGTGATCAGCCCTCGATCGACGAGCGTGTCCTGGCGGCCGCGGCTCGGGGTGCGGCCCGTAGCCGCTGGCTCGCGGCAGTCGTCCTCGGTGCGCAAGGGCGTTATGCCGCGGCCGCGACCCTGCTCGGCGAGTTGATCCGCACCGATCCGCCGCTGGTTGGCGGCCTCGCGTGCGCCACACTCGCCGCGCACAGACGGCAACTGGGCGGGCATGCGGCGGCGCTGCCGCTCGACGGCGCGGCCCTGCTCCGTGCGGGGCGGGCCGACGCGGCGGACTCGTGGGACCCGGACGGGATCGACCTGGCGGGTGCTCGCGCGGACGCACTGCTCGGTCTGGCGGCCGACAACCTCGCACTCGGCAGGCCCGATGTGAGCCGGCGGCTGCTCGCCGCCGCCGATCCGGACCGCGCCGGTTGGCGCGGGCGGGTCCGGGCAGGCTGGGTACGCGCCGAGGTCGAACTCGTCTGCGGAAATCCCGGCGCCGCTGTGCCGCCGGCGGAGGCGTCCGCGCAACTCGCCGCGGCCAGGACCGCCGTGCGGCACGGGGTGAAATCGGACCTGGTGCTGGCGGCCGCGCTCGCCGCGACGGGCGAGACCGCCGCCCGGCAGCGGGCCGCCGAACTGGCCGACGGCGCGGCGGCGGTCGCCGGACGCCATGGTCTGCGCTCGTTGGCGTGGCCCGCAGGCCTCATCGCGGCGGATCTCGAGCCCACCGACGCCGAGCGGCATCGCTCTCAGGTTACTGACGAGTTATACGCTGTGTTACTGGCGACTGACCCAGCCGGACGTCGTCTCGCCCGCGAATCTCCTTGGGTACCGTGGTGACTGTGTTTCCTGCGTCACACGGCCGATACCGACATCCGGGCGAGGCTTTCTCAAAAAAAGCCACCGGATCGTGTCAAGGTTCCGCCCAAAGCGTCCGATAGGGATAGGGAATGTCACCCGGCTGCAGGAAGGAAACCCCGTGACGACGGTCTTGATCTGCGACGACCGACGCAGTGTTCGCGAAGGGCTCACCCGCGTGATGTCTGCCGTCCCCGGCGTCAGTCGCATCGACTGTGTAGCGCACGGTGACGAGTTGCTTGCCCGGTACTCCCGGCAGCCGGTAGATGTCGTGCTGGTCGGCACCCAGCGCGCGGTGCCGACCGGCGTCGAGGCGACACGTCGCCTTGTGTCCGCGAACCCGCAGGCGAATGTCATCGTGTTCGGCGCGCCGGACGACGCGGGCAGCATCGCGGCCGCGATCGCCGGTGGCGCTCGCGGCTACCTGCGTTGGGACGCCTCGCGTCCCGAACTCGTCGCCGCGCTCGCGCACACGCTGGCCAGCACCTCCGTACCCGCACCCCGACAGCCCTCCGACCCTGGTGTGCAGCTCACCGAGCGCGAGCTCCAGGTACTGCGCGGGATGAGCCAGGGCAAGAGCAACGGCCAGATCGGCCGCGAGCTCTACCTCTCGGAGGACACCGTGAAGACCCACGCCCGCAGGCTGTTCCGCAAGCTGGGCGTGCGCGACCGGGCGCAGGCCGTTGCCCACGGCTTCCGCCGCGGTCTCGTCTCCTGAACTTCCGAGTAGTTCCGGCAGCCTGATCGGCATGGAGGCACCAGTTCTGGTGCCTCCATGCCGGTTTCGTATGCCTGTCTGCAAGTTTTGTTGAACTTTCGAGAACAAGGAGTAAGCTCCGGAGTCCGCGTCGAACCGAGACGCGCCGGCGCCGACCGTGAGCTAGTGCCGGCAGAGCCGGAAGGTACGGTAGGTATCACCGGCGTGAGGGATGTTCTTGGCCGCACGCCGGCCTCTTTGCACGCCTACACGTAACACCGGGACTGTTGTCTGCGATGGCCAATGTGGGGGATGGACTGGACGAGCCAGTCGCCGCCGCTGTCGAGGGTGAACCTCAGGCAGTTGAGCGGCTGCTGGCCGCTATCCGTCCCCTCGTGGTGCGGTACTGCCGCGCCAGGGTCGGAAGACAGGAACGTTCGTTTGCTTCGGCTGACGATGTCGCGCAGGAGGTGTGTCTCGCGGTGCTTACGGCATTGCCCTCGTACCGTGATCAGGGCCGCCCTTTCCTGGCCTTCGTCTACGGCATCGCTCAGCACAAGGTGGCCGACGCCCATCGGGCGGCCGCACGCAACCGGTCCGAACCGGTGGCCGAGGTACCTGACGAGATCGAGGTCGGGATCGGCCCCGAGCAGCGCGCCCTGCAGGGCGAGTTGAACGAGCACATGTCGCAGTTGCTCCGGGTCCTGCCCGACAAACAGCGAGAGATCGTGGTGTTGCGTGTGGTCGTCGGACTCTCCGCGGAGGAGACCGCGGAGGCGGTCGGATCGACTCCGGGTGCGGTAAGGGTCGCCCAGCACCGTGCACTCGCCAGGCTTCGCAAGGTGCTCGCCGCTGAGGAGGTGGTCTGAGTGACGGAACGGGATGACCAGCGCACACGCGCATTCGACGCTACGCCCGATACGGAGTCTGATGAGAGTGCGCCCGTCACAGGCCGGTTCACGGTGAGCGACAACGATCCCTCCGGCACTGCCGTGTCCAACGGCTCCGGTACTCCGGTCGAGGACGAGTACTCCACGCCCCCGGATCTCTCCCTGGTCCAGGCGGATGACGCGCTGCTCGACGCGCTCGGCGGTTCCGACCCCAAGGTGGCCGACGGCTTCGGTGACCAGGAACTCAACGCCCTGCTGCTCGCCTGGCGCAGGGATATCGACAGTGAGCCGTTCCCGGACCTGATGGACGCCGACGAGGCGGCGACCACCGTCCGCACGGCGACCCTGGCGAAGCGGCACGCGGCAGGCGGCCGCAGGCGCAGGATGCTGGTGCCGGTGGCAGCGGCCGCGGCGGTGCTGGCGATCGCCTTCACCGGCAGTGGCCTCGCGGCGCGTGACGCACAGCCCGGGGACACGTTGTGGGGGCTCACCAAGGTCCTCTACGCCGACCACGCCCGGTCCGTCGAGGCCGCGGCCGCGGTGCGGATCGACCTGCAGCAGGCTCAGCTGGCGATCACCCAGGGCCGGTTCGACGAGGCCAGGCAGGCTCTCGAGCAGGCGCGGCTGTCGCTGGGCGAGGTGGCGGCCGAGGACAACGCCGATGTGTTGCGTGCCCAGCACCTGGAGCTCTCCCTCCGGCTGAACGAGCCGGAGACACCGAGCAAGGAGACACCGAAGAAGCCGTCGGAGCCGGGGGTCACCCAGAGCCCGCCGCCGGACGAGACGACCAGTGGTGGTTCCACGCCGACGCCGACTCCGGCTCCGGAGTTGCCGCCGGGCACGACCACGAACCCGCCGCCGTCCTCCACGTCCTCGTCGCCGCCGCCGTCGACGACCCAGTCCGGTGACGGCACCGGGACCGAAAGTCAATCCGGCAGCAGCCCGCGAAGTGATACCGACTCCGACGGTGCCCAGCCGGTCGCGCCAGCGGCACCCTGATCCGCCGCGGTGACACAGCGCACGAAAAGGGGCGCGTGACCCCAGGGGTCACGCGCCCTTCTTCGTGAGTTCGGCCTCAGTATGCGCTCTCGGTCGCGGTCACTCCGTCGGCGAATCCGCGGCAGTAGTCCCAGCTGACGTAGTCGGACGGGTTGGGATCGAACGCGGGCTCGTGCGGCCGCATCCGGCCGTCGGCGAGCAGTTGCTCGAGACTGGCGCGCAGCAAGTGCCAGTCGTGATAGTGCGGTTGGTCACATTCGCCGCAGTCCACCACGATCCCACGCACCCCTCGCGGAGCCAGAAGAGCCTGGTAGACCGCCAGATCGGAGAGATCGGCGAGCAGTTCGGCGCGCTCGTCGGCGCTGATGGGTTCGCCCGGCTCGTCGTCCAGGGCAGCGATCTCCCTGGCCGGGTCGTCCGGGTCGTTGGCGAAGGGGTCTGGGGGCAACACGTCGTGCGGCACGGCCTGCACGGTACCCGGCGGCCCCCGGGGTACGTCCAGATACCATCGATAACAACCCCGAGCAGTACCTGTCCACGTCGAGGAAGGCCAACCGCCAGTCATGACGAGCGAGTTCACCGCCGCAGTTCCCGACAAGTTCGCCATGCTCGGACTCACCTTCGACGACGTGCTACTCCTGCCCGCCGAGTCGGACGTGATGCCGAGTTCGGTGGACACCGCCACCCGCCTCTCCCGCAACGTCACGCTCCGGGTTCCGTTGATCAGTGCCGCGATGGACACCGTGACCGAGGCCCGCATGGCCATCGCCATGGCGCGCCAGGGCGGCATGGGCGTGCTGCAGCGCAACCTCCCCATCGAGGAGCAGGCGGCGGCCGTCGAGGTGGTGAAGCGGTCCGAGGCCGGCATGGTGACCGACCCGGTGACCTGCTCGCCGGACGACACGCTCGCCGAGGTCGACGCGCTCTGCGCCCGCTTCCGCATCTCCGGTGTTCCGGTCACCGACGCGGCCGGACTCTTGGTCGGCATCATCACCAACCGGGACATGCGCTTCGAGGTCGATCACAGTCGTCAGGTCAGCGAGGTGATGACGAAGACCCCGCTGGTGACGGCACAGGTCGGCGTCACGGCCGACGTCGCACTCGGCCTGCTGCGCAGGCACAAGATCGAGAAGCTGCCGATCGTCGACGGCGCGGGCAAGCTGCGCGGGCTCATCACCGTCAAGGACTTCGTCAAGACCGAGCAGTACCCGAGCGCCACGAAGGACCCCGACGGCAGGCTGCTGGTCGGCGCGGCCGTCGGTGTCGGCGCGGACGGGCACCAGCGGTCGATGGCGCTGGTCGACGCGGGTGTGGACGTGCTGATGGTGGACACCGCGCACGGGCACTCCAGGGCCGTGGTGGACACCGTGGCGCTGCTGAAGAAGGAACTGGGCGACACGGTGGACGTGGTCGGCGGGAACGTGGCCACCCGGGCGGGTGCTCAGGCGCTCGTGGACGCCGGCGCCGACGGTGTGAAGGTCGGTGTGGGTCCCGGCTCGATCTGCACGACGAGGATCGTGGCCGGTGTCGGCGTACCGCAGATCTCGGCGATCTACGAGGCGGACCAGGCGTGCAGGCCCGCGGGTGTGCCGGTGATCGGCGACGGCGGCATCCAGTACTCCGGGGACATCGCCAAGGCGATCGCGGCGGGTGCGTCCAGCGTCATGCTCGGCAGCCTGCTCGCGGGAACCGCCGAGTCGCCCGGTGACCTGATCCTGGTCAACGGCAAGCAGTACAAGACCTACCGGGGCATGGGCTCGCTCGGCGCGATGCAGGGGCAGGGCGAGCGCAAGTCGTACTCCAAGGACCGCTACGCGCAGGACGACGTGCTGTCCGAGGACAAGCTGGTGCCGGAGGGCATCGAGGGCCGGATCCCGTTCCGGGGCCCGCTGGCCACCGTCGTGCACCAGCTGGTCGGCGGGCTGCGGATGGGCATGGGCTACGCGGGTGCGCAGACCATCTCCGAGCTGCAGCGGGCGCAGCTGGTCCGGATCACCGCGGCGGGTCTCAAGGAAAGCCACCCGCACGACATCACCATGACCGTCGAGGCGCCGAACTACACGTCACGCTGACCTGCAGTTAGCGGGCTAAATGCACTTTTGAGGGCGGTGGGCGGCCGCGATCGGGCGATGACGACAATGGTGCGCGGCAGTGCAGGGTGGCGAGAAGGGACTTGACGTGCGTGATCTGGTCGAGATCGGCATGGGGCGTACCGCGCGGAGGGCGTACCAGCTCGACGACATCGAGATCGTGCCCTCCCGGCGCACGCGCTCGTCCGGCAATGTCTCCACCGCGTGGCAGATCGACGCCTACCGGTTCGACCTGCCGCTGGTGACGCACCCGACCGACGCGATCGTCTCGCCGGACACCGCGGTGGCGGTCGGGCAGCTCGGTGGGCTCGGCGTGCTCAACGCCGAGGGCATCTGGGCCCGGCACGAGGATGCCGAGGGCGCGCTCGCCCGGATCACCGACGCCGCCGAACGCAGCCTCGCCGACGACGACCCGACCGCGCTCGTGCGGCTGCTGCAGGAGTTGCACGCGGCCCCGCTGCGGATGGACCTGGTCAGCAAGGCCATCCAGACCGTGCGCGACTCCGGGGTGACGGTCGCGGCGCGGGTGAGCCCGCAGCACGCCGCGGAGTTGACGCCGGACCTGCTCGCTGCCGGGGTGGAGATCCTCGTCGTGCAGGGCACCATCGTCTCGGCCGAGCACGTGGTGACGGACTCGCCCGACGTGGAGCCACTCAATCTCAAGGAGTTCATCGCCGATCTCGACGTGCCGGTGGTCGCCGGCGGTGTGAGCGACTACCGCACGGCGATGCACCTGATGCGTACCGGTGCCGCCGGCGTGATCGTCGGGCACGGTGCCAGTCCCGGGGTCACCAGCACGGACCGGGTGCTGGGGATCGGGGTGCCGATGGCGACGGCGATCATCGACGCGGCCGCGGCCCGACGCGACTACCTGGACGAGACGGGTGGCCGGTACGTGCACGTCCTCGCCGACGGTGGGGTGAGCGTGTCCGGCGACATCGCCAAGGCGATCGCCTGCGGTGCGGACGCGGTGATGCTCGGTGCTCCGCTCGCCGCCGCGGGCGAGGCGCCCGGCAAGGGCCTGTACTGGACTTCGGCCGCGGCGCACCCGTCGCTGCCGCGCTCACGGGTGGCCGCGGGGCCGGAGTACACCGTGGACCTGAAGACGCTGCTGTTCGGCCCGTCCACGGACGCCGAGGGTGTGGTGAACCTTTTCGGCGCCCTGCGCAGGGCAATGGCCAAGACCGGGTACTCCGACCTGAAGGAGTTCCAGAAAGTCGGTCTCAGCATCCGCGGCTGACTCCTGTGCGGCGCTTTCCTCAGAGCGCGGTGCTGTGAACTCGCGGGTAACTTACCCCTGGTCAGGAGTTAACCCCCGGGTTACGCTTTATCTGTGACTGCGCGTAACACCACCACGGGCCAGGACAGTACGGAACACGACTACGACGTGGTCGTGGTCGGCAGCGGGTTCGGTGGCAGCGTCGCCGCCCTTCGCCTGACCGAGAAGGGCTACCGCGTCGCGGTGATCGAGGCGGGCAGGCGTTTCGCCGACGACGAGTTCGCCAAAACGTCCTGGGACCTGCGTCGCTACCTGTGGGCGCCGCAGCTCGGCTGCTTCGGCATTCAGCGCATCCACATGCTCAAGGACGTCATGGTGCTGGCCGGTTCCGGCGTCGGCGGCGGGTCGCTGGTGTACGCGAACACGCTCTACCGGCCGCTCAAGCCGTTCTATCAGGATCGGCAGTGGGCACACATCACCGACTGGGAGTCCGAACTCGCGCCGCATTACGACCAGGCCAGCCGCATGCTCGGGATCGTCACGAATCCCACGGTCACCCCGTCGGACGAGGTCATGCGGAAGGTCGCGGCGGACATGGGCGTCGCCGAGTCCTACCACCCGACCCCCGTGGGTGTGTACTTCGGCAAGCCGGGGCAGCAGTCCGCCGACCCCTACTTCGGCGGGGTCGGGCCCGCTCGCACCGGCTGCACCGAGTGCGGCTCGTGCATGACCGGCTGCCGGGTCGGTGCGAAGAACACACTGGTCAAGAACTATCTGTACCTGGCGGAGCAAGGTGGGGCGAAGGTCATCCCGCTGACCACCGTGACCGCGCTGCGTCCGCGCGGCGACGGCTCGTTCGAAGTCGACATCCGCAAGACCGGCACCACCTCCCGGCGCTTCACCCACACCCTCACCGCGGGCCAGGTCGTGCTCGCCGCCGGTACGTGGGGAACACAGAACCTCCTGCACTCCATGCGCGACAGTGGGACCCTGCCGCGGCTCTCCGACCGCCTCGGGGAACTGACCAGGACCAACTCCGAGGCCATCATCGGCGCGGGCCGGCCCAAGGTCGACCCCGAGCACGACTACAGCCGGGGCGTCGCGATCACCTCGTCGATCCACCCCGACGAGATCACCCACATCGAGCCGGTCCGCTACGGCAAGGGCAGCAACGCGATGAGCCTGCTGCAGACCATCGCGACCGAGGGCGACTCCGGGGTGCCGCGCTGGCGCCAGGCGCTGCGGTTCATGGTCCGGCACCCGGTGCAGACCATGACCCTGCTCAACGGGCGCCGCTGGAGCGAGCGGACGGTGATCCTGCTGGTGATGCAGAGCCTGGACAACTCGATCACGACCTACACCAGGCGCGGGTTGTTCGGTCGCCGCCGCTATACCTCGAGGCAGGGGCACGGCGAGCCGAATCCGAGCTTCATCAGGGCCGGGCACGAGGCGAACCTGCGCACCGCGGAGCACATCGGTGGCGTCGCGGGCGGGACCTGGGGTGAGATCTTCAACATCCCGCTGACCGCGCACTTCATCGGTGGGGCGCCGATCGCGGAGAGCGCGGAGAAGGGGGTCATCGACCCCTATCACCGCGTCTTCAACTACCCGAACCTTTCCGTGGTGGACGGCACGGCGATCACCGCGAACCTCGGTGTGAACCCGTCGTTGACGATCACCGCGCAGGCCGAGCGGGCGTTCTCGTACTGGCCGAACAAGGGCGAGGTGGACCCACGGCCCTCGCAGGCCGCGGGCTACGTCCGCCTCGATCCGATCCCCCCGAAGAACCCCGCGGTCCCGGCGCACGCCCCCGGTGCCCTCCCGGCTCGCTGACCTGCAGTTAGCGGGCTAAATGCACTTTTCCAGTGGGGGGCGCCGGTGAGGCCGGTGGCGCGTTCCACGCTCGGGCCGGTGCCTGTCCTCGGTGTGCACCCGGTTCGCTGACCTGCAGTTAGCGGGCTAAATGCATTTTCTAGAGGGGGACGCCGGTGAGGACGGTGACCCGCTCCACCGTCAGGTCGCGCATGGCGGGGAGGACGCCTTCGCGGCCGACGCCGGAGCCCTTCACGCCGCCGTAGGGCATCTGGTCGGCCCGGTACGAGGGCACGTCGCCGACGATGACGCCGCCGACGTCGAGGGTCGCGGCCGCCTCGAACGCCAGGCGCACGTCCCTGGTGAAGATGCCGGCCTGCAGGCCGTAGTCGGAGTCGTTCACCGCCGCGAACGCGTCCTGCGCCGAATCGACCACGGACACCGCAAGCACCGGGCCGAACACCTCCTCGGCCCACACCTTCGCCGAAGCCGGGACGTCGGCGAGCAGCGTCGGCTGCACGGTCGCGCCGTCCCGGGCGCCGCCGACCAGCAGCGTCGCCCCGGCCTGGACGGCCTCGTCGACCCAGGACACGACCCGCTCCGCCGCGGCCTCGTCCACCACCGGCCCGACCGACACGGTGGTGTCGTACGGGTCCCCGGTCGCCTGCCCGCGCACCGCGGCCTCCAGCTTCGGCAGGAACTCCCCGGCGATCTCGCGTTCGACGATCACCCGCTGCACGGCGATGCAGGACTGACCCGCCTGGTAGTTGCCGAAGGTGGCGATCCGCTCCGCCGCGCCCTCGAGATCCGGCCAGTCGGCGAGCACCACGGCGGCGGCGTTGCCGCCGAGTTCCAGCACCACGTGCTTGCGTGGGGCGGCGTCCGTGAGCGACCAGCCGACCGGACCGGAGCCGGTGAACGACACCACGGGCAGCCGCGGATCGCGCACCAGTCCGGCGGTCTCCTCGTTGCCGAGGGGAAGCACCGAGAACGCTCCCTCGGGCAGGTCGGTCTCGGCGAGGATCTCACCCAGGATCAGCGCCGACAGCGGGGTCCGCGGCGCGGGCTTGATCACGATCGGGGCGCCGACCGCCAGCGCGGGAGCCACCTTGTGCGCGACCAGGTTCAGCGGGAAGTTGAACGGCGCGATGCCCAGCACGGGTCCGCGCGGGACGCGGGTCACCAGCGCGAGGCGCTCCTCGCCCGCGGGGTCACTGTCCAGGCGCTGCATCTCGCCGTTGAACCGGCGCGCCTCCTCCGCGGCGATCCGGAACACCGAGATCGCCCGGCTCACCTCGGCCTCGGCCCAGCGCAGCGGCTTGCCGTTCTCCGCGGTGATCACCTCGGCGATCTCGTCGGCCCGGGCCGCCAGCCCCCTGCTGACGTGCTCGAGCGCGGCTGCCCTGCTGTGCGCCGGTGCCCGGCGGAACTCCGCGGCGACGGCCGCCGCCGCGGCGACCGCGCGCTCCACCTGCTCCGCACCGGGAACGGCCACGGTGGCCACCTCGCTGCCGTCGAACGGATGGGTGACGACGAGGGTCCCCTCGCCCTGCTCGGCATGACCGGCGATCCAGGCTGGCCGGGGTTCCGGCGTGATCGTGTCCATGCCAGCACGGTATTCGGCCGGGGTGGTGCGCGCATGAACAAATCCGGTCCGGGCAGGTCGGCCACGAGGCTGGGAACTCGACCTGGGACGATGAGCCCGCCCGGTCGTGTTGAGCAGGAGGTTCGCGGTGGCTAGTGCCGACTCCGCGGTAGGAAGTGCAACTGGAGAGGCAGGGGCGCCCGAGGGCCCCGTGCTGGTCGTGGACTACGGCGCGCAGTACGCGCAGCTGATCGCGCGGCGCGTGCGTGAAGCGCAGGTGTACTCGGAGGTCGTGCCGCACACGGCCGACGCGGGCGAGATCCTCGGCAGGAAGCCGTCGGCGATCATCCTCTCCGGCGGCCCGGCCAGTGTGTACGCCGAAGGCGCGCCTGCGATCGATTCCGCGCTGGTCGAGTCCGGTGTGCCGGTCTTCGGCATCTGCTACGGCTTCCAACTCCTCGCCGGCGCGCTCGGTGGCACAGTCGAGCACACTGGCGCGCGCGAGTACGGCCGCACCGACGTGCGCATCACCGGGGAAGGTGGTGTCCTGCACGGGGAATTGCCCGCACGGCACCCGGTGTGGATGAGCCACGGCGACAGCGTCACCAAGGCCCCCGAAGGAGCGACGGTCACCGCGACCACCGACGGTGCCCCGGTGGCCGGTTTCGAGAACCGGGAACGTCGTTTCGCCGGGGTCCAGTACCACCCCGAGGTCGCGCACTCCCCGCACGGCCAGGAGGTCCTGCGTCGTTTCCTGCACGACATCGCCGGTATCCGGCCACAGTGGACCACCGCGTCCATCGTCGAGGACCAGGTCGCCCGCATTCGCCAGCAGATCGGTGCGGGCAGGGCGATCTGTGGCCTGTCCGGCGGAGTGGACTCGGCCGTGGCCGCCGCACTGGTGCAGCGGGCCATCGGTGACCGGCTGACGTGTGTCTTCGTGGACCACGGTCTGCTGCGGGCGGGGGAGCGGACGCAGGTCGAACGTGACTTCGTGGCGGCGACCGGGGTGAACCTGGTCACCGTCGACGCCCGCGAGCGCTTCCTGGACGCGCTGGCCGGGTTCAGCGACCCGGAGGAGAAGCGCAAGATCATCGGCCGGGAGTTCATCCGGGTGTTCGAGCAGGCCGAGCGCGACCTCAAGGCGCAGGGCGACTACCGCTTCCTGGTGCAGGGCACCCTCTACCCGGACGTCGTCGAGTCCGGCGGCGGGACGGGCACCTCGAACATCAAGAGTCACCACAACGTCGGCGGGCTGCCGGACGACCTGCAGTTCGAACTGGTCGAACCGCTGCGCCTGCTGTTCAAGGACGAGGTCCGACGGGTGGGTCTCGAGCTGGGACTGCCCGAGACGATCGTGCACCGTCAGCCGTTCCCCGGCCCCGGCCTCGGCATCCGGATCATCGGTGAGGTGACCGCCGACCGGCTGGAGATCCTGCGCGCGGCTGACGCGATCGCCCGCGAGGAGCTGACCGCGGCCGGCCTGGACCGTGACATCTGGCAGTGCCCCGTTGTGCTGCTCGCCGACGTCCGCAGCGTGGGCGTGCAGGGCGACGGCCGCACCTACGGCCATCCGGTGGTGTTGCGACCGGTGTCCAGTGAGGACGCCATGACCGCAGACTGGACCCGCCTGCCCTACGACGTGCTCGAGCGCATCTCCACCCGCATCACGAACGAGGTGGCGGAGGTGAACCGGGTGGTGCTCGATGTGACGAGCAAGCCACCCGGCACGATTGAGTGGGAGTGAGCACACCGACCTGGGGGTAAAGGCGTATGTGGATCTTGATCGGGCTCCTGCTGATCGCGGCGGGCGTGGGCGGGTTCTTCTACATGCAGCACACCAAGCGTGAACTGCACGCGATGATCGGCACGGACACGCTGACGATCCCGCAGCTGGAGGACCTGCGCCGCATTTCGGACGACCTGGGTGCCAGGGGGGGCTTCCGGAAGGTCGCCGAGGTGGTGGGGACCGCGCACCCGCGGCCGGAGGGGGCGCTGGTCTCCGAGGTCAGCAAGAGCGAGTGCGTCTGGTACCGCTACCGCATCGATCGGCAGTACGAGCACGTCGAGTACCGCGACGGCAGGCGCTACCGCAGCAAGCGCACGGAGAAGGTCGTCGAGCACACCTCGGCGGAGGGGTACGCGCTCATCGACGAGCAGGGCCGCACCATCGGCGTTGATCCGAACGGGACCAATCCGGACGGGGTCGAGCAGTCGGTGAACCGGTTCGAGCCCCACCACGGTGGCGGCGGGCACTCCGAACTGTTCGGCATCCGGCTGCCCGCGGTGCTCGGTGGCGGGCGCGACTCGACGCTCGGGTACGAGTACAAGGAGTGGCTGATCCGTCCCGGCCGCAGGATGTACATCCTCGGTGAGGTGCACGACAAGATCGGCCCGCTGGTCATCGGCAAGCCGGAGCAGGGAGGGCACTTCCTGATCTCCACCCGCACCGAGGACGAGTTGCGGGCCGACCGCGTCCAGCGGCACAAGTTCCTCGCCGTCGGCGTGATCGTCGCCGTCGTCGGCGGCATCGCGGCCGTCATCGGCGGTCTCGTGAGCTGATCGGCCTGGCCACGACACGAAGCGGCCCCGGGGCGGGAACCCCGGGGCCGCTTCGTCGAGTGGTGTGCGGGCCTCAACAGCCCTTGCGTCCGCCGCGCATCGACGCGCCGAGCATCAGGACGCCGACCAGTACCGCGCCGCCCGCCAGGATCCATCGCAGGTCGAACGACGGCAGCCAGCTGTCGCCGTCGGAGAGGACGTAGGCCGAGATCAGCAGGGTGGCGACACCGGCCACCAGGGTGAACAGGTCCACCCCGCGCCGTGTGGGCTGCTCAGGAGCAGCCGGCTCGTCGTAGTCGTACGGGTTCGACGTGTCCGATTCAGCCACGGTGCACCTCAACATTTCCGGTCGTGGTCTGGACGTGCAGGGAGATGTTCAGGCCGCCCGGCCCGTCGCTGCCGACGTCGGTGCCGGTCACCGGGTCGTTGCCCACCCCGGATCGCTGCAGGCCGAGGCACTCGATGTTGCCGATGCCGTTCTCGCAGGTGAAGGTGACGTCCGCCGTCTCGGGCACGAGCACCGAACTGTTTCCCGCGCCGGTGCGGACCACAGTGCTCACCGCGCCGTTGTCCGGCAGGTTCCGCAGGTCCAGGTCGATGTTGCCGAGGCTGCGCTCGTAGACCGGCTGCACTGCGGCGATGGTGCGGGGCGCTTCGGTCAACTCGCCGACGCCCCCTCGGAAGTCGTTGACCGGTGCCGAGGTGAGGAGCAGCCCGACGATCGACAGGGGGATCGCGAGGCCGACCAGACCGCGTCCGCCACGGGCGAAGGAACCCGCCACCATGCCGATGCCCAGCACACCGAGCACCAGCCCGACGACGTGCTGCGGGGTGAACCAGGGTTCGCCCTCGGCGACCAGTACGGCGCCGACACCGGCGACCACCAGGGCGATGGCGAACGTGAAGAGCCCGATCTTGGATCGCGGTGCCCGGGGTGCGGGCGGCTGCGGGGACGGCGGTGGTGTGTACGGGTCGGCCTGGGCGTCCGGCAGGTCCCAGGCCAGCGGGGCGGCACCCAGCGGATCCCAGGCGGGCGGGCCCGTGCCCGAACCTGACGCAGGCGCCGACACGGACGCCGCGGTGAACGATGCGGACTGCTCCTGCCAGTCCGTGCCCACCGGTCCCGCGACTCCACGCGGGGCAGGACGGTTCAGGTGACCCCGGCCGCGGTGCAGCAGGTAGAGCGCCGCGATCAGCAGGGCGAGCCAGATGAAGCCCCCACCGTCGAACCAGCCGCCGCCGGAGAACATCCAGCTGGCGGCCGGGAGCAGCGCGAGGCACAGAACGACGGTGAGCGCGGTGGAGGTGGAACTGCGACCGCGGCCGATCAGTCCCTCGATAGGCGCGACCTCGTCGCGCTCGTCCGCGAAGAACAGCCAGCCGAGGATGTAGAACATCAGCCCGACACCGCCGAACATGGTCGCCACGACCAGCGCCACCCGAACCACCACGGGATCGATGCCGTACCTGTTGCCGACAGCTGCGGCCACACCGGCGATCTTGCGTCCGTGTTGCGGCCTGCGCGGTCTGCTCGCCCAGAAGTCCTTCACGGTGTCCTCGATGCCGCCCTGGGCAGGCGGACCCGAGCCCTGCGTTCCTGTCGCACCACTCATGTCATCGAGCATGCGTGACGCGGTCGACGCGCACATCGGGGAACTCCCCTGAGGTTTGCCGCCCCCCGGGTCAGGGTGACCGGATCAGGGGTTTCCCTGATGAAACGGCCACATGGGCGTGCGAGCATGGATGACGTGCAGGAACAGGCGACAGAAGAGGCAACGGCCTCCCCGACCGGCGCTGCCCGCACGCCGTCGCAGCCCGAGCAGGCGGACGGGGCCGTGCAGCCTGCCACCGGCACCGCGCTCACCGAGCCGCCCAAGATGTACCGGCGTCGTTCGGGGCGGGTGCTCGCCGGTGTCGCCAGCGGGCTCGCCGACCATCTCGGTGTCAAGGTGTTCTGGGTCCGGGTGGTGTTCGCCGTGCTGGCCGGGCTCGGGGGAGCCGGGCTGTTCGCGTACGGACTGCTGTGGGTGTTCGCACCGCAGCGGCCGAGCGAGGAGGAGCGGCAAGGCGACTCGCCCAAGGAACGCCAGCAGGCGTTCGGGCTGCTGGCGCTGGGTCTGGGGCTCGCCGTGGCCAGCGGAGCCATCGCCGGAGTCTTCAGCGGCTGGGCCGCGATCCCGATCGCCGTGGTCATCGTCGGTGCCGCGGTGGTGTGGCGGGAGGCCGACGAGTCACAGCGGCGCCGCTGGCGAGACGGGGCGAAGTCGGGGGTCGCGGGTGCCGTCGTCGGCGGCGGTGGCTGGTCGGCCGCGGTCCGGGTGCTCGCCGGAGTGGCCCTGGTGATGACCGGCATCGGTGTCGTGGTGCTGCGCAGCGGAAGCCTCGACCAGGTGCAGTTCGCCCTGATCGCGGTGCTGGCCACACTCGTCGGCGTCGCCGTGCTCACCGTGCCGTTCTGGTTGCGGCTCGTCGGGGATCTCGGTGAGGAACGCAGGGCGCGTATCCGGACCGAGGAACGCGCGGAGATCGCGGCGCACCTGCACGACTCGGTGCTGCAGACACTGGCGTTGATCCAGAAGCAGGCCGAGTCGCCCCGCGAGGTCGCCCGGCTCGCCCGCGGGCAGGAACGGGAGCTCCGTGGCTGGCTGTACGGCCCGTCGGGCTACGGCAAGCCGAAGGACGGCTCGGGCGAGCAGGCCGGTGGCCGGTTCTCTGCCGTGCTCGCGGCGGCCTGCGGAGAGGTGGAGGACGCCTTCGCGGTGTCGGTCCAGCAGGTTGTCGTGGGGGAGGCCGAGCTCGACGAGCCGCTGACCGCACTGGTGTACGCGGCCAGGGAGGCTATCGTGAACGCGGCCAAGCATGCGGGTGTGGACGAGGTGAGCGTCTACGCGGAGGTCGAGCCCGCCGCGGTGACCGTGTTCGTGCGGGACAGGGGCAAGGGGTTCGATCCGGACACCGTTCCGGGTGACCGGCACGGCCTCGCGGACTCGATCCGGGGCAGGATGGAACGCAACGGCGGATCGTGCCGGTTGCGCACGGCGCCAGGAGAGGGCACCGAGGTGCAGTTGGAGATGCCGTTGAAGATCGGCAAGGCGACCGCGTCGAGCGAGGGAGCATCGTGACGGAGAACGAGCAGGGGCGAGCGCCGGTCTCGGTGTTCCTGGTGGACGACCATGCGCTGTTCCGCGCCGGAGTCCGCACCGAGCTGGAGTCGATCACCGACGAGGTGCGCGTGGTCGGCGAGGCCGGGTCGGTGGCCGAGGCCGCCGCGGGGATCACGCGAACCCGGCCGCAGGTGGTCCTGCTGGACGTGCACATGCCGGACGGCGGGGGAGCCGAGGTCCTGCGGCGTGTCCGTACCGAACTGCCGGACGTGGTGTTCCTCGCGCTCTCGGTGTCGGACGCGGCCGAGGATGTCATCGCGGTCATCCGTGCGGGCGCCCGCGGCTATGTCACGAAAACCATTTCGTCGAAGGAACTCGTCCGCGCGGTGGTTCGGGTGTCCGACGGTGACGCCGTGTTCTCGCCGCGCCTGGCGGGGTTCGTGCTGGACGCGTTCGCGGACCGTCCGGGGTCCGCGCCGATCAGCGATCCGGAACTGGACCTGCTCACCCCGCGCGAACGTGACGTGCTCCGCCTGCTGGCCCGCGGCTACGCCTACAAGGAGATCGCGTCGGAGCTGTTCATCTCGGTCAAGACCGTGGAGACGCACGTGTCGAGCGTCCTGCGTAAGACGCAGTTGTCCAACCGCTACGAACTCTCCCGCTGGGCGTCGGACCGCAGGCTGGTCTGACGGCGCCGGAGTGACCCGCCGTTGCTTTGTGGCGGGCCACTCCGGCTCTGTGGCCTACGCTTCCGCGCGGCGGCGACGGCTGAACAGCAGCGCGCCGACACCCGCGAGCACCGCGGCGAGTCCTGCCCCTATGGGGGCGAGGATGTCGACACCGGTGCTGGCCAGGCCGACAGGCGTACTTCCGCCGTCGCCCCCAGACCCGATGGGTGGCGTGGCCGCAGGGCTCTCCGGCGGGTCGGTCTCGGATCCGGTGCCGTTGTCCCCGTTGTCCCCCTCGTCCGGATCCGGCACGTTCGGTCCGGGCACGACGTAAACGGCCCACCCCTGGCTACGTGGGTCGTTGGCCTTGACATGGACGTATGCGTTCTCGTCTCGGAGCTTCCACGGCCCGTAGACGCGTGGCGTGTACGTACCCGCCGGGACGCCGGCCAGGTCAACGCGGCCTTCCGCGTTCGTCTTGCCCTTGGCCACCACCGTGTCGGTCTGTGGGTCGATCAGGGCGATTTTGGTGTTCGTGATGTTCTCGTCACCGGTGAAGTCGCCATCGCTGTCGTGGACGACAGTTCCCCAGGTGTCAGTGCTCAGCCCGGGGACTTTCGCCCATGTGTGGACGACCGGGAAGCCGTTGATGAAGTCCTTCGGTCCGAAGTCGCAGATGACATGGACAACGCCGTAGTCAATGGCATCGTCCGGCACGATTCCGGTGACCGCGAACGTCCTGGTCTCGCCGGCGTCGATCGATACGCCTCCACCGCCCCAGACGAGTTCGCCCCAGCGCGCCGTGTCGTCGAATCCCTCGAGGTGCGGCCCCTCCGCGGCGCGGTCACACGCGGCCTGGATGCCGGACAGCGGGGCCGACCCGTTGTTCGTCAGTTTCACCGTCAGTTCCGCGATGTCGCCGGGCTGGTACGTCGGCTCGGCGAACTCGATCGTCGCCTGCAGAGCGTCGGACAGCGGTCGTTGGGTGGCGTATCGCAGATCCGAGGTCGCTCCGGAACCGTCCACCGCGATCGGATGGCCGTACCGGATGACCCAGCCGTCGGGAAGGTCCTGGAAGGACAGGTCGTACGTTCCCGCCGAAATCTCGGAGAAGGTGAAACGCCCGTCCTTCCCTGTGCTGGTGTCGAGGTACGTCGAGCGGCCGGACAGCACGACCGTGACCCCGGCCAGTTGCTCACCGATCTCGAACTGGCCGTTGTCGTTGGCGTCGCCGAACACGATGCCGCTCACCGTGTCCGTCACGGACGGCGGCACGACGTTCAGGACGACTTCGGTCCTGTCGTCCGCCGGGTTGGCGTCCCCGTGACCCCAGAGGTGGATGCTGAGCACAGTTTCCCCACTGTCCCAACTGTCCACGGATCCGACTACTTCCACCGTCAGCGTCTCGC
Source organism: Amycolatopsis marina (assembly GCF_900111885.1). GTDB lineage: Bacteria > Actinomycetota > Actinomycetes > Mycobacteriales > Pseudonocardiaceae > Amycolatopsis > Amycolatopsis marina. Next base: position 126,984 of record NZ_FOKG01000008.1, read on the forward strand.
CTGCCGCGACGGTCGCCCCAGTAGCAGAATCGAAGTCACCCCAGGTCTGCCACTCGGTCGAGAAGTGAAAACCTTCCCCGCTGCTGGTGAGACCCTTGACTCCTTCGGCGTCCGCGTCGCCGTTGTTCGTGACGTTGACGGTCACCGGAATTTTCTCGCCCATGAGGTAGGTCTCGTCCGGCACGGATGCCGTGACGCTGAGATCAGGCTCTCCGGCTTCCGCCTGGGTCGGCGTGGTTGCGGCAGGCGGAGCCGATGGGGCCGTGCTGCCGGTGTCGGCGGTAGCTCCGGTGTTGAACGCGCCTGTGGTGAGCGCGAGGACGGCGATGAGCGCGCCGGTTGAGCGCGCCACCCGTCTTGGGATGGTCGAAGACAATCTGATCTCCCCGTGATCAGCCTTGCCCCGGCGAAGCGGCCCCGACCTCTCGCGCTGAACAGCCGGAGCGCGACCTCAGTGATTTAGACCTGGCGAAGCTACCCGATCAGGTGATCTGCATGGCATGTCCGTGACAAACCGTTACTTCGTCGAGTCAGGACCGCACAACTTCCCCGGGATTCGCCTCAGTCGCCGTGGCCGGTGCCGGGACCTGGACCGCGCGCCCGCGCACCCGGGTGAGGCCGACCCCTGCGAGCACCACGACCATGCCCGCGACGATCCGCAGGTTCAGCGCCTCGCTCAGGAAGATCGTGCCCATGAGCACCGAGACCACCGGGAGCAGGTAGCCCACAGTGGACGCCGCCACGGCGCCCGCAGCGGAGATCAGCCGGTAGTTCAGCGCGAACGCGATACCGGTGGAGAAGATGCCGAGTACCACCACCGCCACCAGCGGACCGGTTTCGAGATGAATCGGGTTCAGTCCGCCGACCGGTACCGCGAGCAGCATGAATCCGCTCGCGCTGATCATCTGTGCCGCCGCGAGCGCGATGGGTGAGGCTCCTGTCTCGACCAGGAACCGGCCCTCGTAGACGAAGACGAACCCGTAGCTGGCCGAGGCGGCGAGGCAGGCCAGCGCACCCCAGCTGAGCAGGCCGGTGGACTGCCACGGCGCGAAGATCAGCACGGTTCCCGCGACACCCAGCAGCAGGCCCAGCATGCGAAGGCGGTTGAGTCGCCGCTCGATCCGCCACACCAGTGCCACCGCCAGCGCCCAGAGCGGCGTGGTGGAGTTGATGATTCCGGTCACGCCCGAGTCGACCGTCTGCTCGCCGATCGCGAAGAGCAGGAACGGCAGCGCGTTGTGGAACATCGCGGCCACCGCGAGGTGTCCCCACACACGTCGCCGGGCGGGCAGGCGATGGCGATACGCGGCGCAGAGCGCCAGCAGCACGGTCGTGCCCAGCACCAGCCGGATCAGCACGAGCTGGACCGGTGAGAACGAGTCCAGTCCCACCTTGATCCAGAGAAAGCTGGACCCCCACATCAACGCCAGCGCGCCCATCGTCGCCAGCGTCTTTCCCTCACTCATCCGGCCTCCTTGTCCCAGGCCCAGCCTGACCAGGCCAAGGCGTAAGGACAAGCGAATTCTTCTGGAGTGACACTTAAGGTCAGCTGTAAGATCCGGGAATGCTCGACGTGCGCAGAATGCAGGTCCTCCGTGCCGTGGTGACCAGTGGTTCGATTACCGCCGCCGCACGCAACCTCGGCTACACGCCGTCGGCGATCAGTCAGCAGCTGGCGACACTCGAACGCGAGGCCGGGGTCACCCTGCTCGAACGCGTGGGCCGGGGCGTGCGGCCGACCCCGGCGGGCACGCTGCTCGCCGAGCAGGTGGAGTTGGTCAGCGAGCAGCTGGCGAAGGCGGAGACCGCCCTCTCCGAGCTCAAGGAGGGCCGGACGGGTCAGCTGACGATCTGGTACTTCGCCACCGCGGGAGCCGCCCTCGTCCCGCCCGCCGTCGCGGCCGTGCGCAGCGAGTTCCCCGGAATCCGGTTCAGCCTCCGGCTGTTCGAGGACGACCCGCTGTCCTCGGTCAGCTCGGGCGAGGTCGACGTGGCGATCGTTGTCTTGGCCCAGAGCGGCGCCGACGTGCGGAACGTGGAGTTCGTGCACCTGCTTGACGACCCGTACCGGGCGGTGCTGCCGAAGGGACACCGGCTGGCGCGCAAACGGGCGCTCGACCTGGCGGATCTCGCCGACGAACCGTGGATCGGCGCCGAATGGCCGCATCCGGGGCCCTGCAGGGACATCCTCCTCGATGCTTGCGGTGCTGCCGGGTTCGCGCCGGACTTCGCCGTCGAAGCGGAGGATTACCCGACCGCGCAAGGGTTCGTCGCGGCCGGCCTCGGGGTCACGCTGCTTCCCGAACTCGGGCTCGAGTCACCGCACCCCGGAGTCGTGGTGCGTCCGGTGCGCAGGCCAGCGCCCGTGCGGTCCATCCAGGCCGCGGTGTCCGGCCACGCCAGCGGCCGCCCCGCCGTCCGCGCCTTGCTCGACGTGATGCGGCCCGGTTGAGGGGACTCAGGCTCGCTGTCAGAGTCTGTCCGCAACGCGCCAACGGTCCTGTCGCCGGGGCTCCGACGCGACGGTCAGAGGAAGAGCAGTTCTACCACCAGGACGCCGAGCAGGATCGCCAGCAGGATCGCCGCCGCGGTGAGCACCCAGGCCCGGACGTTCGGGCCCGTTCGGGTCGGTGCCGGCGGCGGTGCGGACGGACGGACCTGGTGCTGCTGCGGTCGTTGCTGTGCGGGCGGCTGCTGGGGACCGGAAGAGGCGTACTGGGGCTGCCCCGGTGCGGCTGCGGCCATCGCCCGCACCGTCGGCATCGCGGGAGCCGTCGGCGGGACGAACGCCTGTTGCCTGCCCTGGGTGATGGCGCCGAGTGCGGTGACGGTGTCGGGCATGGTCGGGCGTTTCGCCGGATCGGAGCGCAGCAGTTTCAGCAGCGCTCCGGTGAGCGGGCCAGCGTGGGTCGGCGCGGCCTGGTCACCGGTGCCCTCACTACCGAAGGGCGGGGCTCCCTCGACCGCGGCGAAGAGCGTCGCGCCGAGGGAGAAGGCGTCGGAAGCCGCGGTGGCGGGTTCGCCCCTGGCCACCTCGGGCGCGCGGTAGGCCGGATCGGGCGGACTGCCGGAGATGCCGATGTCGGTGATCTTCACGCCGCCGTCGTCGGCGAGCAGGACGTTGCCGGGTTCGAGCACGCGGTGCGGTACGCCGACCGAGTGCGCGACGGCGAGCGCGGACCCGAGCTGGCCACCGAGGAAAGCCGCCTGCTCCGGCGTGAGCCGGCCGTGTTCGGCGAGGAAGTCGGCCATGTTGCGCGACGGCACGTATTCCATCACCAGCCAGACGTCGTCACCCTCGCGCAGGGCGTCGAGCACACTGATCGCGTTGGGGTGCACCACGCGGATCGCGTCGCGCCCCTCCTGCAACGCCACCGCGCGCCGCTGCTCGGCCTGCGCCGGATCGAGGTCGGGCGCGATGTAGAGCCGTTTGGCGGCCACGGTCCGGTGCAACCGGGTGTCATAGGCCAGCCACACGATCCCGGCGTGACCTCGCCCTATCGGCTGGTCCAGCCGGTAGCGCCCACCGACGTGGGTGCCCTCAGTTGCCACAGAACCCCTTACCCGCCAACACGGTCAACGACACACGCTCACCCTAGGGTCGACCGCTTGTGATTTCCGTGAACAACGGGCTCAGTCGGACGTGTTGCTGGTTCCGCCGCCAGTGGTTGGCGGTGGGTCCGATGGGGGTGTGCTGGGCTCCGGCGGTTCCGACGCCGTAGTCGAGGTCTTCGTCGTGGTGGTGGGGCCCGGCGGTTCCGGTTCCTGGTCCGAGGTCGGTGGGGGTGGCGGTGGCTCCTGGGGCTGACGCGGTTGATCGGTCTGCTGGACCGTCTCGACAGGAGCCCGGCCCGGCTCGGTCTCCACCGGCTCCGAGGATGTCGGCGATGTCAGCGTGCTCGACGGGCTCGACGTGGTCGCCGCAGGCTGGGGTTGCTGTGCGGGCTCCTGCTCGTCGCCACCGTGCGGTCCGGTCGCGATCCACACGCCGAGCGCGACAAGGCCCGCCGCGACGACACCGCCGATCGCCGCGGGAACCTTCCAGTTGCCGCGACGCTCCTGCTCGTCGGCAGGCGGCGGATAGTCGTCGTCCTCGTAATCGTCGTACTCGTCATCGGCCCGGTCGGTACCGCCGGGACCATAGCCGCCGTATCCGTCATCTCCGCCGTGTCCGTACGCGGCAGTGGCGGCGGGAACAGCCCTGGTGGCGTCGTAGCCCCCGGCGGAGTCGTCGTAGTCCTCGTCGGGGTATCCGCTGGCCGGGGCGTAGCCGTCCTCCGGCTCGGAGTCGTAGAACCCCTGCCCGCCCTCGTCGCCCAAGGTCCCGGAGTGGTTGGCGGGCAGGTTGTCGTCCCCTGCCAGGGCGGCACCCGCCGCTCCCGCGCCGAGACCGGCGGCGCCAAGGCCCACCGCGGGACCGACGCGAGTGGCGTCGGTGCCACCGATCGGCGTCTCGCCCCTGGCGACGGCCGAGAGCAGGTCCTCGCACTCCTCGGCGGTCGGCCGGTGCCGGATGTCCGGATGCAGCAGCACGGCCAGCACGCTGGCCAGCGGCCCTGACTGCCGGGGCGGGTTGATCTGGCCCGCGGCCACCGCGTGCAGCAGGCTGAGGGTGTTCTCGCTCAGCCCGAACGGGGGTTGTCCCTCACAGGCCGCGTACAAGGTGGAGCCGAGGGAGAACACGTCCGCTTCCGGCCCGGGGTCGCCGCCGATCGCCACCTCGGGTGCGAGGTAGGCGGGGGTGCCGGCGATCATGCCGGTCTTCGTCACGGTGACGTCGTCCGTGGCCCGCGAGATGCCGAAGTCGGTGATCTTCACCAGGCCGTTGGGGGCGAGCAGGATGTTGCCGGGCTTGATGTCGCGGTGCACGATGCCGACCGCGTGGGCCTCCTTCAGCGCCGCGGCCACCTGGGCGCCGATACGGGCGACCTCCAGCGGCGGCAGTGTCCTGCGGTCCTGCAGGGTAGCGGCCAGACTGGTGGAGGCGAGATACTCCATGATCAGGCAGGGTTGCCCGTTCTCGTCGGTCACGACGTCGAACACCGTGATGGCGTTCGGGTGGTGCAACCTGGCCGCGATGCGACCCTCACGCATCGTGCGCTGCCGCGCGTCCTCGGCCTCGTTCTCCTCGAGCCCCGGTTGCAGCAGGAGCTGCTTGATCGCGACCGTCCGGTGCAGCACCTCGTCCTGTGCCTGCCAGACGGCCCCCATGGCTCCGGTGCCGATCCGCTGGATGACGCGGTACCGGCCGGCGACCAGGCGACCCTCGTCGCTCACGCGACCCTCCTTCGGGGCTCCGTCGTCAATGGCACCGCCGTCCGGTGCAGCGGCGACGCGTCAACGGCGCGCCGTGTCCCAGGAGCGTAGGCACATCTCGGTAGGTGGTGTGCCGGTTTCGCAGAGACCGGCCCGCGTCAAGGCTAGGCGCTCACTCTGCGCACACACACGCGGCACTGACAGGCGTTCCGAAAACCGAGCTCAGCTGCGCCAGTCTCCCGCCGTCACCCGTACGGTGGCGCTCCGCGCCACTCTGTCAGGTGTTGCGCGCCGAAAGAAGTGTGGCGTTCGCGATCATCGCCACCGGCCCCTCGGCCAGCTGGAGCAGCTGCGTGACCCGCAGGTTGCGTCCGTCCGGCTGGGTCATCAGGACCACGGCGCGCACCTGTCCGTCGCCCAGGTCCCTGACGTCCTCGACCTCGATCGACTTCATCGAGGACCAGACCCGGACGAGTTCGCCGGTCTGGTCGCCGACGAGAATCGGGTCGAGCAGCGAGAGCGCGTCCGCGGGCCGGTCGGCGACCAGTTGGTAGAACTCGCGCACGGTGGCCACCGGATCGACGGACTCGGCCGCGAGTTCGTTGTCCGCCGTCGCGGGCTCCCCGCTGGTGGACGAGGTCGTGCCGGTTGTTGCCTGCCTGCTGTCCGGTGCGGGTCCCCCGATTGCCGCGTTCTCCTGCTTCGGCGCGCGCTGCTCCCGCTCACGGGCGGTGGTATCGGTGCGCTGCTGACTGGCGACGGTGGCTGGATCCGTGGTGGTCGAGCGCTCGGCATCGGGAAGGACGAATCCGCCGAGGGCGGCCGCTCCGGTGATCTCCAGCTTCGCGTCCCCCTGTGGGAGGCCGGCATCCTGCTGCTCGGTGAGCAGTGCCGCCGCGACGATCGATCCGAACAGGAGAGTGGCGGCGATGACCAGGGCGATCAGCTTCGAGCGCCGGGCCAACGGGCTCTCCGGCTCAGGCGGGTCGACGGGTTCCGTACGGCGGCGCACCCCCGGCGGCGGCAGGTACCGGCTCGGCTCATGGAAGACAGCGTCGAGGTACTCACGGTCGACCAAGTCGTCCTCGAGTAGGCCGGGGTGCAGTACGTCCTCGGCGTGACTCGCGCGGCTGGCATGAGCGAGCCGTTCTGAGCGCTTCCCGTCGTGCACGGATGATCCCGTTCTCCCGGTCGCCGGCGCGGGCCTGTGGGCCATCACCGGAGCAATCCTGGTGTGCGTTGCTGGTGTGCGGTGCGGATCAAGGGCTGATCGTGGTGCGACTGATCGTGGTGCGACTGGTCGGGGTACCGGCCCTGCCGTCTTCCGTCATTCGCTATGTCGTCCTGCGCGGTGTCGCTGTTTCGCCATGTCCTGAGAACTAACCGACTCGGTGTCACGGGGTGCCGGTTCCTGCGCTCTAGGTAACCCTCTGCGACGTGACACTGCCAGACCTCATCGGCGGAATGGCACCGGAATACGACGAGCGGCATTCTATGTCACTCGACTAGCGCAATTTTTGACCACTCACCGCACCGCACGTGCAGCGGAAACGCGCATCCGCACGTGCATTAGCGGGTGAACGATGCCGACGAGCGCTACTCAGACGACTACTTTCCGTCGTTTTCGATCTTTGTGTCCTCACCGAAGTGCAAGACCCGTTGTTCGGTCTTCTTACTGCCGTCCGGGAAGGTCACTTCGACAGTGTTGACGGTTTCACCACGGTTGGGATCGATGTATATCTTCTTGACCTCGTAGTAGGCCACATCCTGATACTTCCGCTCGAGGCCGTTGGGGCCCTGCTGCTCCAGTTCCCCCGTGGTCACCGAGTGTGCCGCGGACGGGTCCTCCGTGACCGTGTTGAGGAAGTACTCGGAGCGGTCCGCCATCAGTTCCGGATCCGCGGTCATCAACTGCCGGGGCGGGGCCTTGACGCGGTGTGCCTTGGCGACCGGCGGCTTGGCGGGTTCGCGGGACGTGCTCGGCGTTGTGGGGGCAACGCTGACCTCCACCGGGGTGGTCGCACGTGGCGCGCCCGGAGCGCGCGGCGCGACCGCGGCGGGGGCGGAGGCGCTCTCCGTGGGCCGTTCGCTGAGCGCACCTTGATGCAGACTGCTGACGCCGGACGAGGAGGAGGCGCTCGCTTCCGGTGTGGAGCCGGGGGTGCTCGTCGAATCGGCGAACTGCTCACCCTCGAGCGTCGGCTGGCCGCCGCGCTCGGTCCAGCCGTTGATCGCTTGCGTCCCGGTCTCCGAGGGCTGACTGACCAGGATGGATCCGGCATACAGCAGGGCCACCACGACGCAACCCGATGAGGCGGTGGCGAACCAGGCGGCCTTTCGCCAGGTCTTGGGCGGCGTGACCGAGGCGGGAACCGAACCGAGGTCGAACGTGCCGAGACCGTCCGGAGCGGGAGCGGGGTCCACCTCGTAGACGAGGATGTCCTCCCCTGAGTCCGCGCGGGATCGGGGTTCCGGGGGGGCGGTCAGTGTCACCGTCTTCCGGCGGATCGTCGGTTCCTCGGTGGCCTTCGGCTCGGTCGGCTCCGACATCGCTGCCGCCGCCGACATCCCTGCCGCCGCCGACATCCCTGCCGCCGCCGACATCGCTGCCGCCGGAGTCGCCAGAGCAGGCACCCCGATCGGCAGTTCCCCATGGGTGCTGAGAAAACCCGAGCGGTGCCCGGCGCCGTGCTCCGGCGCGGGGGCACTCGGCCCGCTGTGTCCGGAGAGGGGCAGCGACCCGCTGATCGATGCGTCGAGGGGGACCATCGCCTCGCCCGGTGAATGCGCTTCTTCGTGCCGACCGTGCCCGGCCTGTGCGGGAACGGTCGGAGTCCAGGTGCCCGCCGCGCCCTGGCGGTGGCGTCCCTGCCGTGGTTGACGTTCCGGAAAGCCATGCCCGCTGTACCGGGCGTGCTGCTGCACTCGTTGCCGTCGGTGGGAATGGTGCTCGGTGGAATCGGGTCCGCCGTTCATGCTGGTAGGACCCCTCCCTTCCGGTCACCTGATGGCGATTCCGACCGGATTAAGCCGATCGGAGCAGTGGCAGACTGAGCATCTGCACGCTGCAACTGCACATGCACGGCCGCGTGCCGAACACGTGACTCCCACCCGGCGCCGGTTGCCGACGTTGGGCAGGAACGTCCGCGACGGTTCGCGCCTACCAGAATAAGAGTCTCGCGGCGGCTTCGCGTGCCAGGTGGGCGAGTTTCTCGAGGTTCACTCCACCGGGCGCAGCCAACCGAGCTACAGGCGACTGGGAGTGTGTTAATGGTACGCCGTTTCGCGCTTTCTTTCCCAGGGTGACCTGGGGTTATCCGCCGCTGCGGTAGCGCGCCTGAGTGGACTGCAGTGCCTTCGTGGCCACCGCTCCGCTACCCAGCGCGAGAATGATCGCGACGATGTCCAGCCCAGGGCCTCCGTTGGTCAGCAGCCAGGCGAGCAGCGAGGCCGCAGCCGCGCCGCCCGCGACCGGCCAGCGACCACGGACGTACTGTGCGATCGGCGCCCCGCCTGCCCGCTTGCTCGCGGCGTTGTTCAGCATCGCCAGATAGCCGGCGTGGCCGAGTGCGGCGAGGACACTGGCGATGGCGATGACGACGGCGATCACGTTGACGAGCGTTTCCATGCCCCCAGTGTGCCGTGATTCTCCGCCGAGCGACTCGGGGGATCACCCTGAGATCTGTGGGAGTGCCGATTACCTGCCGAGCCTGCCCCTGCCGAGGTTGAGCAGGGCCATCGCGAGCTGCCTGCCTTCGGGGCCGAGATCGCGGTAGCGGGCCAGCACGTCCATTTCCCGGTTGTAGACGATCCTGGTGCCTCCTGCGGCCATCCGTGCCTCACCGATGGTCCTGGAGACCTCGACTCGGCGCTTCACCAGGCGGAGGATCTCGTTGTCCAGCCAGTCGATCTCCTCGCGCAGGGCATTGATGTCCTGCGCGCCGGGCCGGGGGGACTGTGTCGTCTGTGTCGTCGGCGTCGTCTCAGCAGTTTCGGAAGTCCCGGCAGTCTCGGACGAGTTTGCGTCGTGGGTCTGGGGGTTCATCTGTCCTCCGGTCGATCCGGAATCCTTGCGTGGTCCCGAGCCGACAAAAGCCCCGGGTCCGAGGACTCCGGGGCTTGGGTGTGATGGCGGTTGGCGCACTACGCGATCACGGGAGCCGGAGTCCGGGTCCCGTAAAAAAATCGGCAGGCCGCGAGGTCCAGGGATACCTGGACGCCCAGCCGGTCAGTGTGGCGCACACGCCAAGTATGCCACAGCGGCCCCACACCGGGACCGCTGCCGCGACCCCTCCGCCACCGTCGGTGGCCACGGGTAGCGTAAGTCCCGATGAGCACCCTCTTCGATCTGCCTTCGGAACACCACACCCAGCGGGCGCCACAGGACAGTCGGCACGCCGGTCTGCTCGGTGACCTCAATCCCGCCCAGCGTGCGGCCGTGGAGCACGCGGGCAGTCCGTTGCTGGTCGTCGCGGGCGCGGGGTCCGGCAAGACCAGGGTGCTCACCCGCAGGATCGCCTACCTGCTGGCCGAGCGGGGCGTGCACCCCGGTCAGATCATGGCGATCACCTTCACCAACAAGGCCGCGGCGGAGATGCGCGATCGGGTCACCGAGCTGGTCGGGCGCAGGGCCAATGCCATGTGGGTGTCGACGTTCCACTCGATGTGCGTACGCCTTCTGCGACGCGAGGCGAAGACGCTGGGGATGTCGTCGAACTTCTCGATCTACGACTCCGACGACTCCAAACGGCTGATCACCCTGGTCGCACGGGATCTGGACCTGGACGCGAAGCGGTACCCGGCGCGCACCCTCGGCGTGCACATCTCGAACCTGAAGAACGAGCTGGTCGACCCCGACGCCGCCGCCTCGGCCGCCGCGAACGACCTGGAGCGCAAGGTCGCCGAGGTCTACGCCGAGTACCAGCGCAGGCTCACCGCAGCCAACGCCATGGACTTCGACGACCTGATCATGCGCACCGTGGAGGTCCTGCAGGTCTTCCCGGACGTCGCGGAGCACTACCGCAGGCGCTTCGCGCACGTGCTGGTCGACGAGTACCAGGACACCAACCACGCGCAGTACACGCTGGTGCGAGAACTGGTGGGCACCAAGCCGACGGAGTCCGGAGTGCAGCCGGCGGAACTCTGCGTGGTCGGGGACGCGGACCAGTCCATCTACGCCTTCCGCGGTGCGACCATCCGCAACATCGAGGAGTTCGAGCGCGACTTCCCGAACGCGCGCACGATCCTGCTGGAACAGAACTACCGGTCCACCCAGACGATCCTTTCCGCTGCCAACGCCGTGATCTCGCGCAACCCGAACCGGCGGGACAAGCGGCTGTGGACCGATTCGGGAGACGGCGCCAAGATCGTCGGATACGTGGCCGACAACGAACATGACGAAGCCGCGTTCGTCGCGGGCGAGATCGACTCGCTGATGGACAGCGCCGTCGGCGCGGGCACCGGTGGCGGCTCGTCGTTCAAGTACTCCGACGTCGCGGTCTTCTACCGCACCAACAACCAGTCCCGCGTGTTCGAGGAGATCTTCATCCGTCTCGGTCTGCCGTACCGGGTGGTCGGTGGAGTGCGCTTCTACGAGCGGCGCGAGGTGCGTGATTCGCTGGCATATCTGCGTGTGCTGGCCAATCCCGAGGACACGGTCAGTCTGCGCCGGATCCTCAACGTGCCCAAGCGCGGTATCGGTGATCGTGCGGAGGCCGTCGTGGCCGCGCACGCCGAGCGGGAGCGCATCTCGTTCGCGGCTGCTCTGCGGCTGGCGGTGGCGGGTGAGGTGCCACTGCTGAACCCCCGCTCGCAGAAGTGCATCGCCGGGTTCATCGAGTTGCTCGACGGTCTCGCCGAACTGGTGGACTCCGGCGCGGAGGTCGCCGATGTGCTCGAGGCGATCCTGGAGCGCACCGGGTACCGCTCCACGCTGGAGGAGTCCGATGACCCGCAGGACGCTTCCCGGCTGGAGAACCTGACCGAACTCGTCACCGTGGCACGGGAGTTCACCGAGTTCGCGGAGTCGGTGCAGGCGGCCCGGCTGGCAGCCGAGAACGGGCCGGCGGAGCCAGAGCGGGCAGCGGAGGCGGGGGGCGCAGAGCTTCCAGAAGACGCTGACACCGCCACACCGGCTGCCGACGACGCTGATCTCGGTGTGCCGGAACCGGGCTCGTTGCCCGCCTTCCTGGAGCGGGTCTCACTGGTCGCGGACGCGGATTCCATCCCGACGCCGGACGGTGCCGACGAGGACGAATCCGACGACGTCGGCGTCGTGACGCTGATGACCGTGCACACCGCCAAGGGGCTCGAGTACCCCGTCGTGTTCGGCACCGGCTGGGAGGACGGGATCTTCCCGCACATGCGTGCGCTCGGTGAGCCGAAGGAGCTGGCCGAGGAGCGACGGCTGGCCTACGTGGCGATCACGCGGGCACGTGAGCGGCTGTACCTGTCCCGCGCGCTGCTGCGCACCGCGTGGGGCCAGCCGATGACCAATCCCGCATCGCGTTTCCTGGACGAGATTCCGGCGGATCTCGTCGACTGGCGCCGGACCGAACCGGAAGCCGGAGGATACGGGTCGTCCGGCTCGCCACGCGCGGCGACCACCTGGGGCTCCCGTCGAGGATTCGGCGGTGACTCCGCGCAGGCGGGTCTTTCCTCGGGAGGCATGCGGAGCACGTCCTTCAAGGGCTGGAAGGACACCGTCGCCATCAAGGTCGACGTGGGTGACCGGGTCAGTCACGACAAGTACGGCCTCGGCACCGTCGTGGCCACCGACGGCACAGGTCCACGAGCCACCGCGACCATCGACTTCGGCGCCGCTGGAACGGTCCGGCTGATGCTCATCGGCAGCGTCCCGATGGTCAAACTCTGACAGGCAGCTGAGAGCCCGGGAGAACCGGACGGCGCCGGGGAGTCAGCGCCCCGGCGACTCGATCGCGGTTCTCCGCGCACTGACCCCGACACTGTCGTACCCCCGCGCTACCTTCTGCTCGAACACCAGTTCGGGTCGGAAGGATGCGAGCCCGCCGGACCTCCGGCGGGAGAAGTGGGGGATCGCAGTGTGGACGATCGCGTGTTTGGCCCCGTCGCCCGCGGGGTATGGATCTATCTGGACGAGGTCGCGGCACGAGCGAACGGGGAACGGGGACCGCTCGCGCCGGAGGTTCGCCTGCTGGTGGCGGCTTGGCGGACGCTCCTGGGCCTGCACGAGTGCCGTCCGTGCGCTCACTGTGCCGCCTGTGGCCGCCACAGGTGGCCGTGGGGGCCGAGATGGTGGTCGCATCGCTCAGGGGCCCGAGCGGTCGGCAGCGGCGAACTGTGCTCCGCCTGGCAGGTGGCAATCGCCTATTTCATCCGCAGGCTGCCACCGGGCACATGACCCATGGCGCGGTCCGGCGGGGCAACGCCGACCGGGTCGCGCTGGTCGAACCTGGAACGGATCAGATGTTCACGCCGCGCGCACGCAGCCACGGGGCGGGGTCGACTTTCTGGCCGCCCGCGGTCCACACCTCGAAGTGCAGGTGCGGTCCGGTGGACTGGCCGCGGTTGCCGACCTCGGCGATCTGCTCACCGGCCTTGACGCGCTCACCCACGCTGACGGAGTAACTGTTCATGTGGCCGTACACGTGGACCGTGCCGTCGTCGAGCTGGATTCGCACCCAGAGGCCGAACCCGCTGGCCGGGCCGGCTTCGATCACGACACCGTCGGCGGCGGCGACGATCGGCGCACCGATGTTGCCGCGGAAGTCGAGGCCGTAGTGCGTGGTTCCCCAGCGGCCACCGAAACCGGAGGTCAGTGCGCCTGCCGTGGGGCGAACGGTCTTCGGGCGAGCGGCCTCCTCGGCGGCCTTCCTGGCGGCCTCGGCCTCGCGCTCGATCCGTGCCTGGGTGACCTGCCTGCTCTCGGTCAGCTTCTGGACCTCGGCGGAGGCGTCGCTGGTGCGAGCCACCGGGAGCAGTTCCGGTGCGGCGGCCGGTGCGCCCATGGGGGCGGCGTCGCCGCCTACTCCGATCGCCGCAGTGGCGTCATGCGAGCTGGCCAGCGGCGTCACCTTGCTGTCCGAGTCCGTGGAACTGACAGCCTGGAGGGTCTGACCTGCGGCAGCAGCAGCAAAAGCACCGGCGGCTACGGCCGCTACAACCACGCGGCCGCGCAGGGCCGACGAAGGTGCGGGAAGCCGGTGTGTTCCCCGGACGCGGACGACTGCACCGTCCAGTGCGTCGTCGAGTGCCGGGGAAGGAGCCTGACCGCCGGGGGAGCGGTGTCGAGCCAAGACAGGGGCCTTCCGTACTCGGGGAGCCAGATCCTGGACGCCGGGCGGGGGATCCCGGTGAGCGGTTTCGGGGGAACCGCTCGGTGGTCTTCGCAGACCTGTCCGTTTCGTGATCTGACCGTAATGGGGACCGCGGAACAGTAACGAAGGGGAACCGGTTGCAGCAAGAACCGGTTGGCGAGTCGGCCGAATGAGCAACTCGACAGGGTGATGAGGTGGACCGATCACTCAAGGTGGGAGGCGGATTGCTCCGATCGGTGTGACTTGCATTACAAATGGCCAACCGCGTGGTCGGGCCGTTCGTCTGGGCGTGTTCACCTGGCGTTTTCCGTACGGTGCGTGACTGCCGAGTGACACTCGGGTGTCACTCGTGTGTGTTGCCGACCCTGAGCGGCGCGTCGGTTCCGAGTTCCGCGGCAGTACGACACAGCCCTGTGGCGTACTTGACGGTGCGCTGGCCTGGTATTGCCGCTGCTAGCGTCAACAGCGATGACTTCGCGCTCCAGCACGCTGTTGACCGGTGAACGATCCGTCCGGCCGTTTCGTGCTGCGCTCGGCGTCGCGGTGCTCGCTGCCGTGCTGCTCGCGGCCGCCGGATTCGTCCAGGTGGTCACCGGTGCGGAACCGGCGTTCGGCAGCGCGCCGTTGCTGGTGGTCCTCGCGGTCGTGCCGGTCGCCGTCGCCGTGGGCTTCGGCGCGCTCGGTCGCCCGGTCGTGGCCGCCGGGGTGCTCGCCGGTCTTGCCGCCCTCGTGCCCGGTCGGATTCTGCTGGATGCGCAGCTCGCGATCGACCCCGCGGAGGCTGCGCGTCCTGAGTTGTACCTGCCGGAGAGCCTGGGGTCTCCGGCACCCGCGCTCGGGCTGTGGCTGCTGATCGGCGGCCAGCTCGGCATCGGTGTCGCGGGGGTGCTCGCGGCCCGCACGGCGGGTCGGCGCGCCGAGAGTGTCCAACTCGCCGAGCCGGGTACCGGACGCACGTCCTGGATGCCCTCGGTGCTCGCGATGACCGTGCTCGCCGTCGTGGGCCTGCTCATGGCGCCGTTCGCCTCGGACAATGCCTACCTGCTGGGACGCGGTGCGTTCGAGGGGCCGCTGCTCGCGCTCGCCGGGTTACTGCTGATCGCCGGTGCGTTGCCGGTGGTGGCCGGGCTCGCCGGCAGCTCGGGCTCGCCCGAACTGGCCCGCGGCTGCGTGGCCGGCCTGGCCCTCGGAGCGGCCGCACTCGCGCTGCCGAACCTGGTCGCCGCCGTGACCGTGCCCTGGATCCACGTCACGACCGGACCGGTTCTGGTGCTCGTCGCCTCGGCGGGGCTGATGCTGCGCGGCCTGACGATCCCGCTGGACGAACCAGCCGGGCCGCGGGAACCGGACGCCACCGAGGGGAGCGCCGGCACCGAGGCAGCTCTGCCCGGTGGCAGGCGGCTCCACTGGGCCACCGGTGCGCTCGCCGTACTGACCGGGGCGGCGTCGGTGGCGGGTGCGCTCACCGCGCAACTGGTGGCGAGGGGTGGCGCGCCTGCCCCGGACAGTGCGGCCAGCCCCTGGCTGCTCGTGGCGGGACTGCTGGTGGCCGTGCCGGGTGTGGCGATGTTCGTTCCCGGGCTGGCGGCCGTGGTGCGGCCCGCGCTGTCGGTGACCTGGGCCGGGGTGTTGCTGAGCGGCGCCGCAGTACTGGACGTCGCGGTCGCCGCCACGGATCTGGGAGCCACCTACACGACGGGGCAGGGGGTGGTCTGGACCGTCACGGCGATGATCGGGGCCACCGTGACGGCCTGTTGCTCGGCCGTTGCCGGAATGGTCGAACGGGAGGACAGCGAGGAAGCCGGAGGGCTGTCCGGCGGTCAGGTGCCGCAGCTCGCCCCGACCGTGATCACGCCGCTGGTAGCCACGGTCATTCTCGCCGTCGCCGCCTTCGGGACACCGGCGATCACCGCCCCGGACTACGTGTCCGCCGGGTTGTGGTCGGAGTTCGGCACACCGTCCTGGGGACTGCTCGCCGCGGTGCTGACGGTGCTCGGCGCGGCCGCGCTGGTCCCGCGCAGTCGTCCGGCACGAGCGGCCGCCGTGCTGGTCGGCGTGGCATGCCTGCTGATCCTGCGGGCGGCGCAACTGCCGCTGACGGCGTCGGACATCGAAGGAGCCACGGCCGGGACCGGAATGTGGCTCGGTGTGGCCGGCGCACTGGCCGCGCTGCTGACCGCCGGGCTCGCCGTGCTGGGCGGGCGTGAGTCCCGGTGACACGTTCACCGGCGGCCACCCGTCTCGTGCTCGCCGAACTCGGAGCGGACGCGGAAGCCGATCCCTCGGCGGGCCTGGTCGTGTTCGCCCGCGCGTTGCGGGACGCGGGAGCGGAGGTCGTCCATGGCGGCGCGATGACCTCCGTGGGCGCGCTCGTTCGCGTCGTCGAGCAGGAGGACCCAGCCGCGCTGGTGCTCGGCCTCGCCCAGGCAGGAACCGAGGACCCGGATCCCGCCGCACTGGTGGCCGAACTGGTCGCCGCGTTGCCGGGGCTGGCCGTGTACGGGCTCGACGCGCGGGCGCGGCGGGCCGGTCTGCCCGAGCCTCCCGCCGATCTCGGCCGCGCCGGTGACTCGACGCAGACGTAGTCCACATCACGAATGGGTGGCCGTGTGGGGGCTCACACCCCCCTTCCCTGGTCGGATGGCGGTCGGTGACCGAGTTCACCAGGTGCGGATCCCCCGACTTCTGCCCAGGTCGCTAGGGTCATCGGGGTCCGACAGCAGCAGGAAAGCGCGCCCGTGTCCAGATGGCGCGGGTCCGCAGCGAAGCACAGCAATGTCGCGTGTCGTCAGGAGACTGGAGAGTGGATCTCTACGAGTACCAGGCGAAGGATCTCTTCGCCGCCCACGGAGTGCCGGTACTGCCGGGCTCCGTGGCGAACAACGCAGAAGAAGCGCGCGCCGAGGCCGAGCGGCTCGGTGGCAAGGTCGTCATCAAGGCCCAGGTGAAGACCGGCGGCCGTGGCAAGGCCGGTGGGGTCAAGCTGGCCGACGGCCCCGACGAGGCCGAGGAGAAGGCGAACGCCATCCTGGGTCTGGACATCAAGGGGCACATCGTGCACCGCGTGTTGGTGGCCGCGGCCTCCGACATCGCCGAGGAGTACTACTTCTCGTTCCTGCTGGACCGCGCGAACCGCACCTTCCTGGCCATGGCATCGGCCGAAGGCGGCGTCGAGATCGAGCAGCTCGCCGTGGAGCGCCCGGAGGCGCTGGCGAAGGTCCCGGTCGACCCGATCAACGGCGTGGACAAGGCGAAGGCCACCGAGATCCTCAAGGCGGGCAACTTCCCGGCCGAGGTCGTCGACGAGGCCGCCGACGTCGTGGTGAAGCTCTGGGAGACCTTCGTCGCCGAGGACGCCACCCTGGTCGAGGTCAACCCGCTGGTCCGCGACCCGCAGGACAAGATCATCGCGCTGGACGGCAAGGTCACCCTCGACGAGAACGCGGCCTTCCGGCAGGCGGGTCACGCCGAGCTGGTGGACAAGCAGGCCGAGGACCCGCTGGAGGCCAAGGCCAAGGCCAAGGACCTCAACTACGTCAAGCTGGACGGCCAGGTCGGCATCATCGGTAACGGTGCCGGTCTCGTCATGTCCACCCTGGATGTCGTCGCATACGCCGGCGAGAAGCACGGTGGCGTGAAGCCGGCGAACTTCCTCGACATCGGTGGTGGCGCTTCGGCCGAGGTCATGGCCGCGGGCCTGGACGTCATCCTGCACGACTCCGACGTCAAGAGCGTGTTCGTCAACGTGTTCGGCGGTATCACCGCCTGTGACGCGGTCGCGACGGGCATCGTCGAGGCGCTGAAGATCCTGGGCGACGAGGCCAGCAAGCCGCTGGTCGTGCGCCTGGACGGCAACAACGTCGAGGAGGGCAGGCGGATCCTGGCCGAGGCCAACCACCCGCTCGTCACCGTCGTCGACACCATGGACAACGCGGCAGACCGGGCGGCGGAGCTCGCGTCTAGCGCTTCTGAGGGGGCGTGACATGTCGATCTTCTTGAACGAGAACAGCAAGGTGATCGTCCAGGGCATCACCGGCTCCGAGGGCACCAAGCACACCACGAAGATGCTGAAGTCGGGCACCAACATCGTGGGTGGTGTCAACGCCCGCAAGGCCGGGCAGACGGTGACGATCGAAGGCAAGGAACTCACCGTCTTCGGCACGGTCGAGGAGGCGATGAAGGAGACCGGCGCCGACGTGTCGGTCATCTTCGTGCCGCCGAAGTTCGCCAAGGACGCCGTCGTCGAGGCCATCGACGCCGAGATCCCCCTCGCCGTGGTCATCACCGAGGGCATCCCGGTGCACGACTCGGCGTACTTCTGGGCGCACGCGGTCGCGACCGGCAACAAGACCCGCATCGTCGGGCCGAACTGCCCCGGAGTGATCAGCCCCGGTAAGTCCAACGCGGGCATCATCCCGGCCGACATCACCGGCCCCGGCAAGATCGGCCTGGTGTCGAAGTCGGGCACGCTGACCTACCAGATGATGTACGAGCTGCGGGACATCGGTTTCTCCACCGCCGTGGGTATCGGCGGCGACCCGGTGATCGGCACGACGCACATCGACGCGCTCGAGGCATTCCAGAACGACCCCGAGACCGAGGTCATCGTGATGATCGGCGAGATCGGCGGTGACGCGGAGGAGCGGGCCGCCGAGTTCGTCAAGGCCAACGTCACCAAGCCGGTGGTTGGCTATGTCGCCGGGTTCACCGCCCCCGAGGGCAAGACCATGGGCCACGCCGGCGCCATCGTCTCCGGTTCCTCCGGCACGGCGGCGGCCAAGAAGGAAGCCCTCGAGGCCGCGGGCGTGAAGGTCGGCAAGACCCCGAGCGAGACCGCTGAACTCGCCAGGCAGCTGTACCAGGCGCTCTGAGCGGGAAATCCAGCTGAACGGCAAGGGGCCAGGCACCGAAAGTCGGTGCCTGGCCCCTTGCCGTGGTGTGCGTCTCCCCGGTGAAGATTTACCGGCTTCGCACGAAACCCACCGACGGTGTCACACGTCTGATTACCAGGGTGGGACGACGGCGGGTGGATCCGCTAGCGTCGTTGCACCGAATGACCTTTTCGTCCCGGAGTTCCAGACGGCACCGCGAGCGGGCCGAACGACAGGAGAAACACGGATGACCTATCCGAGCGGCGGGCCAGGCTACCCACAGCAGGGTGGCCCGCAGCAGCAGCCCCAGACACCGAATCAAAACCTCTCGGTCGGGTCGCTGGCCGTCATCCTCGCGTTGGCGGTCACGGTGCTCGGCCTCATCAACTACTTCATCGGGTTCTCCGAAGACGCGCGCGGTGCAACCGGTGTCATCCAGTTCCTGCTGGTGGGCGGGCTTCTCGCCGCCCTGCGGGTGCTGCCGAACGGGCCGAAGGTGCTGCCGTTCGCCGCGCTGTTCAGCGTGCTCGGAGCTTTCATGGCGCTGCTCACCGTGGTGCACAGCTCCGACGTTCCTGGTGTGATCACCGTGGTGCTCATCCTGGGCATCCTGCAGATGCTGGTGGCGATCGCCGCGCTGCTCTTCGACTACAACGTGCTCAAGATGCCCGCGGCGAAGCCGCAGGCCGGCCCCTACGGGCAGCAGTACGGCCAACCCGGCCAGTTCGGCGGACAGGGCCAGTTCGGTCAGTCAGGGCCGCAGGACCCGCCGTCGGGCGGGTTCAACCAGCCGACCCAGTACGGGCCTCCGGCGACGCCGCCGCCCGGCCAGCAGCAGGCGACGCAGTACGCGCCGCAGCAGGGGCAGTTCTTCCAGCAGCAGTCCCCCGAGTCGGGGCAGCAGCAAGGCGGACCTGGTCAGCAGCAGAGCGGACCCGGCCAGCAGAGCTGACACCCCACGATCGACCCACGATGCCCGCGGCGACCTCGGTCCCCGCGGGCATCGTGCTGAGCGAGGGATGCACACCGTCTGTGCTGGTGTGATTTCTGACCTGCCCCAACTGGGTGGGTGTGCACTGTCGTGCGCGTGTCGGGCGGCGTGGCTCACCCGGTTGGCCTATTCCCGATGCGAGGGTTCGATGCATGCAGCTGCTCACCTCACCTTCGCGCCAGGAGGGCGGCGACGGCCAAGGTGATCGAGAAGCCGCTGCGACTGTATCCGGCGGGATGCGGGCGCGGGCGCTGATCACCGCCGCCGTGGCTCCGCTGGTCACGGGGTACGTCGCCGTCGCCGCCCTGCTCACAGCGGTCACCTCGACGGCCACGCAGGGAAAGTTCGACCCAGTCGAGGTGCTGCTGGCGGCCGGGCCGAGCTGGCTCGCGACGTACCAGGTTCCGGTCGAGATCGACGGCCGGACACTCGGGCTGCTCCCGCTGCTGCCGACGATCGGCGTCTTCGTCCTGGTCATGCGGACCGCTGCCAGGGCAGCGCGGCGACTGGACTACCGCGAGCCCGCGCAGGCTGTGACACTCGTCGGCGCCATCGCGGGCACGCATGCCACCGCAGGCGCGGTCATCTCCGCGCTGGCCGACGGATACCGGCTCGATGTCGAACCGCTGCCGGGCTTCCTCGTGCCGGGGCTGGTCGCGGGGCTCGCCGCACTGGTGGGAACCGCGGGCCGATGCGGGATGCTCGCGTGGGCCTTGCGGTATCTCGATCCGCTGGCCCTGCACGGATTGCGGGCAGGGGCACTCGCCGTGGCCGCCCTGCTCACGGTGGGGGCCATGACGTTGACGATGGCGTCCGCCCTGTCCGCATCCGCCGTGCACGAACTCTTCCAGGCGAACGCGCTCGGCCTCGGCGACGGTGCGGGATTGCTGCTGCTGTCGCTGGGGTATCTGCCCAACGCGGTTCTCGCGGGACTCGGTTTCGCCGCGGGGCCGGGGTTCTCGATCGGCGCCGCGACACTGACCCCGGTCGGGTTCGTGGGTGGGCCTGCTCCGGCGCTGCCGCTGTTCGCCGCGGTGCCGGAGAGCCACGCGGTCTGGTGGCCCGCGCTGATGCTGCTCCCGGCCGCCGCCGGTGCGCTGGTGGGCTGGTCGCAGCGACGGATCGACCAGAACCCGGGCGTCCGGGTCCGGGTCGTTGTCGTGGCTGGTGCGCTGGCCGCGTTCGGTGTTGTGGTGCTCGGTGCACTTGCCGGAGGCAGGCTCGGCGGCGGGCCGTTCGATCCCGTCTCGTTCCCTTTGGGGACGCTGTCGATCGCCGTCTTCGTCTGGATCGTGCTGCCCGGAGCCCTCATGACCTACTACGGGGGGCCGCACGCGTCCGCGGAATCGGAGCAGACGGCCACGGCCGCGGAACCGGCCGAGGACACGGGGGCCGAGGACACCGAGTCCGGAGACGTCACCGAGGGCACTGACGACGGCGAGGGCGACACCGAGAGCGCCGACGACGGCGAGGGCACCGAAGACGGTGAGAGCACCGAGGACACGGAAGAGACGGAAGAGACCGAAGAGACGGAGGATGCGGGCGAGGCCGGGGACGACGGCGATTCGGAGACATCCCCTGAGCCGCCGGATACCGGTGCGGAGGGCGATGAAAGCTCGACCGAGGATTTCGAGGTGCTCGACGTCCCTGAGGGCACCGCCATCGAGTTCGAGGACGAGTTCGAGAGCGATGACGCCGATGACGCCGACGACGCCGACGACGACCCGGACGACGACCCGGACGGCACCGACGCCGACACAGAGATCGCTGCGGACGAACCGCGGGCGAAGTGAGTGATCCCGGCCGCACCCACCGCCTCTCGAAGATCAACAACCCGGCGTTAGGGTGATTGACAAACCAGGTCGATCGGCGTGCGCGCGAGCGCGTACCGCCCCAGCAAGGAGACGGTTCTGGCTACTCGGTTGGAGCTGCCCGCGTCCGCCAGGCTCGTGGTGCTCGCCTCAGGGTCGGGAACGTTGCTGCAGGCACTGCTGGATGCCGTGGGACGGGCCGACTACCCCGCCAAGGTCGTGGCCGTCGGCACGGACCGTGGCGACGTCGAGGCCCTCGCCAGGGCGGAGCGGGCGGACGTTCCGCATTTCACCGTCCGGATGGGCGACCATCCGGACCGGGCGAGCTGGGACAGGGCGCTGACCGAAGCGGTGGCCGCGTACGGCCCTGACCTCGTCGTGTCGGCGGGATTCATGAAGATTCTCGGCGAACACTTCCTCGATCGGTTCCCGAATCGTGTGGTGAACACGCATCCGGCGCTACTGCCCGCCTTCCCCGGAATGCACGCTGTGGCCGACGCCCTGGCACTGGGAGTGAAGGTGACCGGATCGACCGTGCACCTGGTGGACGCCGGGGTGGACACCGGGCCGATCATCGCGCAGGAGGCGGTGCCGGTGGAACCCGGCGACGACGAGGAAAGCCTGCACGAGCGGATCAAGGCGGTGGAGCGCAGGCTCCTCGTCGACGTGATCGCGAAGCTGGGCCGTGCGGGGTGCACGGTGGACGGACGAAAGGTGAGTTTCACGTGAGCGAGCAGTCTGCCGGGCGGCACCCGGTCCGCCGTGCGCTGATCGGGGTGTCGGACAAGGCCGGCCTGCTGGAGCTGGCCACCGGCCTGCACGCCGCGGGAGTGGAGATCGTTTCCACCGGTGGCACCGCGAAGGTCATCGCCAACGCGGGTGTTCCGGTGACCCCGGTGGAGGAGGTCACGGGCTTCCCGGAGTCACTGGACGGCCGGGTGAAGACCCTGCACCCCAGGGTGCACGCCGGGTTGCTCGCCGATCGCAGCAGGGACGAGCACGTCGAGCAGCTGCGCAAGCTGGACATCGCGCCGTTCGATCTGCTGGTGGTCAACCTCTACCCGTTCGCGAGCACGGTGGCTTCCGGCGCAAGCCACGAGGACTGCGTCGAGAACATCGATATCGGCGGTCCCGCGATGGTGCGGGCCGCGGCGAAGAACCACGGCAGCGTGGCGGTGGTGGTGGATCCGCAGCGCTACGACTGGGTGCTGGAGCGCGTGCGGGAGGGCGGCTTCGACCAGGCAGACCGCAGGCGGCTCGCCGCGCGGGCCTTCGCGCACACCGCGTCCTACGACACCCAGGTGGCCACCTGGTTCGCCGAGCAGTACGCGCCTGCCGATGACTCGGGCTTCGGCGAGTTCATGGGCCGGACCTGGGAGCGCGGGGAGATCCTGCGCTACGGCGAGAACCCGCACCAGCGCGCGGCGGTGTACACGCATTCGCGGACCGGTCTCGCGCACGCCGAGCAGCTGCACGGCAAGGCGATGTCCTACAACAACTACGTCGACACGGACGCGGCACGCAGGGCGGCCTACGACTTCGAGCAGCCCGCGGTCGCGATCATCAAGCATGCGAACCCGTGCGGTATCGCCGTTGGCGCCGACGTCGCGGAGGCGCACCGCAAGGCGCACGCCTGCGATCCGGTGTCGGCCTTCGGCGGCGTGATCGCCACCAACCGGCCCGTCTCGGTGACCGCTGCCGAGCAGATCGCGGACGTCTTCACCGAGGTCGTGCTCGCGCCGGACTTCGATGCCGAGGCGCTGGACGTGCTCACCCGCAAGAAGAACATCCGGCTCCTGCGGCTGCCCGCGATCGCCGACGCCGATGCGGTGGAGGTCCGGCCGATCTCCGGCGGGGTTCTCGTGCAGACGCCGGACGCGATCGATGCCCCCGGTGACGATCCCGCATCCTGGACGCTCGCCACGGGTGCGTCCGCCGACGAGCAGACCATGGCTGACCTGGTTTTCGCCTGGCGTGCGGTGCGCGCGGTGAAGTCGAACGCCATCCTGTTGGCGGCCGACCTGGCGACAGTCGGCGTCGGCATGGGACAGGTGAACCGGGTGGACTCGGCCCGGCTCGCGGTGCAGCGCGCGGGAGACCGCGTGCGGGGCGCTGTCGCGTCCTCGGACGCGTTCTTCCCCTTCCCCGACGGCCTGCAGGTGCTGCTCGATGCCGGGGTGCGCGCCGTGGTGCAGCCGGGCGGCTCGGTGCGTGACGCCGAGGTGATCGCCGCCGCCGAAGCCGCGGGCGTGACGGTCTACCTCACGGGCACCCGCCACTTCGCCCACTGACCCTGCCTGCCCAGCGCTCTCAGGCGCCCTCCCGGAGTGGGTTGGGGCGTCTGCAAGTACGCCCAAGCAAGATCAGCTTCGACGCTAACCGCCCCCAACCCGGCCCCTGACGGCGGGTATGGGGCGGGCAGTGGGGTGCGGAAAAGGGCGGTGTTGATCTTGCTTGGTAGTACTTGCAGGCGCACCATCGGGCGGCGCTGGTGCCGCGTCACCCCTGCAGGGTGGCGAGGACTTCCTGGCCGACTCCGGCGACGGCGTTGGCGAAGTCCTGCACCGGGGCGGGCTTGTTGCTGAGGAAGCCGACGTCCCAACCGTTGTAGCCGACCAGGACGAAGTAGCTGCCCTGGCGAACCTGCAGAGTCACGGTGGTGATGTTGCCGCTCTGGGTGCTGCCGATGCACGCCTCCTGGCCGAGCTGCGGTGGTGGCAGTTGCGCTCCGTCGCAGCGTGGGCCGCGCTGGTCCGCCGCCGCTGCCCCGCTGTAGCGCAGGATCTGCACCTGCAGGTCTCGGCTTCCCTCCCCGTCCTGCCCGAGGGTCTGGGTCCAGCCGCAGTACACGATTGACGTGCCCTGACTTTCCCTGGCACTGCTGGTGCCGGGGTCGGGGTTGGTGGTGCGCAGTCGCTGCCGGGTCTGCTCGCTGACGGCATCGCACGCCGGATCGAGCTGGGCGCCGGTGGGCGGTATGCCACCGTCGGAGTGGACGTTCAGGTAGAAGACGACCCCGCCCGCGACGGCCCCCAGCAGCAGTACCGCCACCAGGACCAGCGAGACGATGAGGCCGGTTCGGTTGCGCCGGGGGGCGCCAGGCGGCTGTGGTGCCTGTGTACTCCACGGTGCCTGCGGCGGCGGGTACTGCCACCCCGCTTGCTGCTGGTACCCCTGCGGTCCGCCGGTGAAGGGCCCACCGTGCTGGGGTCCCGTGTACTGAGGTCCGGTCACGCTTCCTCCCCGTCCGCCACGACGCGAAGTATCGCACCGGTCCCGCACCGCTTGACAGCCGCGCGCCAGTAGGTGTTCACTAATTGTATCGAACATACGTTCGATGTTCTGCCGTCTTCCCCACGGCGGAGCACGTATCTCGGGCAGTGCCCGAGGGGCGGTCGTGCTGCCGTGCTGTCGTGAGGGAGGTGGAGCCCGGTGCCGGGTGGGCTCGCAAGCGAGATCCGCGGTGTCGAGCCGGTTTCGTCGGGGACGGGGTCTTCGGGGACAACGAAACCGGCCGGTGCCGCGGCCATCGCCCGCCTCACGGCACTGCCGGGTGTGAGTACGGCCAGCGGGGTGGCCGACGCCGCCGAGCACGCGCAGACCACGGGGCAGGTTCTGCCGGTGCTGTCCGTGCTGTCCGGGTTGCTGCCCTCGGGAGGGCTGCGCCGGGGCAGCACGGTGGCGGTGCACGGTTCCACGTCGCTGCTGCTCGCTCTGCTCGCGGAAGCCACCGCGGGCGGATCCTGGGCCGCGGTGGTCGGCGTGCCTGATCTGGGGGTGGCCGCCGCGGATGAACTCGGGGTCGAGGTGCGCAGGCTCGCCCTCGTACCCCGGCCCGGTGCCGACTTCGCCTCGGTGACCGCCGCGCTGCTCGACGGAGTGGACCTCGTGGCGGTCGGGCCGGTCGGCAGGCCCGCCTCGGGCAGGGTCGAGCAGACCGCCCGGCGACTGTCCGCTCGTGCCCGGCATCGCGGTGCCGTGCTGCTCTCCCTCGGTCCTTGGCCTGGTGCCGAGGTGGAGCTGCGTTGCACGGGTGGCCGGTGGTCGGGTCTCGACGGTGGGTACGGCCACCTGCGGCAACGGCAGGTGGCCGTGCGCACCGTCGGCCGGGGAGCGGCGGCCCGGCCTGCGCGCACCGATCTGCTGCTGCCCGCGCCGAACGGCGCGGTGGCCGGCGCGAGCACGGTGGACGGTGTGACGGGGGCCGCCGCTTCCTGGGCCGAACGGGGGGTGGGCTGACCATGGCTGTCCCTCCGGTGCGGGTGCTCGTGCTGTGGTGCCCGGACTGGCCGGTGGTCGCGGCGGGGCTGGCGGCCGGGGTCTCCGCGCACCTGCCCGCCGCGGTGTTCCTCGCCAACCGGGTGGTGGCCTGCTCGGCCGTCGCGCGGACCGCCGGTATCCGTCGTGGAATGCGCCGCAGGGAGGCGCAGTCCCGGTGCCCGGAGATCGTGGTGCTCGGTGCGGATCCCGGCCGGGATGCCCGGCTGTTCGAGCCCGTCGCGGCCGCGGTGGAGGAGCTCGTCGTCGGGGTGGAGGTCGTCCGCCCCGGAGTGGTCGCGGTACCGGTCCGGGGGGCCGCGGGGTATTTCGGCGGCGAGTCCAGCCTGATGGAGCTGCTGGCCGAGCACGTACCCACCCGGACGGGGGTGGAGTGCCAGCTCGGGGTCGCCGACGGGCTTTTCGCCGCCATGCTCGCCGCCCGCCGGTCCGCGCTGGTCGAACCGGGGGACTCGGCCGGGTTTCTCGCTTCGCTGAGCATCACCGAGCTCGAGCAGCCGGACGCCGACCGTGGCGACCTCGTCGACCTGCTGCGCAGACTGGGGCTGCGCACCCTCGGCGACTTCGCCGCGCTCACGGAACGGGATGTCGCCTCGCGGTTCGGCGCCGCGGGAGTGCTCGCGCACCGGCTTTCGCGTGGCCTGGCCGACCGTCCGCCACACCGCAGGCGCCCGCCTCCCGAGCTCTCGATCACCGAGGAGTTCGATCCGGTGCTCGACCGGGTGGACGCCGCCGCGTTCGTTGCCAGGACACTCGCCACGAAGTTCCACAGTGGACTCGCTGCCCGAGGGCTGGCCTGTACCAGGCTGGGTATCTACGCCACCACGGAACAGGGCGAAGAACTTGCCCGTGTCTGGCGCTGTGCCGAACCCCTGACACCGCAGGGAATCGCCGACCGGGTGCGCTGGCAGTTCGAGGGCTGGCTGCGAGCGGGGGAGGGAGTGCGCCCGACCGCCGGGGTCAGCCGTCTTCGGCTCGATCCGGAGGAGACGGTCGCCGGGCACTCCCTGCAACTCGGCCTCTGGCAGGGGTCCGCGGGAGCGGCACGAGGGCTGGGGGACGAGCCCATGCTCGCGGCCGAGCGGGCGGGCAGGGCCTTCGTGCGGGTACAGGGGCTGCTCGGGCCGGACAGTGTCGCCACGGCGGTGCTCGGTGGCGGGCGCGGTCCCGCCGAGCGGGTCAGGTCGGTGCCGTGGGGAGACCGTCCCGAGGTGTCCAGCGAGCCGGCGGCCCCATGGCCGGGCCGGTTGCCCGCACCGTCCCCCGCCACGGTCTACACCGGGCAGGTCCCGGCCACCGTGCTCGACGAGTCGGGTGCGCCGGTGGAGCTCACCGAACGGCAGCGCCTCACCGCCCCGCCGTACCGCGTCGCGGTCGAGGACGGCCCCGAACGCCAGGTACTGCAGTGGGCGGGCCCGTGGCCCGTGACGGCCAGATGGTGGGCACCGGGACGGCAGGGGGACAAGGCCAGGGTCCAGGTCCTGCTGGACGGCGGCGGGCGGGAGCAGGGCGACCTCGCGTTGCTCCTGCTCCTGGAGGAACACAGTAATCCATTATGGACTGTCGAAGGGATGTACGACTGAGATGCACGGTCACGAAGACGCGGAGACCACGGACTCGCTGTGCGGCGAGCGGAGCCCGGTGCCGGAGGCGGAGCTGGGCTCGCTGATTCCGTTGCCCCGCCTGTCATCCGAGAACAGCCGGGAGTGACACGTGGGCTGGGACAACCCGCCGGTGCCGTGGCGGGAGCTGGAGCGAACCCTCTCCGGAGCCACGCCCGCGACGCGAACGCCGCCGCTGCCTGCTCATCCGGTTCCCACCGTCGCCGCCGCTGCCAGGGACAACCAGGACCGGGTTCCCTACGCCGAGCTGCACTGCCACTCGAACTTCAGCTTCCTCGACGGCGCGAGCCATCCGGAGGAGCTGGTGGAGGAGGCCGCCAGGCTGGAGCTCGACGCACTGGCGATCACCGACCATGACGGGATGTACGGCGTGGTCCGCTTCGCCGAGGCCGCTCGTGAGCTCGGCGTGCGCACCGTGTTCGGCACCGAGCTCAGTCTCGGGCTCGCGGCGCCGCAGACCGGCGTTGCCGACCCCGAAGGTGAGCACCTGCTGTTGCTCGCCAAGGATGTCGACGGTTACGCCGCGCTGTGCCGCGCCACCACGGCCGGACAGCTGGCCGGTTACGACCGGGACCTGCCCACGGCCGCGCGTGCGGAGAAGGGCCGTCCGGTCTACGACATCGAGGCGGTCGCGGCCGAGGTGGCCGGGCATTGCGTCGTTCTCACCGGATGCCGAAAGGGTGCGGTGCGACGGGCGTTGGCCGGGGGAGGGCCCGGCGCGGCGGGAGATCAACTGCAGCGGCTGGTCAGCCTTTTCGGCCGGGACGAGGTCCACGTCGAACTGACCGATCACGGCGTGCCGACGGACACCGCCGACAACGACGCACTGGCCGAACTGGCGGCACGGCACGGCCTGCCCACCGT
Source organism: Amycolatopsis marina (assembly GCF_900111885.1). GTDB lineage: Bacteria > Actinomycetota > Actinomycetes > Mycobacteriales > Pseudonocardiaceae > Amycolatopsis > Amycolatopsis marina. Next base: position 154,974 of record NZ_FOKG01000008.1, read on the forward strand.
GGCGACCACCGCCGCCCACTACGCCACGCCGCGCAGGGGAAGGCTGGCCGCCGGGCTCGCCGCGATCCGCGCCCGGCGCAGCCTCGACGACATGGAGGGTTGGCTGCCGGCCAACGGCAGCGCCCATCTGCGTTCCGGGGCCGAGATGGCCGCCCGTTTCGCGCGGTACCCGGGATCGGTGCGCCGGGCCGCCCGGCTCGGCACGGACTGTGCCTTCGACCTGAAGCTGGTCGCGCCGGAACTCCCGCCGTTCGACGTCCCCGAGGGGCACACCGAGGCGAGCTACCTACGTGAGCAGACCTACCGCGGCGCGGCCGGGCGGTACGGAACACGGGCGGCCAATCCCGAGGCATACCAGCAGATCGAGCACGAGTTGGCGATCATCGAGCAGCTCAACTTCCCCGGCTACTTCCTGATCGTCGCCGACATCGTCAGATTCTGCCGGGACAACGACATCCTCTGCCAGGGCAGAGGATCCGCCGCCAACTCCGCCGTCTGCTACGCACTCGGTATCACCAATGTGGACTCGGTGACCTGGAAGCTGCTCTTCGAACGTTTTCTCGCACCGGACCGGGACGGCTATCCCGATATCGATCTCGACATCGAGTCGGATCGCCGGGAGGAGGCCATCCAGTACGTCTACCGCAAGTACGGACGGCTGTGCACCGCCCAGGTGGCCAATGTGATCACCTACCGCGCCAGGTCCGCCGTCCGCGACTCCGCGCGAGCGCTCGGGCACTCGCCCGGACAGCAGGACGCGTGGAGCAAGCAGATCGACAGGTGGGGTCCGTTGCTGGAGACACAGCACGACCATGATCACGACATTCCACTGCCGGTGCTGGAACTGTCGGTCGCGCTCGAGGACTTTCCGCGGCACCTCGGCATCCACTCCGGCGGCATGGTGATCTGCAACCGGCCGGTGAGCGAGGTCTGCCCCATCGAGTGGGCCCGCATGGACAACCGCAGCGTGCTGCAATGGGAGAAGGACGACTGCGCAGCGGTGGGACTGGTCAAGTTCGACCTGCTCGGTCTGGGCATGCTCTCGGCGTTGCACTACATGATCGACCTGGTGCGGGAGCACGAGGGCATCGAGGTGGACCTCGCCAAACTGGACCTGGAGGACGACGAGGTCTACGCGATGCTCCGGCGCGCCGATGCGATCGGTGTCTTCCAGGTGGAGAGCAGGGCCCAGTTGGCCACCCTGCCGAGGCTCGCGCCACGCACCTTCTACGACCTGGCGATCGAGGTCGCCCTGATTCGCCCCGGTCCCATTCAGGGCGGCTCGGTGCACCCCTACATCAGGCGAAACAGCGAGAAGGAGAAGTGGGACTACGACCATCCGCTGCTGGAGAACGCGCTTGAGAAGACCAAAGGCGTGCCCCTGTTCCAGGAACAGCTGATGCAGATCGCGCTCGACGTCGCCGGGTTCACCGCGGCCGAGGCCGACGAGTTACGACATGCGATGGGGGCCAAGCGGTCCACGGTGAAGATGGAGCGGCTGCGGCAACGGTTCTACGACGGCGCCGCTCGCAATGGGATCGACGAGCCGATGGCCGCGCACCTCTTCGGAAAGCTGGAGGCCTTCTCGAACTTCGGTTTCCCGGAAAGTCACGCGCTGAGCTTCGCGCACCTGGTGTTCGCCAGTGCCTACTTCAAGCGCTACCACCCGGAAGCGTTCTGCGCCGCACTGCTGCGGGCGCAGCCGATGGGCTTCTACTCCCCGCAGTCGCTCGTCGCGGACGCGCGCAGGCACGGCGTCGTCGTGCGGGGGCCGGACATCAACGCGAGCCTGTCGCACGCCACCCTCGAACCACGATCGGCGCGGCACGGTGGCCTCGCGGTCCGGCTCGGCCTTGGCCCGGTGCGTGCGGTCGGCACGGCGAGGGCGGAGGCAATCGTCGGCGAACGCGAGCGGGGTGCGCTCTTCGCGGACATGGCGGACCTGGTGCGACGGGTGCGGCTGACGGCGCCACAGGTCGAGGCGCTGGCGACGGCGGGAGCGTTCGGCTCGTTCGGCCTCGACCGCAGGGCGGCACTGTGGGCGGCCGGGGCGGTGGCGCAGGAGAAGCCGGGGAAACTGCCCGGCGGCGGTGTCGGGCTGGTGGCCCCCGCGCTGCCGGGAATGGACGATCTCGATCTCGCCGTGGCCGACGTCTGGGCCACGGGTGTGTCCCCCGACAGCTTCCCGACGCAGTTCATCCGCGCGAAGCTCGACGCGCTGGGGGTGGTGCCCGCCGACCGGCTCGCTCAGGTGGAGCCCGGATCGCGCGTGCTCATCGGCGGGGCCGTGACCCACCGCCAGCGGCCAGGGACCGCTGGCGGTGTCACGTTTCTCAACATCGAGGACGAGACCGGCATGGTCAACGTGGTCTGCACCGCGGGGCTCTGGCGGCGGTACCACCGCATCGCCCGCGCCAGCCCGGCGCTGCTGGTCCGTGGCACCGTCGAGAGTGCCGACGGCGTGGTCAGCGTGCTCGCCGACCGGTTGCAGCACCTGCCCATGCGGATCAAGGCCAAGTCGAGGGACTTCCGCTGAGCGGGCCTGTCGGCGGGCTGTGTCAGGCTCGCTCCATGACCGACACCACCGGCCCGGTGCAGGGCACCGAGGCCGATCCGGAGCCCGAGGTCGGCGAGGACTACCGCGACGCGGTACTGCCCGGCCGGAGCTGGGTGCGCCGCCGTTTCGTGCGCTGCGACTTCAGCGACGCCGACCTTCGGGGACTGAACACCCAGGGGTGCACCTTCGACGAATGCGACTTCACCGGCGCCGATCTCGGCGACTCGCAGCACCTCTCGTCGGCGCTGCGGTCCTGTGTCCTGCGCCGGGCCTCGCTGGCCGGGTCCACCTGGCGCGGCTGTTCACTGCTCGGTTCGGCGTTCGTCGAATGCGGGCTGCTGCCGATCACCCTGCGGGACAGCGACCTGTCACTGGCCGGCCTCGGTGGAGCGCGGCTGCGCCGCTGCGACCTGTCCGGTCTCCGGCTCCGCGAAGCGAACCTCACCGACGCCGATCTGACCCGGGCGAACCTGCGGGGCGCGGACCTGACCGGTGCCCGCCTGCACGGTGCGCAACTGGCCGAGGCCGACCTGCGTGGAGCCAGGGTCGACGCCAACGGACTCCGCCAGGCACAGCTCGCCGGAGCGCGGGTCGACCTGGAGACCGCCGTCGCGTTCGCCGGCGCGCACGGGCTGGTGGTCGGGGACTGAGAGTGTCCTGGGACCTGGGTCAGGACAGCGGCGGCTCCCCAGGTTCCAGTTCGATCAGGTCACCCTCGGCGAGCAGTTCCTCGATCGATGCGGGTAGCAGGTATGCGGCACCGCCACCGGGCTGGTTGAACCACGGGATCGCGACTCCGGCCAGCGCCTCGAGCGGACGCTGCACCCGGTACACGTGATAGGGACGGTTGACCCACTCCGGCACTAGTGAGCGCTCCTCGAACGGCGTCCCCGCGGCATACGTGAGGTTGCCGCCCGGCCCGCCGAACCGGTCGAGTTCGCTGCCCGCGGGAAGTTCGCGGACCTCCTTGCCCCGGAACAACGTCAGCGGCGGCTCGCCCTCCATGGGCTGGATCGGCCACTGCTGGCCCGCCCCCGACGCACCGGCTGAGGCACCGGCAGTCGCCGGTGCGGGACGTGCGGGTGCCGCCGGAGTGCCGGAACCGTTGGCGGCCATCCCCTGCGGTGGCCGCGGTGGCGGTGTCGTGGCGTCTTCCCTGCCTGCCGACGCTGCGGGTGCTGCGGGCGCTGCTGGCGCTGCGGGCGCTGCTGTCGGTGCCGGTGCCGGTGCGGCGGGACGAGCCGGTGCCTGTGCGGACTCCGGACCCCGTTGCGATCGCGAGCCCGTCGCGATCTCCGGGGACAGGGTGGTCAGCACCGGTGCGGACTTCTCCGGCGCGGACGCCGGTGGCTGTGCCGGTGCTCCTGATCCGACCGCCCCGGTAGCGGCGGGCGGTGCCGGTGGCGCGGGCGGCTCGGGAGCGGCGGCAGGCGGTGGTTGCGTTCGTGGGACTCCGCCGTCCGGCGCGAGCAGCAGCTTGCCGAGCATGAACGCCGCCGCGTCCTCGGCGTCGCCGAAGAGCGCGGGGTTGGTCAGCTCACCGTCGTACCAGCCGACTCGCCAGCCGTCGGGTATCTCCTCGATGCTCCACCCCCGCTCGGCGGGCTCGCCGATCCGGTAGTCCCCGTCCGGCACACCCAGTTCCCGCAGCGTGTCCTGCATCTGGTCGAGGATCGGCTCCGCGTGCTCGGGCAGCGGGACTCCGCCGATCTGCGTCGGCGGGCCGCCGTCGTCGAAATCGTGGTCACGGGAGCCGTGCGCGGTGCCGGGCGCATCCCACTCGGGGGCCCGCTGTGGCTCGGGCTGCCGCGCGTCCTGATGCTGTGGTTCCTGGTGGCGCGGTGGCTCTTGGCGCTGTGGTTCCTGGCGCCCCGGTTCCGGCCTCGGTCCGTTCGCCTCGGCCGTGTGCCACTCGGGAACCGGCGGTGATGCGGAAACCGGCGGTGTGATCGTGGTCATCGGACCGGGGTCCAGCGACGCGGCGGGGGTGAAGGTCGTGGGCGGGTCCATCCGCGCCTGGTGCGAGCTCTCCTCCTGCGGCGGGGCCTGCCCCTGATCCGAGTCGGCCGCCTCGGCGGACCGCTGGTCCTGGTCGTAGTCCACCTCGCCGTGGCCCGCCGTGTCGTACTCGTCGTACTCGTCGAATCTCGGGGCGTGGAACTGGGTGTCGTCCGGCGCGGGTTCGGGTTGGTTCGGCTCGGTGAAGTCCTGCTCCGCGAAGCTCCGCCGGTCGACCGGCTCGGCGTAGGTGGTCTGGTCGAACTTCTCCTCGTACGGCGGCTGCGCCGGTGTCGGTGCCGGTTCCTGCGGCTCCTCGGCGGGCCGCGCCTGCGCACGTTCGGCCTGCGCCTCGGCCTGCGGGGGGACCGGCGGCGGTACGGGCGGCGGCGGGGCCTGGCGCGGTGGCGGGGCGCCCCGGTTGATGTGCGCGGCCGCGGCCTGCCGCAGCTGGTCGGGTACCGAGGGCACCGCGAAACCACTGGCGTGGATGTGCTGGATCAGGTCGGGTTCGGGCGAAACGCCGTATTCCCGGAGGTAGTAGTTGACCGCGGCGGGCCAGATCCACACGCCGTCGCTGTGGAAGGCGACCGGAACGGTCCCCTCGGGCGTGCTCGCGAGCCGGTCGATGTCGTAGCCCCTGTTCGGGACCACCACAGGGGCGGCATCGAGGTACTCGAGCAACCGGTCCTGCTCGTCGACCTCCAGCTCGGGCCGGTTGATCACCGGCCTGCCGCCAGGGCCGGCACCGTCGAAGATCCGCGCGATCCGGAAGCGCGGGCCCGGCCGCTCGGGGCCGAGGCCGGACATCCGCCGCATCAGCCACTCCGGCACGTTGTCCTCGGAGCGGGGGAACATGCGCAGCTCGTCGGCATAGGCCTGGGGCGGCGGCATGATGTCCCATTTGGGTTCTTCACGGTCGTACTCGAGGTTGTAGCTGGACGGGTGGTCGAGCTGGTAGCGGGCGTTGAACCAGGTTCCCCGCCCCTCCCGGTACATGCCCGCACGCAGCCGGCCGAAGAGAGTCGCGATGTCGTGGGTGGCCACCCAGTCCACCGTCGATCCGTCCGCGAGGACGATTTCGCCGTTCAGCTCATGGAATCTGCCCACGGCGCGGTACTCCGCGGTAACGCGCTGCCAGTCGCGCGGGGCAGCGCGGAGCAGGGACAGTCCTATCTGTTTGACCAGTGTGTCCTGCTCGGTTGCGTTCAGCTGCGTCGCTTGTGCCACCAGAACATCTTGACTTGTTACCCACGCTTATGCACGGGACATGTGAGTTTCCGGGCTCTTCTGCCTGGTGGACGGCCGGATCCGCAGGGCGCAGCGGGTGTGTTTCGGGCCATAAGTCACCGATCTGGGGGAGACTGACCCGGCTGGCGGGTTGACAATAGATCGTGATGACTACTGCCCGTACCAGTTCGGGTTCCCAGCGACACGATCTCGACACGAACCGGCGAGAACCGGCCACCGCACGCGTGCTCGGTGTGTCGCTCGCCATGGCGGCCGGGCTCGCGATGGCCGCACAGGGCCGGATCAACGGCGCCCTCGGTGTGGAGTTGCACGACGCGCTGCTCGCCGCGGTCATCTCCTTCGGTGGCGGACTGCTGGTACTCGTGGCCATGTTGCCGCTGACGCGGACGATGCGAGCCGGTCTGCGACGGCTCGCCGAGGCGCTGCGCGGCGGCTCGCTGAGCCCCTGGCAGTGCCTGGGCGGTGTGGGTGGTGCCATGTTCGTGGCCGGTCAGTCGGTCACCGTCGGGGTGCTCGGTGTCTCGCTGTTCACCGTCGGTGTCGTCGCGGGGCAGACCGTGAGCGGGCTTTTCGTCGACCGCGCGGGCCTCGGGCCCGCTGGGGCCCAGCGGCTGAGCGTCACTCGGGTGCTGGGCGCGGTGCTCACGCTCGTGGCGGTGGCGTGGTCGGTCTCCGGTGGTTTGAACCTGCCGGGCGGGCCGGGGCGGTTGTGGCTGCTGGCACTGCCCATGGTCGCCGGGGTGTTCGTGGCCGTGCAGCAGGCGATCAACGGGCACGTCGGCAAGGTCTCGGGCAGCGCGCTCACCGCGGCGCTGACCAACTTCACCGTCGGCACGATCGTGCTGGTGCTGGCCTGGCTGGTCTCCCTGCTGGTGAGCGGCGGCCCGACGGCCGCGCCGGACAACCCGGTGCTCTATCTCGGCGGCCTTGTCGGGATCGTGTTCATCGCGCTGGCGTCGTTCGTGGTCCGCTTGACCGGGGTGCTGTTGCTGGGGCTGGCCGCCATCGCGGGGCAGCTGATCGGCTCGGTGCTGCTCGACGTGTTCCTGCCCGCGGCGGGACACCCACTGACGGCCACCACCGTCGGCGGAACCGCGCTGGCGCTGGTCGCCGTGGTGATCGCGGGGATGGGCGGGCCGCGGGAGCGGCGGGCCCGTTTGGAACAATGACGCGCGTGACGGCGACTGTTCTGGACGGTAAGGCGACCAAGGACGCCATCTTCGCGGAGCTCGCGCCCCGCGTCGCGGCACTGGCCGAGCGGGGGGTCACTCCCGGTCTGGCGACCGTGCTGGTCGGCGACGACCCCGGCTCCCACTGGTACGTCAAGGCCAAGCACGCCGACAGTGCGAAGGTCGGCGTGACCTCGATCCGCAGGGACCTGCCTGCCGACATCTCCCAGCAGAAGCTGGAAGCGGTGATCGACGAGCTCAACGCCGACCCGGCCTGTACCGGCTACATCGTGCAGTTGCCACTGCCGAAACATCTGGACGAAGGTGCGGTGCTGGAGCGCATCGACCCGGCCAAGGACGCCGACGGCCTAGCCCCGGTGAGCCTCGGCAGGCTCGTGCTGAACCAGCCCACCGCGCTGCCCTGCACCCCGCGCGGGATTGTCGAGCTGCTGCGTCGGTACGAGGTCCCGATCGCCGGTGCGCGGGTGACCGTCGTCGGCAGAGGGATCACCGTCGGCAGGACGCTCGGGCTGCTGCTGACGAGGCGCAGCGAGAACGCGACCGTCACGCTCTGCCACACCGGCACGACCGATCTGGCCGCCGAGGTGCGCCGGGCCGACATCGTGATCGCCGCGGCGGGCGTGCCCGGGATCATCACCCCAGACATGGTGAAATCCGGTGCGGCGGTGCTCGACGTGGGGGTGTCCAGGGTGGACGGCGCACTGGCGGGCGATGTCGCCCCCGGCGTCGAGGAGGTGGCCGGATTCCTGTCGCCGAATCCCGGTGGGGTGGGTCCGATGACCAGGGCGATGCTGATCACCAACGTGGTCGAGGCCGCCGAACGGGCCGCGGCGGGTTGAGCGCGGTGACCTCCCCGCGGCGCGGCGGCCGCAGTCTGCTCGTGCACCTGCCGTTCGCGGTGGTCATGGCGCTGGTGGCGATCGCGGCGCTGCGCATCGGTATGTACCACTGGCGCCAGGGTGCGGCGCTGATCGGCGGCGCGCTCCTGGTGGCGTCCGTCCTGCGCGCGGCACTGACCGACGAGCAGGCGGGCCTGCTGAGCATCCGCGGCCGCAGCGTCGACATCCTCAGCTACGCGGGTCTCGGCATCCTGATCCTCTTCGTCGCGCTCACCATCACCGGCGGCCCGCTCGGCTGACCGAGCGGGCCCGCGTGGCCGTCAGGAACCGGCGGTCGCCATGGCCGGGGCCGGTGTGGGGGTGTCGGCGTCCTCACGGCGGTCCAGCGTGCCGGACACCACCGCGATGCTCAGGCCGAGCACGGCCAGGAACGCGCCGACCCAGTTGGGCGCCACCAGTCCGAGCCCGCCCGCGATGACGAGCCCACCCAGGTAGGCGCCGATCGAGTTGGCGATGTTGAACGCGGACTGCACCGCGGCCGAGACGAGCGAGGGGGTGCCGCCCGCCTTCTCCATGATCCGCGCCTGCATCATCGGGCCGATCATGAAGCCGGCCACGCCGACCAGGAAGATCGTGATCGCCGCACCGATCTTGCCCTGCGCGGTGATCGTGAAGACGGCGAGCACGGTGGCCAGCGCGGCCAGGGCTACGTACAGGCTCGGCATCAGCGCGCGGTCGGCGAGCCTGCCGCCGAGGAAGTTGCCCAGGGTCATGCCGAGCCCCGCCAGGGACAGCAGCAGCGTCACGCTGGCCGGCTGGAACCCGGCCACATCGGTCATCATCGGCGTGACGTAGCTCAGGCAGGCGAAGACACCGCCGAGGCCGAACGTCACGATCGCCAGCGCGAGCCAGACCTGCGGCTTGCGGAACGCGGCGAGTTCGCCGCGCAGGGACGTCTCCGCGGGCTTGCCCTGGTGCGGGACCAGCTTGGCGATGCAGCCGATGGCCGCCAGCCCGATCACCGCGACCAGTGCGAACGTCGCGCGCCAGCCGACCTGCTGGCCGAGCAGCGTGCCGAGGGGCACGCCGACGACGTTGGCCAGTGTCAGGCCCATGAACATCATCGACACCGCCTTGGCCCGGTCACCCTTCGCGACCAGGCTGGAGGCCACCACGGCACCCGCGCCGAAGAACGCGCCGTGCGGCAGGCCCGCGATGAAGCGGAAGACCACCCCGAGTTCGTGGTTCGGGGCCAGTGCGAACAGGACGTTGCCCGCGGTGAACAGGCCCATCATCGCCAGCAGCATGGTCTTGCGTGGCAGGCGCACGGCGACGGCCGTGAGCAGCGGGGCCCCAATGACCACGCCGAGGGCGTAGCCGGAGATGAGGTAGCCGGCGGACGGGATGGAGACACCGAAGTCGGCGGCGGCCTGCGGCAGCACGCCCATCATGACGAATTCGGTGGTCCCGATACCGAAGGCGCCGATGGCGAGTGCGAGCAGTGCGATGGGCACGGCTTTCCTTCCGAACGTGAACGGGCAGTTGCTGGACCGGCGTGCATCGAGCGGCACTGGATCGATACAGCAAGGGTTGAAAATCAAGGACGGCCGCGCGATCACCCCTGATCGGGCCGTCCTGGGTGGTTGCTCACGCGCCAGCAGGCCGGGAGCGCACTTCCAGTCCAACGCACGGCGACGCCGTTGTCATCCTGTTATCCGCGTGAGCCTGCCCACGCGCTCACTGTCGTGCGGCGAGCACCCCGTCGAGCAGGCCGGGGAACAGGACGTCGAGATCGTCCCTACGCAGCGCGCTGAACCTCGTCGTGCCCTGCTGGCGGGTGATCGTGATCCCCGATTCGCGCAGCGTGCGCAGGTGATGGGTGAGTGTGGACTTGCTCACGGCGACCTCGAAACCACCGCAGGAGATCTCGTCCGCCCCGGCCAGTTGCCGCACCATCGCGAGGCGGACCGGATCGGCCAGTGCCTGCAGCACCGACTCGATGCGGATCTCCGATCGGTCGGGAAACGGCAGCCGTTTCGTCTCCTCGGCGGTGTCCATCGGTCGATTGTACGACGGGATTCGAACTTCGTGATCGACGTAGTACGATCCGCTTCGAACTTTGATGGTCGTCGAACAAGGAACGGGGCTCGCGATGACCTCCCATCCGTACGCCTCCCGGACCTCGGTGCTGGCGCTGGGCACCTTCGCCGTGGGGACGAGTGGTTATGTCGTCGCGGGCCTGCTCCCCGCGCTCACCTCCGAGCTGCACGTCTCGGCGGCGACCGCGGCGCAACTCGTCACCGCGTTCGCGATCGCCTACGCCATCGGATCGCCGTTGTTCGCCGCCGTGACCGGGCGGTGGGAACGGCGCACCCTGCTGGTGGTGGCGCTGTTGGTGACCGCGCTCGGCAACGCGCTGGCCGCGCTCGCGCCCGGTTACGGTCTCCTGTTCGCGGCGCGGATGGTGACCGCGATCGGCGCCGCCGTCTTCACGCCCGCGGCGAGTGTGGTCGCCGCCGAGCTGAATCCGCCGGAGCGGAGGGGAAGAGCGGTGGCCGCGGTGTTCGGCGGGCTCACCCTGGCCACCATCTTCGGCGTGCCGCTGGGCAGTCTGCTGTCCGCACCGCTCGGCTACCGCTGGGTCTTCGCGCTGGTGGCGGTGTTCTCCGTGGCGGGAGCGCTGGCGATCCGGCTGGCGCTGCCCGAGGTCGCGCCGCAGCCACCGGTTCCGCTGGCCGCGCGGTTCACCGTCGCGCGCGACCCGAGGGCGATGGCCGTGCTCGTCACGACGGTGCTCGGCTGCACCGCCGCGTTCAGCGTCTACACCTTCATCACACCGGTGCTGGACGCGACCGCGGGGGTCACCGGCACGACGGTGAGCCTGCTCCTGCTCTGCTACGGCATCGGCGGCGCGCTCGGCAACTACGCCGGGGGCAGGGCGACCGACCGATGGGGGTCGCGGCGGCCGCTGCTCGTCGTCATCTCGGGGCTCACCGTGGTGCTGGTGGCGCTCCCGCTACTGGCGACCACGGTGCCGGGAGCGGCGGTGTTGCTCCTGCTCTGGGGGCTCACCACCTGGTCGTTCAACCCTCCCGTCCAGCACAGGCTCATCGAACTCGGCGGCCGGGACGCGGGGCTGCTGCTTTCCCTCAACGCCTCGGCCATCTACCTGGGTGTCGGGTTGTCCGGCGTCGTCGGCGGGGTTGTGCTCACCCACTCGGGTCCCACGACGCTGCCGCCCGCGGCAGCCGCGCTCACCGCGATCGGCGGGCTTGTGGTGCTGTTCTTCGGCTGGCGCGCACCGGCGCGCGACCGTCGTGCGCCGGTGAGTGCCACCGCGGGCGGTGGCGCCGGTCAGTCGCGGTGTCCCTCGACCTCACAGTCGGGGCCGGGATAGATCAGCCGCTCGTGCCCGTCGGTGAACCGCACCCAGTAGGGCGGTCTGCCGTCGGTGCCGCGTACCTCGAGGATCTCGCCACGCCGTTCGGCTGAGCCGACCGTGCGGCCGTGCACGCGGATCTCGTCTCCCACTGTCGCCTGCATCGTGCATCACCTCCGCCCATCCAGGGTAGGAGCCCGGCACGGTGCGGTCGAGGGGGCGCCACGGTCGGGAAACGGCCGCGACGGCGCCATCGCGCGGGCCCTACAGTGGAGTGGATGGCCGAGGTAATCGATCGGGTCGACGGTGAGTGCGGCGAACTGGTGCTGCGGCGCTGCGGTGCTGACCTGGAAGTGATCGCGGACGGCATGTTCCTGATGGACACACGGGACGGCAGGTCCGAGCGGCTCCTGGTGACGGCCGCCGCCGACCTGCTGGAGCCGGAAGCCTCGATGGTGATCGGCGGCCTCGGTGTCGGGTTCTCGCTGCGGGCCGCGCTGGAGCATCCCGCGATCGGTGACGTCGTGGTCGTGGAGCGGGAGTCGGCCGTGGTCGACTGGAACCGCACGGGCCCGCTGCGGGAGGTGCACGGGGACGCGCTCGCCGACGAACGGGTAAGGCTCGTCCACGACGACCTCGTGCACTGGCTTTCCCATGGCGCCGAGCGCTTCGACGCGCTGTGCCTGGACATCGACAATGGTCCGGAATGGACACTCGGTGAGGGCAACGCCGCGCTGTACGACGCGCAGGGGCTGGACCTGCTCACCGCCCGCCTGCGCGAGGGCGGGCTGCTCGCGGTGTGGAGCGCGCACGCGAGCGAGGCGTTCACCCGCACGCTGCGAGAACGCTTCGACGAGGTACGGGTGCTCGACGTCCCGGTCCCGCGAGGAGAACCCGACGTGGTCTGGCTCGCGCGCCGCTGAGCACCCCATCCCCGGGATTCGTCGACGAATTCCCGGTCGGCCGGTCAGCGCAGTTCCGGCAGCACCTTCGTCGACCAGGCCTCGAAGAACGCCTCCTGGTCGGGGCCGATCTGCTGGACGTAGACCTCGTCGAAGTCGGCGTCACCGAAGGCCTGTACCGCCTGGATGTGCTTGGCGGGATCCGGGCCGCACGGCACGGCGCCCCGCACCATGTCCTCGGTGACCAGCGTGCTCGCCTGCTCGAAGTCACGTGGATTCGGCAACGCCTGCCCGAGCTGGCCCGGCAGTTGTTCGGTGGCCCAGAGCCGGTGCGCGGTCGCCACCCCCGCGTCCTCGCTGTCCGCCCAGCAGACCTTCATGCCGCCCTGGACGGGCTTGTCGTCGCCACCGTTGTCGCGGAACGCGTGCACGAGGCTGTGATCAGGCAGCACGGTGCAGAAGCCGTCACCCGTCCGGCCCGCGCGCCTGGCGGCCTGGGGGCCGAACCCCGAGACATAGATCGGCACCGGTTGCTCCGGCAGGGTGTACAGCTGCGCCTGCTGCACGGTGTAGTGCTCGCCGTAGTGGCTCACCTGGCCACCGGCGTGCAGTCTGCGGATGATGTCGATGGCCTCGTCCAGCATGGTCCGCCGCACCGCGGGCGGTGGCCACGCGTCGCCGAGGATGTGCTCGTTGAGTGCCTCGCCGGTGCCGACGCCGAGCACGAACCGCCCATCGGTCTGCACCGCGGCCGTCGCGGCGGCCTGGGCGATGACGGCCGGATGGATACGGACGGTCGGGCAGGTCACCGCGGTGGTGATCGGCAACGAACAGGCCTGCGAGAGGGCGCCGATCACCGACCAGACGAACGGACTGTTGCCCTGTTCCGACGTCCACGGGTGGTAGTGGTCGGAGATCCAGAGCCGCTCGAACCCGGCCTCCTCGGCCATCTTCGCCTGCCGGACGAGTTCGTTCGGCCCGAACTCCTCGCAGGACAGGAAGTATCCGATGCTCACCATGTTCGAGCCGTACCCGCGGTGGTCAGCGAGGAAACCATTCAGGCACGCAGCTCGCGGTGCCCAATTGGGCGTTCCGTTCCGCTCGCGGGCCTGGACAGCGGGTGCCCGAGGCGACGTAGATTGCAGTTGGGTGCGAACGGCCGATGTGGCGGCGTTACCGCTGGGTAACCCAGGTGCGGAACACGCGGGCGACGTTTACCAGTACGCTTGTACCGCTTGCACAGTGTCGAACAGGCCGAACACGACGAACACGAACGTGCAGAACACGAGACGCGCAGATCCGCGGAAGGAGCACCGCTGCTCATGGCCAAGATCAAGGTCGAGGGCACCGTCGTAGAGCTCGACGGTGATGAGATGACCCGCATTATCTGGCAGTTCATCAAGGACAAGCTGGTTCATCCGTACCTGGACATCAACCTCGAGTACTACGACCTGGGCATCGAGGAGCGGGACCGCACCGACGACCAGGTGACCGTCGACTCAGCCAACGCCATCAAGAAGCACGGTGTCGGCGTGAAGTGCGCCACCATCACGCCGGACGAGGCGCGGGTCGAGGAGTTCGGCCTGAAGAAGATGTGGCTCTCGCCCAACGGCACCATCCGCAACATCCTCGGCGGGGTGATCTTCCGCGAGCCGATCGTCATCCAGAACATCCCCCGGTTGGTCCCCACCTGGACGAAGCCGATCATCATCGGCCGTCACGCGCACGGCGACCAGTACAAGGCCACCAACTTCAAGGTTCCCGGCCCCGGCACGCTGACCATCAGCTACACACCCGACGACGGTTCCGAGCCGATGGAGTTCGAGGTCGCGAAGTTCCCCGAGGGCGGCGGCGTCGCGATGGGGATGTACAACTACCGCAAGTCCATCGAGGACTTCGCCCGCGCATCGCTGCAGTACGGGCTCGACCGGGAGTACCCGGTCTACATGTCGACCAAGAACACGATCCTCAAGGCCTACGACGGCATGTTCAAGGACGTGTTCGAGGAGATCTACCAGGCCGAGTTCAAGGCCGACTTCGACGCGAAGGGCATCACCTACGAGCACCGCCTGATCGACGACATGGTCGCCGCGGCGATGAAGTGGGAGGGCGGCTACGTCTGGGCGTGCAAGAACTACGACGGTGACGTGCAGTCCGACACCGTCGCGCAGGGCTTCGGCTCGCTCGGCCTGATGACCTCGGTGCTGCGCACGCCGGACGGCCGGACCGTCGAGGCCGAGGCCGCGCACGGCACGGTGACCCGCCACTACCGGCAGCACCAGCAGGGCAAGCCGACCTCGACCAACCCGATCGCGTCCATCTTCGCCTGGACCCGTGGTCTGGAGCACCGTGGCAAGCTCGACGGCAACTCCGAGCTGATCGACTTCGCGCACAAGCTGGAGCAGGTCGTCGTCGAGACCGTCGAGAGCGGCAAGATGACGAAGGACCTGGCGCTGCTCATCAGCAAGGAGCACCCGTACCAGACCACCGAGGAGTTCCTCGCGACGCTGGACGAGAACCTGGCCAAGAAGATCGCCCAGGGCTGACGCGACTCATCGGCCCGTTGCCGCCCGGGGCCACTCCCGCCGCTCTCACGCGGGGGAGTGGCCCCGGCGGTGTTGCTCAGGACGGTGCGGCGAGCCGGCGCACGGTGGACACGATGTGCGTGTTCGGCACACCCTTCACCAGATAGGCGTCAACGCCCGTCAGCGCCATCGCCTCCTGGGACGCGGTGTCCGAGTACGCGGACAGCGCGACGAGCCGGACGGCAGGGACACGCCTGCGGATCTCCCGTGCCGCGGCCACGCCACCTCCACCCGCCATGCGCAGGTCGAGCACGGCGACATCGGGCTCGCGCTGCTCGACCAGCGCGATCGCCTCGGCGGTGTCACCGGCCGCGGCCACCACCTCGAGGTCGGGTTCGGCGTTGAGCACGGCCCGCAGGGCGTCCCGGATCAACGCGTCGTCGTCGGCGATAACCACACGGACCTGGCGCGGGGCGTTCACAACGTGCCGATCAGCCGGGCGGCGTCGTCGTTGGTGGGAACCCAGAAATCGACGCTCAAGCCCGCTCCCGGCTCGCTCGTCACCTTCCACCACCCGCCCGCCGCCTCGGCACGCTCGTGCATGTCCATGAATCCGAAGTGGTCGGTGGCGGTGTGCCGCACCGCGGGCAGGTCCGCTCCCACACCGTCGTCGCGGACGGTGACGTGCACGCCGTAGCCCAGTGACCGCAACAACACCTCGACGTTCTTGGCGTTGGCGTGCTTCTGGACGTTGGCAAGGGCCTCCTGAATGATGCGGAAGATCGTCACCGAGACCTCCTGCTCCGGCTCCTCGGACAGCTCCACGGCGAGGCGGAACTCGAATCCACCCTGGGCGCTCACCTGTCGCAGGTAGGAGCCGATGGCATCGGCCAGCCCTTCGTCGTCCAGCTCGGGTGGGCGCAGCCGGAACACCAGGTTGCGCAACCGCGTGATACTCGAGTCGACGGACCTGAGCAGCATGTCCACCTCCTGCCGCTGAACGTCGTCCACCCTGGAGGCGAGCAACTGCAGCCGCATCGAGGCCGCCACCATCGCCTGGATCGAGTCGTCGTGCACGTCCCAGGCGATCCTGCGACGCTCCATCTCCTGCGCCTTCACCAGATGCGCGAACAACCGCCGCCGGTTGTGCAGCGCCTGTTCCGCGCGCACCCGCTCCGTCATGTCCCTGGTCGCCTTGCCGAAGCCCTGGAGCGTGCCGGACTCGTCGAAGACGGCGGTGATCACGACGTTCGCCCAGAACCGGCTGCCGTCCTTGCGCAGTCGCCACCCTTCGTCCTCGAAGCGCCCCTCGACCGCGGCTACGGCCAGTTCTCGCCCTGGTTTGTCCGACACGATGTCCTCGATCGGATAGAAGGTGGAGAAGTGCCGGCCGATGATCTCGTTCGCCCGGTAGCCCTTGATGCGCTCGGCGCCCGTGTTCCAGGTCGCCACGTGCCCCTGCGCGTCCAACATGAAAATCGCGTAGTCCCGGACGTTGTGGATGAACAGCCGGAACGACTCGTCGGACGGTTCGTCGCGGTGCCGCCACTGTTCACGGCGCGGCGGCTCGCTGCTGCTGGTCATACCCCTGAGACTGGCATGCGCGAACTCGTCCTGCGTGCTCAGTAGGCCCCTACTGGCGCCCTTTCGCTGTCGATTTCGCACCAGACCACCTTGCCTGCCGGGTGGGTTCGCACGCCCCACGAGTCCGAAAGCTGGTCCACCAGGGTCAGGCCCCAGCCACCCGAAGGACCACCTTCCTTCCGGACGGGCAGGAGGCTGCTCGAGTCCTCGACCTCGAGACGAAGCCGTGGCCCCGTCCGTCGCAGCCGCAGAATCGGCTTGTACACGGTGTGCCGCAGGACGTTGGCCACCAGTTCGGACGCGATCTGCACCGCATCCTCGGCCACGCTGCCGAGCCCCCACGCGCGCAACGTGTCACCGACGAAGCGCCGGGCGGTGGACTGGCTGCTCAGCACAGCGGGCAGGGACGTACTCACCTCCGCCACAGGGTGGCTTCGCTGCTCCATGTCCAACATCATCGGCGGGGGACCGGATCACGACAAGACGCAGGAAAACACAACGAACTGGTGCATCTGCATCAGTCGATGAGTCCTTCCCGTCTGGCGACGGCCACCGCTTCCAGTTTGGAGTGTGCGCCGAGCTTGACCAGGACCCGCTGAATGTGGTTCCGGACGGTGTTCTTGGCGAGTCGCAGTTTCTCGGCGATCTGCTCCGTGGTGGCGCCGCTGGCGAGCAGGACGAGGGCCTCGTGTTCCCGGGGCGTCAGCGGCGTCGTGGCGGAACGGCCGGTCAGCCGGTCGAAGACCTCGCCGAGCAACTGGGTGCCGAACACGGCCTCGCCCGTGGCCACTCTGCGGACGGCGGTGACGAGGTCGTCCAGGCCCGCGGACTTCACCACCAGCCCGCCACCGCCTGCCGCCACGGCGCGTGCTGCGACCGACGGACTCGCTTCGCCGGTGAGGACGAGCACCGCGGAGTGCGGCGAGGATTCACGGATGGCGCCGATGCGCTCGATCCCGTCCCCGTCCGGCAGCCTGCGGTCCAGCACGACCACGCGTGGTTGATGCGCGCGGACCTGGGTGAGCGCTTCCGCTCCCGTGCGCGCACGGGCCACGATCCGGATGTCCGGGATCGGTTCGAAGGCCAACTGGATGGCCTCGGCCACCATGTCGTGGTCCTCCACGAGCACGACATCGATCGGTGCGGCAGGCGGGTCCGATGGTGCGTGGGACACCCGGCCTCCTCACCTCTCCGGCTGGACACTGATTCTCCGCGAGACTTCCCCACGATTTTAGGTTGTCCTCACCTCAACTGCCGGGTGACCGGCCAAACGGTAACCTTGAGTTAGGCCAGTGCTACCGCACTGGCCCTGGCGAGTGGTTCCACTCCTCAGCCCTGTCCTCTTTGTGAGCCTGCCCTTACCCTGACCGGAGACCTGTCCGCGGCCGGAGGAGCAGGCGTGGTTCTCGGCATACCGAAGCGAATGCTGATCATCATCGCGGTGGTGGCCGGCGTTGTCCTCATCTATCTGACCAGCGCGACCGAACGCACTTCCGAAGGCGCAGAGGGCGGCGGTGCGGGTCCGACGGGCTGCCGGATGGTGGTCACCGCCGATGTGCTCAACGTGCGGGCCGGTCCTGGCACGAACACCCAGATCGTGGGCAAGTTCAAGGAGAACGCCGAGACCGACGCGGAACTCGTTGTGCGGGACGGCTTCCGCAAACTCGGCGAGAACAGGTGGGCGTCGGTTGAATTCCTCAAGCCCGTCGGCGGGGCCGACTGCGGCTGAAGCGGTGGTTCACAGGCCGATCTCGAGTCCGTCCTCCGCGGCGATGATCCGCCCTTCGAACACGGCAGCTGCCTCGGTGACCGATCTGATCCGGTCGCTGCCTGGCCAGAAATGCGTCAGCAGCAGTGTTCTCGCTCGGGCGCGTGCCGCCCAGGTACCGGCTTCGGTAGCCGTCATCACGTAGCGGGGGGTGGTGTCCGGCGCGGGTCCCTGCAGGGTCGCGTCGGCGATGAACAGGTCGGCGTTCTCGGCCAGCCGGGCGAGCTCGGGGCTGGGACCGCTGTCACCGGTGTACGCCACGACGAGACCCGGTGCGCTGAGCCGCACGCCGATGTCGGGCACGTGGTGCGGCAGCGGGAACCCGGTGAGGCGGAACGGCCCCAACTCCTGGGTGCCTTCGATGTCGTGCACCTCGAACACCGCGTGCGGGTCGGGCCGGGGCTCGGTGCTTTCCAGTACGCGCAGAACTCCTGGTGGGCAGTACAGCGGCAGTTGCCGCCGGCGTTCGGCGAAATAGTGCGCCCTGCCGACGGCGGTCAGGTCCGCGCAGTGGTCCGGATGTTCGTGCGTGATCACCACCGCGTCCACCGCGCGGTCCTGACAGTGTTCGAACAGCCGCGATGCCGTGCCATAGCCCAGGTCGAGTACCACCCGAAACCCGTCGTACTCGAGCAGGTACCCACTGCACGCACCGCCGGGCTCCGGCCACGCCCCACTGCTGCCGAGCACCCGTAGTCGTCGCATCCGGCCAGTCTGCCAACGAGTCTGTCGGTCCGCGCCGGTAGCCTCCCGGGCGTGCTCACCGTCTCCACCGTGAATGTCAATGGTCTTCGTGCTGCCGCCAAGAAGGGGTTCGTCGAGTGGCTCGCGGCCACCGACGCCGATGTCGTCGCCTGCCAGGAGGTACGCGCCGAACCGGAGCAACTTTCGGACGGTGTCCGGGAGCCGGAAGGCTGGCACGCCGTGCACGCGCCCTGCGCGGTCAAGGGCCGCAACGGCGTCTCGCTGTACAGCAGGCAGGAGCCGGAGGCCGTGCGGATCGGCTTCGGGGAGGCCGAGTTCGACCACAGCGGGCGCTATCTGGAGGTGCAGCTGCCCGACCTGGTGGTGGCGAGTCTCTACCTGCCCAGCGGTGACGTGGGCACGCCACGTCAGGAGGAGAAGGAGCGCTTCATGGCGGCGTTCCTGCCCTATCTCGCGGAGCTGCGCGGGAAGGCCGCCGCAGCGGATCGCGAGGTGCTCGTGGTGGGCGACTGGAACATCGCGCACGCCGAGGTCGACCTGAAGAACTGGCGGACGAACCGGAAGAACTCCGGCTTCCTGCCCGAGGAACGGGCGTGGCTGGGCCGGGTGTTCGACGAGGTGGGCTATGTCGACGTGCAGCGCAGGCTAGACCCCGAAGGCCCTGGTCCGTACACCTGGTGGTCCTACCGCGGCAAGGCGTTCGACAACGACTCGGGATGGCGCATCGACCTCCAGGTCGCGACCCCCGGGCTGGCCGGACGCGCAGTCAAGGCCACCGTGGAGCGCGCCGAGACCTATGACGCCCGCTGGTCCGACCACGCGCCCCTGACGGTGTCGTACGGGTCGTGAGCACCCCGCCGCCAGGTCCACTCGGTGAGTCGCTAGTCTCGGCCCCCGAGTTGCTGCTTCCACACCGGGCTTGACACGCTCGGTAGCTTTCAACTCGAGCAAGCCCCCCTTTTGGGGGAAGCATGATTGCGTTCTCGTAACGGGAGGCACTTCGGTGCGCAGTGCTCTGGCAGAGCTGATGCGGTCGTCGGCGGCCAAGGTCCGGACCGTGGCGGTGCTGACCCTGGGTGCGCTGGCGTCGCTCGTGGCGACGGCCGGCACCGCGACAGCCGAGCAGGCGGCACGGGTGGAGCCGAACACGGTCACCTTCGGCCTGCTGGGGCCGGTCGGCCTGGTCGCGGTCGTGCTCGGCATCGTCGGAATGGCAGCGGGTGTCGTGCGGCAGCGCAGGCGTGTACGCGCCACCGCGGCGGCTGGTTCCGGGGACACCATGAGCGGTCAGGTCTCCGCGATGGCCGGGGCGATGCTCGCCGAGGGCGCCACCCGCACGGACTTGACCACGACCTCCCCCCGGACCCCGGCGGTCTGACCCACTCCGCGCGTTGGCGGGAAAGCGCCAGCCGGTGGCCCCGGAGCGCAAATATTCCTGCGCGTGGGGACAAATGCCTCACATCAAAACGCCTTACCGCCGGCACTGCTCGTCCGTAGTCTCGGATCATGGCTGACGACGTGTCGATCACCCCGCCCGCTGCACTGGAGACCCCGCCGAGTCCCTCCGCCCTGCGCCGCGCGCTCAGGCGTGCCGAGGACGGCGTGGCTCTCGACGTCACCGAGTCCGCGGTGCTGCTGCACTCGCGGGATGCGGATCTGGAGCGGCTGCTGGCCGCGGCGGGGAAGGTGCGCGACGCCCACCTCGCCGATCAGGGGCGCACGGGCATCGTGACCTACAGCCGCAAGGTGTTCATCCCGCTGACCAGGCTGTGCCGTGACCGGTGTCACTACTGCACCTTCGTCACGGTGCCCGGCAAGCTGCACTCGATGTACCTCGAACGGGACGAGGTAATCGAGATCGCCAGGGCCGGAGCCGCCGCGGGCTGCAAGGAGGCGCTGTTCACCCTCGGCGACCGGCCGGAGGACCGCTGGCCGCAGGCCAAGGAGTGGCTGGACGAGCGCGGCTACGAGTCGACACTGGACTACGTCCGCGCCTGCGCCATCGCGGTGCTGGAGGAGACCGGTCTACTGCCGCACCTCAACCCCGGCGTGATGAGCTGGGAGGAGATGACGCGGCTGAAGCCGGTGTCGCCGAGCATGGGGATGATGCTGGAGACCACCGCCGAGCGGTTGTGGTCGGAGAAGGGCGGGCCGCACTACGGCAGCCCGGACAAGGACCCCGCCGTCCGCCTGCGCGTGCTCGACGACGCGGGCCGGGTGGGCGTTCCGTTCACCACCGGCATCCTGGTCGGCATCGGCGAGAACCACACCGAGCGGGCCGAGTCGCTGCACGCGATCCGCGCCCGCGCGCGGCAGTTCCGCAACGTGCAGGAGATCATCGTGCAGAACTTCCGCGCCAAGCCGGACACGGCGATGCGCGCGGCTCCCGACGCCGACCTGCAGGACCTCGCCGCCACCGTCGCTGTGGCGCGACTGCTGATGCCGCCTGGCGTCAGCGTTCAGGCGCCGCCGAACCTCGTCGGCGACGAGCACGCACTCCTGCTGCGGGCAGGTATCGACGACTGGGGCGGGGTTTCTCCGCTGACCCCGGACCACGTCAACCCGGAACGTCCCTGGCCGCAGATCAGTGAGCTGGCCGGCTGGACCGCCGAGGCCGGGTTCACTCTGCGCGAGCGGCTGACGGTCTACCCGAAGTACGTCCGTTCGGCGGAGAAGTGGATCGACATCCGGTTGCACGAGCACGTCTCGGCGCTGGCCACCGAGGACGGCCTCGCCGACGAGGGGGCGGTGGTCGAGGGCCGCGCCTGGCAGGAGCCGGACGGCGGGCTGGACACGACCGGCCGGTCCGACCTGCACACCGCCATCGACACCGAGGGGCGAACCGGGGACCGGCGCGGGGACTTCGACAGCGTCTACGGCGACTGGGAGATGCTCAAGCAGCAGGTTCCCGACGCGACCGCCCCGCAGCGCCTGGACGACGACGTGCGCACCGGCCTTCGCCTGGCCGCCGACGACCCCGCGGCGCTGCTCGACGAGCGCAACAGCGCGGCGGCGATGGCCCTGCTGACCGCGGAGGGCCCGGCGCTGGAGACGCTGGCCGGGCTCGCCGACGAACTGCGGGCCGACGTGGTGGGTGACGACATCACCTACGTCGTCAACCGCAACATCAACTTCTCCAACGTCTGTTATGTCGGCTGCCGGTTCTGCGCCTTCGCCCAGCGCGAGCGGGACGCGGACGCCTTCCGGCTGTCGGTGCGGGACGTGGCCGCCAGGGCCGTCGAGGCCGCCGAGGCAGGCGCGACCGAGGTGTGTATGCAGGGCGGCATCGACCCGAAGCTGCCGATCACCTACTACGCCGACGTCGTCCGGGCGATCAAGGCCGCGGTCCCGGACATGCACGTCCACGCCTTCTCCCCGATGGAGATCGTCTCCGCCGCCTCGAAGGCCGGGGTGAGCGTGCACGAATGGCTCACCGAACTGCGCGACGCCGGACTCGGCTCCATCCCGGGCACGGCGGCGGAGATCCTCGACGACGACGTGCGCTGGGTGCTCACCAAGGGCAAACTGCCCGCACAGACCTGGATCGACGTCGTGTCCACGGCGCACCGCCTCGGCATCCCGTCGTCGTCGACGATGATGTACGGCCACGTCGACCACCCCGGCCACTGGCTGGGGCACCTGCGCGTGCTGTCCAGGATCGCGGCGGACACCGGGGGTTTCACCGAGTTCGTCGGCCTGCCGTTCGTGCACCACAACGCGCCGATCTACCTGGCAGGCGTGGCCCGGCCGGGCCCGACGATGCGGGACAACCGCGCGGTGCACGCCTTCGCCAGGCTGGGCCTGCACGGCCGGATCGACAACGTGCAGTGCTCCTGGGTCAAGCTCGGTGACGAGGGGACGGCGCAGGTGCTGCGCGGCGGTGCGAACGACATCGGCGGGACGCTGATGGAGGAGACGATCTCGCGCATGGCGGGCTCGGAGCACGGCTCGTCGCGTACCGCCGACGAGCTGAACCATCTGGCCGGGTTGGCCGGACGATCCTCGCGGCAGCGCACCACCACCTACGACAAGCGGCTCGAACCGCTCGATGTCCTCTCCTGACACGCTTTGAAAACACGGCTGGGAGCGGGTGCCTGCCCGCTCCCAGCCGTTGTCGTCGGAACTATCCGGTGTAGCGGGCGATCCAGCTCGAGTAGTACGGCACGTCGACGTAGATCGACGGGCCGGTGGCGCAGGTGCTGCTGTTGTTCCCCGCGCGGCTGGTGGCGCCGATCAGCTGCCACACGCCGTTGACCCGCTTGATCTGCGGGCCACCGGAGTCGCCGTAGCAGGCGCCGGAGTTGTTGTTCGGGTTGTCGGTGCAGATCTCACTGGCAGCGTAGATCCCGGAGCACTCCCGGTCGCTGACGATGGAGGTGTCCAGCTGCTGCAGGGTGACCGGGGCACCGCAGGCACCGCGCGGCGCGCAGGTCTGGCCCCAGCCGATGATCCGAGTGCCGGTGCCGACCGGGCCGGAGGAGGAGGCGATCGAGATCGGCGCCCGGTTGGTGATCTGGGTGGACAGGCGCAGCAGCGCGAGGTCGGCGGACGGGTGGGCGATCCGCTGGGCGACGCGAGCGACGGTGCCGCCGCTCGTGCGGTTGGTGGTGCCGACGCGCACCTGGTAGGGCGTGCCGCAGTGGGCGGCGGTGACCACCCAGCCGGGCTTGATCAGTGAGCCACCACAGGAATGGCTGCCCCAGCTCGACTGCAGCGAGGCCATGAACGAGTACGTTTCGGTGGCGTTGCCGCCGCCGACGATCAACGGTTCGACGCCGGCCGGTTCGGCCGAGGCCGTCGCCGGTACCGCCGTTGCGGCCAGTGCCGTCGCCGCCGCGAGTAGGAGGCCGGAGAGCAGGGACCGTGCCTTCATGGGTTCTCCTTCGGTAATCCCGAACGGGTGATTCGGTATCGAAAGGAACGGTAGAAAGCTGCCCGGAGTAACAGAACCGTCGGAAGTAGGTCCCGTTTAACTGTTTAGTACTTTTGTCGGGTGACGGTTCACCGCCCCTGCCGATAGTGGTCTCGCCGGGCGACCTCGCCGTCGGGTCGGTGCGGCGGCCTGAGAGAATCCGAGCGTGTCCGACGCTTCCGCATCTCCCGAGCAGGCCCGCAGGCCCCGCGTGCTCTCCGGCATCCAGCCGACCTCCGACTCCTTCCACCTTGGCAACTACCTCGGTGCGTTGCGCGAGTGGGTGAGTCTGCAGGAGACACACGAGACCTTCTACATGGTGGTCGACCTGCACGCGATCACCGTGGAGCATGATCCGAAGATGCTGCTGGAGCGGACCCGGCGCTCGGCGGCGCAGTTGCTCGCACTCGGTGTCGACCCGGAACGCAGCGCGCTGTTCGTCCAGAGCCAGGTGCCCGAGCACGCCCAGCTGAGCTGGGTGCTGGAATGCCAGACCGGCTTCGGCGAGGCGGGCCGGATGACGCAGTTCAAGGACAAGGCCGCCAAACAGGGGACGGACAGGGCGAGCGTCGGGCTGTTCACCTACCCGGTGCTGCAGGCCGCCGACATCCTGCTCTACCAGGCCAACGCGGTCCCGGTCGGGGAGGACCAGCGCCAGCATCTCGAGTTGTCGCGCAACCTCGCACAGCGGTTCAACCACCGTTTCGGCAAGACACTGACGGTGCCGGAGCCGCACATCGTGAAGGACACGGCCAAGATCTTCGACCTGCAGGAACCCACCTCGAAGATGAGCAAGTCGGCGTCCTCGACGAACGGGCTGATCGAGTTGCTCGATGACCCGAAGCGCTCGGCGAAGAAGATCCGTTCCGCGGTGACCGACACCGGCCGCGAGGTCGTTTTCGACCGGGAGAACAAGGCCGGCGTTGCCAATTTGCTCACCATCTACTCGGCGCTGACCGAGCGGACCGTCGCGGAGCTGGAAACGGCTTACGAGGGCCGGGGTTACGGCGACCTGAAAAAGGATCTGGCCGAGGTTCTGGTCGAGTTCGTGACGCCGTTCCAGGACCAGGTCCGGTCCTATCTGGACGACGTGGCCGAGTTGGACAAACTGCTCACCTGTGGTGCGGACCGGGCCCGTGAGGTGGCCGTGCCGACGCTGGCCGCGGTGTACGAGCGGATCGGCTTCCTCCCTCCCGCCCGTCTCCCCCCACCACCCAAAAGGTAGGCGCTTCGCGCCTCAGTCCTACTCCGTCCGCTAACCGGTATCCGCCCGCGGGTGGGTGTCCGAAATGCTCCACCGGCGGGTGCGTTCGTGCGCGGCTTCCTCCCGCCGAGGTTCCCGGTGGATCAGCACCGAGAGCCGGTGGTAGGCATTCAGCAGTTCGGTCCTTGCCTCGTCGTGTTCGCGGGCCACGGCATGCCGCAACGCCTCCTCGATCGCGGCGAGCACGATCGGCTCCACAGCGGACAGCGTGCGGGCGGCTTCGTTGGTGCTCTCGCGCAGCCGCGCCAGCAGTACCTCGGCCTGGCGCCCGCCCTCGGTGATCGTCAGCGCGGGAATCAACAGCCTGAGCTGGGTGTGCAACCGGGCGAGCAGCGCGCGCACGTCATCGGGTGCTGAAGCGTTCACCGTTTGCTCCTTCCCCGGCGGACCGCGTCCCACTCGTCGCAAGGTCCCGTCGCGACCGTCCCATAGTGGGACGCACGACCGTGTCGGGTGTGACGCTACGCCAGACGCGTTCTCCGGGCCGACTGCCGGTGTCTCCGATGCACAGGTCTTCATCGGCCGGTGCTCGCGTTGCGGGGTTCCGGTCGCGTGGTTAGCGTTCTTCCGTGGGAGACAGGGACGAGCGCGCCGAGTCCAAGCAGGGCGAGTCCGCCGAGCCGGACAAGGAGAAGCTGCTGGCGAGGCTGCGCCGGAAGTACCCGTGGCTGGACCACCTCGTCCGCGCGGCTGATTCGTTCAACGAGAACTACGGCAACCACTACGCCGCGGCGATCACCTACTTCAGCGTCCTTTCGGTGATCCCCATCCTGATGGTCGGGTTCGCGATCGCCGGGTTCGTCCTCGCGGGCAACCGCGAGATCATCGACCAGATCACCGAGGGCATCAACAACTCCGTGCCCGAGGGCCTCAACGACATCGCCAACAGCATCGTGGACACCGCGGTGGAGTCCGGTGGCGGCCTCGGTCTCATCGGTCTGGCGCTGGCGCTCTACTCCGGCATCGGCTGGATGTCGAACCTGCGCGACGCGCTGACCGCGCAGTGGGGACAGGAGAAGAAGCAGGTGCCGATCGTCTCGAAGACGATCAAGGACCTCACCGCGCTGCTCGGCCTCGGTGCGGCGCTCCTGGTGTCGTTCGCCATCACGGCCGCGGGCAGCGGTCTCGGCCGGCTGCTGCTCGAACTGGTCGGGCTCGAGGACGAGGGCTGGGCGGTGTTCCTGCTCAAGCTGGCCACCATTGTGCTGTCGCTGCTGGCGAACCTCCTGGTGTTCCTCTGGGTCATCGCCAGGTTGCCGAGGGAGAAGGTCGCGCTGCGCAGCGCCGTCAAGGGCGCGGCGATCGCGGCGGTCGGCTTCGTCATCCTCCAGCAGGTCGCCACGTACTACCTGCAGGGATTGTCGGACAAGCCGTCGTTCGCCGTGTTCGGCCCCGTCCTCGGTCTGCTGATCTTCGCCAACCTGGTCTCCCGCTTCCTGCTGTTCGTCACGGCGTGGACGGCCACCGCCAAGGAGAACGCCACCAGGACGGTGGAGCCGCCGCCGCCGGCGGTGATCCGGCCGCAGGTCGTGGTCCGCCGCAGCCTCGGCGCCGGTGCGACGGCGGGCGCCTTCAGCGCGGGAGCGCTCCTCGCCTGGCTCGCCGGGCGCCGCACCCGCTGAATTCGTCGACGAATTCCCGCGAGGACCGCGGTCCGTCGGTGGGGGTCGCTACCGTCTAGGTCCAGACGTAATCGGCAGAGACGGCAATCCCGAGATGACATCAGTGCTCATCGGCCGCGAACACCCCGCGGAGATACTGCGCACCGAGGTGACCAGGGCGACCGAAAGCCACGGTGGCCTCGTACTGGTGACCGGGGAGGCGGGCATCGGCAAGACCACCCTGGTCACCGGCGCCGCCGAGGAGGCCGCGCGGCGGGGCGCGCTGGTGTTGCACGGCACCTGCTGGGACCCGGACAGCGCGCCCGGCTACTGGCCCTGGGTGCAGGTCCTCAGGGCGCTGCGCCGTGGGGTGGACGAGGAGCGGTGGGCCGCGGTCGAGCGGGCAGGGGGCAGCACGCTGCCCGCGTTGCTGGGCGAGTCCAGACAGGCGGAACAGGGCGCCGAGTTCGAGCTGTACGACGCCGTCACCATGGCCCTGGTCACGGTGTCGGCCGCGCGCCCGGTAGTGGTCGTGCTGGACGACCTGCACTGGGCCGACGCCGCATCGCTGCGACTGCTGGAGTTCGCGGCGCGGCACACGTGGTTCGAGCGGTTGCTGCTGATCGGCACCTACCGCGACGTCGAGGTGGACGCGCCAGGGCACCCGCTGCAGTCGTTGATCACGCCGCTGGTCGCCAAGGCCACGACGGTGACGCTGACCGGCCTCGAACCCGACGACGTGGCAGCGCTGATCAGCCGGACCGCGGGACGCTCGCCGGACCCCGATCTCGTCGCCGAGGTGCACCGCCGCACCGGGGGGAACCCGTTCTTCGTCGAGCAGACGGCACGGCTGTGGCACAGCGGCGGCTCGGTCACCGGCATAGCACCAGGAGTGCGCGACGCCCTGCAGCGCAGGATCGAGTTACTGGCTCCACCCGTCCGGCACCTGCTCACCACGGCCGCGGTGCTCGGCCGCGAGTTCCACCGGCAGGTGCTGGCGGCCGCGGTCGCGTCTCCGGTGCCGCAGGTGGATCGGTTGCTGGACCAGGCGGTGACGGCCCGCTTGGTGGTCGCGCGCGGCGGCGGCACCTTCGCCTTCGCGCACGACCTGGTCCGGGAGTCGCTGTACGACGGCATGGACGAGGCCGAACGCCGTGGTCGCCACGCCGGAGTCGTCGCGGCCCTCGAGGGCTCGCCCACGCTGGCCGAGCGCGTTCTACCCGGTGAACTCGCCCGGCACGCCTACCTCGCGGGTCCGGACATCGAGCCCGTGCGTGTCGTGGAACATCTGCTCGCCGCGGCGCGGAACGCGAGCAGCAGGCTTGCCGGCGACGAGGCGGTCGAGCATCTCCGGCGGGCGCTGGACCGGGTGGACCCCGACGACCACCGCAAACGGGTCACCGTGGCCCTCGACCTGGGCCACGAGCTGGAGAGCACCACGGGGAGGGACGAGGCCCTCGGGCTCTTCGACCTCGCTGCCGAGGCCGCTCGTGCGGCCGGTGATCCGGCACTGCTCGCGCGCGTGGCCCTGACCGTCTACCGGGTCGACATCCCGGCCCCGCAGGACCGGCGAGACATCGAACTGCTGCGGGAGGCGTACCGGTCACTGGTGGGCGACATACCCGACGAGACGGTCAAGCCGGACCGGCTCGCGCACCAACTGACCGAGCGGGTCGCCGCGGTGGCCAGGGACGCCGAGGACGACGACGCGCTGATCTTCAGCCTGTGGGCCCGCCACAACTCGATCTGGGGTCCAGGTAGCGAACAGGAGCGGGTGGCGATCACCGACGAGCTGATCGAGCTGGCCCGGCGGACGGCCGACTTCGAACTGGAGTACTTCGCGGCGTCGTTTCGCTGGGTCGCGTTGCTGGAGCAGGGGGACGAGGGCTACCTCGAGCAGTTCCACGACTTCCTCGCCGTGACCAGGCGCGGCAAACTCGCCCGCTCCGAGTTCGCCTCGTCGGTCGACCAGAGCGTCATCTGCCTGCTGACGGGCCGGTTCGGGGAGTCCGAGGAGTTTCTGGACCGGGCCGTGGCCTCGTTCGGAGGCAACACACACCCGCACTTCGCCTACCTGGCCGTGCAGCTGCGCTGGGCGGTGTGGCTGGCCCAGGGCAGGTTCGACGAGCTGGCCGAGTTGCACCGGCAACTCGCCGCAACCGATCATCCGTTCCCCAGGCTGCTGCAGGCCGTCAGCGCGGCGGAAGCCGGGGACACCGAAGCGCTCTCCGCTCTGGCCGATCAGCTGGCGGAGGAGCGGCCGTACCCGCGCGATTTCCGCCCGCTGTGGTTGCGGCTGCAGGCCTCGATGGCGGCGCTCATCGGGGACGCGGACCAGCGGGCCGCGGCCCGCACCGACCTGGAGCCGTTCGCCGGGCAGTGGCTGGTCTCGCTCTACGGCTGCGATATCGCGGGCCCCGTGGAGCACTGGCTGGCGGAACTCGACCTCGCGGACGGGAATCGGGACGAGGCCGTGTCGCGGTTCACCGAGGCGAACCGATCCGCGGTCCGGATGCGGGCGCGGCCGTGGTCGATCCGGGCCAGGGATGGCCTGGCGCGTGCGCTGGCCGCACGAGGCTCCGGCGACGACGTGCCCAGGGCCAAGGCGTTGCTGGTGGAGGTGGAGCGCGAGGCGACCGCGCTGGGGATGCGACATGTGGCGCGCCGGACCCGCGAAGCGCTCGCCGAGACGAACGCTGCCGTAGTCCCGCCTCCACAGGCCGACGAGTTCCGCAGGGACGGCGAGGTGTGGTCGGTGACGTACGCGGGGCGCACCGTGCACCTGCCCGACGCCAAGGGCCTGCGCGACCTGCACGTGCTGCTGGGCAGGCCGGGAACGGACGTCCCGACGGTGCGCCTGCTCAATCCGTCCGGCGGCGAACTGGTCGCGGCCACCCACAAGCTCGGCGGCGACGCCGTTCTCGACGACGAGGCCAAGGCGCGCTACAAACGCCATCTCGACCGGCTCGACAGCGAGATCGACCGCCTCGTCGAACTGGGTGAGGACGCTCGCGCCGCCAAGCTGGACGCCGAACGCACCGCGCTGCTCGACCAGTTGCGCTCAGCCGCGGGGCTCGCGGGCCGCACCCGCAGGCTCGGCGACGAGGCCGAGCGGGCGCGCAAGACCGTCACCGCGCGGATCAGGGACACGCTGCGCAAGCTGGACCAGCTCCACCCCGAACTCGCCGCGCACCTGCGCGGTGCCGTGATCACCGGTGCGAGCTGCGGCTATCACCCGGACACCGAGGTGGGCTGGCGGTTGTGACCGGGTGTGGGGAACGCCCCCTGGCCGCTCCCCACACCCGCTCGCGCTCACTTGCGGTTGTACAACCGCATGGTGAGCGTCCCGAACACGGCGATGATCGCCGTGCCCGCGATCAGGACCCAGAGCGTCGCGCTCGCGTCCGGGGTGCCGTTCATCAGTCCGCGCACCGCGGCGACCAGCTGGGTGATGGGATTGACGTCGACGAACCCCTGCAGCCAGCCGGGCATGGTCTGCGGGTCGACCAGGATGTTGCTCAGGAACGTCAGCGGGAACAGCACCAGCATGCTGACACCCATCACCGACTTCTCCGACCGCAGCAGCAGGCCGAACATCGTCCAGATCCAGGAGAACGCGAACGAGAAGACGACCACCAGCGCGACCCCGAGCAGCACCCCGGCCAGACCGCCCCCTGGGCGGAATCCGAGGATCAGCCCGAGGATGAGGATCGTGGCCGACGCCATCGTGTAGCGGAATGCGTCGCCGAGCAGGTAGCCGACCATCGGCGACGGCCGCCAGATGGGCAGCGTCCGGAACCGGTCGAACACGCCCTTGCTGATGTCGGTGTTCACCGAGACACCGGTGTACATCGTGGTCATCACCACACTCATCACCATGATGCCCGGCAGCAGGTACTGCAGGTAGTCCGTGACCGAACCCTCCAGTGCGCCGCCGAACAGGTAGGTGAACATCAGCGTCATGATGATCGGGAACGCGGTGACGTCGAACAACTGCTCCGGCACGTGCTTGATCTTCAGCATCGCCCGCCAGCCGAACGTCATCGACGACGAGAACGGGCTCGGGCGCGGCGGTCGTTCACCGGACACCAGTACGGCGGCCAGGTTCTCCGCCGAGGGCGCGGCGAGGGTGGCGTCCTCGTCCTTGATGGCGGTGCTCATGATGCAAGCTCCTTCTCGGTCTGCTCGTGTGCGGGGCGGTTGGTCAGGGCGAGGAACACCTCGTCCAGGCTGGGCTGGCCGAGGGAGAAGTTGTCGACGGTGATGCCGGCCGTGGACAGCTCGGCCAGCGCCCGCGACGCGTGTTCGGCCGCTCCCTGTTCGGTCTCGTCGCTGATCCGGGCGGTCAGTGCCAGCGGGTCGGCGTCCAGCTGCACCGGCGTGTTGAGCGCGGTGGTGAGCACCTGTTCCGCCGCGGCTCGCTGGTCGGCGTGGCGCAGCCGCAGGTGCACCGCGCCCGCGCCGACCGAGGCCTTCAGCTCGCCCTTGGTTCCTTCGGCGATGACCTTGCCGTGGTCGATGACCGCGATCCGGCTGGCGAGCTGGTCGGCCTCGTCCAGGTACTGGGTGGTCAGCAGCACCGTCGTGCCCTGTGCGACGACCGCCCGGACGATGTCCCAGACCTGGTTGCGGCTCCTCGGGTCGAGGCCGGTGGTCGGCTCGTCGAGGAACAGCAGGTCAGGGGTGTTGAGGATGCTCGCGGCGATGTCGATCCGCCTGCGCATACCGCCGGAGTAGTTCTTCACCTGCCTGCCTGCGGCCTCGGTCAGGCCGAACGCCGCGAGCAGCTGTTCGGCGCGCTGCCGCGCCGCGGGTTTGCGGTGGCCGAGCAGTCTGGCCAGCAGCACCAGGTTCTCGGCGCCGGTCAGGTCCTCGTCCACCGAGGCGTACTGCCCGGTGAGGCTGACCCTGCTGCGCACGGCGTCCGCCTCACGCAGCACGTCGTGGCCGAAGACCCTGGCCTCTCCGTCGTCCGGCCGGAGCAGGGTCGCCAGCATCTTCACCGCGGTCGTCTTGCCCGCGCCGTTCGGGCCGAGCACGCCGTAGACCGTGCCTGCGGGGACGGCGAGGTCGATGCCGTCGACCGCCCGGGTGGTCCCGAAGGTTTTCACCAGCCCGGACGTCTCGATCGCCAGACCGTTGTCGGGTTGAGCCATGGTTGTTCCCGTCCTCTTTCGGTTCGTTCGTTCCAGTCGTGAGTGCTTCAGGACACGTAGGGCCGTGTGGCGCGGGCGTCCCGCAGTGCCAGTCCCCACCAGACGAGCTGGTCGAGCAGGGTCTGCGCCGCGTGCTTGCGCCCCTCCGTGTCGTGTGGTCTGCCTTGCTCGTCGAAGGTGCTGTCCAGCAGGTCGAGGCCCACTCCGTCGCGCATCGTGACGGTGTGCAGTTCGGTGAAGACCTCGCGCAGCTGCCCCACGGCGTGCATCCCCCGATAGCGGCAGCCGTAGGAGACAAAGCCGACCGGCTTTGCCTGCCACTCGTCGTAGGCGTAGTCGATCGCCTGTTTCAGCGACGCCGGGAAGCTGCGGTTGTACTCCGGTGTGACCACGACGAAGGCCTCCGCCCGATCGATACTGGCGGTGAACTCGGCCATCTGTCCGGTCGGCTTCGCCGGATAGCAGTCCGGGAAGTCGAAGTCGGCCAGATCGAGCACGTGGAGTTCGACGTCGGGGCGCTGCCGGGCGATGTCGGCGAACCACTCGGCGATGGCGGCTCCCGACCTGCCCTCCCTGGTGCTGCCAACGACCAGGGCGACCCGCAGGCCGGCCGCCTCGGTGTGGGTCATCGCGCCTCCATGCGGGAGTTCGTTGGTGTCTGTCCCATGGGCGCGAGATCCGGCCGAACGCTCGCTGGATCGGAACTAGCGGATGCCGGCGCGTCTCGATGTCCCCAATAATGTGGCATTGGGGAACTTCAACGTCCCCAAAACCTCATTGGGGACATCCCCGATCAGCGGAGCGCGACGGTCAGCAGGACGGCGGCCTCGCCGATGGCCTGGACGGCGTGCCGTTCGGGCGGAACGGGAGCCAGCTCGCCGCTGCTCAGCAGCAGGTCGCGTTCGGCGGTGCGCAGCCGCACTCGGCCGTCGAGGACCTGCACGGTGGCGGCAGGGGGCGAATCGTGCTCGGCAAGTTCCATGTCCTCGGCAAGCGCGATGATCGTGACCCGCTGGGAGGTACTGGAGACGATCGTTCGGGCGGCGCGGCCCGCGTGGTGGGCGCGGGCCTGCTCGAGCAACTCGGCGGACAGGGCGTGGATCGACGTGACCTCGGGGTGATGGCTCATGGAGCGGCTCCCGGTTCGGATCCTTCCTGACCGTGATCACCTCGACGATAACGGTGAGTGGCGTCGGGCGCAGGCCGTCGACAGACGCGATGGAATGCGCGGCAATCCCTTAGCGTTGCGAAGGACCGGGAGCCTATGCTGGCGGACGACCACGAGAGGGTGACGGTGACGGACACGGACGCGCGGGAGACCGCCGCGACAACACGGCTGCCCCGCGAGATCTGGGTACTGGTCGGCGCCAGTTTCCTGATCGCGATCGGCTACGGCCTGATCGCGCCCGCACTGCCCAGCTTCGCCGTCAGCTTCGATGTCGGGGTCACCGCCGCCGCGGTCGTCGTGAGCGCGTTCGCGTTCGTGCGGCTGGCGTTCGCGCCGGCCAGCGGACGGTTGGTGACGCGGTTCGGTGAGCGGCCGATCTACCTGTGGGGTCTGACCATCGTCGCGGCGGGCAGCGTGGCCAGTGCCTTCGCCGTCGAGTACTGGCAGTTGCTGCTGTTCCGCTCGCTGAGCGGAGTCGGCTCGACGATGTTCACCGTGTCGGCTGTGGGCCTGCTGATCCGGATCGCGCCCGCGCACCTGCGCGGCAGGGCCTCCGGGCTGTGGGGCACCAGTTTCCTGCTCGGCGGCATCGCGGGTCCGATCGTCGGCAGTGGTCTCGTCGTCGTCTCGCTGCGGGCACCGTTCCTGGTCTACGGCCTGGCGCTGATGCTCACCACCGGCCTGGTCTGGTGGCAGCTACGGCACTCGACGCTCGCGTCCCGCGCCGACGAGGACGGGGAGCCGGTGCTCACCTTCCGGCAGGCGTTGCGACACCGCACCTACCGGGCGGCGCTGGCCTCCAACTTCGCCAACGGCTGGGTGGTGTTCGGGGTGCGCATGTCCCTGATCCCGCTTTTCGTGACGGCCGTGCTGGCCAGGGGCGAGGAGTTCACCGGGATCGCGCTCGCGGTGTTCGCCGCAGCGAACGCGGCTGTCCTGCTGGTCGCCGGCCGGTTCGCTGACACCCGCGGTCGAAAGCCACCCGCGCTGGTCGGCCTTGCGCTGCTCGCGGTCGGTACGGTCCTGCTCGGTCAGGCGCAGGAGCCGTGGCTGTTCCTGGTGGCCTCGCTCGTCGCCGGTTTCGGCTCCGGCGCGCTGAACCCGGCGCAGAGCGCGGCCGTGGCCGACGTGCTGGGCAAGAAGGCCAGGGGCGGCGGAGTGCTCGCCGGGTTCCAGATGTCCGCCGACGTCGGCGCGGTCCTCGGTCCGCTGGCCGCGGGCGCGATCGCGGAGGCCTGGTCCTTCGGCGCGGCCTTCGCCGTTACCGGCGGCATCTCCGCGCTCGCCCTGGTGGTCTGGATCGCCGCACGCGAGACCCTGCCCGCCCCCGACACCG
The DNA here is from genome assembly GCF_900111885.1 of Amycolatopsis marina. Taxonomy (GTDB): domain Bacteria; phylum Actinomycetota; class Actinomycetes; order Mycobacteriales; family Pseudonocardiaceae; genus Amycolatopsis; species Amycolatopsis marina. Next base: position 189,109 of record NZ_FOKG01000008.1, read on the forward strand.
ACGACGACGCGGACCGGGCGGGGCAGAGCGAACCCGAGCACACGGCCCAGGACGCCGTCCCCGAGTGCTGCGACCTGGACAGCGTGCGCAGGCGTTGACCCCTCCGTACCGCGCTATTCCTCGGCCTGCCTGCGGCGGTGCACGACGATCACGCCGCCGATCGAGACGATCGCCGCGATCAGGGTGATGATCCACCCGGTGACGCCGAACGGGTCCTTTTCCGACGGCAGGACCGACGTCCCCGCCGCGGCGACCTGGTCCTGCTCCGGCTCGGCCTCCTCGGTCATCGCCAGCGTGTCCGCGGAGTAGTTCAACTGCCCGACAGGCTCGGGACCGGTCGCGGCGAGCGCGAAGCCGTAGTCGAGCAGCTCCGCCGCCTGTGCCGACAGCCGGGTCGGGCGCTGCTCGCCGCGCAGCAGCACCACCGCGATGCGCCTGCCGTCGCGCTCGGCGCCGCCCGCGTAGGTGTGCCGCGCGTCGTCGGTGAATCCGGTCTTCCCGCCGAGGAAGCCGGGGTAGTCGTCGAGCAGACGGTTGTCGTTGTAGATCGGGATGTCCGGTTCGCCCGGCGCGCCGGGGAAGTCGATGTGCTGGGTCGCAACCGCTTTGGCGAACTCCGGGTCGTGGATGGCGTAGTTGTACACCAGGCTCATGTCGTACGCCGAGGTCATCATTCCCGGTCCGTCCAAACCGGACGTGGTGGCGGCCCGGGTGTCCCGCGCACCGATGCGGGCGGCGAGGTCGTTCATCTTCTCCAGTGCGACCGGCATTCCGCCGAGTGCCGTGGCGAAGGCGTGCGCCACGTCGTTGCCCGAGCGCATCAGGAGGCCGTGCAGCATGTCGTCCACTGTGTACTCTTCGCCCGCGACGATTCCGACACAGGTGCACTCCTGGTTCGCGTCCAGTTCGGTCGGCGTGATGGTGTCGTCCGGCTCGAACTCCTGGATCGCCACCAGGGCGGTGAGTATCTTGACCAGTGAAGCGGGCCGGTGCCGTCCGTGCGGGTTCTTCGCGGCCAGCACCGCGCCACTGTCCAGATCCTGTACCAGCCAGGACTCGGCCGTGAGCCCCTCGGGAGGAGCGGGAGCGCCCGTGGGCAGTACCAGCCCGCACTCGCCCATCCGCTCGCCGCCCACCGGTTCGATGGGCACCGGCAGCGGTTCGGGGGAGGGCACTCCGGGAGGCGGCTCCTCGGAGGTGTCCACCGGAGGGGGCGGTAGCCGCCGGTTCGAGCAGGACTGGCTGGAAGGATCACCGGTCTCGTCCTGGGCGGCCGCCGGCAGTGCCGTCACGGCGAGCACGCCGGAGAGCACGGCGACCAGCAGGACCCGGAGCGACCGATCACAAACGCTGCGCACCCGTGCAGTATGACTATCACCGCGCGGTCATACTGCACCCCATGCGCATGTCTCGCCGCACCTCCCTCTTTCTGCTGATCTTCGGCGTGTGGTCCTGGATCATCTGGATCACCTTCGTCAGGAACCTGTGGGCGAGCGACAACGCCTGGTCGGCGGACGGTTCGCCGACGACGTTCTTCGTCGTTCACCTGGTGCTGGCCGTGGTCTCGTTCGTGCTCGGCACGATCATCGGCGTGATCGGCTGGCGTGGCCGGCGGGGCGCGCGTTCCGCCGCGTCCGGGTGATTGCTCCGAATGGCGGGCAGCGCGCGGTAGTTTCGCTACCTAACGTTCTGCGCGTTGACCCGACCCCGGGCAGATCCCCGCGAGGCTGACCGCCTCCGGCCCGCTGCCCGCATCTGGAGGTGGAATGTCCCGGATCCGAACGAGGCTGTTGCCCACGGCCGTGGCGCTGGCGATGGGGGCGGGCGGTGTGCTGCTGGCCCCGACGGCCGCCGCGGCACCGTCCGAAGCCGCTGCCTGCGACACGACCAGTCCGCAGTACAGCTACGTGGTGCTTTACCAGCAGGGCACGGCGCAGTCTGATGTGGACTCCGAGCTGGCGGCGGAGTGCGGCAGCAGGATCGCCTACTACCCGGAGATCGGGGTAGCCGTCGCCAGCTCGCGCAGCGCCGACTTCGCCGAGCGCCTCGGCGTTTTCCGGGCGTACTCGGCCGAGCGTGAGATGGCCGAGCCGCCCGCGACCACGGCGGCGGCCGCCAGGTCGGCCGCCCGCGCGGCCGCCGAGGACGAGGCCGACCTGGAGCGCACCACCGAGGTCAGCGTGGCCGCCGACCTCAGCGAGCAGCAGTGGGACATGCGCGCGATCAAGGCGCCCGAGGCCAACGCGATCAACCCGGGCAGCCGCTCGGTGACGGTCGGCGTGCTCGACTCCGGTATCGAGTCCACCCACCCCGGTCTCCGTCACGCCGTGGACCCAGCCACGTCGGCGGGGTGCGTCACCGGTGCGCCGGACACCAGCCCGAGTGCGTGGGCACCGACGACGTCCGACCACGGCACGCACGTGGCGGGCACCATCGCGGGCAAGGACACCGAGGCCGGCTTCACCGGCGTGGCTCCCGGCGTCCGCCTCGCGTCGGTGAAGGTGGTCAGTGACCAGGGGCTGATCTTCCCCGAGTCGGCGGTCTGCGGCTTCATGTGGGCGGGCAAGCACCGGTTCGAGGTGACCAACAACAGCTACTACGTCGACCCCGGTATGTTCTACTGCCCCGAGCAGCCCGGTGACGCGGCCGCGTACGAGGCCGTCCGCCGCGCCGTCGAGTACTCGCAGCGTCGCGGCGCGCTGAACGTGGCAGCCGCCGGGAACAGCGATCTGGACCTGGCCAATCCGACCAGCGACCCGAACCGGCCGCATCCGGTCGACTCCAGCTGCGCGATCCTGCCGAAGGGCATCGACGGTGTCGTGACGGTCTCGGCCGTCGGCTACGAGGGCACCAAGTCCTACTACAGCAACTACGGCAGGGGCGAGGTCGAGGTGACGGCTCCCGGCGGGGATCGGACCCAGCCACCGCCGGAGGGCCAGGGTGCGGGCTGCCCGCTGTCGACCATCGTCGGCGGCAAGTACGGCACCAAGTGCGGGACGTCGATGGCCGCACCGCACGCTGCCGGGGTCGCCGCCCTGTTCGCGAGCCGGTACCGCAACGCGCCGCCGCAGGTGCTGAACGCGCTGTTGCTGGCCAAGGCCGATCCCGTGGCATGTGGCGAGGCCGAGGAGTGCACGGGCTCACCGCGCAACAACTCCTTCTACGGCCGGGGACTGGTGAACGCACTGCGGGCGGTGCGCTGACCGCCCGCCTCTGACAGCGGTCGGGGCCATCCTGCGAGCGACATCCGCAGGGTGGCCCCGACGGTGTCAGGGACTCCTGACACTGGGCCGAGTGGCCCCATTTGGGTCACGTGTCGGATACGTCGGTGGATGATTTGTAACAGCAGGACGAGTTTTGCCGCTTCTGGTGGGCAGAAAGCCTCACTTTCGGGTGAGGTCCCACGGTGACAGGAGCTCCGGCATGGGAACACCCGCGCTGCGTGTCCGTACCAGGCTGCGCCGGATCGTCGCGGCCACGACAGCGGGCGTGCTCGCCACGGTCGGGCTCGTCACGATCCCGTCGGCGCCCGCGGTGGCGGCGGTGCCTGCCGGGTTCAGCGACACGGTCGCGATCAGCGGGCTCAGCTCGCCGACGGCGACCGCGTTCGCGCCCGACGGCCGGGTGTTCGTCGCGGAGAAGAGCGGCATCGTCAAGGTGTTCGATTCGCTGGCAGACCCGACCGCGACCGTGTTCGCCGACCTGCGGACCCAGACGCAGGACTTCTGGGACCGCGGCCTGCTCGGCCTCGCGGTGGATCCGCAGTTCCCGGCCCGCCCCTACGTGTACGCGTCCTACACCTACGACGCCGAGCCCGGCGGGACCGCGCCACGCTGGGGCGACGCCTGTCCGACGCCACCCGGGGCCACCGACAAGGGCTGCGTCGTCACCGGGCGGGTGTCCAAGCTGACGATGGGCGCGGGCGGGACGGCGACCGCCGAGCAGCCGTTGCTCACCGGGTGGTGCCAGCAGTACCCGAGCCATTCCATCGGCACCGTGACCTTCGGCCCGGACGGCAATCTGTACGTCGGCGGCGGGGACGGTGCGAGCTTCAACTTCGCCGACTACGGCCAGGTGGGCAACCCCTGCGCCGACCCGCCGGGCGCGCAGGGCACGAACCTCTCGCCACCGGCCGCCGAAGGCGGCGCGCTGCGTTCGCAGTCGCCGCGCAGGGCGGCGGGTCAGCCGGTGCTGCTCAACGGCGCGATCCTGCGGATCGACCCGGACACCGGCGAGGGCGTTGCGGGAAACCCGTTCGCGAGCAGCGCGGACGCCAATGCACGGCGAATCATCGCCTACGGCCTGCGCAACCAGTTCCGGTTCGGCTTCCGGCCCGGCGGGAACGAACTCTGGGCCGGTGACGTCGGCTGGGGCACGTGGGAGGAGATCAACCGCGTCGCGGATGTGACCGACGCGGTGGCGGAGAACTTCGGCTGGCCCTGCTACGAGGGCGACGCCCGGCAGTCCGGGTACGACAACGCGAACCTGACCCGGTGCGAGTCGCTGTACTCCGGCCCCGGCCAGACGGCGCCGTACCACGCGTACAACCACAGCGCCAAGGTCGCGGCGGGCGACGGCTGCCCGACGGGGGGTTCCTCGGTCAGCGGGATCGCCTTCGAGTCGGGGAGCAACTACCCGCCTGCCTACGACGGTGCGCTGTTCTTCGCGGACTCCTCGCGTGGCTGTATCTGGGCGATGCAAAGCGACGGCGGCGAGCCGAGTCCCTCGCGGATCGTGCCGTTCGTGACCGGCGCGAATGTCCCGGTGCAGGTGCTCACCGGCCCTGGTGGCGACCTGTTCTACGTCGCACTCGGCGCGGGCGAGCTGCGCAGGGTGACCTACTGGGACGGCAGCAACCGGCCACCGGTCGCGGCGGCCACGGCGAATCCCTCGTCCGGCCCCGCGCCGCTGACCGTCCAGTTCGACGGCAGCGGCTCCAGCGACCCTGATCCGGGGGACACCCTCACGTACGCGTGGGACCTCGACGGGGACGGTGCCCACGACGACGCCACCGGCCCGATCCCGACATGGACCTATGTGGACACCGCAACGGTGGGGGCCGGGCTGCGAGTGACGGATTCGAACGGGGCCGGGGCCACCACCGGGGTTTCGGTGACCGTCGGCACTCCGCAGGGGCTGGATCCGGTGCCGGTGATCGACGAGCCGACGAGTGCGCTCAAGTGGCGCGTCGGGCAGACGGTGGCGTTCACCGGAAGGGCGGTCGACGCGCAGGACGGGACGCTCCCGGCCGCGGCGCTGTCCTGGCGGCTGGCGATCCGGCACTGCGCGACGAACGGGACGTGCCATACCCACAACGTGCAGGACTACACCGGGGTCAGCTCGGGCACGTTCGTCGCGCCGGACCACGAATACCCGTCGCATCTGGAACTGACGCTCACGGCGAAGGACTCCTCGGGGCGTACCGGCACCCGGACACTGGAGCTGCATCCGCAGACCGTCCAGCTGAACTTCACGTCGAATCCGAGCGGGGCACTGCTCACCGTGGCGGGATCGGAGCAGCGGGCGCCGTTCTCCCGCACGGTGATCGTCGGGTCGAACAACTCGATCAGCGCGGCCAGCCCGCAGCGGCTCGGTTCGTTCAACTCGAAGTACGCCTTCACGAGCTGGTCCGACGGCGGAGCCAGGACCCACAACATCACGGCGCAGGCCGCCGCGACGGAGTACCGCGCGAACTACCGCTGGTGCTGGCTGCTCAACCCCTGCTAGTTCCGTCACCCCGGAGGCGTTACCGGCTGTCCCCTTTCGAGTTACTGAGCGAACGTCAGCTCCCAATGTGCTGTAACAAGAGGAGAGTTTGCCGCTTGTCCTACAGGCCCCACGTCGGCGGTGAATGACCCGAGTTTGAATACGACACAGTGACTGGAGTTCGGCATGGGTGCCCCGACCGTGCGTGTCCGAAGCAGATTCCGCAGGCTGCTGGCGGCGTCGTCCGCGGTGGTTCTCGGCGTGACCGGCCTCGCGGTGGTCCCCGCGGCCCCGGCCGCGGCCGTGCCTGCCGGATTCCGGGACACGGTCGCGATCGGTGGGCTCAGCTCGCCGACGGCGGCGGCGTTCGCGCCGGACGGCCGGGTGTTCGTCGCGGAGAAGAGCGGCATCGTCAAGGTGTTCGATTCGCTGGCAGATCCCTCCGCCACGGTGTTCGCCGACCTGCGTAAGCAGACGCAGGACTTCTGGGACCGGGGTCTGCTCGGTCTCGCGGTGGACCCGGAGTTCCCGGCCCGGCCGTTCGTCTATGTCTCCTACACCTACGACGCCGAGCCCGGCGGGAAGGCGCCGCGCTGGGGCGACGCGTGCCCGACGCCGCCGGGGGCCACCGACAAGGGGTGTGTCGTCACCGGGCGGGTGTCCAAGCTGACGATGGGCGGTGGTGGGACCGCCACCAAGGAACAGCCGTTGGTGACCGGGTGGTGCCAGCAGTACCCGAGTCACACCATCGGGACCGTGGCCTTCGGCCCGGACGGCAATCTGTACGTCGGCGGCGGGGACGGCGCGAGTTTCAACTTCGCCGACCAGGGTCAGGTGGGCAACCCGTGCGCCGACCCGCCCGGCCCCCGGGGCAGTGACCTGGTGGCCCCGAACGCGGAAGGTGGCGCGCTGCGGTCGCAGTCGCCCCAGCGGCCTGCCGGGCAGCCGGTGGTGCTCAACGGCGCGATCCTGCGGATCGACCCGGACACCGGTGCCGGCGTGGCGGGAAATCCGTTCGCGAGCAGCGCGGACGCGAACGCGCGGCGGATCATCGCCTACGGCCTGCGCAACCAGTTCCGGTTCACCTTCCGGCCCGGCAGCAACGAACTCTGGGCCGGGGATGTCGGCTGGCACGACTGGGAGGAGATCAACCGCGTCGCGGATGTGACCGACAGGGTGGCGGAGAACTTCGGCTGGCCCTGCTACGAGGGCAACGACCGGCAGACCGGGTACTCGAACCTGGACCGGTGCCAGTCGCTGTACTCCGGAGCCGGCCAGACGGCGCCGTACCACGCCTACAGCCATGGCGGCGCGGTGGCGAACGGCGATGGCTGCGCCGCGGGGGGCTCCTCGATCAGCGGGATCGCCTTCGAGTCGGGGGACAGCTATCCGTCGGCCTACGACGGTGCGCTGTTCTTCGCGGACTCCTCGCGTGGCTGCATCTGGGCGATGCGGACAAGTGTCATGGGTGATCCGAGCCCTTCGCGGATCACGCCGTTCGTGACCGGCGCGAGCATCCCGGTGCAGGTGCTGGCCGGTCCCGGTGGTGACCTGTTCTACGTCGCACTCGGTTCGGGTGAGCTGCGCAGGGTCAGCTACCGCGACGACGGCAACCGGCCGCCGGTCGCGCGAGCGACGGCGAAGCCTTCGTCAGGCCCGGCGCCGCTGACCGTGCGGTTCGACGGTGGCGGATCCAGTGATCCGGATTCCGGGGACACGCTGACCTACGCCTGGGATCTCGACGGAGACGGCGCCTATGACGACGCCGCGGGGCCGAAGCCGACTCGGACCTATTCGGACACCACGGTGGTGGAGGTCGGGCTGCGGGTGACGGACTCGCAGGGGGTCAGTGACACCACGAAGGTCTCGGTGACCGTGGGAAGTCCGCGCGGGGACGGGCCGGTTCCGGAAATCGACGAGCCGACGGGCTCGCTCAACTGGCGTGTGGGGCAGCCGGTGCGGTTCTCCGGAAAGGCGGTCGACCCGCGCAACGACGCGCTGCTGCCCGCGTCGGCGCTGTCCTGGCGGCTGGCCATTCGCCACTGCGTCGCCGACGGAAGCTGTCACACGCACAGGCTGCAGGACTTCAACGGTGTCGGCTCGGGGACGTTCACCGCGCCGGACCACGAGTACCCCTCGTACCTGGAACTGACGCTCATGGCGAAGGACTCCTCAGGCCGTACGGGCACGCGGACGATGGAGTTGCGGCCCGAGACGACCCGCCTGGACTTCACATCGAGCCCGAGTGGTGCGCTGCTCTCGGTGGCGGGCAGCCAGCAGCGGACGCCGTTCTCCCGCACGGTGATCGTCGGGTCGAACAACTCGATCAGCGCGGCCAGCCCGCAGCGCCTCGGCGTGTTCAACACCAAGCACGCCTTCACGAGCTGGTCCGACGGCGGCCAGCGGACGCACAACATCACCGCACCGGCGGGCCCGAAGGAGTACCGCGCGAACTACAGCCGGTGCTCGGCGGAAAACCCCTGCTGAGGTAGCCGGCGGTGCGGACAGGTCACGGCGTCCGCCCTTGCACCGTGTACGTAAGGTAACCCATGTCCGGCAAGCGATGACTGGAATGTGGTTATGGAATCGCAGCACGTGCAAGTACAGCGGTCTCGTTGGCCGATGCTGGTGGCCGGGCTGGTGCTCGGCTTGGTGCTGGGCGGCGGCGGTGTGGCTCTGGGATGGGTACTGTCGTCTTCGGGCGGGGGTGATTCCAACAGCGCCGTCGCCGACGCCGATGCGGCCTGCGCACTGCTGGAGCGGATGAGTTCCGAACTTGATCCGAGCAAGCAGCTCGCGGAGTACCACCGATGGGGTGCGGTGTTCAGCCTGGCCTCGGCCGCCGCGGAGGAGGACGAGCGCTACAAGGAGCTGGCCGATGCGATGAAGACACCCGTGACCATCGTCCAACGGACGTTCGACGGTCAGAGCCCGGAGTTCGTCGACGCGGTGGCCGAAGCCCGGTTGGCCTGCACCGCTCGCTGAGCCCCTATCCGAATCCACGCCGAATAGGTACTCGTACCTATCGGTTCCACGCTTGTTTAGTCCTTCGTCGTGCGCACACGCTGATCGGAAGCGTCCCTGCCGCCGCGAAGGAGCCAGCACGATGAGACTGCGTCACACCCTGCCCGCGATCGTGGTCGCACTGGCGCTCGTGGGTGCGCCAGCCACCGCGAGTCAGCCACAGCACGTTCTCGCCGCTCCCGACATCCCGGTTGCCAACGTTCAGGCCCACCTCGCCCAGTTGCAGACGATCGCCGGGAACAACGGGGGCAACCGGGCCCACGGCAGGCCCGGGTACAAGGCGTCGGTGGACTGGCTCAAGGGCAAACTCGACGCCGCGGGGTACCGCACCCAGGTGCAGCAGTTCAGCCGCAACGGCGCCACCGGTTACAACCTCATCGCCGACTGGCCGGGCGGCGACGAGTCCAACGTCGTCATGGCGGGTGCGCACCTGGACAGCGTGTCGGCCGGGCCGGGGATCAACGACAACGGCTCCGGTTCGGCGGGCCTGCTCGAGGTCGCGCTGACCGTCGCGCGCAACGGCGGCACACCGGACAAGCACCTGCGGTTCGGTTGGTGGGGCGCGGAGGAACTGGGCCTCGTCGGCTCGACCCACTACGTCAACACATTGTCCTCAACGGACCGGAGCAGGCTCGACGCATACCTGAACTTCGACATGATCGGCTCGCCGAACCCCGGTTACTTCGTCTACTCCAGCTATCGGCAGCCCGCTGGCTCGCAGGCGTTGGAGAACCTGCTGAACGAGGGCTTCCGGGCCAGGAACGTGCCGACCGAGGCGATCAGTATCGGCGGCCGCTCCGACCACGCGGCCTTCGCCCGCGCGGGAATCCCGATCGGTGGCACGTTCAGCGGCGCCGAGGTACGGAAGACCTCGAGCCAGGCGATGAAGTGGGGCGGCAGCGCGGGGGTGGCCTTCGACCGCTGCTACCACCGATCCTGCGACACCACCAGCAACATCAACACGACCTCGCTGGACCGGCACACCGACGTCATCGCCCACGCGATCTACACCCTCTCCGGCGCGAACTGACAGCCGCCACCGACAGCTCGGTCCAGGGATGGTGCGTCTGCAAGTACCACCAAGCAAGATCATCGGCACCGCCAACTACCCCCATCCGCACTTTCCCGGGAAAGTGCGGATGGGGGTAGTTGGCGTCAGGGCGCACCCAGTCAGGTGCTCGACACCGGCACCGGCACTGGGGTCGGCCTGGCCAGCACCTGGTCCAGAACGTCGGTGAGTAACCGCGCCGGATCTGGGACCAGTGCCGTGACCCGCATCGCGACGATCGCGTCCGGTCGCACGAGCATGGACCCGTCATCGGACAGCCACGGTGCGTGGACCCGGTGCGCCGGTAGGCCGACGTCCGCCGCGGCGGTGAGCCACCGGTCGCCCGCGCCGCCCACCAGCAGAGTCCACCGGGACGCGACCAGGTCGAGCGTGGAGACCCCGTCGACCCACGCGTGGGGCAACCGTGATCCCGGCGACCCGTCCAGCGTCACCGCCAGGTCCACTGTGGATGGCAGTTCCGGCTGTGGATCGACGACGGCGGCCGAGTCGTATCGCTGGCCGAGGTGCACGACCGGCGCCGCCCACACCCCCGCGGCCGTCCTGGCGGCGTCGGCCTCAGGTCCACGCCCCCAGTGCAGATCTGGGTCGGGGAGCCTGCGCATCGCCTGGTCCAGTGTCGCCACGGCGACCGGCTCGCGCTCCTGAGCGTAGGTGTCGAGCAGACCGGCGCCCGCCTCACCCTTGTGCACGGCGCCCAGTTTCCACGCCAGGTTGTGCGCGTCCGCGACCCCGGTATTGAGGCCGAACGCGCCCAGCGGCGACACGGTGTGCGCGGCGTCGCCGACGAGGAACACACGGCCGACGGCGAAGCGGTCCGCCATGCAGCTCCGGGGCCGCCAGGGGAGCACGCTGCGCACCTCGACGGCGAGGTTGGGATCGCCGACCGCCGCCCGGACGACCGCGGTGCACCGCTCGTGCGTGAAGTCCTCCTGACGCTCGTTCCCTTCCACGTCGCAAGCGACGTGGAAGACCCAGTTCGTCTCGCCGTCCACGGTCGCCAGCAGACCGGGCGCCTCCGGCGTGGTGATCGTGCAGGTGGCGAAGGACATTCCCCGCAGGTGTGGTCGGAGGTCGGCCCGGAACAAAATGTTGAGCATCGACTTTCCCAGCTCGCCGGGCCCGGAGGTGCCCACGCCGAGCGCGGTCCGGACGGCGCTGTGCGTGCCGTCCGCAGCCACCACACGTGCGCAGCGCAACGAGTAGCGGCCATCGGGACCCGCCAGTTCGACGTCGACCCGGTCGGCGTCCTGCGCGATGCCGACCAAACGGGTCGACCAGCGCAGATCCGCTCCTCGGCGCGCCAGGTAGGCGGCCACCACGGCGTCGAGGCGGTCCTGCGAGCAGACGCCCCGCAGCCTGAACGGCATTGTGTCCAGTTCGTCGGCGGACGGGGTCGGCATGGGCACGGTCACGACGTCTCCCGCGCCCATCTCGACGACCGTCCGCGCCACCGCCTTGCCTGCGGAGCTTCGGAGGTCGACCGCCTCGGCGTCGGCGGCGGTGTCGAGCCCGAGCTCGCGGAGGATCTCGACGGTGCGCGGTCCGATGCCGGTGGCGCGCGGGTGGACCGACGGACCAGACCGGCGTTCGACGAGCACCACGGGAACGCCGTGGTGGGTGAGCAGCGCCGCGGCGAGCAGCCCGACGCTGCCGCCTCCAACCACGAGCACGGGCACCTCTGGATACACTGTTGTCGTCATGGATACACCGTATCCAGAAGGTAGGATGCCGGTCAACGAGGAAAGGAGCCCACTCGATGACCGAACCCGCTCCCTCGATGGTGTGGACCAGGCCACGCCCGCAACCGCGCCGACGTGCACCGGGGGTGGACCAGTACGTGGCCGCCGCGCTGGCCGTCGCCGACGCGGAGGGCTTGGCCGCGGTGTCGATGCGCCGGATCGCGAGCGATCTCGGTTCCGGGACTGCCACCCTCTACCGCTACATCACCAACCGCGACGAACTGCTGGATTTGATGATCGACGCGGTGCAGGGCGAGGACCCGATCCCCGAGCCGGTTGGGGACTGGCGCACCGATCTCGCCACGGTCGCGCACGCGCTGCGCGCGACCCTGCTGCGGCATCCGTGGTTGGCCGGCGAACTGTCGGGCAGGCCCTCGCTTGGCCCCAACTCGCTGCGGCGGTCCGAATCCGCCCTGCGCGCCGCCGTCGCACTCACGCCCGACATCACCCTGGCGTCGCAGGCACTCGGCGCCGTGCGCGCGTACGTGCTGGGTTCGGTGGCCACTCAACAGGCCGCTCGTCGTGACGAGCAGCGCACCGGCCTGACCGAGGAACAGTGGCAGCGCAGCGTCGGTCCCTACATCAGCGAGGTCCTCGCGGCGGGCGAGCACCCGATGCTCGCCCGCCGCGTCCTCGAAGGCGAGGAACTCGACCCCGACGTCGAGTTCGCGTTCGGTCTGGAATGCGTGCTCGACGGTCTCGCGGCCAGACTGGGTCGCTGACCGGTCGATACGCGTACCGGTTGAGTGGGTCCGGGCCGGTGAACAACTGGACCGCGTCATCGACGGTGGCTTGGACTGCCGTTGGTCGGGGCGAGGTGACCGCTTGCCGACAGCCACCTGCCGGTGGAACTGGTGTTCGAGTAGCGTCGGTGGTGTGGACGTGGACGAGCGGGTGATACCGGCGTGGCAGCTTTCCGAGGGGGAGCTGCTCGGTGCCCTGCCGAGTCCGAAAAGGTCTTGCGGCGGCAGTACGGGCGGATGCTGGAACTAGTGGCGGAGACGGAAAAGCGCGGTGCAGCCGCGGCGCAGGGGTATGCGGGCACGGTGTCGCTGTTGATGATGGCGCTGCGCCTGACCCGCGCTGAGGCCAAGGCCCGTGTCGCGTAGGCGACCACTCCAATGCCGGTGGCGCAGGACGCTCTGCGGGCGGGAGAGATCGGCGCCGCGCAGGTGGCACAGATTCAGAAAGTCCTGACCCAAGCACCGGACACTCTTCCCGAGGCCGAGCGGCTCGCGACGGAGAACACGCTGGTCGAACTGGGCTGCCAGGCCGACGCCACCAAGGTCGCCAAGGTCGGGCAGCGGATCCTGGGCCACTGGGACGTTGAGAACGCTCCCCCGAAGGATCGGGAGCACCCCAAGGGGCCGTATCGGGAGTTTTACGGCCGCTACCGCCGGGACGGACAGTACGTGTTCTCCGGGCAACTGGACCCGGAATCAGCTGGGGAACTGGAAGGCGTCATGCATCCGCTGGCGAAGCCTGACCCGGCCGATGTCGACGGCGCCCCGGACCGCCGCAGCCATGCGCAGCGGCAGGGCGACGCCCTCGCCAACATCATCAGCCGCACCGCCCGCGCCGACGATCTCCCGACCACCGGCGGCGAACGCGCCGTGGTGACGGTGACAGTGTCCCTGGCGGAGTTGGAACAGCGTGCGGAAACCGCGATGCGGGGCGCGACTGGCTACACCTCGATCAGCCAACTCCGCCGCTGGTGTTGCGAAGCGAAAGTGTTGCCCGCCGTCCTCGGCACCCACGGCGAAATTCTCGACCTCGGCCGCGCCCAGCGCCTCGCCACCCCGGCTCAGCGACGGGCACTGGCGATCCGGGACGGGGGCTGCACCCGGCCGGGCTGTACACGCGGTCCGAAGTGGTGTCAGGTTCACCACGTGGTGTGGTGGATCGCCAATGGACCGTCCGGTCTGGACAACATGATCCTCGTCTGTGCGAAACACCACCGCGAGCTGCACCACACCGGATGGTCGGTCCGCATCCGCCACGGAACACCGGAGTTCATCCCACCGGAATGGCTGGACCCGGAACAGAAACCCATACGGAACAGCGCACACGATCCGCCCGGTAGGCGGCGTCATCGATCGGCGTCGACCCAGAGCAGGCCGACGTCGGCCCGCTGGCCCAGGACGCGCAGCATGCTCTCCTCGGACGTGAAACGCCCGTGCACGGTCTCGTCCATGGACCGAACCACCAAGTGGTCCTCGAACCCGAGTCCCCAGGCGAAAACCTGACCGTCCCACCCCACATCGTCCTCTGTGGATTCTTACAGCGCGAACCGCCGGGGTGGATTGGCGAGCGCCCACGACCTCAGCAGGGCACGCAGCTCGTCTCGCGTCCGGGGCAACTCGGGAGTCATGGAGACAGCGTTGCACTACGGCGGACTGTCCCAGTAGTTGAAACAGCGGATCCGATCGTGTGATCGCGCCCGTGCCGGTCGACGCGATGAGATGAGGAGCGAGCACCGGAGAGGGGAGCCAGATGCCGACCAGACACGGCACCGCGCGCATTCGCAGCATCGCGACCGAGTTGCGAGACCTGCGTGACAAGGCAGGCCTGAGCACGCGGGAGGCGGCCAAGCGGGTGGGCATGTCCGCGTCCACGCTGAACCGGCTGGAGAACGGCGGCAAGGCCGTCGAGCCGGAGGACGTCTCGGCGCTGCTGGTGGTCTACGCCGTGACCGGCGTCGAACGCGAGCGCCTGCTGCAACTGTCCCGAGAGGCGAACCTTCCAGGCTGGTGGGAGACGGGCGACCGGCCGCTACCTAAGCATTTGCCTGCCCTGATCAGCTTTGAGTCGGAGGCGACGGCCATCGTCCATGTGTCGATGTTGCGTATCCCAGGGCTGCTGCAAACCGCCGACTACATCCGTGAAGTCATGTCAGCAAACCAGGTCGCCGCACCTGAGGTGGAGGCCCGGGTGGCTGCGCGACTTGGTCGTCAATCGGTGCTCACCAAGCCCCGGCCTCCCCAGTACCTGGTGATTCTCGACGAGGCCGTTCTGCGGCGGCCTGTTGGCGGTGGTCAGCTCATGGCGGAGCAGCTGAGGCACGTCGTGAACTCTGCGCGCAGGCCGAACATCGAGGTGCGTGTGATCCCATTCGCGCGAGGTGAGCACGCGGGTGTTGACGGCACCTTCGTCGTGATGGATTTCGCCAAGGCTCGCTCGATCGTCTACCTGGAACACAAGCGGTCGTCGCTGTTCGTGGACGACCCGGATGAGGTTCGTGTGTTTCATCAAACGACAGATACGCTGCTCACTACGGCCCTTGGATCGGGTGAATCACTGGAGTTTCTCGCGTCAGTGGCTGACGAATACAGCGAAGGGTGAAACACGATGGAGCGTTCCGAAGGGGTGCGGGACGCCGCATGGCGCACAGCCAGCTACAGCGGAACCGAAGGAGAGTGCGTCGAGGTCGCGCCGCTGCCGGGCGTCACCGCCGTCCGCGACACCAAGGACCGTGACGGCGGCACGCTCCAGTTCCCCACCGTCGCGTGGCGCGCCTTCACCGCGAACCTCGTTTGAGCTACCGCAGCTGGTCGCGGCGCCGGGTCAGGTAGGCGATCTCGGCGGTGTTGCCCGCCAGCTCGATGGCTCTGTCGTATGCCGAGCGCGAATCCTGGCCGCGGCCCAGTCTGCGCAGCAGGTCGGCGCGGCTCGCATGGTAGGCGTGGTATCCGGCCAGCTTGTCCGCAAGACGGTCGACGGCCGCCAGTGCCACCTCCGGGCCGTCGAGCTCGGCGACCGCGATGGCTCGGTTGAGGGCGATGATCGACGAGGGGTCGAGGCGGACGAGCTGGTCGTAGAGGGCGACGACCTGCGACCAGTCGGTGTCCCGTATGTCGCGGGCGGAGGTGTGCACGGCGTTGATCGCCGCGAGGATCTGGTAGCGGCCCGGAGCCACACCGGTGGCCAGGCGCTCGCGCACCAGCCGATGGCCCTCGGCGATCAGCGCCGCGTCCCAGGCGCCGCGGTCCTGCTCGTCGAGGGTGACCAGTTCGCCGCTCGCCGAGACCCGGGCGCAGCGGCGGGCCTCGGTGAGCAGCATCAGCGCCAGTAGCCCGGCCACCTCACCGTCATCCGGCATGAGGGCACGAATCAGGCGGGTGAGGCGGATGGCCTCGGCGGTCAGGTCGTGACGAACGGGATCGGTGTCGGGGCCGGTCGCCAGATAGCCCTCGTTGAAGACGAGATAGAGGACGGCGAGTACGCCGGCGACCCGTGCCGGAAGATCCTCCGCCGCGGGTACCCGATAGGGGATGCGAGCCGCCTTGATCTTGGCCTTCGCGCGGGTGATCCGCTGTCCCGTGGTGTTCTCCTGCGCCAGGAAGGCGCGGGCGATCTCGGGCACGGTCAGGCCGCCGACCAGGCGCAGCGTCAGCGCCACGCGGGTCTGCATCGCGAGCGCGGGGTGACAGCAGGTGAAGATCAGCCGGAGCCGCTCGTCGTCGATGACGCCGAGCGGCACAGTCGGCACAGCCGGGTCGTCGTCGTACACCAGCCGAGCCTCCTTCTGCTTGTCGTCGCGCTTGTTCTCGCGGCGGATCCGATCGATGGCCTTGCGGTTGGCGGTGGTGGTCAGCCAGGCGCCGGGATTGGGGGGTACGCCGTCGGTGGGCCACCGCTCGACGGCGGTCGCGAACGCCTCGGCGGTCGCCTCCTCGGCGATGTCGAGGTCACCGAACCGTCTGGCCAGGTGGGCGACCACCCGTGCCCACTCCGCCTGGTGGGCCCGGGTGATCGCGTCCTCGACGTCGTTCACTGGAACGGCCGTACCTCGATCTTCCGATCGCAGACCTTCGACGCCTCGGCGGCGAGCTTGAGCGCCACATCCAGATCAGGTGCCTCCCACACCCAGACGCCGGCGAGATACTCCTTCGACTCCACGAAAGGTCCGTCGCTGAACACCGCCTGCTCGCCACGGTTGTCGACGACCGTGGCAGCGTCGGTGTCCGCGAGTCCGCCCGCGAAAACCCAGTGGCCCTCGGCGATCAGTCGTTCGTTGAACGCGCTGATGGCGGGCCGCCTGTCCGTGCTGCCGGGATTGGTCTTGTCATCGATGACGGAAACCAGGTACTGCATCTGAAGATCATCTCCCTTGCTTCAAGTCAGTGTGGTTCGGTGTCAGGGGCTTCAGGCCGTGGCATACCGCGGGCGCCCCCCGGGCCGGTAGACACCGATCGTCACCCCGTTGGGGATGGCTCGTGAGCCGACCAGCTCGAGCGCCGTGTCCGGGCCGTTGGCGGGGAACAGCCGCGTGCCCTGGCCGACGATCAGGGGATAGGTGACCAAGGTGATCTCGTCGACCAGATTGTTGCGGATGAGCCAGCGAACCAGGTCGCCGCTGCCGTGCACCTGCAGTTCGCCGCCGGGCTTGGCCTTCAGCTCGCCAACGGCGGCCGCGACGTCTCCGGCGAGGACGGTCGTGTCCGCCCAGTTCGGGTCGGTGAGGGTGGTCGACGCCACGTACTTGGGCCGCTTGTTCAACGCCACCGAGATCGGGTTGTCGCCCTGATCCGTCCCCCAGGAGCCGGTTCCCCAGGAGCCGGCGAAGATCTCGTAGGTCCGGCGGCCGAACAGGAACGCGTCGGCGCGCTGGAAGACCTGGCCGAGCCACGTCTCGGCCTCGTCGTCGAACAGCGGCAAGGCCCATCCGCCGCGCTCGAATCCGTCGCCGCGGTCCTCCTCCGGCCCGCCGAGTCCCTGCATCACTCCGTCCACCGTGACGTGCGTGATGGTCGTCAGCTTCATGATCTGAGCTCCTCCGGGTCGCAGGCGCCCCTCGTGGGCGGCCTCTCACCCCTTCTACGAACAATCCCGCCCCGATCCGACACCGCCTCCCCAAAATTTTTCCGACAACTTTCCGGCACGAACGCCAAAAGGGCCACCCCGCGTCCGATGAACGCGAGATGGCCCTGACGGGGCGACTGCTCAGGGCAGCCTCAGACGCGGCGGAACAGCAGCGCGCGCTTCACTTCCTGGATCGCCTTGGTGATCTGGATGCCACGGGGGCAGGCGTCGGTGCAGTTGAACGTCGTGCGGCAGCGCCACACGCCCTCGGCGTCGTTGAGGATGTCCAGCCGCTCCTCGGAACCCTCGTCCCGCGAGTCGAAGATGAACCGGTGGGCGTTCACGATCGACGCGGGCCCGAAGAAAGAGCCGTCGCTCCAGTACACCGGGCACGCCGACGTGCAGCAGGCGCACAGGATGCACTTGGTGGTGTCGTCGAACCGCTCGCGGTCCGCCTGCGACTGGATCCGCTCGCGTGTCGGCTCGTTGCCGTAGGCGATCAGGTACGGCTTGACCGCCTTGAAGGCCTCGAAGAAGGGCTCCATGTCGACATAGAGATCCTTCATCGTCTGCAGGCCCTTGATCGGCGCCACGGTGACCGTGGTCTGCTTGCCTTCCTTCGCAAGCAGGTCCTTCACCAGCACCTTGCAGGCCAGCCGGTTGATCCCGTTGATCTGCATGGCATCGGAGCCGCAGATGCCGTGCGCACAGGACCGGCGGAACGACAGGGTGCCGTCCACGTAGCTCTTGATGTTGGTGAGCAGGTTGAGCACCCGGTCGGTCGGCAGCGCCGGGACGTCGTAGGACTCCCAGTGCGGCTCGGTGTCCAGCTCCGGGTTGAACCGGAGGATCTTCACCGTGATGGTGACCGATCCTTCCGGCGCCGGGATTTGTGAGGTGTCATGGGAGCCGGTGGTGGGCTCGGCGACAGCGGTCATCAGTACTTACGCTCCATCGGCTCGTAGCGGGTGAACACCACCGGCTTGTAGTCCAGCCGGATGTCGGCGAGGAAGCCGGTCAGCCCGAGCGGGGCGTCCGGATCTTCCTTCTCCGGCAGCAACTTGTACGACATCGAGTGCCGCATGAAGTTGGTGTCGTCCCGGTTCGGGTAGTCCTCGCGGGCGTGCCCGCCACGAGATTCCTTACGTGCCAGCGCGGCGTGCACCAGTGCCTCGGCCAGGTCCAGCAGGAAGCCGAGCTCGACGGCCTCCAGCAGGTCGGTGTTGTACCGCTTTCCCTTGTCCTGCACCGCGATCCGGCCGTAGCGCTCCTTGAGCGCCTGCACGTCGGACAGCGCTTGCTTCAGCGTCTCCTCGGTGCGGTAGACGGCTGCGTTGGTGTCCATGGTCTGCTGCAGGGCCGTGCGGATGTCGGCTACGCGCTCGCCACCGTGTGCGGTGCGCAGGTGCTCGACCATGCCCTCGACCATCTTCGCCGGGGTCTCCGGCAGCTCGACGAAGTCGTGCCCGGACGCGTACTCGGCGGCGGCGATACCCGCGCGACGGCCGAACACGTTGATGTCCAGCAGCGAGTTCGTGCCCAGGCGGTTCGAACCGTGCACCGAGACGCAGGCGACCTCACCGGCGGCGAACAGACCGGGGATGACGTTCTCGTTGTCCCGCAACGCCTCGCCGTGCACGTTGGTCGGGATCCCGCCCATCGCGTAGTGCGCGGTCGGGTACACCGGCACCGGCTCGTGCACCGGGTCCACACCCAGGTAGGTACGGGCGAACTCGGTGATGTCCGGCAGCTTGGACTCCAGCACCTCGGCGCCGAGGTGCGTGCAGTCGAGGTACACGTAGTCCTTGCTCGGCCCGGCGCCACGGCCCTCGAGCACCTCGAGCACCATCGACCTGGCGACGATGTCGCGCGGCGCGAGGTCCTTGATCGTCGGGGCGTAGCGCTCCATGAACCGCTCGCCGTCGGCGTTGCGCAGGATCGCGCCCTCGCCTCGCGCGCCCTCGGTGAGCAGGATGCCGAGCCCGGCCAGACCGGTCGGGTGGAACTGGTAGAACTCCATGTCCTCCAGCGGCAGGCCCTTGCGGTAGTAGATGCCCATGCCGTCGCCGGTCAGCGTGTGCGCGTTCGACGTCGTCTTGAACACCTTGCCGAAGCCACCGGTCGCGAACACGATCGACTTGGCCTGGAACACGTGGATCTCGCCGGTCGCGAGCTCGTAGGCGATCGCGCCGGAGGCGACCTGCTCGCCTGCCTCGTTGGTGCTCAGGGTGATGTCGAGGACGTAGAACTCGTTGTAGAACTCGATCCCGTGCTTGACGCAGTTCTGGTACAGCGTCTGCAGGATCATGTGCCCGGTGCGGTCGGCCGCGTAGCAGGCCCTGCGCACGGCGGCCTTGCCGTGGTCGCGGGTGTGCCCGCCGAAGCGACGCTGGTCGATCTTGCCCTCGGGGGTGCGGTTGAACGGCAGCCCCATCTTCTCCAGGTCGAGCACCGCGTCGATGGCCTCCTTGGCCATAATCTCCGCGGCGTCCTGGTCGGTCAGGTAGTCGCCGCCCTTGACGGTGTCAAAGGTGTGCCACTCCCAGTTGTCCTCTTCGACGTTGGCCAGCGCGGCGCACATACCGCCCTGAGCCGCTCCCGTGTGCGAGCGCGTCGGGTAGAGCTTGGTGAGCACCGCGGTGCGCGAGCGCTGACCGGCCTCGATCGCCGCTCGCATGCCCGCGCCGCCCGCTCCGACGATCAACACGTCGTATTTGTGGAACTGCATGAGAAAAACTCTCCTGGTGGGGGGTCAGCTGGCCGCGATGTTGGGGTCGAAGGTGAAGACCACCAGTGTGCCGACAACGAGGATGACGAACATCGACACATAGAGCACCATCTTCAGCCAGAAGCGGGTGCTGTCCTTGCGGGCGTAGTCGTCGATGATCGTGCGCAGGCCGTTGCCGCCGTGCAGCTGGGCGAGCCAGAGCATCGACAGGTCCCAGAACTGCCAGAACGGCGAGGCCCAGCGGCCCGCGACGAAGGCGAAGTTGATCCGGTGCACGCCGTCGTCGAGGATGTTCATGATGAACAGGTGGCCGAGCACGAGGACCACCAGCGCGAGGCCGGACAGGCGCATGAACAGCCAGCTGTACAGCTCGAAGTTACTGCGCCGGGCGGCCGGCCTGCGCGGCGAGCGGGGCTTGTCCAGTGTGAGGGATTCGGTAGTCATCAGTTCGCCCCTCCGAGCAGGTCGGAGACGGTCCGCTCGAGCATGAAGTAGGTGCCGGGGACCATCACCAGGATCCAGATGCCGACGATCGTCCACAGCATCGGCCGCTGGTACCGCGGCCCTGGCTCCCAGAAGTCGATCAGCATCACCCGGATGCCGTTGAGCGCGTGGAACAGGACCGCGCCGACGAGGCCGACCTCGAGAAGGTTGACCAGCGGTGACTTGTAGGTCTCGATGACCTCGTCGTAGGCGTTCGGGGACACCCGGACGAGCGCCGTGTCGAGCACGTGGACGAACAGGAAGAAGAACGTGAGCACGCCGGTGATGCGATGCAGCACCCAGGACCACATTCCGGGGTCGCCGCGATAGAACGTTCCGTTCCGGCGCGAGGCACCCGCCCGATCGCTCGCCTCCGCCGTCGCGGCGGTGCTAGCCGTGGTGGACATCGGTGAAAGGCCTCCAACGTCGTGGCAGACTGAGCCCGCTTGATCAGAACTCCGGTTGCCATCGAGAGGCGCGTCCACCTGGGACGGTTCGGCGACGGTGCCGGGGTAATGGTCATCGAGCGTGGATGCAAGGGATGCTAGACCCGCCCCTTCACACCCGCCCAACCTCGGGTTGTTCTGTGTGATGGACCAGACACAGGACGTGTGGTACACGTCTCCCTGACGGTGCTGACGGTGCGGCGGCAAGATCACCTGACCCCGCCAGCGTGACTACAGCCAGTGCACGACTCGTTGCGATGTGATTCACGGAATGAACATTTAGGTTACGTAGGGTGCATTGAGGGTGGCGGCCATCCCACGGACCGGTACCGTTCGCCAGTCGGTCCGGCATCGCAGAGCCCGGGCCGTTCTCGGTTTGTCCGCTGGAACAGCGGGGAGGGAGATACACCGTGCGTTCACTGCGTGGTGGCCGGATCGTGGCGATCGCCGCGGCCGGAGTGCTGGCCCTGGCAGGTTGTGCCAAGGACTCCGGCAGTAATGACAACGCCTCGGGCAGCGAGGGAGGCAACGCGGGGGAGTGCGTGACGGCGGAAGCCCCGCCCGCGCCGCCGGCGGCGGCCTCGAGCGAGAGCGCCGCGGGGGCGGACGTCGACGCGAGCAAGCTCAAGGTCGGCCTCGCCTACGACGTCGGCGGCCGGGGTGACGCCTCGTTCAACGACGCCGCCGCGGCCGGCGTGGACCGGGCGGTGGAGCAGATGGGCGTTGCGGACACCACCGAGAGCACCGCGTCCGCCACCGAGGACGAGGCCTCCAAGCAGCAGCGGCTGAGCCAGATGGCCAACGAGGGCTTCAACCCGATCATCGCGGTCGGCTTCGCCTACG
The DNA here is from genome assembly GCF_900111885.1 of Amycolatopsis marina. Classification (GTDB taxonomy): domain Bacteria; phylum Actinomycetota; class Actinomycetes; order Mycobacteriales; family Pseudonocardiaceae; genus Amycolatopsis; species Amycolatopsis marina. The sequence goes on from NZ_FOKG01000008.1 coordinate 210,949, forward strand.
CCGAGGCCCTCAAGGCCGTCGCGCCGAAGTTCCCGGACACCCAGTTCGCCATCGTCGACGACAACTCGGTCGAGGCCGAGAACGTGACACCGCTGGTGTTCGCCGAGGAGGAGGGCTCCTTCCTCGCCGGTGTCGCCGCCGTCTACAAGAGCGAGAACTGCCACATCGGCTTCGTCGGTGGCGTGGACACCCCGCTGATCCACAAGTTCGAGGCGGGCTTCCTGCAGGGCGCGAAGGCCGCGTCGGACAAGGTCAAGATCGAGAACGACTACCTCACCCCGGCCGGCGACATCTCCGGCTTCCAGGACCCGGGCAAGGGCAACGTGGTCGCCAGCGCCCAGGTCGACAAGGGCGCGGACGTGCTCTACCACGCCGCGGGCGCTTCCGGTAAGGGCGTCTTCGAGGCGGCCAAGTCCGGCAACGCGAAGGCCATCGGGGTCGACTCCGACCAGTACAACCAGAAGACGCTGGCTTCGGTCAAGGACGTCATCATCACCTCGATGATCAAGCGGGTCGACGTCGCGGTCTTCGACTACATCGCCGCGGTCGCCAAGGACGACGTCTCGACGCTGCCCGAGCGCTTCAATCTTGAGGTGGACGGTGTCGGCTACTCGACCTCCGGTGGCATGATCGACGACATCGTGCCGCAGCTCGAGGGTTACAAGCAGCAGATCGTCGACGGCGCGATCACGGTTTCGGACAAGCCGGAGAACTAACCGCCAGATCACGGACGTGGGGCCAGAAGAGCGACCCTCTTCTGGTCCCACGCCGTGATTTCATGGGGAGCCCAGCAGGAACATGAGCACAACAGACCCCGTCCCGCAGCGGGGTGAACCGGTCGTCGAACTGGCCGGCATCACCAAGCGATTTCCCGGCGTCGTGGCGAACTCCGACGTCAACCTCACCGTCCGCGCGGGGGAGGTACACGCACTCTGCGGCGAGAACGGCGCGGGCAAGTCCACGCTGATGAAGATCCTCTACGGGATGCAGCAGCCGGACGAGGGCACCATCACGATCAACGGCGAACAGGTGCGCCTGCGCAACCCGCAGGACGCCATCCGTGCCGGAATCGGCATGGTGCACCAGCACTTCATGCTCGCCGACAATCTGACCGTTCGGGAGAACGTGCTGCTCGGCGCGGAGAACCTGCACGGCATCGGCAAGGCCGCCTCGCGCCGGATCGCCGAGCTCGAGGAGCGCACCGGGCTGCGCGCGGACCAGAACCTGCTGGTCGAACGGCTCGGTGTGGCGGACCGGCAGCGGGTCGAGATCGTCAAGGTGCTCTACCGGGGCGCGCGCATCATCATTCTCGACGAGCCGACCGCGGTGCTCGTGCCCCAGGAGGTCGACGCTCTCTTCGAGACGGTGCGCGACATGCAGGAGCAGGGGTTCACGTTCCTGTTCATCTCGCACAAACTCGACGAGGTGCGGGCGATCGCCGACACGGTCACCGTGATCCGCCGTGGGGCAACGGTCGGCACCGCCGACCCCAAGCGGATCAGCTCACGTGAACTCGCCGAGATGATGGTCGGCAGCGAACTCCCCAGCCCGGAGACCCGCGAGTCCACAGTGACCGAGCGCGATGTGCTGCGGGTGCGGGACCTGAAGCTCGCCGCCGAGGACAGCGAACGCGCGGTACTCGACGACATCTCCTTCACCGTGCACGCCGGGGAGATCCTCGGCATCGCCGGTGTCGAGGGCAACGGGCAGACCGAGCTGGTCGAGACGATTATGGGCATGCGCAAGGCGACCTCCGGCGCGATCGAGCTGGTGACCGAAGACGGGGACCGGAACCTGACCAGGCTGGGCACGCTCGCCCGGCGGGAAGCGGGCATCGGTTACATCGCCGAGGACCGGACCCGGCACGGACTGCTGCTGAACCAGCCGTTGTGGGTGAACCGGGTACTCGGCTACCAGACTCGCCGACCGGTCGCAAAAGGACCGTTGATCGATCGCGCGGGCGCGCGCGAGGACACCAGTCGCATCGTCGAGCAGTTCGACGTGCGGACACCGGGTATCGAGGTGCTCGCCGGGGCGCTCTCCGGCGGGAACCAGCAGAAACTCGTGGTCGGCAGGGAGCTCTCCGGAGCCCCCGTGCTACTCATCGCCTCGCACCCCACCCGGGGCGTGGACGTCGGCGCGCAGGCGCTGATCTGGGAGCAGATCCGCACGGCACGGGCGGACGGCCTCGCCGTGCTGCTCATCTCGGCGGACCTGGACGAGCTGATCGGGTTGTCCGACACGATCCGGGTCATGCTGCGCGGCAGACTCGTGGCCGAGGCGGACCCGCGCACGGTCACCCCGCAGGAACTGGGTTCCGCGATGACCGGAGCGTCCACGGACGGCACGGGGGAGGGTGACGGTTCATGAAGTCCTGGCGCACGGCGCTGCTTCCGCCGCTGCTGGCGATCATCTTCGCGCTCCTGCTGTCCTCGATCGCCCTGCTGATCTCCGGTGCGGACCCGCTGCTGGCCTACGGCACGATGCTGAGCCAGCTCACCGAGGGCTCCATCGCCGTCGACACGGTCAATCTGGCCACTGTGTACTACCTGGCCGGGCTGGCGGTCGCCATCGGCTTCCAGATGAACCTCTTCAACATCGGTGTCGAGGGCCAGTACCGGTTCGCCGCGATCATCGCGGCGATCGCCGGTGGAGCGCTGCAACTCCCGCCGGTGCTGCACACCTTCGTGATCATCCTGGTCGCCGCGCTGGCCGGCGCGGCCTACGCGGCGATCCCGGCGATCCTCAAGGTCACCCGAGGGGTCAGCGAGGTCATCTCCACGATCATGCTGAACGCCATCGCGGGCGGGATCATCGCGTTCCTGGTGAACCCGGACCAGTTCGGTGTGCAGACCGGGAACAACGTCAGCACCAGGGAGATCCCGGAAAGCGGCTGGGTTCCCGGCATTCCCTTCGGCAACGCGGGCACGCTTTTCGGGTTCGTGTTCATCGCGGCGCTCGTCGGCTACGCCTACTGGTTCATGCTGAACCGCACCCGGTTCGGCTTCGAACTCAAGGCCAGTGGCGAGTCCACCACCGCCGCGTCGGCAGGCGGTGTCAACGCGAAGAAGATGGTGCTCGCGGCGATGCTGCTCTCCGGTGCGGTCGCGGGTCTGGTGGCACTGCCCGAACTGCTGGGCCGCGACTACAGCTACGGCATCACCTCCACCCAGCAGTACGGTTTCACCGGCATCGCCGTGGCCCTGCTCGGGCGCAACCACCCCGCGGGCATCGCGTTCGGCGCGTTGCTGTGGGCCTATTTGGACAAGTCCGCCGTCTCGCTGGAGGCCATCTCGGTGCCCAAGGAGATCGCCACGATCATCCAGGGCACGATCGTGCTCTCGGTCGTGGTGGCCTACGAGATCGTCAAGCGCGCCGACATCGCCGCCGAGCAGCGGCGAGTGGGCAGGGCGCTGGCCGGCAACGGGCGCAAACCCGCGAGCGTGCGTGACGGAGGTGCGCTGTGACCAACACGGTGATCGAATCCCCCAGCCCGGTCACCGGACCGCCGGGCGGGGAGCCGGCGAGACGACGGATTCCGGGCTGGGCGCGGGGTCTGCTGTGGGCGGTCGCCGCGATCGCGGTGCTCGCCACGGCGTCGTACGCGACGGGCATGGACGTGCTCACGTCGTCCAACACCGCCAACACCGCGCTGCGCCTCGCGCTGCCGATCCTGCTGGCCGGGCTCGGCGGGTTGTGGGCGGAGCGCTCCGGCGTGATCAACATCGGCCTCGAGGGCATGTTGATCCTCGGCACCTGGGGTGCGGCCTGGGGCGCCTACTTCGGTGGCAGCGTCTGGACCGGTCTCGCCGCGGCGATCCTGTTCGGCGGGCTCGGCGGGCTGCTGCACGCCGTCGCCACGGTGACCTTCGGGGTCAACCACATCGTCTCCGGTGTGGCGATCAACCTGCTCGGACTCGGCGTCACCAAGTATCTGGCGAGCCTGATCTTCGAGCCCATCTCCGGCAACCCGAGACAGTCACCGGTCGTGCCGAAGTACGACACCTACTCGGCCACCTTCCTCTCCGACTGGCTCGGGGACATCGAGGCCATGCAGCGGGTGTTCATCTCCGACGCCGCGGGCCTGATCCGCGGCCTGATCACCCAGGTCACCCCGCTGGCGGTGCTGGCACTGCTGCTGGTGCCGGTGAGCTACCTGATCCTGTGGCGCACCAGGTTCGGGCTGCGGCTGCGCTCCTGCGGCGAGAACCCCGTCGCGGCGGAGTCGCTCGGCGTCAACGTCTACCTGCACAAGTACGTGGCGCTGGCGATCTCCGGTGGACTGGCCGGGATGGGCGGGGCCTCACTGGTACTGCTGCCCGGCGGCGCGGACTACCTGGAGAACCAGACCAACGGCAGGGGGTTCATCGGCCTCGCGGCGATGATCTTCGGCAACTGGCGGCCGGGCGGTCTGCTCGGTGGTGCCGCGCTGTTCGGCTACGCCGACGGCCTGCAACTCTCCGGTGGTGGCGAGGCGGTGATCTCGCTGCTGTACGGGGTGGTGATCCTGCTGATCGTGCTCGTGGTGCTGCAGCTGTTCCGGAAGCAGTGGCTGTCCGCGCTGCTGGCCGCCGCCGGCGCCGGGGTCCTGTACTACATCTACTGGTCCAACGACGCGCTGCCGCGTGACCTGATCCCCTACACCCCGCACTTCGTCACGCTGATCGTGCTGGCCGTGTCGGCGCAGAAGCTCCGGCCGCCCAGGGCGATCGGGCGGCGGTACCGGCGCGGTGAGGGGGACTAGGCATGTCTGACACAGTCGTCGACTGGGAGGCGCTGCGGGCCAGCGCGGTCCGGGCGGCGCAGCTCGCCTACGCGCCGTACTCGGGACTGCTGGTCGGCGTCGCCGGGATCATGGACGACGGCCGCGAGGTACTCGGCTGCAACGTGGAGAACGCCTCGTACGGGGTTGGCCTGTGCGCGGAGTGCACCATGGCGGGGCAGGCCCGGCTCAGCGGCGGGGGACGGCTCGTCGCCGTAGCTTGCCGCAGCGGTGCGGGTGAGCTGCTGATGCCGTGCGGGCGGTGCAGACAGATCCTGTTCGAACTGGGCGGCGGCAGCTGTTTGGTGGACACCCCGCGCGGTGTACTGCCGATGACCGAGGTCCTGCCCGATGCCTTCGGCCCCGAGGACCTCCCCGGCTGACGGCGCGGTTGCCAACAGACACTGCGAATGGAAGGAGCACCCGTGGCTCAGGAGCCCTTCGCGGCGGTGGACGTCATCCGCGCCAAGCGGGACGGTGACAGGCTCAGCGACGAGCAGATCAGCTGGGTCGTGGATGCCTACACCCGCGGTGCCGTCGCCGAGGAGCAGATGTCCGCGCTCGCGATGGCGATCTTCCTGCGTGGCATGGACACCGCCGAGATCGCCAGGTGGACCGGCGCGATGATCGATTCCGGCGAGCGGCTCTCGCTCGCCGTCTCCCGGCCGACCGTGGACAAGCACTCCACCGGCGGCGTCGGGGACAAGATCACCCTGCCGTTGGCCCCGCTGGTCGCCGCCTGCGGCGCGGCCGTGCCCCAACTGTCCGGCCGGGGGCTCGGGCACACCGGTGGCACGCTGGACAAGCTGGAGGCCATTCCCGGCTGGCGAGCCGCGCTCAGCACGGCCGAGATCACCCGGCAGCTCACCGACGTCGGCGCGGTCGTCTGCGCGGCGACCCCGTCGCTGGCGCCCGCCGACCGCAAGCTGTACGCCCTGCGTGACGTCACGGCGACCGTGGAGTCGATCCCGCTGATCGCCAGCTCGATCATGAGCAAGAAGATCGCCGAGGGGTCGGCCGGGCTGGTGCTCGACGTCAAGGCGGGCAGCGGCGCGTTCATGAAAACCAGGGCCCAGGCCCGCGAACTGGCACGCACCCTGGTGGAGATCGGCACGGCGCACGGCGTCGCCACCACCGCGCTGCTCACGGACATGAGCGTGCCGCTGGGCAGTGCCGTCGGAAACGCCGTCGAGGTGGCCGAGGCCGTCGAGGTGCTTCGTGGCGGCGGCCCCGCCGACGTCGTGGAGCTGACCCTCGCACTGGCCAGGGAGATGCTGGCACTGGCCGGGATCGACACCGACCCCGCCGCCGCGCTCGCGGACGGCCGGGCATACGAGACCTGGTGCCGGATGATCCGCGCGCAGGACGGCGACCCGGACGCGCCGCTGCCGAAGCCACGGCACGTGCACGTCGTCGAGGCCGAGCGGACGGGCACGCTGACGAAACTGGACGCCTACGCCGTCGGTGTGGCCGCATGGCGGCTCGGCGCCGGACGCAGCCGCAAGGAGGATCCGGTGCAGCTCGCGGCCGGGGTGCGCTGCCTGGTCAAGCCGGGTGCGCGGGTGGAGGCGGGTCAGCCACTGCTGGAGCTGCACACCGACACCCCGGACGCGGTCCCCACGGCGCTGGAGTCGCTGCGCGGTGGCGTCGTGGTGGCCGAGCCGGAACACAGCGATGCCCCCGCACCGGGCGGGGGCATCGTGTTCGAGACCGTGCGCGGCTGAGGCGTGCCGTCAGCCGCGGGTCGCCTCAGCTGTCGCTGTCCTCGGCGGAGTCGCCGCTGCCGTTCTTCGCCTTGTCCGTGACGGCCTTGGGCGAACGGCCGTTCCGGGCGCGACGCGGCTGCCTCGGTGCGGGCGGTGCCGGAACGGGCTGCGGCGCGGGGCCGCCACCGAGCATCAACTCGGCGAAGGTCGCCATCGCCTCGTCGAGCTGCCCACCGATGCGCCGCTCGGACTCCTCGGCGCTCTTCTTCACCACGGAGGTGACCGAGTCGGTGTCCGGGCGGGCGGAGATGGTGGTCTCGACCTTGGACAGGCCGGACTTGACCGAGCCGTTCAGGTCGCCGATCTGAGTGGTGACACCGTCTTCGACCTTGTCGAGGCGGTTGCCCAGCTCGTCGAGCCTGTTGGTGACCTGCTCGAGCCGCTCGGTGAGCCCGTCGAGCCTGCTCGCCGGGTCCACCATGTCGCCGGTCTCGGTGACCGTGGTGCGCAGCGCCTCGGTACCGGCCTCGATCCGCTCACGCGTGGCGGTGTCGAGTGCGTCGATCCGGTCCTTGGTGGCGTCGGCGACGGTGTCGATCCGGTCGCGCAGGGCGGCCTCGGAGTTCTCGATGCGCTCGCGCACCGGGCCGTGCACCGACGCGGGCAGCGCGTCGAGCTTGTCGTCCTGCTTGTCCAGGTGACCGCCCAGCTCGTCGAGCCTGCGGTGGATGTTCTGGAGCTTGTCCTCGAGGCCGTCCATCCGGCCCACGACGCCCTCGAAGCGCGCGCCGACTCCGTCGAGCCTGCCGTCGAGCTGGGCGAACGGCTTCGCCAGCTTGTCGACGATGGCCTCCACCGAACGGGCGACCGCGGCGATGGCGTTGTCCTGCGCCTCAAGGCGGGACATGGCCTCGTCGAGGCGTTCGGCCAGGACGCCGACCTCGGTGCGGTCGGGCAGCTCGGACAGCCGCTTGCGCACCGCGCCGAGCGAGTCGACCGGCGAGAGCCGGGCGTAGATGTCGTCGAGGGCGTCGAAGATCTGCTGCTGCTCGCTCTCCCGGACCTCGGCCGCGCGCACCAGCATGTTGCGCATCCGGTCGAAGGACGGGGCTGCAAGGTGGTTGTCAGTGGTCACTGCGGTGTCCTTCATCGGCGGGGAAAAGGATGGGACGTGGGCGGCAGCTTATCTAGTGTCGAATTGCTGTGAGTATCGCCCCCACGTAAATGAGAATGACGTGCGCAACTCCGTTGGCCGAATGGTAGCCGGGTCGCCACCAGCTCAGGGTTAAGTTCAGGCTGAGAGTGCCGCCGCGTAGGTGATAACACCACCGCCGTTCGGCCCAGCTGTCCAGGTCGTTTACCGGATTGTCTCCGAGTGTTCGAGGTGTTCGACGGCCGGTAGCGCGCCGGTACTGTTCGCAGTATGCCAGTCGTTGACCTCCCCACGCTCGAATCCATTCGCCGAGTTCCCAAGGTGCTCCTGCACGACCATCTGGACGGCGGGCTGCGGCCCCGGACCGTGGTCGAACTGGCCGAGAGCACCGGTTACCAGGGACTTCCGACCACCGACGTCGACGAGCTCGGCCGCTGGTTCACCGCGGCCGCCGACTCCGGTTCGCTCGAGTCGTACCTGGAGACCTTCGCGCACACCTGCGGTGTCATGCAGACCGAGGAGGCGCTGGTCAGGGTGGCCGCGGAGTGCGCGGAGGACCTGGCTGACGACGGCGTGGTCTATGCGGAGGTCCGGTACGCGCCGGAACTGTTCGTGGAGCGCGGTTTGTCACTCGATACGGTGATCGAGGCCGTGCAGGCGGGGTTTGCCGAGGGTGAGCGCCGAGCCGCGGAGCGGGGCAGGCGGATTCGCATGGTCACGCTGCTCTGCGCGATGCGCCAGCACGCGAGGGCGCACGAGATCGCCGAACTCGCCGTCCGTTATCGAGACTCCGGCGTCGGCGGTTTCGACATCGCCGGACCGGAAGCCGGCTTTCCTCCCACCCGCAATCTGGACGCATTCGAATATCTCCGTACCAGTAATGCGCATTTCACCATTCATGCGGGAGAGGCGTTCGGACTCGCCTCTATTTGGGAGGCGATTCAGCATTGTGGAGCCGAGCGCCTCGGCCACGGAGTCCGGATCGTGGACGACATCACCGAAGACGCGGACGGCCTCCACCTGGGACGGCTGGCCGCGTACATCCGCGACACCCGGATCCCGCTCGAGGTGTGCCCTTCATCGAATGTGCAGACCGGTGCGGCGCGGTCGATCGCCGAGCACCCGATCGGCCTGCTCGCCAAATTGCGTTTCCGGGTCACCGTCAACACGGACAACAGGTTGATGAGCGGCTGCACCGTCTCCTCGGAGTTCGCCGCGCTGGTGGACGCATTCGGATACGGCTGGGCGGACATCCAGTGGTTCACGATCAACGCGATGAAGTCCGCGTTCCTCGATTTCGACCAGCGTCTGGCCTTGATCAACAACGTGATCAAGCCCGGTTACGCCGAGTTACTCCGCTGACCTCTCCTTCCCTCGCGAGTGGGAGCTTGTCGACGACTTCCCCCGCCGTCCGGCACGGGAAGTCGTCGGCGAATTCCGGCTTGTGATGGTTAGCGTGGCGAAGTAATGTTCAGGATGTAGGAAGAGATTCCTGAATGTTGGGATAAAGCCATGGTCGTCGAGCAACGGGCAGCACCTCGCCGCTGGCTGATCCTCGGCCTCGGCCTCGCTGCCCAGACGGCCAGCTGCACATTCCTCTACGGGATCCCGTTCCTCGTGCCCGCCATGCGCGCCGCGGAGGGCCTGTCGCTGGCGCAGGCGGGCACGATCGTCGCGGCGCCCAGCATCGGCCTGCTCTTCACACTCATCGCCTGGGGTGCGGCGGCCGACCGTTTCGGGGAGCGGCTGGTGATGGCGTTGGGGCTCGGTGCCTCGGCGTTGTTGTTGCTCTCCGCGGGCGCGGGCAGGCACTCACTCGGCACGCTGTTCATCCTGTTCCTGCTCGCGGGTGCGGCCACCGCCTCCGTCAACGCCGCGAGCGGCCGGGTGGTGATGGGCTGGTTCAGCGTGCGGGAGCGTGGGCTGGCGATGGGCATCCGGCAGACGGCTCAGCCGCTCGGGGTCGGCGTCGCCGCACTCACCCTCCCGCCACTGGCCGAGGCCTGGGGATTCCGGGCGGCGATGCTGTTTCCCGCCGGGTTCGCGCTCGTCACCGCGATCCTGGTGCTGCTGTTGGTGGTGGATCCGCCCCGCCCCGCGCGGGCTGCGCCGACGCCGGACAGCCCGGTGCGGGGGACTTCGCCGTACCGGACTCCCACGTTGTGGCGGGTACACGGGGCGAGTGCACTGCTGGTGGTGCCGCAGTTCGCCGTCTCGGCCTTCGCGCCGGTGTACCTCGTGGCGATGCACGGCTGGAGCCCGCTCGCCGCGGGCTGGTTCCTGGCCGTGGTCCAGGTGCTCGGCGCGGTGGGCAGGCTGGGGGCGGGGTACTGGTCGGATCGGGTGGGCAGCAGGTTGCGGCCGATGCGCCTGCTGGCCATGGCGAGTGCGGCGGTGATGCTGCTGGTCGCACTCGGCGACGCGAGCTGGCCCTGGCTGGTGCTGCTGGCGTTGGTGCTCGCCGCGGTGATCACGGTCAGCGACAACGTGCTGGGCTTCACGGCGTCCGCCGAGCTGGCCGGCTTGGCGTGGTCAGGACGCGCGATGGGGGCGCAGAACACCGCGCAGAACGTCGCGGCGTCGCTGACCCCGCCGATGCTGGGGCTCGTGATCGGCGACTCCCGCTACGCGCTCGCCTTCGCCCTCACCGCGGTCTTCCCACTACTGGCCATCGGCCTGGTCCCGGTTCGCGCCGAGACCGCGCCGCGGTAGCGCCGAAGAACAGTTCAGTGCGCGTTGAGGCGGTCCTCGAACGACTCGACCAGCTTGCGCCAGGCGCTCTGCTCGGCGTCGAAAGGAGCGCTCGGCGCCAGCCGGTTCGGCTCGGGGCGCAGGACGAACGACACCATCCAGCCGAGGCTCTCCGACTTCGCCAGCGCGGTGGCGACGCTGTCGTCACCGGCCCAGTCGGCCGCGTCGGTGAGCAGTTCCACCGCCAGTTCGAGCTGGGTCGGGTCGATCGCGTCCACGCCTTCGGCGATGTCGGCGTCCAGCCCGGTCAGTACGTAGGTGTTCTCGGTGTCGACGTCGATCTCCAGCTCACCCGCGGTCGCGGCGTCACGGACCCTGCTCCAGGTGGAGACCTCGGCGAGGTCGGTGTCGCCGAATTTCGCGCTGTCGGCGAGACCACGCGCCAGTGCCCGCTCCGAGGTGAACACGTCGATCTCGCCGCCGGAACCGAGGAAGATCGGCTCGTCGTCGAGGTAGCAGCGCAGGGTGTAGTACTCCTGGTCGCTGGTGACGATCTTGATCGGGTCGATGCCGACCTCGGCCCAGAACCCGGTCGGCTCGTCCTCGGCTGTGGTGTCCTCGGTGTCGTCGGTGTCCACGGCGTCCAGGTCGTCGTTCTCGTTGTCCACACCGGCTTCGGCCTCGGCCGACTCCTCGTGGAACGCCGCGAGCTCCTCGGCCGTCGCCTCCAGCGTGGCCGCGTCCACCGAGGGGACGGTGACCAACTGGTCGATGGCGTCGAGCACCGTGTCCCACTTCTCCGAGACAGCGGCGGAAAGGTCGTTCCACAGCCGCTGGCCCTCGCGGCCGGTGAACGGCAGCCGTCCCTGCTCCAGCAGCGAGAAACCCTCGTAGGCGTCGAGCACCTCGTGGACCTCGTCCAGCTCGCACACGTCCGCCAGCGAACGGACGATGCCGACGATCTCGGCGAGTTCGCCGATGGTCCAGGAGTCCGGCTCGTCGGCGACCATCTCGGGCACGCCGACCAGGTCGTAGGAGTGGTCGTCGTCGGGGATCAGCTCCGGCACGTTCAGCGCGGGAACGATCTCCCATGCCGGATGGTCGATCAGGTCGTGCTGCTCGGCCGTGCGCACGAACGCGGCCAGATGCGCGGCGTCCGGGAAGGCGTAGAGGTCCTCGTCGTCGCCGAGGAACGCTTCCCACTCCTCGCCGTCCTCCCGCCACCGCGGGGCCCACAGGGTCACCAGGTCACCCTGTGGCAGCCCGAGTTCGATCGGGATGATGTCCTGTGCCATTACGACCCTCCGGAATAACCGCCTGTGTGCACGCGGGCAGGAGTGTCCTCCCCGGCCGGTGCGCGCCTGCGGGCAGCCTACGGGTTTCCGGCCGAAGCCGCGATCACCCCTGGTGCTTCACGGCCGGGATGGCACCATCTAGGGCACCATGAATCCCAACCTCGTCAGTCTCGCCGACGCCGTGCCCGCAGATCCCGACCCCGACTCGCTGTTCGAGGCGTTCTCCTCCTGGGCCGCCGAGCGCGGCATCGAGCTGTACCCGGCGCAGGAGGAAGCGCTGATCGAGGTGGTCTCCGGGGCCAATGTCATTCTCTCCACACCCACCGGCTCGGGCAAGAGCCTCGTCGCGGTCGGCGCGCACTTCGCCGCGTTGGCCCACGGCAGGCGCAGCTTCTACACCGCGCCGATCAAGGCGCTGGTTTCGGAGAAGTTCTTCTCCCTGATCGAGATATTCGGGGCGGACAACGTCGGCATGATGACCGGCGACTCCAGCGTCAACGCCGACGCCCCGATCATCTGCTGCACCGCCGAGATCCTGGCGAACATGGCCCTGCGGTTCGGTCCGGAGGAGGGCAGGGACGTGGTCGGCCAGGTCGTGGCCGACGAGTTCCACTTCTACTCCGAGCCCGACCGCGGCTGGGCGTGGCAGGTGCCGCTGCTGGAACTGCCGCACGCGCAGTTCGTGCTGATGTCCGCGACGCTCGGCGACGTCTCCTTCTTCGAGAAGGACCTGACCAGGCGCACCGAACGCTCGACGGCCGTGGTGACCTCGGCCCAGCGGCCGGTCCCGCTGACCTTCCGCTACGCGCTGACGCCGATGCACGAGACCATCTCCGAGCTGCTGCACGGCGGGCAGGCACCGATCTACATCGTGCACTTCTCCCAGGCCGCCGCGATCGAGCGCGCGCAGACGCTGATGAGCATCAACCCGTCCAGCAGGGCCGACAAGGACGCGATCGCCGAGGCCATTGGCGAATTCCGGTTCTCCGCGGGCTTCGGCAAGACCCTGTCCCGCCTCGTGCGTCACGGTGTCGGCGTGCACCACGCCGGGATGCTGCCGAAGTACCGCAGGCTGATCGAGCAGCTCGCACAGGCCGGGCTGCTGAAGGTCATCTGCGGCACCGACACCCTCGGCGTCGGTATCAACGTCCCCATTCGCACGGTGCTCTTCTCTGCGCTGACGAAGTACGACGGCGTCCGCCAGCGCCACCTCAAGGCACGCGAGTTCCACCAGATCGCGGGCAGGGCGGGCCGTGCGGGCTACGACACCGACGGCTATGTCGTGGTGCAGGCGCCGGATCACGTCGTGGAGAACGCGAAGGCGCTGGAGAAGGCGGGCGACGACCCGAAGAAGCGGCGCAAGATCGTTCGCAAGAAGGCTCCGGAAGGGTTCGTCAACTGGACCGAGAGCACGTTCGACCGGCTCGTCGCAGCTGAGCCGGAACCGCTCACCTCCAGCTTTCAGGTCAGCCACTCGATGCTGCTCAACGTCATCTCGCGGCCGGGCAACGCCTACGAGTCGATGAAGCACCTGCTGGAGGACAACCACGAGCCGCGCCCCGCGCAGCGCAGGCATATCCTGCGGGCGATCGCGATCTACCGGGCGCTGCTCGCCGCGGGCATCGTGGAGCAACTGTCCGAACCGGACGAACAGGGTCGCTATGTCCGGCTTACGGTCGACCTGCAGTTCGACTTCGCGCTGAACCAGCCGCTGTCGCCGTTCGCGCTGGCCGCGATAGACCTGCTGGACACGGAGTCCCCCAGTTATCCGCTCGATGTTGTTTCCATTGTGGAATCTACTGTGGATAACCCACGGCCGGTGCTCTCGCAGCAACAGTTCAAGGCACGCGGTGAAGCCGTCGCGGAGATGAAGACCCAGGGCATCGAGTACGACGAGCGGATGGAACTGCTCGAGAACATCACGTACCCGAAGCCCCTCGAGGAGTTGCTGCACGCCGCATACGAGACCTACCGGCAGGGCCATCCCTGGGTCGCGGACTACGAGCTGTCACCGAAGTCGGTCGTGCGGGACATGTACGAGCGGGCGATGAACTTCGTCGAGTACGTGGGCTTCTACTCACTCGCGCGGTCCGAGGGACTGGTGCTGCGATACCTGGCCAACACCTACGACGCGCTGCGGCACACCGTGCCCGACGAGGCGAAGACCGAGCCGCTGCAGGATCTCATCGAGTGGCTGGGTGAACTGGTGCGTCAGGTGGACTCGAGCCTGCTGGACGAGTGGGAGGCGTTGCGGCACCCCGACGAGCACGTCGAGGGCGAGGTGCGTCCACCGGTGCCGGAGGGGCCGCCGCCGGTCACGCGCAACGAGCGGGCGTTCCGGGTGCTGGTGCGCAACCAGCTGTTCCGGCGGGTGGAGCTGGCGGCGCGGCGGGCATACGAGGAGCTCGGCGAGCTGGACGCCGGGTCCGGCTGGAACGCCGACGCCTGGGCGGACGCGCTGGCGGACTACTACGACCAGCACGACGAGATCGGCATCGGCCCGGACGCCCGTGGGCCCGCGTTGCTGCTGATCGAGCGGGAGCCGGAGTTGTGGCGGGTCCGGCAGATCTTCGACGACCCCGCGGGTGACCACGACTGGGGGATCAGCGCCGAGGTCGACCTCGCCGCCTCCGACGAAGCCGGTGCCGCCGTCGTCCACGTAACCCGGGTGGACCAGCTCTAGATCCCGCACTTTCCCGGGAAAGTGCGGGGTGGGAAACGTTCGGTGCCTGGTCCAGGGCTTGTCCTCTCGCACTTTCCCGGGAAAGTGCGATACTGCGCGTGTGCAAGTACCCGCACTTTCCCGGGAAAGTGCGGTTCTCAGGGGTTCGGGGGGCGCTTGGCGGCCAGATCGAGCACGATCTCCGCCGTGTCGGCATCGGTGATCAGGGTGGACACCATGCCGGAGCGCAGCATGGCGTCGACGGCCTCGGCCTTCGGTGGGCTGTAGCCCAGTGCGATCACCTCGGGGACGCGGAGCAGGTCCTCGGTGCTGATCGCCAGCACGTGGTGGGCGAGCCCGGTGGACATCGGATTTCCGTCGGCGTCGAACAGTCGCGCCGCCACCTCGGCCTTCGCCCCACGCCTCTCGATCGTCAGCCGCTCGGGTTCGGCCACCGCGTCGTACACGGTGGACTCGCCCGGCTGCCACGAACCGATGCTCACGACGGCTTTGGTCAGTTTTCCGAACTGCGCGAAGGTCTCCGCGATGCCCGGCTGGCTACGCAGGATCTCCGTGGTGCGCCGGTCGGGCAGTACCAGCGGGCCGAAGATGGGGTAGGCGTCGCCGCCGGAGACCGCGGCCACCCGCCGGGCTGTCTCCACCGACCGGTCGCGCGCGTCAATTCCGGCCTGCACGCCGCAGAGCTGCACGATCGGGCAGCGGGGCAGCGAGTGCACGAACTCGGCCATCACGTTGACCGAACGAGCCCACGACAGGCCGAGAACATCGTCGGGAGTGACGATCTCGGCGAGCAGGTCGGCGGCAAGGGCGCCGATACGACGGCGGAGTTCCTGCTTGCTCTCCTTCGTCGACGCTCGTTCGAGCACCAGTGCACGACGCAGGCCGTAGGCCGTGCTGATTTCGTCGGACAAGGTCAGCTCGACCGGCGCGGGCAGGTTGAACTCGACTCGCACAAGACCGCTTTCCATTGCCGCATCGAGGATCCTGGCGACCTTGAACCGGCTTATCCCGAACTCCTCCGCGATTTCGATCTTCGATCGGCCCTGCACGTAGAAGCGCCGGGCGATGGAGGCCGCGTGTACGGCGGCATCCGGACCGGTGATGGTGTCAACCAGTCGTATAGCGCTCATATGAGCATCATAACACGAAAAATGCACGAAAGGTTGACGTAACAAGGAGGAAAGTTCTTCAATGCCTGGACATGCGCCGCCACGCATTGGTCTTCAGTGCTCATATGAGCGGACGCAGGAACGCGAACGCAACGAGAGGTGGAGTGGCATGCGCGCCGCGATCATCGATACGCCCGGTTCGATCAGGGTGGGGGACGTGCCCGACCCGAAGCCCGGCGACCGCCAGGTGGTGCTGAAAGTGGGTGCGTGCGGGATCTGCGGTACGGATCTGCACATCGCCGACGGGCACTTCCCACCGACGCCGTATCCGATCGTGCCCGGCCACGAGTTCGCGGGCGAGATCGTCGAACTGGGGGCCGATGTGCCGGGAGGCTGGCAGGTGGGCGACCGCGTTGCCGTGGACCCGTCGTTGTTCTGCGGTTACTGCGGCCCGTGCCGGGCGGGCCACGGCAACC
Organism: Amycolatopsis marina; assembly: GCF_900111885.1. Lineage (GTDB taxonomy): Bacteria > Actinomycetota > Actinomycetes > Mycobacteriales > Pseudonocardiaceae > Amycolatopsis > Amycolatopsis marina. Next base: position 226,824 of record NZ_FOKG01000008.1, read on the forward strand.
TGTGTGCCAACTGGGGTGCGACCGGTGACACCGTGGACGGCGCGTTCGCCGAGTACGTCGCGGTGCCCGCGGCCAACTGCTACCGGATGCCCGACGAGCTGACCTGGGAGCAGGGCGCGCTGGTGGAACCGGTGTCCTGCGCCGTGCACGGCGTACGCCGGGTCGGCGTGGAAGCCGGTGAGCGCTTCCTCGTGGTGGGTGCCGGCACGATGGGCCTGATCATGCAGCAGTTGCTGCAGCGGGCCGGCGCCGAGGTGACGGTGGTGGACCGCAACACCGCGCGTCTCGGCCGGGCCGCGGAGCTCGGTGCACGCGCGGTGGCGGGCGATGTGGCGGATCTCGACGGCGAACGGTTCGACGCGGCCGCGGACTGCACCGGCGCCGTTCCCGCGATCGAAGCCGCCTTCGACTCGCTGCGCAGGGGTGGCCGGTTGCTGGTCTTCGGGGTGGCCCCGGAGCAGGCACGGGTGGCGCTCTCGCCGTTCCGGATCTACAACGACGAGATCACCGTCGTCGGCTCGATGGCCGTGCTGCACAGTTTCGGTCCGGCGCTGGACCTCGTCGCGTCGGGAGCCATCGACACTGCCGCGCTGCTCACCGACACGCTGCCGCTCGAGCAGTACCCGGAGGCGTTGGAGCTGATGCGCAGCGGCGCCGGGCTGAAGGTTCAGGTCCTGCCGGGAGGGTCCAATGTTTAGGCGGTGTTTCACAAGCGCGCGGCGCGGCGGGCTCGCGGTCGCGCTGGTGGCCGCGCTTGCGCTTTCCGGGTGCGCCGGAGCCGGGGCGTTGGGCGCTGGCGGGCAGACGCTCGTGGTGGCGATCGTGTCCAACCCGCAGATGAACGACGCCATCGAGCTCTCGCACCGGTTCGAGGCCCAGCACCCCGGGGTCGACCTGAAGTTCGTTTCGCTGCCGGAGAACCAGGCCCGGGCGAAGATCACCGCTTCCACCGCCACCGAGGGCGGCGAGTTCGACGTGGTCATGATCAGCAACTTCGAGGCGCCGCAGTGGGCGGCGAACGGCTGGCTGGAGAACCTGCAGCCCTACATCGACGCGCATCCGGAGTACGACGAGGCCGACTTCATCCCGAGCATCAGGGACTCCTTGTCCTATGAGGACTCCATGTACGCGGTGCCGTTCTACGGCGAGTCCTCGTTCGTCACCTACCGCGAGGACCTGTTCGAGCAGGCGGGTCTGACGATGCCCCCGAATCCGACCTGGGAGCAGATCGCCGAGTTCGCCGCGGTGCTCGATGACGACCAGGCCGGAATCGCCGGTATCTGCCTGCGCGGCAAGCCGGGCTGGGGCGAGAGCCTCGCTCCGTTCAACACCGTCGCGAACACCTTCGGCGCACGATGGTTCGACATGGACTGGAACGCGCAGCTGACCTCGCCGGAGTTCACGGCGGCGGCGGAGTTCTACGTGAACCTGATCCGGGAGCACGGCGAGGTGGGCGCCTCCAGCGCTGGCTTCTCGGAATGCGGCAACAGGTACGCGCAAGGGCAGGCGGCGATGTGGTACGACGCGACCGTCATGGCGGGCACCAACGAAAGCCCCTCGGACAGCACCGTGGTGGGCAAGTCGGGTTACGTCCCCGCGCCGGTCGCCGAGACCGAGTCCAGCGGATGGCTCTACACCTGGTCGCTGGCGATGCCGAAGGTCACCGAGCACAAGCAGATCGCCTGGGACTTCATGCGGTGGATGACCGACAAGGATTTCGTCCGGATGATCGGCGAGGAGTTCGGCTGGAACGCCGTCCCGCCCGGCTGCAGGCTCTCCACCTACGAGATTCCGGAGTATCGCGAGGCCGCGAGCGCCTACGCGCAGCCGACGCTGGATGCCATCAAGAAGGCCGACCAGCAGCGCACGATGACCGAACCGGTGCCCTACCCGGGCATCCAGTTCGTCGGCATCCCGGAGTTCCAGGACCTGGGCACCCGGGTGAGCCAGCAACTGTCCGCCGCGATCGCCGGTCAGATCTCCGTCTCCGAAGCGCTGGAGCAGTCGCAGGAGTACGCGGAAACCGTAGGCAAGTCCTATCAGGAGGCACAGTGATGTCCTCGACTTCCACGGCCACGGCAGAACCTCCGAAGGCCGGCCAGAGCTCGCCGGTCACCCGGCACCGCAACACTGATCGCGACCGCCGTGCCGGTGGCTGGCGACGTAGGGCGCCACTGCTGCCCGCGCTGATCTTCGTGATCGCGGTGACCCAGATCCCGTTCCTGCTGACGGTGTTCTACTCGTTCCAGTCCTGGAACCTCGTCCGGCCGGGTTCCCAGCATTTCGTCGGATTCCAGAACTACGTCGACGTCTTCGCCGACAGCCAGTTCCGGGGCGCGCTGTTCAACACGGTGCTGCTCACCGTCGTGTGCGTGTTCGTCGCCATGGGGATCGGACTGGGGCTGGCACTGCTGCTGGACCGCAAGTTCCTCGGCAGGGGAGTGGTCCGGACGCTGATCATCACGCCGTTCCTGATCCTGCCCGCCGCGGGTGCGCTGATCTGGAAGACCACGATGTTCGACCCCGTGTACGGCTTGCTGAACTTCGTGTTCGGTTCCAACACGGATTGGCTCTCGGAGTACCCGCTCGCCTCGGTGATGACCCAGATCGTCTGGCAGTGGACCCCGTTCATGATGCTGCTGATCCTGGCCGGTCTGCAGTCGCAGTCCAAGGAGGTGCTGGAGGCCGCGCAGGTCGACGGGGCGGGGCCGTGGCGCACGTTCGCCTCGATCACGTTGCCACAGCTGAGCCGGTATCTGCAGCTGGCCGCACTGCTGGGGGCGATCTACATCGTCAACAGCTTCGACGCGATCTTCCTGATGACGCAGGGTGGCCCTGGCACCGCCAGCACGAACCTGCCGTTCTACATCTACCAGCGGGCCTTCCAGGGATTCGACATCGGACAGTCGTCGGCGATGGGAGTCGTCGTGGTGATCATGACGTTGATCGTGGCGACCTTCGCGCTGCGCCTGATGTTCCGGGCGTTCTCGGTCAATGAAGGGGTGAAGTGACGATGAGCGTGGCCACCACCAACCGGCTCGGAAAGTCGGCGCTGACGGGAATCACCTGGGTCATCGCGATCCTGTTCGTGTTCCCGGTCATCTGGATGGCGCTGACGGCGTTCAAGCAGGAGTCCGACGCCGCGACCGACCCGCCGAAGCTCTTCTTCACCCCGTCACTGGAGCAGATCGGCGGCATCATCGACCGCGGGTTCCTGCCGTACCTGGGGAACTCGGCGTTCGTGACAGTGCTCTCGACCCTGGCCGTACTCGCGCTCGGCGTACCCGCGGCCTACGCGCTGTCGCTGGCGCCGGTGAAGAACACCAGCAACGCGCTCGGCTTCTTCCTTTCCACGAAGATGCTGCCGGTCGTGGCCGCGATCATCCCGCTGTACGTCATCTCGCAGAACCTCGCGCTGCTGGACAACGTCTGGGCGCTGGTCGTCCTCTACACGGCGATGAACCTGCCGCTGGCGATCTGGATGATGCGGTCGTTCTTCCTCGAGGTGCCGAAGGAGATGATCGAGGCGGGCCGGATCGACGGGGCGAACCTGCCGACGTTGCTGCGGAAGGTGATCCTGCCCGTGGTGGCCCCCGGCATCGCCGCGACGGCACTCATCTGCGTGATCTTCTCCTGGACCGAGTTCTTCTACGCGGTCAACCTCACAGCGGCGCGGGCCGGAACGGTGCCGGTGTTCCTGGTGGGGTTCATCACCAGCGAGGGCCTCTACTGGGCCCAGCTGTCGGCCGCCGCACTGATGGCGTCGCTGCCGGTGATGATCATCGGCTGGTTCGCCCAGAACCACCTGGTCCGAGGCCTGTCCATGGGTGCGGTCAAGTGAACGGCCGCGGCCGGGCCGACATCAGGGCCGGATGACCACCGTCGAAGTGACCTTGTCGTGCAGGCACTGGTACAAGGGACGGTCCCAGAGCAGCCACAGCACGTCCAACAGTCCGCCGAGCGGGACCGCGCGGAGGACGAGCTGGATGCCGAAGCGGCCGAAGGACAGGCCCAGGGACGGGAAGCTGTGCCCGTCGGCGACCCGCACCACGCGGACGCCCACGGCGAGCTTGCCCAGGGTGCCGCCCCATTTCCAGGTGGTGATGACCTCGTAGAGCAGCATGAACAACACGGCCAGCGAAACGAAGACGATCAGGAGAAGCAGGGCCGATCCCTCCGGCTCCCCTAGGTCGCCAGTGAGGCTGGCGAGAGCCACACCCAGGCCGGCCAGCAACCCGGCGCCGATGACCAGGATGAAGAAGTCCAGTACCCGCGCTCCCAACCGCCGCCACGGGCTGGCGATTACGCGCACCGGCACGGGAGCGTCCGGGTGCTGGCCCTCCGGTGTGGACGGCGGCAGGAACACCGGCGCACCGGGGGCCTGGCCGTAGTACGGCTGCTGGGCGTAGGGCTGCTCGGCGTACGGGGGCTGGCCGCCTTCGGGCGACGGTGGAAAGCTCGGCAGTGTCACGGTGACTCCTCGAGGGACATAATTGGTCTCGCGGGCGGTGCGAGAATGCCACACCGGCCCGTCGCCCGCGGGTATATCCCCCGTGCCGGGGCCTTGCCGATCAGTCGACCGCGGTGGTCATCGCCTCGAAGTTCGCGCGGTACTGGTTGTAGATGGCTTTGATGTTCGTCTGGATCATGGCCTCATCGTTACGTCGAAGCGACGTGTGGTTGAAGTTGGGGCTGCCGGTGAATACGCGTACCGCGTGTGGGTCACCGTCGAACTCGCCTTCGATGAGCAGGTACTTCGAGTGCAGGCGTCCGGGGAGCGAACCGGAATCGTTGAGTTCGTGCAACTGGATGGCCGGTTCCGCCGACAACACGTCACGGACGCCCTCGTCCATCAGTCCGTGCACGATGGAAACAGAGCATCCCTGGCCGGCCAGGTCCGCCAGTCGTTCCGCGATGGCGATCCGGGAAGTGTCCCATTCGGACATTCCGATGCGAATGCTCGTATCGCTTCCGCAGCCCGCTTTGGCCAGGTTCTCCACGATCGGATCGCCCGTGGCGCGCGGGAAGAAGTATGCCTTGACGAAGCCACCGCGCATGCCGGTGGTCACCTCTCGGTAGTAGTCGTCCGAGCGGCGCTCGGCAGCGAGGTCGTCGAAGTACGAGCCATAGGCGTTGTACAAGCGAGAGTTGCCCACCAGGGTGGTCGCGTTGTTCCAGTACGTCGTCGAGTTCAGGTTCGTGAAGTTGGCCGAGGACTGAACGACCACCTCGGACTCGCCGCCCGTTCGGGAGAACAGATAGAACTTGTTGTGTTGCCCCTTTGTGCCGATACATGCGGCGGTGTTGCCCTCGGGGGAGCGACCGGTACAGACATGCAGCCAGGAACGCGCGGACTTGTCGGTGCCGAGTTCACTCCGCAGGGCGTCTACGGCAGGGTTGTCGACCTGCCAGCCGTCCAGCACGAGCTGGACGTCGACATCGCGGCGGTGTGCCTGGAGGAGTTCGGTCGCGAAGTCCATGCCGGCGCCGCCCGAGATGACGAAGTGCGCGATCCGGATACGGGAACCGCTGGGCGCCTGGTGCACGAGACCGCAGATCTGGCGCACTATCGCTGTCGGGTCCCCGGCGGCCGGATTGTTGAAAACGGCGCCGGTCTGCACGGGCGCGGCCGGTGCGTCGCGACACGGTCGGTCGGTTTCTGTGGCAACAGCCGCGCCGGTGGGCGCGGCAGTGATCGTCAGCGCGAGCAGGACCGAACACAGCAATGGCTTGATTCTCATGGGCACTTCCTTCTTTTCGGGGCAACCATGCCCGAGGTTCGACAACGGAGCACCAACGCTCGATGAAGTGTGGTGGCTGATTGATCGGCGAGATCACTCGTTGAGCCAGGCGAACACAGGAGGAGCGCGCTGGCCTCCGCTCTCGCAAGGAGATGCGGAGAGGTTGGGTTAACGTTCACGTTAACGCTAATGTCGGCGCCCTCCAGACGCTACTCCGCGCGCTTCTTGCTCGTCAAGACGTGTTCGAGGGAGGGATCGAAGGCATCCGAAGACCGACCGTTGACGAGATCCCGGCGAGAAGTTAGCGTTCACGCCACGACGGAGTTAGCGCTCACGTTAACGTTAATCTCCACGTTGCGACGTTCTCCTTAGGAGTTGAAACCTTGGGTTCCCCTGACGACGCGGCCATCGCCGGACACCTACGTCGAGCCATGCTCGACGCGGACCCGGCCCTGTCCCGCTTCAATCCGCTGTCTCGCATCCTCGTGTTCGATCAGTTCAACACAGGTACGAACGGCTGGACCGAGTTGATCGGCAATCATGACGGAGCGGGAAATCTCGACACCGTCGACGATCACATGCGTGACTTCCGGCCTCCGCAGCTGAGTTCCTGCACGTTCTTCGACGTTGGTACCCACGGTGCGATGACGGGCACCTACGCACTCAAGGTCGCCACGCGCCCGGTCGCGGGGCACACCGCGGTGGCCATCCGCCGGCTAACGATGGCGCGTAAGGGCCGAGTGCAGTTCGAGACCTACTTCACCTACAAGTCCGAGGCGGCGTCCACCGAGAACCAGGCGGCCAACCAGGCCGGTGCGGGCGATTGGGATGGCAACATCCACCCCTCGGAACAGCAGTTCGGCGCCCTCACCGTCGCGACGGACATCTGTGACGACAGGGGAGTGCGATACCACTGCGTGGCGCGGTATCAGAACACCGACCTCGACAACCAGTTCACCCGGCGCTGGATGTACCCGGTGGTTCCGGAGCCCACACCTCGCGAGCACCTCGAGGGCAAGGTCAAACTCGGCCCCACCGCCGATTTCACGGCCCCCAACCCGGAGGACTGGCGAAGCCTCGGCGAGCCGCAGTCGCTCTGCTACAACGAGGTTCCGACCAAGGTCAACTGGCACTACCTGCGCTGGCAGATCGACACCGAGTCGCAGCGCAACGTCGAACTGCAGATCAACGACCGCATTTACGACATGAGCGACGTGCCCGTCCCCGCTTACGCGGAGCGTTACGACTCCCTCGACAATCTGCTCAACTTCTACGTCAGCGCTCGAACACACACCAATGTCAGGAACTTTCTCTTCCTGGACTCGGTTCTCGTGTCGGTGGATTGGTAGGTCTACATGCGACAGTCACAAGCCGCGGTACTCGAACGCTATCGAACGTTCGAGGGCGATTTCGTCACCGAGCCCTACGAGGCCGGCTGGGCATCTGAGGCGCGCTGGTTCGTGCAGGTGCTGAGTTCTGACCAACCAGACACGAAACTCGTGCTCACCACACAGGTGTCCCCGGACGGGCTGAATTGGTGTGACGCCGAGAATCCGCCACAGGTCGCCGAGGGCGAGGGAATGGTGTCATGGCCGGTACGGGAGTTCGGTCAGTGGTTGCGTATCAGGGGATCTGTCCAGGGGGACGAAGGATCAGTGAAGGTTCTGATCTACCTCACGCTCAAAAGCTGAGCATAGGAGATTCACATGGCACCCAGCTACAACCGGAGAAGCTTTCTCAAGATCAGCAGCATGGGGCTGGCGAGCGCCTACCTCGCCGGCTGCAGTGTTGGCGGAGGCGACCAGCGGACCGCCGAGCAGGCGCTCCGGGCCGCGTTCGTCCAACCCATCAACGACCTCGACCCGCATGGTCCGAGCAGCGTCGACGAGAGCACCCTCCTCGCCGGGCGGCTGATCTACGACACACTGATCCGCCGCAACGGTGAGGAACTCGAGGCCGGAGTCGCTACCACGTGGGAGCAGTCCGACCCGAACACCTGGGTTTTCACCCTGCGCGACGACGTCAAGTTCCACGACGGCAACCCGCTGACCGCACGCGATGTGAAGGCGTCGCTCGAACGGGTCAAGGAAGCCGGAACGGCACAGTCGGCACTGTGGACCTCTGTGTCGTCCATCGAGGCGCCGGATGAGCACACGCTGCGGATCACTACCGACGAGCCACTGGGCACCATGGCGGTGAACCTCACGCTGATGTTCATCCTGCCCGCGGACAAGATGGACACCGAAGGGTTCTTCCGCAAGCCGATAGGCAGTGGTCCGTTCCGGGTCGAGTCGTTCACCCCTTCCGACGTCCTCGAACTTGCCGCGGTGGAACACTGGAGCGGAAAGCCGAAGCTCGCCAACGTCTCGCTGCCTTACATCCCGGAGACGTCGAGCCAGATCACCGCGTTGCGCACTGGCGACCTCGGTGCGCTTTGGCCGATTCCCCCGGACCAGCTGCGCGAACTGGAGGGTGTCGACGGGGTACGGCTGGAAACCGTGCCCAGCTATGTCTACTACTTCAACTGGTTCAACTGTGGACGGCCGCCCTTTGACGATCCGCGCGTCCGCAGGGCGATGTGGCGCGCTGTGGACGTCGCCGGGATCGTCCGGAATCTCTTCGGCGCGGGCGCGGAGGTGATGACCGCGCCGATTCCGTCCACCGTGTTCGGCCACGCCGAACAGGAGGCCTATTCCTACGATCCCGATGCGGCGAAGCAGGAACTTGCCGAGGCGGGACTCGGTGACGGATTCCGTACGTCCGTCATGTGGTTCAGCGACACCGGGCCGCTGGCCGACGGGCTCGCGCAGGCCATGATCTCGGACTGGGCGAAGATCGGGGTCACGGTGGAGCCGCAGAGCGTCGAGAAGGCCGAATGGTTGCGCCGTCTCAACGCCAAGGAGTTCGATATGGACCTCCAGACCAACACCGTGACCACCGGCGACGCCGACTTCACGCTGGGCAGGTTGTACGACTCCAAGGCCGACCGGATGGGGTACAGCAACCCGGACCTCGACTCGATACTGCGGCAGGCACACGAGGACTCCGATCGAGCACGGCGCGGCGAGCTCTACAGTCAGGCCTGCAAGATCATCTGGGAGGATGCCGTTGGCATCTTTCCGGCAGCGCTGATCAGTACCTACGGTCTTCGTGACACTATCGACGGTTTCGAGCCTGCGCCGAGTAATCAGCCCGATCTTCGTGGCGTAACGCTCACCAGCTGAGGAGGGGCAGATGGCGGAGGCGCGACGGGTGACACTGAAGGACATCGCCAAGTCGTTGGGTGTCTCGGTCAACACCGTATCCCGTGCACTGACCGGTAAGGACAGTGTCGGTGAGGAGACGCGGGCTCGGATCAAGGCGGAGGCGGACCGGCTCGGCTACGTCCCCAACTCCATGGCACGTTCGCTTGTGCTCGGGTCCGCGATGACTCTCGGCCTGGTCATCACCAATCCGTCGAACCCCTTCTACGCCCAGCTCATCAGCACAATCGAGCAACGAGGCCGGATCCATGGCTATTCGCTCATGCTGTTGGTTACCGAGGAGAGCCCGCAAGGCGACCAGGCTGCCGCGGAGACACTGCTGCGGTGGGGTGTCGACGGTGCGCTCGTCGTGCCCGTGCAGGGTGATGGCGAGCACTGGGACAGGCTCAACGAGTCGGGGGTCCCGGTGGTCTGCCTCAATCGCGGCTTTCCCTCACTGGAGCTGGATTTCATCGGCGTCGACTACGAGCGCAGCGCGTACGAGGCCGCACTGCACCTGATCGACGGGGGCGCGCGTACGTTGTGCCTGCTGGAGGAGGATCTGCCGATCTCGCCAGTCGCGGATCGCATCACCGGGTTCCGTCGGGCGCTCGCCGAATCCGGTATCTCACCCACTGTCGACCCGGTGGTCGCGGTCCCGACGCGGCGTCAGGAATCGCTCGCACTGCCGTGGGAACCGGCCGACGCGTACCGCTTGGCGCAGCAGATCGTGCGGGGCCGCGATCTTCCGGACGCGATCATGGTCGGCAACGACTACTTCGCTCTCGGGGTGTACCGGGCATTGACGGAGGCCAGCCTGCACGTCGCCGACGACGTACTTGTCGGGGGTTTCGGTGACCATCCCTTCGCGGCCTATCTCAACCCGGCGCTGACGACCGTTCGCCTGCCCGCAGCCGAGATCGGGACATCCGCGGTCGACCTGTTGCTCCGACGGGTGAAGGGTGACGGCAGCCAGGAGCGGGCGGAGAAACAAAGGCTGCCCGCAAGGCTCGTCGAACGAGCGTCGAGCCGAGCCGGAAGAAGTGCTTCCACATGATCATCTATCTCGCCCGCAGGCTGGCGCAGTCGGTGCTCCTGATCTTCGGCGCCATCACCATCGTGTTCCTGGTACTTCGTGTCATTCCAGGAGATCCGGCTTCGCTCATCCTGGGCAGCCAGGCAAGCCGCGAGGAACTGGAGTCGCTGCGGCAAGAAATGGGGCTCAGTGACCCTTTGCTGGTGCAGTACGTGCGGCATCTCGGTGAAGTCGTGCTGCTCGATTTCGGCGAGTCCTGGCGCCTCAGTGCCGACGCTTTCAGCAGTGTCGTCGACCGGCTGCCCGCCACTCTGACCCTGGCCGGATACGCGCTGGTGCTGACCCTGCTCATCGGTTTCCCGTTGGGCATCTATGCGGCCAAGCACACAGGTCAGGCCGTAGACCGGGTTGTCTCCTACCTCTCGCTGACCGGACAGGCACTGCCGTCGTTCTGGGTCGGCATCATGCTCGTGCTGATCTTCTCGCGGATGCTCGATATTTTGCCCAGTACCGCTGACGGGACACCCCTCGCGCTGGTGCTGCCCGCCTTCACACTCGCACTACCGTTTCTCGGCTGGCTTGCGCGCCTCGTTCGCAACGGCACGCTGGAGGAGTTGGGCAAGGACTACGTGCGCACCGCTCGATCGAAGGGGCTCTCGGAGCGGGTGGTATTCAACATTCACGTTCTGCGCAACACGCTGACGCCGGTGGTGACGGTGCTGGGGCTGGTGATCGGCAACTTCATCGCCGACGCGGTCATCATCGAGCAGGTGTTCGCCTGGCCGGGCATCGGTTCGTTGATGATCGAGTCCATCGTCAACCGCGACTATGCGGTGGCGGAGGCGGCCATCATCCTGATCGCGGTGTTCTACATCGGACTCAACCTGCTGGTTGACGTCCTGTACTTCGCCCTCGATCCGAGAATCACGCTGGAGACGGTATGAAGTCGAAGGCCGCGATGTTCGCGGGTTCGGTCCTGGCGCTGTTCGTCCTGATGGCCGTATTCGGGCCCCTGCTGATCCCTTACGACAGTGTGTCCACCGGCGTGGCCGACCGACTGCTGGCGCCGGGGAGTGAACGGTCCGACGGGAGCCTCGCGTTGCTGGGCACCGACCAGCTCGGCAGGGACGTGCTCGCACAGGTCATCGCAGGCTCGCGGGTGTCGCTGCTGGTAGGTGTCACGGTTGTGGTCGTGGGAGGGCTACTCGGCCTCGTGCTCGGTCTGCTCGCGGGCTACTACGGTGGCTGGCTCGACTCGGTCATCTCCCGGATCGGCGATATGCAACTGGCGTTTCCCAGCATTCTTCTGGCGATCCTGCTCGCGGGTGCGCTCGGGCCGAGTCTGCTGAACGTCATCATCGCGCTGGCGGTGACCAGATGGGTCATTTTCGCCCGAGTGGTTCGTGGTTCCACGCTCTCAACCCGAAACCGGGAATTCGTGGATTCCGCGCGGGTGATGGGTGCGAGTGATTCGCGCATCATGGCCCATTACATCTTCCCGTCGTGCCTGCAGCCGTTGCTGGTGGCCGCGACGGTTCAGATCGGGCTGACCATGGTCGCCGAGGCGGCATTGAGCTTCCTCGGCCTCGGTGTGCCCATCGACCAGGCCTCGTGGGGATCGACCATCGCCAACGGTCGTGACTACCTGGCATCGGCGTGGTGGATCGCGGCTATCCCGGGAATCGCTCTGACCCTGGTGGTGGTCTGCATCGGGCTGCTCGGGGACGCGGCACGCGACAGTAGCGACAAGTCGAACGAAGTGGTGATCCGATGAGCGCGTTGCTCGACGTTTCCGGGCTCGTGGTCGCGTTCGGCGATGTGCCGACGGTCCGCGGCGTTTCATTCGCTGTCGAGAAAGGACAGACGCTCGCGATCGTTGGTGAGTCCGGCAGCGGCAAGAGTCTCAGTTCACTTGCGGTGCTCGGACTGCTGCCGCCACAGGCGCGAGTCACCGCGGGTGACATCCGCTGGGAAGGTCAGGATCTGCTCGCTCTCGGCGACACCGAAATCCGGCGGCTGCGCGGCGAGCAACTCGCGATGATCTTCCAGGATCCGTTGAGCGCGCTCAACCCTTCGCTGACGGTGGGATACCAGATCGCGGAGATGTTCCGTCGTCGCCGCGGAATGCGCCGGAGACAGGCCAGAGCACAGGCGATCGAGGCGATGACCGAGGTGGGTATTCCGGACGCAGGCCAACGGTTCGGCGCATACCCGCACGAGTTCTCCGGGGGTATGCGGCAGCGCGTGATGATCGCGATCGCTCTCGCGCTCGAGCCGAAGCTGCTCATCGCGGACGAGCCGACCACCGCGCTCGACGTCACGGTGCAGGCACAGGTTCTGCGACTCCTGCGCCGACGGCAGAGCGAGGGTCTTTCCATGATCATCATCAGTCACGACCTCGGTGTCGTGGCCCGAACCGCGCAGTCGGTCGTGGTGATGTACGCCGGGCAGGCGGTGGAGACCGGCACCGTCGCCGATGTGTACCCCGCGCCCGCCCATCCCTACACGGTGGGGCTGATGGCGGCCAGTCCGTCCGCAAGAGACGGTCGCAGGGAGGTGCTCCCCATTGAGGGGTATCCACCCGACATCGCGACCCTGCCCAGCGGGTGTGTGTTCCATCCCCGTTGTCCGTTCGCCCGGGAACGGTGTCGGGTCGAAGAGCCGGCGTTGCGTGAGGTGGCACCGGGCCGCAGCAGTGCGTGTCATTACGCGGAGGAGGTGCTCACCAGTGGAGCGGAACTCGACCACGCCGGTGCTTGAGCTCGTTGACCTGGTCGCGGGTTACCGGCTTAGGCAGGGACTGCTCGGCAGCCGTCGGGACGTACGCGCCGTGGCTGGAGTGAGTTTGTCGGTCAACGAGGGGGAGACCCTTTGCCTGGTGGGCGAATCCGGATGCGGCAAGTCGACTGTCGCCAGGACGGTGGTGAATCTGCTCCGCCCCTTCTCCGGAGAGGTGCGGTTCGAGGGCGCCGACATCACCGGTATGGGCAAGCAGGACCTGCGAGCCATGCGGCAGCAGGTGCAGCTCGTGTTCCAGGACCCGTACGCCTCGCTCAACCCCCGTATGACCGTCCGTGAACTGCTTACCGAAGCATGGCGGATTCACCCGGGGATCGTGGAGCGACAGCACTGGGACACCGAAGTGGACAGCCTTCTGGAACGCGTCGGGCTCAATCCCGCGCATGCCTCGCGGTACCCGCATCAGTTCTCCGGCGGGCAGCGGCAGCGAATCTGTATCGCCAGGGCGCTGTCCGTTCGGCCTCGGCTCATCGTGTGCGACGAGGCCGTGTCCGCGTTGGACGTGTCCATCCAGGCGCAGATCCTTACGCTGCTCAAACAACTGCAGGACGATCTCGGTGTCGCGTACCTGTTCATCACCCACGACCTCGGGGTCGTCCGGCATTTGGCCGATCGGGTCGCGGTGATGCAACTGGGCACCATCGTCGAGACGGGCGACACGGAGCAGATCTACGAACGACCCGCGCACCCGTATACGCAGGCGTTGCTGTCCGCGGCACCGAGCGTCGACGACTGGCGAGAGCAGACGAGCGACGAGATTCTGTTGGCGGGGGACGCGCCCTCTCCACTCAACCCGCCGTCGGGCTGCCGCTTCCATCCTCGATGCTGGAAGGCGCAGGATATCTGCGGCATCGACGAACCCGCACTCGTGCACCGGGACACCGACCACCCCGTCGCCTGCCATTTCGCTTCGGCGGACGCCGGGGTGGGGCCGGTGTTCAGCTGATCAGACGCCCAGTGGGTGCCAGACGGTCTTTGCCTCCAGGTAGCGGCGCAGGCGGGCGATGTCCGGACGCTGTGTCCAGTCGGGTTCCTCGGCCGGGACGTCGAGCACCCGCTTGACCGTGCCCGCCGCGTCCCGTGCCAGGTCGGCCCGCGCCTCGACATCGGCGCCGGTGGGGTCCAGCGCGTTGACGTCGCCGTGCGAGGCCAGCCACGACCCCAGCTCGGCGGCCCTGCCGGTCAGGATGTTCACCACCCCGGCCGGCACGTCCGACGTGGCCAGCACCTCGGACAGGGTGATCGCTGGCAGTGGCCGCTGCGCGCTGGTGACCACGACGGCCGTGGAGCCGGTGGCGAGCACCGGAGCGAGCACGCTCACCAGGCCGAGCAGCGAGGACCGCTGCGGCGCGAGGACCGCCACCACCCCGGTCGGTTCGGGGACGGTGAACGAGAAATACGGCCCCGCCACCGGATTCGCCGAACCCAGCACCGCCGTGATCTTGTCGGTCCAGCCCGCGTACCAGACCCAGCGGTCGATCGCGGTGTCCACAACGGACTGTGCCTTGCGGTCGGGAAGACCTTCCGAAGCCGCGACCTCGGCGGCGAACTGTTCCCTGCGGCCCTCCAGCACCTCCGCCACCCGGTACAGCACCTGACCGCGGTTGTACGCCGTGGCGCCGGACCAGCCGGGGAACGCCTTGCGGGCGGCGACCACCGCGTCACGGACGTCCTTGCGGGATGCGTGCGCGGCGTTGGCGAGGAAGGTGCCCTTGTTGTCGGTCACGGGGTAGACCCGGCCGGACTCCGAGCGCGGGAACTTCCCGCCGATGAACAACTTGTAGGTCTTCGCGACCGAAATCCTGTTGCTGTCAGGCATTGAGGTAAGCCTCCAGACCGGCGCGCCCGCCCTCGCGGCCGAACCCCGATTCCTGGTAGCCGCCGAACGGTGCGGCGGGATCGAAACGGTTGAACGTGTTGGCCCACACCACGCCCGCGCGCAGCTGGTTGGCCATCCACAGGATGCGGGAGCCCTTCTCGGTCCAGATGCCCGCGGACAACCCGTACGGCGTGTTGTTCGCCTTGGTGACCGCCTCGTCCGGTGTCCGGAAGGTCAGCACGGACAGCACCGGGCCGAAGATCTCCTCGCGGGCGATGCGCATCGACTGCTGGACGTCGGAGAAGACGGTGGGAGCGAAGAAGAATCCGCGTTCGGGCAGCGGGCAGGAACTGGTCCAGCGCTGCGCGCCCTCGGCGTCACCGGCCTCCACCAGTTCCCGGATCTTGGTGAGCTGCTCGACGGAGTTGATCGCGCCGATGTCGGTGTTCTTGTCCAGCGGGTCACCCAGACGCAAGGTGGAGACGCGGTAGCGCAGTTTCTCCAGCAGTTCGTCCGCGATGGACTCCTGCACCAGCAGCCGCGACCCGGCACAGCAGACGTGGCCCTGGTTGAAGAAGATGCCGTTCACGATGCCCTCGACGGCCTGGTCCAGCGGTGCGTCGTCGAACACGACGTTCGCGGCCTTCCCACCGAGTTCGAGGGTGAGCCGCTTCGGTGTGCCCGCCACCGAGCGCTGGATCAGCTTGCCGACGTCGGTCGATCCGGTGAAGGCGATCTTGTCGATGCCCGGGTGGTTCACCAGTTCCGCACCGATGTCCCCGGCACCCGGCACGATGTTGACCACGCCGGGCGGCAGCTCCGCCTGCTGGCAGATCTCCGCGAACACCAGTGCGGTGAGCGGAGTGGTCTCGGCAGGCTTGAGCACCACCGTGTTCCCGGTGGCCAGCGCGGGCGCGATCTTCCACGCCAGCATCAGCAACGGGAAGTTCCACGGGATGATCTGCCCGGCCACACCCAGCGGGCGTGGGTCGGGACCGAGGCCCGCGTAGTCGAGCTTGTCGGCCCAGCCCGCGTGATAGAAGAAGTGTGCCGCTGCCGTGGGTACGTCGGAGTCGCGCGACTCCTTGATCGGCTTGCCGTTGTCCAGGGTTTCCAGGACCGCGAGTTCGCGGGAGCGTTCCTGGATCAGCCGGGCGATACGGAACAGGTACTTCGCCCGCTCGCTGCCGGGCATCCGGCCCCAGACCTTGTCGTAGGCCTTGCGGGCGGCCTGCACTGCTTTGTCCACATCGGACACCGACGCGGTCTCGATCTCGGCCAGGACTTCTTCCGTCGCCGGGTTGATCGTCTTCAGCGGCTCACCGGAGCCCTCGACGAACTGTCCGCCGATGAACGGGCGGTAGTGCGGCTTGAGATTGGCGATGTCCCTGGATTCGGGCGCGGGGGCGTACTCGAACGGTGATTCAGTCATGTCAGTCCAGGGTCACGTAGTCGGGGCCGCTGTAGTGGCCGTCGAGCTGGGTGCGTCGCTGCAACAGCAGGTCGTTGAGCAGGCTGGAAGCGCCGAACCGGAACAGGTCCGGGGTCAGCCACTGCGGGCCCGCCACCTCGTGCACGGCGACCAGGTAGCGGATCGCGTCCTTCGTGATGCGGATGCCGCCCGCGGGCTTGACCCCGCGCAACTCGCCGGTGCTCCTGTGCCAGTCGTGCACGGCCTGCAGCATCACGTGCGTGACCGGCAGGGTGGCGGCTGGGGAGACCTTGCCGGTGGAGGTCTTGATGAAGTCGCCCCCGGCCAGCAGCGCGAGCCAGGAAGCGCGGCGCACGTTGTCGTAGGTGGCGAGTTCGCCGGTCTCCAGGATGACCTTCAGGTGCGCGTCGCCGCAGGCAGCCTTGATGGTCCGGATCTCGTCGAACACCTGTCCGTAGCGGCCCTCGAGGAACGCGCCCCGGTCGATCACCATGTCGATCTCGCTCGCACCGGCATCCACGGCCAGTGCGACGTCGGTGAGCTTGACCTGCTGCGAGGAGCGGCCGGAGGGAAACGCGGTGGCCACGCTCGCCACCGCGATGCCGGTCCCGGCCAGGGCCTCGACCGCGACGCGGGCGAGGTCCGGGTACACGCACACGGCCGCGACCGGCGGGGTGTCCGGGTGATCCGGGTCGGGCCTGCGGGCCTTCGCGGCCAGCGCGCGGACTTTGCCGTGGGTGTCGGCGCCTTCCAGCGTCGTGAGGTCGACCATCGAGATGGCGGTGTCGATCGCCCAGCGTTTGGCGGCCTTCTTGATGCTGCGGGTGGCCAGGCCTGCGGCGCGTTGTTCCACGCCCACCTGGTCGACACCGGGCAGCCCGTGCAGGAACCTGCGCAGGCTCGCGTCGTCGCGGATGGCGTCGGCGAGCTCGGCAGGCAAGGTAGCTGTTGCCATGGGTCGAGCGTAACCGCCAGGTCAGCCGCCCAGTTCCTTCGGCGTCTTACGGGGCTTGCGGATGACGGTCACCGCACCCCAGAACGCGAGCCCGTTCACGGTCACGACCGGTGCGTCGGCAGGTGGGACGGCGAGGTCGCCGCGTTCCTTTGTCTCGAATGCGCCCATGAAACCGATGCCGGTGACGTCGACGATGACGTCGTCCGGGACGACGATGTCGATACCCGCCATGATCGCCACGGCCGTGATGGTGACGTGCTGCTCGGCGAACCGGGCCTGACGCAGGTCGATCTTCACCTCGCCCCAGAAGGCGACGCTGTTGTGCTGGCGCGGGACCACCCAGCTGCCCTTGCGGGTCGCGCCGGACATCACCGCGATCGAACTCGTCGATCCCGGGGTGCCGCCGACGCGAGTCTCGGGGGATCGGCTGAAAGCGGGCTGCACGGTGGCGCCAGGGGTGCCGGCGTCGGGCAGATCGGCGGTGACAGGCTCCAGTTCGCCGAGCGTTTTCGCTGAGTAGACGGTGTTCAGCCGCTCTTCGAGCTCAGCCATCGTGATGCGGCCTTCGCTCATCGCCTGCTGCAGGATCCGGGCGACATGCTCACGGTCGGTGTCGGAGGCGCGGAACTGCTTACGGTCGGGCATGCCGGACAACTCACTCACCCGGCGAGCGTAGCGCGCATGCGCGGTGAGGTGGGCGGAATGGGGACATCGTTGGTGGAGGCAGTCGCTTCTGTGGGGCGAACGACCGGCACGCTCGCCGACCGGGCCGGGCTACGGTCTCGTCGTGCGCGGATGCAGGATTCACGCACGATCACTAGGAAATCGCGATTTGCCACCCTTTGTCTTGAACAATTGTAACCAAGGAGATTTATGTTTTCACTCCACTCCAAAGGAAAACGGCTCGCGTCGTTCATGGCGTCGGCGATACTCGCATTGGGGATAGTGGTCGGAAGCGGTGGAATGTCGACCGCCGGCGCTGACACGATCAGGCCCTACCTCGGCTGGTCGGAGAGCGGGGGCTATTGTTACGGTACGTGGTCGAAATACGTCGGGACGCGGACCTACAACCCGAAGACGCACAGCGTCACGCGGCTGAAGAGGACCGAGACGACGTCGAGCAGCATGACGAAGATCTACAACCAGAACGGTGTACGTAAAGCCAGGGTGTACGAGGCGTGCAGGAATGGCGGCCTCACCCGCAGCTTCAGTCCTTCGGTCTATAAGCATCGGTCCATCAAGGTCAGCTACGTCTGCTGGAGCGGCCGGTGCAGCATCACCAGCAGGATCTACGGCAGCTGGCTGAATGGCACTGGCACGCCGAAGTAACGGATGGCGCTGGTAACTCGAATTCTTGTCAACCAAGGAGATCCATGTCTTCAATTCGTCGCGTGATCCGCAAAGCGGCTGTCCCTGCCCTCGGTGCGGTGCTGGCTTTCAGCTTCGCCGTCACCACCGCCACGCCGGCTGCGGCCAGCGGCTCCTACAGCGGCAGGGCGTACGTCTACGGCAGTGGCTCGGTAAACAACGACTTTGACAACGAGGGCGTCGTCAATGTCAGAACGCACCGCTATTCGAACGTCACCTGTCTGTGGCAGACCGTTCTTTGGGCACATGGCTACCTGCCCTCGTCCGGGGTCGATGGCGTCTTCGGTGACCGAACTGACGCCGCTACGAGGAAATTCCAGGCAGACAAGGGCCTCGTCGCGGACGGCTCCGCCGGTCGGAACAGTTGGGCAAAGGCAGGAAACAGGATCAGGCAGCACGACAACCAGAATGGGTGGCTGTTTGTGGTCTATGACGGCCACAAGGGCTCCAGGAGCCAGTACAGCTCACATGATTTCGTGTTGCAACGTTCACCCAGCGGGAACTACAGGTTCTACCCGCCCGGGACGAACGACATTCCCTGGGCGTCTTACAACTCCCGCACCTGCTGACCTCGCCGGAGTGTCGGTCCGCGCTGCGAGGATCGCGGTATGGATGAGGACAACCGGCACCCGGACCACTCACTCAGCAGGCAGCACATCTCCGACGCCGTCAGCGACTTGGGCTGGCGGTACGTTCTGGCGAGCCTGCAGACCTACGTGCGCGTGGGCTCCCTGACGGAGGCGGCCGAGGTCGCCGCGCGCGTGGTTGCTGTCGCGGGCGGCGATCTCGGCGAGCACCTGAGCGCCGATCTCCGCAGGGACCGGCTGGTCCTGTCGTTGCAGTCGGCGTACACCGAATCAGTGACCGCGTCCGACATCGACCTCGCGCGCCGGATCTCCGCCCTCGTCGCTGACCTCGGACTGCGTACCGACGCCAACGCCGATGCCGGGACCCGCGCCGTGCAGGTGCTGGAACTCGCGATCGACGCCCTCGACATCCCGTCGATCCGCCCGTTCTGGAAGGCGGTCCTCGGCTATCGGGACGAAGCCTCTGGCACGGCGCTCGTGGACCCGGCCGGGCAGCAACCGGCTGTCTGGTTCCAGCAGATGACCGAGCCGAGGCCACAGCGCAACCGAATCCATGTGGACATCTCTGTGCCGCACGACGCGGCGCAGAGCCGAATTGCGGAAGCGCTCGCGGCGGGAGGCGAACTGAAGTCCGGCGCGGCGGCTCCCGCGTTCTGGATCCTGGCCGACGCCGAAGGCAACGAGGCGTGCATCACGACCTGGCAGGGCCGCGACGGCTAGCGGTGGTGCGGTAATTCGTCGACGAATTACCGGTGGGGGCGAGCCGGGACCTGGAGCGGCTGGGACGGGCCGGGTATTGACGGCTACGGTGGTCCGCTATGGACGTGCACGTTGTCGATCACCCGCTGGCGAAGGCCAGGCTCTCCACCATGCGCGATGCGCGAACTGACAGCGCGGCCTTCCGGGCGGCACTGCACGAGCTGACCGTGATGCTGGTGTACGAGGCCACGCGCGATTTCCCCGTCCGCACCGAGCGCATCCACACGCCGGTCGCCCTCACCGACGCCTATCGACTGGCGACCCCACCGCTGCTCGTGCCGGTACTGCGCGCCGGGCTCGGCATGGCCGACCAGGCGCACAAGCTGATCCCGGATGCGCGGATGGGCTTCGTCGGCCTGGCCCGTGATGAGGAGACGTTGCAGCCGACGCCGTACATGGAGTCGCTGCCCGACAGCCTCGCCGACCAACCGGTGATGGTGCTCGACCCGATGCTGGCGACCGGCGGCTCGATGGAGTTCACCATCCGGCTGCTGGTGGAGCGCGGGGCGACCGACGTCACGGCGGTGTGCGCGCTGGCGGCCCCGGAGGGGATCGAGTTGCTGCGTGAGTCCGGGCTGCCGCTGCGCGTGGTCACCGCGAGCATCGACGAGCGCCTGAACGACTCCGGCTTCATCGTCCCCGGCCTCGGCGACGCGGGTGACCGCCAGTACGGCGCGCGCTGAGCGTTCGCCGTTACTCGCGAAGCCAGCCCCGCGCGTTGGCGCGCAGGGCCGATTCGTACGCGCCGGAGGCGCTGAACTCCGGGGGCAGGTTGCCGTTGAGTTCCAGTGAGACGAGTCCGTGGGTGAAACCCCAGCAGCTCACGGCGATCACCTCGGCGGGGTGGTCGGCGAGCACGCCTCGCGCGAGGCCGTCCCGGACGATCTCCAGCAGGGGGTCGAGGGTCGAGGCGGCCAGCCTTCCCGCCTCCTCGTTGGGCTCGAAGCCGGGGACCGCCTTGGTGAACATGATCGAGTACAGGTGCGGGTCGGCTTTCGCGCTGGTGCGGTAGACCTTGCCGAGCTCGATCAGGTCCTCGATGGTGTCACCGGTTCTGGCCACCGCGCACATCCGGCCCGCGAACCGCCGGAATCCCTCCAGGTACAGCGCGTTCACCAGGTCCGGCTTGCTGCCGAACAGCGAGTACACCGCGGTGGTGGACGTGTCGACGTCGGCGGCCAGTTTCCGCAGGCTCAGTGCCTTGGGGCCCTCGGCGGAGAGCAGTTCGCCCGCGCGGTCGAGCAACCGCAGTCGCAGAGCGTCGTCGTGGATTTTGGGACGAGCCATCGGACCAGAATATCGCAACACTGTTACCAAACAACTCGGGCCAAAAACTCGCGTTTGACCTGGAGCGCACTCCAGGTCGTAGTGTCGCTTCATGAGCTACTCGATAGCGGAAGCCGCGCGACGTAGCGGACTGTCGATCGACACTCTCCGGTACTACGAACGCATCCAGTTGCTGGAGCCACCCGACCGGGACCCCGCGGGCCGCAGGGCCTACTCGGACACCGACCTGGTGTGGCTGGAGTTCCTGACGAAGTTGCGCACCACCGGCATGCCCATCCGGCGTATGCGCGAGTACGCCTCCCTGCGCAGGCTCGGCACTGCGAGTGCGGGCAGGCGTAAGGCGATCCTGCAGGAGCAGCGGGTTGCCGTGCTGGAAAGGATCGCCGAACTCCGGTCCTGTTTGGACGTGCTCGAATACAAGATCGATAACTACGAGAAGATCGAATGTGCGATGGCCGACGTGCTCGACAGTGAGCCGCAAGGGGTGTCGGCGTGAACGAGATCGAGGGGACAGGCGTGGGAGAGCGGACAGTGCAGGCGCGCAGGCTCGGCAAGTTGGAGGTCAGCGCGCAGGGCCTCGGCTGCATGGGGATGAGCGAGTTCTACGGCGAGACCGACGACACCGAATCCATCGCCACGATTCACCGCGCACTGGAGCTCGGCGTGACGCTGTTGGACACGGCGGACATGTACGGCTTCGGTCGCAACGAGAAGCTCGTCGGCCGCGCGATCGCCGATCGGAGGGACCGGGTGGTACTGGCCACCAAGTTCGGCATCGTGCGGGACGAGAACGACCCGTCCACGCGTGGCATCCGTGGAGACGCCGCCTACGTTCGTCAGGCCGCCGAGGCCTCGTTGCGCAGGCTGGGCGTCGATCACATCGACCTCTACTACCAGCACCGGGTGGACCCGGACGTCCCGATCGAGGAGACGGTGGGGGTGATGGCCGAACTCGTCGCGGAGGGCAAGGTGCGCCACCTCGGGCTCTCCGAGGCGGGCGCGGAGACCATCCGCAGGGCGCACGCCGTGCACCCGATCGCCGCCGTGCAGACCGAGTGGTCGCTGTGGTCACGCGACATCGAGGACGAGGTCGTGCCCACCTGCCGGAAACTCGGGATCGGCGTCGTGCCGTACTCCCCGCTCGGACGCGGCTTCCTCACCGGCCGGTTCACCTCCCGCGCCGACTTCGGCGACGGCGACTACCGGCAGGAGGTCCAGCCGCGCATGGCCGAGGGCAACCTGGAGCGCAATCTGGCGATCGTCGACGCCCTGCGCGAACTGGCCACCCGCAAGGGCGTCACCGCGGGGCAGCTCGCCCTCGCCTGGGTGCAGCACCGGGGTGACGACGTCGTCCCGATTCCGGGGACCAAGCGGCGCCGGTACCTGGAGGAGAACGTCGCCGCGACCGGCATCGAGCTGTCCGGGGCCGAGCTCGCCGAGATCGAGACCGCGGTGCCCGCCGAGGCCGTGGCGGGCGAGCGCTATCCCGAGGCTGCGATGAAACTGCTCGGCCGGTAGTCACGCCGAGCGCCTCGGTGAGGTCGGACTCGCGGGTCACGACACTTTCCCGGGAAAGTGCGATACGTCCCTGGGGATATGGCACCCAAACCGGCACTTTTGCGGGAAAGTGCGAGGCTGGGCGAGGGGCGCGCTTGGGTCTAGGGGGTGAGGAGGTCGGCGACGGCGCCCGCTGCCGCGTCGACGCCCACCTGCTGCTGGTCGCGGGTCGCGAGGCTGCGCACGGTCACGTTGCCGTGCTCCCAGTCCTCCTGGCCGACGATCACCACGGCCCGCGCCCCGGCCTTGTCGGCGCGACCCAGTTCCTTACCCAGCTTGCGCGGCTCCAGCGGCACCGAGGTACGCAGGCCTGCCCGGCGCAGCTTCGTCGCCACCGTGCGTGCCGCGTCCTCGAGGTCCTCGGTCACCGGGATCACCACGACGTCCACCTCGGCGCGCGGCGCGGGCGCGAGGCCGTGCGTCTGCAGGAAGTCGATCAGGGTCACGTCGCCCATGCCGAACCCGATACCGGGGATCTGCTGCGCGGTGAACAGCCCCGCGAGGTCGCTGTAGCGACCGCCGCCGAACAGCGCGCGGTTGTTCTCCGGCGAGGTGTCGAACACCTCGAACACCGTCGAGGTGTAGTAGGCGAGGCCGCGCACGATCAGCGGGTCGAACCGCACGAGGTCGGCCGAGCCGCTGCTGAGCACCCGCACCAGGTGCGAGTTCTCCTTGACCGCTTCCGGCAGCTCGTCCAGCAGCGCGGTGCCCGCACCGAGAACCTCGGTGAGCCGGTCGAACTGCTTGGTGGTCAGGCCGATCTCCGCGGCGGTCTCGGCCAGCTTCTCGCGGTCCTGCTTCTCCCACCGGTCGACCAGGGAGAACACCGGGGAGAGCTGCTCGTCGGTCACGCCGACCAGGTCGGTGAGGGCCGAGGAGAGCAGCGTGCGGTCGTTCGCCCTGACCACGAACATGTCCTCCGTCGCGCCTAGCGCGCGCAGCATGTCGTGGATGAGCTCGAAGATCTCGATCTCGCAGTTGGCGCTCTCCGAGCCGAAGATGTCGGCGTTGATCTGCCAGTGCTCGCGTACCCGGCCCCGCTGCGGCCGCTCGTAGCGGTGGCAGTTGGGGTGGCTGTACCAGCGTACCGGGAACTGCAGCGAGCCCGCGTTGCCCGCGATCATTCGCGCCACGGACGGGGTCATCTCCGGGCGCAGCGCCAGCCTGCGCCCGCCCCGGTCGGTCAGCGTGTAGAGCTGCTGGTCGGCGATCTCCTGGCCGGACTTCGCCTCGTAGATCTCGGCGGACTCCAGGACCGGGCCGTCGTAGCGCTGAAATCCGTACCGCTCCAGCACCTCGTAGAGCGTGCCGAACACCTGGGTCCGGACGGACATCTCCGGGGGCAGGAAGTCGCGTGTTCCCCGGTAGGGCGCAGTCGGCAGAAATTCGGGCACGGCGAGTGGGTCCTCTTGGTCCTCGGTGATCAGCGAGCGTGGATCCATCCAGCCTATCGGCCGCGCCTGCCGGTGATGAGCAGGGAGGTCATCGCGCCCGCGACGCAGACGACGGCGGTGATCAGGAAGATCTCCGTGTACTGGGTGAGCAGCGCCGCGCGAACCGACTCGGTGTAGGTGGCCAGCGCCGCGTCGAACGCGGCCTTGTCCGGGAAGAGCATCGGCAACGGGGTCTGCAGGTCGGCGGTCATGTCGTGGAACCGGTGCAGTCCCCACGCGGACAGTGCGGCGACCCCGACCAGCATTCCGGTCATCCTGGCCACCACCACGCCGGCCGAGGCGATCCCGTGCTGGTCGGCGGGCACCACCTTGAGCACGGCGGCCGACAGCGGGGCGATCACCAGTCCCAGGCCGATGCCGACGATCGCCAGGTCGGTGTCGAGCCGGGGCAGCGACAGCAGGCCGAGGTCGTGCCGCGCGGCGAGCACGTCGAGCGGCCAGCCGGACATGAGCAGATAACCGGCCGCCGCGACGAGCAGCCCGCCGAACGCGACCCAGTGCTCCCCGAAGCGCGAGGCCAGCAGTCCACCGAGCACCGCGCCCACCGGTAGCGCGATCAGGAACCGCAACAACAGCTCCACGCTGCCCTGGTCGTCCCTACCGAGCAGGGTCTGGGCGAACAGGTCGACGTCCACCAGCGTGACCATCAGCGCCGCGCCCGCCGCGGCACTCGCCCCCAACGCGGCGAGGAACGGGCGCATCCGGACGTCGGAGGTGTCGATCAGGGTGGTCGAGGCGCGCCGCTCCCAGAGCAGGAAGGCGACGAGCGCGATCACCGCGCACGCCAGCAGCGGCAGGCCCCACGAGGGCAGCACCTGTCCACGCGGGGCCGGGTTGTACAGCCCGATCACCACCAGGCCGAGCACCACGGCGAGCAGCCCGCCGCCGACGACATCGACCTTGCCGCGTTCGCCCTCGCGGCGTCCGGCGGAGGGCACCGCCCAGTAGACGGCGATCATGGCGAGCACGGCCAGCGGCACGTTGATCCAGAACACGCCGCGCCAGCCCGCGACGGCGGCCAGCGCGATACCGTAGACGGGGCCGAGCACGCTGCCGAGCTCCTGTGCCGCGCCGACGCCGCCGAGCACGGTGGCCCTGCGGTGTTCGGCCCACAGATCGGCGACCAGCGCCATCGTCACCGGGAGCAGCGCTCCGCTGGCCACGCCGAGCACGACTCTGCCGATCACCAGGACCAGCAGGTCCGGGGACAGCGCGGTGATCACCGAACCCGCGAGGAACCCGCCGAGGCACACCTGCAGCAGCAGTTTGCGCCCGAACCGGTCGGACGCCTGTCCGAGCAGCGGCATCGCCGCGACGTAACCGAGTAGGTAGCCGGTGACGATCGGAGTGACCTGTTCGAGCCGGTTCACCGGGATCTGCAGGTCCTCGATGATCTGTCGGAGCAGCCCGATCACCACATAGGTGTCGAGCGCGCCGAGCAGGACGGCGAGGCCGCCGGCGCCGATGGCGACGGAGCGGCCCCGCCGCGTCGCGGTGACCGTCACGCCGGCGGCGTCACGGTGACCGGCTTGTCCACATCGGACAGCGTGACGTCCACAGTGGCCGGTTCTCCGCCCTCGCCCTGCAGTGCCACCGATGCCTTGACCGGCAGGTGTTCGCCCTCGGTGTGCAGCCACAACGTGATGTCCCCGCCCGACGGCGCTCCGGGCAGCAGGCCGGCGAGCACGTCCTTGGTCACCGTGCCGGTGACCTTGTACGCCTGGACCCCGTTGATCTCCTCCTGCGCCTGGGTCGCCGGATCCTGGACGCTGCGCAGCACGTTGGCGACGCCGCGCTCGGGATCGAGGACTGCGGAGGGGTCGTACACACCGGCCCCGAGGGCGGCAGGCAACTTCTGGAAGCTGCCGGTCGGGCCCTTGATGTACAGGTCCTCCTCGGCGAGCACGAACTCCACCTCGACGAGCTGCCCGCCGAGCGCGACCTTGCCGGTGCCCTGCGCCGCGCCCGATGGACCGCCCTCCGTGGTGAGGTCGCCCTCCAGGTTCTGCACACTCAGCCCGGGCACCGTGCCGTTGACC
This sequence comes from Amycolatopsis marina, assembly GCF_900111885.1. Classification (GTDB taxonomy): domain Bacteria; phylum Actinomycetota; class Actinomycetes; order Mycobacteriales; family Pseudonocardiaceae; genus Amycolatopsis; species Amycolatopsis marina. The sequence continues at coordinate 252,899 of NZ_FOKG01000008.1, forward strand.
TGCAACGAGAAGTGCGTGCTGGTGATGCCCGCCGTCGCGGTCGCGGCCTGCTCGAGCAGGCCGGACGCGTCCGGCAGTTGGCCCTGTGGTGCCTCGTCGGAGGAGCACCCTGTGGTGGCCGCGATGGCGAGCGCGAACGCCCCGAGCAGAATCCGGCGCGAGATCATGCGTGCATCGTAGAGCTGGGTGCGACCACCCCTGAAGCTCAGGTCACCACGCCGCTCTCCCACCACCAGGACTGGGAGCCGTAGGGATACTCCACGCGGCTGTCGGCGTGCTGCCAGCTCACCGTGTAGCGCTCGAGGCCGGAGAAGCCGGAGGTCTCACAGGCGACGTAGAAGGTGCGGGTGGAGACACCGGAGGAGACGAAGTCGGCGGCGATGCCGTAGAGGTGCTGGCTGTTCGACGCCCCGCCGACCTTGGAGTTGTGCGACTTCGAGCGGAAGCCGGAGTTGATGGTCATCGGCTTGTTGCCGACCTTCTTGCGCACCGCCTCCAGCTTGTACATGAGCCTGCGGACGTTCTCCTTGACGGTGCTCTCGCCCACCTTGCCGCCGGAGAAGCGGGAGCCGTCCTTCGAGTAGAACTCGGAGAAGTTGAAGTGGGCGGTGGAGCCGCCGGAACCTTCAAGCGCGTTGAGCTTGGTGTGGGTGGAGCTGTCAGCGACACCGTTGGCCGTCACGCCGTAGGCCCGCTGGAAGCGCTTCAGCGCCGCCTCGGTGCCTGGCCCGAACTCTCCGTCCACGGCCACGTAGGTCTTCTTCGGGGAGTCGGCGGCCCAGCCCGCGATCCGGATCTGGAGCTCCTTGACGTCCGCGCCACTGTCCCCGGACTTCAGGGTGCGGGACCAGTTGTAGGCTTGCGCGGTACCCATCGTCAGCACGCCGAAACCGGCGGCGACGGGGACGATTGCGGCGGTGCGCAGGAATGCGCGGCGGCCGTGGCCTGCTGGAGGCTCCGAGTTCTGGGGCGAGGGGGACTCCATGGACTGCTCCCATTCGATCGAGGTGAACGCTCGACCAGATGCTTGCTCGTTCAGTGACACCTTGGCAATGGCGTTCGGCAGTTTGGGAAAACGTTAGGACTCCGGGGCGCGAACGTCGAAAACAGGTTCATGGAACGCGATCTCGTGTGCATGGAACGCGATCTCGGTTAGTCCATTAGGCCAGCGGCGATGGTGGCGCCCAGCTCCCAGCAGCCCGCCAGGTCGTCCTTGCTCGGGTCTCCGGTCACCGTGACCCCGGCAGCTGCCTGCTCCCAGCCGAGCCCGGTGGTGATGGCCTCGATTCCGCGCACGGTGCCCGCGACATCGCTGTTGCCGTGCACGAAGAAGCCGTACGGCCTGCCCTTCGTCGCGTCGAGGCAGGGGTAGTAGATCTGGTCGAAGAAGTGCTTCAGCGCCCCGGACATGTAACCGAGGTTGGCCGGGGTGCCGAGGAGGTAGCCGTCGGCCTCCAGCACGTCCGGCACCGTCGCGGCCAGCGCCGCGCGCCGGACGACCCGCACGCCCTCGATCTCCGGATCGGTCGCCCCGGAGACGACGGCCTCGAACATCGCCTGGGTGCTGGGCGACGGCGTGTGGTGCACGATGAGCAAGGTGGACACGTCTGGCGAGCCTGCCGTGCCCGGCCCCGTGGGGCAACCCGGACCGGTCGATCCCGCGTGGCGAGCTGCTCACCCGGGTCGCGCCGTGATTCGCCATCCCGCGGTCGCTGGCTACCTGCCCAGCCGGATCGACACCCCGACGGCCACCAGTGCGAGCAGGGCTGTTGTCGCCACTACGGCGACTCCGCCGACGAACCCGTGCACGCCCCCGGCCGCGGCCGTCCAGGCGAGAGCGCCGAGCGCGGGCCCCAGCGAGAAGCCGAGCGTGCGTAGCAGCGAGGTGACGCCGCTGGAGGTGCCCATCAGCGCGGCGGGTGTGCGGGCCATGATCTCTGCCGCGTTCGGTCCGGCGAACAGCCCGTTGCCGATGCCCACCAGCACCAGCGGCCAGACCAGGCCGAGCGCGGTCGTGTCCGTGTCCACGAACAGCAGCGCCACCAGGCCGCCGAGCACCACGGCGGCCCCGGTCAGCGTGACCGGCCGGTTCCCCAGCCGATCGGCGAGGACACCGGCGAGCGGGGAGAACACCGCCATTCCCGCCGAGACCGTCAGCAATGCCATCCCGATCACTCTCGGCGATGCCTGCTGCACCTCGGACAGGAAGTACGGGACGAGAAAGTTGAGGGCCGCGATACCCGCCGTGATCATGGGTAACGCGACCATCGGCAGGGACAGTTCGCGGCGCCCCAGCAGCGAGCGCACCGGTTGCGATTCCGGCAACCGCATCCACACCGTCACCGCGGCGAGTGTCACGAGACCCAGCACCGCGACGAGCACGCCACCTTCGGCACGGCCCAGCAGGTCCAGTGCCAGGAAGAACGCCGTCGCGGCCACACCGAGCACCACCGCCTCGCGCACGAGCCGCCCGCCGGGCAGCGGCAGGCCAACACGGCCGGGAAGGCGTGCGGGAATCGTCCGTGCCCCCGCCCACATCGCCGCGGCCACGATCGGCACGTTGATCAGGAACACCGATCGCCAGCCATAGGCGTCGGCGAGCACGCCACCCACCGCAGGACCCGCCACGCCACTGATCGGGATCAGCGTGAGCACGATGCTCATCGCGCGGGCCCGGTGCTCGGGCCGTACGGAGATGGCGACGAGCGGCATCGCGGCGACGCCGACGAGGCTGCCGAACACACCTTGCAGAACGCGTCCCGTGAGCAGCAGGCTCATCGTCGGCGCGACGGCGATCAGCACGCTCGCGACGCCGAACCCGCCCACCGCGAGCAGGAACGACGGCAACGGGCCCGCTCGGTCCAGCCAGCGGCCCGCCGGGATGCTCAGCGCGACCAGCGGCAGCGAGTAGCCCAACAGCACCCACTGGGTCACCTGGGGACCCGCGCCGAAGTCCGCGCCGAGCGCCGGCAGCGCCACCGCGACGACGCTCATATCGAGCGCGGCCAGTACGACGCCGAGCGCCACGGCGACGACCGCGCTCCAGCGGGTGCGTTCGAGCACGGGCGTTGCCTCGGTCATGCCCGCATCCCGGCCATCTTGGCGCGGAGTTCCGCGAGCAGCGTCTCGAAGCCGGCGCGCAGTTCGTCGTCGAGCAGGCGGTCATGCTCGTCGAGCTGGCGGAAGACCTCCGGGACCGCGAGCTGGCCTTCGACCACGTCCGCGCCGGCGATCCCCAGCACCCTGCGCAGATCGGCCTGGGCCCACGCGGCGCCGTGCTGGCTCGGGCTGGCACCGACGACCACGGCCGGTATTCCCTTCAGGACACCAGCGCCGGAGGGCCGGGATGCCCAGTCGATCGCGTTCTTCAGCTGCCCCGGCACCGAGCCGTTGTACTCAGGGGTGGCGATCAGCAGCCCGTCGGCGGCCCCGATCGCGCCACGTAGGTCCGCGACCGCGGCGGGCACCGGGCCGCGTTCGGCGTCCTCGTCGAACGGCGGCAGCTTCCCGAGGCTGTCCCACGTCGTCCATTCGACCTCCGCGTGCCGGTGCTCGTGCTGGAGGGCCCTGAGTAGCCGCCGGTTGAACGAGCCCCGCCGCAGGCTTCCCGAGATGGTCAGGATCGTGCTCATCGTCTCGACTCCATTCGTGCGCTGTGCGATGGAGTCGAGTCTTGGGCTAAGGCGGGTGCAGGCACATGAGGCGCGAGCCCTATTTCGGCGTGCGGACCAGCCCTAGTCTGTGCGCCGTGGCGGCCGCCTCGACGCGGTTGGCGACGCCGAGCTTGCCCAGGATGTTGGACATGTGCACGCTCGCCGTCTTGGTGGCGATGAACAGCCGCTCGCCGATCTCCTTGTTGGACAGGCCCTCGGCCGCCAACCCCAGGATGTCCAGCTCACGTGGCGTGAGCCCCGCGGCGGAAGGATCACCGACAGCACCGTTCCCGAGCGGGATACGTGCCCGCCGGGCCAACGCCGCCACGGTCTCCCGCAGCGGCGCCGCGCCGAGGTCGTCGGCCAGTTCGGCGGCCCGGCGCAGGACCTGGGCCGCCACCTCCCGGTCGCCACCCGTCGCGAGCAGCGTCTCGCCCAGACCGGACAGCGCCCGCGCCAGCCGAGCCGGCTGGTGTAGCCGCTCCCACGCCGATGCGGCCCCCTCCCACAGGGCCACGTCGGGGGCGCCCTCGGCCCGCGCGGCCTCGGCCTCGAAGGTGGCCGCACCAGCCGCCTGTACGGCACCCGCGATCCGCGTGGTCGAGGCCTGCCCGCGCAGTTGTCCCAGCAGTGCCGAGTCGGCCGTGGCCTCGGCGACACGTGCCCCGATCACCAGCAATGGCCAGGTGAGCCGGGACGACACGGACAGGAAGGGCAGCTCCAGCGTTCGCCACAACACGGTGGCCGCCTCGCCCGCGCGCCCCTGGGCCAGTCGAAGCTCCGCCTCCAGCCGCGGCAGCAACAGCGGGTCCTGGGGCAGGACCGAGTCGGTGACCTGCTCTCGCGCGAGAGCCAGGATGCGGTCGGAGTCCTCGGTGTCGCCGCGGTAGAGGGCCAGGTAGGCCTTGAAACACAGGAGGTTGGCGTAGTTCGTTCCCGGTTGCGCCAGCTCCAGTGCGTGTTCGAGGGACTCGGCCGCCTCCGCCCACCTGCCCGCCGAGATCAGTGGGCCGACCAGGTCGATGGCGTGCAACGCTCCGGCGGACCGAGCTAGTCCGGCCTCCCTGGCCGCGGCCAAACCGTGCTTGGCGACCTCCTGCGCCTCGTCGAGCCTGCCGAAGGCCTGCAGCAGTGACGACTCGCAGTGCAGGGCCCGCAGCCGGACGGCGTGCGCGCGGATGCTCTCCGCCATGGCACGGGCCTTGCCGAGCTTGGGCAGCTCGGCGTCGAGATCGCCGAGACGGGCGTCGAGGACCGCGAGCGTGATGAGCGCGGAGGCCTCGGTGGGATCGTCACCGGCCTCGTGCGCCTCGTGCATGGCCTGCTCGGCCGCGTGCCGCGCCTCGTCGGGCCGCGGAATCTGCATCAGGTACTCGGCGAGTGAGTTCAGCAGGTATCCCCGTGCCTGGTGGCCGGACGGCACGAGTTCGACCGCGTCGTTGTGGTCCGCCAATGCGCCGTCGCGGCCCAGCTGAGCGCGCATCCGGGCGCGCTGGTCGAGCAGCAGGGCGGCCCGTACCCGGGCGGTGGTCCTGTCGATGGTGTCCAGCGCCGCGGAGGCGAACCGCTCGCCCAGCCGGTGCTCACCCGCGCGGTATGCGGCGTGGGCGGCGTTCTCCAGCACCGAATCGTGGTCGCGGCCGATCCGGGTGGCGTTGTCCGGCACCGCGTCCCACAGGTCCAGCACCCGCTGGAGCATCCGCAGCTCCTCGGCGGGCGCGAGGGAACGCCGGGCCTGCAGCGCGGCCTCCCACGCAGCGGACAACGCGCCGGCGGTGTCCCCGGCCGCCGCGAGGTGGTAGGCGAGCTCACCGGACGCGCCGGTGCGGCCGCGCAGCGCCTCGGCATAGCGGCCGTGCAGCTCGGCCCGCTCGCCCGGCAGCAGACTCGCGTACACCGCGTCCCGGATGAGCGCGTGCCGGAACACGTACTCGTCGCCGTCCACGCTCAGCACGCCCGCGTCGACAGCCCCGCGCAGGGCGTCGGTGAGCCCGGGGCCGTGCACGTCGGCGAGCAGCACGTGCGTGACGCGAACCCCACCGGCACCGGCGACGCGCAAGACGGTCCTGCTCTCCTCGGGGAGCCGTTCGATCCTGGCCAGCAGCAGGTCCTCGAGTGACGCGGGCACGTCGCCTCCGGTGCCACTGTCGAGCAGCGCCTCGACGAACAGCGGGTTGCCCTCACTGCGGGCGAAGACCGACCGCACGAGCGCCGGTTCGGGCTCGTGACCCAGGATTCCGCGAACCTGGCGGACGACCTCGGGTATCGAGAGCCGGGGCAGAACCAGCCGCTCGACCCAGGGCACCCTGGCCAGTTCGGCGAGCAGGGGGCGCAGGGGATGGCGACGATCCAGCTCGTCGGAACGGTAGGTGACGACGATCATCGAACCGGGTGCGGCACGCAGGTTGCGCACCAGGAAGTCGAGCAGGTCACGGCTGGAGCGGTCGGCCCAGTGCGCGTCCTCGACGACGAGCACCGCGGGACGTTCGGCGGCGAGCCGGGCAAGCAGGGCGAGAGCGCTCTCGAACAACCGCGGGCGCGCGTCGTCGCTCAGCGCGGACAGTGCCCGGACCTGCCCCGGAAGCAGCGGCGCGAGCGCGTCACGCTCGTCGTCCGTGAGTTGTCCCGCGAGCCCACGAAAAGCGGCGACGAACGGGGCGAACGGGATCCCCTCGCCGCCGACTCCGACGCAGCCGCCGAGTAACAGGACGGCCTTGCCTGCCTTCGTGCACTCGCTCACCAGCCGTGACTTGCCGATCCCCGCCTCGCCGCCGACGAGCACGGCTACCGGCTCGCCGCCCGCCGCGAGGGCGAGCGCGTCGGCGAACCGCGTGGACTGTTCGCGGCGTCCGGCGAAGACCGGGCTCACGACGTGAGTGCTCACCGCGTGGACCCTATCGGCGGGCGTGCATGCCGAACAGCGTGTGCACCTCGGCGCGCAACGTGGTCAGTCGCTCGTTCGCGCGCTTGCGTGCCGGCGCGAGTCCGGTTTCGGCCGTAGCCGGCTCGGTGACCTCGAGGTAGGCCTTCAGCTTGGGCTCGGTACCCGACGGGCGGATTACCACTCGTGCTCCGGTTCCGTTCAGCCGCAGCACGTCGGCCTCCGGCAGGAGGTCCTCCGAGGTCACCGGCTGGCCCGCCAGTTCGGTCGGCGGGGCCGCCCGCAGCTCGGCCATCAGCCTGCCGATCCGGTCGAGGTCGGTGACCCGGAGCGAGATCTGGTCGGTCAGATGGACCCCGTGGCGGGCGGCCAGCGTGTCGAGCGCGTCGAGCAGGGACTGCCCCTGTGCCTTCAGTGTGGCGGCGAGATCGCAGGCGAGCACCGCGGCGGCGATTCCGTCCTTGTCCCGCACGAAGCCCGGGTTCACACAGAGTCCCAGCGCCTCCTCGTACGCGAAGACCAGGCCGGTACCCGCTCTGGCCAGCCACTTGAACCCGGTCAGCGTCTGGGCGAACCGCGCCCCGTGCGCCCGTGCGATGCCCGCCAGCATCGACGAGGACACGATGGTGGTCGCGACGAGCGGGTCGGGCACGACGGTTTTGTCGAGTGTGGACAGAATGTGCTCGCCGAGCAGCACTCCCGACTCGTCACCGCGCAGCATGCGCCAGGCGCCGTGTGCGTCGGCGACACCGAGAGCGCACCGGTCGGCGTCGGGGTCCAGCGCGATCGCGATGTCCGCCGCCACCTCGACGGCCAGCGCCAGCAGCAGATCGGTGACACCCGGCTCCTCGGGATTCGGGAAGGACACCGTGGGGAAGTCCGGATCCGGAGCGGCCTGTTCCGCGACCAGATGAACGTCGGTGAACCCGGCCTCGTGCAGTGCCGCCCGCAGGACGTCGGCGCCGACGCCGTGCAGCGCCGTCGCGGCGACCCGCAGGTCGCGGTGCTGTCCCGCCGGCAGCGCGGCGACCCGCGACAGGTAGGCCCGTACGACGTCCTCGCCGAGCGGCGTCGCGCCCGGAGCGCGGGGCACGCTCACCGCGGCCGGAACGGCCTCGATGGCGGCCTCGATCTCACCGTCGGCGGGGGGCACGATCTGCACAGCCGTGTCGTCGTAGAGCTTGTAACCGTTGTCGGCAGGCGGGTTGTGCGACGCGGTGATCTGGATGGCGGCCGCGGCGCCGAAATGGCGCGCCGCGAACGCGAGGACCGGGGTCGGCAGGGGGCGGGGCAGCACACGGACGTCGAACCCGGCCGCAGTGAGCACGTCCGCGGCCGCTGCGGCGAATGCTTCCGACCCGTGCCGGGCGTCGCGGCCCACCACCACGGTCGCCCCGGTGTGGCCGTGCCGGTCCAACCAGGCGGCGACGCCCGCGGTGGTCCGGATGACGACCGCGAGGTTCATCCCGTTGGGCCCCGCGCGAACCGGGCCACGGAGCCCGGCCGTGCCGAACTCGAGCGGACCTGCCATGCGGTCCGTGAGTTCCGCGACCGCCGCCTCTTCGCCGCCCATCGCGCGGGCGAGTACAGCCTGCAGTTCGGTGCGCGCTTCGGGATCGGCGTCGTCCGCGATCCAGCGGAAGGCGCTGTCCCGGAGTTCGGGGGTGAGTCTGGCCGGAGTCGTCACGCGGCCAGCCTACGGTGCCGGCAACTGTCACGCCGGTACGACTTCTGCCCGCCTTCGTTGTCAGGAAATTGATAGCTGAATCAGCGGCGTTCTTCGCTTCTTGCCAGGCGAGCCGCGTGGGCGGTACACAGTTCACAATTCGGTGAAAACAAAACCCCGTCCCTTCGAGGTCGCCGCGTGGTCACATTCGAGACGCTTTTTCCGGGATCGCGTGACGCCAGCCTCAGGCGCGCATTCGACGATCTCAATCTCACCCTGTCCCGCATTTCGGCATTGTCCTCGCCGGCCTCCTCCGGCGAGGAAGGCGAGGAGGCCGAGCGACTGCTCTCCCTGCTGCCCGCCAAGGTCGCGCCGATCTTCCGCACGCAGTGCGGCCCCGTGGCCAGGCAGATCCTGCGGGAGATCCAGCGCGGGATCCCGGAGTACTCCCGCCCGATCGAGGGTGTGTTCGGCAAGGCGATCGTCGCTGGGATCGAGCAGGGCATCCTCGAGTTCGTCGAGCGGTTCGCCAATCCCTCGTTCCATCGCAGGGGAAACGTGGAGCTGTTCCGCAAGCTCGGCAGGTACGAGGTGGCGGAGGGGCGCAACATCCACGTCCTGCAGTCGGCCTACCGCATCGGAATCCGGGTCGGCTGGCAGCGGCTCAGCGAGTTCGGCCAGCGGCTGAGCCTGCCCGTGTCGACACTGTGCCTGCTCGCCGACGCCCTGTTCGCCTACACCGACGAACTGTCCGCGCTGTCCGTGGAGGGCTACACGGCGGCGCAGGCCAAGGCGGCAGGCGCGCTGGAGCGGCGCAGGAAGCGGCTGCACGAGCTGATCGTCGCCGACCCGCCGGTTGCCGAGGCCGCGATCAAGAGCCAGGCGCTCGCGGCGGGCTGGGATGTGCCCGACCGGGTGGCGGTCGTGGTGTTGGAGCGAGCTGGAGGCGAGGAGGCCGCCGTACCCGAATTCGACGAGGACGTGCTTGTCGACCTGGAGAGCCCACTGCCCTGTCTGGTGGTTCCGGTGTCCGGGGACGGTCCGCGCGAGGTCGAGCCGGTGCCGGGCTGGCGGAGTGCGGTCGGTCCGCCGGTGCGGCTGTCAGCGGCGTCTCGGTCATTGCGCTGGGCCGGGCAGGTGCTCTCACTCGTGCAGTGCGGCGTGCTGCCCGATCGCGCGGTCACCTCGTGCGTGCGGCATCTGCCGACGCTGGCTCTGCTCGATGACCCCGCGCTGGCGGCACAACTGGCCGAACGTGTGCTCGAACCGCTGCTTGAGTTGCCGGAGAAGGCGCGAAGCAGGCTCGCGGGCACGTTGTCCAGCTGGCTCGAGTCCAGGGGCGGAGCGCCGGAAGTGGCCACCCGTCTGCGGATTCATCCCCAGACGGTGCGGTATCGCATGCATCAGGTCGAGGAGTTGTTCGGGGAAAGGCTGCGCGATCCGGACGAGCGATTCGCGCTCATGGTCGCGCTGCGGGTCCGGCGTCTGCTCACCGAGGACACATCCGGCGCCCTTCCCGGCGGTGATTTGTGAGCCAGATAACACCCTTCCGGTACTCGTAGCTCTCTGTTCGGGGCAAGCACCCGAACGGGGTATTGTCGTCCGCCGACAATTTCGAGACCTTTATACCTACCGGTCGGTAGGTCGCTGCGGAAGCCGATGGCGATCATCGGTCCGCAACGTGTCCTTGCGAATTCGGAAATGGTGCGCGTCCCCTGTCGTGAACCATTTCAGTTTCATGCTTTTCCGCTTTTTTTTGGGCCTTGGTATCTGGGGAAACCGGCCCGCCCCTTTGACATGGAGGTCGAGATGAACCGAATCCTGCGCTTGGGCACGCGAATCTGGCTGCGCCCGGAGATCACCGACGTGCCGATCACCTCGACGGTCTCGACCTCGCCGGTCGACCGTCCTGTCCGCTGAGCTGAATCGGGTGGCCGGCACGATCGCCGGCCACCCGCTCGGTGTACGTCTGAAACGCCGGTTCAGGCGCGCGAGACGAGCTCGCGCAGAAGTGTGCCCATCCGTTCGGCGGCGGCCCTGCCCGCCTCGATGACCTCTTCGTGGTTCAGCGGCTCGCCGGTCATTCCGGCCGCGAGGTTGGTGACCAGCGAGAGCCCGAAGACCTCGACGCCCGCGGCCCTCGCCGCGATGGCCTCGAGCACGGTCGACATACCGACCAGGTCCGCGCCCAGTGTGCGCAGCATCCGGATCTCCGCGGGAGTCTCGAAGTGCGGACCCGGCAGGCCCGCGTACACGCCCTCGGCGAGCGAGGGGTCGATCTCCTTGGCGATCCCGCGGAGGCGGTCGGAGTACAGGTCGACGAGGTCCACGAAGTTCGCGCCGGTGATCGGCGACGTCGAGGTCATGTTCAGGTGGTCGGCGACGATCACCGGCTGACCGACCTGGAAGCCGTCCCGCAGGCCGCCGGCCGCGTTGGTCAGCAGTACTGATCGCACACCCGCCGCGGCCGCGGTGCGGACCGCGTGCACGACCCTGCCCACCCCCTTGCCCTCGTAGAGGTGGGTCCGGCCGAGCAGGACCAGCGCTCGTTTTCCACCGACCTCGACCGAGCGGACGGTGCCGCCGTGGCCGACCGCGCTCGGCGTCTCGAAACCGGGCAGCTCGCCCAGTGGCACCTCGGCGGAGGCCTCGCCGATGACATCGGCGGCGGGGCGCCAGCCGGAGCCGAGCACGACGGCGACGTCGTGGGTGGGAAAGCCGGTCCGCTCGGCCAGGGTGCCGGCCGCGGCGTTGGCGAGTTCGTCGGGATTCTGCGGGTGTTCGCTCACGGCGGCAGCCTACGTGCGCGCGACCTGGCCCGTCACCGACGGCGTGCGATCGCCGCGCGCCGCGACCGAGCGGGCCACCAGATAGGCGAGCATGCCGAACGGGGACAGCAGGATGGTGACGATCAGGATCGGTGCGAGCACCAGGTGGGGGACGCCGCGCTGCCTCGCGTCGGTGTACATCCAGCGCCCGACCAGCAGGTCGTAGCCGACCAGGTGGGCCCAGAGACCCGCTGCCCCCTCCGGCGTGCCGAGGAACCCGCGCAACGTCTCGAGGTCGGGCCGGCTCATCACCGCCCAGAGGTCGCCGAGGTTGGGGATCATCAGCACGGCGTAGACCACGAGGGGGAGCGCGGCGATCCACGGCGAGGCGACGATCCTGCGGGTCCACGACCAGCCGGGCGCGAGGATCATCACCGCCCAGAACGGGACCACCAGGTAGAACGTGATGCTGAACAGGAATGCGGTACTCATCGCGGGATGCCCTCCTTGATCGGGGTTTCGGAAGCAGCAATGCCGGTGCCGGCAGTGCTGTTGTCGGGGTTCGGCGGGGAGCCGCGCAGGGCCAGTGCCGTGGCGACCACGACGACGGCGACCAGCGCGGCGAACGCGGCCAGCGTCCAGCCGTCCGGGCGGATCAGCGGCTGGCCGCGCAGGGCCTGCCAGGTCACCAGCGCGACCAGGCCGGAGTAACCGGCCGCGGCGATCCGCACCAGTTGGACCCGGACGGCCACGTGCAGCCTGGGGGAGCGGGCCGCCGCGACCGCGAGCACCATCGCCACCAGCGGGAGTATCTGCAGTGCGTGCATGCCGATGAAGTGCGGGATGCGCAGGTCGCCGCCTTCGGTGCTCCAGTTGACGAAGAGGATGCCCTGACCGCCGTCGGGGACCCCGACGCTGTGTGCGCCGATGGTCGTGCGCACCACGTCGTCCCGTTCCCCCGCGGCGATCTGTTCGGCCGTCGGTGAGAGCATCAGGCCGCCGAGGCCGAGGCCCACGGCGGAGATCACCATGCCGAGCCGTACCGCCGATGCGGTGGCCCGATCGCCGTAGCGTCCGGCGAGCAGGATCGCGGCGAGGACGAAATGGCCGACCAGGAGTACGGAGATCGTCACACCCATCAGCTGGAAGACCATATTGTCGAACGAGGTCTCGACGTTGAAGTGACTGCGCGTGCCGCGGACCACCTGCCCGACGATCGCGATCATCTCCACGACTCCGGCTACGGCGATCGCCGTTCCGGCCCACCAGCCCCAGCGACGGGCGCGGCGCTGGAAGGTGAGCATCCATGCCCAGGTGACCGCGTAGACGACGAAGGAGATCGAGAACTTGAGCGGCTTCGCCCACGCCGGTGCGCCGGCGATGACCCGGTCGTCCACGGCGAGGCCGACGGCCGCCACCACGGTGAGCACGGCCATTGCCGCCGCGAAGAGCATCAGTGGGCCGTGCCAGCGCAGGGCCTTTCTGCCGAGTTCGAGTGCTGCGGTCACGATGACCCCCATGTATAGATAGTGAGACTTTCCATTACGGAAAGCTAGACTATCCATGCTGAGATATTCACAGGAAGAGCAATTGAGAGGTTGCGGAGGTGGCGCGGATGCGGATGGCCGAGCTGAGCGGCGAGTCCGGGGTGCCGGTTGCGACGATCAAGTACTACCTGCGGGAGGGGCTGCTCCCGCCCGGTGAGCGGACCAGTCCCAACCAGGCGCGCTACACGGCGGACCACGTCCGCAGGCTGCGGCTGGTGCGAGCGTTGATCGACGTCGGCGGGCTGTCCCTGAACCAGGTCGGTGACGTGCTCGACGCCCTCGACGAGCCGGAGCCGGACCCGCACCACGTGCTGGGCGTCGCGCAGCGCGGGATCACCCCGGCCAAGGAGCAGCCCGGCGAGGCGGCGCAGGAGTGGGCGATGGATCGTGTGCGCGCGATCGCGGAGCGCCGTGGCTGGGAGTTCAAACCGGACAGCCCGTCGGTCTCCGTGCTGGTCTCGGTGTTCTGCACGTTCCGCGAACTGGGCCACGAGGACCTGCTGGACCGGTTGGACGGCTACGGGGAACTCGCCGACCGGATCGCCGAGATCGACCTGGCCGCCGTGCTGGGCCTGCCCCGGGAGGAGATGGTCGAGAGCGCCGTCGTGGGCACAGTGCTGGGCGACGCCATGCTCGTCGCCCTGCGCAGACTCGCGCAGCAGAGCGCCTCATCCCGCACCCTCCGCCGCCCCAACACCCCCGCCACCGGGGATGGAGCGTCTGCAAGTACGCCCAAGCAAGATCCACATGTGCGCTAACCGCACCCAACCGCCACCCGCGCTCGGGGCAGCTTGGGTGCGGTTATGTACTGAAATGATCTTGCTTGGGCGTACTTGCAGACACACCAAGGGCGGCCGGTACGGCTCGGCGGCTAGGCGGCGACGTGGAAGGTGGGGGCTATTCGGTCGAAGAGTTCGGTGCGCCCGGTGCTCTCCTGGTCGGTGGGTACGGTGATCGCGACCACCCACAGGTTGTTTCCACTGGGGAAGACCTGCGCGAACGTGCTGCGGTTGAGTGAGCGGACGGTGCCCTGCGCCGGACTGTCCGGTGCGGGGGTCTCCACCGTCCGGTAGGTCAACAGCAGGCCGCCCTTCTCGGGCAGTTTCTCCGTCTCGCCGGGTACGAAGTCACTCGGCGGCCACTGCGCCCGCAGCGTGGCGCCGTACTCCTGGGGATCCAGCGGCCCGTCGAATCGCTGCACGTCCAGCGCCTGCCTGCCGTCCGGGGACACGAACTGCACGAGCGTGCTCTGCGGCAGTGCGTTTCCCGGTTGCTGGGTGACCGACGTGGTCCAGTCCTCCGGGACATCCACCGAGAACATTCCGTCATTGGTGCCGCGCACACTGCTCGCGTCGCCCTGCCGGGTCACCAGCTCCCGCATCGGCGGTGCGACGGCTGACTCGGGGGCGGGCCGCTCGGGAGGCGTCAGCGGCTGCGCGCCGACCGCCCTGGTCAGCGCGAACCCGCCCACGCCCGCCGCGAGGAACAACAGCACTGCGAGCACCAGGAGCACCACCCCGCGGGACGCGCCGCGACCGGGTGTGCCGGCCTCCGGCGCTGCCGTCGAGGCCGGTAGACCGAAGGGCAGCGGACCAGGGTCGCTCGCCAGTTCGGGCGCTGGTTCTGCCCGCTCTTCCCGCGACGGCTTCGGCGGTGCGGACAACGGACGCACCGGTGCGATGACCTGGGTGGTCGTGGTGTCGGCGCGGTCGGGCGCAGGGGAGACGCCTGCCTCGACGAACAGTTCCGGCGCGAACAGCGTGTGCCGCGGCCGGGCCAGCAGCGGATACAACCGCCGCCGGACCTCGCGCAGCGGCATCCGCGCTCCCGGCTCCTTGGCCATCAGAGCTTGGATCACCGGCGCGAGCGGACCGGGGGCAGGCGGCGGCACACTGCCGTGCACCACCCTGCCCACGGTCTCCAGCGGGTCGCCGTCGGCGTCGTAGGGCGGTCTGCCCTCGACCGCGGAGAACAGCGTCGCACCGAGTCCCCACAGATCGGCACCGGGAGTGACCGCGCCGCCCGAGGCGACCTCTGGCGCGATGTAGGCGGGGGATCCGAGCATCATCCCGGTGCGTGTCATCGTCGCCTCGGAGACGTTGCGCGCGATGCCGAAGTCGTTGAGCTTGATCCGCCCGTCCTTGGCGACCAGCACGTTGCCCGGTTTCACGTCCCGATGGGTGATGCCCGCCGCGTGCGCGGCCTCCAGCGCGGCCGCGACCGCGTCGCCGACCGCGGCGGCCTGGGCCACGCTCAGTGGCCCGTGTGCGCGCAGGAGCCCGGCGAGACTGCGCCCCGGAACCAGTTCCATGACGACGAACGGATCGTCGTTCTCCCTGGCGACGTCGTGCAGGATGATCACGTTCGGATGCGAGAGGACCGCGATGGCCCTGGCCTCGCGCAGCGTCCGCTCCCGCAACTCCGCTGCCTGGCTGGGTGGCAGCCCCGGTGGCAGCCGCACCTCCTTCACCGCGACAGGGCGGTGCAGGAACTCGTCGTACGCCGACCAGACCGTCCCCATCGAGCCGGAACCGAGCACCGCATGCAGCCGGTAGCGGCCCGCGACCACACGCGGTTCGGTGCCGGCCGGGTGCTCTCTTTCGGGGGAACCCGCCGGTCCCGATCCGCTGTCGGTGCCGTTGCCGGAGTGGGACACGCCGACCATTGTGGCGTAGTCCTCACCACCCGCGTGCCCCGCCGTGCCGGGTGGCGGGTGGGGGCAAACCGCGATCAGCCTCACATCTCGGCGGGCCCGATGAGCCCTACCATCGTGGGTTATGACTTCGAGCGACGTGGCCGAGGCGACACCGCCCAGCGACCGGGAGCCCGACGAACTGGCTCTCGCGGCCGAGTTCGACCGCCCGGACCGCGCGCGATGGCAGGACCTGGTGGCGGGTGTGCTGCGCAAGAGCGGCGCCCTGCCGGAGAACTTCGACGTCGTCGCCGACGCTCCGGAGTCCCTGCTGACCAGCCGGACCTACGACGGCATCGAGATCCAGCCGCTCTACACCGCCGAGGACACCACGCCGCCCACCGGGATGCCCGGGCTGCCGCCGTTCGTGCGTGGTGCGCGCCCCGAAGGGCACGTCGGGACGGGCTGGGAGGTCCGCGCACTGGTCGCCGACCCCGATCCTGTCGCCGCGAACAAGGCCGCACTCGCCGATCTCCACGGCGGTGTGCAGTCGCTGTGGCTGCGTGCGGGCGTCGGAGGCGTGCCGATCGAGCGGCTCGCGGACGCGCTGAACGAGGTCTACGTCGACCTCGCACCGGTCGTGCTCGACGCGGGTGTGGAGTACGCGGCGGCGGCCGACGCGCTGCTGGAGGTCTTCGCCGAGCGGGAGATCCCGGACAGCGAGGTCACCGGCAACGTCGGCGCGGACCCGGTCGGCCTGCGCGCCCGCACAGGGCAGGCCCACGACCTCACGCCCGCGGCGGAACTCGCCGCCGGGCTGGCCGGAAAGCACCCGAAGCTGCGCACCATCGTGGTGGACGGCCTCCCGTTCCACGAGGCTGGCGGATCCGACGCACAGGAGCTCGGCGCGGCGGTGGCCGCCGGTGTCGCCTACCTGCGTGCCCTGACCTCGGCCGGGCTGGACATCGATCAGGCAGCCGGGCAGCTCGAGTTCCGCCTCGCGGCGACCGCCGACCAGTTCCTCACGATCGCCAAAATGCGCGCCGCGCGCCGGCTCTGGGCCAGGGTCACCGAGGTGTCGGGTGCGGGCGTCGCGGCACGCGGAATGCGCCAGCACGCCGTGACCTCCACGGCGATGCTCACCCGGCGTGACCCCTGGGTGAACCTGTTGCGCGGCTGTGTCGCGTGTTTCGGGGCGGGAATCGGCGGCGCGGACTCCGTCACCGTGCTGCCGTTCGACTCCGGTGTGGGGCGTTCGGACTCCTTCGCGCGGCGCATCGCCCGCAACACACAGGCGATCCTCCTCGAGGAGTCCAAACTGGCCGGAGTGATGGATCCGGCGGGCGGGTCCTGGTACGTCGAGAACCTGACCGACGAACTCGCCCGCGTCGCGTGGCGGGAGTTCACCGACATCGAGCGGCACGGCGGCATCCAGTCCGCTCTGGATTCCGGGCTCCTCGCCGAGCGGTTGGCCGCCACGTGGGCCGAGCGGCAGCAGCGGCTGGCAACCCGCGAGGACGCGATCACCGGTGTGAGCGAGTTTCCGCACCTGGCCGAGAAGCCACTGGAGCGGGAGCCGTTGCCGGGCAGGCCCGAAACCGGCGGGTTGCCACGCGTGCGCTACGCCCAGGACTACGAGGAGCTCCGCGACCGCTCGGACAACCACCTTGCCGCCACCGGCACCCGGCCGCGGGTCTTCCTGGCCACCGTCGGGCCGGTCGCCGCGCACACCGCCCGGGCCACATTCGCCTCGAATCTGTTCCAGGCAGGCGGAATCGAGCCGGTCGTGGCCGGGGCGACGAGCGGCGTCGATGACGTCGTCGCGGCGTTCCGGGACAGCGGCAGCACGGTGGCCTGCGTCTGCGGCAGCAACAAGGCATACCCGGAGCAGGCCCAGGCAACCGCCGAGGCGCTGAAGGCGGCGGGAGCCGAAACCGTGCTGCTGGCGGGCAAGCCGACCGAGGAGTACCCGGACGTCAACGGGTTCGTGTTCGCCGGATGCGACGCGCTCGCCGTTCTGACCAGCACACTGGACACGCTGGGAGTCACCGCATGAGCGACCGGCAACGTGACCGAAGCGGGTACGGCACTGAGCGATGTGCAGCCCGCCGGCGAGTGAGGCAAGAGATATGAGCATCCCCGATTTCACCGGCATCGACCTCGGCACGCCCGAGTCCGTTGGCCGCTCCGAGTGGGCCGAGGCGCTGCACGCGAGCACCGGCAAGGGGGACGACGCCCTGGCCTGGGAGACGCCGGAGGGGATCGGGATCAATCCGGTCTACACCGCCGACGACCTGTCCGGTGTGGACTTCCTGGAGACCTACCCGGGCATCGCCCCGTTCCTGCGCGGGCCCTACCCGACGATGTACGTGAACCAGCCGTGGACGGTGCGCCAGTACGCGGGGTTCTCCACGGCGGAGGCATCCAACGCGTTCTACCGGCGCAATCTCGCCGCGGGCCAAAAAGGACTGTCTGTCGCCTTCGACCTGGCGACTCACCGTGGCTACGACTCCGACCATCCGCGCGTCGCGGGCGATGTCGGGATGGCGGGCGTGGCGATCGACTCGATCTACGACATGCGCCAGCTCTTCGAGGGCATCCCGCTGGACAAGATGAGCGTGTCGATGACCATGAACGGCGCGGTGCTGCCGGTCATGGCGCTCTACGTGGTGGCGGCCGAGGAACAGGGAGTCGAGCCGGAGCAGCTGGCGGGGACCATCCAGAACGACATCCTCAAGGAGTTCATGGTCCGCAACACCTACATCTACCCGCCGCAGCCGTCGATGCGAATCATCTCCGACATCTTCACCTACACCTCGCAGCGGATGCCGCGGTTCAACTCGATCTCCATCTCCGGCTACCACATGCAGGAGGCGGGAGCCACCGCCGACCTGGAGCTGGCGTACACGCTCGCCGACGGCGTCGAGTACATCCGCGCAGGTCTCGACGGCGGGCTGGACATCGACAAGTTCGCCCCGCGGCTGTCGTTCTTCTGGGCGATCGGGATGAACTTCTTCATGGAGGTCGCCAAGCTGCGGGCGGCGCGGCTGCTGTGGGCGAAGCTGGTCAAGCAGTTCGAGCCGACGTCGAGCAAGTCTCTTTCGCTGCGCACGCACTGCCAGACGTCGGGCTGGTCGCTGACCGCGCAGGACGTCTACAACAACGTCACCCGCACCTGTGTCGAGGCCATGGCCGCGACGCAGGGCCACACGCAGTCGCTGCACACCAACGCCCTGGACGAGGCGCTCGCGCTGCCCACCGATTTCTCCGCCAGGATCGCCCGCAACACGCAGCTGATGCTGCAGCAGGAGTCCGGCACCACCAGGGTGATCGACCCGTGGGGTGGCAGCGCCTTCGTCGAGAAGCTGACCTACGACCTGGCACGCAAGGCATGGGCGCACATCAGCGAGGTCGAGGCGGCGGGCGGGATGGCCCGCGCGATCGACGCCGGTATCCCGAAGCTGCGAATCGAGGAGGCCGCCGCGCGCACTCAGGCCAGGATCGACTCCGGGCGTCAGCCGGTCATCGGGGTGAACAAGTACCAGCTCACCGGCGCCGATGCCGCCGAGCAGATCGACGTGCTCAAGGTGGACAACGCGGACGTGCGCGCGCAGCAGCTGGAGAAGCTGCGCAGGCTGCGCGAGGAACGCGACGAGAACGCCACCCAGGACGCGCTGCGCAGGCTGACCGAGGGCGCTGCGTCCGACTCGCGTAACGGCAACCTGATGGCCCTTGCCGTCGACGCGGCGCGGGCCAAGGCCACCGTGGGAGAGATCTCCGATGCGCTGGAGGGCGTCTGGGGGCGGCACTCCGGGCAGATTCGTACCATCTCCGGGGTGTACCGCGACGAGGTCGGCAAGTCCCAGAACGTGGAGCAAGCGCGCGAGCAGGTGGCCAAGTTCGCCGAGGGCGAGGGCAGGCGCCCCCGGATCCTGGTGGCCAAGATGGGCCAGGACGGCCACGACCGCGGCCAGAAGGTGATCGCAACGGCGTTCGCCGACATCGGTTTCGACGTGGACGTCGGGCCCCTGTTCTCCACCCCGGCAGAGGTGGCGCGGCAGGCGGTCGAGGCGGACGTGCACGTGGTCGGTGTCTCCTCGCTCGCGGCTGGGCACCTCTCGCTGGTCCCCGCGTTGCGCGCCGAGCTGGCCGAACTGGGCCGGGAGGACATCATGGTGGTGGTCGGCGGGGTCATCCCGCCGCAGGACTACGACGATCTGCGCAAGGCCGGCGCCGCGGCGATATTCGGACCCGGAACGGTGATCGCGGATGCCGCGATCGACCTGCTGCGGCAACTCGAAGCGCGACACGAGAGCTGAGGCCGGAGTGGCGCGTGCGATCGACGTGTCCGCGTACGCCAAGGGTGTGCTGGCGGGTGATCGTGGAGTTCTCTCCAAGGCGATCACCCTGGTGGAGTCGAACAGACCGGAGCACCAGGCGCGGGCACAGGAGTTGCTGGTCGAACTGCTGCCGCACGCCGGAGGGTCGCAGCGGGTCGGCATCACGGGCGTCCCAGGAGTCGGCAAGTCGACATTTATCGACCAGCTCGGCACCGACCTGACCGCGGCGGGGCATCGCGTCGCGGTGCTGGCGGTCGATCCGTCCTCCACCCGCACTGGTGGCAGCATCCTCGGCGACAAGACCAGGATGTCCCGGCTCGCGGTGGATTCGGCGGCGTTCATCCGCCCTTCGCCGACGTCGGGCACGCTCGGCGGGGTGGCAAGGGCAACACGCGAGACGATCGTGCTGATGGAGGCCGCGGGCTACGACATCGTGCTCGTCGAGACCGTCGGCGTCGGGCAGTCCGAGGTCACGGTCGCGAACATGGTGGACTGCTTCCTCTTCCTCACCCTGGCCCGCACCGGCGACCAGTTGCAGGGCATCAAGAAGGGCGTGCTCGAACTGGCCGACGTGATCGCGGTGAACAAGGCGGACGGCGAGCACGAGCGCGAGGCGCGCAAGGCGGCGAGGGAACTGTCCGGGGCGCTGCGGATGATCTACGGCCCGGACGCGGAGTGGACCCCGCCGGTGCTGACCTGCAGTGCGCTCAACGACATCGGTCTGGACACGGTGTGGCAGCAGATCAGCAGGTACAACGACACCCTGCGCGAGTCGGGGGAGTTCGCGGAGCAGCGCAGCAGGCAGCAGGTGGACTGGACCTGGGCGATGGTCCGGGAGCAACTGCTCGGCAGGCTGGCGACGCACGTCGAGGTCAAGGCGGTGGTGCCCGAGGTCGAGCGCGCGGTCCGCGCGGGCGAACTGACGGCGACCCTGGCGGCCGAGCGGATTCTGGGCGCGTTCACCGGCGATCACCCGCGTGGCTCCTGATCTGGCGGCGTCCGGCAGGGCAGACTGGTCCCCTGTGTTTCGTGAGTGAGGCGGAGGCCGAGTGTCGATGATGGTGACCCGACTACGTTCCATGGTGCCCGCCGCGCTGCTCGGGCTGGCGGTGCTGCTGGGCGGGGCCCCCGGCGCCTTGGCCGAGCCGGTCGCCACCGAACCGTTCGTCGCAGCGGCACCGTTCGTCGCAGCCGGTCCCGCGCTGACCCAGGACACGACTCCGGAGCCAGGCCCGACGCTGGATCCCAGCGAGAGTGAGCAGGCCAACGCCGAGAAGACCAGGAACAAGCTGATCGTCGGCGGTATCGCGGCTGTGCTCCTGGTGATCGTGATCTGGGGTCGCAGTGTGCGGAAGAAGTCGAGCAAGAAGGACTAGTAGCCGACCGACTACAGTGTGGCCGAATTCGGCCTAGCCGTTCGCCGCACACCCGCTACCGGCTGTCTCGCAGGGTAGACTTGTTGCTCCATGCATCACCTGTTTGGTGCAACACTCTCTGCAAATGCGTACGACATTCATTACCCAGCGAAGGTTCGATGTTGCGGCAGATGCTGCGCTCGGTCGGCTTGGTGTGGGTGCCTCGAACGGAGGTGCGGCGTGACGGTGCTCGATTCGCGACCAGGTGTACCCAGGGAGCCGGACGGCAGGTCTCGCTCTACCGAGGGGTCCACCGCGCTGATTTCCGAGACCGGCGTCAGCATGACCTCTGTGCAGGATCTGGGCGCGGGACGAGGGCCGTTCTGGCTCGACGACTGGCTGCGGGCCAACGCGGCCGACGTCGTCGGGTGGCGCAGGCACATCCACGCCAACCCCGAGCTGGCCAGGCACGAGTACGCGACCACCGAGCTCATCGTGCGGCAGTTGCGGGCGGTCGGCCTGCGGCCCACGGTCCTGCCCGGCGGTACCGGCGTGGTCTGTGACATCGGCACCGGCCCGGTGTGCGTGGCGCTGCGCGGCGACATGGACGCGCTGCCGCTCACCGAGGCGACCGGGCTGCCGTACTCGTCCACGGTGGACGGTGTGGCGCACGCTTGCGGGCACGACGCCCACACGACGATCCTGCTGGCGGCCGGGCTGGCGCTGTCGACGGCGCCGGAACTGCCGGGGCGGGTGCGGCTGATCTTCCAGCCGGCCGAGGAGGTCATGCCCGGTGGCGCGCTCGACGCGGTCGCCGCCGGTGCGCTTGAGGGTGTCGACCGGATCTTCGGCCTGCACTGCGACCCCCGCCTGCCGGTGGGCAGGGTCGGGACCAGGGTGGGCCCCCTGACCTCGGCGGCCGATCTGATCGAGCTGCGGCTGACCTCGCCCGGCGGGCACACGTCGCGCCCGCACCTGACCGCCGATCTGGTGCACGCGCTGGGCACCGTGATCACCTCGCTGCCTTCCGTGCTCTCCCGTCGCGTGGACCCCCGGTCCGGCACGGTGCTGGTGTGGGGCGCGGTGCACGCGGGGGAGGCCGCGAACGCGGTACCGCAGGAGGGACTGCTGCGCGGCACGCTGCGGACCGCCGACCACAGCGTGTGGACGGAGCTGGAGCCGCTGGTGGCGGCGTCGGTCGAATCCCTGCTGGCGCCGACGGGCGTCGGCTTCGAACTGGACTACCGCAGGGGCGTCCCTCCGGTGGTGTGCGACCCGGACAGCACGTACCTGCTGCGCGCCGGCGTCGAGGCCGCGCTGGGCGACGACTCCCTCACCGGCACCGAGCAGTCCTCCGGCGGCGAGGACTTCGGCTGGTACCTGCAGCACGTTCCGGGCGCGTTCGCCCGCCTTGGCGTATGGCCCGGCGAGGGCGCCATGCGCGACCTGCACCAGCCCACCTTCGAACTGGACGAACGCGCCCTCCTGGCCGGCACCCGGGTAATGGTCCACACAGCCCTAGCCGCCCTAGCCTGACTTGCAGTTCTGTGGACAAGTGTGTGCGTTCCATGTACTTGTGTGAGCGTCCTGCGGCGCAAACACCAGGTCAGACAAGGATCGCGACGCGCTGAAGTAGTTATCCACAACGCCGCAGTTGTCCACAGGTTGCGGTGGACGCGCTGTCATCCGTGCCTCAGGACGGACACGCTTGCCGCATGCGGATCTTTCCTGGAGGAAACGCTGCGGCGCTGCGGCGTGACGTCGCAGCCGAAGTCGGTGAACGAGCCCTGCGTTCGGCGCTTGCAAGCGGTTTGCTCGTGCAGATCTGGCGTGGCGTGCTGGTCTGGGCAGAGTCGTCCCTCGAGCCGTACGTCCGCGCCGCTGCCGCGCTCCTGGTCGTTGGTCAGCCCGCCGTGTTGTCCGGCCGGACCGCGGTCGCGTTACGTGGGTACTCGGCTGCCGAAGCCTTCGACGTCCACGTGACCGTGCCCTGCGGCCGCGCTGTGCGCTCCCGGCCAGGGCTCGTCGTTCACCGGAGACAATTCACCTCCAACGACGTGGTGCAACTGCACGGCCTGTCCGTCCTCACCCTCGAAGCCGCACTGGCCGACTTCCTTTGTGACGGCGACCGGCGGGCTGCCTTCGCAAGTCTTGACCAGGCACTTGCCGCCTTACCGGAGGCCGACAGAAGGGAATTCCGAAAGGCCGTTGATCACTGCCTGCTTGCTCGGGAGGACCGCCGTGGTGTCAGTCGTGCACTGATGCTGACCAGGCTTGCAACGGGAATGGCTGACTCGCCACCGGAGAGCTGGTTGCGGCTGCTCGTCGTCGAGGCGGGTTTTCCGGTTCCGGAGGCGCAGTACGTCGTGTACACCGTCGACGGAGCGGTGCTCTACGTCTTCGACATGGCCTGGAAGGAACTTCGGATCGCACTCGAGTACGACGGGTACGCCGCCCACGTGGACAGAGCCGACTACGACGCCGAACGGGACCGCAGGATGACCAAGCGAGGGTGGATCACCGTGCGCGCTACGGCAGAGGATCTCCGGGACTCGCGTCGGCTGCTCACCGAACTCGCAGCGGCGTTCGCGGCTCGTCAGTGTTGATCGAGCGTACGTGGATCGCTATCTCGTGTGCGTCGAAGGCACACACATGTACATAGAACGCACACACGTGTGTCGGTTAGGGGGCTATGCCTCGGCAGGGGCGGGTGCGGAGGTTCTCGACGTAGTCGGCGGGGGCGCCTGCGGCTTCGGCCGCGTCGGCGAGGACGCCCAGGTAGCGGGCGGAGGGCAGGCCGCCCTCGTAGCCGTCGAGGACGTAGAACCAGGCCAGGACGGAGCCTTCCATGGTCTGCACCCGCAACCTGATCTTGTTGTGGATGCCCAGCTCACCGCCTTCCCACCGGTCGAGCCCCGACTCGTCCAGCGGCGTGACGTCGTAGAGCACCACGAAGACCCGGGAGCCGGGGTCCTCGACAATGGTGCCCAGCGCTCCCTCCCAGCCGAGATCCTCGCCACCGAAGGTCAGTCGCCAGCCTTCCAGCCAGCCGGTACCAGCCATCGGCGAGTGGGGGGCTCGCTCCATCATCTGGGCGGGTTCCATGTTGGACCCGTACGCGGCATACAAGGGCACGGCCATAGCGTAGCTGCCGATCCATCACCCGATGGGACGCACTCCGGGGGTGTGGCCACCCCGGTGAGCCGAACGGTCGCCCGCGTACGGTGGGCGACGTCGAACCTGTGGAGGAGGAATCAAGGTGACCAGGATCGTGATCATGGGCGGCGGCCCTGCCGGTTACGAGGCAGCACTGGTCGCCGCGCAGCACGGGGCGGACGTCACCGTTGTGGAGCGGGACGGCCTTGGCGGCGCGTGCGTGCTCTACGACTGCGTCCCGTCCAAGACCTTCATCGCCTCGTCGGGGGCGCGTGCCGGGATGCACGGCCTGAGCGAGCTGGGGATATCCACCGACCTCGCGGACACCACGATCGACCTCCGTACCGTGCACGGCCGGGTGAAGGGGCTCGCCCTGGCACAGTCGGCCGACATTCGCGCCAGGGTGCAGCGCGAGGGCGTCAAGGTGATCAACGGCACCGCCCGGTTCTGTGACGAGGAGCCAGGGCTCGCCACCCACAAGGTTGCCGTCACGAGTCCAACGGGCGACCAGGTGCTCGACGCCGACGTCGTGCTGATCGCCACCGGCGCCACACCGAGGGTGCTGCCCGGCGCGGTGCCCGACGGCGAGCGGATCCTGGACTGGCGCCAGCTCTACGACCTGCCCGAACTCCCGGAGCACCTCGCCGTGATCGGTTCTGGTGTCACCGGTGCCGAGTTCGCCTCCGCGTACACGGAGATGGGCGTCAAGGTCACCGTGGTCTCCAGCCGCGACCGCGTGCTCCCCCACGAGGACGCCGACGCCGCCGCCGTGCTGGAGGAGGTCTACACCCAGCACGGGACGACCGTGGCCAAGCACGCACGGGCGGACCGGGTGGAACGCACCGAGAAGGGCGTCGAGGTCCACCTCACCGACGGCAGGGTGATCGAGGCCAGCCACGCGCTGATGACCGTCGGTTCGGTGCCGAACACCACCGACATCGGCCTGGAGCGGGTGGGTATCGAGCCCGGGCCCGGTGGATTCATCTCCGTCGACCGTGTGTCCAGGACCAGCGTGACCAACGTCTACGCGGCGGGTGACTGCACGGGCGTGATGATGCTCGCCTCCGTCGCCAGCATGCAGGGCCGGATCGCGATGTGGCACGCGCTGGGCGAGGGCGTCGCCCCGATCAAGCTCAAGACCGTGGCCGCCAACGTGTTCACCCACCCCGAGATCGCCACTGTCGGCATCGGCCAGCAGGTGATCGACTCCGGTGAGGTCCCCGCCCGCACGATCATGCTCCCGCTGGCGACCAACGCGCGGGGAAAGATGGAAGGCCTGCGGCACGGTTTCGTGAAGCTGTTCTGCCGTCCGGCGACCGGCGTGGTGATCGGTGGCGTGGTGGTTGCCCCGACGGCGAGCGAGCTGATCCTGCCGATCGCCCTCGCGGTGCAGAACCAGCTGACCGTCGAGCATCTGGCGCTGACGTTCGCGGTCTACCCTTCGCTTTCCGGTTCGATCACCGAGGCCGGACGCCAGCTCATGCGCCACGACGACCTGGACTGAGGCGCGCTTTCCCTCCGAAAGTGCCCCGCGCGAAGCGGCGCGCTTTCGGAGGGAAAGCGCGACGGGTCAGTCCTCGTCCTCGACCCAGTCGAAGGTCTTGGTGACGGCCTTCTTCCAGTTGCGGTACTGCTTCTCGCGGTGGGTCTCGTCCATCGCCGGGTCCCACTGCTTGTCTTTGGCCCAGTTGCTGCGGATGTCCTCCTCGCTGGCCCAGAACCCGACGGCGAGGCCCGCGGCGTAGGCGGCGCCGAGCGCGGTCGTCTCGTTCACCACGGGACGGATCACCGGGACGCCGAGGATGTCGGCCTGGAACTGCATCAACAGTTCGTTGACGACCATCCCGCCGTCGGCCTTCAGCGACGTGAGCGGGACGCCGGAGTCGGCGTTCATCGCATCGATCACCTCGCGGGTCTGGAACGCGGTGGCCTCCAGCACGGCCCGGGCCAGGTGGCCCTTGTTGATGAACCGGGTGAGGCCGACGATGGCGCCACGGGCGTCGGAGCGCCAGTACGGTGCGAACAGGCCGGAGAACGCGGGCACGAAGTAGGCGCCACCGTTGTCCTCGACCTTGCGGGCGTGCTCCTCGATCTCGGCCGCCGTGCCGATCATGCCGAGGTTGTCCCGCAGCCACTGCACCAGCGAGCCGGTGACCGCGATCGCGCCCTCCAGCGCGTAGACCGTGTCGTTGGAGCCGATCTTGTAGCAGACCGTGGTGAGCAGTCCGTTGCTGGAGAGCACCTTCTCCGTGCCGGTGTTGAGCAGCACGAAGTTGCCGGTGCCGTAGGTGTTCTTCGCCTCACCGGGGGACAGGCACGCCTGCCCGAACGTCGCGGCCTGCTGGTCACCGAGGATGCCCGCGATCGGCACGCCGGCCAGCGCACCCTTCGCCCGCACCTTGCCGTACACCTCCGACGACGAGCGGATCTCCGGGAGCATCGACATCGGGATGCCCATGTCGGCGGCGATGCCCTCGTCCCAGCTCAGCGTGTCCAGATCCATGAGCAGGGTGCGGGAGGCGTTGGTCGGGTCGGTGACGTGGATGCCGCCGTCCGGACCACCGGTCATGTTCCACAAGACCCAGGTGTCCATGTTGCCGAACAGGAGTTCACCGGCCTCGGCGCGCTCCCGCACACCGTCCACATTGTCCAGAATCCACTTGATCTTCGGTCCGGAAAAGTAGGTTGCCAGCGGCAGACCGGTTTTCTCGCGGTAGCGTTCCTGCCCGCCGCCCAGCGCGCCGAGTTCGGTGACGATGCGGTCGGTTCGCGTGTCCTGCCAGACGATCGCGTTGTACACCGGCTTACCGGTCTTGCGGTCCCACACGACAGTGGTCTCGCGCTGGTTGGTGATGCCGACCGCGACGAGGTCGGTGGTGTGCAGGTCGGCCTTGGCGATGGCTCCGGCGGCGACCGCCCTGGTGTTGGACCAGATCTCCTCCGCGTCGTGCTCGACCCAGCCCGCCTGCGGGAAGATCTGCTCGTGCTCGCGCTGGTCGACCGCCACCACCCTGCCGGAGTGGTCGAAGATCATGGTCCGGGTCGAGGTCGTGCCCTGGTCGATCGCGGCTACGTACGAAGTCATAAGGCTCCCTTTCGGGCGAGATTGTCAGGCAGTGGGCAGGACGAGGAACAGCAGGGCGGCCAGCGCGGCGCCGACCAGCGGTCCGACGACCGGCACCCAGGAGTAACCCCAGTCTGCCTTCCCCTTGCCCTTGATGGGCAGGATGAACGCGTAGGCGATGCGCGGGCCGAGGTCGCGGGCCGGGTTGATCGCGTAGCCGGTCGGACCACCGAGCGAGGTACCGATCACGAGGACGACGAACGCGACGCCCGCGTAGCCGAGTGCCGAGTTCCCGAACGTGGGGACCTCGCCGTTGACGGCGGGTTCGTACACCGGGGTGAGCAGGATCCAGGCGACCAGCACGAAGGTGCCGATGATCTCGGTGACAAGGTTCCAGGCCGGCTTGCGAATGGTCGGCGCCGTGGAGAAGATGCCGAGCGTCAGCCCGGGCTCGGGGTGGTCGTCGAACTGCAGCTTGTACGTGGCCCAGCAGAGGACCGCACCTAGCACACCACCGACCATCTGACCGGCGAAGTAGATCGGCACATCGGCCCACTCCGTCTGCCCGCTGATCGCGAGGCCGAGGGTCACCGCCGGGTTGATGTGCGCTCCGCTCGGCGCGGCGATACTCGCGCCGGCGAAGACCGCGAAGGCCCAACCGAAGGTGATGAAGAGAAAACCCGCGCCGTTTCCGATGGTCTTGCGCAACGTGTTGTTGGCGACCACCGCGGTGCCGAGTAGCACGAGCACCGACGTGCCGAGCATCTCCCAGATGAAAATCGAACCCGCACTCATTGGCCCTCCAGTGTCTTATTCGAAGGTCGGGTTATTCACCGCCGACGTGCGGTCCTGTGCGGACCTCACCTCCAGTCGGCAGCCACGACCACCCCTACTGCGGCAGAAACAGCTTGCCGCAGCGGGGGCCCTCTCCGGGCGGCCCCGTCTGCCGACTTGTGAATACCCCTCCCAGTCGAACACTCCTGTGCGGACCGTCGCCGGCGAGTTGCGGCGCCGTCGCCGATCCACGATCACCGCACGCTACTGGGTTCGTGGCGATCATTCCAGGCACCAACTGTCGCAATTGGTCTCAGCGTCTGTTTGGAACGCGCGTCACGACCAGCTCGCCGCTCGTGGGCTTTGCCGCGCGCGTTCTCCGGGACACCACCGTCACGTACCTCCAGGTCGTAATCGGTCTCCAGCGAAGCCGACCGAGTGTCACTCGCCTCGCCGACGAGTAACAGCGGAGCAGACGTGCCATCCTGGAGGGGACGAAGACTCGAGGAGGATCTCTGGTGACTGAGCCGCAGCGTGGACCCCGGCCCGGACCTCGTGCCGCAACAGGCGACCCCGCGGTGCTGGGGCCGCAGAGCCGCGCGGATTCGTGGGAGCGGCTCGGCTCGGAGACGTTCGACGTCGTGGTCATCGGTGGCGGCATCGTCGGCGCCGGTGTCGCGTTGGACGCGGCGACCCGCGGTCTGCGGGTCGCGCAGGTCGAGGCGCGCGACCTGGCAGCGGGCACGTCCAGCCGGTCCAGCAAGTTGTTCCACGGCGGACTGCGCTATTTGGAGCAACTGGAGTTCGGCCTGGTGCGCGAGGCGCTGCGCGAGCGCGAGCTGATGCTCACCCTGCTGGCGCCGCACCTGGTGAAGCCGGTCAGCTTCCTCTACCCGCTGACCCGCAGGGTGTGGGAGCGGCCGTACACGGCGGCAGGGCTGTTCCTGTACGACACGATGGGTGGCGCCAGGTCGGTGCCGGGGCAGAAGCACCTCACCAGGGCGGGTGCGCTGCGCATGGTGCCCGCGCTCAAGCGGGACGCCCTGATCGGCGGGATCCGTTACTACGACGCGCAGGCCGATGACGCCCGGCACACGATGACCGTCGCCCGCACCGCCGCGCACTACGGCGCGATCGTGCGTACCTCGACTCAGGTCGTCGACTTCCTGCGCGAGGCCGACCGGGTCTCCGGCGTGCGCGTGCGCGACGTCGAAGACGGCAGGGAGACCGACGTGCAGGCCGGCGTGGTGATCAACTGCACCGGCGTGTGGACCGACGAGCTGCAGCGGCTGTCCGGCAGCCGCGGCAGGTTCCGGGTGCGCTCCAGCAAGGGCGTGCACATCGTCGTGCCGAGGGACCGGATCGTCTCCGAGTCCGGGATGATCCTGCGCACCGAGAAGTCCGTGCTGTTCGTGATCCCGTGGCGCAACCACTGGATCATCGGCACCACCGACACCGACTGGAACCTCGACCTCGCGCACCCGGCCGCGACCAAACACGACATCGACTACCTGCTCGAGCACGTGAACGAGGTGCTGGCCACGCCGCTGACCCACGACGACATCGAGGGCGTCTACGCGGGGTTGCGCCCGCTGCTCGCGGGTGAGAGCGAGGAGACGTCGAAGCTGTCCAGGGAGCACGCCGTCGCGCGGGTCGCGCCGGGGCTGGTGGCGATCGCGGGCGGCAAGTACACCACCTACCGGGTGATGGCGGCCGACGCCGTCGATGCCGCGGCCGTGGACCTGCCGGGCAGGCCGCAGTCCTCGATCACCGACAAGGTGCCGCTCATCGGCGCCGACGGCTACCACGCGCTGGTGAACCAGGCCGACCACCTGGCCGCCGAGCACGGGCTGCATCCGTACCGGGTGCGGCACCTGCTGGACCGCTACGGCTCACTCGTGCACGAAGTGCTGGCGATGGCCGATCAGCGGCCGGAGTTGCTCAAGCCGCTGGAGTCCGCGCCGGACTACCTCGCGGTCGAGGTCGTCTACGCGGTGAGCCACGAGGGCGCACTGCACCTGGAGGACGTGCTCGCGCGGCGCACCCGCATCTCCATCGAGTACCCGCACCGCGGCGTGGACTGCGCGAAGCAGGTGGCGGCGCTGATGGGGGAGATCCTCGGCTGGTCCACGGAGACCACCGACCACGAGGTCGAGGTCTACCGGGCGCGGGTCGAGGCGGAACGCGACTCCCAGACCCAGCCCAACGACGAGGCGGCCGATGCCCGCAGGGTCGCCGCTCCCGAAGCCCGCGCCAACATCACCGAACCCGTCAGCTGACGCCGGAACTCGTCGACGAATTCCGGGGAGGGCCAGTGGGTTGATGCCGGGCGCGGAGGGCTTTGCGGTCCACCTTGCCGATGGGGGTGAGGGGGAGCGCTTCGGTGAACTCCACGGCCGAGGGCGCCAGGTGACCGCGGCCGAGGACGACCTCGACGTGCCGCCGCAGCGCGTCGGCGGTCTCCGGTGTCCCCGAGCGCGGTTCGGTGGGCACCACCACGGCGTGCACCACCTCGCCACCGGCGTCAGTGCCCGGCACGCCGAACACCGCGGCGTGGCGCACCAGCGGATGCCCGGTGAGCGCGTCCTCCACAACGGACGGATGAACCAGGCTGCCGTTCTCCCCGGTGACGATCACGTCGTCCAGTCTGCCCAGCAGGTACAGGTATCCGTCGCTGTCGAACTTCCCGGCGTCACCGGTGCGCAGCCAGCCGTCCTCGAGCGGAGCGGGCCGGTCGAGATACCCGTCCATCAGTGCGAGTCCGCGCACCAGGACCTCCCCGGTCGAGTCGTCGACACGCGCCTCCATCCCGGGCACGATTCGTCCGACAGACCCGAGCCGGTGCGGATGGTCCGCCAGTTCCGCGGGTGCGAGGTTCGCGATCATCGGTGCCTCGGTCAGCCCGTACCCCTGCCCGACCACCGGGCCGAACACGTCCAGCGCCTGGCGCAGCCGGTGCGCGGGCAGCGGGCTCGCGCCGACGGAGAGCGCGCGCATGCTGCGCAGATCCGTGGACTCGATCGCAGGATGGTCGAGCACCTGCGCCAGCCTTGGTGGAGTGAGGGACAGTGTCGTGATCCGCTCGGACTCGATGGCGCGCAGCACGGCCGCCGCGTCGAAGCCCTCGTGCAGCACCACGACGTCGCCCCGCAGCAGCGCGCCGAGGGCCGCGGCGTTCCCGGTCATATGGGACATCGGCGCCACCAGTAGCGCTCGTTCCGGGGAGGGGCCGGGCCGGAAGATGTGGGCCATTTCCTCGTAAATCCGGCTGTGGCAGATGAGCTTGGGAGTCCCGGTCGTGCCTCCCGACGTGAAGATCACCCGCGCCGATTCGGGCAGGGCGAGCGCCGTGGTCGGCCATTCGTGAAGCAGATCCACGACTCCCGGCGCGGACCCCAGCCCCAGTACCCCGCACCGCCCCGGCAGGTGGCGCAGATCGCCGATCCGGCCGGGGTCGACGATCACCGTGCCCGCGCCGGCCGCGGAGATCGCCGTGGCCATGTCCGGCAGGCTCGCCGAGGCGCCGACCAGCAGCACCGTCGCGCCGCGCAACTGGGCCGCCAGTTGCGCGAGGAGCGACTCGGGGCGGTTGCCACCGATGATCGCGACGGTCTCGCCCCGGCCGACGCCCTCGGCCGCGAGCCCGTCGTGCAGCCGTCGCACCAGCCGCGTGGCCGCCTCGTAGGTCACGCATTCTCCACCGTGCACGAACGCGGGGCGGCTCCCGCCGTCGGCCAGCGCCCGGAGAACGCGTGTCAGAAAGTAGCTGGGCACCGGCACTGGCTCACATCGCGCCTGCCGGACCGCGAGTCCAGATCAGCTCCGGTTCCACACCCGGCCCGGCGTGCTCGGTACGCACATGGGTGAACCCGCAGCGACGCGCGACGGCGGCGGAGGCGGTGTTGCTCTCCTCGTGCTGGTAGCTGATCTCCCGCAGTCCCAGCGCGCCGAAGCCGAACCGCAGCGCGGCGCTCAGCGCCGTCACCCCGACGCCCCTGCCCCTGGCGTTCGGGTGTATCCACAACCCGGCCTCGGCGACCCCCGCTTCCAGGTCGAGGTTCTTCAACAGGATCTCGCCGAGCAGGTCGCCGGTGGTCGGTTCGGCAACCGCCCAGGAGCAGCGTTCGTCGCGCTCCCACTGCCGTGCCCGCACCGCGACGTACTCGCCCGCCTCCTCCAGCGTGCCGACCTGGTAACCCGGCACGTAGCGGCGCTGCGTTGGGTCGGCGAAGGCCTCGACCAGCGCGGGCCGGTCGTCCATCAGCTCGTCCGCCCGCAACTGGCGCAGGTAGTAGTTGCCCGCGTTGATCTCGACCGGTTCCATGACTGGACCCTATCGCCGACGCTCAGCGGCCCCGGCCGCCGAAGAGGGACCCGGCGAGGAGCGCCACCGCGGCGGGGATCAGGAAGACCAGCCAGAACCCCTTCGCCACGGTGAAGAACAGCACGATCGCGACCACGGCGGCGATCGGGACCGCCGCGGATGCGAGTCGTTGCGACGGCGGCTGCGACGGTCTGCGGACGGGAGTGGCCGCGGCCGGCCGGTACGGCGAGAGGAACTTCGGGCGAGGCTCGGGCAGGTCGCTGAACAACGGGATCAGGTCGCCCCTCGTGCGCGCGGAGGTCACCTGGGACGAGCGGTCGCCGAACTCGCCGATGTCCAGGCGCCCGGTGCGGACGTGCTCGGAGAGCGCATCCAGGGCGTCCTGGCGCTCGTCATCGCTGAGGCGAAGGTGGGGCTGGTCCGCTGGCACTCCACGATCCTAGGTGCCCCGCGCCGTGCGGGGGGTCACGGTGTGGGTGCGCTACCCGAGGAGGTCCGCACCGGGCTGCGTCTCTCAGTCCTTCAGTTCGAGCAGGACGGACCCCTGGCTGACGGCCGAGCCGACCTCGACGGTGAGCCCGGTGACCGTACCCGCCTTGTGGGCGGTGACCGGGTTCTCCATCTTCATGGCCTCCAGCACGACGATCAGCTCACCCGCCTCGACCTGCTGGCCCTCCTCGACACCGACCTTCACGATCGTGCCCTGCATCGGCGCGGTCACCGCGTCGCCGCTGACCGCCGTCTTGCCGCCGCCGCCGCGCTTGCGCGGCTTGGCCTTCGCGGCACCGCCCGTGCCGCCACCGCCGCCCAGCGCGAGGTCGCCGGGCAGGGAGACCTCGAGCCTGCGCCCGCCGACCTCGACGACGACGTTCTGCCGCGGCGCGGTCTCCTCCTCGACAGGCGTACCGCCGTCGAACGGCTCGATCTGGTTGTCGAACTCGGTCTCGATCCAGCGGGTGTGCACGCTGAACCCGTTCTCGTCGCCGACGAACGCCGGATCACGCACGATCGCGCGGTGGAACGGCAGCACGGTGGCCATGCCGTCGGCCACCATCTCGCCGAGCGCACGGCGGCTGCGCTCGAGCGCCTGGGTGCGATCGGCTCCGGTGACGATGACCTTCGCCAGCATCGAGTCGAACTGCCCGCCGATGACCGTGCCGGTCTCGACACCCGAGTCCACGCGCACGCCAGGGCCCTCGGGGAAGACCAGCCGGGTCACGGTGCCCGGAGCGGGCAGGAAGTTGCGGCCCGCGTCCTCGCCGTTGATCCGGAACTCGATGCTGTGCCCGCGCGGGGTGGGATCGGAGGTGAACGGCAGCGCCTTGCCCTCGGCGATGCGGAACTGCTCACGTACGAGGTCGATCCCGGTGGTCTCCTCCGAGACCGGGTGCTCGACCTGCAACCTGGTGTTGACCTCGAGGAAGGAGATCGTGCCGTCGAGGCCGACCAGGTACTCGACGGTTCCGGCACCGTAGTAGCCGGCCTCCTTGCAGATCGCCTTGGCGGACTCGTGGATCGTCGCGCGCTGTTCGTCGGACAGGTACGGCGCCGGCGCCTCCTCGACGAGCTTCTGGTGCCTGCGCTGCAGCGAGCAGTCGCGGGTGCCGACCACGACGGCGTTGCCGTGCATGTCGGCGAGCACCTGCGCCTCGACGTGCCTTGGCCGGTCGAGGTAGCGCTCCACGAAGCACTCGCCCCGGCCGAAGGCCGCGACGGCCTCCCTGGTGGCCGACTCGAACAGCTCCGGGATCTCCTCGATTGTCCTGGCCACCTTCAGGCCACGACCGCCGCCGCCGAACGCGGCCTTGATGGCCACGGGCAGCCCGTGTTCGCCCGCGAAGGCGACGATCTCCTCGGCCGTCTCCACCGGGTCCTTGGTGCCCGGAACCAGCGGTGCACCCGCCTTGAGGGCGATGTGGCGGGCCGTGACCTTGTCCCCGAGGTCACGGATGGCCTGTGGATTCGGGCCGATCCAGGTCAGGCCCGCGTCGATCACGGCCTGGGCGAATTCGGCGTTCTCCGAGAGGAAGCCGTAACCGGGGTGGATGGCATCCGCGCCGGCGCGCTTGGCCGCGTCGAGCAGCTTGTCGAAGACCAGGTAGCTCTCGGCGGCGGTGGTCCCGCCCAGAGCGAACGCCTCGTCGGCGAGGCGCACGTGTGGTGCGTCCCTGTCCGGATCCGCGTACACGGCGACGCTGGTCAGCCCCGCGTCGGCGGCTGCTCTGATGACCCGGACCGCGATCTCGCCCCGGTTGGCGACGAGCACCTTCGTCACCGGTCCGCCCTGCGTCGCGCTGGCACCTTCGGGCACGCCCTTGCCTCCTCGTGGTCGCTCTGCCCGGCATGGACGCGAAGAGGCGCGTCCGCGGGCCTCGCAGCAGTTTAGGCGACAGTACTGCCGGAACGTGGTGAGAGGCGGCTCACTCCTTACCGCTTCGGGCCTGCTCAAGCCGGGGTTGTGGGCCAGACCACGTTCGTCCCGGCGGCGCGGAGGCGGCTCAGTGCCGCAGCGGGGCGGGCAGTTCGGTGTCGAGCAGGATGGCCTCGTAGGGCTGGCGCTCGAAGATCGCCGTCAGCTCCTCGGTGTTCACCAGCGCCCACGGCTGCTGCTCCCCGCAGCAGCGCACGAGGCGGTCGATCGCGGAGTACGCCAGCAGCGCCAGCTTGCCGTCCTCGGTGTGCCGCAGCTCGACGGCGAGGGTGCTGCCGCCGTCCTGCGTCCGGTAGCGACCGCAGGGGATGTAAACCATCGGCGGGAAGCCGGGCGGGACGGGCAGGCGCGGAGTCGATTCGGAAATGGTCACGCGGACAACATAGACGGGCACCCAGAGCTACCTCGCCGGGTGGGCGGCGCGCACTTACGCTGGAGTCGTGACCTCGACGAACTCGTCCCGGCCACCACGCACGGTGCTGGTGACCGTCGTACTGGCCCTGGTGGTCACGATCGCGGCCCTGGTGACGGTGTTCCTGCTCCGGTCGCGCCAGGAGAACTCCCCTTCCGCGAACGCCGAAGGCGAGGCGCCGGACGCCCCCTCGGTCTCGGGCTCGAGTCCGGCGGGTGACTGTCCCGAGAGCCGGTGCGTGGTGCTCGTCTCGGTCGACGTCGACGGCTCGACCGTGGAGTTGCTGGCGGACCAGGACGGCAGGTCCGGGCGGGTCCGGGTCGACTGGGGCACCGACACGGCCACGGTGCTCGAGAGCACGATCGCCACGATGGGCGCGAAGGTCGGCGGTGACTCACTGCGCTGTGTGGAGGGTGCGATCTCGGTGTGTCTCGTCAGGGGCTCCCTCGAGGACGGCACGGTCGGCGAGGTGGTGGTCGCGCGCGGCGGCACCTGGCGGCCCGCCGACCGGCCGTACTTCTCGAACGCGGGCACGATCGCGCTGGACGACGTCTCGGGGGACGAGGTGCCCGAGGTCGTGGTGGTCCGGCACGACTGCGCCGTCTCGGACCCCGAGGCCTCGTGCAAGGTCGCGCCGGTGGTGGCCGCCGTGTACGAGGTGGGCGGGGCCGAACTCGGTTGCACCGGGCACTACACGTCCCCGAGTGACATCCGTGGCTGGCCCGATGTCCGGGTCAGCGAGGGCGAGTTGCGCCCCTGCCCGTGACCTCGGTGCCCGGTCAGGCGCTCGTCGTGGCCGTTGTGCTCGCAGGACGTGCCTCGGTCCCGGTGTCGGCGAGCAGCGGCGGGGCGCTCGGTGTGTGCAGGACGTCGTCGTCGAGCAGGCCCTCCGTGCGGGCGACGATGGTCGGCACGGCGATCTGCCCGGCCACGTTCGTCGCGGTGCGGATCATGTCCATGATCGGGTTGACCGAGTAGATCAGCGCGATGCCCAGCGCCACCTGCTCCGCGCCGAGGCCGATCACCGTGGTGGTCAGTGTCAGCGCGGTGAGCCAGCCGGTGGTGCCCGCCGTGGCCAGCGCACCCAGTACCGCGACGACCACGATGCCGCCGTACTGCCACAGGCTCAGCGACTGTCCGGAGATGTTGGCGATGAAGATCGCGCCGATGGCGGGGAACACCGCGGCGCAGCCGTCCATTTTGGTCGCGCTCGCCAGCGGGGTCGCGAAGGCCGCGTAGCCGGGGTCCACGCCGAGGTTCACCGCCGACTGCCGGGTCAGCGGCAGGGTCGCGCCGGAGGACTGGGAGGCGAAGGCGAACTGGATCGCCGTCCACGCCTTGCCGAAGAACTGGCCGGGGCTGACCTGTGCCACGAACCGCAGCAGCACCGGGTAGACCACGAGCAGCACCAGCAGGCTGCCGGCGTAGACCGCGACGGTCAGCGACAGCAGCGGCCGGAACAGCGCGTCGCCGTAGTTGGCCACCGCCGCGCCGATGAGGCCGACGATGCCGATCGGGGCCAGCCGTACGATCCAGCCCAGGTAGCGCTGGATGATCTCGAAGACGCTCGAGGTGAAGTCGACGAAGGGCTTGGCCCGGTCACCCAGGCTGTAGGCGGCCGCACCCACGATCAGCGCGAGGAAGAGCACCTGCAGCGTCTCGCCCTCGGCGAAGGCGGAAACGAAGTTGCTGGGGATTATCCCGTCGACGAAGGCCGTCCAGGACCCCCATTTGTCCACACTGGACGCGGCCTTGTCCGAGTTGGCCGCGGTCGCGGCCACGCCGGCGCCGAGACCACCGCTGCCGGGGTTGAACAGCCTGCCGACCACGATGCCGATCAGGACCGCGATGAACGACGTGATCGCGAACCAGAGCACCGTCTTGCCGCCGAGCCTGGCGGCGGTGCGCCCGCCGCCGAGCCTGCGCAGGCTGTTGATGCCCACCACGATCGCGGTGAAGACCAGCGGGATCACCGCGATCTGCAGCAGCGTGGTGAAGATCGAGCCGATCTGGTCGAGGGTGTCGGTCAGCCAGACGGCTTCGGTGGTCCTGGCGACGACGCCCAGCAGGGCACCGACGGCGAGTGAGCCGAGTACCGCCGCGGCGAAGACCGGCGGTTTGGTGTAGGTCCGCACGAAGGACACGGGCAACTCCGGGGATGTGAAGGGTTCTCGAGGTGGGCCAGTCGTGGTCAACGACTGACGGCCCCGGACTCTTCCGGATCGCTTGTCCCTGTGGCTGGACTCTCAGGATGTGGGAGACCAGAGGTCGACGACGCTCACGCCGACCTCGGCGAGCAGCTGCCGGGTCAGCGGCAGGCTGATACCGATGACGCTCGACGGGTCGCCGTCGACGCCCTCGACGAACCAGCCGCCAAGACCGTCGATGGTGAACGCGCCGGCGACGGCGAGCGGTTCGCCGCTGCCGACGTAGGCGTCCAGTTCGTGCTGGGTGGGGGTGCCGAAGCGGACCGTTGTCCCGCGGCTGCCGGTGGCGCGGGCGCCGGTGTCCAGGCGCAGCACCGCGTGCCCGGTGAGCAACTCCCCGGTGCCACCCGCCATCGCGGCCCAGCGCTTGTGCGCGTCCTCGGCGGATTTCGGCTTGCCGACCATCTCCCCGCCGATCGAGAGCATGGAGTCACAGCCCACGACGACGGCCGGGTGGTTGTCGTCGTAGGTCCCTGCGAGCGTGTCCGCGACCTTCTCCGCCTTGGCCATAGCCAGCGCGGTGACCAGCTCGGCAGGGGAGGGGTCGGTCAGGTTCGCCGCCACGGCGTCCTCGTCCACACCGGAGACGACCACACTGGCGTCGATCCCGGCGGCGCGGAGCACGGCAAGGCGGGCGGGGGAGGCGGAGGCGAGAACGAAGCGCACGACGCGGAGGTTACCGCCCCGCCCGCGAGCCATTCCACGGCTCGCACTTTCCCGGGAAAGTGCGAGCCGTCACGCCCACTTCCCCAGGTCGGCGCGGTGCCGTACCCGCACTTTCCCGGGAAAGTGCGGTACGTGCGTGCGCAACTATCCGCACTTTCCCGGGAAAGTGCGAGGGGGGGCTCAGCCGGGGAGGGCCGAGGCGCGCCACGCGCCGGGGCCGGGGCGCAGCGGCGTGCGCAGACGTGCCGCCGGGTCGCTCCACCGCGAGCGGCGTGGTGCGTCCGGCGCGGACGCCTCGCCGGACGCCGCCGCGGCCACCACGGCGGTCACCGCGGCCAGTTCGGCGTCGTCCGGGTTACCGCGCACCACGCGCAGCAGCGGCCGGGCGGTCGTCTCGGTCGTCTGCTCGTCGCTCATTCTTGCTGCCTCACTCGCCGGCGGGCTGCACATCGCTCAGTGCCGTACCCGATTCGCTCACGGTGCCGGTCGCTCATGCCTCTTGCCTCACTCGCCTCACAGCGGAATGTTGCCGTGCTTCTTGGGCGGCAGCGTCTCGCGCTTGTCCCGCAGCAGGCGCAGCGCGCGGGCCACGTAGCCACGAGTGTGCGCCGGCGGGATGACGGAGTCCACATAGCCGCGCTCGGCGGCGACATAGGGGTTGCAGAGCGTGTCCTCGTACTCCTGGATGAGGTCGGCGCGCAGGGCGTCGACGTCGGCGCCCTCCTCCTTGGCCTTGCTCAACGTCTTGCGGTGCACGATGTTCGCCGCGCCCTGCGCGCCCATCACGGCGATCTGCGCGGTCGGCCATGCGACGTTCACGTCGGCGCCGAGGTGCTTGGACCCCATCACGTCGTACGCGCCGCCGTAGGCCTTGCGGGTGATCACGGTGACCAGCGGGACGGTCGCCTCCGCGTAGGCGTAGATCAGTTTCGCCCCGCGCCGGATGATGCCGTTCCACTCCTGGTCGGTACCCGGAAGGAAGCCCGGCACGTCGACGAAGGTCAGCACCGGGACGCTGAACGCGTCGCAGGTACGGACGAACCGTGCGGCCTTCTCCGAGGCGTCGATGTCGAGGCAGCCCGCGAACTGGGTCGGCTGGTTCGCGACGATCCCGACGCTCTGCCCGTCAATCCGGCCGAAGCCGACGACGATGTTGGGCGCGAAAAGCTCCTGCACCTCGAGGAACTCGCCCTCGTCGACGACACGGGTGATGACCTCGCGCATGTCGTAGGGCTGGTTCACCGAGTCCGGGATCAACGTGTCCAGCTCGGCGTCCGACTCGGTGACGCCGTCTACGATGGACTCGCCGGAGGGCTCCGGCGCCTCGAACAGCGGCGGCTCGGAGAGGTTGTTCGAGGGCAGGAACGACAGCAGTTCCTTGACGTAGGCGATCGCGTCCTCGTCGTCGCTGCCCATGTAGTGCGCGTTGCCGGACTTGGTGTTGTGCGTGCGGGCGCCGCCGAGCTCCTCGAGGGTGACCTCCTCGCCGGTCACCGTCTTCACCACGTCCGGTCCGGTGATGAACATCTGCGAGGTCTGGTCGACCATCACCACGAAGTCGGTGAGCGCGGGGGAGTAGACGTGCCCGCCCGCGTTCGCGCCCATGATCAGCGAGATCTGCGGCACCACGCCGGAGGCCTTGACGTTGCGGGTGAAGATCTCCCCGTAGAGGCCGAGCGAGACGACACCTTCCTGGATCCGCGCGCCACCGCCCTCGTTGATCCCGACGATCGGCCTGCCGGTCTTGATGGCCAGGTCCATGACCTTGACGATCTTCTCGCCGTAGACCTCGCCGAGTGAGCCACCGAAGACGGTCACGTCCTGGCTGAACACGCAGACCGGCCGGCCGTCGACCGTGCCGTAGCCGGTCACGACGCCGTCGCCGTACGGGCGGTTCTTCTCCTGACCGAAGTTGGTGGAGCGGTGCCGGGCGAGCTCGTCGAGCTCGACGAACGATCCGGGGTCGAGCAGCAGGTCGATCCGCTCACGAGCGGTCTTCTTGCCCTTGGCGTGCTGCCGCTCCACCGCGCGGGCCGACCCGGCGTGCACCGCGTCGTCGTAGCGCTGATAGAGATCGGCGAGTTTGCCTGCCGTCGTGTGGATGTCCGGTTTGGTGCCGGCCAGTTCAGGGGGCGTCCCGATCGGCTCCGTCGCGCTGCTCATGACTTTTGCCTCACTCGCCGGCGGGCTGCACATCGCTCAGTGCCGTGCCCGGCTTGTTCACGGTGCCAGTCGCTCATAGAGGCGCAGCCTAACGACAGCAGCGCCCTGTCGCGCTGTGGCGTAGGCAACGTCACCGCTTG
This sequence comes from Amycolatopsis marina, assembly GCF_900111885.1. Lineage (GTDB taxonomy): Bacteria > Actinomycetota > Actinomycetes > Mycobacteriales > Pseudonocardiaceae > Amycolatopsis > Amycolatopsis marina. The sequence goes on from NZ_FOKG01000008.1 coordinate 293,078, forward strand.
TCACCACGTGCGAGCGGGCACCGGAACAGGTCATAAGGTGCACCGTATGGCTCCCATCGATGCGAGCAGGCTCCGCGCCGATCTGCTGCGGCCCGCAGGCCCCTACGCGGCGCTCGACGTGGTCTCTGTCACCGGCTCCACCAACGCCGACCTGCGGATGGCCGTCACCGAAGGGGCCGAGGACCGCACCGTGCTGATCGCCGAGGAGCAGACCGCGGGGTCGGGCCGGCGGGGCCGGGTCTGGAACTCGCCCCCGGGAGCGGGCATCTACTGCAGCGTGCTGCTGCGGCCCCGGGACGTCTCCTTTGCCCGGCTGGGTTCCCTCTCGGTCGTCGCGGGTCTCGCGGTGACCGACGTCGCCTCGGCACTCGGCGTCGACGCCGTGCTCAAGTGGCCCAACGACGTGCTCGCGGGCCCGGAACGGGGCAAGTGCGCGGGCATCCTGTCCGAGGCGGCGTCCTCCGACGAGATCGCCGTGGTGCTCGGGATCGGGCTGAACGTGCGCCCGTCCCCCGTGCCGGTGTCTCCCGGGCCGGGCGGCCTGCCCGCGACCTCGCTGCGGGAGCAGGGGGCGCGGACCACGGACCGCACACAGATCGCCGCGCTGCTGCTGGCCGCGCTCGCCGACCGCGAGGACAGCTGGCGGCAGGCGCGCGGGGATCTTGCCGCCGCGGGCCTGCTGCAGGACTACCGGGACCGGTGCGCGACGCTCGGTCAGGAGGTCAAGGCGATACTCGCCGACGGCGGCACGTTGTTCGGCGTCGCGGTCGATGTTGACGACGCGGGACAGCTGATCCTGGACACGGGCGGCAGGCGCCGCACCCTGTACGCGGGGGACGTGGTGCACCTGCGCTCACCGCAGCAGGCCTCATGACGAACACGGTGACGAAACACCGCGCGATGAGCGGCCGAGGGGCCCCGCGCCGGTACGGTTGGCACACCAGTACTTAAGGGAGCCGGGCTCGTGGGCCCGCCGGGACGGGGAGCGTTCGAGTGGCCTATCCAGACGATCTGCTCAGCGAGGGCGAGAGCATCGTGGTGCACAAGCACCCGCACTTCAAGATGCTGGTCGTCCCGGTGTTCGTGCTGCTGCTCACGCTGGGCGCCGGTATCTGGCTCGCGCTGCTGGCGCGGGACATCTCGCCGCCGTGGGACCTGATCACCCTGATCGCCATCGGCGCGGTCGCGCTGCTGCTGGTCGTGTGGCTGTTCCTCGCGCCGTTGGTGCGCTGGCGCACGACGCACTTCATCGTCACCTCCGACCGGGTCATCGCGCGGGAGGGCGTGATCAAGCGCACGGGAATCGACATCCCGATGTCGCGGATCAACAGCGTCCAGTTCGAGCACGGCCTGCTCGACCGGGTCTTCGGCTGCGGGACGCTGATCATCGAGTCGGCGTCGGACCAGCCGTTGAAGTTCGACGACATCCCGAGCGTGGAGAAGGTGCACACCTTCATCTACCGCGAGGTCAATGACAACCCGTACGACGACTACGCGGAACGGGGTCAGGCAGGGCCGGGATTCGACGAGGAACCACCGCCGCCGCAGCCCCGCACGCGCGGACGGAGGCGCTGAGCCTGCCATGGGTGCACGTGAACTGGACCTGCCCGAGCGGGTGGCCTCCTCGGGCGAGCTGCCGGAGCGGGTGACGATCTGGGAGGTCGGTGCCAGGGACGGCCTGCAGAACGAGTCGGTGTCCGTGCCGGTGGAGGTGAAGCTGGAGTTCCTCGACCGGCTGGCCCGTGCCGGGCTCCCCGTGCTCGAGGCGACCAGTTTCGTGCATCCGAAGTGGGTGCCGCAGCTGGCCGATGCCGAGGAACTGCTGGCGCGCCTCGACGCGCACGACCAGGTGCGGTATCCCGTGCTGGTGCCCAACGAGAAGGGCCTGGACCGGGCGCTCGCGGCGGGTGTGCGCGAGATCGCGGTGTTCGCGAGCGCGACGGAGACGTTCGCCCGCCGCAACCTCAACTCGGGTCTCGACGAGCAGTTCGCGATGTTCGAGCCCGTGGTGTCCAGGGCCCGCGCCGAAGGGCTCGAGGTGCGCGGCTACCTGTCGATGTGCTTCGGTGATCCGTGGGAGGGCGCGGTGCCCGCGGAGCAGGTGGCGCGCACCGGCGCCCGGCTGCTCGACCTCGGGTGTGGGCAGCTCTCCCTCGGCGACACCATCGGCGTCGCGACGCCTGGACAGGTGGAACGCCTGGTCAGCGCATTCGGTGCGGCCGGGACCGGGCCGGACGTCCTCGCGGTGCACTTCCACGACACCTACGGGCAGGCACTGGCCAACACCCTCGCGGCGCTTCGTCTCGGTGTGTGCACGGTGGACTCTTCGGCCGGTGGCCTCGGCGGCTGCCCGTACGCCGAGTCCGCGACCGGCAACCTGGCGACGGAGGACCTGGTGTGGATGCTCGACGGGCTGGGTGTCGAGCACGGCGTCGACCTGGACGCGCTGGTCGCGACGAGCGCCTGGATGGCCGGAAAGCTCGGCAGACCGAGTCCCTCGCGAGTGGTCCGCGCGCTCGCCGGCTGAGGCGCGGTGCCGGTGGACCTCGTCGCCGCATTCCCGCAGGGGAGCTTCACCCGAACGGGGCGTCGAAATCCTGGCAGAGCGCGGAACCATGCGTGTGCAGCGTGCGTCTGAGTCCCAGCCGACCGCTGTCCACATCGGGGAGGACGCCGTGACCGAGCACAGCGCGCGCGTGCAGCAACTGCTCGCCGACTACCGCGACAGCCGCGAGCAACTCGCCACCGCGCATCGCGAGCTGAGTGCTGTCCGCGCGTCGGCGACAGCGGCGGGTGGCCTGGTCACCGCGACCACCGGGCCGAAGGGAACCCTCACCGGACTGGTCATCGCCGACGAGGCGTACCAGCGCTACCGGCCCGCCGAACTGGCCGAGCAGATCGTGCGGGCAACGGCCGAGGCGACCGTGCGCTCACTCGCGGCGGCTGCCGAGGTGCTCGCCCCCGCGCTCGGCGAAGGTGCCGACCCGCAGGCGCTGCTGCTGGGCACCGGCGATCTCGGCGCCGACGAACTCTCCGCGGCCGCACCCCGCGAGGACGACAGCTTCGAGAACCAGTCCTGGGTGGGCGAGACGCGATGGCCGAGCGCGAGGTGACCCCGGCCCAGGGATTCGCCGCCGACCCCGACCGCCTGCTGGTGGTCGCGGGCGACTTCGACGGCCTCGCGGCGCGCGCCGCAGCCATCGCCACCGAACTGGGCGGGGTACTGGCGGGCGCCACCGTGCCGCCGTGGGGCGACGACGAGGTCGGCCGCGGCTTCGCCGCTTCGCACGAACAGCGGGCGATCCGGGCGCTGGATCGAATCGAGGGGCTCGCGGGCGAGCTGGCGGCGATGGGCGCACGGTTCTCGAGCGCGGCCGCGGCCTACCGCGACGCGGACGAGGCCGCCGTCGCCGACGTCGCCGGTACCGAAGCAGGGGACTAGAGGCGGACATCGTGGGAATCGAACTGCCCGCCGAGCTGTCCGGAATCGCCGTGGCCACCGGACTGACCTGGCCCGAGGCCGACGAGGACGTGCTGCGAGCGCACGCCGTTGCCTGGCGGGACGCGCAGGAACTCCTGAGCGTCCTTGCCGCGGACGCCGACACCGCCGCCGCGGATGGGTTCGCCGCTCTTGGCGCCACGGCGGCCGACGCCGCCAGGTCGGCGTGGTCCGGTCTCAGCGATGCCGACGAGGGAGTGCTGGGCAACGCGGCCAGGGAGGCCGGCCAGGCGGCGGAGCGGCTCGAGCGAGCGGCCGAGCAGATCGCCGAGGCCAAGGTGGAGCTGGTCCGGCAACTGGTCCGTGCCGCCGAGAACACCGAGGCTGCCCGTGTCGCAGCCGGGGCGGGCCACCCGGCCGCACTGCTGGGCGTGGACATCACCATCCGGAGCGCGGCGGCCGGGCTCGCCGCCGTGACCGAGGGGCTGGCCGAGGTCGTCGGAACCTCCGGCGGGGCGGTGCCGGTGGAGGCGGGACCGGCCGATCCGCTGGCCGGCCCGCGGGGGGAGCACGGGCAGGCGGGACTGATTAGCGCCGTGACCGGGGTGCCGGTCGAGTTGGTGGCGGCTGTGGCGGTCGGGAGTGGGGAATACGAGTACACAGATCGCGAACACGTGTCCGCGGCTGGCACACAGGTGTCCGCGGACGGCGCACAGGTGTCCATGGACGGCGACACAGGGCCGATACCGATCGTGCACCGGGGTGGTTTCGCCGACGCGCCGACGCCGCGGTCTGGGGTGACCACGGCCGCCGGGTTCGTCGGCGGTCCTGGGGCACCCGGCGGAGCACCGCCGATGCCGTATGGGCCGCCGCCCGCGCCCGGCGGGTTCGGTGGATATCCCGCGGCCGGCGCGCCGGGCGGATACGCGGGGTACGGCGGTCACGTGGGCGGCGGGGGGTACGGCGGGCAGGGCGCCGGTCAGTGGGGCGCGCAGCCGCAGCGCGGCGCACCCGCCCCGCAGACGCCGCAACCACCACCCGCGCCCCGTGCGCCGCGGTCGGCGCAGCCGCAGCAGGCCCCGCCGCCGATTCCACTGTCCTACGGCGCGCCGAGGCAGGAGCGGGAGAGCATCGTGGCGCTCTTCCTGGTGCACATGTTCCCCATCGGGCACCTGCCGGTCGCCTCCGCACGGCCGGCCCGCCAGCTGCCGTCGCCTCCCGAGGAACTGGACTACGCCGCGGGGCTGCGTTTCGCCCCCCACGACCATCCGCGTTCCGGGCTGATCGACCCCGCGCACGCGCTCGACTCCCTTCGTGCGGGCGAGCGACGGCCCGCCGCCCCGCCGGTCGAGGTGCTGCCGAGCCCCCCGACCCGACTGACCGAGGACCACGATCCGCTCGCCGGGATGTCGGAGCGGGACTGGGAACACCGGTATCTGGTGCGCACCGCGAGTGGCCGCGTGGAGTACGTCTGGCCGCCCGGCGAGTCCTACCCGGAGGGTGGGCAGGCCGAGGGGGAACCGGTGCTGCTGGCCGTGGGGACCCCGTTGGACCGGTTCGGCACGGCGGCCGGGCGCGTGTTCGCCCCGGAGGGCACCCCGTTTGCCCGGCGCTCGCTGCCGCCCGCGCACCTCGAGGCCGGTTACCGGCGTTATCGCGTGCTGCGCGAACTGCCCGCGTGGCGCGCGATGTCGGCAGGCTGGTTCGGCCAGCCCGGTGGCGGCGTGCGCATCAGGACGATCTATTCCGCCGCCGAGCTGGTGACGCTGGGCTACCTTGCCGACGTCACCTTCGAGGCAGAGAGCTAGTCGAGCCAGAGACACAGGCAAGAGATTGTTGGGAGCAGCATGAACGTCGAGTCGATCGTGCGCTGGCTCGAGGCGCTCGGGGTGCCGCGTGAGGTGATCTCGATCGAGACCGAGGCGGACAACACGTGGTGCCTGCTGCGGGCCGACGAGCAGGAGGACGGCGAGGGCGCGTGGGAGGTGTTCTGGCGCGAGCAGGGCAACCGCTACGACTGGGCGCGGTTCAGCAACGAGCAGGTCGCCTGCCACTACCTGTTCGGCAGGCTGGCGTGGGCGCAGGTGGCGCGGGGCGCGGTGGGCGTCCTGCCCTGACCCGCCCGGACATCAGCCGCGGTGCCGGTTCAGCAGCTCCAGGGTGGCCTCGTGCAGGAGACCGTTGGTGGACAGGGCCGAACCGCCGTCGAAGGTCGCTGCCCCGGTGAGGTCGGTGAAGCGGCCGCCCGCCTCGGTGACGAGCACCTGCGCCGCGGCGACGTCCCACGGGTTCACGATCGCCTCGGCGGCGATGTCGATCGCGCCCTCCGCGACGAGGCAGTGGTGCCAGAAGTCGCCGAACGCCCGGTTCTCCCAGCAGGCGTCGGTCAGCGCGAGGTAGGCATCTCGGGAGTGGTGCTCGCCCCAGGAACCGAGGTGCGTCGTGGACAGGTAGGAGTCCGCGAGACCCTCGACCTTCGACACAGCCAGCCGATGCTCACCCGCGCCGTCGCGCAGCCAGGCCCCGCCACCGGTCGCCGCCCACCAGCGCCTGCCGAGCAGGGGGGCACTGACCACTCCCACGACCGGGCTGCCGTCGGAGACCAGCGCGATCAGCGTCGCCCATACGGGTAGCCCGCGGAGGAAGTTCTTGGTGCCGTCGATGGGGTCCATCAGCCAGGTCCGCCCCGGCCCCGACACGGCTCCGCCGCGCTCCTCGCCCGCCACCGCGTCGTCGGGCCGCTCGGCGAGCAGCACGTCCCTGAGCGCGTCCTCCACCGCCGTGTCCGCGTCGGTGACCGGCGTCCGGTCCGGCTTGCTGCGCACGGTCAGGTCCCGCGCACGGAAGCGCGCGGCGGTGATCCGGTCGGCGGCATCGGCCAAGCGGTGGGCGAGGCTCAGATCATCGGCATACGGCGACACGACTCCGATCGTCGCACGGGGTTGCGCCGTAGAGTTGACCAGGTGAGCGTGGTGCTACTTGCCGAGGACGACCCGGCCATCGCCGATCCGCTGTCGCGCGCGCTGAAGCGGGAGGGCTACGACGTCGAGGTCGTCCAGGACGGCCCTTCGGTACTTCGGGTCACCGGTGGGCGCCGGGTCGATCTGCTGGTGCTCGATCTCGGCCTGCCCGGCATGGACGGCCTCGAGGTGTGCAGGCGGCTGCGCGCCGCGGGCACGGAACTGCCGGTACTGATGCTGACCGCCCGCACCGACGAGGTGGACTTCGTCGTCGGCCTCGACGCGGGCGCGGACGACTACGTGGCCAAGCCGTTCCGGCTCGCCGAACTGCTGGCCCGAATCCGCGCGCTGCTGCGCAGGCGGGCGCCGGACGTGCTGGAGGCAGGCGGGGTGCGGATGGACCTCGCCGCCCGGCTGGTGACCGTCGACGGCCGCGAGGTGCCGCTCGCGAACAAGGAGTTCGAGCTGCTCAGGGTGCTGATGAGCAGGGTGGGCCAGGTGGTGAGCCGCGACGAGATCCTCGCCGAGGTCTGGAACGACCTCGAGTCGAAGACGTCGAAGACGCTGGACATGCACATGTCCTGGCTGCGCCGCAAACTGGCGGTCGCCATGGAACACGCGGAGCACGCGGCATCCGACCAGGCGGGCGGGGCCCGGCACGACGGCGAGCGCCGGATCGCGACGGTCCGGGGCGTGGGGTTCCGCTTCAATGCCGAGTGAGCGTGATGGTGTACGAGAGGTGCCTGCGATTTGGTGATTTGCGGCATGTGCGCGGCGTCAGCCCGCGAGCGGGGAGGCGGGGCGGATGACCTGCGATGGTGAGTGTTGTGCGCGAGTCAAAGCCCCGCCGGGTCGATCGTGACGCGCGTTTGCCGGCAGGCACAGAGTGAGCGTGGTTGAGTGCGTCGCCGAATCCTGCTCGCGATCCTGCTCGCCGTGGCGGTCACCGGCGCCGCGCTGGGCATCCCGCTGGGCATCACCGCATGGCAGCTGGTGGACAACCTCGCGAAGGAGGACCTCGCGGCCAGAGCACAGCAGATCGCGGCCACCCTTGACGACGACATCGCCGACGGGGACGCGCTGGACCTGACCGCCGTGGGCGTTGCCGTGCCGGAGGACGGCGTCCTGGTGGTCCGCAGGCCCGATCAGGCCGATCTGCGCTACGGCACACCGGTTGACGGGAGCACGGTCTCCGAGACCGTGCCGATCGCCAGGGCGGGCACCGTCGAACTCGCCATTCCGGCCGCCCCTGTCCGTACCCGGCAGACTCAGGTGACCCTGCTGGTGGTGCTGCTGGTCGTGCTGTCGGTCGGTATCGGGACCGTGGTGGCCACCGTGACCGCCCGCAGACTGGCGCAGCCGCTGCGGCACGTCGCGGAACGAGCCGCGCGGCTCGGTGGCGGTGACTTCCGGCCCGACCCGAGGCGCTACGACGTCGGCGAGCTCGACATGGTGGCCGAGGCGCTGGACGCATCGGGGTCGGCGCTCGCGCAGCTGGTCCAGCGTGAGCGCAGGCTGGTCGGGGACGTCTCGCACCAGTTGCGTTCCCGGCTCACCGCCCTGCAACTGCGGCTGGAGTCGCTGCCCGTCCACGGCGACGACGAGGTGGCCGAGGACGCGCGGGCCGCGCAGGAGCAGGCCGACCGGCTTGCCGAAGCGCTGGATGAACTGCTCGCGGCTGCCCGCGCCGCCAGTGAGGTCGGGGCCGAACCGGTGGATCTGCACTCCCAGCTGCCAGCGATGGCCGAGGAGTGGCGGCAGATGCTACGGGCGGACGGGCGCACTCTGCGGCTGCGCATCGCCGAGGGGCTGCGGGTGCGGGCGACTCCGGCGCGCCTGCGCGAGATCATCGGCGTGCTGCTCGATAACGCCCTGCGACACGGTGGGGGCACGGTTACGCTCGCCGCCCGGCGGGGGGATTCCGATGGCACGGTGATGGTCGAGGTGACTGACAACGGTGCGGGCGTGCCGGACGAGCTGGCGCCGCACATCTTCGACCGGGGCTTCTCCGGTGGCGGGTCGACCGGGGTCGGTCTCGCGCTGGCCCGTGCGCTCGCGGAGGCCGACGGCGGCAGGCTGGAACTGTCGGTGAAGCGTCCCGCGACCTTCGCGCTGTTCCTGCGGGTCTCCCGGCCACAGGACGTGGCCGGAGTCAGCTGGCCCGCGGACTCCTCCCCGAGGTGACCCTCCGGCTGTGGGGCTGGTGGTGGGGTCAGCGGGCGGGGTCGGGCTCGTCGCCTGCCTCGGCGTCGTCGCGCCTGCGCCTGCCGAGCTCGTCGGGGAACACCCACTTCTTGAAGGCCCAGAACTTGAACGCCATGGCCAGCAGCATGCCGATGATGGAACCGCTGGCGAAGTCGGCGACCTCCTGGACCAGCCTGCTGACGTTCGGCACGGCGAGGTCGAGGCCGTAACGGGAGATCGCGAACGGGATCAGGTTGATCACCATGGCGATTCCGCTGATCAGGAAGAACAGCGCGGCCTCGTGGTGACTCTCCCGCCCGCCGCGCGTCCGGAAGGACCATTCCCGGTTCAGGATGTAGTTGACGATCATCGCGACGATGATCGCGATGGCCTTCGCCGTCGTCGGCTTCGGCTCGAGCACCGTGAGCTTGAGCAGCCACCAGATGCCGTTGTCAACGACGAAGGTCGTGCCGCCGACGATGCCGAACTTCAGCACCTCGCGGTGCTTGATCAGGACGGAACGCAGTGGTTCCGGCACCCGGGACAGCACGTTGTCGACGACGGTCACGGGCGCCAGTCTACGGAGGCCGCGATCAACCGAACTTCTGCCACCAGTCCCACGGCACCCAGGGTTTGCTGGTGGGCGGCGCGTTCGGGGGTTTTGTCGGACTCGGCTCGGTCGTGCCGGGCGGTGCGGGCTCGGTCGGCGCCGACGGCCTTGTCGGCTTCGGCTGAGTCGGCTTCCCGGAGGACTCGGCGTCCTCGGGTTTCGTGGTCGGCGCCGTGCCTGGCGCCGAGGATTCCGGGGTCTCCGACGACGTGGGCGGATTCGGCGATGTCGAGGTTCCGCTCGGATCCGCGGCGCCGGGCGTCGTGCTCGGCGGCTGCTGCTCGTCCTTGTCCTTCCCGTCCGGCCACGGGCAGAGGTAGCTGTGGCAGACCGGATCGATGGTCACCGTCCTGCTGGCGGTGGCCGTCCCGAGGGTGGCGGTCACCGTGACGGTGCGGGGGCTGGACCAGCGGTGCACCTGGGCCTTCAGACCGACCTCGGTGTCCGGCTGTAACGGCTCCTTGCTCGTGCAGCTCAGCTCGGTGCCGTGCGAGCAGTCGAAGTCGTCGCCGCCGGTGGTGTGGGCGTATTCGTCCACCGTGACCGCGGCCTGCCGCACGCTCTCCCCGGTGTTGCGCACGGTGATGTCCAGCTGTGGTGGCCAGAACCACGGGAAGATCGGGTTGGTGGACTGACCCACGGTCAGGAGTACGTCGTCGGGCGCGGGCGCGACCACCACCGGCACCTGCACGTTCACCCGGATGTCCGCACCGGAGGACACCGTGCCGGTGACCTGGCCGCCCTTGGCGTCCTCCGCCGCGACCAGGCGGAACAGCAGCACCACGGAGTCGCCGGGAGGCAGCCCGCGGTCCGAGGAGCAGGAGACCGTGCTGCCGTCGCCGCCGGGGCAGTTCACCGTGGTGCTCGGTGCCGCCTGCCGGGGGGCGGGCGCGTTCAGGGAGAGCATGCCGGGGCCACCGAAGACACCGAAGCCACCGTTGGGGCCGACGGCGGTCACCCCCGGCGGGAGCGACAGTTCGGCCTTCACCGGAGGCGAGTCCGAGCCACCGTTGTTGCGGACCGTGATCGGCAGGTCGACCGGACCCGCACCCGGCACGAGTTCGACCCCGTCCGGCGGACCCTGCGCCACGACGCTGGGCGCCTCCGGTTCCTCCGGCGGCGGTGGCGGCGCGGGTTCGTCCGGTTCCGGAGCGGGAGCTGGTGGTGGAGGCACCACGACGGGGGGCTCGGGCTGGGGTGCCGGAGGAACCACCGGCGGTTGATCGGGCGGCGGCTGGGGTGGATCGGCCGGGGGAGCGGGTTCCGCGGGAGCCACCGCGGGCGGTGGCTCCGCCGCGGCGGGAATGTCCTGGCCACCGCCGCCCGCGGTGAGGCCGACCGCGATCGCGGCGGCCATCGCCACACCGGATGCGGCCACCCCGACGAACTGCCGGGGCCCCGCGGCGGCGGCACCCGCTGCCGCACCGCCGGAGGAACCCGCCGCGCCTGCCGTTCCCGCGGCCGCGCCGGCGCCGACCGCTGCCATTCCCGCCGTCGCGGCCGAGGCCTTGGTGGCACCTGCAGCGGCGAGGTAGGCGAACACGGCCCCGCCGAGTACGAGTGGGGCGACGACGCCGCGCAGCCCACCGTTGACGTCGGCCAGTTCGGCGGCCAGCACCCGGCACCGGTCGCATTCGTCGAGATGGGTCTCGACCTGGCTGCGTTCCCGCTTGGACAGCCCGTCCCGCGTCCACGCGCCCAGCCGGTCCGCGGTGGCCCTGCAGCGCTCCGCGGTCGTCTCGGCGAGGTGCACCTGCAGGTAGGCCTGGCGCAGCCCCTCGCGCGCACGGTAGGCCAGCGCGGACACGCCGTTGGCGGTGAGGCCGAGCAGGGGAGCCACCTCGGCGGGCGACTGCTGCTCGATCTCGGTGTGCCAGAGCACGGTCTGCCAGCGTTCGGGCAGGCGGGCGAAGGCCTTCGCGGCCATCGAGCGCTCGAGCCCGGCCACCGCGGTGTCGGAGAAGGGGACGGTCAGCGCTTCGGCGGCGGGCCCGCCGACCTCGGACATGTCCTCGTTGAGGTCGATCTTGCGGTCGCGGCGGGTCTTGTCGTAGGCAGTGTGCCGCAGGGCGGTCAGCAGGTAGGCGCGGAACGCGCTGTCCGGCCCCTTGCCTCCGCGCAGGGTGTCGAGCAGCTTGGAGAATGCTTCGGAGACAAGGTCGTCGGCCTCGGCAGCGGAGCGGGCCAGTTGCCTGGCAAGGTTGTAGGCGGCGGCGACGTGCCGCTCGTACAACGCACCGTACGCGTCCAGTTGGCCGCCTCGGACGGACTCGATCAGTTCGGCGTCACTCTTGCCGCCGAGGTCCGCGGGGACTGTGGACACGGGCCTCCTCCTCCACGCCGGTGGGGCGGCCCCTGCACCGCCGAGCACCTGACTTCGCGCTCAGTGTGACCGACGCGCCCGCCGTCGTCACGTCGTGGGTGGTCAGATGCCCCGGAGAGCGCAGCGAGTTCACTCTTCTTTCCACGGTTTTCCGTCACGGCTTGTGCTCGCGGGCGTCACTTGAACAGACGAATTGCACGGGGGAAGGGTGGTTGGCAGTGGACGTACCGGCAACCGGTGGCCTGTCCGGCGAGGACGGCGAACATCAGGGTGCTGGGCGGCAGGTGACGCGGGAATCCGCCGCGCAGGAGCGCTCCATGCGGGCACTGCGAGCGCGCTGGCGGACCGCGAGCCTGGCTTCCGGCTGGCGGTTTCCCAATGACTGGGCCCTGCCCGAGGTCGACGCGGTCTGTGCCGCGCTGGTCAGGGGACGTGGTCCCGAGCACGCGCTGACCGGTCTCGGCAGGGCGCGGGCCGCTGCGGGGGCAGGGCTCGCGGAGACGCTGGCCGACCTGGCCGCACTGCACGCCGTGCTCGATCAGGTCGGATCGACGGACGGCTTCGTGTCCCCCGACGTGGACGCCACGCCGCCGAGGCTGCTCCGTGTCACCGCCGTGGCCTGGGCGGACGTCGCCTTCGACCAGTTCGCCGGCGCCGAGGTCACCGATCCGCTCACCGGGCTGCCGACGATGGCCTATCTGCGCACCCGGCTGGGCGAGCTCTACCGGCAGGCGGAGCGGGACGAACGGCCCGCGGCCGAGCTGCACACCCTGCTGGTGGTGGCGATGGACTTCACCGCGGCGGCGGGCTGGTCCCGGCTGACCGGGATGATCCTGGCCGCCGACGCCCTGAAGGTCGTCTTCGACGGCGGGGAGAGCCTCGCCGTGCTCGGCCCTTCCACGATGGCCGTCCTCGCGCCGAGGGACAACGGCATCGCGGCCAAGGCCGTGCTGTTGCGCAGGGAACTCACCGAACGACTCGCCGTCGACCGGCAGTTGCGGGAGGTCGGCACGCCCCGGCTGCGACTGCTGCGGCTGCCCGGCACGCACGCACAGGCCGGCGACCTTCTCACCGACCTCCGTCGGTCCTGACCGGGGCTTGTGACCGCATCGATGTCGTTCCGTGATTTCCTGGTCCGGTGAGCGAAACTCCTACCCCGCCCGGCCCGCCGTGGCTGGCCGTACGGACCTCGTTGGGGCGGTTGTCGATGCGCCCCCGGTCCATCGTGCTGCTCGTGGCGGTCCCGCTACTCACCGTGATCGCCGGGGTGATCGGCTGGCTGGCCGACTGGCGCCTCGGTGTGGACAGTGCCGTGTACCGGGCAGGTGCGTTGACGCTGTTGCAGGGGGAGCCGCTCTACGAGGCCAACACCCTCGGCCCCGAGCCGTGGTGGGCGCTGCTGCCGTTCACCTACCCGCCGACCGCGGCCCTGCTGTTCGTCCCGCTGGCCATCCTCCCGATCCAGGTCGCGTGGGGCGTGCTCGCCGCGGCGTCGATCATGGCGATGGCGCTGGTGATCCGGGTCGCGGTCGCCACGCTGCCGCGGCCGGGTGGTGACCTGCCCCGCTGGGCCTCACCCGCGCGCACGACCTTGATCTTCTCCGTGCTGCTGCTCGCGCTGGAACCGGTCTGGCGCACGATTTTCCTCGGTCAGATCAACCTGATCCTGATGGCGCTGATCGTGCTGGACGTACTGGTCATCAGCGCGCGGGGATCGCGCTGGGGCGGAATTCTGGTCGGCGTGGCCGCCGCCGTGAAGCTGACCCCGCTGATCTTCGTGCCGCACCTGCTGTTCACCGGGCGGCGGATGGACGCGCTGCGGGCACTGGGCACCTTCGTGGTGCTGCAGGGCCTGATGTTCGTGATCGTGCCCGGCGATGCCGTGCGATTCTGGTCACACACCATCTTCGACACCGGGCGGATCGGGCCGATCCACTGGGCGGGAAACCAGTCGCTGAACGGCCTGCTCAACCGGATGACCGACCTCGCACCGTGGGCGTCGAACGCGGCGCTGGGCATCGGGGCGCTGCTGGCGCCGCCCGCGATCTGGCTGATGCTGCGCTTCCATCGCAGGGGACAGCCACTGGCCGCCCTGCTGGTGACGGCGTTCTACGCGCTGCTGGTCTCGCCGGTGTCCTGGTCGCACCACTGGGTGTGGGCCGTGCCGCTGATCGTGCTGCTGGTGTCCAGGCTGCCGCACGCCTCGCCCGCGTCCGCGTGGCGGCGCTGGTTGGCCGCGGCGGGCGTGGCCGGGGTCTTCCTCAGCTGCGTGCTGCTGGCGCTGCCCAACGGGCGCAACATCGAACTGCACTGGCAGGTCTGGCAGTTCGTCGTCGGCAGCGCCTACCTGCTCGTGCCGGTGGTGCTGATCGGCGTGCTCGCGGGCCGGTGGGCCTGGCGGCGCAGGCGAGCGCGCGGTGACTCGGACCCGGAGACCGCCGGTGAGCTGCGGCGGGACCGGCAGCTACTGTGAACTCGCTATGGACACACGTACCGGGCTTCCCGTCGTCGGCATGGTCGGGGGCGGCCAGCTGGCCAGAATGACCCACCAGGCCGCCATCTCCCTCGGCCAGTCGCTGCGCGTGCTCGCGGCGGGTGAGAACGACTCAGCCGGCCTGGTGGCCGGTGAGGTGGTGCAGGGACTGCACACCGATCTGGCGGCGCTGCGGTCCTTCGCCGCCGACGTCGACGTGCTCACCTTCGACCACGAGCACGTGCCGGGCGACCATCTGCTGACGCTGATCTACGAGGGAGTCGTCGTCCGTCCCGGCCCCGAGGCCCTGCGGCACGCGCAGGACAAGCTGGTGATGCGGCAGCGGATGTCGGCGTTGGGGGTTCCCGGCCCGCCCTTCGCGGAGGTCACCACCCCGGAGGACGCGCTGAAGTTCGGCGCCGAGCACGGCTGGCCGATCGTCCTGAAGGCGGCCCGCGGCGGCTACGACGGCCGCGGGGTGTGGATTCTCGACTCCGAGCGGACCGCGGCCGAGCTGGTGCCGCAGCTGCTCGCCGCGGGTACGCCGCTGCTGGTGGAGACGAAGGTCGAGATGCGCCGCGAACTCGCCGCGCTGGTCGCCCGCTCGCCGTTCGGGCAGGGCGCGGCCTGGCCGGTGGTGGAGACCGTGCAGTCCGGCGGCATCAACACCGAGGTGCTCGCACCCGCCCCCGGACTGGACAGGGAACGCGCGCACGAGGCGCAGAACCTGGCGTTGCGCATCGCCGACGAGCTCGACGTGGTCGGCGTGCTGGCCGTCGAGCTGTTCGAGACCGAGTCCGGCCTGCTGGTGAACGAACTCGCCATGCGCCCGCACAACTCGGGGCACTGGACGATGGATGGTTCGCGGACATCGCAGTTCGAGCAGCACCTGCGGGCGGTGCTGGACTATCCGCTCGGCACGACGGACCTGATCGCGCCCGCGTGTGTGATGGCCAACGTCCTCGGCGCCGAGAACGCGCCCACGATGGGCCCCGACGAGCGCCTGCACCACCTGTTCGCCAGGTACCCGGAGGTCAGGGTGCACTCCTATGGCAAGGGCGAGCGGCCTGGCCGCAAGCTCGGGCACGTGAACGTCTACGGCGACGATCTGGACGACCTGCGGGTACGGGCCCGCCTCGCGGCGCACTGGCTGTCCCACGCGGAGTGGCTCGACGGCCACGAGATCCACTGAGGGTTACCGGAGTTCTGGAGATTCGATGAGCGAGCGGGCGAAGCCGGTGGTCGGCGTGATCATGGGCAGCGACTCGGACTGGCCGGTGCTGGAAGCGGCCGGAACGGCGCTGGACGAGTTCTCGGTGCCGTACGAGGTCGGCGTCTACTCCGCGCACCGCACTCCGCAGCGGATGCTGGACTACGCGAACAGTGCGGCGGACCGGGGTATCAAGGTCATCATCGCCGGGGCAGGCGGCGCTGCCCATCTGCCGGGGATGGTGGCCTCGGCCACCGTGCTGCCGGTCATCGGCGTGCCGGTGCCGCTGAAGTACCTGGACGGCCTCGACTCGCTGCTGTCCATCGTGCAGATGCCCGCCGGAGTCCCGGTGGCCACCGTGTCCATCGGCGGAGCGCGCAACGCGGGGCTGCTCGCGGTGCGCATCCTGGCCGCCAGTGACGAGGGTCTGCGTGCGCGCATGGCGTCGTTCCAGGCCGACCTGGAGCAGCTCGTGCTGAGCAAGGACGAGGCGCTGCGGGCCCGCGTCCAGAACTGAGTCGACAGGGCTCAGGCCGGTGCGGACTGGCCGGGCGGCGGTCCCAGCTGGGCCCGCAGTTCGCGTTTGAGGATCTTGCCGGCCGCCGACACCGGGATCTGCTCGACGAAACGCAGCTCGCGCAGCCGCTTGTACGGCAGGACCTGCGAGTTGACCGATTCCATCAGTTCCGCCTCGCCGGTCTCCTCGTGCCCCTCCGCGCGCACGACGAACGCGACCGGTAGCTCCCCGACGTCGGCCGAAGGCTTGCCGACCACCGCCGCCGTGAGGACCGAAGGCTGGGCGACGAGCAGCTCCTCCAGCTCCCTCGGATAGACGTTGTAGCCCTTGTAGAGCAGCATGTCCTTTTTGCGGTCCACAACGGACAGATAGCCGTCCTCGTCGATCACGCCGATGTCGCCGGTGTGCAGCCAGCCGTCGTCCAGTGCGGCGGCGGTCTCCTCCGGTCGCTGGTGGTAGCCGGTCATCACCTGCGGTCCGCGCAGGCAGATCTCCCCGTGGGCTCCCCGCGGCAGCGGGTCGCCGCCCTCGACGGGTACGACCTTGACCTCGGTGTCGAAGACGGGCAACCCCACGGAACCCACCTTCCTGGTCCCGGAATGCCAGGTCGGCGACAGGACCGCGGCCATGGTGACCTCGGTGAGGCCGTAACCCTCGCTGATCACCGCGTTCGGCAGCCGGTTGGTCAGTGCCCGGAACATCTCCATCGGCATCGGTGCGGCGCCGGAGCTGACCGCGCGCACGGACGAGAGGTCGCGCGTGTGGAACTCCGGGCAGGCGAGCAGGGCGGCGAAGAGCGCGGGGGCACCGCCGAGGGTGGTGACTCCGCGCCGCTCGGCGTCGGCGGCGTAGTGCACCGGATCGAACCTGTCGTGCAGGACGACGGTGCCGCCGGTCAGCATCGGGATGATCAGCGAGCCGATGGTGCCCATCGCGTGGAACCAAGGGGTGAGGTTGATGCCGATCCCGGTGCCGAGCCGAACCGGCCACTCCTCCGGCGAGCCGATCTGGTCGAGACGGGGATTGCCGTCGACGTCCAGCGCGGGCACGGCCCCCGAGCCCCAGCAGGCGGCCTGCAGGGCGTTCACCACGACATTGCGATGCGGCAGCCGGACGCCCTTGGACCGGCCGGTGGTGCCGCCGGTGTACGCCAGGTGCGCGAGATCCGTCGCTGGGTCGAGGCCGACCTCGGGCGGGTCCGGCGGAGCTTCCGCGTGGAACGTCTGGAACTCGACCTGGCCGGGCCCGAGGTCCCCGATCGGGCGGTCGACGATGACCAGCCGGAGGTTGGTGTGCTCGCGCACGCCGTCCAGTGCGGCGGCCACGGGGCCGAAGGTGACCGCGGCCGTCGCGTTCGAATCCACCAGCTGGGCGGCGAGGTCCTTGGGCGGGAGCAGCGGATTGGCCGGAGTGAAGGTGGCGCCGGCCAGCATGGTGCCGAAATAGGCGACCGGGTACGCGAGGCAGTTGGGCAGGTGCAGCGCCACGGTGTCACCGCGACCGATGCCGTGTGCGGCAAGGGCGTTCGCGAACCGCGCGGCGGCGGTACCGACATCGGCGAAGGTGAGTGCTCTGTCACCGTGCACATAGGCGGGACGGGAACCGAAGTGCGCGGCGCCGGAGGCCAGGAGGGAGCCGACCGGGGCGTCGGGGTAGGTGAGTGAGCTGGGCAGGCCGGGCGGAGACGGTGGGGACGTGATCGTCATCACTCGACGGTACGAACAATGCGTGCAACAACACAAGCAGGAGTGAGTAAACGGCGACTAACATGGATCGGCAATACGTATCCGACGTATCCGATCGAGAAGGGTGACGCGAGTGACTGACGGCACCGGGCTGTACCAGCTTGCTGAGGAGCACGAGGAGTTGCGGGCTGCCGTGCGTTCGCTGGCGGAGAAGGAGATCGCCCCGTACGCGGCGGAGGTCGACGAGCACGACCGCTACCCGCACGAAGCGCGGACCGCCCTCAAAAACGCCGGTTTCAATGCGGTGCATATTCCTGAGGAGTTCGCGGGTCAGGGTGCGGATGCGGTGTCGGCGTGCGTTGTGATCGAGGAGGTCGCGCGGGTTGATGCGTCGGCGTCGTTGATTCCCGCGGTGAACAAGTTGGGGACGCAGCCGATTTTGTTGTCGGGGTCGGAGCAGGTGAAGAAGTTGGTGTTGCCGGCGATCGCGGCGGGGGAGATGGCCTCG
>NZ_FOKG01000046.1 GCF_900111885.1 Amycolatopsis marina
ATCAACCACCCGGGGCCGGCCCGAGCGCACCTCGTCGTCCAGCCCCTCGATACCCCCGCTCTGATAGCGCTCCCGCCAGCCGATCACCGTCGGACGCGACACCCCCACCCGCTCGGCAATCGCAGTGTTCGACACACCCTCCGAGGCCAGCAACACGATCCGCGCCCGCTGCGCCAACCCCGCCCGTACCGACGAACTCCTGGTCAACGACACCAACCGTTCACGATCACCGGCACGAAGGACAAGTGCAGCAGCACGATTCGCCATGCCGCATTCTGACACTCAACCAACCGTCAAACAACTAACGACACGCGACACTAGTACCTCACTACCGTCAAGCACCATTGTGACGCGATTTACTCGATATGGGGTGCGCTGTGGTTCACCGACCCGGAAGATCTGCTGCTACTCGTGCGGGATCGGCTCACGCCCGGAGGCAGGCTCGTGTTTCCCACGCGCCACCGGTACCAGGCAGATACGGCGTCCAAGGCATGTACGGCGACAGATTCACCGGACGCCAGGTGTGGATCTACCGCTGGGCGTACGAACCCGCCGCGTGGACTGACCTTCTCCAGCATCACGGCTTCACCGACGTGCACGCCCGCGTGCACCCGGCACCTCTCCCCGACCACGTCGGCACCCTCATCGCCGAAGCCCGCGCTCCGCGCTAGCGACGTTTCGGCCGAGCACCGGACGACATCGACTACTGGCCAGAAGTGCACGTCCGCCTCGACGGGCCAAAATCGATAACGGCACGAGAACTCATTCCCACCCTGAAGTCTGGCGGGTTGACCATGCTGTTCAACTGGGCGTTCTGAACAAGTCGGTCGCCTATTGCCACCCATCCCGGCAAGGTTTGACTCGCTGTGCTGGCTCGGATCACGTGCTGTCACATGTCGGGATAGGGTGTGCCTGGTGATAGACCAGGAGACCGTGGACGCGGCGGTGGCTGATGCGCGCGTGGCGGTGGTGGAGTTTGACGACGCCCGGGCGTGGCTGGACCGTGCCCGTCGGGCTCCGATGGCGCCGCTCGCGGCGGAAGTCTGGGTGACCGAACCGTCCTACCGTCAGGTTCTCCTCGTGCGGCACCGCGTGCGTGGATGGGTACCACCCGTTATGGCAAGTACCTGAGCCTGTCTCACCGTCTCATCGCGTTCGTACCGTCTCTCGATCGTGGTCGGTGGTGGCCGTTAGGTTCTGGGGTCCGTACAGCTCTCATTGAGGGGCGAGCTATGGATCATTTCTTCGTATCGGAGGACAAGGTCCGCCGGTATTTCGAGCCCCTTCCAGGTCTTGGCCTTGACAGTCCTGCTTTCCTGCAGCGGAAGGGGTCGCTGAGGGACGGGACTCCGTTCTTCCTTGGTCCGGATATGCGGCCGGTGGAGCCGTTGTGTTCGTTCATGTTCGAGATGGCCAAGACCCACAAGCCCAAGACGTTGGCTGACTACACCTATGACTTGCTGGACCTGGTCGACTTCTTGACTAAGCTGGACCCGCCGACGGACGTCCTGTCCGCTACCGAGGACGATCTGATCGCCTACCGCGAGGAGCGGACGATACGGCAGGACAAGCCGAACGCCCCGGCGACCTGGAAGCGCCGGCGGGCATTGATCAACAACTTCTACGAGTGGGCGGTCGCCGCCAAGTGGCTGGACCGCAAGCCCTATCACCGGCTCCGCAATGGCAGGGACATCCTGGCTTGGGGCGCTGTGTCGGATCTGAACATCCGCCATCTGACCCACCGGCAGTGGCGGTTCCTCAAACAGATCGGCCTGCGAGGTCTACTCCCAGAGGACCGCGTCGACCCGGCGTTCCGAGGATCGTCTCCGCTGAGGAACGCGGCAGCGGCGGAACTCGCGGTGACGACAGGGATGCGCCTGAGGGAGTTCACCTCGCTGCTCGACATCGAAGTCGGGCCGCCGCGTCGTGACTGCCTGCCGGTCGACGTGCGACTGGAGATGATCGCGAAGTACAGCCTGCCCCGCGACGTGACGATCCAGCATCCCGTGATGAAGGAGATCGACCTCTACCGGCGCACGGAGCGGGCCGCGGCGATCCGTCGAGGCGCGCCAACGCTGGCCAGGCGCAGAGCCGAACTGTTGGTCGTCACCGACATCGACGAGAGACGGATGAAGGTCAGCGGTCGGCTGCACGGCCGGCAGCGCACGTTCCAGGTCGAGAAGATGACCGCTGAGGTGCGGCGGATTGCGGTCATCGAGGGTGCCCATGGTCTGGAGCCGATGGCGTTGTTCGTCGGCCGCGGCGGCAGGATGCTCAGCAAACAGAGGTGGGAGCAGATCTTCGAGGATGCCCACGTCCGCTCCGTGCGGACCGTGGCGGAGCATGGTCTCGACCTGGTGATGCCGCGCAGATTCCGAATCCACGACCTGAGGCACACGTTCGCCGTCTACATGCTCGAGCACCTCACCCAGCTGGTGATCGAGCAGGAAACCGATCGCAGGCTGAATGGTGGCCATAACGCCTACCTGGCCGATCACCTCGCCCGCAACCCGCAGCTGATCTTGCAGCGTCTCCTTGGTCACCTCAATCCCGGCTCGACGTTGAAGTATCTGAGGTACATCCGGAACACCAACGTGCTCGTCGCCCAGGCCATCGCCGAATGGAACGACTCCGAAAAGTCCTACGCCGAGTACGCGGCTCATGCCGCGGAACGCGCGGTCCTGTGATGGCCCGCCGAGGAGAACGAGCTCCACGCCCACCCACGCCGGTGGCACTGGAGCAGGCGGCCACAGAACTCGACCGGATCGGGGTCCGGGTCATCGTCCGTGAGCAGCGAGGAAGGACGTTGCGGCTGAGCCTTGACCCCTCGATGTTCCGGTGCTCGGTTCTGGTCGCCGAGCTGGCGGACGAGGCTGTGGCGTATGCCCGCAGGGCCTCGTTGCGCAGGCCCGATTGCTACTTCACCGCGGTGAGGGCGTTCGGATCGTTCCTGGACGCGCACCTGCCGGGCGTGGGGTGCGACCCCGCGGAGGCGGCGTTGGCCGGGATGAAGGTCGATCTGATCGAGGCGCTCTTCCAGTGGGAGGGCGATCTGCGGTCGCGGTATGGGCTGCGGTCGGCGGAGCCCTACCGCAGCGCCGCCTCTGTGCTGACGCTGATCGGCATGCGCGCCGAGCGCGACCCCGACGTCCCGGAGAACCTTCGCCGTCGTGCCGCGGGACCGCCGACGTACAAGCGACGGCAGGGCGAGGTCCTCGACGAATACTCCAACGAGGAACGGCTGGCGTTGCAGAATGCCGCCCGGGCCGACATCCGGGCGCTGGAGGCACGCCTGCGCCGGGGCCAGCAGCTGCTGAGGTCCGGACACGATCCCCGCCTTCACGGGTGGACTGAGGTCGCCAACCTGGTCTGGGCTGCAAAGAACGGCCTGCTGACGACCACGGAGCTTCTCGAGCACCTGCCCGGAGCCTCCGCGTCCTGGCCTCAGCCAATCCGGGAGGTCATTGAGGCGAACCGGCCCGGAAAAGAGCGCGGCGTCTACGCCTGCGTGAAGGCCATCAACCGGCTGCTGTTCCCCGGCGAGCAGGACCTTCAAGCATTCCGTGTGCTCCTGCTGCTGGGCATGGCCGACTGCACACCGGAAGAACTTCTCGACCTGCGGCTCGCGGACGTCGAGTTCTCCGACGCAGGCGTGCGAGTCCGGCAGACCAAACTACGGGCCAACCGCATCCGACCTGATTTCCATCCCGACTCGCCCATCGCCGCGACCGTCACTGACAGCGCGGAGCACCCGAACGCGGAAGGCAGCCTCGACATCTACACCGGAACTGGCAGATGGGGCGTCGGCGGGCTCCTTCGGCGGTTGCTGGACGTCACCCGGCTGGCTCGAGAGTCGTTCGCCTGCGAAGACTGGTTGTTCCTCGTCGTGGAAGCAGGCCGGCCCAGGACCACCATGCGGGCCAAGCTCGCCGAGTGGGCAGAGCCACACAGCGCGCTCACCGCCTGGATCGCCTCCCACCACAACGAGGATGGCATGCCGGTGATGACTATCTCCCAGCCGCACTACGTCCGCAGGCTCCGCAAGACCGTGAAGACCACCCGGGTGGCGGCCCTGGGTGGCACCCTGAGCGATTTGGCGGCCGACGACCACCACATTGAGGTCTTCCGCAACCACTACGCACATGGGACGACGGCCCTGACTCTCGCCGGCCGGTCCATCAACCGTGCCCAAGAACGTGTCTTCCTGAAGATCACGGCCAAGCCGCTGCTCCTCGATGCCGATGCGGAACGGCGGTTGGCCGAACCTGAGATCGCCGATGCTGCAGGGATGAGCGTGGAACAGGCCGCAGGGATGCGGGCAGGCGAGTACGACATGGGCCTGACCAATTGCCGTGACCCCTACGATTCGCCGTTCACCTCTGGTGGCAAGCCCTGTCACGTTGCCCCGGCGATGTGCATGATCTGCCGCAACGCCGTGGTGTTCCTGTCGCAGCTGCCGCGGCTGCTGCTGTTGGCCGACCACATCGAGCGGATGCGTGACGTCCTGGATCCGATCGGCTGGACAGCGATCTGGGGAGCACAGTCGGCCGCGTTGGCCGAGGTGTTCGCCGAGTGCGGCGAGCAGCAGCTTCATCAGGCCCGCGAAGCGATCGACGACCAGGACCTGCGCCTGGATCTTCCGCTGGGCATGAGAACGGAGTACGACCGGTGAGCGCGCTACCCGAGGCCGCCGTTCGACTCTCCGCCCTGATCGGCGCCGATGAGCCGGTCTTCGGCGTCGGCCATCAGCTCCGCGAGGGCGCCGCAGTCCCTGCGTTCGGGCAGCGGCGAACCTGGAGCTTCGAGTGCATCCGCCGCCCGAGCAACGTCCGCCCCGCGGGCTGGAAAGTCAACTTCACCGAGATCGACTCCACCTGGAATCTGCGGATCCGGGAGATCTGCTTCAGCATGCTCAATCCCACGCACAAGATCATCAGGGACGCGGGGATCGCGTTGACCGCCGAGCCATCGGCCTATCTCTCGGTCCGCAAATGCGCCTACCGCCTGGGAAGCCTCGCGGTTTGGGCGCTGGATAACCAGATGCCCGTCCACCTTGCGGCCTGGGACGAAGACGACTGGTCCGGCTACGTGGAACACATCACCGACAGCACGAGCACGTTGTTTCACCACTCGATGGCGCTGAGTTGGGTCTCCACACTGGCTCCGGTCCTTACCGATGGCGGCATGCCCGAACAGGTGTGGAACACCGAGGTCTTCCAGGAGGCCAGGCACCGTGCCTACAAGCCGTCGACGGCGTCCATCCCGCCCTCGACCTGGTGGCCGCTCCTGCGCGCCGCATGGACCTACATCCACGACTTCTCCCCGAACATCCTCGACCTACGCGATCAGCTCACCGCGCAGCGAGCCGATCCCGGTGGCCGTCCCGAGCGGCGGCCGGCCTTCCGCTCACCGGCCGAGGGCTGCGAATTGGTGAAGCAATGGCTGCACGACCCCGGCAATCTCGTTCCAGTCCACAAAAACGACCACTGGGAGGTCTCAGCTGGGGAGCCGATCTGGCACCAGCTCGCGCTGACGATCACCGGCGGCACCAACAGCGGCCTGTTCCAGACCACCCGGAAGGGAGCGGCCTTATCCCGGCGGCAGGCCGTGCTCCGAGCAGTGGAACGCGGGCAGGTGCAGGCCTACTCTTGGTCGCAAATGCGGGCGAGGACCGACGTGGTCAACCGGCCTGCCATCTACCTCGCCCGGTCCACCGCACTACTCGACCAGGCCCTTGATGACTGGCTCGCCGATCCCGACAACCTGATCCCGATCCGCGCCTCGCAGGGCAGGGGTGCCCGATCTGACCTTGAAGCAGGGACGGTCATCTGGAGCGCCCTGGAGACCATGGTCTACGACACAGGGGGCAAAGCTGCCTTCACCCGGCGCTCCGCGACCGGCGCCGCCCGCATCTCGAAGATCGAGAACGCCGTCGCGGCCGGCCGGGTCCAGGAGCTCACCGGAACCATGAGCACCCTGTCGATTCCACTATCCTGCGAGGGATTCGCCCCGGTCACTCACCGGGATGGAACGACACGACCCTGGCGCACCCACATCAGCGTCGAGGAACTCGCCGACGAGATCCGCATGGTCAGAGCCGCCTGCTACGTGCTGGCGGCCGGGCTGACGATGATGAGGGACTCGGAGATCCAGGAGATCGAGCGCGGAGCGCTGACCAGCCACTACGGCGCGCCCGCCGTCACATCCCGAAAGATCAAGAAAGATCCGGCACAGCCGGAACTCAGCTGGTGGATCAGCGCGCCGATTGTCGAAACGTTGGAGGTCCTCGAAAGGCTGTCCTGGCACGACACGCACCTGCTCGTTGACCTTGCCCCGCCCGCGAAGGCCGGCCACGACGACGACACGCGACGCGGGATCGACGCCGCCGACGAGATCGACTTCTTCATCGCTGGCATCAACACGACCCGACACCGGACTGGCCTGGAGGAAATTCCAGCCAGCCGTGTCCGGCCCCATATGTTCCGCCGAACCATGTCGATCATCTGCAGTCAGGAGCCCGACTCCGAAATCGCACTCGGGCACCAGCTCAAGCACCTGGCCCGCCGGGCGATGGCCAACCGGGTCACGCAGGGCTACTCCCAGATGGACGCCAACTGGGCCGCCGAGTTCGACACCCAACTCGAACTCGCCGCCGCCCGACGCCTTGTCGACCTCCTGAGATCCCGCCGGTCCGGCACCAGCGTCGCGGTCGGCCCCGGCGCGGCTAAGCTGCACGCCGGCCTCGACAACGTGATCGCAAGAATGGACGGCGACCCGCCCCTGCGAGCCCAGCTCGCCGACGACCAGATCGAGGTCATGCTGCTCCGGGGTGAGTTCGCCGACCTGCACTTCGGCACCGTCAACCACTGCCTCTGGGACGCCGAGCAGGCCGAATGCCAGAACTCTCTGCCCGAGGCGCAGCGAGGGGACAAGCCCGTCCTGGGTGCCTGCCAGCCCGCGCGGTGCCGGAACTCAGTGATCTCCAGGGACAAGCACGCGCCGATCTGGCTCGCTGAGGAACGTGATCTGATGCGGATGCTCGGCGACAAACGCCTGGCCAAACCACGCCGCGAGGCCCTCCAGAACCGTCTGTCCGAGGTACAGCTGATCACCAGCGCCTGGCCGACCGAGGAACGGGTTTGATGGCCGTCTCACCCGCGACCGAGGCCAAACTCCGAGCCGCGATGCAGCGGCTCCTGGACGGTACCCCGATCCGCACCGACGGAGCACTCACCAAGGAGAACCTCGGCCGCGAAGCAGAGGTCAGCCACGCCACCGTCCACCGCGCCCAGGACATCCTCGCCGAATGGGACGCCCACATCGGCCGGGCCGTCCTGCGCTCCACCGGCGAGGTCCGCCGTGACGAGAGGATCGAGCAACTCGCCGCAGCGCTGCGCGCAGAGAAACAGAAGGTCACCAAACTGCACGGCAAACTCGACGCCCTCGCCAGCGTGACCGCCAACCTCTACAACGAGAACCTGGCCCTCCGCAGAAAACTCGACAATCAGGCACGAGTGGTCTCCTTGCACGCCCCAGACCCCAGTCGCGGCATTGTCACTCGCTCATGACACGCCACCGCGAACACGGCCACCAGGAGACCACCCGCTCATAGGCTGTGCCAGTGAACCCCCACGCGCCGGATCAGCACACATTGCGCGCCGCGATGATCGACGCGGACCTCGCGGAATCGGAGTTCGATCACGCCAGAAGCTGGCTGGACATCGCCCGCACAGGCACCCTCGCCCCCTTCTCAGCAGACGTGTGGGCCTTCGACGAGACGCTCCAGAAGATCCTTCTTGTCCGCCATCGGTGGAGAGGATGGGTGGTGCCGGGCGGAATGATTTTCCGCGGGGAGACTCCCCGAGACGCTGCACGTCGGGAACTCTTCGAGGAGACCGGCATCGCTGCCGATCTCCTCGAAGTGCCCGCAGCTGTGACCGTCCGTTCATACCGCTCAGATTGGACGCCGACGCTCGGGCTCACCTACGCCGCAGTTGTCGACCACTCGCTCCCCCTGAGAAGCGAACGTCACCAGCCCGCCGCGTGGCAACCCTTAGGTGAGGACTGGAAAGGCGCTTTTCCCGAGGACATCAAACGAAGCCGGCGCTTCGCGAGGTTACTCAGGGACGCGAACCTTCACGCAAACCACCAGCGGATATGGTCGTGCGAGTAACCGCTGACGACGACGTGCGACTTGCGTAGCTGGCGGTCCACTCGGCAGACGTCGAGACTCTCCTCCACTCGCACACGCCTCCTCGAACGCCCTGCCGCGGTGACCGTCCGCTCCTACCGCTCGGATTGGAGGCCCACGCTCGGGCTGATCTATGCCGCCATTGTCGGCCCCTCACATCCCCTGAACAGCGAACGTCGTCAGCCCGCCGCATGGAACCCCGTGGCGCAGAACTGGACAGGCGCCTTTCCCGAGGACATCACAAGAATCTGGCGCTACGCCCAGGCCGCATCATCGGCACGAGCCAACGAGGAAGGCAGCAGCCTCATCTACGGTGGAGTGCGTCAGACTTTGTGGCAGGGTCCGAGGCTGATCGGTCACGAAGGGTGTCTGGGTGAGCAGATCGCAGAAGCCGTCCCGGCAGGTGCAGGTGGACGAGCAGATCCAGGTCGTCTTGGCGGTGTTGAAGGGCGAGTTGTCGCTGGCCGAGGCGGCGCGCCGGCATGGTGTTTCCTCGGCGACGGTGGGGAACTGGCGGGACCGGTTCGTCGACGCGGGCAAGGCGGGCATGGACCGGTCGCTGCCCGGCCCGGACGGCGGTCAGTCGCAGACCGAGCGGCGGCTCCGCACCGAGTGCAAGGAGCTCAAGCTCGCCCTGGCGGAGGCGACGGTGCAGCTGCGGATCTGGCAGAAGGGCTCGGAGTACATCGACGCGGTCCCTTCGCCGACCTCGAGGCCCTAAGAGCGACACATCACGTGTCGGTGTCGAGGTTCGCAGCACTGGCCGGGATCCCGGAGCGGACCTACTGGCGGCGACTCGCGCGTCACCGCGCTGGCGGCCCGTCGAAGGGTCCCTGGTCCGCGCCGAAGGTGGACACAGTCGAGGCGACCGCGGCGAAGTACGCCGCGGACTGGCCCGCCTGGGGACACCGCAAGATCGCCGCGATGATGCGCGCCGACGGCCACACAGTGTCCACCTCGACCGTGGAACGGGCGTTACGCCGCCGCGGGCTGCTGCTGCCGTCCGGGTTCCGCGCCGACCGCAGATCCTGGTCACGGCTTCGCAAGCGGGTGTTCCGTGACCCGCCGACCGAGCGGAACCGGGTCTGGCAGATGGACTTCAGTGAGTTCGAGACCGCCCGCGGCGGGATCTGGCGGATCTGCGCCGTTATCGACTACGCGAGCAAGTACTGTCTGGCCGCCACCGTCACCCCAACCAGCCGCGGTCAGGACGCGCTCGCCTGCCTGCGGCGTGCGGTGGTCGAGGCGGAACGGGTCCTCGACCTCGATGATATCCGCGCCGACCGGGGCTGGATGGATGTCATCGACGCCGACGACTTCGTCATCGGCGAAGCGCCCGCACCGGTCGCGGTGGTCACCGACAACGGGCCGTCCTTCCGCGGGACCGTGTTCGCGGAGGCGTTCACCGGCAACGACCCGCTGTTCCGCCATGTCCGCACACGGGTGAGGAGCCCACAGACCAACGGCGTGGTCGAGCGGTTCTTCGGCACGCTGAAGTACGAGCACCTGTATCGGGCGGTGATCGGCGACGGCAACGCGTTGGCCGCCGAGATCAACTGCTTTCGCCACACCTACAACACGTTGCGACCGCACCAAGCCCTCAACGACCGGACGCCGCGACAGGTGTACCTCACCAGCCGGAGAGCCAGTAGCCACCCGGTCCGGTCGTCCCGTTAGGGGATGGGCTACTGCAACAAGTCGATCATGCTCGGTCGTGGACCAGCGCCAGGCGTAGAGCCGCGGGTCGCTATCCAAGTGGTGCGTCGTCGTCTCGGCGATGAGTTCCGCGAGCCCGCGGAGTCTGAACTGTCGGCCGGCGCAACCTCGCCTCCGGTGTCCGGGGTCCGCGGACTGCCGCTCACCCCCGACGACTTCTTGCGCTGACGGCGGGATCCGGGTGTTCGGCGTTCGGTGACTCGGGGCTAGGTGAAACGGGGCCCGGCGACACGGGATCCGGCGGCCCGGGGTCCTGTGGCGCCGGATACCGCACGGCTGCGGGAAAGCAGCGCAGCAGTGCGGCGAGCCGCGCGGTATCGCCCGCCACCTCGGTGTCTGCCCGCTCGACGGCGTCGTGCAGCGCCGCACCGGCGAACACCAGATCGCGCAATGTCGCCGCCTCCGGCACGGTCAGCCACGCCTCGGGTTCGGCGTGCTCACCGCGGTCCAACTCGAGGCGCCCGCCCGCAACGGTGATGCGGAACCGATCGCCCGCGACGTCCAGCTGGCAGCGCAGCGACAGCTCACCCGCCAGTGCCGGATCGAAGGTGGCGCGCAGGGCGAACAGCAGCGCGTCGACGCTCAGTTCCGCCGCGCCGTCCTCGGGCAGCGGTGCGCGGCTGCCCCAGTGGGCGAGCGCGCGGAGCACGGGCTCCAGTTCCTGCCCGCGCTCCGTGAGTTCATACACGGCGGCGGGCGCAGGCGGTCCCAGGCGCCTTCGCCGCACCAGGCCGTCGGCTTCGAGCTCGCGCAACCGCTGCGCGAGGACGTTCTGGCTCATCTGCGGCAGCCCGCGGTGCAGGTCGGAGTAGCGCTTCGGGCCGAAGACCAGCTCCCGCACTACGAGCAACGCCCACCGCTCGCCGACCGCATTCAGCGCTCGCGCGATGCCGCAGGGGTCGTCGAACAGCCGCTTCTTGCTCATGCACCCGATTGTACTTGCACAACAGGTGTGAATGCTCCTAAATTAGGAGTGTGAATCTGTGGCCTCCGTCGACGGCACCGTCATCGGCTACACACGGCACGGCGACGGGGCCCCCGGGTGGTCCTTGGTCGACATGCTCCGACGGTGACGACCACGCATCGAGAAATGGAGAGAAGCAGTGAACGAGATGACACTTCGTGTGACGTCCGCCGACGGTACGAGGATCGCCTACGACCGGAAAGGCACTGGCCCGGCGGTGATCCTCGTCGGCGGCACCCTAGACGACGGCGCTGAGAACGCGCCGCTGGCCCGGCTCCTTGCCAACCATTTCACGGTCTACAACTACGCACGACGCGGCCGGGGCGACAGCGGCAATACACCGCCGTACGCCGTGGCGCGGGAGGTGGAA
Source organism: Amycolatopsis marina (assembly GCF_900111885.1). Lineage (GTDB taxonomy): Bacteria > Actinomycetota > Actinomycetes > Mycobacteriales > Pseudonocardiaceae > Amycolatopsis > Amycolatopsis marina. The sequence goes on from NZ_FOKG01000046.1 coordinate 11,242, forward strand.
GACCTCGACGCGCTGATTGCGACAGCCGGCGGCTCAGCTCACGTGTACGGCGCCTCATCTGGCGGCGCCCTCGCGCTGGAGGCAGCAGCGGCAGGTTCGGCGATCGACAAGATCGCGGTGTGGGATGTGCCGTACGTGATCGGGGACGACCTGTGGCCGAGGTTCAACCAGTACATCGCGGATACCCACGAGGCATACAAAGCCGGCCGGGACGAGGAGCTCCTGGAACTGTTCATGAGGCTTACCGGCGGACCCGACGCGGACATCGCGGCTGGCAAACAGCACCCGCTCTGGGCCTCGTCCGTCGCGCTCGCCCACACGCTCGTCAAGGACGCAATGGTCCTCAATGACTACAAGATCCCCACAAACCGACTTGCCCGCATCACTCAGTCGGTCCTGGTGACCACCGAGGGTCCGATCACTGAGCCCCAGATGGCGGGCCTCCCGACCGACTTCTTCGACCGCGCCGCGAAAGCGATTGCCGCTGCCACCCCCCAGACCGAACGACACACGCTCGACGGGCAGGGACACGTCGTCGCCCCCGAACTCATGGCCCGTGTACTGAAGACGTTCTTCAACCAGTAACCCGTCGACTGATCAGGTCGCGACCGTGGGTCGCTTCGGAACGCAGGCCCATCGGCCACGTCAGCATCGGTCGGTGAGCGGCGACTCCTGAGTTCCGGCAGTCCACCCGCTTGGCTGCCACCGGCCACGGGTGCCCGACCGGTTGGTGTTCTGGGGAATCTTGATCCGCCTCACCACGGGGGCGTCGTGGGTCGACATCGAAGCAATCCTCGAACACCGGGTCTCTGGACACCACGCTGCGAGCCCGTCGCGATGAGTGGATCGCTGCGGGGGTGTTTCCACCAACTACGCGCCGAAGCGCTCGCCGCGTTCGACCGGATCATCGGACTCGACCTGTCCGAGGTCGCCGTCGAGCCTGAACGTACATGTGCTGAGCCCAGCTCTATCAAGATCAAACCCTGCCAACTCCTTGACGCATGACAACGGCGCCACTGCCGCGGGAGTCACCACGTTTCCCGCTGTCCGCGGGTCCAGAACAACCGCACACCACTGATCCCTGCTCCGCGCTGCCCGTGCGGGGTCGTTGGCAACGTGGTGCGTCCTTATTCGCTTGTCGAGGTGTGCGGTGGTGTCGGGGATGCGGTGATGTTGTGCTGCTCGCCGTCGGTGGCCAGTAGTTGGTCGAGCAGGTCCTGCAGGGTGAGGAGCCCGAGCACAGTGCCGCCGTTCTGGATGAGCGCGAGATGGTTGCGGTTCTCACGCATCGTGGTGAGCACGGTGTAGGTGGGGGTGTCCGCAGGCATGGTCAGGACGGGTCGCTGCAGGTCCGCGGCCGTGGTGTCGGCGGGCTGGGTGAGGGTGTCCCGGACGTGGACCACGCCTGCGGGTTCGTTGCCGTTCCACACCACGAGGCGCAGATGTCCGCTGTCCCGAGCGGACATCTGGATGTCCTCGATACCCGCGGTGTCGGTAACCCCGGCGATGGCCTGCTCCGGGCGCAGCAGGTGGTGCACGGGGCGGGAGTACAGGTCCAGTGCGGTGGCGAGCTGTTCGTGTCGTTGGGGGTCCAGGGCACCGGTGTGGGCGGAATGCTCCATCAGGTGACGCAGGTCGTCGGGGTTGCGCCCGGCACTGACCTCGTCGACGGGGTCAACCCCGACCTTGCGCAGGCACCAGTTCGCGGTGTTGTTCAGTGCCACCAGCACGGGCCGGGTCAGCCACATGAACCCGCGCATCGGCAGCGCCAGCAGGGTCGCCGACCGTTCCGGGTGGGCGATCGCCCAGGACTTGGGGGCCATCTCTCCGACCACCAGGTGCAGGAACGTGACCACGACGAGGGCGAGCACGAACGCGACCACGTCGGCAGACGTCGCTGGGATGCCCCAGCCTTCCATGACGGGGGTGAGCATGTGGTGCACTGCGGGTTTGGCGACCGCGCCCAGCGCGAGCGTGCACAACGTGATACCCAACTGCGAACCGGCCAGCAGCAGTGACAGTTCGCGTGCGCTGCGCACAGCTGCGCGCGCGGAGGCACTGGTTTCCGCGGCCTCCTCCAGCCGGTAGCGGCGAGCGGCGACGAGCGCGAACTCGATCGCGACGAAGAACGCGCTCAGCGCGATAATGCCCGCAGAGATCAGCAGCGCCAGCCCCGGACTCAACCCACTCATGACCGCACCTCCGCTGCCGAAGGATCGTCATGGAGTCCAACTCGGACCGTCCTGGGCACATGCCGTGCGACCGAGTCGACCTGCAGCACCAGGTAATGCTGCGGTTCGTCCTCGTCGGACCCCGCGGGACGGGGAAGCGCGACGGTGACGGCATCACCGGGCGAGGGAAGCCTGCCCAACTCGGCGATCACCAATCCCGCGAGGGTTTCGTAGTCGCCGTGGGGAAGATCGTGGTCGAGCAGGCGTTCGACCTCGTCGATGTGCACCGTGCCGGACAACAGCCAAGTGCCGTCGGCCTCGGGCCTGGGCTGGTCCGCGCCGACCGGATCGTGCTCGTCGGTGATCTCCCCGACCAGTTCCTCGGCGATGTCCTCCACCGTGATGACCCCGGCAAGGCCGCCGTACTCGTCGACCACACAGCCCAACTGCTCCCCCGCCTCGCGCAGGTGAACGAGGACTTCGGGCAGCGGCAGCGACGAGGGCACCATGACCGCCGGTCGCGCCACCTGCGCCGCCGTCGTCGTCCTACGCGCTCCCGCGTCGAGGGCGAGCACGTCCCGCAGGCAGATCACGCCGAGAACGTCGTCGATGCTGCCGCCCAGCACGGGATAGCGGGAATGCCCGGAGGCCATGTGTCCCACGACTTCTCCCAGCGACGCATCACCAGGCACCGTTGACACCCTTGGCCGGGGGATCATCGCGTGTTCTGCGGTGCGCTCGTGCAGATCGAGCGCTCGATCCAGCAGGGCAGACAACTCGGCGGGCAGATCGCCGCTCTCGCGGGACTCCGCGACGATGTGTTCCAGGTCGCGCGAAGTGGCCGCGTGCTCCACGTCGTGCACCGGCTCGATGCGCAACACCTTCAGCAACAGGTTCGAGGCCTGGTCGAACAGCCGGATCAGCCAGCCGAACGCGGCGAGATAGATCCTGGTCGAACCCGCCAGCCGCAGCGCCACCGGCTCCGGCCGGGCGATCGCGAGGTTCTTCGGGAACAACTCCCCGAACACCATCTGCACCACGGTCGACAGCACCAGCGCGAACACCGTGCCTACCGCGACGCCGACCCCGACAGGCACATTGATGCCACCCAGGACCTCCCCGATACCGGCCCCGATCAACGGCTCGGCCACATAGCCGACCAGCAGCCCCGTCACCGTGATACCCAGCTGGGCTCCGGACAACATGAAGGAGGTGCGCCGAGTGATCCCCAGCGCCCGCGTGGCAGCGGCGTCCCCGGCCGCCGCACGGGCGTTGAGACGGGAGCGGTCGACCGCCATGTAGCCGAACTCCTGGGCCACGAAGTAGCTCGTGGCGGCGGTGAGCAGGAGCACCACCACGATCCCGAACAGGATGCCGACGACGATCATCGGGAGGCCACCCCGTCATCGCGACGCACAGGCTCCGTGCGCGCGAGTATCAGTGGGTCAGCGTCGGGTTCGGATTCGCCGCAGCGTCCACACTCGACGCTGCCGGTACTTCGGGATGGATCCATCGTCCTCTCACATCAACACAGGGTGCGTTTACTCTACCTTTACCACGAACACGGGCAGCGAAAGGTTCCCAGGGCAGCTCGACGTCAGCCAATCGGCAAGATCGCCGCGGGCCCGCTATGTTGGCAGCACGAGGCGTGAGGTGTTGAGGAGGCAGACGTGATCGGGTTCATCGTCGCAGGGTTGATCATCGGCGCGCTCGCACGGCTGATCAAACCCGGCAAGCAACAACTCGGCATCCTTGCCACGTTGGCTCTCGGCTTGGTCGGCTCCGTTATCGGCGGCACCCTGGCGAACCTGTTGGGCACCGGGGACATTTTCGAACTCAACGTCCTGGGCTTCATCTTCGCGGTCATCGCCGCCCTGCTCCTGATCGGTGTCGCCGAAGGCATTACCCAGAAGCGCCACAAAAGCGTCCGGTAGGCATCCGCACGAGCGGAGCGCGTTTGACCGGCCAGCGGTAGCCCGCCTTGGTGCTTCTGGCTCAGGGCGTCAGGCGGTGGAGCGGGGTGCGCCTCAACTTTTCTGACGTTGCCCGTAGGGTATGTCGGCCAGGAGATGTTTCGTTGTTGAGGAGCCGGTCGGGTGCGGACACGGGCGAGGATGGGCCGATTCGCGCTCGTGCTTGCTCTGCTGTTGATGCTGCTCGGGGTGAGCGCGGCTCCAGCGCACAGCACCGATGACGAGTTTGCTGGGCAGCACCAGGTACCGGCGGTTGCCGAATCCGCGTCGCTTGTGCCGTCGACGGACAATGGTCTTCACGATCGGCCGCGACTGTCGGGGGCGGCACGACATGTGCTGGCCGTGGCGCTACCGGAGACGTGCTTGGCTGTCTGCCCGGGTACGAACCTTGGATGCTCCCTGCAGCGATGGTCCACCGGCGAGGTCGGCACTGTAGGGGTAGCGACCGCGGCGTCGACACGGCAATCGTCTCGGGCGCCCCCCTCCGCGTGAACGGAACGATCCAGGCCTGACGCTGTTCACGTCGCTGCTGCGCGCATTTGCGACGTGACTGCTCTGCCCTGGCCCGCCAAGAGCGGGCCGGTGATCCGTAATTCTCTTCACTGTCTTGGGTGCGTTCAGCCCGCCTTTGGTGGCGGATGGCGGCGCTACCCGCTCTACCACTGGTTCCTGGAGGACCGAAACATGTCTGTTGTCGTGCTGGCACTATTGATCATTTCGCTCGTGACCGCGGCCGTGCTGATGGTAGCGATGCTCGTGAAGGACAAGCCGTTTTACGGCGGCATCGGTCTCTGTGTGTTGCTCGGGCCGGGTGCGGTGCTGACGTTCTGGTACACGGCCTTGTCCTGGGGTTAGACGCTGCTGCGTGCCGTCGTGGGTTTCACCGGGCGACCTCCTCCGGTCCCGATCGCCGGTAGAAGCCACCCTTCGGGATACGGCAGGAAGGAGCGGTGGTCGTGTCGGTACCGCCCGGAGGAGGTGGTTCCGTCAGGTGACGGGAGCGACGAGGACAGGGGTGGGACTGCGCGTGAGCAGTTCTGTGGTGACACTGCCCAGCAGGAGTCGGGTGAGCCCGGTACTCCCGTGTGTGGCGGTGATCGCGAGTGT
>NZ_FOKG01000009.1 GCF_900111885.1 Amycolatopsis marina
CTGAGGATGCTGCTGGCTTCTTGGGTGGCGGGGGTGGTGTTGGTGAGGAGGTGGGTGAGGTTGTCGGGCAGGGTTTCGCCGCGGTGGTGTTTGGTTTGGGCGTAGAGCCGTCCCGCGCGGTAGGAGGAGCGGACCAGGGGCCCGGCCATGACACCGGCGAACCCGATCCGTTCCGCGTGCTGGGAGTGCTCCACGAACTCTTCCGGTTTCACCCACCGATCCACCGGATGATGCCGCGGCGAGGGCCGCAGATACTGGGTGATCGTCAAAATCTCACACCCCGCGTCGAACAACTCCCGCATCGCGGCGGTGACCTCGTCGGGGGTTTCACCCATCCCCAGGATCAGGTTCGACTTCGTCACCAACCCCGCCTCCCGGGCAGCGGTGATCACCCGCAACGAGCGGTCATACCGGAACCCGGGCCGGATCCGCTTGAAAATCCTCGGCACCGTCTCGGTGTTGTGCGCCAACACCTCCGGCCGCGACGAAAACACCTCCGCCAACTGATCCGGATCCGCATTGAAATCCGGGATCAGCAACTCCACCCCCGTACCCGGATTCACCGCATGAATCTGACGCACCGTCTCGGCATACAACCACGCCCCACCATCAGCCAGATCATCCCGCGCCACACCGGTCACCGTCGAATACCGCAGACCCATCGCCCGCACACTCTCCGCGACCTTCCGCGGCTCCTCACGATCCAACTCCGCCGGACGACCCGTATCGATCTGACAGAAATCACACCGCCGCGTGCACTGATCCCCACCAATCAGGAACGTCGCCTCCCGATCCTCCCAACACTCATAAATATTCGGGCACCCAGCCTCCTCACACACCGTGTGCAGACCCTCCCGACGCACCAACCCCTTCAACTCCGTGAACTCCGGCCCCATCCGCACCCGAGTCCGAATCCACGACGGCTTCTTCTCAATCGGCGTCTCACTGTTACGAACCTCAAGCCGCAACAACTTCCGACCATCAGGCGATGCACTCACACAGCCAGCGTACGCCCGTCCCACAGCGTGGGGCGGGTGGTGGTTCAGGCCGGATCCGGCGTGATGCCGGTCAGTCGGGCGGTGAGTTCCCACAGGCCAGAGCCGCTTTCCGCGGGAAGCGCGCGGCCGAGCGGCGCGACGATGACTGGGTGGCCGCGCATCCCGCGCGGGCCGTTTGGCCCCACGTACTCACCGCTCGCGACGCCGGGGGCGGTCGCGGCGTAGAGCTGGGGGAGCGTGCCCATCCGAGTGGTCTGCGCGAGGGCGAACTCGCCGATGCGGATACCGGTTGCCACGGCCGTCCGGAGGAGCCGGTTGCCGTAGGAGCGCGCCATCGAGGAACCGAGTTGGGACCGCGTGTAACCGGGGTGAGCCGCGACACTGAGGATGTCGTCACCGGCGGCGCGCAGCCTGCGGTCGAGTTCGATGGCGAAAATCTGGTTGGCGAGCTTGGCCTGTCCGTAGGCGGCGGCAGGGCTGTACCGGCGATGCTCGAAGTTGGGATCGTCGAGGTCGAACCGTCCCGTGCCCGCCGCCATGCTGGACACCGTGACGATCCTGGGGCGTTCGCCCTCGCCGTGCTGCCCGGCCGCGCCGCGCACCGCCGGCATGAGCAACCAGGTGAGTGCCGCGTGCCCGAGATGGTTGGTGCCGAACTGCGTCTCGAAGCCGTCCTTCGTCACTCCGCGAGGAGTGCCCATCACGCCCGCGTTGTTGATCAGCAGGTCGAGCGAGTCCCCGGTCAGCTCCCTCGTCCGCTCGGCGGCGCTGCGGACCGAGGACAGGTCGGCGAGATCCAGCCGGACCAGCTCGGGTTTGGTGGCCGCGACCGCGGCGACCCCGCGTGCGGCCTGCTCACCGCGCTCCTGTGAGCGGCAGGCGATCAGTACCCTGGCGCCCTTCGCGGCCAGTACCTGTGCGGTGCGCAGGCCGAGGCCGGAGTTCGCGCCGGTCACCAGCGCGGTGCGCCCGGACTGGTCGGGAATCTGGTCCTCGGTCCATTTCGCGGTCACTGCAGCCATGGCGTCAGCTAACTACAGGAGTCCCGAACTCGCTATACCGGCGAGTAGGTAAGGCGGTGGGCTCAGCCCGCAGGCGCCAGCATCCGCAGCAGGTGACCCACGGGATTGCGTCGGCGCGCGGGTGCGCTCCGGGGCGAGTGGTGGAGCAGTGCCACGAAGGCCGCGCCGATTTTGCGTACCTCGTCCGCGGGCTCGTGTGGGTCGGCCAGGCCCGTGCTGATCGCCAGCATCCGCTTCTCGGCCTCGTCGAGCGGGTGCAGTGCGGGGTAGCGGTCCAGATTCGCGTCGAGCAGGCGACGCAGCGTGCCGTGCTCCCGCACGGCGCGGTGCCATGCCCGCGTGACGGCGTCCACCCGGTCACGGTCGCTGTCGGGCACGTCCTCCGGGCCGGCCAGTTCGGCTCGCAGGTACCCGCTCAGTACCTGCGTCCACTTGTAGTGCAGGGCAAGTAGCAGGTTCTCCCGCGAGCCGAAGGCCTGCTCCGCGCCTGGCACCTCGGCGAACGGGAGTTCCCCCTCCGGGGCCCGCCGGGCCAGGGTCAGGACGGTGTCGATGACGTCACGACGTCGGTAGAAGTCGTTCCAGCTCATGGCTCATCCCCTCCATGAAAGTGACCCCTTGAATGACAGGAGCCCGTTCCGTGACCCGAGTCATACTGCGGGTTTGCTGCATACTCTCGGTACGGACCCGATGTGGCCAACATACCACGAGTACGGGGCTCCAGGATTGGCGTAGGGTTGTGAGGGTGGCGACAATGAAGTCAAGGCGGCTCGACTATTCCGAGTCCACCCGTGCGGCGTTGGTGGACAGTGCGGTGGACCTGTTCACCAAGCGTGGTTACGCGGGTACCTCGCTGGACGAGATCGCGAAGCGCGCGAGGGTCACAAAGGGGGCTCTGTACCACCATTTCAGCGGCAAGCAGGCGTTGTTCGAGGCCGCGTTCGACGCTGTCGAGACGAGGTTCCTCGAACGACTGCACAAGATTCTCGCCGGTCCGGAGTCGCCATGGGATCGCGCAATTAATGGTTTACGTGAATTTATCAAGAACTGTTTGGATCCCACCTATCAACGAATAGTTATTCACGAGGCCCCCGTGGTGATGGGCTGGGAGCGGTGGCGGGAGGCGGAGGACCAGTTCAGCTTCGGCCTGATCCGCAGCAACCTGCAGGCACTGGTGGACGCGGGCGAGGTCGACGAGGTCCCGGTCGAGATCACCGCGCGGCTGCTGTTCGGCGCGCTGTCCTCGGCGGCCACCGCGATCGCGGGCTCGGCCGACCCCAAGAAGGTCGGCGCGGAGGTCGAGGCCGTCATCGTGCAACTGCTCAACCGGATTCGCCGCCCCGGTGACGACAGCGCGAGCCCGGCCGGGACGGTTACGCTGCGGTCGTGGAACTGAGGATCTTCACCGAGCCCCAGCAGGGGGCCACGTACGACGACCTGTTGCGCGTCGCGAGGGCGACGGAGGACGCGGGATTCGACGCGTTCTTCCGCTCCGACCACTACCTGAAGATGGGGGGAGTGTCCGGCTTGCCAGGCCCCACCGATGCCTGGGTGACGCTCGCCGGACTGGCGCGGGAGACCTCGCGGATCCGGCTGGGCACGCTGGTCAGCGCCGCGACCTTCCGACACCCTTCGGTGCTGGCGATCTCCGTGGCCGGAGTGGACCAGATGTCCGGCGGGCGCATCGAGCTGGGCCTGGGGTCCGGCTGGTATGCCGACGAGCACACCGCATACGGCCTGCCGCTACCCGAGATCCGCGAGCGCTTCGACCTCTACAGCGAGCAGTTGGCCATTGTCACCGGCCTCTGGGAGACACCGGAGGGGGAGACCTTCTCCTTCGACGGTGCGCACTACCAGCTGTCCGAGGCGCCCGGACTGCCCAAGCCCGTCCAACGCCCGCGCCCGCCGGTGATCATCGGCGGCGGCGGCAAGAAGCGGACTCCGGCGCTTGCCGCCCGCTACGCCGACGAGTTCAACCTGCCGTTCACCGACCCCGACACCGCGCTGGCGCAGTTCGAACGGGTGGACGCCGCGGCGAAGGCCGGGGGCAGGGACCCGAAGGAGATCGTCCGCTCGACCGCCCAGGTGGTGGCGATCGGCCGGGACGAGGCCGAACTGGCGCGCAGGGCCGCGTCGATCGGCCGCGAGGTCGAGGAGCTGCGGGCCAACGGCATCGCCGGAAGCCCGGCCGAGGCCGTGGACCGGATCGGGCAGTGGCGCGAGCGCACCGGGATCACCCGGCTCTACCTCCAGGTGCTCGACCTCGCCGACCTCGACCACGTCGAGCTCATCGCCACCGAGGTCATGCCGCAGCTCGACTGAGAACCGCGCCGACGGGCACCGAGCCGTGATGTGGCCACACGTGCGTGGCCACAACCTGCCGAGCGTCTTGAGGCTGGCCCCTTCCTCCACCCAGGCTGAGCGCAGCCGATCGCGCAGTCAGGTGGAGGAAGGCCGGTATGACGACCACAGGGCTGGTCAGGGTGACCATCGCCGCCCCGCACCGCAGCATCGATCTCGCGCTGCCGGAGAACTCCTCGGTCGCCGAGATCCTGCCCGGACTGCTCAGGCACGCGGGTGAGCACACCGCGGACGACGGGGTGGCCGACGGCGGCTGGCTGTTGCGCCGGGCCGACGGGAAGCCGCTCGACCTCGGCCGATCGCTCGGTGCCCATCGGGTCAGGGACGGCGAGGTGCTGCATCTCGCGTTGCGCAGAACCGAGTGGCCGGAGCTGGAGTACGACGATCTGGTGGATGCGATCGCCACCGGCTCCGGCCGCATCGGCAGGGGGTGGAGCCCGCTGCACACCCGGCTCGGCGGACTCGTGTGCGGTGGGCTGGTCATCGCGCTCGGTCTCGGCGCCGTGTTGCGGGCGGGCCCGCCGTGGCATGCGGCCGGACTCTGGGCGCTCGGGCTGGCCGCGCTACTGGTGCTCGCCGGTGTCGGACTCGCCAGGTCGATGGGTGACTCCGGCGCGGGCGCGGTGCCTGCCGGGCTGGCGTTGCCGTTCGCGTTCACCGGCGGTGCCCTGGTGTTCGCCGGTGACTGGCCGATCTCCGCGTTGGGCGCTCCGCAACTGCTGTTCGGCAGCGCGGCGATGGTGCTCGTCGCGGTGCTGGGCTACCTCGGGGTCGTCGCACACGCCGCCCTGTTCACCGGTGCGGCCACCGTCGGTCTGCTCGGCGTCATCGCGGCGTGGCTGACGACGTCGGACAGCCTCGACGGTCACGAGTCCGCGGCCGTCGTCGCGGGGTTCCTGCTCGCCTTCTCGCCGATGTTCGCACCCCTGTCCCTCAGGCTGAGCCGGGTGCCGATGCCGGTGCTGCCGAGAACGACAGCCGACCTCGTGCGAGACGATCCCCTACCGTCGAGAAAGGCGGTCTACGGCGCCGTTGTCCGGGCGGACGGATTGCTCACCGGGATGCTGCTCGGCAGCGCGCTGGTCGTGGTGGTCTGCCAGGTACTGCTGATCAGTACCGGCAGCACGTCTGCCACGGTGCTCGTCCTGGTCCTCACGCTCGGCTTCCTGCTGCGGGCCCGGCTGTACCCGATTCTCTGGCAGCGAGTGCCGTTGCTCGCGGCCGGCTTCGCCGGGGTGGCCTGTCTGGTGCTCGGGCCGCTGCTGCGGAGCCCCGGCACCGTGTTGCTTCTCGGCGGCCCGGTCACGATCGCGGTGGGCGCGTGCGTGCTCGCGGCCGGACTGGTCCACAGCAGACGTGCCCCCACTCCCTTCCTCGGCCGCTACGCCGAGATCGCCGAGGTGATCGTGGTCCTCGCGGTCGTGCCTGTCGCGTGTGCGGTGCTCGATCTGTACGCCTACGTGCGCGGGCTGGGCGGCTGACGTGGCGTCCAAACGTGACCAACTCCAGGCCCACCAGTTTCTCGTCCAGCGGGTCGTCTCGGCGCTCGTCACCAGGGAAACCGACCCCGAGCAGCCACCGTTCCGGCGGCCGTCCGGGGCCGCCTTCGGCAGCGTCGCCCTCGCCGTCGTCGCAGTGCTCGCAGTGTGGGTGTACGGCCTCGTTGTGCCCGGTGGCAACGATTCCTGGCGCTCGGGTGACGCGGTGATCGTCGAGAAGGAGACCGGCACCCGGTATGTCTACGTCGACGACCGGTTGCATCCCGTCGCGAACTTCACGTCCGCGCTGCTGATCCTGGGGCAGCACGGCGAGCCGCGCACCGTGTCGCGTGCGTCCCTTGAGGGGGCGCCGAGGGGACCGAGGGTGGGAATCGTGGGCGCGCCCGACTCGCTGCCTGCCATGGATCGGCTTCGGCAGGGCGCGTGGACGATGTGCTCGTCGCCGGGCGTCGACGAGGCGGGCGCGGCCCTGATCCGGACCGTGCTGCGGGTGGGAGACGCGATCGGTGGCAGCACGCTCGCCGACCGCGCGCTGCTGGTGAAGGTGGCCGAAACGGGGGAGCGCTATCTGGTCTGGAACGGCTATCGACACGTGATCGACGACTACCCTGCTGTCGCCGCCGGCTTGGCATTGCAGTCGGAACCGTGGATGACGGTCGGGATGTCGCTGATCGACGTGCTCCCCGCGGGCGCGCCCATATCGCCGATACGGCCCGCGGACGTCGGCGCGGCCTCCTCGGCCGTGCCGTCCGCCGCCGACGTGCGTGTCGGCCAGTTGTTCGTCGTCCGGACGTCGGGCGGCGAGGTGCAGCATCTCCTCGCGGAGAAGGAGCGGCTGCGGCCGATCTCCGCGCTGCAGTACGACATCCAGTTGGCCGCGGACGTGACGGCCGACGCGTACGGCGACGCGCAACCGGCCGGGCTGCCGCTCGGGCCCGCCGCGGCGAGCGCCGCGGCGCAGTCGCCACCGGAGAGTCCCGCCCCGGCGAACCCGCCTGCGACCAGGCCCGACTTCGCGGGCGGGGACGGCGGTTCGGTGTGTGCCGGATTCGAGCCGGGTGCCGCGGTGCCGAGGTTGGCCCTGTCGCCGGCGCCCGCCGGGACCGATCAGTTGATCGTCACCGCGGGCAGCACGGAGAACGGCACGCCGCTGACCGATGCGGTGATCGTCGCACCCGGTTCGGCGACCGTGGTCGAGGCCATGCCGAGCACGGACGCGCCCGCCGGGACGATCTCCGTGGTCACCGACCTCGGCTATCGCCACCCGCTGGCCGATCCCGCGCTGCTCGGCGTGCTCGGCTACGAGGGGGTGCGGCCGGTGCGCATGCCCGCCGGGCTGGTGGCGCGGATTCCCGAAGGCCCCGGCCTGGACGCGAGCGCCGCGATGCGCCCCTGATGTCGCCTGCTCCTGCCCGTCCTCCGGCCGCTGGCCGTTTCCGGTCACGAGGCCGCGAGTTCGGCTCCGGCTCCGGACGATGACTGATGTGAAGCGACGTGTCGCGCGAGCCGGTGCCGCGGTGTTGATCTGTGTCCTCGCCGTGGTGCTGGCTCCCCTCAGCGCCGTGGCGGCTCCACCCGCGGGAGCCTGCCGCGACCCGGAGCCCGCCCGCCCGGCCATCGGCAAACTCCCCTGGGCGCAGCAGGTACTCGACCCCCGCGGCGTCTGGACGCACAGCACGGGCGCCGGGGTGGTGGTCGCGGTCGTCGACTCGGGTGTCGACGTGGACCACCCGCAGCTGCGGCCGGACGGCAAGGTGCTGCGGGGCCAGGACTTCTTCCTCGTCGGTGACCTGCCGGGAAGCTTCGACTGCGTGTCGCACGGAACCGCGGTGGCCAGCATCGTCGCCGCGGCTGTGGTCGACGGCATCGGCTTTCACGGGGTCGCGCCGTCGGCGCGCATCCTGCCGGTGCGGGTCACCGACGCCGACCAGTCCCGGGGCAAGGAAACCAGCATCGACCCCAACGTGCTCGCCAGGGGAATCCGGTACGCGGCCGACAACGGGGCCAAGGTCATCAACCTGTCTCTCGCGGGCACGAAGGACGAAGTGGTGGTGCGGGACGCGGTGGCGTATGCGCAGGGCAAGGACGCCCTCGTGATCGCGGCGGCCGGCAACTTCCAGGGAGACGGCAGCGCCGAACTCCCGTCCTTTCCCGCGGCGTACGAAGGAGTGCTCGGCGTCGGAGCCGTCGACATCGCGGGCGCACGCATCGACGGGTCGCAGATCGGTCGCTATGTCGACCTCGTCGCTCCCGGTGGCGGAGTGCTCGCCGCGACCAGGTCGGCCGGCCACACCTATTGGGAGGGCACCAGTTTCGCGGCGCCCTTCGTCGCGGGAACCGCGGCACTCGTCCGCTCCGCATGGCCGGAGCTCAGCGCCGAGGAGGTCGCCCGGCGACTGCTCGCGACGGCCAGCCCAGCCCGGGGCGGGCAGGGCAGCCGGTCCTACGGTGCAGGGATCGTGAACCCGTACCGTGCGGTCACCGAAGGGTTGACGGACAACCCGCCCGGTGAGCGGCCGGGAATCGTCAAGCCCGCCCCCGATCCCGCCGAGATCCGCGTCGCGGCCTGGTGGAGCGACACGGGTTCGACGACTCGCGGATGGACGATCGGCCTGCTGAGCTCTGCCGTCGTCGTGCTGGTCGTGGTGGTCGCCGTCTCCCTCGGCAGGCGGCGTCGCTGGGCACCCGGCCGAGTCGAGCCGCCCACCGCCGAGCCTGTCCGGGACGAGCCACCCGAGCAGCTGTTCCTGCTCGACCCGCCACCCGTGGACAGATGACGGCCGGGGCCCGTCATCGTCGGATGACGGGCCCCGGCCGCATCCGGCACTAGGCGGTGTTTCATAAGCGCGCGGTCGCGAACCCGTCTACGGAGCGTGACCCGCGTGAGGATCCGAACCTTGGCACGCGAGCGGTCCGCAGCCGGATTCGCGAGGTCGTCGGCCACAGGCGCGCCACACATCACCTCATACAGATGCCTTCTGAAACAGCTCCTAGGCCCCGTGTCCGGTGGCGGAGCTCGTGCCGGTGAGCCGGTTGACCGTGCCAGTTCCCTGTGTCTCCGCGGCGAGGTACTCCGCGACGCACCCCATCGCGTCATCGCACAGGGCGCCGTACGCCTTGGGGATCGAATCCGCGTTGGCCGCCAGCTTTTCCGCCAGCGGCCGGTACTTCTCCAGGAAGGCCTGGGCCAGCAGGTCGCTGCCGATTCCCGGCTCGTTCGCCGAGATCGCCTTCTTGCGTCTTGCCCAGGCGCTGCCGAACGTCTCACCTGCCGCGCGGAGCTGGTTGACACCCCTGGTCACGCCGTCGGGGTTCATGTCGTAGCCGGTCATGACCGTACTCCTTCGATCTCCTTGTCGAGCTGGTGCATGAAGGGGTCCGTGTGCACGTCCGTCGCGGGCAGTTTCGCGTCCTTCGGCAGGAACTGCCGGGTGATCGCGAACAGTTGTTCGCGGGACATCTCCACGGCTTCGTGAACGGTGTCCACAATGGCTTCCGCGAGTGCTTTCGAGTCCGCGGTCCGGTAGATGCGCGGATCGAGGTAGAGCTCCCTGAGCTCACCGCGGCCGACGACCGTGGCGCTGATGAGACCGTTCGGTGAGTCGGCGGTCGCCGTGATGTCGGCGATCCGGGATCTGATGTTCAGCAGGTCGTCGCGAAGGCTTTCGTAGCTCGCCTTTCTTGCCGCCGCGTCGATGTTCGGCCGTTCCATGGGTTACTCCTCGCTCTCCCGTTGACTTCTCGTGCCGGATCGGTCGTGTTTGTCCGGTGCGGCGGCCCGGGTGTGCCGGGGGACGGGTGTCGCGGCCGGGGTGAACTCGCCTTCGGCCGCTCCGGGCTCCGCGTTGGGATGGTCGGCGTGCTCGCTCACCGGCCGGACGCTGCCGAGGAACCGCTGAAAATCGTCGGCGAGTCCGGAGACCTGTGCTCTTGTCGTGGTCAACGCCAGTTGCAGCACCGCACGGTTGCTGTTGCCGGTGATGTCCGGCATCGCGAGGAAGACCTGGCATCGGACCCGGCCCTCCGCCGCGTTCCTGGCATCGGTGATGTCGAGTATCTGCGTGAAGCCAGGAGAGTCGGAGGTTCCGACCTCGGTCCGGGTCAGCACTTCGACGGCAGCACCGGACTCTCGCAGCCCGGCTACGGACTCGTCGGCGATGTCGACCAGCTGTGCGTCATCGGACCGTAACTCGCAGCTGACGGTGATGTTCGAGGTGACATCACCGGTCGTTCCGGAGTGGACGGCGACCACGGCGCCACTGGAAGCGCCGGCCTCTTCTGGGTGCGGGGCTCGCCAGCCTTCCGGTACGGCGAACTCGATCGGCACCGGTAATGCGGTGTGCACTGTGGATCCTCCTTGAGCCTCTGCGGACGGTCGACGATCAGTGGAACCAGCTGGAGACGTGGTCGGCGCCCCCGCTCACCGTGTCGAAGGCGCTGCCAACGCCTTCCTGAATCGCGGTACCCGCGTCCTTCAGCGTTGCCACCGCCTTCTCGGGGTCGATGACGATGTGCCCCTCGATCTTGCCGCCGGTTCCCAGCGCGGCCCCCAGGCTTCCGCCCAGCACCCACTTTCCGTCCGCGCGCTGACCCGCGGTGATTCCGGCATCCACCCCGACACCGGTCCACCGTTCGACTCTTCCACCCGCGCCGAATCCCTTGTACTCGCCGTATCCGGCCAGGCTGGCCTTGTGTCCGGCGAAGACCTCTCCACCCGCGTTCACGTAGTCCGGGCCCGCCTCGAACTCGCCTTCGGCCTGGTAACCGAGTGTGGTCTCGAACGTTCCCTTGACGGAAGCCTCGCCCACGTCGAGCGTGGCGTCGTAGGACGCCCCCACCCCCCAAGCCCGCATCTCCTCGAACTTCTTACCTTTGTCTGTCCAGGTCGTCGCGGATTCTCCGTAGAGCGAATCGGTCGAAGGTGCGGTGCTCGCCCACACGGTGCCCTTTCCCGTGGAGCGAACGGCGACGTCGTTGCCTGCGAGTTCGAGGTTGCGCAGACCGGAGTCCACGCGCAGTGACGCGTCCGCGACGTCCTCGTAGATCCTCGTTTTCCCCGCGTTTCCCACGCGCGAGTCCGCTGGCAGTTCCCTGTTCCCCAGTTGCCTGCCGAACCGTTCGCCCTGGGACGTGTTCTTACTGCCCAGTTCTCCGGTCCACCTGTTGAAGGTGTCCACATTCTCCTGGTCGATCTCCCCGTTGATCTCCCAGCCGGTGTCGCTCTTGATCTTCTCCCGCGTGGCGCCCAGGAAATCCCGGACTCGGCCTGCCGTGTCCTCGACAAAGCTTTGCTTGGCGAGTTCTCGTTCGCCGTCGGGCAGCGTGTCGGCGGTGTCATAGATCGGCTGACCGCGACTGATCTCGTTGTCGATCTGGTTGTTGGCATGGTCGACGTCGCCGGCGAAGGTTTCGGCCTGCTCGCCGAGTCTTGCCGCGTCGGAGCCGACCGCCCGCGTCGCATCCACCGGTTCCGTGGCTTTTTCGCGCAACTGCTGCCCGGCTGGGTCCGCCCATTCGGCGGTGGTGTCCTCCGCTGCCTTCGCGGCGTCGTCGGCCGCGCCCTGCGCGCCTTCGGCGGTCTTTCTGAGGTTGTCGGCGATCTCACGAATCACCCCTGTGTTCGTGTCCGGTGTCGATACGAGTTCCCGCACCCGTGCCTCGAACTCGGAGGTGCCGGGTTTGGCGGTGTCGCCGTTGCCGGTGCTGCTGTTCTCGGCCGTCGGCTCGCTTTCCGACTCGTCCGCCTTGTCCGCCGCGGCCTCGTCCTGCGTCTTCGCATCGTCCGGTGGCGGGGCCTCGCTCTCCTCGGCCTTCGGTTCTTCTGCGGCCGGTGCGTCCGCGGGCTTCTCCTCGGCCGCGGCCGGTGGCTCTTCCGAAGGTGAAGGCGCCTGCTCCGGCTCGCCGGACTCACTGGACCGGTCGGGTTCTGCGGGCTCACTGCTGGCCGGTGCGGGATCAGCGGGAGCGGATGGTGCGGGATCGGGCGCAGCGGGTGGGTCCGCTGGAGCCGGTGGTGCACCGCCGCCTTCGCCTGGTTCCTCGGCCATCCCAGAACTCCTCAGTGTGTTGTTCCAAACTCGGGTCGTTCACCGCCGAAGACCAGTCTCGGGCGGTCGAGACCATCCACAGTGGTTGGTGGCCGGTTCCGGACAACCGGAGTGCGCAACGAAAAGCCCCGGCACGATCGACTCGTACCGGGGCTTTCGTGCCGGTGTTTCTCAGGCACCCATCCGTCCACAGGAACGTTGCACGGCACCCATGTTCTCCTGGTTGCAGGACATGACGCCCTGGTTCATCGCCTGCATCAGGTCCTGCCCGGCCTGCAGGGCCTGCTGCCAGGCCTGACTGATCTCGCTGAACTGGCCGCCGGCCTGGTCGAGCCAGTCGGCCTCGGTCATCCCCGAGGCCTGGCGCCAGTTGTCCATCGACCCCTGCACACCCCCGACGCAGCCGTTCATGCCCGATGCCAGGGATTCCAGAGCGCCGAACATCGCAAGTTTGCGCGGCATACTCGAACTCCTCTCTGATTTGTTGTTTCCGCCCGCCGGTCAGTCGACGAGCGGCGTCACGTGCGGAGCAGGCCGCCGAAGGCGAAGAGCGAACTCGGCGATCCCCCTGCCAGCTCGGCGGATTTGCCGTCGCCGTCACCGTCATCGCTGTCGCCGGATCCGCCACTCGACCCGCCGCCGTGGTCGCCGCCACCGTCGGACCCGCCGCCGTCGACACCGTTGAAGCACGCGGCGCCCTGCTGGTCGACGTCCGCGTAGTCGTTCATCGCGTACATCGTGTCCCCGCCGAGTTTTTCCAGCTTTCCGCACAGATTGCGAATCGCCGTCTCCCATTTCTTGTACGCGTTGAGCAGCGCGGTGGACTGGTCCATGTTCCACTGCCCGGGAATGACCGAGTTCACCTGGCCGTCCAGGTTCTTCCGGTGTCCTTCGATCTCCTGGACAACCACGGCCGCCATCTGAGCTGCTCGCGCGAGTGTGTCTGTGTTGGCATCCATCAGACCGCCACCAGCGACCATCGGATTCTCCTTTCCATTCATACGGCTGCACGCCGTCCGGTGCTCCGCGACCGCCAGGCACAAGCCAGCCGTGCCGCGGATACCGCCAGGACACTAGGTCCGTTCTCCGCCAGGGCGCGGCCGCGCGGCACCTTCCTGCCACGGTCCACTGGGAGTGGAACCAAACCGTCCACAATCGTCTCCAGTTGCCGCAGGAAGAGAGGGTGCTCGCGATGGCTACGGTCGTGGTTCGGAGGCCAGTGCGTCGTCCCGCCCCGGAACAACCCTCGGGGGAGCTCGTCCTGGACGCGCCACCGGAGATTCCCAAGCCCTCGGGCAGGCAGTGGACGCAGCTCCTCATGGTCATCCCGATGGTCGCCATGATGGCCGCGATGATGCTGATGTTCTCGGGCAGAATGGGCGCGGGCTCCGGCTCCGGCTCACTGCGGCTGGTGATCTTCGGCCTGTTCGGCGTCGGCATGCTCGGCATGCTGGGTGTCGCGCTGCTCAACTCCTCGGGCCCGAGCAAACGCGAGATGGGCCACGAGAGAAGGAGCTACCTGCGTCACCTCGCGCAGCACCGGTTGCGGCTGACCCGTGCGGTGGGCAGGCAACGCGACGCCATGGTGTACCTCCATCCGGAACCGGTCGCGCTGTTGTCGCTCGTCGGGAGCTACCGGCTGTGGGAGCGTCGCCCCCTCGACGCCGATTTCGGGGTCGCCCGCATCGGTACCGGCCCGCAGCGTCCTGCGATGGGCCTCGTGCCCCCCGAGGCCAAACCCCTCGAGCAACTGGAGCCGCTGTCGGCACTGGCGCTCCGGCGGTTCATCACCACCTACTCGGCCATTCCCGACCTCCCGCTGGCGATGGCGATCAACGGCTTCGGCCGTGTCCACGTGCATGGTGACCGGGACAGGTCGGTCGCGTTGGTCCGCGCGATCGTGGCGCAGCTCGCGACCCTGCAGTCGCCCGACGACCTGCGGATCGCGGCGTGTCCGGCAGGAGGGGCGCAGGAGGAGTGGGAGTGGCTCAAGTGGTTGCCGCACGCACTGCATCCCGAGCGGACCGACGCGGCCGGACCGTTGCGGCTGGTCGCACCGTCCATCGTCACGATCGAGGCGATGCTCGACGATCTGCTCGGCAAGCGCTCCCGCTTCGATCCCACTGTGGACAACCGGGATGCCCTGCCGCACGTGGTGGTGATGCTGGACGGCGGTTCGATCGCCGGATCGGACCACCTGATGGCCGAGGGCGGACTGGAAGGCGTCACGATCGTCGACCTCCGCGGCCGGCCACCGCGCGCGCTCGATCCCTCCTCGATCGTGCTGCACGTCGGCCCCGACGGTTCGCTCACAAGCGAGACGATGGACGGTGCGGTCGATCTCGGCGTCGCGGACGCGCTGGACGTGCCCACCGCGGAGGGAATCGCGCGGCAGCTGGCACCGCTTCGGGCGACAGCCGGTATCCGTGGAGAGCAACCGATGAGCACGGACCTGGGCCTGGCCGAACTCCTCGAGATCGGTGACCCGCACACGTTCGACCCCGATGACACGTGGGTGCAGCGACCGAACAGGGACCGGCTGCGGATCCGCTTCGGGATCCGGGCCGACGGAACACCGGTCGAACTCGATCTGAAGGAGTCCGCACAGGACGGAATGGGGCCGCACGGACTGTTGATCGGCGCCACCGGCTCCGGCAAGAGCGAACTGCTGCGCACCATCGTGCTCGCCCTCGCTGTCGCCCACTCGCCGAGTTCGCTGAACTTCGCCCTCGTGGACTTCAAGGGCGGCGCCACCTTCGCGGCCCTGGACAAGCTGCCGCACACCAGCGCGGTCATCACCAACCTCGCGGACGAACTGCATCTGGTGGACCGGATGACCGATGCGATCAACGGTGAGTTGGTGCGCAGGCAGGAACTGCTGCGGGCGGCGGGCAACTTCGCCTCGCTACGGGAGTACGAGAAGGCCCGCGCCACCGGTGCACCACTGCCGGAGGTGCCCACCCTGCTGGTGATCTGCGACGAGTTCAGCGAGCTGTTGTCGGCCAAGCCCGACTTCATCGACATGTTCGTGCAGATCGGGCGCGTCGGGCGTTCACTCGGTGTGCACCTGTTGCTGGCGAGCCAGCGCCTCGACGAGGGCAGGCTCCGCGGCCTGGAGACGCACCTGTCGTATCGCATCGGCCTGCGCACCTTCTCCGATCTCGAGAGCCGGACCGTGCTCGGCGTCGGTGACGCGTTCACGCTTCCGCGCGCACCCGGACACGGTTTTCTCAAGGCGGGTACGGAATCGATGGTCCGATTCCGTTCGGCCTATGTGTCCGGTGTGCACCGGACGGCGACGGCGAACATCGCGGACGAGGGGCGCGGGGACGCACTGACACTGCTCGAGTACTCGACCCGCTACCTGGCTCCACAGGCCGACGCCGAGGACACGGCGGACGACGTTGACGACGACGACAACGTGGTGGGCGAGACCCTGCTGGACGTCATCGTCGACCGCATGCGGGGGCGCGGCAACCCTGCCCACCGGGTGTGGTTGCCCCCGCTGGGCGAGTCGCCCACTCTCGGCCAGTTGCTGCCGGAACTCGCCACGCGCGACGAGCGCGGGCTCGGTTCCGGCGACGAGCGGCTGAGCGGGAAGCTGCGCGCGGTGGTCGGAATCGTGGACCGGCCGCTGGACCAGCGACGGGAACCGCTGGTGCTGGAGCTGTCCGGCTCGGCGGGCCACGTGCTGGTCATCGGCGCACCGCAGTCGGGGAAGAGCACCACGCTTCGGTCGGTCATCACCAGCCTGGCGCTGACGAACACTCCCCAGGAGGTGCAGTTCTACTGCCTCGACTTCGGCGGCGGAACGCTGGGCTCGATTCGTGGACTGCCACATGTCGGCGGTGTCGCGGGCCGGCAGAACGTGGGCGCGGTGCGGCGGACGATCGCGGAAGTGCGGACGCTGATCGCGCACCGGGAACGTGCGTTCGCGGAGCGGGAGATCGACGGGATGCAGGCGTACCGGCGGCGGAACGCGGAGGACGGTGTGGACCCGTACGGCGACGTCTTCCTGGTCATCGACGGCTGGTCCACAATGCGCACCGAGTTCGACGACCTGGAAGCCGTCGTGGCCGACATCGCGGCACGGGGCCTCTCCTACGGCGTGCACGTCGTCGTGTCGTGTGCCCGCATGTTCGATCTCCGGATGAACATCAGGGACCTGTTCGGCACCAAGGTCGAGCTGCGGATAGGCGATCCGGTCGACAGCATGGTCGACAGGGCGTCGGCGATCAAGGTCCCGGAGGGCGCACCGGGACGCGGTGTGACCATGAGTAAACACCAGCTGCTGATCGCACTGCCGAGGATCGACGGGAACACCGATCCGGCCGACCTGTCCGACGGGGTCCGGCAGCTGGTGGACACCGTGTCGGCCGCCTGGCGGGGACCTGCCGCTCCCGCGGTCCGGCTGCTGCCCGCCGCGTTGCCGTACGAGCAGCTGGCGGGCGCCCACGACCCCGCGGCGCACCGGATCGCCGTGGGCATCGCGGAGCACGACTTCGAGCCGGTGCTGCTGGACTTCGGCGTGGACCCGCACCTCCTTCTGCTGGGGGACACCGAGGCGGGCAAGACCACGTTCCTCCGGGCACTGGCCCGTGGGATCAGCAGCAGCTACGAGCCCACGCGGGCGAGGATGATCATCGTCGATCATCGGCGGGGCCTGCTCGGCGACGTCGACGCCGAACACCTCATCGGCTATGGCACGGACCGGGAGACGACCTCCCGGCTGATGCGGCAGGTCGCCGACGAGATGGCGGTGCGGCTGCCGGGACAGGACGTCACGCCGGATCAGCTGCGCGAACGCAGTTGGTGGCGGGGGCCCGAGTTGTTCGTCCTGATCGACGACTACGACCTCGTGGCGAGCCAGCTGGACAACCCGTTCCTGCCGTTGCTGGACTTCGTGGCGCAGGGCAGGGACATCGGGCTGCACGTGGTGCTGACGCGACGCACGGGAGGGGCGGGCCGGGCCTTGTTCGAGCCCTTCGTCTCGCGGCTGCGGGACGTGGGGTCACCGGGCTTGATGATGTCCGGCGACAAGGACGAGGGGCCGCTGCTCGGTGGCCTCAAGCCGGAACTGCTGCCGCAGGGAAGGGCATGGCTGACCAACAGGCGGCACCCGGCTCGGCTGGTGCAGCTCGCCTGGCTGCCGAAGAACGACTGACCGACGGAGGAACCATGTGCGGACCACGCCGGGAGCTGGATGGCGACCCGGAAGCCATGCGACGCTTCGCGAGTCAGGTGCTCGCGATCCGGCTGCCGGAGGCGAGCGCCGACGCTGGTGATCACCCCTGTCCGGGCGGGATGCGCGGATGCGCCAACTTTGTCGCCGTCGAAAGCGTCGCGACCACGGCACTCGCCCGATTCCTCGCCGAAACGGACGAAGCGCTCGACGCGCTGAAGGCGGCCGCTGCTTTGTCCGCAATGGACTACCTGGAGACCGACCGTTCGGGAACCGCGGACATCCTCGACGCTCTCCACGGTGCCGGGGAACAGGAGTCGTGAGCATGGAGTACGCCACCTTGTCCGTCGCGGCGCAGTTCGGGCTGGTCAGTGCCGAGGTGCACCACCATCTGCCAAGGGTTCAGGACGCCGCGCGCATGTGGCGGGCCGTCGCCGAGCAGCTCAGGGACGTGTCCGATTCGATGCGCCGGGAGCTGGATTCGCTTGCGACGCACTGGAACGACAGCACCGGCGCGGGGTTCGTCGTCGAGGTCGAGCGGCGCAGGGCCGCCATCGACGAACTGCTCGCGCGGATCGAGGATCGCGAACCGTGGCGTGCTCTCGACGATCTCGCCCGCCAGTTGCTGGTCACCAAGGCGAGGTTGGCCGATGCGCTGGAACGGTCCGTGCTCGTGCAGGTCTGGAGCGACGCGCAGGCCTGGCACGCCGTGGGGACGGATGGTCCCGGGCAGGCGCGCCAGGACGCTGGCCTGCATCGGGAAGGCGCCGCCTACCTTGCCGAACTCGATCGCTACTTCGACGCGGCCGCGGAGGCGGTCCACGGCTGCTCCGGCGGCGCACGACGAGCGGTCCCACCGGCCGGTGCACCGGAGCACCCCCACGCGACGACGTCCACGGCACCCGCCGCCGGTTGCTGTTCGGATGTGGCCTTGCCCGCGGGCCCGGCACTCGCCGGACTTCCGGGCGCGTTCCCCGCGCCGTTCGTGGGACCAGGGCCCGTCACCGGCGCGGCCCTGCCGCCGGGCGGTGTGTCGATACCAGGTCTCATCGCGATTCCGCCTGGTGCCTCGGGCGCAGGCGGAAAGCCGGGCAGCAGAGCTGAGCCGGCCGCTGCTGGCCCCGGCTCGTCCTGGCAGCCGGGAGCGGGTGGCGGGATCGGCTCGAGTGGCGTTCCCGGAGGTGCGGGCACCGGCGCCGACGCGGCGGCCGGGCCGCCGCGGATCGAGCAGGCCGCCAAGCCGGTCGCGAGCACCACGCCACCGACCGTGCCGGAAGCGCCGCGCCTGCCCGAGTCGTCCGCCGGATCCATACCGGGCTCCTCGGGCGGTGGCGGGCGGATGATGCCGCCGATGATGATGATGCCGCCGGGCGCGGGCGCAGCGTCCGGCAGTGGCCGATCCGGTGCGGCGAGGCCTGTCGGGGGGAACGAGCGACGCACGAGGTCCCCCCAGCCCACTCCGGGCGTTCCCGCGCGGCTGCGCGGCCGGTCCGGCCTCGCCGACCCCACGGCGAACGGCTTCCGGCCGCTTGCCATGTCCAGCAGGACCTCCGGGGCGGGCAACTCCGGCGCCCCGGGGGTTCTGGACCACGAGGTGTGGCAGGTCGACGAGTCCGTGGCGGCGTCGCCGCTGCGGCCGGAACGGCCGGAGCGACCGGAACGTGTCAGGAGAGCGGGTAATCGGGGGTTCTGATGCCGGTTCCCGCGGCCACACCCGGACGGCGGCTCGGCGGGGGCACCTGCGGGATGAAAGACTTCACCGGACGGCGTGATGGAGAGCACGAGGATGAGCACCGCGATGGCCACGGTCCCGGAGTACGGCGAGTTGGTACCACTGGGCGAGGGCCCGGTCGCCACCGTGCTGGCCGGGGTGCACGAGGCGACCGGCGAGGCGTTCGCACTGAAGGTCTATCCCGGCAGGCTGGACCGCAGATCCCGTGGCGAGCTGGACGACGAACTGTCCGCGCAGGCCGCGATTCGCGAGGACTCCGCGGTTCTCGTGCCGCACCGCGTGCAGGATCTTCCTGACGGGCGGCTCGCGGTGCACATGGAACTGTGTGCGCAGTCGCTGCCGGAGCTGATCAACGCGTTCGGCCCGCTGTCGATCGCGGACGCGCTCGCGTTGGGGGAGGCGCTCGCGGTGACGCTGGCGACGGCGCACCGCGCAGGGCTGGTGCATGGTGGGGTCACCCCGGGCAACGTGCTGTTCCGGCCGTCCGGCGCCCCCGTGCTGTCGGACTTCGGTCTTACCCTGCGCAGGGCATTCCCGCGTGACCCGGAACAGGACGTGGACTACCTGCCGCCCGAGACGGTGCGGGACGGCTCCGCCGACGAACGCGCCGACCTGTACGGGCTCGGTGCGATTCTGTACCTCGCACTGTCCGGGCGGTCCCCGCACCAGGGCCGGACGGGGGAGCAGCCGGGCGAGCT
The DNA here is from genome assembly GCF_900111885.1 of Amycolatopsis marina. GTDB lineage: Bacteria > Actinomycetota > Actinomycetes > Mycobacteriales > Pseudonocardiaceae > Amycolatopsis > Amycolatopsis marina. The sequence goes on from NZ_FOKG01000009.1 coordinate 19,540, forward strand.
CATGCTCCGGGTACTCGGTGGCACGGTTCCCCCGCTCGAGCGCGCCGACCTGCCGTCCGGGCTCGGGCAGCTGGTGTCCGCGTTGCTGGAGAAGAACCCCGACGCCCGCCCGCTCGACGCCGCGACCGTCGCCTCCCGGCTGAGCATGATGATTGGGCCGCAGGGCACACAGACCCAGCTCGACCGGCCCGCGTTCGACGACTTCGCGGCGGCCGTCCCGCCTCCTCGGCCCGCCGCGACCACGGCGCCACCGCCCGTGCCATATCCCGTCGGGCCGCCGCCCGCGCCACCTCGCGCACTCGGACAGCCGATCCTCGAGTACGGGCCGAACGACGCCCGCCGCCGCAAATCGCACGGTGGGCTGATCCTGGCGATCGTCGGCGGACTGTCGGTGCTCGCCGTCGTGGCGGTACTGCTCCTGATGTACCGCCCGGACGAACTCGACGCGCCACCAGCGCAGGCCGAGACGGAGACGCCGACCCCGGCAACCGCGTCGGCCGCGGCGGTCCAACTCGAACTGAACAATCCCGTCGACAAGGGCAACTACGTCGAACTGTCCTGGCGCAGCTCGGAGCCGCTGGACTATGCGGTGATCGTCGCGCCTGAGGGCAAGGAAAACGAAACCATCTTCGTCCAGCGCAACACCACCTACCGCGTTCCGGTGGATCCAGTGCTCAAGTACTGCTTCCTCGTCCAGGGCGTCGCGAACGACGGACGCCAGACCTTCGAGAGCCAGGCCAAGCAAATCCGGGACGCCAACTGCAGCAAGTAGATCGTCAGATCCGTGGGCCCGGTCGCATGTGCGGCACTTTTCCGGGAAAGTGTCATACCCCGCGCGCGCAACCATGTCACTTTCCCGGGAAAGTGACATTGCGAGCGCACATGCGTCTCAGCCTCCGACCGACCAGGACACGACGTGATCCGGGGTGATCGTGACGATGGTGCGTAGGTCCGGCCAGTCTGTGACGTATCCGTTCACGTCCTCGGGAGCGAGGTAGCGGCGGGCGATCTCCCGAGCCTGTTCGACCGTGGTGTCGTCGTCCGCGGTCGCGACGGTCGCATGTCCCCGCATCATCACCGCCGGGTAGGGGTCCTCGAAAGTCTGGACGGAGAAAGCCGCCCTCGGGTCGCGCAGCAGGTTGCGTACCCAGACACGAGTGTCCGTCGTCCAGACCGTCACGAAGCCTGCGTTCCACCGGAACCAGACCGGGACGATGTGTGGTGATCCGTCCCGGCGCAAGGTGGAGATGACGCCGAGTGGGGTGGGAAAGGTCTGGGCGAGGAACTTTTCCAGTTCCGTCTCGCTCATGCTCACGGTCTCTTGCCTCTCATGGTTCAGGTATATGTAGCGACTGCTACAACGTAGCACCCGCTACACTTCCGTTCAACGGGACGAGGAGGCGTCATGGTCCGGAACACCGCACGACGTGAGGAGCTGGCTGAGCTGGCGACCGACTACGCGCTCGACCAAGGCCTGATCGGGCTGAGCCTGCGACCGCTCGCATCGGCGATCGGCACCAGCGACCGGATGCTGCTCTACCACTTCGACAGCAAGGACGACCTCGTCGCCACCATGCTCCGGGTGGCCAACGACCGGTCGGTCCGGACCGTCCGGTCCTTGCCGCGATCCAGGAGCGTGCGCACGGCGGTCCTGGATCTCTGGCGGGTCAGCACGTCGGAGCAGTCGGACCACTGCCACCGGTTGTACGTCGAGGCCGCGGCCCTGGGGCTACTCGGGTGTGAACCCTACGTGTCGGTGGTCCGCGAGGCCAACGAGCGTTGGGTGGATGCCCTCGCGGACCACCTGGTCGCCGCCGGTTGCGCACGGGCACGCGCGGGGCGAGCGGTGGCGCTGCTCGACGCCGCCTTCATGGGCCTGCAGCTGGACCTGCCGCTCGGCCGGAACGAGTCCCAGGGCAAGCGCGTGGTCAGCGACCTGGCGGACGCGATCGCCACGATCGCGCGGGGCTGACGGCGCCGGACATGTTCCGGTCCACCTCGCCGTGCGATCGCTTCCCGGTCAGGGGCGGGGTGGGAGCAGGACGCGGGGATCGACGGCCGCGCGAATGCGCGCTCGCCAGCCGCGCCCCGCCAGTCCTCGGCGGACGGTTCGCACAGCTGCCCACGCTTCACGACCCCGCTGCTTGTCCGGCTCCATCCCGCTCCACAGCGCTATATCCACTGTGGAGCTGAGCGACCGGACTCCCTCCACTGTGGTCCGGTCGAACACACCTGCCGCAGCGGTGGCCAGGTCGCGGACGGTCATTCCCGCCGACACCGCGACGCCATGGGCGCGCAACCGGTCGCGGACCTCCTCCCAGGCGCCGATGACCGCTCCCGTCCCCGCTCTGCGACGACGACGCCTCGCCCGCCACGCCGTGGCCGTGGGGACGCCGACGACCCAGGCCAGCAACACCAGCAGGGGGATCCCGGCCAGCACACCCACCAGGACGGGGCCTACCGGGCTGTCGGACTCCGGCCCTGCGACCTCCTGTTGCTGCGGTGCCACCGGCGGATCACGCAGGTCCTCCTGCGGCGGCAGCTGGGCGCGAGCCTGTGCCGCCGCCGCTGCCAGTCCGGCGCCGGCCGCCTGCCCGGACGTGGTCGCCGCGCCGCTCGGATCCAGCGGCACCCAGCCCACGCCGTCGACCGCCACCTCGGGCCACGCGAGCACGTCCGCATTGCGCACCGTGTACCGACCGTCGGGCCCTCGTTGCGCGGGCGCCCGGAATCCGACGACCAGTCGTGCCGGGATGCCGAGGACGCGGGCCAGCACGACGTACGCGGCGGCGAACTGCTCGCTCGTACCTCGCTTGTCGCGCAACAGGAATTCCGTCAACTGCGGCCAGGAGTGCCCCGTCGGCAGATGCTGTCCCGTCGCCAACCGGTAGTTCTTGCGCAGGAAGTCGTCCAGGACCAGTGCGGACTGGAAGGTCGGCCGCATTCCGTGTACCGCGTCCCTGGCCAGTTCCGCCACCCCGGGGGGCACGTCCCCGATGGCGCCGAGGCCGCCGGGGGCGTGCGGATCGATCGCGGACCCGATGAGTTCGCCGGGCGCCGTTTCCGGTTCCCACCACGTCAGTGTGTAGGGCGCGCCGCCCGCCTGCGGCGCCAGCAGCGTGCCCTGCTGTTCCTCGACGAGCAGGTCGATCCCGCGCACCCCGGCAGGCCAGGTCTGGCTCGGCAGCCACGGCCCGTCCAGCTGCACGGGGTCGATTCGTGCCGACCTTGCCCGCACGTCCGAGGTGATCGAGGGACTCGGGGCCAACTCGGTGCCCAGCCTGCGGTACCGCGCGCCCGGCGTCCAGTTCACGCCGTCGAAGTTGTCCAGCACCACCACGGGCCACCGGTCGACACCGGCGGCGCCGGACACCTCGAACACCGGTGCACCCGGATGCGCCATCCGGTAGGCGATCTGCTCCAGCGGGCTGGTCACCCTGCTCTGGGCAACGGGAGCCAACTGGTCGTGCTTCAACGAGTACCGGGGCGCGGTGGTGGGGGCCAGCACCCCGGCCACGATCGCGCACGCGACCGCGAGGACGACCGGCGGAGCGGCGCGCAGCAACGCGGGACCGACCCGGCGTGGTTCGGGTTTCCCGAGAGCTGATGTCGTGCCACCCACCGGATCGGCCCGCGTGCTCACCAGTACCGCCCCCGCGGCCGCCGCGTAGGCCAGCGCCGCGAGCACGGCCGCCGGACCCGACAGGGCGGCGTAGAGCTGGCTCAGCACCACGACGGCGAGACTCGGGGCGAGTGCGAGCAGGGGGACCCCGAGCCGGTACAGCAACTCGATACCCAGCACCGAGGCGAGGAGAACCAGCAACGGCACGAAGAGCAGCAGCGCCGCGTCCGGCCGGGCAGGCCAGGTCGACTGCAGGGCCAGCTGCCAGGAGTCGGTGGCCCCGGCGACGAGCGCACGCACCGTCTCGCCGCTCGGCAGTCCCGCGATCGTGGTGGGCCACAGCACGGTCTCGGTCACGACCAGCAGGCCCGCGCCGGTCACGAGCAGCGGCCGCCACGGTACGAGAGCCTCGTGGCGGGAGCAGAGCACGGCGACCGCGAACACCGCCACCGCTAGCAGGCCGAGGGGAAGCAGCAGCGCGGGAAGACCGAACACGGGAGCGAACAGCAGACCCGCGACGGCGGCGGCCAGCACCACACATCCCGTGGTCACGGCGCGGAGGGAGAACGTGCTCACCCGGCGACCTCGTTCCAACGACGCACCGCCTCCGCCGCGGTCGCGGCTCCCAGCACCCGCGCACCGGCCATTGAGGACTGTCCCTGAACAGTCGCCGACAGTGCTATCAGGAGGATCGTGCCGAACCGGCGCCGCACCAAGGACAGCGTGTTCAGTTCGGCCGTACCGGAGGTGACGACGACGAGGCAGCCGCCGGAGCCACGGCCCACGGACAGTGCCGCGGGCACCACGGCCGCGTCGTGCTCCCCGGTCTGGCCGAGTTCGCACAGTTCGTCGAGCAGCCGACGGGTCGCGGGTGCTCCGCCCGAAGTGGGCACGTCGAGCCCGGACGAGGTGACCAGCCTGCTGTGCTGCCCCGCCAGTGCGGACGCGCTGAGCAGTGCGGCCGCGACGTCGACGGCCTCCTCGAAGTCGTCGGAGGGCAGCGCGCCGGCACGGTCGTCCAGCACAAGGGTGAACCGCGGCTGTTGCGGGTCGGCGAGATCCCGGACCATCAGCCTGCCGGTTCGTGCGGTCGCCTTCCAGTGCAGGTGGCGTACCTCGTCACCGGGGACGTACTCCCGCACGTCCTTCAGATCCACCGAACCCCGCAGCCCGTCGTCCGTGGTGTTGCCCTCGTGGTGATGCCGAGGGTGCCCGCCGACGAGGGCGCGGGCAGGCAGTTTTCGCGGATACACCCACAGCACCGTGGTCTCTCCTGTCGGCACGTGATTGCGGGCAAGGCCGAAGGCGTCCACCCGCAGCAGTGTCAGGGGGCCAACGGTCACCTTGCCGCGCCTCGTGGTCGCCAGTTCGTAGTGATAGGTGGCCTTCCCTCCCGGCTGCAGGCCGCGAACGCGGACGGTTTCGGTACCGCCGCTCACACCGTCGGTGGCCAGGAACGCGGCCTGCCGCTTTCCGGCCGGGTTGCTCACCTGCAGCCGAGCCAGCGCGGGCCTACCTCGCTCGACCCGGTCCGGGTAGACGGAGCGGTGCACCGCTACCCGGATCCCGCGAGCGGTGAAGAGGACGGCGGCGACCACGGCGCCGAGCAACACCGCGCCCAGCGTCCACAGCAGCGGATAGCCGCCCCAGTGACCGCCTGCGAGCAACAGCGCGGCCAGCACGAGCACCGCGAGGCCGCGCGGGGTTATCCGACGCATCGTCCGAGTGGTCCGGTCATCGTTCAGCGGCTAGTGGCGTTGATCGCCGGTGCCGGGGTGGCTGCCAGCACCTCGCGCACGACGTCCACGCTGCCGCGCTGGTTCAACTCGGCGTCCGCGGTCAGGATGAGCCGGTGCCCGAGGACCGCCTCGGCGACGTCCTTGATGTCGTCCGGCGTGACGAAGGTTCGGCCGTCGGAGGCGGCCAGCGCCTGTGCGGTACGGACGAGCGCGATGCTGCCCCGTGGGCTCGCGCCGAACCGCACCGCGGCGTGCTCCCTCGTCGCGGCGGTGAGCCGGGCGGCGTACTCGCACACCGCGCGGTCGATGTACGACCTCCGGACCTCCTCGATCGCGGTGCGCAACGTGTCGATGTCCACGACGGTCGGCAGGTCGTCGGGCGTGACGCCCGCGCAGTCACTCATGATCACCAGCACCTCGGACGCGACGTCGGGATAGCCCACGGACAGCCGCATCAGGAACCGGTCGAGCTGCGCCTCGGGCAGCCGATAGGTGCCCTCCATCTCGATCGGGTTCTGGGTGGCCACCACGAGGAACGGCCGGGGTACGTCGTGCGCGACCGAATCCACCGTCACCCGGCGCTCGGACATCACTTCGAGCAGTGCGGACTGCGTTTTCGGCGTGCCCCGGTTGATCTCGTCGGCCACCACGATGTTCGCGAACACCCCGCCGCGGTGGAAGGTGAACTTCTCCTCGCGCTGGTGGTACACGCTCACCCCGGTGATGTCGCCGGGCAGCAGGTCGGGGGTGAACTGGATCCGGCTCCACTGCCCGCCGATGCTGCGTGCGAGACACCGCGCCAGTGTTGTCTTGCCCAGACCGGGCACGTCCTCGATCAGCAGATGTCCCTCGGCGAGCAGCGCGGCGACCGCGAGCCGGACCAGCTCGGGCTTGCCCCGGATCACCTGCTGCACGTTGTTTGCGATGAGCGCCGATACCTCGCCCGCCCGCGTACTGCTCACCCTGACTCCCACCGGTAGCGATTGGATTGCACGCTGTCGCCCGAACCGTCCGAGGCCTCCACCACGACCCAGACGTTCATCCCGACCCCTTCGAAGTGGAATGCCTCGAAGGTGACGTCGCCGTTCTCGTCGGTGGTTTGCCCGGAACCCGGGTTGTTGTAATCCGGATCGTCGGCATACGGCGTGATGCTGTACCTCGTGTTCGGTTCGAAGCCCCGCATCTCGACCAGCATCAGACCGCACTCGGGAACCTCGCAGCCCTCGTAGTCGTCAGTTCTGCCTCTCGACACGGTGACCGACCTCGAATCCGGCACTGTCACCTGCGTCGTCGCCGGTGTGCCGCGCCCGGCGCTGTTCTGCGCGACGACGGTGATCGTGTAGGTCACGCCGACCTCCAGACCGGAGATGACCGTGGAGCGTGCGCTGCCCGGCAGCGAGCGCGTACTCGCATCCGTTCCCGGCTGCCACGACACGTGATAGGCGCTCACGGTGGCGCCGTTCGGGCTCGCCGCGCCCCAATCGACGTGCGCGTCCTCGCCGCGGAGGTCCGCGGCCAGGTTGGCGGGGATACCCGGTGGGCTCGCCGGTACCGGCTTGGGTTCGGGTTTCGGCTGGGGTTCGGGGTTCGGCTCTGGCGGCGGGTCCGGCCGGGCGGGCGGTGTCTGCTGCCGTTGCTCCCCGGCGTTTTCGTCCGCGGCCTGCACGTCGCGTGGTGTGTCCTGTCGGCGATCGGGCTGCCGGTCGGGTTGCGGTTCGGGGTTCGGTTCCGGCTCCGGCTCCGGGGCGCGCTCGGGCGGAGGGGCCACGGGTCCGCGCCGCTCGTCCGGCTCCTGGGTGCCGACGACGGGAACCTTGCTGACCGCGCCGTCGGGGTCGACCACCATCACGTGCTTGCCCTCGGCACCGTCGACGTACACCCGCTTGTCCTCGCCGCGGGTCAACTTGGGATCACCCGACTCCGGCGGCACCGGCGTCGACTGCTGCTGTTCGCCGTCGGGACCGTAGGTCAGCACGGTGTCCCGGGTGAGGTCGAGCAGGACCACCGCGGACTCGCTCGCCGTCGGGCCCGAGTACTCGCCGTCGGGCAGTGTGACGGTGACGGGGGTCGCGGGTTCGGTATCCGTGTCGAGGCCGGATGCGTCGAGCAGGTGCATCTTCCGCGCGGCTGGCTCGAGCACCGGGATCCGTCCCGACGTGTCGGCCGGGGACACCCGCGCGGCCGGGGTGACGTCGACCTTCGTCGGTGTCGGTCTGCCGATGCCGTCGTCGGACAGCGGCAGCAACCGGTCCGCGGTGGTGTCGAGGAAGACCGCGCGCTCACCCACGACCGTCAGCGAGCCCGTGTGCCCGGCGGGCGTGACGGCGGGACAGGTGATCTGGTCGGCGTCCTTCGGCAACCGGCACAGCACACCGGAGTCGAGCCGGTGCAGCCACAGCGTGCCGTCCGGCGTGGCCACCGGGTCTCCGACCGCCGTGCCGGCCGACATCGTCGCGGACGGGCTGCCCAGTCGCACCACCTGACCGGCTTCCCGGTACACCAGATAGGGCCCGCCCTCCGCCTCGATGGCGAACGGGCGCTCGCCGGTGGGCGGTGTCATCGTGCGCTCGACCGTGAGGCTCGACTTGCCGAACTCGGTGATCCTCGACCGGCCGACCACGAAACCGCTGGTCTCGCCCTGCACCACCTGACTGCCGGGCTCGATGCCGGGGATCTCTGCCTGGCTGTCCACACCCTTCGCGATGCCGTTGACGTGGAACACCGAGCCGAGTTCCGTGTTCGCGACCCAGTGTCCCGACTGCGCGAACTCGAGACCGGTGACCGGCTTGGTCGCGGCGGAGAGCGCGGCCGTCACCGCGGCCGCGCAGACAGCGATGATCACCACCAGCGGCAGCCGCCGTCGCAGATTGGTCCCCATCACGCAACGAGCATAGAAGAACGCGGTACAGATTCGGTCAATCGCAGGTACATCCGTTTCCGATTCGACCTCATAAACGCCCCCCGTTCTCCGGCAGCACCAGTTCGAAGATCGCGCCGCCTTCTTCGGCGTTGTAGACCCGCAACACCCCGCCATGCGCCTGCGCGACCCAGCGCACGATGGAGAGACCGAGGCCGCTCGAACCGCCGCCGCTGCTGAACCGGTCGAACGTCTCCTTGGCCACGGCGGCGTCGATGCCGGGGCCGTGGTCGGCGACCGTCACCCTGCCGCCCGCGACCGTGATGTGCACGATCGCCGCCGAGTTCGGCTGGCGCCCGTACCGCAGTGCGTTGTCCAGCAGGTTGCCGATGGCGCGCTGCATCAGGGCGGGATCCACGTTGACCTGCGTCGGTGCCGTCGTCACCGTCACCTGCGCGCCGTCGGTCGGGGTCTCCTCGACGACCCCGGTCACCAACTGGTCCAGCCACACCGGCTGGATGGCCGGCATCTCCACTCCCGCGGCCAGCCGTGCCCGCACCAGCAGACCGTCGATGATGCCGCCCATCCGCGCGGCCAGCCGCACCGTCCGCGGCAGGAGGTCGGGGCGCTCGGCGGGGTTGCGCAACGCGGTCTCGGCAAGCGCGCGCAGCGCCGCCACCGGAGTGCGCAGGTCGTGTGCGGTCTCCGCGAGCAGCGTCTCCTGCTGCTCCAGCGCCGCCGTCGCGGGCCGGATGGCGCGACCCGCCAGCACGTGGCCGGTCACGCCGAGCCCCGCGACGAGCAGCACGCAACCACCGACGACCCAGAGGATCAGCCGGTCGTGCGCTGCCTCAGCCGCCCGCGCGTCCGCTGCCGCGACCACCGCCCCGACGTACTGCCCGTTGTCGTTCCGGAACGGCTCGGCGGCGATCCGCACGAGTTCGCCGTTGCTGCCACGGATGTAGCCGCTGAGGATGCGACCGCTGAGCGCGGCGTTCTCGGCGTGAAAGCTGAGCACGCCGATGTCCACCGGGACGCAGGTGCGCGCACTGACATGTCCGGTGAACTGCCCCGCGGCGCCGGGCAGGACCGCGAACTGCGGGCACTGCGTGTTGATCTGGTCCTCGCCGATGTACGCGGTGACGATGGCGCCCTCGGCCCCCACCAGGCGCAGGACGGTGGAGGTCACCCTGCGCAGTTCCCCGTCGAGTTGCTGGTCCCGCTGCTGCCCGTCCCCCTGGATGACGAGCCAGGCGAGGACGACCAGCCCGGCCGCGTTCAGGACGGTGAACAGCAGGGTCAGCAACAGACGCAGTCGCCGCAGACGATCGGCTGCCGATCCCTTCACGAGTCCTGCCGTCCCGCCGCGAGGCGGTACCCGCGACCGCGCACCGTGTGGATCAGTTCGGGTTCGCGCAGCTTCAGGCGCAACCGCCGCACCACCACATCGACCACATTGGACATCGGATCGGTGCTGGAGTCCCAGCAGTGCTCGATCAGCTCGCTCCGCCCAACGGCCTGCTCCGGCCGGGCCAGCAGGTACTCCAGTACGGCGAACTCCTTGTCGCTCACGGTGAGCAGCACCCCGCCGCGGCGCACCTGCCTGCGGGCGCAGTCCATCTCCAGATCGGCGTGCCGCAGGATGGACGGTCTGCCCGCACCGGAGCGGCGGCACAGGGCGAGCACTCGTGCGGTCATCTCCGCGACGGCGAACGGCTTGACCAGGTAGTCGTCGCCGCCGTGCTCGAAACCCGCGACCCGGTCGGCGAGGCTGTCGCGCGCGGTCAGGAACAGCACCGGCACCGCCCAGCCCGACTGCCTGCGCCGGTGCACGTACTCGGTCGCGTCACCGTCGGGGAACATCCGGTCGAACACCACACAGTCATGGTGGCCGGCGGACAGGGCCGCGTCGGCGCTCGCGACGTCCGCCGCCTCGTCCACGCGCAGTCCGGTGGCGGTGAGTTCCGCCGTGATCGCCACGCGCAGATCCTCGTCGTCCTCCGCCACCAGCACCCGCCAGCGCGGTTCGTCGTCGGCTGTCATCGGAACCTCATGTGCACCGGGAGATCGTAGGGCGAGACAGAGCGAGGGGAGGTGGGAACACGATGCTCTTCCAGGTACTGGGGCCACTCGAGATTCGTGGCCGCGACGGCGTCACGCACCGGTTCGGTGCCGGAAAGCCGGCCAGGGTGCTGGCCGCCCTGCTGCTGGAGCCTAACGCGTGGGTCCCGGGGAATCAGCTGATCGAGGCCACCTGGCAGGAACAGGCCGTGCCGAGGTCGGCGGAGGCCAACCTGAAGACCTACGTGTGGCAGTTGCGCAGGCTGCTGCCCGAGCACGACGACGGCCCGCGTATCGAGGGCAGGGCCGGCGCCTACCGGCTGAGTGTCGGCGACGACGAACTCGACTCGCGGTGCGCCGCCGAACTCGGTGTGGCGGCCAGGGGGGCGATCGAGGACGGCGATCCGGCTTCCGCGCTCGCTCTCCTGCTGCGGGCACGGCGGTTGTGGCGCGGTGCGCCGTTCGAGGGGGTCGGTGTCCGCGCTCCCGATGCCGTCGACCGGCTCGAGGAACTGCGGCGGCAGCTGTGGGAGAGCCTCGCCGAGACCCAGCTGACGCTGGGACACACCGGCGACGCGGTGGCCACGCTGCACGAACTCACCGTCGACGACCCCATGCGGGAGAGCGCATGGGCCATGCTGGTGCGGGCGCTGCACACCATGGGCAGGCCCGCCCAGGCACTCGCCACCTACCGCAGGGCACAGCGGGTGCTGGCGGACGAGCTGGGCGTCCGGCCGGGGCCCGAGCTCGCCGCTGCCCAGCGGTTGGTGCGCAGCGGAGACGACTGTCCCGAAGACAGCGCCGAGGGAGCAACGCGGCGCGAGCTGCCGCGTGCCGCACCCTGGTTCACCGGCCGGGCCGACGAGCTCGACGTGCTGCGCACCGCTTGCGCGAGTCCCTCGGCCACGGTTCTGGTCGCCGGAATCGGCGGGGTCGGCAAAACCGCTCTCGTCGTGCAGGCGGCACACGAGTTGTCCGATCGCTTTCCGGACGGCCAGTTCTTCCTCGACCTGCACGCCACCGGCCGGCGAGGCCCGGTGGGTCCCGCCGCTGCGCTGGCGCGCCTGTTGCGCGGGATCGGAGTCCCGCAGCCACCGTCCGATGTGGATGAATGTGCGGCGCTGTGGCGTTCCGAGCTCGCGCACCGGAGCGTGCTTCTGGTCCTCGACAACGCCGCGGACGCCGAGCAGGTCGAGCCGTTACTGCCTGCGGTGGGGGCGAGCATCGCGCTGGTCACCACCCGCAACCGTGACTGGCACCTCGACGGCGCTGCCCGCATCGATCTGGGGCCGTTGCCCTTTCCGGATGCTGTGGCGATGTTCCGCGCCGCGGCGGGGGACCGGTGCGAGCGGGTGGACTCGCCGGACGTCGCCGCGGTCGTGCGGCACTGCGGGGGAGTGCCGCACGCACTGCGAGACGCGGGGATCCGGTTGCGGACCCGCCCGCGGTGGACGGTTCGCCGGCTGGCCGCCGAGCTCGCGGCCACGGAAAGGCCGCAGGAACCGCGTCGGCGGGAACACGACCACCAGGACAGGGTCGCGTGAGGAAATGGCGATGACGACGAGACATCAGCCCCCGCCGCTCGTGCACCCGCAGGCGGTTCCCGCGCGGGAACGCGGACAGCGGTCGCAGGGCCGGCCGCTCCGGACCGTTGCGGCCGCGGCGAGTGTGCGCGCGGTGCCCCGGTTCACCACCGCGGTCCTGCCGGAAACGGCGCCAGTGCCTGTTCCCACGGGAAGTCATCCGGCGGTGTCGATGCCCAGCACGACCGCCGCGTGCCCACCCGAGCCCAGCCGGGAAACGCAGGCGGACGCTGAACTTCCCGTCCTGCGGATCGTCTGCTGGCAACTCGCGCTCGTGCTGGGCTTCGTCGCGATCGGCCGTCCCTGGCCGGTGGCTCTCGCGCTGGGGGTGGCGGCGACGGCCCTGCTCGCGGTGACGGCGGTACGGCTGCGCGGCAGCTGGGCCTCGACGCTGTTGCGCAGGTGGCTGCGGCTGCTCCTGCCGAACCGTCGTCGGGACCTGACGGACGCCCGTGCACCCGCCGCGCTGCTCGAACTGCTGGCGCCGGGAACCAGGATCAGCACGGGCACGGCCGAGCTGGCCGGCTCACCGTGCGGTGTCCTCAGCCGGGACTCCGAGCTGCTCGCGATCCTGCGGCCGGTCCGGGCGGGCGCGGACGAGTTCGCCCGCGCCGCGCTGTCGGGTTCCCTGTTGCCCGATCCCGATCAGGCCCTGCCGGTCCTGCGGCTGCAACTCGTGTTGCACAGGGGACCGCAGGGGCCCGCCGTCAGGGCGTGGCTCGCGGTGCGCGCGCTGCGGCAGGTGGACGTCGCCGACGACACCGAGTTGCGGACGGCCCTGAGCAACACGATCCGGCGCATGCGGCGGCGGTTGCGTAACCACGGTCTGGAGGCCGCGGTGCTGGCCGAGCAGGACATGCTCGCGACCCTGACCGCGCTCACCCACGTCGGACCGGGACGGGGAGCGATCCGGGAGGACTGGAGCTTCTGGCGCACCGGGCCGGTGGCGCAGGTGGGACTGCGCCTCTCCGGGCCCACGCCCGGCCGGGACCGGGTGCGTCTCGTCGGAAACCTGCTCGCCGCCGTACCGGGTGTGGCGTTCACGGCCGCGCTCGTTCCCGGGGAGCCGGGCCTCGTCCTGCGCCTCGCGTCCACCAGCGAGGCGGTGGTGAACGCGGCGGCGCTGCGGCTCACCGGTCTCGGCCCCGCGCTCGACATGCGAATCGACCGGCTGGACGGGCTGCACGGGCCCGCGACCGCAGCCACTCTGCCGATCGGAGGAAACCCGCTATGACCGTCCACGCACCGGAGTTCCGGAGCCACCACTCCAGCCCGCCGAGCCACCCCCGCCTTACCGTGGTGCGTGATCACGCCACGCCCCAGGTCGCCGTGTCCGCGCACGCCGGACTCGACGCGAAGCTGGCAACCGCCACCAGGGAGGTCGTCGTCGTCAGCTCGATGAGCGCGACAGCGGCCGACCCGATCGCACTGTTCCGCCGGATCGACCACGAGAACCTCCGTCGCGGGGTGCGCTATCGCGTGCTCTTCCCGGACCGCGCCCGCGTCACCCCGTTCGTCGCCGCGCGGCTGAGCGCGCTCGCCCTCTCCGGTGCCGAGGTCCGCACCACAGGTGCGGTGCCGATGGACGCACTCGTGATCGACGGGAAGTTCGCCGTACTGCCCAGTGAAGGGCAGGACGGGCGGCAGGGCGGGATCGCGATGTTCCGGTTGCCCAGCGTCGTGGCGGCGACCGTCGGGCTGTTCGAGCGGGTGTGGTCGGCCGCGGTGCCGCTGGTCGCGGACGAGGTCCCTGGCGGCACCGGTCTGACCGAACGGGAGCGGGAACTGCTCACACTGCTCTCGGCCGGGTGCACCGACGAGTCGGCCGCGGCGCGGCTGGACATCTCGGTGCGCACCGTGCGGCGAATGGTCTCCGGCATCATGAGCCGGCTCGGCGCCCGCAGCCGCTTCCAGGCGGGGGTGAAGGCGGCCGACCGCGGCTGGCTGGTGGAGGGAACGGGCTGATGACGACGGCGTCACGCGACCGCACCGTGCTGGTCGACCCGGAACGGCACGGTGCCTATTCCAGTATCGGCGAGGCCCTCGTCGACTCGGTTGACGGCACGGTCGTCTCCGTCGCCGCGGGCACCTACGCGGAGACACTCGAGATCGTGGACCGCGCGCTCACCATTCGCGCGCTGGAGGGTGCCGACGTGGTGCTCGACGGCACCGGCGCGGATCGTCCCGTGGTGCTCGCGCACGGTGGCCGGGTCGGTCTGCACGGACTGACCCTGCGAGCCGGTGGCGTGGCCGCCGTGCGCGCCGACCACGCCGAACTGACGATGTCGGCCTGTTCTCTCCGGGCGCGATACGGCCCCGCCGTGCTGGTCCAGGGGAGCGGGCCGGTGACCATCACCGACACCACGATCGACGGCGCCGAGCACGGCGTCGTACTGGAGGGCGCGTCGGGCGTGCTGGAGAACGTGACCGTCGACAACGTGTCCGGGGACGGCATGATCATCGGACTGGGCGCGGATCCGGAGATCCGTTCGTGCACGATTTCCGGCTGTGGCCATCGAGGACTCTACGTGTACCAGCATTCGCGGCCCGTCGTCCGGGACTGCCGGATCAGCCGGACCGGCAGGGCGGGGATCGCCGTGGCCCACCGTGCTGCGCCGGAACTGAGCCACAACTCGGTTCTCGACACACGAGGTGTCGGCATCGAGGTCGGCGCGGACTGCGGGGGCTCGATCGAGGCGTGCGACGTCGAGAACACGGCGGAGCCGGGAATCCTGCTGGCGCAGGGGAGTACGGCACGTCTGCGGACCGCGCGGGGTGGTACGGGGCCCGGATCGGGTGGGTCCAGAGTGGACACTCTGCTCGCTGAGCTCGACGGTATGGTCGGGTTGCGCGGGGTGAAGGCCGAGGTGCGGTCGCTTGTGGACGAGATTCAGGTCAACACGTGGCGGACACAGGCCGGACTGCCGACCGGCGTGGTGAGCAACCACCTGGTTTTCGCGGGCGCTCCCGGCACCGGAAAGACGACCGTGGCGCGCACCTACGGAAAGCTTCTTGGCGAGCTGGGTGTGCTGGCCCGCGGCGAGTTCACCGAGGTGTCACGCCGTGATCTCGTCGGCCAGTACGTCGGGCACACCGCGGAGAAGACCGCGGAGGTGTTCGAGCGGGCGCTGGGTGGGGTGCTGTTCATCGACGAGGCGTACACCTTGTCCCGGCTCGCGGGCAGCGGCGGCGACTTCGGCCAGGAGGCAATTGACATGCTGGTCAAGCTGATGGAGGACCACCGCGACGACATCGCGGTGATCGTCGCGGGCTACACCCGTGAGATGGACGACTTCCTTGCCGCGAACCCGGGTCTGGCGTCGCGGTTCTCCAGAACCGTCGAGTTCGAGAACTACAGCCCGGACGAGTTGGTGCACATCGTCGAGCGCATGGTCGCGGCGGGCGAGTACGACCTCGACCCGCGGTCGCACCCGGTCCTGGCCGAGCACTTCGCCCGGCACACGGACGAGGTCAACTTCGGCAACGCCCGTGCCGCCCGCAGGCTGTTCGAGGGGATGCGCACGGCGCAGTCGAGCCGCCTGCGTGGCTCGGGGCGAATTCCCCAGCCTGCCGAACTGCGGGCGCTGTGCGTCGACGACGTGCTCCTGGCGATCAGGCGTTAGGCACTTTCACGAAACGGACGCGGCCGTTCAACAGAGCGGGGCGATCACGCTACAGTTCGTGTGTGCGCGTGCTGGTCACCGAGGACGACGAGAATCTCCGGGTGGCCGTGGAGGCTTCGTTGCGCGGGGCCGGTTTCGCGGTGGACGTAGCCGTGGACCTGCCGGACGCGGACGAGGCACTGAGCGTCAACGCCTACGACAGCGTGGTGTTCGACCGGATGCTGCCGTCGGGCGACTCCCTACGCTACGTGGAGACCCGCCGAAACGCGGGCTGGCAGGTGCCGGTGCTGTTCCTGACCGCCCGCGACACCGTTCCTGACCGAATCGCCGGGTTGCGCTGGGGCGATGACTACCTGGTCAAGCCGTTCGCCGTGGTGGAACTGATCGCCCGGGTACGCAGCCTGTGCAGGCGGGGTGGAAGCGGGCAGGCACCGGTGCTGCGCCTACGGGACGTCGAGTTGGACACCGGGCGACACGAGGCGCGCAGGGGCGGCACCCTGCTGATCCTGACGGCCAAGGAGTTCGTCGTCCTCGAACGGCTGCTGGCCGCGGACGGCACACCGGTCCACAGGGCGGAACTGATCGCCGCGGCCTGGGACGAACTCGTCCCGCCCGCCTCCAACGTGCTCGACGTGCTCATCGCGCAACTGCGCCGCAAGCTCGGACAGCCACCGGTGCTGCACACCGTGCGCGGGGTCGGCTATGTCCTTCGCTGAACTCGTCTGCGCGACGAGCCATTGGCCCACGACTCCGGCACGGATCGTGGGCCAATTGTCGGGCGTCGAATCACCGACAGGTCAGCGGCATTCCCAACGTACGGCGTGCCGCTCGGTCGAATCAGGGAGGGTGACGGCGCCCCCGATCACCTTGCCGCCGTCGCTGATCGCCTGTGCCTCGTCGTTCGGCTCCTGCGGGTTCAAACCGGGAAGCTGGAGCAGTTTCCCGGAGATGACCACGGCGGCGTGGTTGGAGTCGTCGGTACCGACCGTCCAGCCCTGCGCGTTGATGTCAAAACCCGTCGAGCCGGCCATCACCTCGACCGTGTCGTCGTCCAGCCGCCAGCGAAGAGTTCTCGGCTCACCATCGATCTTGCCGCGGCCGACAACCCATCCGTCACGGATCTCATGTGCCGTTGTTCTCGTGACCGAGCCCTCCGGAGCGGGAAGGAAGCCGTGGCTGCCGTCGGGATGCCAGACGTAGGCGCGCATGCCTTCGGCGGTGGTCACCCATCCGACCATCGTGCCGTCTTCGTCAACGTCGAGCGTATAGCCGGATCGTTTCGTGTCCGGGACCGGCAGAGTCACCGGAGGAGCATCATGCTTTCCGGCCGGGTAATAGGCGGGGACAGTTTTCTCTCGAATGTTGTCACTTTTGAGCCACAAACTCGCCGAAATGTCGCCGCGCTCATTGATGCCGGAAAGAGTTACTGAACTGACCGTATCCTTGTCGTACGGAAGTTCGGTCACCACGCCGTCCTGGAACATCTCCGGTTCGGTTCCCCAGGCGATGACTGTTCCGTTCGAATTGACTTCCGTCGCCTCGGTGTACTTGTGCTCGAACGGTAGGACGGACGCCCTGCCGTTGTCCCACAGCAGGGGGACTCTCGCCTTGTCGTCCCCGTCGCGCCCGTAGCCCCGGCCGACCAGATAGCGGCCAGTCGGGTCAGTGCCGAACACCAGGCTCTGCCGGTAGTTTCCGGGCTCAGGTAGTCGTTCTATCTTGCAGTGTGGTGCCACCGGCACCGGATCGGCCGAGGTCGTGGCGGCGGCGCCAGAAGGCATTCCAGTGAGCAGAACCCCCGTTGTCGTGAGGAGAACAACGGAAACGCGGGATGCTGAACGTATGCGTTGAGAAATCGGTTTCATGTCCACTTTCCCGGAAAATGGTTTCTGGTGAGCGGCAAGCATAACCGGCAATAGATGGTATTGGCTATTTGTTTGACAGAAGAACTGGGAAGCTAAAATCGGCCGAATGCTACTGTCGCAATGTTGGTGAAAGTTTTGGCCATGGTGGGCACCCGATTGTCCGATTGCTCAGTTCGAAGCCGTGCATCGTCACGCCACGCTGCACGCGGATCCCGATCGCTCCGTCGCGTCCGGTCTCGTCTGATAGGCGAACCACTGGCCCACGTCTCCGTGACGGAGCCGTGGGCCAGTGGCCGGGAGTCGAATTACAGGTCAGCCGCATGTCCAACGTACGGCGTGCGAGCTTTTCGAACCAGGGAGATTGGCGGAACCGCCGATCACCGTGCCGTCGTCGTTGATCGTCATTGCCTCGTTCTTCGGCTCCTGCTGGTTCAACCCGGGAAGCTCGAACAGCTTTCCGGAGATGACCACGGCGGCGTGCCACCGGTCGTACGTGCCGACCGACGAGCCCTGCGCGTTGACGGCCCAATACGCATCGCCGGGCACCACCTCGACCGTGTCGTTGTCCAACCGCCAGCGAGGGGTCTTCCACTCACCGTCGATGTCGGCGCTGCCGACAACCCATCCGTCACGGATCCCGCTTGCACTTGTCAGTGCGACCGTGCCCTCCGGAGCGGGAAGGAAGCCGTGGCTGCCGTCGGGATGCCAGACGTAGGCGCGCGTGCCTTCGTCAGTCTCGATCGATCCGACCATCGTGCCGTCGTCGTCGATGCCCTCCGTATCCCCGGATCGGGTCTTGTCCGGGAGCGGCAAAGTCACCGGAGGTGAGTCGTACTTACCGGCCGGGTAGTAGGCGGGTACCAATGTCGCCCGTGTGCCGGATTCGGGTTTGACCCATAAACTCGCTGAAATATCGCCGCGTTCATTGATGTCGGTCAGATTGACCTGATCGATCGTCTCCTCGTCGTACGGAAGTTTGATGGTCGCCCCGTTCTGGAGCACCGTCGGCGCCATGCTCCCTGACGCGATGACCGTACCGCTGGAATTGACTCCTGCCACTCGTGCGTACCTGTCTTCGAATGATATGACGGACACCTTGTCGTTGTCCCATAGCACGTGTTCCCAGCCTTTGGGTCCACCGCCGCGTGGCCAGCCCCGGCCGGTATGGTAACGGCCGGTTGGGTCGCCTTCGGTCACCACGCTCGCTTCGTAGCCGCTGGGCTCTGGCAGTCGTTCCAACGCGCAGTCGGGTGCTACCGGCACCGGGTCGGCCGGGGACGAGGCGAGGGCGGGCATTCCGGTGAGCAGGATCCCCAGTGTCGCGGTCAGCGCAACGGAAACACGAGATGTCGAACCTCTGCGTCGATGAAGAGTTTTCATATCTGCCTCCTGAAACGGTTGACGTCGAGGGGTGAACGTAACCGGCGAGAGGCACTCTTAGTTCATTGTTGAGAAAAGAATTCGGAAGCTAAAATCGGCCAAATGCTGCTGTCACAATGTTGGCGAATGTTTTGGCCACCTTCAATGCCCGAATGCCGGATTGCCGGCCCCGGGCACTCGGGTCAGGAGCGTAGAGCGAAGGTGACGCCGGGGGCAGTGGGAGATTCGGGAGCCGATGGCCTCGGCAGCCAGCGGTCGTCGCGCACCGCGAGTTCCCCGTCGACGGCGGCGAGCACCGCGTCCCGCGCGACCGGCAGGGCTTCGGCCACCGTCACGTTCCTGCCGAGTTCGAAGCTGAGCGAGGTGACACCCGCGTCCCGGATGCCGCAGGGCACGATCTTGTCGAACGCCGCGAGGTCGGCGTTGCAGTTCAGTTCGAAGCCGTGCATCGTCACGCCACGCTGCACGCGGATCCCGATCGCGGCGATCTTGCGCTCCGGCCCCCGGTCATCGGCGGGAATCCACACACCACTGCGGCCCTCGACCCTTCCCGTGCTGACCCCGAACCGCTCGCACACCGCGATCAGCGCCTCCTCGAGGCGCCGCACGTAGTGCACCACGTCGATCGGGTCCGCGAGTTTGAGGATGGGGTAGCCGACGAGCTGCCCGGGCCCATGCCAGGTGATCTTGCCGCCCCGGTCGACGTCGATCACCTGGGTGCCGTCGCTGGGCCGGTCCGCGGCCTCGGTGCGCTTGCCTGCCGTGTACACCGAGGGATGCTCGAGCAGCAGCATCGTGTCGGGGCCCATGTCGTCCGCGCGTGCGACCGCGTGCGACCGCTGTAGCTCCCACGCCTCGAGGTAGTCGATGGTGCCGACTTCTCTGACGTCCACGGCGCCGGTCGCTGCGCGGCAGGATTCAGCTGATGCGTTCGCCGATGCATTCACAGCACTCACAGCGCCGAGGTTACGCCGTCCCGCGCCGGGCCGACACCGGGTCCCGCTTCGCGGACAGCAGGCCGAGGCAGGCGCTGACCAGCAGCCCGACGCCGGTGACGACGAGCACAGCGCCCACCGTGTCGGTGAGCCAGTGCACGCCCAGATACACCCGGAACGCCGCGCTGATCAGGGTGGCGAGCACCGCGAGGGCGATCACGGTCCGCAGCACGTGCGGTACCAGCCAGCCGCAGAGCAGGACGAGTGCGAAGCCGACGCTCGCCACCGAGACCACGTGACCGCTGGGGTAGCTGAGATCCGGGTACTCGCGCGGCCGGTCCCTCGCGAACAACGGCTTGAACACGAAGCTGGTCGCTCTGCACAGCACGAGCACCGCGGTGACGCGCAGCAGCAGCGATGCTCGTTCGCCGTCGCCCGCCGCCCTGCGCCACAGGGCGGCCAGCACCAGCACCACCGCGAGCACGGCGGGGAGCACGGGTCCGAACGCGTCACTGAGCAGCCCCGCGGCCGGGCCGAGCGGCGAGCGCCACTGCCCGTGCAGGCCGGAAGCGATCGCGGCGTCCAGCGCAGGAGGCCGCTGCCGGACCAGGAGTCCGAGTGCGACGAACGCGACGAGGAGGCACACGCCCACCAGCGCGAGCGTGGCCGGCCTGCGGTTCACAGTTCGGCGGCGAGGGCTGCTTCGAGGTCGGGGTGCGTGAACTCGAACCCTGCCTGCTGGAGCACCCCGGGGACCGCCCTCGGGCCGGTCAGGACCATCTCGTCGGCGGTCTCACCCAGAACGAGGCGCAGCGCCACCCCCGGCACCCACCACGGAGCCGGGCGGTGCAGGGCTCGGCCGAAGGCCCGGGTGAACTCGCTGTTCGTCACCGGCTGCGGCGCCGCCAGGTTCACCGGGCCGCTGACCTCGTCGTGTTCCAGCACGAACTGAATCGCGGCCACCTCATCCGTGAGGCTGATCCACGGCATGTACTGGGCGCCGTCGCCCAGTCGGCCACCGAGACCCAGCCGGAACAGCGGCCGGAGCGTGCCAAGCAGACCACCGTTGCCGGAGAGCACGGGAGAGGTGCGCAGAAGGACGACCCGCGCGCCGGCCTGCGCGGCGGGCGCCGTGGCCGCCTCCCAGAGGACACAGAGTTCGGCCAGGAACCCGGTGCCCGCTTTGCCCGACTCGTCGACGACGGCACTGCCGGTGTCGCCGTAGTAGTTGATCCCCGACGCGTTGATCAGGATCGGCACGCCGTGCTCGGCGACCGCCTCCGCGAGCACCTCAGTGGGTTCCAGCCTGCTGTCGGTTAGGACCTGCTTGCGTGCGGCACTCCACCGGCCGGACGCCAGTGGGGCACCACAGAGGTTCACCACAGCGTCAACGTCGTCGAAGGCGCCCTCGTCGACCCGGCCCGCGGGCGGATCCCAGCCGGACTCGTCCGCCGCCGAGGCCTCCCTGCGCACGAGGCGGCGCACCTCGTGCCCGGCCGCACGCAGCCGTGTGCCGAGGGCATGACCGATCAGGCCGCTCGCGCCCGCGATCAAGATTCGCATATGAGCACCCTATGCGGAAACGACGAGGGGGCGCCCGCCGAGCGGACGCCCCCTCACCCGAACTTCTTGTCAGAGCCCGAGTTCGTACTCGAAGTTGCCTTCCTCGAGCCGCTGCTTGATCGTCGTGACGAAGCGACCCGCGTCGGCTCCGTCGATCAGGCGGTGGTCGTAGGTGAGCGGCAGGTATGCCATCGACCGGACGGCGATGGTGTCGTTGCCGTCGGTGTCGGCGATGACCATCGGGCGTTTCACGACCGCGCCCGTGCCGAGCATGCCGGACTGCGGCTGCACGATGATCGGGGTGTCGAACAGCGCGCCGTTGCTGCCGATGTTGGTCACCGTGAAGGTGCCACCGGTCAGCTCGTCGGGCTTGATCTTGTTCGTCCGCGCCCGCTGCGCCAGGTCGGCGATCCGGTGCGCGAGCCCGGCGAGGCTGAGTTCGCCCGCGTCGTTGATGACCACCGAGAGCAGACCGCGCTCGGTGTCCACGGCGATGCCGAGGTGCACGGCGCCGTGGTAGGTGATCTCCTTTGTGTCCTCGTTGTACGAGGCGTTGACGTTCGGGTGCTGCTTCAGTGCCTCGACCGTCGCCTTCGCGAAGAACGGCAGGAACGTCAGGTTGACACCCTCCCGCTCCTTGAAGGCGGCCTTCGCCCGCTGCCGGAGCTGGGCGATCTTGGTCACGTCGACCTCGTGCACCTGGGTGAGCTGCGCCGAGACCTGCAGCGACTCCCTGGTCTTGATCGCGGTGATCTGCCGGATGCGGTTGGCCTTCTGCACGGTGCCGCGCAGGGCGGCCTTCTCCGAATCCGACACCGGCGCCGGTGCGCTCGCCGCGGCCGGAGCCGAGGACTGGGTCGCGGGCTGTGCGGGCTCTGCCGCGGCGGCGGGCTGCTGCTTCTGCTTCGCGTCGACCGCCGCCAGCACATCCTGCTTGCGGATGCGCCCGCCGACCCCGCTGCCGTTGAGGCTCGCGAGATCGATGTCGTGCTCGGCGGCCAGCTTCCGCACCAGCGGCGTGACATAGGGCGTGCCTGCGCCGTCGCTGTCCGAAGCGGCGGGTGCCGCCTGTGCCTGTGGCTCGGGCTGCTTCGGCGGTGCCTGCTGCGGTTCCGGCTGCTTCTGCTCGGCAGGCTGTGCCGGCTGAGCGGGCTGCGACTGCGGGGCCTGCTGTGCCGGTGCTTCCTGCCTGGGCTCCGCCTGCTCCGGCTGCTGTGCCTGTTTCGGAGCGGGTGCTTCCTGCGCGGGCTGCGCGTTCTTGTCGCCGATCGTGGCCAGCGTGCCGCCGACCTCGACGGTCTCGTCCTCGTTCACCTCGATGGACAGGACAGTGCCCGCCACCGGTGAGGGAACCTCGGTGTCGACCTTGTCGGTGGAGATCTCCAGCAGCGGCTCGTCCACCTCGACGGAATCGCCGACCTGCTTGAGCCACCTGGTGACGGTGCCCTCGGTGACGCTCTCACCGAGCTCGGGCAGCTTCACGGGGGTGCCGGAACCGTCGGAGGAGCCGCTTCCGCTCGGGGCCTGCTGGGCAGGCTCCGGCTCGGGCTGGGCCGCCGGTGGGGCGGGTTCCTGCTCCTGTGCGGGCTGCGGCGCCTCCTGCTCCTGCTGCGGCTGTGCGGAGCCCGAAGATTCCGACGACGCCGCCGAACCGCCTGTCTCCGCGCCGCCGCCGGAGCCGTCGTCGATGACGGCGAGTTCCCCGCCGACCTCGACGGTCTCGTCCTCCTGGGCGCTGATCTTCATGACTGTGCCGGCAACCGGGGACGGAACCTCGGTGTCGACCTTGTCGGTGGAAATCTCCAGTAGCGGCTCGTCCACTGCGACACTGTCACCCTCCTGCTTCAACCACCGGGTGACGGTGCCCTCCGTGACGCTCTCGCCGAGCTCCGGCAATGTGACGGAGTAGGCCATCGTTCGCTGACTCCCTTGCGTGTGGAAATTGATGACGTTGTTCTGCGGCGTCAGCTGTGCACGTGCAGCGGCTTGCCGGCGAGGGCAAGGTGTGCTTCGCCGAGAGCCTCGGACTGGGTCGGGTGGGCATGGATGAGCGGGGCGACGTCCTCGGGGAACGCCTCCCAGTTGTAGATCAGCTGTGCTTCGCCGATCAGTTCGCCGACGCGGTCGCCGACGAGATGCAGGCCGACCACCGGTCCGTCCGGTGCCTTGACCAGTTTGATCGCACCGGAAGTCTTGAGGATCTGGCTCTTTCCGTTGCCGCCGAGATCGTAGGTGAACGTGGTCACGTCCGACCCGTAGCGCTCCTTCGCCTGCTCCTCCGTGAGCCCCACCGAGGCGACCTCGGGGTGGGAGTAGGTGACGCGGGGGATGCCGTCCTCGTCGATCACCCTGGGGTTGAGCCCGGCGATCTCCTCGGCCACGAAGATGCCCTGCTGGAACCCGCGGTGCGCCAGCTGCAGGCCGGGGACGATGTCGCCGACCGCGTAGACGTTGTCCAGGTTCGTGCGCAGGCGCTCGTCGGTGCGGACGAAGCCGCGCTCCATCGTCACGCCCGCCTCCTCGTAGCCGTGGCCCGCGGAGTTCGGTCCGCGGCCGACGGCCACCAGCAGCAGGTCGGCCTCCAGGGTCTCGCCGGACTCCAGCGACACGCTCACGCCGTTGTCGTCCTGCTTGGCCCCGGTGAACCGCACGCCGGTCTTGAAGCCGATCTTGCGCCTGCGGAACGCGCGCTCGAGCTGTTTGGACGCGAACTCGTCCTCGTTCGGGACCAGCCGGGGCAGCGCCTCGACGATGGTGACGTCGACGCCGAAGGACGCCCAGACGCTGGCGAACTCCACGCCGATGACGCCGCCGCCGAGCACGACGACCTTCTCCGGGACGTAGTCCAATGCGAGGGCGTCCTCGCTGGCGATGATCCGGCCGCCGAGTTCGAGGCCGGGCAGGGTCTTGGAGTACGAACCGGTGGCCAGCAGCACGTTCTTGCCGGTGTAGCTCGTGCCGTCGACCTCGACCGTGGTGCCGCCCTTGTAGGTGCCGGTGCCCTCGACCAGGTTGACCTTGTGGGCCTTGGCCAGGCCCTGCAGCCCCTTGTAGAGGCGGGCGACGATGGTGTCCTTGTACTTGTTGACGCCGGCGATGTCGATGCCGTCGAGGCTCGACTTCACGCCGAACTGCTCGCCATCTCGGGCTGTGTCGGCGACCTCCGCCGCGTGCAGGAGGGCCTTCGTCGGGATGCACCCGCGATGCAGGCAGGTCCCGCCCAGTTTGTCCTTCTCGATCAGGGTGACGGAAAGGCCCAGCTCGGCCGCGCGGAACGCCGCGGCATAGCCGCCCGATCCGCCACCAAGGATCACAAGGTCGGCGGAGGTGTCGGTCACTTCAGAACTCCTCGGCTGGCATCGGTGGTGCTAGTGGGGTGTTGCCCTGAGCCGTTCGGCCCCGCAACACTCCTCATCTTGTCACTATGTCCGCAGGCGTTGCGACTTGCCTTCGGCGAGGTCACGACGGGGCCTCGGACGGCGGCGGCGTGACCCACAGGATGCACGGGATAATGATCGTGGGCAGTGCCGAGGTCGACGTGAGAGGTGAGGTGGTCGAGGTGGGTCTTTTCGACTCGCTGCGCAGACGGCGGAAGAGCGGCGGCAAGGGTGGCGGCAAGCCCGGCACGCTGCGTAAGGCCAGCTCGGCGGACACACGTCACCTGGACGAGTGGGCGGACGCGCGCAAGGGCGTCGAGGGCTTCGTGGAGCCGAGAACGACGGTCACCGAGACCACGATCGTCCTGATCGCGCACGACGGCGAGTGGACGCGGCGCAGGATCGACAGCCTCGAGGCCGCGCAGCAGTTCGGCAAGAAGCGCTCGATGCCGGTGTACGAGGTGGCGAAGGTCGGCTACCCCCAGCGGATGCGCGACTACACCGAACGCCAGAAGCGCCGCCCCGGCGGAGCCTGATGTCCCCAATGTGGCTTTGGGGAACTTGAACGTCCCCAATGCCACATTGGGGAACTCCAACGTCCCGGACGCCGCATTCGCGCTCGGTGGGATCACCGGCTCTCCTCCAGCAGGCGGAGGTGCTCCTCGAGTAGCTCGCGGAAACCGCCGTGCACGGTGGTGCCCAGCGTCTCGTCCCGTTCGACCGCGCGCCAGCCCGAGCCGGTGGGGACGAGGGTGATCACCGAGTACCCGCTCGCCGGATCGCTCACCGTCACCGCGCCGCCCGGGCCGGCGACGAGTTCCCCCGCGCTGAGCAGCCGGGGAAAGACCACGTCGGCGGGCAGGCCGTCGCAGGTCAGCAGGAACTCGCGGTAGTCGCCCGGCAGCCGCGCGCCGAGCGACCGTTCCAGCCGGTCCAGGCGCTGCGGCGGGGCGGGCTCCGGTCGCGGTGCGCGCGCCTCGCGGGCCCGCAGTACCCGGTCGATCAGCTCGGCCCAGTTCCCGTCGGGCGGGTCGGGCGGAAACCGCGTGCCCAGTGCGGCCACCAGGGCGCCGGCACAGTCCGAACCCCAGCCCGCGGGCAGGTGGAGCGCGTCGGCGAGTGCTCCCGCGCGCAACAGCGGCACCAGGCTCCGGCATCCGGCGAGGAGGGCGACGTCGGGCCGCGGTGTGCTCGAGGCCCGCTCCGCCCATCTGCCGATCGCGGCCACTGCCCCGGCCTCGTCCCCGGATGCCGCCAGTGTGTCGGCTTCGGCGGCCAGTGCGCGCAGCGGATGCGGCGGCCGCTCCGGGTCGAGCGTCTCGGCGACCCCGGAGATGACCCTGGCCGCCGTGCTGTCGCCGAGCAGGCCGCCGGGAAAGCCGGAGTCGCCGGTCCGCAGATGGGCACGGTGGTCCCGCTCGGCCTGCGCCAGATCCAGCGGAGTGAGCGACCGCGCCCAGTCCGGTGGGTCGCGCCCGTCGAGCAGCATCGCCCATGCCCGGCCGCGGACCGCGTCGGTGGCGAGCAGGTCGGACGCGGGCTGCTCGGTGCGCACACACCACCGGCGCACCAGCCGGTCCGACTCGGCCGTGCAGGCGGTCGCCGCGAGCAGCAGCGCGGCGTGACTCACCGCGGCACCCGCCCGGGCGTGCTCGGCGGTGAGCACGTCCCGGGTGAGCGCCTCGAGGTACTCCTCGGCAGGCCACGTTCCGCTCATCGCGGTGCGGATCAGCCGTTGTCGGCGATGTCCGCGAGGACCGCGGCGATGGTGCGCACCGGAACACCGGTCCCGCCCTTGCCGGTGTAGCCCCACGGGCCGGAGGTGTTGTACGACGGGCCCGCGATGTCGATGTGCACCC
The DNA here is from genome assembly GCF_900111885.1 of Amycolatopsis marina. Classification (GTDB taxonomy): domain Bacteria; phylum Actinomycetota; class Actinomycetes; order Mycobacteriales; family Pseudonocardiaceae; genus Amycolatopsis; species Amycolatopsis marina. Next base: position 46,004 of record NZ_FOKG01000009.1, read on the forward strand.
ACGGCAGGTTCTCGGCGACGAACTCACGCAGGAAGACGCCCGCCGCGAGCATGCCGCCCCACCGGCTGCCGGTCACGTTGGCGAGATCGGCGAGCCGGGAGTCGAGTTCGCCGCGCAACTCCTCCGGAAGCGGCATCGCCCAGCCGCCCTCGCCGGTTGCCCGCGCGATTCCGGCCACCCGGTCGCGGAACTCGTCCGAGCCCATGACGCCCGCCGTGCGGTTGCCGAGCGCGACGATCTGCGCGCCGGTGAGGGTGGAGGTCTCGATGAGGTAGTCCGGCTCGTCCTCGGCTGCCCGGACCATCGCGTCGGCCAGCACGAGCCTGCCCTCCGCGTCGGTGTTGAGCACCTCGACGGTCTTGCCGCCGTACATTGTCAGCACGTCGCCCGGCCGGTACGCGGTGGCCGACGGCATGTTCTCGGCGAGCGGGATGGTCGCGGTCACCTCGAGCGGGTACTTCAGCTTGGCCGCGAGCACCACCGACGCCAGCACCGCCGCCGCCCCGGACATGTCCGAGGTCATGTTGTCCATGTTCGCGGCGGGCTTGATCGAGATGCCGCCGGTGTCGAAGGTGATGCCCTTGCCGACCAGCGCGATCTTCTTCTTGGCCTTGGCGCCGCGGTAGGTCACCCGGACCAGCCGGGGCAGCCGCGACGAGCCGGTGCCGACGCCGAGGATGCCGCCGAACCCCTTGCGCTTGAGGGCCTTCTCGTCGAGCACCTCGATCTCGAGGCCACCCGCGTCGGCCAGCTTCTTCGCCCGGTCGGCGAAGGAGGCCGGGAAGAGGTCGTTCGGCGGGGTGTTGATCAGGTCGCGTGCGATGAGTACCGACTCGGCGATCGCGGTCGCTGCCTTGAGTGCGGCCTTGTGCTCCTTCGTGGTGCCGGACTCCGGCGCCGCGACGTCCACCGTGGCCACGGGCCCGTCGCCGGGTGCGGACTTGTACTGCGTGAAGGTGTACGCACCGAGCACGGTGCCCTCCACCGCACCCTGCAGGTCCACGGCGGACAGCGTGGTCAGCGCCCTGGTGGTGCCGGAGAGGGCGCGTGCGGCGGCACCGGCGGCCCTGCGCACCTGCTCCTGCGTGATCGCGCCGTCGGAGTCCCGCTTGCCGAGCCCGACGGCGAACACGACCTTCGCGGGCAGCTTGCCCATGGTCGGCAGCTTCACGACCTCCTCGGCCTTGCCGGACGCGCCGAGGTCGCGAAGTGTGTCGGCGGTGGTCCCGCCGAGGGCGGCGTCGACGGCGTCAGTGCCTGCCGCGAGCTCGAGGCCGTCGCTGCCCTGAACCGTGCCGATGACGATGACGTCGGCCTTGGTCTTGGCGAGAGCGGCCTCGCTGTTGTCGGACAGGGCAAGCTTGGGCACGGTCACTTCTGGCTCCTCGCGCGGTCGCATCGGCACTGACGTGGGCGGGCGGTTGTCCCACCGGATCGTGAGCCATGCTAATGACGACGTCGGTCGGCAGGGGAGGTAGGGCGGGTGCTCGGGCGAGTTGCGGCGTTCATCCCGGTCGTGCTCGCGGTCGCGGCCGCGGGTGCGGGCTGGTGGTTGCTCGGCGGGCTGGTGCTGGCGGCCTGCCTCGCGTACTGCGCGCAGCGAGCGGGCCTGCCACGGATTCCGGCTGCCCAGGACGGGCCGCCGAGCGGGTCGGTGCGGTTGCGAACGGCCCTGCGCGTGGCGTCCGCCGTCGCGGTTCTCGCGGTGTGCGCCGCGATGTTCGGGGCCTACACCGTGCCAGGACTCGGCCCGCTGGGGCCGGTGGCTTTGGTCCTGCTGGTCGTGGTCGCGCGCGTGGCCGGGGTGACGATTCCCGCGGAACTCCTGCGCTGGGGCGGCGGCCTGCTGGTCGTGGCCGGGCTGGTGTTCGTCGCGGTGTGCTTCGCCGTCGCCCCGGCGCAGGCGGTGACCGCGCCGAACGGCGGCGGGCCCTCCGGGGTGCTGTTCGCGGCCGCGGTGGCGTTGCCCATGTTCGCGGGTGGGGGCGTGCTCCTGCGGTCGTGGCGTCTGGCCCTCGCCGCCGGGCTCGGCCTCCTCGTCGCGGTGGCGGCGCTGTACCAGTCGGGTCCTTTCCGCCTCGGCCTCGCGCCGACCTCGATGCGCGACGTCCTGGCTGCGGCCGACGCCCAGCTCCTCGTCCCCGTGCTCGCGGTCGTCATCGGGCTGGCGACCCTGGGGGCGGCCGTGGCGGCCATGGAAGCAGTGGCGGAGGTGGCGTCAGACTCCGCGCCGGATGTGCGCGGACGGCTGGTGACAGCGGTTCCCGCGGGTCTGCCCGCCGCCGTCCTCGCGGTCGCGCTCGGGCCTGCCGCCGCGCTGGTGCTCGCCGCCGTCCTCACACTGGCGGAGGTGCTGACAGCGGGGATGAGCCTGCGCACGCCGACCGGCCGGGTGACGGTGGTGCTCACCGCGCTGCTGCTCGCCGGTCTCTCGTTACCGTTGCTGTCGTGAGTGAGAGCCTGTTGGTGAACTGGAGTTATGTGGTGACGGTGCCCCCGAGAACTCGTGCTGGCGAGCACCGTGCGTGAGCCCGAACCAGACACCGAGACCGTGTGCTGGCAACCGGACAGCACCGCCGTTCTCCGCTTCCTCCGACCGGACGGCAGCGGTGCCCGGTATCAGCCGCTGCATGTCGTCTCGGACGACGGCGACACCCTGCTCGGCTGGCTGCCCGCCGGAACCGAGATCGTCGGCAGCGGTCCGGCCGATGGCGGCCTGCTGCGGGACCTTCCGCTCGAGCAGCGGTTCCGGGTGCCGAGGCGGCAGTTCCGCGACCGCTGGCACGGGACGTCGACACTCCGGCTGGTCAGTGAGCGGAACTGGTCCTCGGTGTGGTGGTTCTTCGAACCGGACGGAACGTTCCGTAACTGGTACGTGAACCTGGAGGTGCCGCTCGGTCGTACGGCAGGCGGAACCGACCGGATCGACGGGGTGCTCGACCTGGTCGTGGGCCCCGATCGTCAGTGGCGCTGGAAAGACGAGGACGAGGCGGCCTGCGCCGTGCGGGCAGGACGGATCACCGAGGCTCAGCTCCGTTCGTTGCGGGCGGAGGGGGAGCGCAATGCCGCACTGGCCGACGCGGGCGAGTTCCCCTTCGACGGCACCTGGACGGACTTCCGCCCCGACCCGACCTGGCCGCTGCCCACGCTCCCACCGGACGTGCTGACCGGGCCAGAACACTAGGACGCGGAGCGTCTCGTTGGGGGGTGGTGGTTGGGTGACGGGTGGGCTAGGACGCGGAGCGTCTCGTTGGGGGGTGGGACAGGACGGTTCAGTCCGCGAGCACCTGCCGGGCGAGGTCCAGTTGTGCGCGTTTGGCCACGCGCAGTCGCTCGAAACGATCCGCGTGCTCGTCGATGATCCGTTCCTGCCGGCTGGTCTCCGCCTGCTGCCATGCCGAGGTCAGGTCCGAGCTGCGTTTGCAGTCGAGGTCCAGCTCGGCTGCACGTAGCTCCAGTGGCGTGACCTCCGGAGCGTCCAGGTTCCACCGCTCGTCCCCCAGCGCGGCATAGGGATCGGCGTAGTCGAAACCGTGCTCCGTCATGCACCGGCGCCAGTCCGCGAGCGTGCGGGACACCTCGGGTGTGCTCATCGACTGGTCCACGGAGTCAGCGCTCTGCGCGCCCAGCCATTCGGCGTCGGCGGCCGGGGCGGTAGCCGCGAGTTTCTCGTCGGCGGCGGCGTAGCAGCCGGGGTCGTCGGCTGTGCCGTAAATGGCCGCCTCCTCGCCGGCGCCGACCTGGGCGACCCACCGCTCGGTCACCGCCTCGCGTCGTTCACTCGCCGGATCGGTCGGCACGTGGTAGCCGAACCGGTGCACCGCGGCCGGGTCGAGAACTCCGTAGCGTCTGCTGTTGTCGACGGTCGTGCGCCTGCTCTCGGAACCATCCTGTTCCGGCAGGGTGAACGTCGCCCCCCGTGCTTCGACGCAGTGCTTCACCAGGCGATGCCTGGCCTGCTCAAGGAGCCACTGGTCCTGCGGGCTCCACTTGTACTCGTCGAACGGTAGTGGCAGTTCGTACCGCGACTCGAAAGCGGCGCTCACCTCAGCGTCCTGCGCCGGTGCCCCGGCACAGGACGGCAGCACCGGGACCGTGCACAGCAGCACCCCGAGCAGTAACTTCCGCGGCTTGCGGTCCATGTCAGTGTCCTCCACCTCGAAGAGGGCGGGACCACGGTGTGGCCCCGCCCGTTCGTCGATCAGCAGTGCTTCCTGACCGCGCTCGCGCGGTTGTCCCCGACCTTGTTGTTGGCGAGGAATCCGTCGTTCGCGCCGTTCCGGAAGTAGGTGCTGTCACCGCCGTAGCCGACGTGCTGGTAGAGGGTCACGCCGCAGCCGACCCGGTTCTTGATCGAACTGGTCTCGTTGTCCATGTTGTCGCTCGAACCGACCCAGTTGTAGTTGTTGAAATTGCTGACATTCCCGCGGAAGTCGCGCCAGTGGTTCGTGTTGCCCTGATTGAAGTCGTTGTTCTCGAAGAGACAGATGTTTCCGCTGGAACAACTCCCAGCCAGCACTTCAGCGGTATCCGCGGATGCGGGTGTGGCCATGAGAGCCAGACCTCCGGCCGCAGCGACGGTTACCAGCACCCCAGCAGTCTTGCGCATGTTGCTCCTTCGTCCGTTGTCGTTCTGGTTGTTCAGTGCACGACTGTGGACGCCGCGGTTTGCGGGGCTGTTGTAGCTCTGTTGAATCCGCTGCGGAAAGCGGGTATTCAGGGAGACAGGTTGTTCGGATCGGGGGGCGAGTTCATTGGAATCGACGGCTGTGCGATTTCGCCTGCTCGGCGGTATTCACGCGAGCAATGCCGTGCGATCGGTGGATCTGGGGCACGCGCGACAGCGGTCGGTGCTCGCGGCGCTGTTGCTGGATGCCAACCGGGTGGTCACTGTCGACCAACTGACGGGCCGGATCTGGGCCGGTGCGACACCACGGCAACCCGAGCGGGTGCTGGCCAGCTATGTGTCGAGGCTTCGGCGTGCGGTCCTCGATGTCGCAGGCGCACGGATTCTCCGGCGCTCAGGTGGCTACCTGTTGCAGGTGGCCGCGGAGGTGATCGACGTGCACCTGTTCCGGTCACTGGTGGGCCGGGCGCGCGCGGACGAGGATCTCGACACGTTCGACGAAGCGCTGCGACTCTGGCGCGGGGACGCGTTCTCCGGGATCGACACCCCGTGGTTGCGGGCGATGCGGGAGACGTTGCACCAGGAGCGGCGTGCCGCGATGATCGACCGCGCGGACACCGCGCTGCGACTGGGCAGGCACACCGAGATCCTGCCGGAACTGGCTGTGCTTTCGCGGCGGTTCCCGTTCGACGAGCGGGTGGCCGGACAGCTGATGCTGGCCCTCTACCGCTGTGACCGCCAGGCCGACGCGCTCGTGCACTACCAGCAGACACGTCAGCGCCTTGTCGCGGAAGTGGGCACCGAACCGGGTGAGGCACTGTCCACTCTGCACGCTCGGATCCTCGCGGCGGACTACTCACTGCACCATCGTCAGCGCGCCGTCGTGGAACCGCCCGTTCCGAGGGAAGTACCGGTGCCCCGGCAGCTTCCGCCTGCCCCACCGTGGCTGGTAGGCCGGGACCAGGAGTTGGCCGCGCTCGGTGAGCTGGTGGATCCCCGAAAGCACGACGGGACGAGCGTGCCGATCGCGGTGCTCGGGGGAGTCGGCGGCATCGGGAAGAGTTGGCTCGCGCTGCACTGGGCGCATCGCAACGTCGAGCGCTTTCCCGACGGCCAGCTCTACGCCGACCTCGCGGGATTCACCGCCTCCGGCGAACCGAGATCAGCCGAATCGGTCCTGCGCGGATTCCTGGAGGCGCTGGGTGTTGCCCCCGAGGCCGTACCGGCGGACCTGGGTGCCCAGGCAGGGCTCTACCGGAGCCTCCTGGCGGACAGGCGCGTACTGGTCGTTCTGGACGACGCACGCGATTCCGCCCAACTGACCGCTTTGCTGCCGGGCAGCGCCGGCTGTGCGGCGCTGGTGACCAGCCGCAACCAGTTGAGCGGCTTGCGGATTCAGGGCGCAGGCCTTCTCGACCTGGACTTCCTGACTGCCGAGCAGTCCTGCGAGCTGCTGGCACGCCACCTCGGCTCGGCTCGGGTCGCGGCCGAGGCCACCGCGGTGGAGGAGCTGCTGCGGTGGTGCGCGGGGCTGCCGCTCGCTGTCGGCATCGTCGCCGCGCGAGCGGCTGTCGCTCCCACGTTCCCGCTGCGCGAACTGGTGACCGAACTACGGGAGACCGCCGCCCGGCTGGACTCCTTCGCGACCCACGACCTCGGTGCGGACCTGCGGGCCGTCTTCTCCTGGTCGTACCGGGCCCTGCCGGAGCAGGCCGCCGAGGTCTTCCGGCTGCTGGGCTGTGTCGCGCTGCCGGATTTCGGCTTGCCAGCCATCGCCTCGCTCGTCGGACTCTCCACTTCGGAGACACAGCGGCGCGTCCGGGTGCTGGTGGCGGCGCACCTGCTGTTCGAGGCCACGCCGGGGAGATACCGCCTGCACGAACTGGTCGCGCTGTACGCGGCCGAGTGTGCCGAGCGGGAGGTCGCGCCGGAGGTCCGGGCAGTGGCCGCGCGGCGGGTGGTGGCGGGTTATCTGCGGACCGCGTTCACCGCCGACCGCCTGCTGTATCCGCACCGGTCCACGATTCCGGCCGGGGAGCCGACGCGGTGCGACGCCGGGCACCCGGGGCAGCACCAGGTGCCCGACCGCGATTCCGCGCTGGTGTGGTTCGAGGTCGAACACGCCTGCCTCGTCGCCGTGCAGCGCCTCGCCGCGGACAACGGGTGGGACGAGGCCGTGTGGCAACTGGCCTGGACGATGCACTGCTTCCACGATCGGCATGGCCGTGCCAGGGACAGCCTGCACGTGTGGAACCTGGCGGTCGAAGCGGCACGAAGGCTGGGGCGGGAGGACGTCAGGGCCGAGGTCTACCGGCATCTCGGCCCGGTCTGCGCCGCAACGGGCGATCACGAGAAGGGGCTGGACCACCTGCGCACCGGTATCGAGCTCGCCGAGCGCGGCGGCGATCTGGCGGCGCAGGCCCGGAGTCACCTCGCCCTGGCCTATCTGTACGAACTGGGCGGCGACGACAAGCAAGCCCTTTCGCATGCCGCACACGCCCGCGATCTGTACCGGGACAACGGTGACGCGCTGCAGGAGGCCAACTCGCTCAACTCCGTCGGCTGGTACCTCGCCCGTCTCGGCGAGTACGAGCGCGCGCGGACCCGCTGCGCGGAGGCACTGGCCATCGCCACGCAGAACTCGTACCTGGAGGCCGAGGCGGCCACCTTGGACAGCCTGGGCTTCATCTGTCATCGGCTCGGGGAGCACCGGCAGGCGGTGATCCACTTCTCGGAGGCGGTGGCCGCATCCAGGTCGCTGGGGCACGAGGCCATGCAGGCGCACGTCTGGCATCAGCTCGGGGACGTCCACCACGTGCTCGGCGAGCACCTCGAAGCGCGGCTCGCCTGGGAGCGCGCGCTGGCGCTCGTCGACGCGGGGCAGGCTCATGCCGAAGCGCGGGAACTCCGGCAGAAGCTCGCGCGTGTCGCCGCGGCCGGTTAGGCGGTGTTCATGAGCGCGCGGTCGCCTTCTGAAACAGCTCCTAGGCCAGCATCACAACGACGAGGGCGAGCACGGCCGAGGCCACCGCGGCCCCGAGGACCGAGGAGTTCGGCAGGTCGCGGGGGAAGACCTTGCCGTGCAGGCCTTTCCACCAGACGATGCCGAACACGGCGCCGATGATGCCGAGGAAGGCGCCGAAGCCGCCGACCAGCAGGTAGCCGAGGAGCACCACCATGCCGGCCGAGAAGGTCAGCAGCGCGGCGGCGCCGAAGGTCTTGGCGTCGGAGGCCGCACCTGCGGACACGCTGCCGCCGCGGGCGGGCTGGGCGGGTTGGTAGGTCACACGACCATCGTAGGGCAGGTTCGTGGATGGGCGGTTGTGCACGATGCGTCCGACGGGGGCTGGGAATGTTATGACGTCCTACAAAGAGTTACCCTCTGCTCATGACGAAACCGATGCCCTTCGCCCATGTCACCAACACGAACCCGGCTACGCCGGAGCGCGTGGCGGAGGTACTGGCCGCGCCGGGCTTCGGCACACATTTCACCGACCACATGGTGACCGTGAAGTGGGACGCCGAACAGGGCTGGAACCACGCCGAGGTCCGACCGTACGAGGCGTTCACCCTCGATCCAGCCACCTCCGTCCTGCACTACGGACAGGCCATCTTCGAAGGCCTCAAGGCCTACCGGCAACCGGACGGTTCGATCGCGTCGTTCCGGGCGGACGCCAACGCGGCCCGGTTCCGCAACTCCGCCCGCAGGCTCGCGATGCCCGAACTGCCGGACGAGGTCTTCCTGCAGTCGATTCGTGAACTGCTCGCCGTGGACGAGCGCTGGGTGCCCACGAAGCAGGGCGAGACGCTGTACCTGCGGCCGTTCATGATCTCCACCGAGGCCGGACTCGGCGTGAACCGTCCGGCGAACTCCTACCTGTACTCGTTGATCGCGTCGCCCGCGGGCTCCTACTTCGCCGGTGGGGTGAAGCCGGTGAGCGTGTGGTTGTCCACCGAGTACGTCCGTGCCGCCCCCGGGGGCACCGGGTTCGCGAAGTGCGCCGGCAACTACGCCGCGTCCTTCGTTGCCCAGGCGCAGGCCGTGGATCAGGGCTGCGACCAGGTGGTCTGGCTGGACGCCGTGGAACGCCGCTGGGTCGAGGAGATGGGCGGGATGAACCTGTTCTTCGTCTTCGGGTCCGGCTCCGACGCTCGCGTGGTGACCCCGGAGCTGACCGGGTCGCTGCTGCCGGGTGTCACCAGGGACACGCTGCTCAAGCTCGCGGCGGACTTCGGGCACTCCGTGGAGGAGCGCCGGATCTCGACCGAGGAGTGGGAGAAGGCCGCGACCTCTGGCGAGCTGACCGAGGTGTTCGCCTGCGGCACCGCCGCGGTGATCACGCCGGTCGGCCGGGTCAAGCACACGGGCGGCGGATTCACCATCGGCGGCGGCGAGCCCGGCGAGCTGACCATGAAGCTGCGCGACGAACTCACCGGTATCCAGGAGGGCACCCGCCCGGATCCACACAACTGGATGCAGCCCCTCAGCTGATCTTTACGCCTCGGGGTCGGGGACGCCTGCCTGCTCGCGGGTCGCCACCTCCGCCAGCAGCCTGGCCGACATGAACAGCAGCGGCAGCGCCGCGGCGGCACCGGCCCCTTCCCCGAGGCGGATGTCCAGGTCCAGCAACGGTTCCAGGTCGAGGTGTTCGAGCACCATGGCGTGCGCGGGTTCGCTGGAACGGTGGGCGGCCACCCACCAGGAGCGGGCGCCGGGCGCGAGTTCCTCGGCGACCAGCGCCGCCGCGCCGACAGTGAGCCCGTCCAGCAGCACCGGGGTGCGGCGGACGGCCGCCTGCGCCAGGAAACCGGCCATCGCGGCCACGTCCGCGCCGCCGGAGGTGCGCAGCAGGGCGACCGGGTCGGAGAGCACCGCACGGGCCCGGCGCAGGGCGTCGCGTACGGCGGCGGCCTTGCGCATCCACCCGTTGTCGTCCACACCCGACCCGCGCCCGATCACGGCCACCGGTTCCGCACCGGTCAGTGCCGCGACCAGGGTCGAGGCCACCGTGCTCCCCCCGACCCCGAGATCGGCGGCAACGAGCAGATCGGCGCCACCGTCCACCTCGGCGTCGGCGATCTGCCTGCCCGCCAGCAGAGCCGCGTGCACCTCGGCGTCGCTCAACGCGTCCTCGCGGTCGATGCTGCCGCTGCCTCGCCGCACCTTGAACTCCGAAACGGCGGACTCCGCGCCGTCGGTGTCCACCGCGATGTCGACCACCCGGACAGTCGCACCCGCCGTCGAAGCCAGCACGTTGATCGCCGCGCCGCCGGCCAGCACGGTGCCGAGCAGTTCACCGGTCGTCTCGGGCGGATTGGCCGAAACTCCTCGGGCGGCGACCCCGTGGTCGCCGGCGAACACGATCACCCTGGCCCTGGTGAACGGGCGCGGCGTCGGCCTGCCCTGGCAGGCGGCGATCCACGCGCCCAGTTCCTCGAGCCGCCCCAGCGAGCCCGGCGGCTTGACCAGCATGCTGTGCCGCCGCAGTGCTTCCGCCCTGGCGAGTTCGTCGGGCTGCGCGACCTGGTCGAACGAGAGGTCGGCGAGAGAGCGGTCAGGGTCCGGTGATCCGATTTCCGCGTTCACGGGTGGAACGCTACCGGGAGCGAGCGACGGCCACGCCGACCGGCCGTAAGATCGCCGCCGTGCCGGAGACCGAAACAGCCCCGCTCGCCGCAGGAGTCGTGTTGGCCAGCGGCGCGGGGACACGGGTTGGAGCGAGCCTGAACAAGGTGTTCCTGCCACTCGCCGGGCGCCCGCTCGTCTCCTGGTCGCTCGACGCGTTCGCGTCTGTGCCGTCGATCGGCGTCCTGCTGCTGGTCACGCGGCCACAGGACGGCGAACTGGTCGAGCGGGTACGGGCGGACCATCCCGGGGCACGGATCGAGGTCGTGCACGGCGGTGCGACACGGCAGGAGTCCGAACTCAACGCGCTGCGCCACCTGGCCGGGCGGATCGCCGACGGTTCCATCGACGTCGTCCTGCTGCACGACGGCGCGCGTCCACTCGTCACCCCACGACTCGTTACCGCGGTGCTGGAAGTCGCGCGGGAACACGGGGGAGCGGTACCCGGTCTGTCCGGAGTAGACATTCATGCCGCTACCGCGGACGGTAGCAGGCTGACGGGGAGACCGGCGGGTGAACTGGTGCGGGTGCAGACACCGCAGGGTTTTCGCGCGGGCCCGCTCCTGGCCGCCTATGAGGAGGCGGAGCGAGCGCACTTCGCCGGCACCGACACCGCGTCCTGTATGGAGCAATTCTCCTCGGTGCGGGTGCGGTGGATCCCGGGTGAGCAGGAGAACTTCAAGATCACATATGCCCACGATCTCGCGGTGGCCGAGCGTGTGCTCGGCCACCGCTGAGGTCCCTCAGGGGCTCTTGGTCTGCATCGGGTCGCGCTCGACGACGTCCTCGAGAACGGCGTCGATCTGCTCCAGCAGGTCGGCGTCGAGCTTCACGCCCGCGGCCTTGACGTTCTCGTGCACCTGCTCGGGGCGTGAGGCGCCGATGATCGCGGAGGCCACGTTCGGGTTCTGCAGCACCCAGGCGACCGCCAGTTGTGCCAGCGTCAGATCAGCCTGCTTGGCCAGCGGCTCCAGCCGCTGCACGCGCTCGAGCACGTCGTCGTTGAGGAACCGCTTGACGAAGTTCGCACCGCCCTTTTCGTCGGTGGCGCGCGAGCCCTCCGGCAGGGGCTGGCCCGGCTTGTACTTGCCGGTCAGCACGCCCTGGGCGATCGGCGACCAGACGATCTGGCTCAAGCCCTCCCGCTCGGACGCCGGGATGACCTGCGACTCGATGACCCGCCATAGGGCGTTGTACTGAGGCTGGTTCGAGATGAACGGGACCTTGAGCTCACGGGCGATCGCCGCGCCGCGGGTGATCTCCTCGGCGTTCCACTCGGAGACACCGATGTAGAGCACCTTGCCCTGGCGGACCAGGTCGGCGAAGGCGAGGAAGGTTTCCTCCAGCGGCACGCTCCGGTCGAACCGGTGGGCCTGGTAGAGGTCGATGTAGTCGGTCTGCAGGCGCTTCAGTGACGCGTTCGCCGACTCCATGATGTGCTTGCGGCCGAGGCCCCTGTCGTTCGGGCCGCCAGGACCGGTCGGCCAGAAGACCTTGGTGAAGATCTCCAGGCTCTTCCTGCGCTGTCCGGCCAGGCCGCGCCCGAGCACCGACTCCGCGGCGGTGTTGGCGTACACGTCCGCGGTGTCGAAGGTCGTGATGCCGGCGTCCAGTGCCGCCCTGATGCAGGCCTGGGCCTGGTCCTCCTCCACCTGCGATCCGTGGGTGAGCCAGTTGCCGTACGAGATCTCACTGATGTTCAGGCCACTGCGGCCGAGACGACGAAACTCCATGCCGTCACCCTAGCCTGAAACGTTTCGCCAAGCTAACGACCTGGAGTCGGCTCCAGGCTCTCAGCTCACCGAAGCGCCGGGCTTCACCCTCGGCTTCGGCATCCGCAGTTTGCGCAGCTGACTCGCCCTGATGAAGGCGTACCAGCCGATCGAGCGGCCCTTGACAACCTCGTTCGGGAACTTCTCGCGTACCTGCGCCGCGATCCGCCTGCCGGTGAGGAATCCCTCGACGATCATGCCGAGCAGCATGAACGTGGTCACCAGGGTGGCGTACTGCTGCACGAGCGGGTGCGGCACGAGCAGCGCCACGAAGACGAGGATCGCCAGCGGCATGAACAGGCCGAGCACGTGCCTGCGCGAGTCGACCACGTCACGGACGTACGCCTTCACCGGTCCGCGGTCGCGGGGTAGCAGGTAACGATCGTCGCCCGCCTTCATGCGCTCGCGGCGTTCCTTGGCGGCGGCGCGCCGCTCTTCCTTGCTGACCGGGTTCTTCTTGCGCAGCTCACGGCTGCGCTTGATGGCCTCGCGGGTGGTGCGCGGCGGTGGGGCGACGGGTCCGCGCCGCTTGGCCTCGGCCTCCCTGCGCTTGGGCGTCGCCCTGCCCTTGGCGGGTGTATACCCCCTGACCGCGTGAGATTCGCCGCTCTCGTCGACGTCGACGGCGGTGCTGTCGGCCTGTTCGGCCTCTTCGGTGCTGTTACGGCGCAGGAACCTCACGCGTCCAGGGTATTGCAGGCTCGGCCGGTGATGTTCAGCTGGTCCGCAGATGTGTCACCATGGAGGTAGCGCCACGCTCTCATCGGAGCAGCGTGGAACATATCGGGCGCCCGGAATGTTCTCCTCACGGAGGACACCGGTACCCGCCACAGCAACACCCCGAGGGAGAGCCATGACGACCGCTGAGCAGACCGGCACCACGCAGGCCGAGGCCGGTGAAGCCACGCACGGCGTGACGTTGACCGACACCGCGGCGGCCAAGGCCAAGGCCCTGCTCGAGCAGGAAGGCCGCGACGACATGCACCTGCGCATCGCCGTGCAGCCGGGTGGCTGTGCGGGGCTGCGCTACCAGCTGTTCTTCGACGAGCGCACGCTCGACGGTGACCTGTTCCGCGACTTCAACGGCCTGCAGGTGGCCGTCGACCGGATGAGCGCGCCCTACGTGCAGGGCGCCTCGATCGACTTCGTCGACAGTATCGAGAAGCAGGGCTTCACCATCGACAACCCGAACGCGGGCGGTTCCTGCGCCTGCGGCGACTCGTTCCACTGATTTGTCGCGGGGGGACCCCCGCGGGCTGGTCGAGACAGCGGGCGCTGGTCACGTCAACGTGACCAGCGCCCGCTCTTGTCGTTTGTGCAGGCTGTTATGGGTCTCTCAGACGTAGGCGTCGAGGTCCGCGACCTGGGCGTGGCATGCGTCGTCGACCGACCAGGGACGGGCTGATTCGTGCCGAGGCGTGGGGACGCCTTCGCGGCGGAGGTCCCGCGGGATCTCGCTGCAGTCGGCGATCAGCTCGCCCATGGTTTCCGGTTCAGTGGTGAGGTTCACGTATTTGACGGTATGTACTGCTTGAGCAGCCGGGAACCCTTACCAACCGGTAGTGTCGGGCAACGGGTGTGAACTACCCGGAAGGGTTATGCCAGCCGGTTCTGTCGCGCCCTGACCGACAGTCGACCACAAGGAGAGCCGGTGGCAGCCATGGGGCGCATCGCGGTATCTGGCAGCATCGCGACGGACCATCTGATGCATTTTCCCGGCAGATTCGCCGAGCAACTGGTCGCCGAGCAGTTGCACCGGATCTCGCTCAGCTTTCTCGCCGACGACCTGGTCGTTCGTCGGGGCGGTATCGCGGCCAACGTCGCGTTCGGGCTCGGCGTGCTCGGGGTCGCGCCGGTGCTGGTGGGGGCGGTGGGCGCGGACTTCGCCGACTACCGCTCCTGGCTGGAGCGGCACGGTGTGGACACCACCGGGGTACATGTCTCCGAGGTCGCCCACACCGCACGGTTCGTCTGCACCACCGACGACGACCTCTGCCAGATCGCGACCTTCTACGCGGGCGCGATGGCCGAGGCCCGCAACATCGAACTGGAGCCGGTCTCGGCCAGGGCGGGCGGGCTCGATCTCGTACTGATCAGTCCCGACGACCCGCAGGCCATGCTGCGTCACGCGGAGGAGTGCCGCTCGCGCGGCTACACCTTCGCCGTCGACCCCTCACAGCAGCTCGCCCGGATGGACGGCGAGCAGGCGCGGTCGTTCGTCGACGGTGCCACGTACCTCTTCAGCAACGACTACGAGTGGGAACTGCTCCTGCAGAAGACCGGCTGGGCCGAGTCCGACGTGCTCTCCCGCGTCGGCGTGCGGGTCACCACACTCGGGGACAAGGGCGTGGAGATCGTCTCGGCTGACGGCACGGCGCTGCAGGTCGGAGCCGTCCCCGAACTGACGAAGTCAGACCCGACCGGCGTCGGCGACGGTTTCAGGGCCGGGTTCCTCGCCGGACTGCACTACGGGCTGACCGTCGAGCGAGCCGCGCAGCTCGGGTCGATGATCGCCGTGCTGGTGCTGGAGACGGTGGGCACCCAGGAATGGACGTTCGACCGGGATACCGCGCTGCGCCGGATCGGCGAGGCGTTCGGCCCGGAGGCCGCAGAGGCGATCGGCGCCGCCCTCCCGGCCTGACCCCGTCGCAGTGAGCGGCCTCGCACTTTCCCGGGAAAGTGCGAGGCCGAACAGTCCCGCCGGAGGTCACGGGCGTGGCCCAGGGCACTTTCCCGGGAAAGTGCCGGGCTCAGACGTGGACTGGGTACTGCGGTTCGGGGATTTCCGGCTTGATCCGGTTCTCGACGAAGATGCCGTGCCAGATCATGAACACCAGCAGTGCCCACAACCGCCTGCTGTGATCCAGCGCGCCGGACTTGTGCTCGTCGAGCAGTGCCTGAACGGCCCGCTTGTCCAGCAGCTCCTCGGTACGGGAGTCGGCGATGATGCCGCGCGCCCAGTCGTACATCTCGTCGCGCAACCAGACTCGGATCGGCACCGGGAAGCCGAGCTTGCGCCGGTTGAGCACGTGGGCGGGCACGATCCCGTCCAGCGCCTTACGCAGCGCGTACTTCGTCGTCTCCTTGGTGATCTTCTGATCCAGCGGGATGCGCGAGGCCACGCGGAAGACCTCCGAGTCCAGGAACGGCACCCGTAGCTCCAGCGAGTTGGCCATGGTCACCTTGTCGGCCTTGACGAGGATGTCCCCGCGCAGCCAGGTGAACAGGTCGACGTGCTGCATCCGCGCGACCGGGTCCCAGTCCGCCGAGGCGCGGTACCAGGGGCCGGTGACGTCGCGGTGCCCCACGCCCTCGGTGAAGGTGCGCAGGACTCCACGCAACTGGTCGTCGCGGAAGATCCGGGCGTTGCCGTAGTAGCGCTCCTCGAGCGACAGCGAGCCCCTGCGCAGCAGGTCCTTGCCCCGCGTGCCCTCCGGGATCCGGGCGGACACCTTGCCGAGCAGCGAGCGGACGGCTCCGGGGACCTTCTCGAACGGCGCGAGCGACAGCGGCTCGCGATAGATGGTGTAGCCGCCGAACAGCTCGTCGGAGCCCTCACCGGACAGGACGGCCTTGACGTGCCTGCGGGCCTCCCGTGCGATGAACCACAGCGGGACCAGTGCCGGGTCGGCCACCGGGTCGTCGAGATACCAGACGATGAGCGGCAGCGCCTCCATCATCTCGTCGGCGGAGACCGTGCGGATCACGTGCTTCACGCCGATCGCGGCCGCGGACTCGGCCGCGACGTCCACCTCCGAGTAGCCCTCCCGCTCGAAGCCGGTGGTGAAGGTGATCAGGTTCGGGTTGTGCTGCTTGGCCAGCGCCGCGATGGCCGTGGAATCGATGCCGCCCGAGAGGAAGGCGCCCACGGTGATGTCGGGGTCGGAGATCATGTGCTTGGCCACCGAGTCCTGCATCACCTCGGCGATCTCGGTGTGCAGCGCCTTCGCCCCGGCCGGGCTGGTCACCGGGCGCGCGAGGAACTCGGGGGAGAAGTACCGCTCGGTCACCAGTTCCCCGCCGGGGGACACGGTGAACGAGCAGCCGGACTCGATCCGCCGGATCCCGGTGTGCAGCGACGCGGGCTCCGGCACGTACTGCAGCACCAGGTAGTGCTGCAGTGCGGTGCGGTCCAGCTCTTCTTCGACGCCGAGCGGTTCCGCAAGTTCCAGCAGGCTCTTCTTCTCGCTCGAGAAGGCGATGCCGCCGGGGCCCTTGGAGTAGTACAGCGGCTTGATCCCGAACGGGTCCCGCGCGCCGAAGACCACCTTGCGCTCGGAGTCCCAGATCAGGAACGCGAACATGCCGCGAAGCCTGCCGACGGCGGCGGTGCCGAGGTAGTGGTATGCCGCGACGATCGCCTCGCCGTCACCTTCTGTGGCGAACTTCGCACCGAACTTCTCGGCCAGCTCGGCACGCAGCTCGAGGTAGTTGTAGATCTCGCCGTTGAAGTTCATCGTGTAGCGCTCGGGCGACTCCGGCGGACCCCAGGTCAGGGGCTGGTGGGAGTGCTCGAGGTCGATGAAGGCGAGCCGGTTGAACCCGTAGACGACCTCGCCGTCGGCCCAGGTGTCGGTCTCGTCGGGACCACGATGCCGCTGGCAGCGCAGCGCGCGGCCCACGGCGTCCCTGGCCTTCGCCGCGTCGTTCTCACTGGCACAGACCAGTCCAAGCAGGCCGCACACGCGTCTTCACACACCTTCGAGGTCGTGGCCGGGCAATCGAGTGCCCAAGTATGCCGGTCCGTGACCCCGCTCCGGGCCGGTGGGTGGCAACGCCGATGGGTTACCCCTTGGTCAGCCGGATCCGGTAACTCGGCTAGGCTCCGAGCTGTCACAGCGCGACCGGCACCGTCGGTCAGCCGGGGGCGGCACGGGACCTCGTGCGGTCTCGCGGGCGAGTGAGGCGACGAACAGAGATCGGGCAAGGAGGCTGTGTGAATCGGCACGGCGCACGGAGCGCGGAGCGCTCTCGGGCAACACGGCCGGCGAGGGTCGGCAAGGTCGCCGCGCTTGTCGGACTGGTCGTGATTCTGGCGACCGGTTGCTCCGGCGAAGAGGTACTGCGATTCGGCTGGCCGGAGGGTGTCACCCCGCAGGCCGATGAGATGCGGACGCTGTGGACCTGGTCGGTCATCGCGTCGCTCGTCGTGGGTGTCCTCGTCTGGGGCCTGATCTTCTGGTGTGTCCTCTTCTTCAGGAAGAAGAAGACCGACGGCCCCGAGCAGCTGCCGCGGCAGTTCCAGTACAACGTGCCGCTGGAACTCTTCTGCGTCGTGCTGCCGGTGATCATCGTGTGCGGGCTGTTCTTCTTCACCGCCACCACCGAGAGCAGCGTGCTCGACGAGGACGAGAACCCGGACATCACCGTCGACGTGGTCGCCTTCCAGTGGAACTGGGAGTTCCGCTACCCCGATGAGGCGAAGACCGCCGACGGGCAGACGATCAACACGGTCGGCACCTCCAGCGAGATTCCGCTGCTCGTCCTGCCGACGGACCGCACCATCCAGTACAACCTGCGCTCCACCGATGTCATCCACTCGTTCTGGGTGCCCGAGTTCAACTTCAAGCGCGACGTGTTCCCGTTCCCGGAGAAGAACAACCAGGACAACACGTTCCAGAACACGATCGACACCGAAGGCTCCTTCGTCGGCCGTTGCGCCGAGCTGTGCGGTGCCTACCACGCGGTGATGAACTTCGAGGTTCGCGCGCTCTCCCCGGACATGTACGACCGGTACATCGCATTGCGCACCCAGGTGAACCCGGCGACCGGGCGGCCGAACACCGCCTCTGAGGCGCTGTCCCAGCTGCAGTCCGAGGGCTGTGGCGAACTGTGCGCGCCCAACGCGGTGACCACCTCGCCGTTCAACACCGACCGCACGGCGCGGACGGCGTCGGACTGAGCGATGGCGAGTCCGCGGACCTACCAGCAGCAAGAGCAGTGAGGACAAGCCCGTGAAGGTCGAAGCCCGCATCTTCGCCATCGTGATGTTCTTTTCCTTTGCGGTGGCCGTCATCTACGCGGTGATGACCAAGTACATGACCGACGACGGCGTCGAACCGGTCGGCACCGTGTCCTTGGTCCTGGTCGGTGGTCTCGCGCTGCTGGCGGGCAGCTACCTGCAGTTCATCGCCCGCCGCATCGAGCCTCGCCCCGAGGACCGGGAAGAGGCCGAGGTCAGCGACGGCGCAGGTGAGCTCGGCTTCTTCAGCCCGGGCAGCTACTGGCCGATCGCGCTGGCCGCGGCCGCTGCGGTCTGTGGTGTCGCACTGGCGTTCTTCCAGATCTGGCTGCTCATCATGGGTGGGGTGCTGGTGATCGTCGCCATCGGCGGACTGGTCTTCGAGTACCACACCGGTCCCAGTCACGACTGAGTTCGTCCCACTCCACCTCGCCGTCTCGGCGCCATGGCGGCGCCCAGCACGGCCAGCATTCCGATCCCCTCGACGAGGGTGATCCGGTGGCCGTAGGCGAGGACGTCGACCACGACAGCCACCACGGGATACAGGTAGGACACCAGCGCAACGGTGCCGGTCGGCAGTTTGCCGATGCTCGCGTACATCAGGACGTACAGCACCGCAGTGTGCACGGTTCCCAGCAGCAGGAGCCAGAGCAGTCCGCCGGTGTCGGAGGGTAGAGGTGTGACGGCGAGCGCGGGTGCGAGCAGCACCGCACCCACCGAGCACTGGATCGCCGCCAGCAGGTGCGGACGGAGATGCGCGAGCTGTTTGGCGATCAGGGACGCGCCCGCATAGAGCACCGCGGCCGCCAGCGCGAGCGCGATGCCGGCGATTCCCACTGGTTTCCCGCTGCTGCCCTGCGCGCCGAGTGAGATCAGTGCCACTCCGGCGAACGCGATGAGCGCGCGCACCAGGTGACTGCCGGTGATCTTCTCGCGCAGCAGTACTGCGGCCAGCCCCACGAGCAGCAGGGGTTGGGTGTGATAGATCACCGTGCTGATCGAGATCGAGGACAGCGAGTAGGAGGCGAACAGCAGTACCCAGTTGCCCACCAGCAGGACGCCGCCCAGCACCGCCAGCGCCAGATCCCGCCGGGTCAGCCCCGCGCGCAGTGCCGCGGGTCGCAACCAGCCGCGCGCCGCGCACCACAGGGCGAGGAGCAGGCCGCCGACCAGGCAGCGGGCGAAGGCAACCGCGGTCGCCTCGGCGCCGCTCTCCAGAACGACCGCACCGATGGTCCCGGACAACGTCATCGCCGTCGTCCACTGCAGCAACGCCCGTGAGTCGCCCGCGTTCCGCGCGGATCGCCGTCGGGCAGGCAGATCAGCATTCGGGGCGCCCGGGCCCACCGTGTTCGTTGTCATCGCCCCAGCCTCCGGCGTTGTCGGCGAGACCACGAGTGGCAAGAATGACAGCGACCGCAAAACTCATGACATTCTGTCGGGATGGATGTGCAGCGTGTCGCCGTGGTGGTCGCCGATCAGGTCTCGCCGTTCGAACTCGGTGTGGCGTGTGAGGTTTTCGGCACCGATCGCAGTGCGGACGGAATGCGGGGCTGGGATTTCGCGGTGTGTTCCCCTGGCGGGTCAGCGGTCGAGACCTGGTCCGGATTCAGGGTGAACGGTCTCGCCACATTGGACTTCGCGGCCACCGCGGACCTGCTGATCGTGCCCACCTGTGCACCTCGGACGGCGCCACCACCGGAGCCGGTGCTCGACGTGCTTCGCGCCGCACCGGCGCGCGGGGCCTGGGTGGCCGGATTCTGCGCGGGGGTGTTCTCCCTCGGTTACGCGGGACTGCTCGACGATCGGCGCTGCACCGTGCACTGGGTGTACGAGCAGGAATTCACCACACGTTTCCCCGCGGCGCGGGTCGATCCCCACGCGCTCTACGTGGACGACCGTGGTGTGCTCACCAGCGCGGGAACCGTGGCCGGCGTGGACCTGTGCCTGCACCTCGTGCGGCGTCTGCGCGGGGTGGCTGCGGCGACGGCGCTGGCCCGCCGGATGGTCGCGGCGCCGCATCGGGTCGGCGGGCAGGCCCAGTTCGTCGAGGCGCCCGTGCCGGAGGCTTCGGCTCCGGACGACGCACTCGTCGGCGAGGTCCTCGAGTGGATCGAGCGCAGACTGGACCAGCCGGTGACGATCGCCGAGCTCGCCCGCCGCAGCGGTCTGGGGGAGCGCACCTTCCTCCGCCGGTTCTCGGCCGCTACCGGCACCACGCCGCGTCGGTGGCTGACCGAGCGGCGACTGGACCGGGCGCAGGCGCTGCTGGAGGCCGGTGACCTGCCCGTCGAGGACATCGCGGTGGCGTGTGGTTACGCGTCCGCAGCCGCGCTGCGACACCAGTTCGGCAAGCGCAGGGGTACGAGCCCGACCGCCTACCGGCGTGCGTTCAGTGCTGAGCCAGCTGCTGGGACCGCTCGGCCCAGCGCGTGAGCAGCTCGGCTGCGGCGCCGGAGTCGAGGGCCTGCGCGGCCCTGGCGACACCTGCCCGCAGGTCCTCGGTCAGTGAGCCGGAGAAGCCGGTGTGCGCGGCCAGCGCTCCCGCCGCGTTGATCAGGACGGCGTCGCGCACCGGACCGGTCTTGCCCGCGACGAGCTGACGGACGACGTCGGCGTTGGCCTCCGCGTCGCCACCGCGAAGCTCTTCCGCGGTCGTCCGTGGGATGTCCAGGTCGGCCGGGTCCACGCGGGTCTCGTGGACCTCGCCGCCCGCGACCACCCAGACCGAACTCGTGGTGGTCGTGGTGATCTCGTCGAGTCCGTCGTCGCCGCGCACGACCAGAGCGCTGGCCGCCCTGCGGGCGAAGACCTCGGCGAGCACCCTGGTCTTGTCCGGGTAGGCACAGCCGATCAGGCTGGCCGATGGCTGAGCCGGGTTGGTGAGCGGGCCGAGCAGGTTGAAGGTGGTGGGCACGCCCAGTTCGCGACGGGGTGCTCCCGCGTGCCGCAGTGCGGGGTGGAACACCGGGGCGAAGCAGAAGCCGATCCCCAGTTCCATCACGCAGCTGGCCACCGCGTCGGGCTGAAGCTCGATCGCGATGCCCAGTGCCTGCAGCACGTCGGCGGCTCCGGACTTCGAGGACGCCGCCCGGTTGCCGTGCTTGACCACGGGTGCGCCCGCGGCCGCGGTGACGAGTGCGGACATCGTGGAGATGTTCACCGAGCCGGACCTGTCACCGCCGGTGCCGACGATGTCGACCGCGTGCACGTCGACGTCGACCAGCTTGGCGTGCGCGAGCATCGCCTCGGCCATCCCGGCGATCTCGGCGGGCGTCTCACCCTTCGCCCGCAGGGCGACGGCGAAACCGGCGATCTGCGCGGGCGTGGCGGCCCCGGTCATCACCTGGTCCATCGCCCAGGCCGTGTCGCGCTCCGACAGATCCGACCGCGCGATGAGCTGGTTGAGCAGCTCCGGCCAGGAGTGACTGTCGTGCATCACGGTGTCCTCGCGTCTGTGGGGTCTTCGAGTTTGGCGCCGGTGCTCAGCCGTGCACGACCGCGACCGAACGTGCGCGCAGCACCTCGGCGACGGTCTCGGCGGCGGTCAGCGGGTCGAGCGGGTGCACCAGCACCGCGTCCGCCCGCGACCAGGTGGCCAGCCAACGGTCGTCCTTGCGCCGCGCGGTCACCACGATCGGCGGGCAGTCGTCGATCTCGTTCTTGAGCTGACGGGTAAGCCCGATGCCACCGGTGGGCTGGGCCTCGCCGTCGAGGATCGCGAGGTCGATCTCGCCGCCGTCCATCTCGGTCAGCACGTCCGCGATGCCCGCGGTCTCGACGTACTCGACGCGGCCGATGTCGGTCGCGGGCCTGCGGCCGATCGCGTTGATGATCGACTCGCGCACCTCGGGCCGGTGGCTGAAAACCAGGATCCGCATCGGCTGCTCGGTCATTGAGGCTTGCCTCCGGCGATTGTGGTGGTGGTCGTTGGCTTGCCGGTGATGCTATCCGCCCCGGCCGCTCAGTTGGGAGTAGGTGGCGCAAGTGCGTCCCAGCCGAGCGAATCACCCGCGAGCCGCTGGGCCAGCCCGGCCATCCGCGAGCTCTCCTGAGCGCAGCTGAGCGCGGTGAGCCGCTGGACACGCAGCGCGTGTACGCGGAGGAGTTCCGGGGGGTCGTCGGCACGGTCGGGCTCGTCGGCCGTGCCGGTTGCCGGGCGCAGCTCCCAGCCGTCCTGCGCGAGGATCCGGGCAGCCTCCTCGACCCGGTCGGCGGGCAACAGCAGGTGATGGCGGAGCACGGCAGGGATCTGCGTCACGTTGTCGCCCGCACGGGCCAGCGCGGCGGAGTCAGCCTCGGCGGGATCGAACGACCGCGCCACGACGGCGAGTCCGGGCGAGTCGAGTTCGAGGACCGGTTCCGGCCGGCGTCTTAGCAGGTGGAGGAGTCGATTTCGCAAACTCATCGGTAACCCTTCGCATGTCGGCCGGGCGGGCTGGTCGCGATGATGATCGAGACGGACCGGGCACGGGCGTGGACCCCGACCGGCGGGGTCACGTGTTGAGAGGACATAATGCGACTCGTGACGACGGCAGCTCCCACCATCAGCCAGCGTGTGCACTCGCTGAACCGGCCGAACATGGTCAGTGTCGGCACGATCGTGTGGCTCTCCAGCGAACTCATGTTCTTCGCTGGGCTGTTCGCGATGTTCTTCACCGTCAAGGCCCAGAACGACAGTGGCGTGTGGCCACCGATTCTGGAGTCGACGGGCGAACCGATCCACCTGAACGTGCCCTATGCGATCCCGTTCACGATCATCCTCGTGGCTTCGTCCTTCACCTGTCAGCTGGGTGTGTTCGCGGCCGAGAAGGGAGACGTCTACGGGCTCCGTCGCTGGTACCTGATCACCCTCTTGATGGGGACGATCTTCGTCGCCGGGCAGGCGTACGAGTACGTCAACCTCGTGCACGAGGGCGTGACCATCCCCTCCGGCGCGTACGGCACGGTGTTTTACCTGGCGACAGGTTTCCACGGCCTGCACGTCATTGGCGGGCTGATGGCCTTCGTCTACCTGCTCATGCGCACCAGGATGAGCAAGTTCACGCCGGCGCAGGCGACCTCCGCGATCGTGGTCTCCTACTACTGGCACTTCGTCGACATCGTCTGGATCGGGCTGTTCGCAGTGATCTACTTCCTCCCATGATCACCGGAATCGGCACAGCCAGCTCCTATCGGCCGAACTGACAGCAAGGGTTGCCGCAGAGATGACCACCAGCAAGAACACCGACGCCGCCACCACGCGGCGGAGCGGTCGCCGTTCCAAGTTCCGGCGGCGGATGGCCGGCGCGCTCGCGCTCGGCCTCGCGCTGCTCAGCGCGGGCGGGCTCTACGCCGTTTTCGCGCCGGAGCCGCAGACCGCACAGGCCCAGGTAGACCCGGCGCTGCTGCGCAAGGGCGAGGAGATCTACAACAACACCTGTATCTCCTGCCACGGCTCCAATCTGGAAGGCGTGCAGGACCGCGGTCCCAGCCTGATCGGCATCGGTGACGCCGCGGTCTACTTCCAGACCTCGACCGGCCGGATGCCCCTCGCGCGGCAGGAAGCCCAGGCGCAGCGCAAGCCGCCGAAGCTGACCCCGGAGGAGATCGACGCGCTCGGCGCGTTCATCCAGGCCAACGGTGGCGGACCGGTGCGTCCGGACGAGACCGGCGCCGCGCTGCGCGGAGACAATCCCGCACGGGGCGGGGAGCTGTTCCGGCTCAACTGCGCGTCCTGTCACAACTTCACCGGGCAGGGGGGCGCGCTCTCCTCGGGCAAGTTCGCGCCGGAGCTGGGCCCTGCCACGGAGGAACAGATTTACACCGCGATGCTCACGGGGCCGCAGAACATGCCGAAGTTCTCCGATCGGCAGCTCAGCCCCGAGGAGAAGCGGGACATCGTCGCCTACGTCAAGTCGGTGTCCGACGGCAACAACAACCCGGGTGGTAACTCCCTGGGTGGATTCGGGCCGGCCTCCGAAGGCGTCATCGCGTGGGTCGTGGGGATCGGTGCGCTGATCGGTGCGACCCTGTGGATCGGATCGAGGGCATAAATGAGTAGCGGTAACGAGCCAGGCGCACCGCAGCCGCCCACCGAGGCGGAACTGGCGGAGATGGACCGCGACCAGCTGGTGAAGCTGGGGACCAGCCTCGACGGGGTCGAGATCGTCGACTACCCGAAGCCGTGGCCGGTCGAGGGCACCAGGGCGGAGAAGCGAGCCGAGCGGCTCGTCGCGATGTGGTTCGCCCTGTCGGCGGTGGCCGGGCTGGCCTTCGTCGTCGCACTGATCTGGTGGCCGTGGCAGTACGAGCCGCCGGAGCAGTCGTCGGCCCACTTCTGGTACAGCCTGTACACGCCGATGCTCGGCCTGACGCTGGGCACGGCGATCACGGCACTGGCCGTCGGTGTGCTGCTGTACACGAAGAAGTTCATCCCGCACGAGACCGCGGTACAGGAGCGCTCCGATGCGGGCGGCGCCGGTTCGCCCGAGGTCGACAAGAAGACCATCGTCGCTCAATTGGCCCACTCCGGCAACGACAGCACCATCGCCAGGCGGTCGATGATCAAGCGCACCGCCGGTCTCGGCGCAGGCGTGCTCGGCCTCGGCGCCGTGGCGCTGCCACTGGCCGGATTCGTCCGGGACCCGTGGAAGAACTCGGAGAACAAGGACTCCCTCTGGCACACCGGCTGGCAGCCGATCGACGGCGAGACCGTCTACCTGCGCAGGCACACCGGTGACCCCGAGGAGATCGTGCTGGTCCGGCCGGAGGATCTGGACGCGGGCGCCATGGAGACGGTCTTCCCCTTCCGCGAGTCCGAGCGGGGCGATCACCACGCGCTGTCGGTGGCCTTGAAGCGGTCGGACAACCCCGTGATGCTCTTCCGGTTGCGGCCCGCGGACGCCGACAAGGTGGTCAAGCGCAAGGGCCAGGAGGACTTCAACTATGGCGACTACTACGCCTACACCAAGATCTGCAGTCACGTCGGATGTCCGGTGTCGCTGTACGAACAGCGGACCAATCTGATCCTCTGCCCGTGTCACCAGTCGCAGTTCGACCTGCTGCAGTACGCCAAGCCGGTTTTCGGGCCCGCGGCCCGCGCGCTCGCCCAGTTGCCGATCACGGTGAACGACGAGGGCTACCTCGTCGCGCGCAGTGACTTCGTCGAGCCGGTCGGTCCTGGGTTCTGGGAGTTGAAAGCATGAGTTCACTGACTACTCCCACGAAGGGGACCGGCTTCGCGGAGAAAGCCGCGGCCGAGGCCGCGACGAACGCGGACCAGCGGTACCGCCTCGCCAAGGGCATGCGGCACCAGATGAACAAGGTGTTCCCGAACCACTGGTCGTTCCTGCTCGGTGAGATCGCGCTCTACAGCTTCATCATCGTGATCCTGTCGGGCGTGTACCTGACGTTGTTCTTCGACCCCTCGATGGAGGAGGTCATCTACAACGGCCCGTACCCGAACCTGCAGGGCATCGAGATGTCGCGGGCGCTGGAAAGCACCCTGGAGATCTCCTTCGAGGTCCGCGGCGGACTGTTCATCCGGCAGCTGCACCACTGGGGCGCGCTGATCTTCGTGGCCGCGATGATGGTGCACATGTTCCGGATCTTCTTCACCGGAGCATTCCGCCGCCCGCGTGAGGCGAACTGGGTAATCGGTGCGCTGCTGCTGATCCTGGGTATGTTCGAGGGCTTCTTCGGCTACTCGCTGCCGGACGACCTGCTCTCCGGTACCGGCATCCGCGCGACGCTGTCGGGCATCGTGCTCTCGGTGCCGGTGATGGGCACCTGGGTCCACTGGGCGCTGTTCGGCGGTGAGTTCCCTGGCACGGAAATCATCCCCCGGCTCTACACGCTGCATATCCTGCTGATCCCGGGCATCATGATCGCGTTGCTCGCGGTCCACCTCGGGTTGGTGTGGTACCAGAAGCACACCCAGTTCCCCGGCGTGCGCCGCAAGGAGACCAACGTCGTCGGCGTGCGCATCATGCCGGTCTTCGCGCTCAAGGGCGGTGCGTTCTTCGCGCTGGTCACCGGGTTCACCGCGCTCATGTCGGGCATCTTCCAGATCAACGCCGTCTGGAACATCGGGCCGTACAACCCGTCACAGGTGTCCGCGGGATCCCAGCCGGACTGGTACATGGCCTGGGCGGACGGCATGCTCCGGATCTGGCCTGCCTGGGAGTTGTACCTGGGCAACTACACGATTCCGCCGGTGTTCTTCATCGGCGCGCTGGGCATGCCGATCCTGCTGGGACTGTTACTGGCGTATCCGTGGATCGAACGCAAGCTGTCCAAGGACACCGCGCATCACAACCTGCTGCAACGGCCGAGGGACTCGCCGGTCCGGACCAGCATCGGTGTGATGGCGATCAGCTTCTTCATGATCATCGAGATGTCCGGCTTCAACGACATCATCGCGTTCGCCTTCGACATCTCGCTGAACGCGACGACATGGGCTGGTCGTATCGGTGTCCTGCTCGTGCCGCCGCTGGCGTACTTCATCACCTACCGGATCTGCATCGGTCTGCAACGCGCGGATCACGAGGTTCTGGAACACGGGGTGGAGACCGGCATCATCAAGCGCCTGCCGCACGGTGAGTTCATCGAGATCCACCAGCCGCTCGGGCCGGTGGACGAGCACGGTCACCCGCTGCCACTGGAGTACCAGGGCGCACCGGTGCCGAAGAAGATGAACAAGCTCGGTTCGGCTGGCAAGCCGGTTGCCGGTGGTCTGTGGTCCCCGGACCCGATCGAGGAGAGCAGGGCGCTGGAGGCCGCACAGGGCAACGGCCACGGCAATGGCAACACCGCCGTGGAAAGCCCCGGCGGGGACGAGCCGGACCAGGTCACGACGGGACGCAACAACCCCGAGGTCTGACCCGGACGGACGACACCAACGACGAGGGGCCGCACTCAGTTCACACTGAGTGCGGCCCCTCCTCGCACTTTCCCGGAAAAGTGCGATTGGGTAAGCCCGTGACCTGGAGCCGGAAGCTTCAGGCCGCGCACTTTCCCAGGAAAGTGCGCGGTATGGGGTCAGTCGCCGTCAGCGCCGATGTCGAAGGCCGTTTCGGTGTCGGCGCGGGAGTACGAGCGGAACGCGATGTGGGTGTCGGTGTCCACCACGCCCTGCACCTTGCCGATCTTTGCCGGAATCAGGTCGGCGAGATCCTCGTGTGCGGTGACCCGGACGATGGCCACAAGGTCGACGTCACCCGCGCAGGAGTACACCTCGGACACTCCGCCGATGTCCGCGATCGCCTGCGCGGTCTCGGGGATTCGGTCCGCCTCGGCGTGGATCATCACGATCGCGGTGATCAACGGTGTTCCTCCTAGCACTGCATGGACTGCTCGACGAGCCTGATCGTATCCCGCAGCGGAGGACGGTGTGCCCGCAAGTACCACCGAGTAAGATCGACAACGGCGGTGACTACACCCCGACAGGACGTTCCAGACCGGTCGCCGCCGACACGCGCTCGAGCCAGCTCTGCCAGCCCGCGGCACCCCGCGCCGGCTCGGCCCAGGGGTGCGTGGTGCGGACCAGCCGGACACCAGGACGGGTGAGCCAGCGCAGCAGCAGGCCGACCTCCTCGGCGCCCGCACCGTACAACGGGCCCACTCCCGGGAGCACTGTCTCGGCCGAGGCGACCAGAGCCTCCACCACGGGCATCGGCGGAACGCCCCTGCGCGCCACTCCGGCAGAGGCGAGCCTGCCGTGCCGGATCACCGCGAACTCCCAGCCGCCGTTGCCGTCCGGTGCGGCCGCCACCAGTTCGGTTATCCGGGCGAGCGCGGAGAGGCGGTGTGCCCTGCCCACGGACCGGACCAACGCGGCCAGCTCGTCCCGCCGCCGAGCGGCCTGCTCGAAGTGCTCGCCCGCTGCCAGGTCGTCGAGATGCGTCAGCGCTGAGCGCAGCGGAGCACTACCGTGCCCGGCGAAAAGATCATCGACCGACACGACCGCGGGCCGGTAGGCCGCCACACTCTGCCGCCCGGCACACGGGGCGCCACACCGGCCGAGGTCGGCGAGCGCGCAGGGCGCGGCCGAACCGCCCTGTGCGGGGATGCGATCCGTGCACGTGCGTAGCCCGGCCGCGCCCGCCAGCGTGTCCGCCGCGGCCTTGGCGGCCGCCTGCGTGCGAAACGGCCCCAGCGTCCCGTCCCTCGGCGTGCGCACGACGGACAGCCGGGGGAACGCCTCCTCGGTCAACGCGATCCACCATGCGTTACGGGGGTTCTTCGAACGCCGGTTGTACGCGGGCCGATGCGCCGCGAGCAGTCGCAGTTCCCGGATCTGCGCCTCCAGCGCGTGGGCGCACTCGATCCCGTCGACGCGGACCGCCAGTGCGACCATCTCCCTGATCCGGCCCCGGCTCTCCGAGCCGGTGAAGTACTGCCGGACTCTGCGCCGCAGGTTCGCCGCGGTACCGACGTAGAGCACCTCCTCGCCCGGACCGCGAAAGAGGTACACCCCGGGGGCGCCGGGCAGGTGTGCGGCGAGGCCGCGCTTGCGGCGCTGCGCGGGGGTGACCTCCGGCAGGTAGTCGAGTAGTTCCTCCAGCGAGTGCACCCCCACCGCGCCGACCCGCTCCAGCAGGGCGTGCAGCACGTGGACGGTGGCCCGTGCGTCCTCGAGGGCGCGGTGGTTGGGCGTGGTGGCCGAACCGAACAGGGCCGCGAGCGCGGACAGCCGGTAGCTGGGCGTGTCCTGGCGGGAGATCACCCTGCGCGCCAGCCGTACGGTGCAGACGACGGCCGGTCGCGGCCACGGGTAGCCGTGGACCTGGCAGGCGGCACGCATGAAGCCGGTGTCGAACCCGGCGTTGTGTGCGACGAGCACCGCGCCCGAGGCGAACTCCAGGAACGCCGGCAGCACCCGGTCCATCGTCGGAGCGTCGTAGACCATGGCCTGGGTGATGCCGGTCAGCTCGACGATCTGCGGCGGTATCGGTCTTCCGGGATCGACGAGCGTCGCGAACTCGCCGAGCACTTCTCCACCACGGACCTTGATCGCGCCGATCTCGGTCACGCCGTCCGAGCCGGGGCTGGTCCCCGTGGTTTCCAGGTCGAATACGACGAAGGTGGTGTCCCGCAAGGGAGTCCCCAACTCGTCGAACGTCAGCTGCCCCTGATCGAGCCGGCGTCCGTCATCCATGATCGCGAACCCTATGGACGGCCACCGACAATTCAGGGTGGGCGCGTCCGCACAGTGCGCGGCATTGGTGACGTGGGGACTACCCTGAATGGATGCTGCCGTCGGTGAACCCCGAACGGCCCGGGGACATCACCTTCGGGCCGCCACCGGCAGCTGCGCCGATTCCAGCCGCTGACCAGCCGGAACAGTCCGAAAAGTCCGGTCAGTCCGGCGAGCCGGGTGAGCGCGGACAGGGCAGCGCGGACTCGTCCGCGGACTGGCTGGCGCTGCCGGACGCGGTCCGGGACCGGATAGCCGAACTCGCCGCGTCGGCGCTGGGCAAACTTCCCCCGGCCGACGTGCCCCGCCAGCTTCGGCCGGTGGCGCGGTTCGCGCCGGCGAAACGCGCGAAGCTGGGCGCGGTGCCGCTGTTGACCTCGCTCGGGGACACCCCGCGGTTTCGCACCGCGGTCCTGGAGTGGCTGCGCGAGCACCGCCAGGACGCGCTCGACCCCAACGCGGAGGACACCGTGGCGGCCGCGGCCGCGGCCGTGCTGCTCGGCGAGTCCAGTGCCGCGTCCCGGGTGCGCCTCGTGGCGAAGAACGCCGAGGAGACCACGCTGCGTGCCGAGCGCGACGCGGCGATGGCCCGGGCACAGCGGCTGGAGGCCGAGGTCGCGCGGCTGCGGGACGAACTGGACCGGGCGCACGCAGAGACCGAGCAGGCCCGCGGTGAGCGTGAGGCCGAGATCGACCGGCTGCGGGGCCGATTGCGGGAACAGGGTGTCGTCCTGCGTAAGGCCAAGGACGCCGCCGAGGCGGCTCGCGGCGAGGCGGAGCAGGCAGGACAGCAGCGGTCAGCCGAGATAGGGGACCTGACCGCACAACTGGAGCGGGAACGCCAGCGGGCCGCCACGGAACGAGCCAGGGCCGAGCGAGCCGTCGCCGATGCCGAAGTCGCCAGACAGTCCGCGCGAGAGGCACGGGAGGCCGACGAGGTGCGGCTCGCGCTGCTGGTGGACACGATCGAAGGCGCGGTCGGTGGCCTGCGCAGGGAGCTCTCGCTCGGTAGCAGAGGGCTTCGCCCTGCCGACACCGTCCGTGGCGCGAGTGCGGGCCCTGGGTCGGTCGGCCGTGTGCAGGATCCGGTCACCCTCGACCGGCTGTTCGCGCTGCCGAGTGTCCACCTGATCGTCGACGGTTACAACGTCACGAAGACGGGCTACGCGGAGCTGGCGCTGGCCGACCAGCGCGAGCGGCTGATCCACCAGCTTGCGGCGCTGACGGCCCGCACCGGCGCCGAGGTGACCGTGGTGTTCGACGGTGCCGGTGTGGTCTCGGTGCCCGCGACCGCGCCCCGTGGCGTGCGGGTGCTGTTCTCCGACCCCGGAGTACTCGCCGACGACGTCATCAGGTCGCTCGTCGCCGCGGAGCCGGCTGGTCGTCCGGTCGTCGTGGCGACGTCGGACCGCGCGGTCGTGGACTCGGTCCGTGGAGACGGCGCCTATCCAGTCGCGTCGGCCGTGCTGCTCGCCCGGCTCGGCCGCGTGTAGATATCTTCACCCTTCTGATTACAGGGGGTAGCTCTCTCCCGGCTAGGTACGTCGTGTATACATGACACGTATACACGGAAGGCCTAGTTGAGCCTCGCCGGAAGCTTCATGAGAGAGGACGACGCAATGTCGGTGTCCCACACACTGCTGGGACTGCTCGAACCCGGCCCGCGCCATGGTTACGACCTGAAACGGGCCTACGACGAGCAGTTCGGGCAGAGTAAACCCCTCGCCTACGGGCAGGTGTATTCCACCCTGTCGCGGCTGTTGCGCAACGGCATGGTCGAGGTCGCGGGCGTGGAACAGGGCGAAGGCCCGGAGCGCAAGCGGTACACGATCACCGACGCGGGCATCACCGACATCGAGACGTGGCTGTCGACGCCGGAGAGCCCCGAGCCGTACCTGCAGAACACGCTGTACACCAAGGTCGTACTGGCACTGCTCTCCGGTCGTAGGGCCGGTGACGTGCTCGACGCGCAGCGCGCCGAGCACCTGAGTCTCATGCGAAAGCTGACTCGCCGGAAGAACGAGGGCGACCTCGCCGACCGGCTCATCTGTGATCACGCACTGTTCCATCTGGAGGCCGACCTGCGGTGGCTGGAACTGACCACCGCCAGGTTGGACGAACTAGCAAAGGCGGTTGTTCATGACTGAGGCACTACTGACCGCGACCGCCCTGACGAAGGCGTTCGGACCGACCGTTGCGTTGCGGGAGGCCGATGCCGT
Organism: Amycolatopsis marina; assembly: GCF_900111885.1. Classification (GTDB taxonomy): domain Bacteria; phylum Actinomycetota; class Actinomycetes; order Mycobacteriales; family Pseudonocardiaceae; genus Amycolatopsis; species Amycolatopsis marina. The sequence continues at coordinate 77,389 of NZ_FOKG01000009.1, forward strand.
CGTGTCTCGGGGTGAGGTGCTGGCGGTGATGGGTCCGTCCGGGTCGGGGAAGTCGACCTTGCTGCACTGTCTGGCTGGGATCGTGCGGCCTGATTCGGGCGCGATCGGTTACGCGGGCAGGGATCTGCTGGGCATGTCCGACAGGGAACGCAGCGAGTTGCGGCGTACGGAGTTCGGGTTCGTGTTCCAGTTCGGGCAGCTGGTTCCGGAGCTGACCTGCTTGGAGAACGTCGCCCTTCCACTGCGCCTGTCCGGCATGAAGCGCAAGCCCGCGGAGAGCAAGGCCGTTGAGTGGCTGGACCGGCTCGAAGTCGGCGACGTGCGGGACAAGCGGCCGGGAGACGCATCCGGCGGTCAGGGGCAGCGCGTCGCAGTGGCTCGTGCGCTCGTGACCGGGCCTCGGGTCGTGTTCGCCGATGAGCCGACCGGTGCGCTCGACTCGCTCAACGGGGAGAAGGTGATGCAGCTGCTGACGACCGCGGCCAGGGACACCGATGCCGCGGTGGTGTTGGTGACGCACGAGGCCAGGGTCGCCGCGTACTCCGACCGGGAGATTGTCGTTCGCGACGGCAGGGTGAGTGAACATGAGTGGGTCGCATGAGCCGGTCGCGTAAGTCGGCCGCCGGGCGCGGAAACCTCTTCGCGGACCTCGCACTGGGTCTCCGGCTGGCTGTCGGGGGCGGCCGGATCTCTGGTGCGATGCTGCTGCGGCTTGGGATGACCACGATCGGCATCGCGTTGGCGGTGGCGGTGCTGCTTCCCGCGGCGTCGGTAAGCAATGTGGTGAGCGAACGCGAGGCCCGCACAGCCGCGGTCCAGGCCGATGTCGCACCACGCTCCGATGTCGACCCACTGCTCGAGACGCCCTGGCAGATCCAGTTCCGGGACGACTACATCATGGCGAACGGTGTGGCCGCGTCCGGTCCGAATGCTCCGGTGCCGCCAGGGCTGGACCGCGTCCCCGACCCCGGCGAGATGTTCGTCTCGCCCGCGGTGTCGGAGTTGCTGGCGTCGCCGGACGGCGAGGGGCTTCGAGCCAGGCTGCCGGCGACGGAGGTCGGCGTCATCGGGAAGGCCGGCCTCGTCGATGCCGATGACCTGATCGTCTATACCGGTTATCCGGTGGAGCGTTTGACGGCCGTAGAGGGAGTCGGTGAGGTGTACGGGTACGGCGCGGCCGAAGCGTCGTTCGGGCTGAGTGGTGCCACTCTCCTGACCGTCATCCCGATCGTCTCGGTGTTGCTGCTGCCGTTGTTGATCTTTGTCACCACTGCATCCAGGATGGGTGCGGCACAGCGGGACCGTCGGTTGGCCGCACTGCGGCTGATCGGCGTTGACGCCCGCCGGATCCGCCGCATCGCCGCGGCCGAGTCCTTGCTGGGAGCCGTCGCGGGTCTGTTGGTGGGCGGGCTCCTGTTCCTGCTGCTCCGGCCGTTGATCGGCAACCTGGACGTGTTCGGAATCGGGCTTTTCGGTGAGGACTTCGTCCCGTCGCCCGGGATGCTGTTGTTCATCGTGCTGCTCGTGCCCGCCCTGGCTGTCGGTGCGGCGATGTTCGGTCTGCGCAGGACGATCGTGGAACCGCTCGGGGTGGTCCGGCACAGCAAACCGACACGGCGGCGGATGTGGTGGCGCTGGTTGGTCGTCGGTACTGGTGCGCTGATGACACTGAGCACTCTCTTCGCCGAGCGGGGGACAAATGGTGAGGGCATCGCCTACCTGCTCACGGCGGGCAGTGTCCTGGTGTTGATCGGAATCGCGGTGGTGTTGCCCTGGGCGGTGGAGAAGCTCGCCAGGGCCCTGCACGGCGGACCCCCGTCGTGGCAGTTCGCCATTCGTCGGCTGCAACTTGACAGCGGGACGGCAAGTCGGGTGGTCTCCGGACTCGTCGTGGTACTGGCCGGCACCATCCTGATCCAGGTGATTATCGGTTCGGCCGAGGCCCGTGCGACGCCGCAGACCGTGACGAACCTGCCTTCCGTGGCGCCGGTCGAGGTGACGACACAGCCGGAGCACCTGGGAGAGGTCCAGCAGCGGCTGGAAGGGGTGGAAGGCGTAGACGGTGTATTCCCGATTCAGCGCGCCTACCTCATGAGCGATTCGGCCAGCGGTAGAGGTGCGATGCAGGTGGAGATCGCTGATTGTGCCGCGCTGAGGGTACGGGCCGAGATCGGTCCCTGCACCGACGGAGATGTCTTCGCGGTCGAATCCGCCGTTGCCGGCTCCGGGTCCTGGCAGGAAGACCGTGGGATCCGCTCCGGCCAGGTGTATTTCGAGTCGATCGAGGAAAATGGTTCCGTGTCCAGGATCCCGTGGACGTTCCCGGAGTCGGTGGTCACCGTTCCGGCGGAGAAGTCGATGGGCTACTACTCCAGCACGTTCCTGGTGACCCCTGGCGCCCTGGATGACATCACACCACCGGACCTGTTGGGGACGGTCTACGTCAGCGGTTCGGGAAGCCCTGAGGCCCTCTCCGACAGGGTAGCGGCGGCGGTCGCTCCCTTGGCCTGGGAGGCAACCGTCTGGACCAACGAAACGCCGTCCCTCGCCAGGCAGGGTGACGAGGAGCTCGCGATGTTCCGCAGCATCCTGTTGGGCGCCTCGCTGTTCGTCCTCGCCGTGGCGGCGATGAGCCTGCTGATGCTGTCGGTGGAGCAGATCACCGAACGGCGGCGAGCACTGGCCGCGCTGTCCGCGTCCGGCGTGCCGATCTCGGTGCTGGCCAAGGCGTCGTTGTGGCAGACGGCGGTGCCCGTGCTGGTCGGCGTCACACTGGCGGTGGTGTCCGGGATCGCCCTCACCGCGCCGATTCTGCGACTCGCCGAAGTGTCCATGGTGCTCGACGCCGGTCTGATCGCTGTCCTGTCCGCGGCGGCGGTGGGCGCGGTCCTGCTGGTGACCCTGCTGACCATGCCCTTGCTGCGGCAGGTGACGAAGCTGGACGGCCTCCGCGCCGAGTAGGAACCGGACTGGTTGAGACGGAATTGGAACACACCCATCCAACCGGCCGTCGTGGCCGATCGGATGGGGTGTTCTGCCTTGCCCGCCGCCCTGCCCTCGGCTGTTCGGTCAGGAGTGGCTCGGCAATCTTCGCAAGAGAGGACGATGTGATGTCGGTGTCCGGCACTTTGCTGGGACTGCTCGAACTCGGCGCCCGCCGTGGTTACGACATGAAACGCGAGCGGGTCGCATGAGCCGCGGGAACAAATCGCCCGGCTGGGGCGGAAATCTGTTAGCGGATCTCGCATTGGGGCTCCGGCTGGCTGTCGGGGGTGGCCGGGTCTCCGGTGCGATGTTGCTGCGGCTGGGCATGACCACGATCGGCATCGCGGTCGCGGTCGCCGTGCTGCTCCCCGCTGCCTCGGTAAGCAATGTGGTGCACGAACGCGAGGCACGATCGGCCGCGAACGAGCCGGTCTACACCCCGCGCGCGGGGTGGATCCGCTCTACAGCAGATCTACGTACATCCACTTCCGGGGCGAGAGCATCGCCGGGAACTCGGTGGCTGCTTCCGGGCCCGACTCCCCGATCCCGCCGGGGGTGGAGCGTCTTCCGGAGCCCGGTGAGCTGATCGTCTCGCCCGCGATCGAGGACCTGCTGGCGTCGCCGGACGGCGACGGGCTCCGGGCCTGGCTGCCGGGGGAGATCGTCGGAACCATCGGCAAGGCGGGGCTGGTCGATGCGGACGACCTCGTCGTCTACACCGGATTCACGGCCGGCCAGGCGAATCCAGCGGAGGCAGGTGAACAGATATACGGCTACGGCGGTGCCACCGACGGGTTCGCCGTCGGGGCGAGCACGTTGCTGTTCGTCGTGCCGATCGCGGCTGTGCTGCTGTTGCCGCTGCTGATCTTCGTCACGACAGCGTCCAGGATGGGCGCTGCCCAGCGTGAGCGCAGGCTTGCCGCGCTGCGACTGATCGGTGTGGACGCGCGGCGGATCCGGCGGATCGCGGCGGCCGAATCCCTGCTCGGCGCCTTCGCGGGTCTGCTTGTGGGGGCCGGCCTGTTCCTGCTGCTGCGCCCGTTGCTCAGCGCCACCGAACTGTTCGGGATCCGGCTGTTCGGCGAGGATTTCGTGCCGTCCCCTTCGTTGCTGGTGCTCATCGTGTTGCTCGTGCCGGGCCTGGCCGTCGGAGCGGCGATGTTCGGCCTGCGCAGGACGATCGTGGAACCGCTCGGCATGGTGCGGCACAGCAAGCCGGTCCGCCGACGCATGTGGTGGCGCTGGGCGGTCGTCGGTGTCGGCGCGGTGCTGATGCTCAGCACGCTGTTCGCCGAAGTCGGGTCGGGGAGCGAGGGTGTCGCGGTCGTCCTCACCGCGGGCAGCGTCCTGGTGCTGATCGGTATCGCCGTGGTGTTGCCATGGGCGGTGGAGAAGCTGGCCGGTGCGCTGCGCGGTGGGCCGCCATCCTGGCAGTTCGCCATCCGGCGGCTGCAGCTCGACAGCGGTACCGCGAGCCGGGTTGTTTCCGGTCTCGTGGTGGTGCTGGCCGGAACGATTCTGATCCAGGTCCTGGTCGCGTCCGTCGAATCTCGTTCTGGCTCCAGTGACCGGGTCACCATCCCGGAGGCCGCCCCGGTCGAGGTCTCGGTCGAATCCGAGCGGATGCAGGAGGTGCGGCAGCGGCTCGCCGGGGTCGAAGGCGTGGACGCGGTGTATCCGATTCGAACTGCCTCCGCCTCCCGAAGCGGCCAGTCGGTCACCTCGTTCGTGCAGGTGGAGATCGGTGACTGTGCCGCGCTCGCGGTTCGGGCCAGAATCGGCTCGTGCACCGACGGCGACGCATTCCTGGTCGGTAATCACTCCGGCTCGAATCGAGGGAAGGACGGGTCGGAGCCCGGCTCGGTCGAGTTCAACACCTTCGACGAGAACGGTGAGCACCAATCCGGAGAGGCCTGGGAGCTGCCTGGCTCGCTCCGGTACGTGCCGGCGGAGCAGTCGGTCGGGTTCTACACGGAAACCTTGCTGGTGACTCCAGGGGTGATCGGGGCCGTCCAGCTGCCAAACGACTACGTGTCGCTGTTCGTCTCCGGAAGCGGTACCGTCGATGAACTGGCCGACCGCGTGGCCGCCGCGGGTGACACTCTCTCGTGGAGCGCCTCGATCTCGTCGAACTCCATGAAGCAGTACATCGCGCAGACGGATCGTCAGGTGGAGATGTTCCGCAACATCCTGCTGGGCGCTTCGCTGTTCGTCCTCGCCGTGGCGGCGTTGAGCCTGCTGATGTTGTCCGTGGAGCAGATCACCGAACGAAGGCGGCCGCTTGCCGCGCTTTCGGCGGCCGGGGTGCCGATTTCGGTGCTGGCCAAGGCGTCGTTGTGGCAGACGGCGGTGCCCGTGCTGGTCGGTGTCGGGCTGGCGGTGGGAGCGGGAATCGGCCTGACAGCCCCGATTCTGCGGCTCGCCGACCTGCCCATGGCGCTCGACGCCGGCATGATCGCGACGCTGGCCGCGACGGCGGTCGGTGCGGTGCTCGTGGTGTCCGTGCTGACGCTTCCCCTGCTGCGTCAGGTGACCAGGCTGGACGGTCTGCGCGCGGAGTAGCCCGTTCGCGCCGCAGCCCCGGCAGGCACAGCGCCGGCCGGGGCTGTGCCCCGACGAGATGGAACCGCAACGTGCCCACTCGATCGGGTGGCGTGACGATTGGCTGGCTGCGGCGTTGTTCACGGTAGGACAACAGCGCGCGGCCACGTGCGGCTGGGATCTCCCTGGAGGTGCGATGCGGACCGGCCCTGCCGTCCTGACGGCGTTGGCGCTGGTCGGCGGGCTGCTGCTCGCCCCAGCGGCGGGCACTGTGGGGGCGCAGGACCGGCCGCCCACAGACCAAGGGGATCCCAGGGTCGAGGCCGGTGTCGCGCCGGGGGCGGGGGTGCCCGATCCACGCCCCGGTGAGGCGTTCGCCGACCCCGCTGTCGCGGACCTGCAGCGCACGGCGTCGGAGGTGCAGGCCGAGCTCGGGGACCTCGCCGGTCGCGTGCGTGCCGCGCAGGACGAGGTGAACACCGCCTCGGCCGTGCTGCGGCGGGCGCGGGCCGAGCGGGCCGAGGCCGAGGCGGCTGTCGCCGCCCAGCAGCAGGAGGTCGACGAGTTCTCCAGGTCGGTGTTCACCGCGATGGGCAGGCCGGAGGAGATCCGGTTGCTGCTCACCGTGACCAATCCCAAGGACCTGCTCGACGGGAGCACCATGATCGAGCAGCTGCGGCGCGGGCAGGACGACCGGCTGGGACAGGCACTGCGGCGGCACAGGGCCGCGGTGACGGCTGAGGAGGCGGCCGCCGGTGTCGAACGGACCGCCGCCGAGCGGGCTGCCGAACTGGAGCGGCGGCAGGGCGATGCCACCAATCGGGCCGACGCCATCTCCTCGGAGCTGCGCGGACCGATCGACGCCGCCAACGCCGCGGTGGTGGCGCAGCAACGGGCGCAGCGGGAACGGAACGCGGAGACCGCGGCCAACTGGAAGGCGTACACCGACAAGCTGGCCGCGGCGGGAATCACCCCGCCGCCCGCCGCGGCGATGCGTGACCCAAGCGCGCTGCCGCCTGGGCTGGCCACACTGCCAGGCGATGGCGGTGGGCCGCAGGCGGGGGTGGCACAGAAGAGTGTGGACGGCACACGGCTGTTGGTGCTGCCGAAGGAGACGATCGAGGCGGTGAGTGCCGCGGTGGCTGCGCTCGGCAGGCCGTTCGTGCCGGGCAAGGGTGGCCAGGGGCCCACCGCGTACTCCTGTGACGGCCTTGTCCGCTCGGTCTTCGCCGGAGCGGGACTGGACGTGCCGGGGTCGGCGAAGAAGCAGTTCGCCCGGTCCGCGCCGGTGAAAGCCGCCGATGCCCAGCCGGGTGACCTCGTTTTCGTCGGCCCGGCCAGATACGGCGTGCAGTCGGTCGGCATCGTCCTGGACGAGAAGACGATGCTCGCCGCCGACGCGCGGCTGGCCGGAGTGGTCGTTGCGGACATGCCATCCGGTGAGAGCCTGCTCGGGTTCGCCAGACCGGCGCTGGGTCCCCGGCAGGCACGACCCGCTCCCCGGCGGGCGGAGGGGGAGCTGAACTGGCGTTGTGGCGGCGTGCAGCTGCCCGCTCGCCCTGGCGGGGGCGCAGCCGGTGGTCAGGCGGCCGGAGCCTGGGGCGGCTATCCGAACGGACTCATCCCCACGGCCGCGTTGTGTCCCATCGGCGTCGGGGCGCACGTGCTGCGCTGTGACGCGGCGCAGCTGTTCCAGGCGATGTCCAAGGCGTTCGCGGCGGCCTTCGGCAGGCCGTTGTGCGTCACCGATTCCTACCGGACTTTCGACGGACAGGTCGACCTCTACCGGCGCAAGCCGTCACTGGCCGCGGTGCCCGGCACGAGCAACCACGGGTGGGGCCTCGCGCTGGACATGTGCGGGGGTGTCGAGTCATTCGCCAGGCCAGAGCACGCATGGATGGCCGCGAACTCGCATGCGTTCGGCTGGGTGCATCCCGGTTGGGCCAGGCAGGGCGGTGGCCGCGAGGAGCCGTGGCACTGGGAGTTCACCGGCGGCTAGCGTTGCGCAACAGCTCCTAACGATCGGTGTGCAGTTGGTGCACATCTGGGGCGCCGGACAGTTGCCTGCTGTGGGCGAGAAGCGTGGGGTAGTCAGTCGCGATGCCTTGCAGCAGGGTTTCCACGGTGCGTTCGATCTGGGCGTCGGTGATGGGCGCGTGGCCGAACAGGGCGCGGTAGTGGACCAGCGAACCGAGCAGGTCGAGCGTGAGTTCGAGGTCGACGTCCGCCCGCAGGTCGCCGCGGGAGATGGCGTGGGTGAGGGTCTGCTTCACCGCGGCCCGGGGTGGGTCGAACAGGGTGGTCATGAAGTCCGCGCGTAGTTCGGTGTCGGCGGCGCAGTCGGCGAGCAGCGGGCCGAGCACGTCGGGGGGCATCCGGCGGAAAGCAGCCACGAAGACGCTGATGCACTCGTCGAGATCGCACAACGTGCAGCCCGTGTTCGGCACCGGCGTCTCGCCGAGGCGGCGGGCGAGCGCGGCCAGTACGAGACGTTGCCGGGTGGGCCAGCGCCGGTAGATCGCCGGCTTCGTCGTGGCGGCTCGGCGCGCCACCTCCTCCAGCGTGAACCGGCCGTAACCCGACTGGTCCAGCACGGCGAGGGTCGCGTCGAGTACCGCCAGATCGATCTGGCTGTCCCGCGGCCTGCCTGCCCGGGCGAGCGGCTCAGCGGTCCGGCGAGGGGATTGCATGGACGACATCCTACCCATTACGTTACGATCCGCATCGTAACGTAATAATGAACCGCTCTTTGAAGGAGATTCACATGTCGTCGAACGGTTCGCCGGGCTCCGGTGCGCGCGCCGGAGCCCGGGAGTGGGCGGGGCTGGCGGTGCTCGCGCTGCCGACCTTGCTCCTCTCGCTGGACGTCAGCGTGCTCTTTCTCGCGCTCCCGCACCTGAGTGCCGATCTGGGGGCCAGTCCCACCCAGTCCTTGTGGATCATGGACATCTACGGCTTCATGATCGCCGGCTTCCTGGTCACGATGGGCACGATCGGCGACCGGATCGGCCGGCGCAGGCTCTTGCTGATCGGCGCGGCGGCCTTCGGGATCGCCTCGGTGCTCGCCGCCTACTCGGGCAGCGCGGAAACCCTCATCGTCACCAGGGCCGTGCTCGGTATCGCAGGCGCCACGCTCATGCCTTCCGCGCTGGCTTTGATCAGCAACATGTTCGTCGACCTCCGGCAGCGCGGTTTCGCCATCGCCGTCTTCGTCAGTTGCTTCATGGGTGGCGCGGCGCTCGGCCCGATGTTCGGCGGTCTGCTGCTGGAACGGTTCTGGTGGGGTTCGGTGTTTCTGCTCGGCGTGCCGGTGATGGTGTTGTTGCTGGTCACCGCGCCGTTGTTGCTGCCGGAGCACCGGGATCCCGGCGCGGGCCGCGTCGACCTCGTGAGTGTCCTCCTCTCGCTGCTCGCGCTCCTGCCGGTCATCTACGGGCTCAAGGACCTGGCAGCCGAAGGGGCGAGCACGACGGCTGTGCTGAGCGTCGCGGCGGGTGTGGCGTTCGGAACCGCGTTCGTGCGGCGGCAACGCAGGTTGACATACCCGCTGCTCGACCTGCGGTTGTTCGGCAATCGCGCCTTCAGCGTCGTGCTGGGGATTCTGCTGCTCGGCATGGTCCTGCAGGGCGGGATCTACCTGCTTGCCAGCCAGTATCTGCAGTTGGTCGAGGGCAATTCGCCGCAGACGTCGGGGTTGCTGCTGGTGTCGCCGGCACTGGCGTTGGTCGCCGGTTCACTGCTTGCCCCGATTTTCGCGCGACGGTTGGGGTCCGGTGTCGTCATCGCCGCCGGGCTCGCGGTGTCCGTTGTCGGCTTCGGTCTGCTCACACAGGTCGAACCCGCTACGGGGCCGCTCGTGCTGATCATCGGAACGACGGTCGGCTTCTTCGGTGCCGCTCCGATCGGGGCACTCGGTATCGACCTGATCGTCGGGGTCGCGCCGCCGGCGAAGTCCGGGTCCGCATCGGCCGTCGCGGAGACCAGCGGCGAACTCGGGATAGCACTGGGCGTCGCGACCCTCGGCAGCGTGGGAACCGCGGTGTACAGTGCGCGGTTCGCCGCGACCGTTCCCCCGGCGGTTCCCGCCGACGAAGCCGGAGCCGCCGGTGGCTCCCTCGCCGACGCGGTGGGGGTCGCGGAGGACCTGCCTGCCGATCTCGCCGCCGACCTGACCGCGGCCGCCAGATCGGCGTTCGCCGAGGGGCTGAACCTGGCGGGAGGTATCGGCGCCGTGCTCAGCCTCGGCCTCGCTGTCCTTGCGGTGACCATGCTGCGACATCCGCGCCCCGGTGCTGAGAACGCCGGCCGAACGGGGGAGCACGGGGAGGTCGCGCCGATGGTCGAGCAGGACTGAAGCCGGTCGGCTTCCCCTGGTTCCCGCGCAAGACTGTCGGTGGTCCTTCCTATCGTGCGAATCGAGGCTGTACCAGAGGCGACCGAACCGGAGAAATCGAGGAGCAACGATGGACGACACGATGATCGTCGACTGCGATCGGTGCCAGGTCAGGGGGAACGCCTGCTCCGACTGTGTGATCAGTGTGCTGCTGGGCGCGCCGCCAGAGGTGGAGTGGGACGATGATGAGCAGCGGGCGGTGGACGCGCTCGTGGACGGCGGGATGGTGCCCAGGCTGCGCCTCGTGCCCACCGGCGGGAGCGCGCTGGCTACCGCTGATCGGGTAATCCGACGTGCCGGGTGACACTCTGCGCATGCTTTGCGCTGAGCGGTCCATCCGATCAGGCGAACGGTCAATCCCGTTGTTGACCTGCGTTGTTACCGCACTCACACGCTGCGATTAGCTGCTGGTCCAATGGTGGTAGGGCTGCTTCTGAGCGGAATTTGCTCGGGGGCCGGTGGACGTGAGCCGTTCTGTTTCGTAACCTAGCCGAGATCTCGCGCCAGGCAGCCGTCACACAGGGATGGCGACGCGAGGTTGCCACCGAAACAGCTTTGTCGGGGAGCTGTGCCGGACCGCCACGTGCTTCCAGGTGACGTACCGCGTAGCTGCGGTACCGCTTGCCCGGGAAACGGTGGTGGTGTCGTGGCCGTGCCGGGTGTTGTGTCCGCCCGGGCGACCAGGCCGAGACGAGGGCCCCCGACCTCGTCCGGCGCGACTCGCGGTAGGTGGCCGAGAGCGAAGGAGACACACGCGACGTGCGGTCGCATCCAGTCAAACGTGTGGTGTCAGGTGCTTTGGCGGCAACAGCCGTAATCGCGGCCGTGAGCGTCGCCCAGACCCCAGCCACCGCCACTCCATCCCCCGCCCCCCAGCAACCCCCGAGTGACTCCTCTGACGCCCTCAAGCAGTACCGCGAGCTGGCCGCAGAGGCAGAGAAGCTGAACGAGGACTACCTCAAGGCGAAGGACGACCTCGCCGCTCGGCAGGCCGAGCTGAAGACAGCCAACGCCGATCTGACCGGTGCCGAGAAGGCACAGGCTGATGCGGCCGAGGACGAGGAGCGTTTCCGGACCGAGGTCGACCGGTTCGCCGGCGCCTCCTTCACCAGCGGTGCCCACCTCAACAAGCTGTCGGCGCTGCTGACCGGACGTTCTGCCCAGGACTTCCTGGACCGTTCCTCCGCGCTGGACCTGCTTGCCGCGGACAAGAACGCCGCGCTGAGCAACCTCACCAAGGCAGTCGACGAGGCCGGTGCGGCCGAGCGTCAGGCAGCCGACGCCCAGGCTCGTGCGCAGGCCGCCAAGGAAGAAGCGGCCAAGCTGACCGCGGACATCGAGGCGCAGAAGGCTTCACTCGACGAGCAGATCGAGGAGCTGAAGGAAACCAGCGAACTGCTGTCCGCGGCCGACCGTGAGGCGCAGAGCAACACCGGCGGCCCGATCCCGACCGTCAAGGCGCCGGGGCCGGCCGCTCAGGCCGCCGTGGACGCCGCGCTGAGCAAGATGGGCAGCTCCTACGTGTGGGGCGCCACCGGGCCCAGCACGTTTGACTGCTCCGGGCTGACGTCATGGGCCTACAGCCAGGCAGGGGTCTCCATCCCACGCTCCAGCCGGGCCCAGTCCACCTTCGGCCAGGCGGTCTCCCGGGACCAGCTGCAGCCGGGTGACCTGGTGTTCTTCTACTCCCCGGTGTCGCACGTCGGCATCTACATCGGTAACAACCAGATGGTGCACGCGCCGACCTCCGGCGACGTCGTCAAGATCTCGCCGCTGCAGAACCAGTACAGCGGAGCCCGCAGGGTCGCCTGACAGGGCTGCCCCGAGGACTTCTCCGGCCGAGCCCGGGTGGTCGCCGACACCGGCGGCCACCCGGGCTCGCGTCTTTCCCACCCTCGGCCGGTAGCCTCAGCGACGTGCTGCGGACCCTGCTGGTGACCAACGACTTCCCACCCCGACCCGGTGGGATCCAGAACTACCTGAACTCGCTGGCGCACCGCGTGCCCGCCGACGACCTCGTGGTCTACGCGCCGTCCTGGGAGTCCGCATCCGGTACGCACCGCGAGTTCGACGCCAACGCACCCTTCGAGGTGGTGCGGCACCCGACACCGTTGATGCTGCCGACCCCTGGGGTGCTGCGCAGGGCCAGGAGCATCATGCGGGCGCGAGAGTGCGAGGCCGTCTGGTTCGGCGCCGCGGCACCGCTCGCGCTCCTCGGACGTGCACTGCGCGAGGAGGGCGCCCGCCGCATCGTGTCCTGTACCCATGGCCACGAGGTGGGCTGGTCGATGCTGCCCGCAGCGCGTCAGGCGCTGCGTCGGATCGGCGAGACCAGCGATGTGGTGACCTACGTCAGCAAGTACACGCGGTCCCGCTTCGCCGCCGCGTTCGGCCCCATGGCCGGCTTCGAACACCTGCCTTCCGGGGTCGACCCCGAGCTGTTCCGGCCGGACCAGGCGGGCCGGGAGGAACTGCGCAGGAGATACGGCCTCTCGGACCGGCCCACGGTCGTGTGCGTGTCCAGGCTCGTCCCGCGCAAGGGCCAGGACATGCTGGTGCGGGCACTGCCGCTGCTCCGGGAGCGGGTGCCGGATGCGGCATTGCTGCTCGTCGGTGGCGGCCCGTACCGCAGGCGGTTGACGGAGCTGGCGCGCGAGCACGGCGTTGCCGAGCACGTCGTGTTCACCGGTTCGGTGCCATGGGAGGAACTGCCCGCGCACTACGCCGCCGGTGACGTCTTCGCGATGCCGGCCAGGACCAGGGGCAAGGGCCTCGACGTCGAGGGTCTCGGCATCGTGTATCTCGAGGCCTCGGCCTGCGGTCTGCCGGTGGTGGCGGGCAAGTCCGGTGGAGCTCCGGAGACCGTGCTGGACGAGGTGACCGGACACGTGGTGGACGGGCGCAGGCTCGATCAGCTGGTCGACACCCTGTCGCCGCTGCTTGCCGACCCCGTCCGGGCGCACCGGATGGGCGAGGCGGGCCGGGAGTGGGTGTCCCGCCACTGGCGATGGGACGTGCTCGCGGGCTCCCTGTCCACGATGCTGAGCGGCGATCCCGTCGCCACGGGGCACTAGTGCCCCCGCTCCAGCAACGCCGGGTTGGTGGGGTGGTCCATCCGCACCACGACGTCGGCCAGTTCACCCGGCCGGACTTCGTGTTCGTAGCGTTCGTAGGTTCGTAGCGCCCACTGTGCCTCGCGGGGGATGCGGCGCCGCAGCGCGGCCGGTGACAACCACAGATGCACCGAGAGGTCGAACTCCAGCCCCCGGCCGAGCAGCAGTTCGCCGTCCAGCAGCAGGACCGACCCCGGGGCGAGGGCGGCCCTCGGCCGCCGCAGTGCGCGATCCCGCTCGGCGTCCCACAGCCCCGGCAGCACGGACCCGCTGCCGCCGTCCTGCAGCGGGGCGAGCAGTTCCCGGTGCAGTGCGCCGACGTCGAGCCAGTCCTCGTAGCGGACGTCCGGGTCGGTACGGCCTCGTTCCAGGCGCAGTGAGGCAGGGCGCAGGAAGTCCCGGGCCGAGACGCGCAGGACCTCCCTTCCCCGTACCCGCAGGGGATCGACCAGCGCGTCGGCCAGCGCGGCTGGGTCGCTAGCGTCATCGGCGCCGTCCACGGCCACTCTCGTCCAGCCGTTGCCCGGTCCGGCGGCGAGACGGTCCGCCAACTCGTCGACGAGCCGCTCCGGTGAGATCGGGCGATAGCGCATCACCCGATCCTGACGCACCGTCGCGGTGATCCACATCGAGGGCCTGCTCGCCGTTACGCCGGACGAGGGTCATCGTGGTGCGCGGGGCACCACTCGGCGTCGCGGTTCGTTGGCCGTGGACAGGGAACAGGACGAACAGGGGGAGGAACTTCGTGCGTGCCGTAGATCCGGTGGACGACGGTCAAGCCGTCGACGGACCGATTCGTCTCGACCTCGACTTCGTCCAGGATCCGCACACCGCGCTGGAGCTGATGCGAGCCGAGGGACCGGTTCGGCAGGCGATCATGCCGCGCGGACTGCGGGTCTGGCTCGTCACGGGGTACTCCGACGCACGATCGCTGCTCGCCGACCCCCGGCTGAGCAAGGACTACCGATCGGCGGGGACGCTTTTCGACAAGCACGTCACCGCCACGGGAGGAGCGTCGAGCGGTTTCACGCAGTCACTCGCCGCACACATGCTCAACTCCGACCCGCCGGACCACACGCGCCTGCGCAAGCTGGTGAACAAGGCATTCACCGCCCGGACGATCGCCCGGCTTCGCCCGCGCATCGAGGAGATCACCGCGGGTCTGCTCGACGACATGTCCGGCACGGTGGACCTGCTGGAGACGTTCGCGTTCCCGTTGCCGATCACGGTCATCTGCGAGCTGCTCGGGATCCCGGACGACGACAAGGAGGACTTTCGCCGCTGGTCCGGCACGCTGGTTTCCGCCTCGCCCGCCGAGGACGTCGAGCGGGCCTCCGGCGAGATGTCGAGCTACCTGCTCTCGCTGGTCGAGGCGAAGCGGGCGGCTCCCGGCGATGACCTGCTGTCCAGTCTCGTGCACGTCTCCGACGAGGGAGATCAGCTCTCCGAGGTCGAGCTGGTCTCGATGATCTTCCTGCTGCTGGTGGCAGGTCATGAGACGACGGTGAACCTGATCGGCAACGGTGTCCTCGCGCTGCTGCGCCATCCCGACCAGCTCGCCGCGCTGCGTGCCGACCCCTCGCTCGTGCCCAACGCCGTCGAGGAGTTCCTCCGGTACGAGGGGCCGGTGAACATCGCGACCCTGAGATTCACGGCGGAGCCGCTCCCGGTCGGGGACGTGACGATCCCGGAGGGAGAGTTCGTGATGATCTCCCTGCTCGCGGCCAACAGGGACAGCACCCGGTTCGCCGAGCCCGACCGGTTCGACGTGCGACGGCCCGCGGGCGGCCATCTCGCGTTCGGGCACGGCATCCACTTCTGTGTGGGCGCCCCGCTGGCCCGGCTCGAGGCCGACATCGCGGTGCGGCGGCTCCTGGAACGCTTCGCCGATCTCCGGCTGGCCGCCGAACCGGAATCGCTGCGGTGGCGCGACAGCACGCTGATGCGTGGACTGGAGACCCTGCCGGTGCGGGTGGGCTGACACCGGCCCGCCGGGTCTCGGGATCCTCGCCGCACACGGGCGGCGCAACCTTTCTCGGCGGAACTCTGGTGTCCTGTGTGGGGATGAGGTCAGGTCACCGGCCGGGACTGTCGGCGCCGGGGGCGGTTGCCGGGGCCGCTGACGATGTTGCTGCGTTGGCCTTCACCTGGGCGGCCAGACCCGCGATGAACACGTCGAGCATGAACTCGAAGTGATCGATCTCGTCGTCGTGAAAGTGTTCCCGCATGGCGGCCAGGTGCGGCACCCGGTCGGCAGGCAGGGAATCCAGGTAGACGTTGATTTCTTCGAGACGTTTGCGGGCTTCGGAATCCTGCGCGGAGGACCACAGGCTGGCCTCGTACGCGAAGGCCGTGACGTACAGGGCGAGACCGTCGCATGCTGCGGGGATCAGGCGCGCGGGCAGTCCCGAACTACGCACGATCCCCAGCATCGCGTCCATCGCCACGAGGATGCCCGGAGTGGTGGGGATCAGGGTCTCCATGGCGATTCGAGCGATGCCCGGATTCCGCGCCATGAGCCTGGCCTGGTCGAGGCCCAGCTGCTTGAGTTGCTGTTGCCACCGCTCAGGATCCGGTTCGGGCACGGGGATGTCCCGCATCGTGGCGTCGAGCATCAGCTCGTGGAGTTCTCGCTTGTCCCGTACGTGGGCGTAGAGGGAGGCCGGTCCGGTGTCGAGTTCGTGGGCCACCCTGCGCATGCTCACCGCGTCGAGGCCCTCGGCTCCCATGACCCGCATCGCGGCGTCGACGATCACGTCGACATTGAGCTGCCGGCGTGGCTTGCCGCGCTCACGCCGCCAGGGCGGAGCGGGGAACTCGCGATCCGTCGTCACGCCGAAAAGCCTACGGCAGGACCCGCTGGGGCGAACACCGTACTTTTCAAGAACACCGTTCGATGATAGAACGGTGTTCGTAACGAACGGTGTTCGTCGAGTGGGGAGTTTCTGGATGTCAGTTGATGAGCGAGTGCCGGTGCTGGTGGTGGGCGCGGGTCTGGCCGGATCGTCCGCCGCGGTGTTTCTCGGCTTGCACGGTGTGCCTTCGCTGGTGGTGGAGCGACACGCCGGTACGTCCGCACAGCCAAAGGCCCGGGGCCAGTCATGGCACGCCATGGAGGCGCTCCGCATTGCCGGAGTGCACGAGCGGGTGCGCGACGCGGGGTACGACGTCGATGCGGGTATGCCGATCGTGATCGCCCAGAGTGTCGCCGGTCCGGTACTACACGAGATCGTCGGCGAGGCATGGCCGGACTGGTCGCACCTGACTCGGGAAGAGATGGGAATGGCCAGTCAGGAGAAGACGGAGCCGATCCTGCTGGAGCGCGCACGTGATCTCGGTGCCCAGGTGCGGTTCTCCACCAGGCTCGACACACTCGAGCAGGATGTGGACGGTGTCCGTGCCCGGCTTGCCGATCTCAGCACGGGATCGGAATACACCGTGCATGCCGACTATGTGGTGGCTGCCGATGGCAGGCGCAGCCCGCTTCGCCACGAACTGGGTATCGGCGTGCACGGGAGGGGACCGCTGGGGCACTCTGTCGCGGTGCAGTTCGAGGCCGATCTCGGCGACCTCGTGCGTGGTCGTGAGTTCGCCCTCTTCTACCTGCAGAACAACCCCACGCTCGCTGACGGTGCGACTCTCGTGAGTACGGACCGCCCGGACCGCTGGGTGTTGATGGTGCCCTTCGACCCGGATGCGGGCGAAAGTGCCGACGACTTCACCGAGGACCGCCTGATCGCGTGCGTACGGGCCGGAGTGGGCGTGTCGACCCTCCCGGTTAGGGTGCTCGATGCCACGCCGACCACGATCGCGCACCAGGTGGCCGATCAGTTCACGTGCGGGAGGGTGCACCTGATCGGCGATGCCGCCCACACGATGCCACCCCACGGCGGGCAAGGCGGCAGCACCGCGATCATGGACGGCTTCTACCTCGCCTGGAAGTTGGCGGCCGTGGTGCACGGTTGGGCGGGCCCCGGCCTGCTGTCGAGTCACGACACCGAGCGCCGACCCTACGGTGCTCTCATCGCGGGACAGCAGTACACGAACATGGTCATGCGATCGAATCCCGAACTCGCGGACGGCACCGAGGACGCGCCCGTTTCCCCCGAAGAGCTCTTGTTCGGCTACCGCTACCCCGACGGTGCCATCGTGCCGGAGCAGGGGGATGACGGCGCCCGCCTGGAGGACCCCGCGACGGCCGCGGGGCGTCCAGGGTCGCGTGCACCGCACGTCTGGCTGCCCGACGGGCGTTCCACAATGGACCTCTTTGGCCGCGGTTTCGTCCTGCTCACCGCCGCACACCGATGGATCACCGCGGCACAGGAGATCGCCGTCCGACTCGGCGTGCCGCTCCATGCAGAACACCTGCCGGTGGGCGACTGGACCGCCCGCTACGGAGTCACGCCGAACGGTGCTTCCCTGATCCGCCCCGACCGTTTCGTGGCCTGGCGTGCGCACGATGAGGCCTCCGCCAGTGAACTCGAGTCCGCGCTGCGGACGATCCTCGCCCGCTGACCGCATGCTCCACGTGACCAAGTGACCTCGCCGGTTCGTCCAGATTCAGTCGCTGGACGGCCGGCGCAGGGCACTAGTGACCCGTCAAGAAAGGTTCAGCACGGTTCTCCGCGGCCCAGCTCTCCGCAGGCAGCGTTGCGGAAGCGTCCGAGTATGTCCAATACGAGGACACTCCCGCGCCTTGCCTGCGAACACCTGCATCCACCGGTAACCACACCAACCTTCCTCGACGGAATACTAGAGTTCCGGTTCACCCCAGGATGTGACCGCCAGTTCTTCGCCGACGGACACCCTGCCGGCACGGATCACCGAGAACTTCACTCCGAACGCAACGCCGCCCTGCCCGCTTCGGCGGTAGCCCGCGAGCGTGCGCAGTGGCTCCGGGCCCACCCTCGCGCCTGTGTGCTGGTCGACCGTCGTGACCGCGCAGCGGATGGCGAGCTTGCTGTAGCCGAGCTCAGCCGTACCTGCTCGGACCGTGCGGACGCTGTCTTCCGCGTGTGGCTCGCCCCAGCCGTCGACCACGATATTCGGCCGGAAGCGGGTCATCGGCACCGCGATGCCACCGCGCTCGGCGATGCGTTCGGTGAGCAGGTCGAGCGAGAGCGCCGTGGTGAGGAGCAGGGGAGCACTGTCGGCGTAGGCGGACGTGCCCGGCGTCACTCCGTCGGTGACCCGGTCGTGTTCTGGTGGCACGCGGACGAGCCTGCTCGGCGTGCCGAGTACCTCGGACAGCCACGCCGCCACCGGTTCGCCCTGGTCGATTCCGCGATAGGGAGCGCCGAAGAGTTCCACCGCACGCCGGGCACCGGTGACGTCGACGTCGACCTGAATCACCGTGGCGCCTTCGGCCCGCAGGGTCAGCAACGTCCCTGTTTCGTCGATCTCCGGACGGATCCGGGCCAGCAACGGATCTCTTCGCTGGCTGCGGAACACTCCGTTCTCGCCGATGACCAGAAAAGTGCGATCATGGGCGAGGCCCGCGGGTGTGACGACGGCCTCGGGCACCGAGACGCCCGCGCAGCCCTTGACGGGGTAGTACTTCAGCTCGACGACTCTGGCCACCGGGCTCACGCTACCTACCGGCGCGGACAGGATCTCACCGAGATCGCGGGCACGGTCGCGGGCCGTACAGTAAGTCGCCATGACCGCCGAGGAACTGCTCGCACTCGACGCCGAACACGTCTGGCACCCCTACGCTCCGATGCCCGGCAGGGTGTCTCCGCTGCTGGTCACCGAGGCGTCTGGGGTGCGGCTGCGGTTGTCCGACGGCCGGGAGCTGATCGACGGCATGTCCTCGTGGTGGTCGGCCATCCACGGGTACCGTCACCCCGCGCTCGATGCCGCGCTCACGGAGCAGGCCGGCCGGATGAGTCACGTGATGTTCGGCGGGCTGACCCACGAACCGGCGATCCGGCTGGCACGGACTCTGGTCGACATCACTCCCGATGGGTTACACCACGTCTTCCTGTGTGACTCCGGATCCGTTTCGGTCGAGGTCGCGATCAAGATGTGCCTGCAGTACTGGCAGTCGCTGGGGCACAAGGCGAAGCGGCGGCTGCTGACGTGGCGGGGCGGTTACCACGGCGACACCTTCCATCCGATGAGCGTATGCGACCCAGAGGGCGGGATGCACTCGTTGTGGCGCGGAGTCCTGCCGGAGCAGCTGTTCCTGCCCGCGCCGCCACCGGGGTTCGAGGCCACGATCGACGAGTCCTATGTGGAGCAAATCCATGCGACGGTCGAGCGCCACGCGGACGAGTTGGCCGCGGTGATCGTCGAGCCGGTGGTGCAGGGAGCGGGTGGAATGCGGTTCCACCACCCGGGGTACCTACGGGCGCTGCGCGAGGCCACCGAGGCACACGGAGTGCTGCTGGTCTTCGACGAGATCGCGACGGGTTTCGGGCGCACGGGAAGATTGTTCGCGGCCGAGCACGCGGGCGTGACCCCGGATGTGCTCTGCCTCGGAAAGGCACTCACGGGCGGCTACCTCACGATGGCCGCGACACTGTGCACGCAGGACGTCGCGCGGGGCATTTCGAAGGGCGAACTTCCGGTGCTGGCACACGGCCCCACGTTCATGGGGAATCCGCTTGCCTCAGCGGTGGCCAATGCCTCGGTCGGGCTCCTGCGCGACGGGGGTTGGCAGACCGATGTCCGCCGAATCGAGTCCGCGCTGCGGTCGGGACTGGAATGCGCGGTGGATGTTCCGGGGGTGGTTGATGTCCGTGTGCTCGGAGCGATCGGTGTGGTGCAACTCGATCACGAAGTCGACATGGCCGCGGCGACCCGCGCCGTGACCGAACGCGGCGTTTGGCTCCGGCCGTTCCGGGACATGCTCTACTGCATGCCCCCGTATCTGGCCGATAACACCGATATTGCGGCGATAACCGACGCGATGGTGGCTGCGGCCGTTGTTGCCTGAGTCGCCGGAAGACCTGCGTCGGACCAAGTTCACCCGATCGGGTATCACCGCCTCATCTAATGGGATCAAGATCAACTCTTTGTCACGAATGCGCGGGATTCGCGATCGAGAGTTGTTATATCTGATGAGATCTGAGCCACGTGTCGCTATTTCTGCTTACTCAGTGATGCTGTTTTTGTGACGAACTCCATGTGAACAGAACATGAGAGGCTTTTCGCATAGCGGACATTTCACCGAACCTCCGGTTTCCTGGTGATCGAACGGGTCGTCGCAGCCGCCGACCCGACACGCGGACAGAGGTCTCCGCGTGCCGGAATCCGAAGCGGGAGGAATTGATGACGGAAGCGGCCTCGGACGAGAGTCAG
The DNA here is from genome assembly GCF_900111885.1 of Amycolatopsis marina. Classification (GTDB taxonomy): domain Bacteria; phylum Actinomycetota; class Actinomycetes; order Mycobacteriales; family Pseudonocardiaceae; genus Amycolatopsis; species Amycolatopsis marina. The sequence continues at coordinate 97,726 of NZ_FOKG01000009.1, forward strand.
CCAACGGGGGGCGCGAAACTCCGGCCGACCCTGCGCAGTGTGCTGCGCTATGACGTGCCTGCCTCACTGGTGGTTTTCCTTGTCGCCGTCCCACTGTCACTGGGCATCGCACTCGCGTCCGGCGCCCCGGTGATCGCGGGACTGATCGCGGCGATCGTCGGTGGCATCCTGGCCGGCGCACTCGGCGGCTCGGTGGTGCAGGTGAGCGGGCCCGCGGCAGGGCTCACGGTCATCATGGCCGAGACGATCAACCAGTTCGGCTGGGCTGTCACCTGTGCCATCACGGTCGCGGCCGGTCTGCTGCAGGTGTTGCTGGGGTTGAGTCGTGCCGCGCGTGCCGCACTGGCCATCTCCCCGGCGATCGTGCACGGCATGCTCGCCGGCATCGGTGTCACCATCGTGCTCGGCCAGTTGCACGTGATCCTCGGCGGATCAGCACAGAGTTCGGCGGTCGCCAACATCGCCGAACTGCCGCAGCAGATCGTCGGTCACCACGACACCGCCGCGATAATCGGCATCCTGACCATCACGATCCTGCTCGTCTGGCCCAAACTGCCGGCCGCGGTACGGAAGGTCCCGGCACCGCTCGCGGCCGTGGCCGCGGTGACGGTGTTCTCGACCGCGGCGAACCTCTCGCTGGACCGCGTGGATCTTCCCGGCGACATCCTGGCCGTGAATTTCGTTCCCAGGCTCCAGGGCGGGCCGTGGGGTGAGTTGGTGATCGCCACGATCACCATCGCGCTGGTCGCAAGCGTGGAGAGCCTGCTCTCGGCGGTCGCGGTGGACAGGCTGCACACTGGTCCCAGGGCGAACCTCGATCGTGAGCTGGTGGGTCAGGGCGTCGCGAACATGGCGTCGGGCGCGGTCGGCGGGCTACCGGTCACGGGCGTCATCGTCCGCAGTTCCACCAACGTCAGCGCGGGGGCCCGCTCCCGGGCCTCGGCCGTGCTGCACGCGGTGTGGGTGCTGGTGTTCACCGTCGCGCTCGCCGGGCTCATCGAGAGCATCCCGCTCGCCGCGCTGGCGGGACTGCTGGTCCACGTCGGAGCGCGGCTCGTGAACCTCAACCACATCCGGCAGGTCCGCGAGCACGGCGATCTGTGGGTGTACGTCGCGACCCTGGCGGGCGTGGTGGTGATCGATCTGCTCAGCGGGGTGCTGATCGGGATCGCGCTGTCGCTGGCCGTCATGTTGCGCCGGACCATCTGGTCCGGGATCCACGCCGAGGGTGAGGGCGACCAGCGGCGGGTGGTGATCGAGGGGGTGCTGACGTTCCTTTCGGTGCCCCGGCTCTCCAAGGTGCTCGGCTCGTTGCCGGAGGGCGGGACGGTGACGCTGGAGCTGGTCGTGGACTACCTCGACCATGCCGCCTTCGACACCCTGTCCGAGTGGCAGCAGTCCTACGAGCGGTCGGGAGGCACCGTCGTCGTCGACGAGATCGGGCATCCGTGGTTCCAGCGCGGGAAGTCGGGTGTGCCGACCGTTCGGCGGGAGGCCGCGGACAAGGTGGTGCCGCGCTGGCTGGCGCCCTGGTCGGAGTGGCAGGTCAACCACATGGGCGTCGCGGTGCCGGGGCAGCGGACCGAGCCGACGGCGACCAAGGCGATGTGCAGGGGAACCTCGGAGTTCCAGCGCCGCACGGCGCCGCTGGTGCAGTCCACCATGAGCAGGCTGGCTGGCGGTCAGCAGCCGCACACGCTGTTCATCGCCTGCGGTGACGCCCGGATCGTGCCGAACCTGATCACCACCAGCGGTCCCGGCGACCTGTTCACCGTGCGCAACATCGGCAACCTCGTACCCGCGCGCCCCTCTGCGGGGGACGATTCGGTCGCCGCCGCGATCGAGTTCGCGGTGGGCGTGCTGCGGGTGCGGGAAGTCGTGGTGTGCGGGCATTCCGGCTGTGGCGCGATGCAGGCGCTGCTCGGCGGGACGCCGGAGAACATGCCGGGGTTGGCGAACTGGCTGCGGCACGCGGAGTCGAGCGTGCGGCGCAGGGACAGCACCGCGCCGGTGCCGCTGCACCGGCATCTGCCACCGACGGAAGCGGATCAGCTGGCTCTGCACAATGTGTTGCAGCAGTTGGAGAACCTTCGCCAGTATCCGCTGATCGCCGAGGCTGAGTCGCGGGGTGACCTGCATCTGACCGGGATGTACTTCGACGTGGGCGGGGCGCAGGTGTACCTGTTCGACACCCCAGCCGGTGCGTTCGTGCCCGCGGACGCCAGCAGGCGTCCGGCAGCACGTGCGTGACAGGGGGCGTTCACGCCGACGACGAAGGGCCGGACGGATGCTCTAGTGTGCAGGTCGTGAGCGTGCTGGTGATCTCCGGAACCGGAACCGGCGTAGGGAAGACGGTGGTGACCGCGGCGATCGCGGCGCTGTCCCGTGAGCGTGGTGACCGGGTCGCGGTGCTCAAACCCGCGCAGACGGGCGTGGCACTGGACGAACCCGGCGACCTGGCCGAGGTGCGCAGGCTCGCCGGTGACGTGACCACCAGGGAACTGCGGCGGTATCCCGACCCGCTGTCACCTGAGGCGGCCGCTCGCCGATCCGGTCTGCGGCCCGTCCGGCCCGCCGAGGTGGCGCAGGCGGCGGGTGAGCTGGAGGCCACCCACGATCTGGTGCTCATCGAGGGCGCGGGCGGCCTGCTGGTGCGGTTCGACGACGGTGGCGGCACCCTCGCTGACATCGCCTGGTCGCTCGGCGCGCTGGTCCTGGTGGTCGCGCAGGCAGGTCTGGGCACGCTGAACGCCACGGCCCTGACCGCCGAGGTCGCAACCCGGCGGGGGCTGAACGTGGCGGGGGTCGTGATCGGGGCCTGGCCCGCCGATCCGGATCTGGCCGCGCAAAGCAATCTGAGTGATCTGCCGGTGGCCGCCGGGGGACCGCTGCTGGGTGTGCTTCCGACCGGGCTCGGTGCTGTGACCAGGGAAGAGTTCATCGAAGAGGCGCGCCGAGGGCTCTCGCCGTGGTTCGGCGGCACCTTCGACCCCGAATGCTTCACCGCGAGTGCGTCAGCCCAGACGTGACCACGGTCGCTGTGTCGCACGCCGCTGGTCGTGCACACTCACCCAACGTTGATTTCGTCTCAAAGAGGAGCAGTCGTGACCGCAGCACCCCATCAGGACACCGCGCTCGACAGGCGGGACCCTGAGGCCGCCATCCTCACCGCTGCCCGCGAGCAGGTCCTCGAGCGTGGGGAGGGCCTTTCGGAGAAGCAGGTCCTCGAGATCCTGCGGCTCGACGACGATCAGCTGCCGGGCCTGCTGGCTCTCGCCCACGAGGTGCGGATGCGGTGGTGTGGCCCCGAGGTCGAGGTCGAGGGCATCGTCAGCGTGAAGACCGGCGGCTGCCCGGAGGACTGCCACTTCTGCTCGCAGTCCGGCCGCTTCCCGACGCCGGTACGTTCGGCGTGGCTGGACATTCCCGGCCTGGTCAAGGCCGCTGCGGAGACCGCGGACACCGGTGCGACCGAGTTCTGCATCGTGGCCGCCGTCCGTGGGCCGGACGCCAGGCTGCTTTCGCAGGTGCGCGACGGCATCAACGCCATCAGGGAGTCGGGCAACGACATCCAGATCGCGTGCTCGCTGGGCATGCTGACGCAGGAGCAGGTCGACGAACTCGTCGAGATGGGCGTGCACCGGTACAACCACAACCTGGAGACCGCGCGCTCGCACTTCCCGAACGTGGTGACCACGCACTCCTGGGAGGAGCGCTGGGACACCCTGCGCATGGTCTCCGAAGCCGGGATGGAGGTCTGCTCGGGCGGCATCGTCGGGATGGGTGAGACCGACGAGCAGCGTGCCGAGTTCGCGGTGCAGCTCGCCGAGCTCGACCCGCACGAGGTGCCGATGAACTTCCTCATCCCGCAGCCGGGCACGCCGTACGAGAAGTACGAGGTGATCGAGGGCAAGGATGCGCTGCGGACCGTCGCGGCCTTCCGCCTCGCGCTGCCGCGCACGATGCTGCGCTTCGCAGGCGGCCGGGAACTGACACTGGGCGACCTCGGTGCCGAGCAGGGGATGCTGGGCGGGGTCAACGCGATCATCGTCGGCAACTACCTGACGAACCTGGGCAGGCCCGCGAGTCAGGACCTGGAGATGCTGTCCGGGCTGAAGATGCCGATCAAGGCGTTGAGCGAGACCCTGTGAAGGTCGACGAGTTCTGTATCCACTGTGGGCAGCCCGCCCTCGGCGGTGAGCACGCCGCGTGCCGGTCGCCGCGCACGGCGCTGGAGCCGCCTAGGTTCTGTCCCCGGTGTGCCCGCAGGATGGTCGTGCAGATCACGCCGAGTGGCTGGTCGGCTCGGTGCAGCAGACACGGGGAGTCGACGTCCGCCGGTTCCGCGGCGACCGCGGGCTAGAACGGCCAGGCGGTGCACGACACGGTGTCAGCCGAAGTGCGTCCCTTCCGGACCAGGCGCTAGTCTCGCCGAACGGGGAGTTCACGAGGGAGGTCGGGAGTGAGTCGTTCGTCGGTGGAGGCGCGGCGCGCTCCTGGAGGGGATCAGCAGGTGTTCCACTGGGTGCCGCGGCAGCGGCCGCGAGTCGTGGTGAAGGCGGATCTGCTGCCCGCGGTGAGCGTGTTGTCCATGGTCGGCCTGCTCGGGATCCCGGTGGGCTGGATCTGGTCGAGACTCGCGCCGCCCGAGCGCGTGCGCGTGCTGGCCGACAACAGGCTGGTGCCGTTGCAGTTGGAGAGTTGGCACCGCTTCGACGCGCTCGCGATCTTCCTGCTGCTGAGCATGGCTGCGGGAGCGATCGCCGGTGTGGTGCTGTGGCTGCTGCGCGAGCGCCGTGGCCCCGTGGTGCTGATCGCCGCGGTGCTGGGATCGCTGCTGGCAGGCTGGCTCGGCATGCAGATGGCGTCGGCGTTCGCGGGAGGGCTGTACACGGTCGCCGACGCTCCGGCCGTCGGTGACGTGGTGGAGCGGGCACCGGTCCTGGAGTCGGGCTGGGTGTTGCTGGCGCAGCCGCTGATGCTGGCGCTGGTGTACGGCCTGTTGGCGGCGTGGAACGGCCGTGACGACCTCGGGCGCAGGCTCGGCTGACGATCGTGAGGAAAACTCAACCTCTCGTCAGGTGGGCGCCGTTACGGTGACACCCGACGAAGGGGGTCATTTGTGGCGGACCAGGGACGGCAGGTCGAGCAGGCGGATACCGCGCGGATGCGGTTTCCCGGAATCAGCCCACGCGCCTACGAGCATCCGGTGGACAGGGGTGCGCTGGCGACGTTGCGGATGGTGCCCGGCTTCGCCGAGGTGCTCAAGGTGGTTTCGGGCCTGATCAGTGAGCGCGGCGAGCGGCTGATGGCGCTCGGGTCGGCCATCAGGGTCGGGCCGAAGCAGTACCCGGAGCTCGACCGGTTCCGGCGGGAGTGTGCCGAAACGCTCGACGTCGACCCGGTGCCGAACGTGTTCGTGGCCAGGAGTCCTGATGCGAACGCGATGACCCTCGGGATGGACGAGCCGTTCATCGTGCTGAGCACCGGCCTGGTCGAGTTGCTGGACGCGGAGGGGCTGCGCTTCGCGATCGGCCACGAGATGGGGCACGTGCTGTCCGGCCATGCGGTGTACCGGACGATGATGCGCAGGCTGCTCAGCCTGCAGCTCTCGATGTCGTGGATGCCGGTGAGCGCACTGGGACTGCGCGCGATTCTCGCGGCGTTGAACGAGTGGTACCGCAAGGCCGAGCTGTCCTGTGACCGCGCGGGCCTGCTGTGCGGGCAGGACCCGGCTGCGGCCCTGCGGGCGCATGTGCTGCTGGCGGGCGGAGTCGATCCGGCCAAGGTGGACATTCCGTCGTTCCTGCAGCAGGCCGAGGAGTACGACTCGGTGGACGACATCAGGGACAGCGTGCTGAAGCTGCGCAATATCCAGGAGATGTCCCACCCGCTCGCCGTTGTCCGTGCTTCGCAGTTGCAGAAGTGGGCCGCCTCGGAGGAGTACCGGGCGATCCTCGCCGGTGACTACCCGCGCCGGGACACCGACGAACCACATGGCACGTGGTCCGGGGACGTGAAGTCGGCGGCGAAGTCCTACAAGGACTCGTTCTCGGCTTCGGCGGACCCACTGTCCAAAGTGTTCGCCGACGTCGGCGAGGCCGTGTCCGGCGCCGCGGGGAAGGTGTGGGGTAAATTCGGCAACCGCGACGACGGGAATGGGGAGGGGACAACCCGCCCCTAGCCTGTCCGGAACTGCCAACTCGGACCCCGAAACTGCCAACTCGGGGTCGGGGCTAGTTCAGGCTCGCGGGGGTGCTTAGGGCGCCTTGGTCGGCGGGTGGGACCGGGACGGCGCGGAGGGTGGAGAGGAAGCCCGCCTCGCGGGTGAGCAGGCGGCAGGCCAGGCGCAGGCGGCGCAGGGGCTGGCGCTCCTCGAGCAGCCGTTGCTGGTCGGCCAAGGGGAGCAGGCAGTCCGCCGCGAGCAGGTATGCGAGGTCCTCGACCGGGGTGTCGTGCGGTGGGGTGTTCCAGTCGTCGCGCTCCCAGGCCGAGTCGCAGTACTGGCGGTGCGCGGAGCGGGCGACGGCTGACAGCCGCTCGGTGGCCTCCTCCGCCCCCGTGGGCAGCGGGGTGTCGTTCAGCCATTCGACGGTCCCCATCAGGTATGGCGCCGTCGTCGTTGCCACGTCCAGCAACCGGAACGGGCGCCTGCCCGTCGTGACGATGTCGAACCGGCCGTCCGGCAGTCGCTCGGCCTCGCGCAACTCCGCCGAACAGCCGACGTCGAACAGGTCCTGCGGTCCCTCGACCTCTCGCACCATCGAGGTCCTGATTGCGATGATCCCGAACTGCCGGTCGGGGAGCACCTCGTTCATCAGATCAACGATCAGCTGCCGGTATCGCGGTTCGAAGATGTGCAACGGCAGGTGCGCACCAGGCATGAGCACCGCCTGAAGCGGGAACAACGGCAACGTTGCCCGCTTCTCGCTTTCCGGTGATCTGTCGGCCACGCGCACACGTTACGACGCGTGCGGGCGTCCCGCTTGCTGGCGCTTGCTGCCGTCGCGCTGCCTCGCGGGCGGCCGGAACACCGCGAACGGGTCCGTGACCTGCATGCCGTCACCGGTGAACGAGAACAGCGCCGCCGGCCTGCCGCCGGTTCGACCTGGGGGAGCGGTGCCCCCGGTCGGCGCCAGCAGACCTCGCCTGGCGAGCACGCGCTGCAGGTTCGTCGCCGAAACGCGATAGCCCAGTGCCGCCGAGTACAGCTCCCGCAGCGACGAGATCGTGAACTCCTCCGGTGCCAGCGCGAATCCCAGGTTGGTGTAGCAGAGCTTCGCCCGCAGCCGGTTCCGCGCCCGCAGGGCGATGGCCTCGTGGTCGAACGCCGTCCTCGGCAGCGCGTCCAGGTCGTGCCACGCGGTGTCCTCCGGGATCACCGGATCAACCCCGGCGGGGACGAGACCCAGGAACGCCGTCGCCACCACTCGCGGTCCCGGTACCCGGTCCGGCGCGCTGAAAACGGCCAGTTGCTCCACGTGAGTGAGATGGGTCACGTCCACCTTCTCCGCCAGTTGCCTGCGGATCGACGTCTCCACGTCCTCGTCCGGCCGAAGCCGGCCACCCGGCAGCGACCACCGTCCGACGTGCGGATCCAGCGCCCGTCGCCACAACAGCACCTGCAGGCTGGAGGGGCCAGGAGCCGGCGCTGTGGCGCATCGCACTTGAAGGACGGCCCCCAGGACCTCGTGTGCCAGGGGGGCACTGCTGTTAATATGACTGTGCACGGTTTTCGATTATAAGACGAAAACTGAGATGTCGTCCAGGAGGCCCGCCATGACCTTGCAGATGGAAGATCTCGTTCCCTACGGCGGCGTCGAAGCCGACGCGGCCTGGGCGGATGAGGTGCGCCGCCTTGCCAGGGAACGCGATGCGGTGATCCTCGCGCACAACTACCAGGTGCCGGAGATCCAGGACATCGCCGATCACACCGGCGACTCCCTGGCCCTGAGCCGGATCGCCGCCGCCAGCGAGGCCTCCACGATCGTCTTCTGCGGCGTGCACTTCATGGCCGAGACCGCCAAGATCCTCGCGCCGGAGAAGACCGTCCTCATCCCCGATGCCAGGGCGGGCTGCTCGCTGGCCGACTCGATCACCGGCGCCCAGTTGCGGGAGTGGAAGGCCGAGCACCCCGGCGCCGTCGTCGTCTCCTACGTCAACACGACGGCCGAGGTGAAGGCCGAGACGGACATCTGCTGCACCTCGTCCAACGCCGTCGACGTGGTCGCCTCGATCCCCGCCGACCAGGACGTACTGTTCCTGCCGGACCAGTTCCTCGGCGCGCACGTCAAGCGGGAGACCGGCCGGGACAACCTCTACATCTGGGCGGGCGAGTGCCACGTCCACGCCGGCATCAACGGCCCTGAACTGGCCGAGCGGGCAGCCGAGAACCCGGACGCGGACCTCTTCATCCACCCCGAGTGCGGCTGCGCCACCTCGGCGCTCTACCTCGCGGGCGAGGGCACCGTGCCCGCCGACAAGGTGCGGATTCTGTCCACCGGCGACATGGTGCACGCCGCCCGCTCCACCAAGGCGACGTCGGTGCTCGTCGCCACCGAGGTCGGCATGCTGCACCAGTTGCGCAAGGCCGCCCCGGAGATCGACTTCCGCGCCGTGAACGACCGCGCCTCCTGCCGGTACATGAAGATGATCACCCCGGCCGCGCTGCTGCGTTCCCTCCGTGAAGGGGCCGACGAGGTGCACGTCGACGCCGAGACGGCGCGGCGGGCCAGCGCCTCGGTGCGGCGGATGATCGAGATCGGCCAGCCAGGCGGCGGAGAATGACCACGGCGGTTCCCAACTCCGGGGCGAAAACTCCCGTTGTGGGTGATTCCGCCCGCTGGGAGGCGGAGGCCGACCTTGTCGTGCTCGGCAGTGGTGTCGCGGGCCTGACCGCCGCTCTGCGTGCCCAGCAGCTCGGGCTCAGGGTGCTGGTGGTCACCAAGGCCGGGGTCGAGGACGGCAACACCCGGTGGGCCCAGGGTGGCGTCGCCGTCGTCCTGAAGGACGAACACGAGGACGGCGACTCCGTCGAGCGCCACGTCACCGACACGGTGACCGCAGGGGCAGGCCTGTGCGACTCCGACGCCGTTCGCGCCATCCTCGGCGGTGGCCCGTCCGCCGTCGCCCGCCTGCGTGCCCTCGGCGCGCGGTTCGACGCCAGGGATGGTGCGCTGGCGCGTACCCGCGAGGGCGGGCACAGTGCGTTCCGGGTCATCCACGCAGGCGGGGACGCGACCGGCGCCGAGGTCGAACGTGCCCTCGTCACCGAGAGCACCGGCAGGCAGGTACCCGTCCTTGAGCGGCACATCGCGGTGGACGCCCTGCGCACCCCGCTCGGCGCCGTCGCGGGCGTGACCGTGCTCGACCCCGACGGCGTGCCGGGCGTTCTGCGTGCCCCCGCCGTCCTACTCGCGACCGGCGGGCTCGGGCAGCTCTACCAGGCCACCTCCAACCCGGAGATCGCCACCGGCGACGGGCTCGCGCTCGCGCTGCGCGCCGGAGCCCCGGTGGCCGATGTCGAGTTCGTCCAGTTCCACCCGACCGTGCTCTACACCCCCGGTGCCCGCGGCCGCTGCCCGCTGGTCACAGAAGCCGTCCGCGGCGAGGGTGCCGTGCTCCTCGACGTCACCGGCGCGCCGGTCATGCGTGGCGTGCATCCGCTCGGTGACCTCGCGCCCCGCGACGTGGTTTCGGCGGCCATCACCCGGCGTATGGCACAGGCTCCCGGGGGCGTGGACGACCACGTGTTCCTCGACGCCACCATGATCGCGGACTTCGCGAACCGGTTCCCGACCGTGCACGCGGCCTGCCGTGCGATCGGCGTGGATCCCGTTCGCGACCCCATCCCCGTGACTCCGGCGGCCCACTTCGCCTGCGGCGGCGTGGTGACCGGCACCGAAGGGCGCACCGCCGTGACCGGCCTCTACGCGGCGGGCGAAGTGGCGCGCACCGGCCTGCACGGGGCGAACCGGCTCGCGTCCAACAGCCTGCTCGAAGGACTCGTCGTGGGGGAGCGGGCCGCGGAGGCGGTCGCGGCCGACCTCGCGGGCGGGCTGCTCGCCGACCCCGGGCACGGCCTGGTTCCGGGCGGGGAACTGGTGCACATCGCCGAACGCGACTCCCTGCAGCGGGTGATGAGCCGCTACGCCGCCATCGGCAGGGACGCCGAAGGACTGGCCGTCGCGGGGTCCGTGCTCGACCTGGCCACCGTCGAGAGTCCGTTGTGGACGCAAAGTGCCGTGGAGGACGCCGCGCTCACCCTGATCGCCGGCGCACTGCTGTCCGCGGCCGCCCGGCGCACCGAGTCGCGAGGCTGCCATGTCCGCTCGGACTTCCCGCAGCGTGACGACGCCACCTGGCAGCGCTCACAGTCGCTGCGGCTCAGCCCGTCCGGCCAGGCCGTGCTGACGGATTCACTGGACAGGATGTGCGCGGCATGAGCAGGGAGCCGGTGGAACTCGACCGGGAAGACCTCGCCAGGGTCGTACGCACGGCCCTCGACGAGGACCTGCGCTACGGGCCGGACGCGACCACCGAGTCGACGGTGGCCGCCGACGCCGTGGCCACCGCCGAGCTGACCCCGCGCACAGCAGGAGTCCTGGCCGGGGTCCCCGCCGCGCTGGCGGTGTTCGAAGCGGTGCTCGGGAGCGGCTGGGAGCTGCGCGAGTCCCGTGCCGACGGTGAGCGTCTCGACGTGGGCGAACCCGCTGTCGTCGTCCACGGGTCTGTGCGCGGGTTGCTGACCGCCGAGCGCACGGCGCTCAACCTGCTGTGTCACCTCTCCGGAATCGCGACCGCGACCGCCGCGTGGGTGTCCGCGGTGGACGGTACGGGTTGCGCGATCAGGGACTCCCGTAAGACGCTGCCCGGCCTTCGGTCGCTGCAGAAGTACGCCGTTCGCTGCGGTGGCGGCGTGAACCACCGGATGGCCCTCGGCGACGCGGTGCTCATCAAGGACAACCACGTCGTCGCCGCGGGCTCGGTGACCGAGGCACTCCGGCTGGCCAGGGAGCACGCGCCCGACCTGGCGTGTGAGGTGGAGGTCGACGACCTCGGGCAGCTGGCGGAGGCGCTGGCGGCGGCGGCGGACGAGGTCCTGCTGGACAACTTCACCCCCGAGCAGTGCATCGCGGCTGTGCGGCTACGGAACGAGCGTGCTCCCGGTACCCGGCTCGAGGCTTCGGGCGGGCTGCGGCTCGAGAACGCCAAGGCATATGCCGCCACCGGAGTGGACTATTTGGCGGTCGGTGCGCTCACCCACTCCTCGCCCGCGCTGGATCTCGGTATGGATATGCGCTGAACGAGCTACTGTGTCGTCCGTCCGGCGGCATCCCATCCCCGCCGCTGTGCGGAAGAATCAGGAGCGTGACCGTGCCGATGTCCGGCCCGAGGGGGCGAACCCGGGTCGGCGTGATCGAAGACCACCCGCTGTACCGCGCGGCGCTCGCCCGGGTGCTCGCCAACGCCGTCGACCTGGAGCTCGGCGCGGTGGCGGAGTCGGTCGAGCAGTTCGCCGCCCAGCACGAGCCGGCGAGCACCGTCGTCGTCCTGGACCTGAAGTTGAGTGGCATCGCCGACGCGGCGGCGGTCTCCGAGGTGGTCGCGATGGGACACCATGTGCTGGTGGTGTCCGGTTACGCCGCCCCCGCCGACATTCTCGGAGCCATCGGGGCAGGTGCGCGGGGATACCTCTCGAAACACGCGGACGCCGAGGACATCCTGCACGCCGTTCGCACGATCGGGGCAGGCGACTCGTACATCTCGCCGGAACTGGCCGGTGTCGCCCTGGACTCCGCCCGGCATCGCTACGAGAGCGCCCGCCTGGACCTGTCCGTGCGGGAACGGCAGGTGCTCGCACTCGTCGCCGCGGGCGAACGTGACCAGGACATCGCCGATGAGATGGAGATCAGCGTCCGTACTGTGCGTTCCTACCTCGATCGGATCCGGGACAAGACCGGGCTCCGGCGCCGCACCGAGCTGACCCGCATGGCGATCGAAGAGGGCTTCGCCTCGCTGTGACCGCCTGCCTCACCCTGGGGTGCGGCCGAGGCGCCGGTTGGGCAGCACAGCCGTGGCCGCGCGGGAGTTCGCCGCGAGTTCGGGGTCGATATCGGTCAGCAGCAGCAGTTCCGGTGCCGGACCGAGCTGCGCGTGCACCTCGCCGAACGGCTCCGCCACGGTGGAGTAGCCGATGCCCGTCGGCGCCTTCGGATGCACGTCCGCGGCGGTTTCGGCCGGATCGGCCTGCCCGCAACCGAGCACCCAGGAACCGGAGTCCAGGGCGCGCGCCCGGATCAGCAGCTCCCACTGCTGCCGCTTGCCGGGCCCCGCTCCCCAGGACGCGGGGACGAGCACCGCGGCGGCCCCCCGGTCGGCCAGTTCCTGGAACAGCTCGGGAAAGCGCACGTCGTAACAGGCGGTGACACCGAGGAGGGTGCCGTCGGCCTCGACGGTCAGTGGTTCCGATCCGCCCTCGACCGTGTCGGATTCGCGGAAGCCGAACGCGTCGTAGAGGTGGATCTTGTCGTAGCCGAGATGCTGTCCGAACCCGGTGGCCAGAATGGTGTTGCGCACCCGGTCACCACCCGGGCCCTGTTCCCTGGCAGGGGTGAACATCCCGGCGACGACCAGCACGTCGTGCTCGACGGCGATCGCGGCGACCCCGCTCGCCCACGGGCCGTCCAACGGCTCGGCCAGTGGGGCCAGTGAGGTACCGAAGCGGGCCATCATCGCCTCGGGGAACACGACGACGCGCGCACCCTGCGCGGCGGCCTCCGCCACCCGGGTCCTGAGTGTGCCGAGGTTTTCGGCGGGGTCGGCGCTCGACGTCAGCTGACACAGTGCGACGCGCAGCACGGCCGCTCCTTTCCCGGACTTGTCCACAACAGGTATACGCGATTGTGCGGGTTGTTCACGATCGGCCGGACGGGGGTGGCCCGGAGGCTGCTCGCGGCAGGTCGAGTGAGGGTAGACACTGCCGGCGCGGCGTACGGTCGGCGACCTCGTACCCTCTAGGGCATGCTGAACCGCTCCGACCTGCGTGGCCGTGTCCCTTCGCCTGCCGAGCTGCGTGCCACCCTGCCGCGCGCCGAGGTCGACGTGGACGCCGCCATGCATCAGGTGCGGCCGGTGATCGAGGCGGTGCGCGATCGTGGTGTCGACGCGGTCCTGGAGTTCACCGAGCGGTTCGACAAGGTGCGGCCGAAGTCCGTCCGGGTGCCCTCGGCCGAGCTGGACCGCGCCCTCGCCGAGCTCGACCCCGGCGTTCGGGAGGCACTGGAGGAGTCGATCCTCCGAGCCAGAAAGGTGCACGCCGACCAGCGCAGGCCCGACGTCACGACGCAGGTCGTCGAGGGCGGCACGGTGACCGAGCGCTGGGTCCCGGTGTCCCGGGTCGGTCTCTACGCGCCAGGCGGACTCGCCGTCTACCCCTCCAGCGTGGTGATGAACGTCGTGCCCGCCCAGGCGGCAGGCGTGGAGTCGCTGGTGGTCTGCTCGCCGCCACAGGCGGAGTTCGGCGGCCTGCCGCACCCGACCATCCTCGCCGCCGCGGCACTGCTCGAGGTCGACGAGGTCTGGGCAGCGGGCGGCGCGCAGGCTGTCGCGTTGCTCGCCCACGGCGGCACCGACACCGACGGGTCGCCGCTGGACCCGGTCGACATGGTGACCGGACCGGGAAACATCTACGTCACCGCGGCGAAGCGGACACTGCGTGGGCTGATCGGCATCGACACCGAGGCAGGCACCACCGAGATCGCGATCCTCGCCGACGAGACGGCCGACCCGGTCCACGTCGCGGCCGATCTGATCAGCCAGGCCGAGCACGACACCCAGGCCGCGAGCGTGCTGGTCACGACCTCGGAGAAACTCGCCGACGCGGTCGAGGCGGAACTCGTGCGCCGCGTGCCCGCCACGAAGCACAGCGACCGGGTCGCGGAGGCGTTGCGCGGTCCGCAGTCCGGCACCGTGCTGGTGTCCACACTGGACGACGGGCTGCGGGTGGTGGACGCCTACGCCGCCGAGCACCTGGAGATCCAGACCGCCGACGCCGCCGCGGTCGCGGCCAGGGTGCGCAACGCGGGTGCCGTCTTCGTCGGCCCCTATGCGCCGGTGTCCCTCGGCGACTACTGCGCGGGATCCAACCACGTGCTGCCCACCGGCGGGTTCGCCCGGCACTCGTCGGGGCTGTCGGTGCAGAGCTTCCTGCGCGGCATCCACGTCGTCGACTACAGCGCCGACGCCCTGCGCGAGGTGGCCGGGAAGGTCGTCACGCTGGCCGGCGCCGAGGACCTGCCCGCGCACGGCGAGGCCGTGACCGCCCGTTTCGCACAGGAGAACTCGTGACCGCCGATGACGTGACGTTGGCACAGCTGCCGCTGCGCGAGGACCTGCGCGGCCGCAGTCCGTACGGTGCGCCACAGCTCGACGTTCCGGTGCGCCTCAACACCAACGAGAACCCGTATCCGCCGCCGGACGAGCTGGTCGCCGACGTCGCCGACGCCGCGCGCCGGGTCGCGGCGCAGCTGCACCGCTATCCGGACCGAGACGCCGTCGGGCTGCGGCAGGACCTCGCCGCGTACCTCTCGGAGTCGACGGACGTTCCGCTGACCGAGCGCAATCTGTGGGCCGCCAACGGATCCAACGAAATCCTGCAGCAGCTTCTGCAGGCGTTCGGCGGGCCGGGCCGGACCGCACTCGGCTTCGAGCCGTCGTACTCCATGCACCCGATCATCGCGGCGGGAACCCGGACGGAGTGGGTCCCCGCGCCGCGGCGCGACGACTTCTCACTGGACACCGATCAGGCGGCCGACCTCGTCGCCCGCAGCGCAGCCGACGTGGTCTTCCTGACCAGTCCGAACAATCCGACCGGCGGCTCGGTCCCGCTCGACGGCCTGGAGTCGGTACTGCGAGTGGCGCCGGGCATCGTGGTGGTGGACGAGGCCTACGCCGAGTTCTCCGCCCGGCCGAGCGCGGTGCGACTGCTGGACGACTATCCCGCGAAGCTGGTCGTGTCCCGCACGATGAGCAAGGCGTTCGCCTTCGCCGGCGGCCGCCTGGGTTATCTGGCCGCGGCTCCCGCCGTGGTGGATGCCCTGCAACTCGTCCGCCTGCCCTACCACCTCTCCGTGCTGACCCAGGCTGCCGCCCGGGCGGCGCTGCGGCACGCCGACGCCACCCTCGCCTCGGTGGCGACACTCGCCGCCGAGCGGGACCGGGTGATGGAATCGTTGCTGGGGCTCGGTTTCACGCCGGTCCCCAGTGACGCGAATTTCGTCCTGTTCGGACGATTCTCCGACGCCGCTGCGGCGTGGCAGGCCTACGTGGACAATGGAGTGCTGATCCGCGACGTCGGTATCGCGGGGCACCTGCGGGTGAGTATCGGTACGCCCGAGGAGAACGACGCGTTTCTGACCGCGAGCAAGGAGGTGCCGAGGTGAGCCGGATCGGCAAGGTGGAACGAACCACCAAGGAGTCCTCGATCCTGGTCGAGGTCGATCTCGACGGCTCCGGAAAGGTGGACGTCTCCACCGGGGTCCCGTTCTACGACCACATGCTGCACGCCTTCGGTGCGCACGGCTCGCTGGATCTGCGAATCCAAGCGAGCGGGGACGTGCACATCGACGCGCACCACACCGTCGAGGACACCGCGATCGTGCTCGGCCAGGCGATTCGCGAGGCGCTCGGCGACAAGAAGGGGATCCGCCGGTTCGGTGACTGCTGGATCCCGATGGACGAGACACTGGCGCACGCCGCGATCGACGTGTCGGGCAGGCCGTTCTGTGTGCACGTGGGTGAGCCGGAGCAGTTCAACGCCTTCACCATCGGCGGGAACTACCCGTTCGTGCTCACCAGGCACGTGTTCGACTCGCTGAGCTTCCACGCCCAGATCGCGCTGCATGTTCGAGTGGTCCACGGGCGCGACCCGCACCACATCGCCGAGGCCCAGTACAAGGCCGTGGCCAGGGCACTGCGTGCCGCAACCGAGCCCGACCCGAGGGCGGGCGGCATCCCCTCGACCAAGGGAGTGCTCTGAGCGGGCGACTCGATCGCGGGCCCGAGTTCTCGGACGAGCGGTGAGCGCTGGTAGCGTCGCGAACCGTGCCGAAGGAGATCGTCGCCGTTCTGCTGCTCACCCTGGCCGGGTTTCTGGTCGGCGGGGTGTACAGCACGTGGAAGTCCATGAAGTTCATGGCCATGCTGCTGGCCGCGGCCGCGGTCATAGCGGTGGGCGGTGCCGTGGTCTGGCTGACCAGCTGACACCGCCCTTCCGCTACTGGGCACTAGTGCGATGGCTCGAGGACGCGCTTGTCGCGTTGGTCCTCACCGTCCAGCGCGCGGCTCAGCCCCTCACCTTCGACGTCCACATTGGGCAGAAGCCGGTTCAGCCAGTTCGGTAGCCACCAGGCCCCGGTGCCGAGCAGGGACATCAGCGCGGGCACGATGGTCATCCGCACCACGAAGGCATCGACCAGGACACCGAATGCCAGCGCGAATCCGATCGACTGGATCAGCGTCTCGGACGAGAGCACGAACCCGGCGAACACACTGATCATGATCAGTGCGGCTGCCACGACCACCCGGGAGCCGTGCCGGAAGCCGGTGATCATCGCATCGTCGGGTGCGGCGCCGTGTACGTGCTCCTCCCGCATCCTGGTCACCAGGAACACCTGGTAGTCCATCGCGAGTCCGAACAGGACGCCGATGAGCAGGATCGGGAGCATGCTCATGATGGGTCCGTTGGCTTCGACACCGAGCAGGTCGTTCAGCCAGCCCCACTGAAACACCGCGACGACCGCCCCGAACGTGGCCGCTACCGAGCCGAGGAATCCCAGGGTGGCCTTGAGCGGGACGATCACCGAACGGAACACCAGCATCAGCAGGATGAACGCGAGCCCGACGATCAGCGCCAGGTACGGCAGCATGGCGTTGGCGAGCTTGTCGGAGACGTCGATGTTCATCGCGGTCTGCCCGGTGACGGCGAGGGTCGCGCCCGTGCTCTCACTCAGGCTCGCGCCCTGGTCGCGAATGGTGCTCACCAGGTTCTCGGTGGCCTCGCTGCTGGGGCCGCTCTTCGGAATCACGTTGAGCAGCGCGGTGTCGCCCTGTGGGTTGAACTGTGGCGGCGCCACCGTCGCGACGTCGTCCAGGCCGCCGATATTCGCGGCCGCCTGTGCGGCGGCACCCTGCGGGTCGCTCGCGTCGGCGACATCGACCACGACGGTCAACGGTCCGTTGGCGCCCGGGCCGAAACCGGAACTGACCAGGTCGTAGGCCTGCCGTTGGGTCGAGTTGGGAGCCGCGGTGCTGTCGTTGGGCAGGCCGAGCTGCATCGATGCCGCCGGGATGGCGACCACGGCGAGGCCGAGTATCGCCGCGGCCAGCACGGGTACCCGGTGCCTGGCGACGAAGGTCGCCCACCGCGAGCCGAAGGTGGGTGCGTCGACGTCCTGCTTGCCGCGCCTGCGCCCCAGTACCTTCGTGCCGGCGAAACCGAGCAGGGCGGGCAGCAGGGTCAGCGCGATCAGCACCGCGATCGCGACCGTCACGGAGGCGGCGACACCCATCTCGCCGAGGAACGGGATCCCGACGACCGTCAGGCCCGCGAGCGCGATGATGACCGTCAGTCCGGCGAAGACCACCGCTGAACCGGCTGTGCCCACCGCGCGTGCCGCAGCGCCCTCGGGGGACCGGCCGATGGAGAGTTCGTGCCGATATCGGGAGACGATGAAGAGGGCGTAGTCGATGCCGACCGCGAGGCCGATCATCAGCGCGAGCACCGGGGTGTTGGCGTTGAGGTCGAGGAAGCCGGAAGTGATCAGGATTCCCGCCATGCCGATACCGACGCCGACCAGCGCGGTGAGCAACGGCAGCCCGGCCGCGACGATCGAGCCGAAGGTGATCGCGAGGACCAGCGCGGCGACCAGCACGCCGATGATCTCCGTGGGCTCGGTTCCCGGAACGCTCTGCATCGCGTCGCCGCCGAACTCGACCTGCAGTCCCGCGTCCCTGCCGGGGTCGGCCGCGTCCAGGAGCGCCTCGCGGTCGGCCTCGGTCAGCTCGAAGCCCATCTTCTGATAGCTGACCTGGGCTAGTGCGACGTGCCCGTCGGGCGAGACGGATCCGGTTTGGAAGGGGTCGGCGACATTCACCACCTCGGGAGCGGTCCTGAGCTGCTCGACCACCTGGTCCACCGCGGCCTTGTTGACCGGGTCGGTCAGCGACTCGCCCTCGGGTGCCGCGATCGCCACCCGAGCGGTACCTCCGGCCGCCGCCTGCGGGAACCGCTCCTTGAGGTGGTCGATGGCCTGCTGGGACTCGGTGCCGGGAATCGAGACCGAGTTCGTCATCTGGCCGGACAGGGTGAGGGCACCCGCACCGAACGCGACCAGGACGGCTGCCCAGACACTCAGGACGAGGACCCGGCGCCGGAAGGCGAACCGGCCGACGCGATAGAGAAAGGTGGCCACGGCATGGGCTCCAGTTCTTGTACTTGGCACACATTCGGGTGAACTCCAAGCTAGCCGGTCGGCAAGGAAGACGCCAAGCCGATCGGCAAGTGTGTGACTAGTCGCACGGCTAGTGGTCTACTTGTCGATCGGCTAGCCCTACGACTTGTCTCACTCTCCCGCCGAGGCGTACTGTCGGCGTGCTCGCAGAGGAAAGTGAGGGCTCATGACTGCCGGAACCGCCGGGACCGACGCGATCGAAGGGTCGTCGGCTGCCCAGGCGCCCGAGGACACCAGGGCGCGGCTGCTGGGCACCGCGCTGAGGTTGTTCTCCGAGCACGGGGTCGAGGGGACGTCCCTGCAGATGATCGCGGACGCACTCGGCGTCACGAAGGCGGCCGTCTACTACCACTTCAAGGCGAAGGCCGAGATCACCGAGGCGGTGGCCGAACCCGCGATCCGCGAGCTGGACGCGATCGTGGACGAGGCCGCCACCCACCGCAGGCGAGGTGCCCAGATCGACCACCTGCTCGACGGTTTCGTCGACGTCGTGGTGCGCAACCGCGTGCTCGTGGCGCTGTTCAGCAGTGATCCGGGTGTGGCGCGGGCGCTGGAGAAGACCCTGCACGGTTCGCAGACCTTCAAGTCGAAGCTGATGACGGTGCTCGTCGGTCCGGAGCCGGATCTCGCGGCCGAGGTCACCGCGCGGGTGACGCTGGCCGGAATCGCGCTGGCGGGCGGCGACCCCGACCTGGCCGATGTCGACGACGAAACCCTGCGCCGCCACCTGCTGGACACCGCCCGCCGCCTGCTCGGCCGCCCACGCCGCCACCCCCGCCCCTAACGCCCCCCACCTCCCGCAGTTGGCCTTGGAACGCCTGCAAGTACTACCAAGCAAGATCATCTACGTCGTCAACCGCTACCAACTCCCTGCCGTCACGCGCCGGGGAGAGGGTGCGCTTGGTGGCGGAAAAGGGTGATGTTGATCTTGCTTGGTGGTACTTGCAGACGTACCTAGTGGGCGGGGGTGAGGTGCGCCTGGGAGATGATCGCGGTGAAGGATTCGATGAACGCGGCGACGTTCTGGTGCGCCTCGGGGGTGTCGGGGTAGCGGGCGCGCAGGAACAGGCCCTCGTGTGTGCGGGACACCCAGAACTGCGCATCGTCGGCCACCGTGACGTTGCTGATGTGTTGCGCCCTGCGCGGCGCGTGCTGCTCGGATCCGCGCAGCCCGCGGTAGTCGGTGTAGGACACCATGAACACGTCGTCGCGGGTGCGCCGGAATCGGTCACCGAGCGCGGGCAGAACAACGGGCATCCGGTCGGCGCCGGCCTCCCGCGCCGCCCGGAACTCGGCGACGGCAGACCGCAGCGCCATCGCGAACCGGTCCTCGCGTGCGCAGAGGGTCAGTGGCGCGACGGTGGTGAGCCAGCCGATCGTGTGCGCCCATCGCGGGTCGGTCCGCGTGTGCATCGGAGTCACCAGCCGGATGTCGCCTCCCGCGCCCCTGCGCCGCAACGCCAGCGCCGCCGCCGCGAGGACACCGGTGAACACACTGCCGCCGAGCTTGCGGCACAGCGCTTCGAAGCCCGCCACGGCGGACCGGTCGAGCAGGCGCCGGCAGCTGGTCGTCTGCGGGCGCGGAAATCCCGGGCGGACGCCGAGTTGCAGCGGGAACGCCGGAGTGGTGCCGCCGCAGGCGTCGAGGAACCGGCCCCAGCGGATCATCGCCGGATCGTCGGGGCCGGGCGGCTGCCGGGCGTTCTCGAGTGCGCAGTACTCGATGAAGCTGCCCGCGGCGGGCAGCTCCAGCGGTTCGCCGGCGCTCAGGGCCAGATAGATCGTGGCCAGTTCGTGCACCGCGATCGCCAGTGAGTACCCGTCGACATTGCGGTGATCGAACCCGCAGAACACGGTGAAGCCCGTGGAACGCACGATGGCCGCGAGCACAAAACCTGGCCAGGACAACGGATCACACACCTCGTCCAACCGCGACCGCAGGTGTGCGCGCAGCCCGGGCGCGGAGGTGAAGTGGTGCACGTCGCCGGGAATCAGCGCGACCTCCGCCTTCGGCACGACGAACCGCTCCGGATCCTCCCGCGTACCACGGAATCCGCTGCGCAATGTCTCGTGCCGCCGGATCCAGTATGCGAACGTCGCGTCCAGTGCGACCGGGTCGAGTCTGCCCGGCAGGTCGAACGCGAGCGCCAGCCAGACCCCTGGCGCGCATCGGCCGTCCGCCGCTCGCGCCGCCGTCTGCAAATGGAACCACTGGTTGAACGACGGTGGCACATCGACCGCAGGGGCAGCGGCCACCGCATCCCTTGTGGACGGAGCGGGTCGCCATTCCAGCAAGGTTCCGGGTTCGGGCACGTAATGCTCGATCGTGGTGACCTGCATCGCTAGCTCCCGGTTCCGGCGGATAGTTCCTGACCGACGGGGTAGTCACCGGTCTCGGCCACGGTCCGCAGGATCTGCCGCACCCGATCCAGGTAGCGAGGAACGTTGGCCCTAGCCTGTGGCGTGTCCGGATGGCTGGCCTTCAGGTAGGTACGCTGCCACAACCGGTTGACCCAGATAGGCACGTCGTGGCTGTCGCCGGGCCCGCCGAGCACCCGGCAGTCCGCCGCCTCCCAGTCCTGGGAGCCAGGTACTTTTCTGGTGTCTATGTAGGACACCATGGGCAGCACCACCCTGGCATCGGTGCGCAGGTTCAGTCCCTCGGTCACCACCTCGGTCACCCGGTGGATCGAAACCCCGGCCAGGCTTCTTGCCCGCTCGAACGCCGCCTGTGCGCCGCCGAGGATCGCGCCGAGGTCCTTCGCGCCTGCCACCGTGAACTGCACGGGAACGAGGTTGATGAACCAGCCCTGCGTCGCGGCCCAGCGCGGTTCGTCGCGGGTGTGCACGACCGTCAGACCCCGGTAGCCGTCCTGGCGGGCGAGTTCGTGGTTCGCGATGCCGAGCGCGGCCAGCAGTCCTGCGGAGAACCCCGCGCCGTGGCGCTTGCAGGCCACCGCGAACGAGTCGGCCTCTTCGGCGTCGAACAGGTCGATCTCCACCGGCACCGCCGGGTAGGTGCCATCCGGTGAGACGCCGAGGTCGAGCGGGAACCGGGGCGGGGTGCCGCCGCCGGCCAGCCAGAACTCCAGCCACTGCTGCACGGCGGGGGAATCGGCCGTCACCTCCTCGGCACGGGCACGCTCCAGTGCGCAGTAGTCGACATAGCTACCTGCCTCCGGCAGCTCTGCCGTCGAGCCGTCGAGTTCGGCCTGGTAGAGCGCTCGCAGTTCGGCGAAGACCAGGATGATGGAGTAACCGTCGGAGTGGGAGTGATCGACGGCGAAGTAGACCGTGGAGGATTCCTTCCTGACGATCGCGCCCGCCGTGAACGAGGGCCAGCGCAGCGGGCTGGTGCCCAGGTCGAAGCG
Organism: Amycolatopsis marina; assembly: GCF_900111885.1. Lineage (GTDB taxonomy): Bacteria > Actinomycetota > Actinomycetes > Mycobacteriales > Pseudonocardiaceae > Amycolatopsis > Amycolatopsis marina. The sequence continues at coordinate 119,609 of NZ_FOKG01000009.1, forward strand.
TTCGTGCAGGTGTTCACGCAGCTTGACGGGATCCTCGATCCCGCCAGTAGCGGAGGTCCGCAACGAGAAGGACCGGGGCTCGATCGCGTGCCGCCGCAGGCTCCCGTCCTTCGCGGGGGTGAACCACGTGAGCAGCGTTTGGTGCCTGCGGATCCACTTCTGCAGTGCCGCGCCCATCGCCTCGGTGTCCAGCTGCCCGGGAAGGTCGAAAACCGTGGCCAGCCATGGAGACTGCACTTTCCCGGACTTCTCGTTGGCAAGTGAGCGAGTGATGTGACGCTCCTGCACGAACGACGGTGGCGCGGGGTGTGGGGGCGCCGCCGTGGCGGCTTCGGCCGTCTCGGCCGTCGGGAGCCACTCGACGAGTTCGCCCGGCTGGGGTTCATATCCCAGAATCGGTGTCATCAGCATGACGGAGTTCCTTTCCGGACAGTGAATAGGGCACGGAGTTCACCAGGTGGTCGCCATATCCACCGCGGGGATCGGGGGCAGACCCGCCACCGCGTACCCGCCGTGCGTGGCGACCTCGTCAACGACCCTGCGAAGGTGCCCGATGTAGCGGGTGGCATTGCGCGTTCCGGCCTCGGTGCCCGGATGACGGCAGGTGAGATAGACACCCTCGTGGTTGCGGTGGATCCACAGGTAGACCTCGTCGCCCGCGACCGCTCTGCTATGGAAGGCGCAGGCGTTCCACGCTCGCCATTGGCCGGCTCCCGGAGTGCGGCGCATGTCCATGTAGGACACCACAAACCTCGGCTCCGGGGCGGTGCCCAGCAGTTCGCAGACCCGGGCGAAGGGCAGCAGGGCCAGCGGTCGGGCCTCGCGCGCCGCGGCGCCCGCCGCCTTCGCCACTCCGGCGAAGTCCGGCGTACCGGCGACGGCGAACTCCACCGGCGCGATGCCGACGTACCAGCCCAAGGAGGTTGTCCACTGTGCTTCCTGCCGGGTATGGAAGGGAACCAGTGCGTGAAATGCCCGCCGCGCGCTCACCTCGTGAGCGGCGATACCGAGGCAGGCGAGAATTCCTGCCTGGAAGCCGCCGCCCGCCGTCCGGCACGCGATGGAGAAGGACTCGGCCTTGTCCGCGTCGAGTAGCCAGGTGCAGCTCCCATGCTGGGGTGCCGGTCGCCCGGAACTCGCGCCCACCTCGAGTGGGAACCCGGGTAGTCGCCCACCGTTCGCCCCGATGAAGGTCCGCCACCGGGCAACCACATCATGGTCCGCGCGCACCCGCAGGGCGTTATCCCGTTCCGCGGCGCCGAACTCCAGGTAACTGCCCGTCGCGGCCAGTTCGGCCTGCTCTCCGGACAGCTCGGCAGCGTAGAGGGCACGGATTTCCTGGGCGATCAGCAGTATCGAATATCCATCCACATTGGAGTGGTCAAGGCCGAGGTAGATGGTCGTGCTGCCGCCGCGGGCCACGGTGGCGAACGCGTACGGCGGCCAGTGCAGCGGGTCGGCGGTCCGATCGAACAGCGCTTCGACGTGTGAGTTGATCGCGTGCGCACCGTCGAACCGCCCCTGGTCCTTCCGGCGCAGGTCGACACCGCCCGAAGACAGTGTCAGTCGCCGCAGCGGTGCGGCCTCGTCCGGTGCGGATGGGCAGGTCAGGACGCTTCGCAGCGTTTCGTGCCGGTCGATCCAGGCCAGCAGCGCCCGGTGCAGTGCGGCGGTATCGAGGTCGCCCGGCAGTTCGAACGCGGTGGCCAGCCATGTTGGGGAGTTGCGCCCGGTCGCTCGCCGGGTCAGCGCGTCCCGGACGTGGGCGTCCTGCACGTAGGAGGCGGGCCGTGGATCCGGTGTCCAGCCGCCGAGCGGAAGCGGATGCCACTCGACGAGCATTCCCGGCCGCACCTCGTGGTCGGACAGCTTGGTGAATCTCATGGTTCGTGTCCTCGTTCGGACGGGTGCCGCAGAATGGAAACCGTACGTCCACCCGCTGTTAGGAATAGAGCAGAATAAAGCGCGATGGCGCCGTTAACGGACCCCGGACGACGCCGTCCGGGCAGTGTTGAAGGCAGGATCAGCCGTATTTATTTACGGATTACTTGCGGCGCCAGGTGTTGCATTTTGTCGTTCTGTGCCAGGAGAAACCGGATCCGCGTTGACCATGGTGGCGGAGTTCTCGCTGCGCATCCGCAGACTATTCAGGGCGCGCGAGAAAAAGCAACGGGTCCACTATGTGAACCGAGGCACCAGACGAAAGTAGGGGTTTCGCCGCAAAGGTGAATGTGAACGACCTGCGTAGTCGTTTCAGATTCCACCCTCGACCGCGGGCTTCAGCCGTCCGGCTCCAGGGCCGAATCGAGCCAGTTGGTCGTCGCCGTTCTGCAGGGAACACGTGCGCAACGAGAGGCAGCCGCAGCCGACGCACCCGGTGAGTCGGTCGCGCAACCGGTGCAGGGCGTCGATGCGTGCATCCAGTTCGTCCTGCCAGCCCCGGGACAGCCGGGCCCAGTCGGCCTTCGTCGGCGCGTGGTCCTTCGGCAGGGTGGCCAGTGCGTCGTTGATCTGTTCGAGGGTCAGGCCGACGCGCTGTGCGGCGCGGATGAACGCGATCCGGCGCAGGACCGATCGGTGGTAGCGGCGCTGGTTGCCCGCGGATCGCTCCGAGGAGATCAGGCCACGGTCCTCGTAGAAGCGCAGCGCGGTGTGGGGTACTCCGCTGCGCTCGGAGACCTGTCCGATACTGAGATGGTCGGCAAGCTTGGTCACTCTCCCACTCTACCTTGACTTCAACTTAGGTCGAGGTTGCACCGTGATTGGCATGACTGAGACCGCGATCCGGCAGCCCGGTTTCACCGATCTGCCCGCATTGATGGCCCGGTTGACCGGGGACGAGAAGCATTCAGGTGCGGCGGAGTCCACGCTGGACGTGCTCTGGGTGCTCTACGACAGGGTGCTGCGCGTGTCCGCGGCGGCGCGGGAGGACCCGGACCGGGACCGGTTCCTGCTGTCCAAGGGCCATGGCCCGATGGCGTTCTACGCGGTGCTCGCGGCCAAGGGATTTCTCCGTCCCGACGAACTGGAGGGCTGGGCAGACGCGCGATCCCGACTCGGAATGCATCCGGACCGGCTGCTCGTGCCGGGTGCGGAGATCTCCAGCGGTTCACTCGGTCACGGCTTGCCGCTCGCGGTGGGCACCGCGCTGGGCCTGCGCGCGCGGCGGCGAACCGGGCCGAAGGTCGTGGTACTGGTCGGCGATGCCGAACTGGACGAGGGCTCCAACCACGAGGCGATCGCTTTCGCCGGCCGGAGCGGGCTGGGGCAGCTGACCACCGTGGTGATCGACAACGCTTCCGCCAGCCACGGCTGGCCCGGCGGCATCGCCGCCCGATTCGAGGTCGAGGGCTGGGCGGGCCGGACCGTCGACGGCCGCGACCACGAGGCGCTGTACACCGCGTTCACCGAACCGCACCCCGGGCGCCCGCTGGTGGTCGTCGCGCGGGTCGAGCCGAGGGAGTGACTCATGACCGCCACCATCACCGCATCCATGCGCGAGACCGCGCTGGCCACCCTCGACGAGGCACTCGACACCGACCCGAGGCTCGCCGTCGTGCTGGCCGACATCTCCGCCGACCGGCTGCGCGCCGCGGCGGCTCGGCATCCGGACCGGGTGATCAACCTCGGCATCCGTGAGCAACTGCTGGTCAGCGTGGCCGGGGGATTGGCGCTGGCCGGCATGCGGCCGGTCGCGCACACGTTCGCGTCGTTCCTCGTGGAGCGACCTTTCGAACAGGTGAAGCTGGATCTCGGCCACCAGGGAGCCGGTGCGGTGCTGATGTCGGCAGGCGCCTCTTACGACATGCCCACGGCCGGACGCACACATCAGTCACCCGGCGACGTCGCCCTGCTCGACACCCTGCCGGGGTGGACGGTCCACGTGCCAGGCCATCCGGCCGAGGCAAGCGAACTCCTGCTCGGCTCGCTACCCGGCTCCGACCCCGTCTACCTGCGCCTTTCCGAAGCAAGCAACGCCGAGCCCATGCCGGGTACCGGGGTCCGCCGGGTGCGCGAGGGCTACCGCGGGGTGGTGCTCGCCGTCGGGCCGATGCTGGACCGGACCCTGGTCGCGACCGCGGGGCTGGACGTCACCGTGCTGTACGCCGCGACCGTGCGCCCCTTCGACGCGCACGGCCTGCGGGCGGCGGTGGACGCGGCAGGTGTGGCGGACGTGGTGCTGGTGGAGCCGTACCTTGTCGGCACCTCCGCGCACCTGGTGGCCGAGGCGCTGGAGGCTGTGCCGCATCGCGTGCGGTCGCTCGGCGTGCGCCGCGACGCGGAGGTCAGGGTCTACGGGTCGATGGCAGATCACGACAGGGCACACGGTCTGGACGAGGCGACCATTGCCGGCTCCGTGGCCGGGTTCCTGCGCTAGTACCAGTTCGGACCGAGGCAGCGATTCACTGCTGGGACCTCTTGGCGACCGGCCGGTCGTCACTCGCTTGACAGTTCGACAGCCGGCCGGTCGTCACCCGCTGACAAGTCGGAGACTGGTCGACCGCTATCCATTGACGGTTGGCGACCGGTCGGATTCTATCGGTGACATGGTGCGGGACACGATCCCGATGCGCGCTGCGACTGGCCACCGCAGTCAGACACCTGATCAGTCGACCTCATGTTCCGACTCAGTGTGGAGTGCCGTATGTCCATTTCTCTTCGTCGTGGCCTGACCGCCACTTTCTCCGCGATGCTGATCGCGGCCAGTCCGGTGGCGATTCAAGCGGTAAGCCTCTCAACCGCCAGCGCGGACACCGTCTCGGTCTACACCGCACCTTCGTCGCTCGCGGGTGACAACGGCGACGTGATCAAATCCGTGGCCTCGAACTACAACGGCGCGGAAGCGACCCAGATCCAGTACCTGTCCCGGGACAACAAGAACAAGCAGGTCGCCGTCAGCGGCACGGTCCTGGTGCCGAACAACCCGTGGGACGGCCCCGGCGAACGGCCGATCGTGGCCTATGCGCCATTCACCTTCGGCATGGGCCCGGAGTGCGCCCCTTCGAAGACCCTCGCCGGCGAAGGCGCGGGTGACCTGGTGTCCGGCTTCCAGGGGAGCTTTATCGATACGTTGCTGGGCGCCGGGTTCGCCGTCGCGCAGACCGACTACATCGGACCGTGGGTCGAGGGCAGTGGCGAGCACCCGTACGTGAACCGGTTGTCCGAGGCACACACGGTGCTCGACGTGATCCGCGCGGCGCAGCGGCTACCCGACACTGGCCTGCCCAGCAACGGCCCGGTGGGCATCGCCGGCTACTCCGAGGGCGGCAGTGCCGCCGCGTCGGCGGCCGAGCTGGCCTCCACCTACGCACCTGAGCTGGACGTCAAGGGGGTCTATTCCGGCGCACCGCCCGCCGACAAATCGGTGCTGGCCAGTTCCCTGGACGGCGGAATGTACGTCGCGTTCCTGGGTTACGCGCTGATTGGCATCAACGCGGCCTACCCGGAGGCCAACATGATGGACCTGGCCAACGAGACCGGCGCGGAACTGTTCTTGGAGGCGCGCCAGACCTGCACGCTGGACGCGATCTTGAGGTTCCCGTTCCAGCAGTCGAGGTCGTGGACCGAGAGCGGGCAGCCGGTAGCGTCGTTCCTGTCCCAGCCGCCGTTCGACGCGATCGTCGCGGAGAACAAGATCGGCAACCTCAAGCCCAGTATGCCGGTCATGGTGCAGCACAGTCCTGTGGACGACGTCATCCCTGCCGCGGTGGGTAAGCGGATGGCCAAGGACTGGTGCGGCAAGGGCGCCAACGTCCAGTGGCAGGAACTGACGTCCGTCGTTCCGTTCTTCTCCCACGCTCTGGGCATGCTGACGGCACCCAGTGACGCGACCGCCTGGCTCAAGCGCGCTTTCAACGACCAGGCCGGCGACGGCAACTGCGGACAGTTCTGATCACCACCCGCGGACCGCGATGACGTGCGGGTTCCTTCCCGATGCTCTTGCGTGTCGGGAAGGAACCCGCACATTCGGCCAGCGGGCCGGAAATGCACTTCCAGCCCGCTTACCGGGTGGTCCTGGCGTCCCGCTCCGCTGTCTTCCCGCGGTTGCTCGCATACGAGCGACTGACGTCCTTGTCGCGCTGCAGTGGGATGTCGGTGAGGCCGATCTCCGGGAACGGCACGCTGTCGATATCACGCCGCCACATCTCGAGCAACTGGTCGAGTCTGTCCGCGCTGGTCATGGGTACTCCCGAGGTCAGTTCCGGGTTACTACCCCGATCCAGTGATGGCCAAACGCCCGAATTGTCCTCAACTGCTGGTCCAGAGCTCTTTTGCCGTCTCCGTCAGCGCGGCGAGGGCCGGCGTGGGGGACCGGTCGCGGTGGCGGGCGATCTGACTGAACAGGCCGAAGTCGTGTGCGGGCCACGGCAGGGCGACCAGGTCCCCGCGCCGCAGCTCGTCGTGCACGGCGACGGCGGGAACTGCGGCGATGCCCAGTCCCGCGCCGACACAGCGCTTCACGGCCTCCACGCTGGTGAACTCCATCGACGATCGGTAGCGGGCACCGAGATCCGCGAGATGACGTTCGAACACCATGCGCTGCGCGCAACCGGTATCCAACAGCAGCACCGTTTCGGCGTCCAGGTCCTCCCCGTGGATCTCGGATCTGTTGACCAGCGGGTGTCCCGGCGCCGCGATCACGGTGAGCGGTTCGTGCACCAGCGCCTCGACCAGTATCGGTCCCGGATACAGCCGTGGCTCGAGCAGGAAAGCCGCGTCCAGCGCCCCGGAGGCGAGGTCGTCGAGCAGATCGGCCTTCGATCCGGGGCGGAAGGAAACCCGTACGCCAGGATGACGCGTGGCGATCGCCTGCAGCACCGTGGGCAGGCGGTACGCACACAACGTTTCCGGTGCGCCGACGCGCAGGATGCCGCCCGCGGTGTCCTCGCCGAGGGAGCGGACGTGGGCTCTGGCGTCCTCGGTCCTGCGCAGGATGTCCTCGGCGTGCCGGATCAGTGCGCTGCCCGCCGCGGTCAGGCCGATCCCGCGCGTCCCCCGATCGAGCAGCCGGGTGCCGAACTCCGCTTCGAGTGCCTTGACTTGCGCCGTCACGGTCGACTGGGCGTAGCCGAGCCGGGTGGCGGCCTTGGTGAAGCTCCCGAGCCGGGCGATCTCGAGGAAGGTCCGAAGCTGCCGCGAATCCATCGGCCGTCCGCTCCCATCGAATTTGTCGATTGGTTCCATCGTTTTTGTTCGTTGGACACGATAGTGCGTCGACGTCTAGAAAGGGGACGTGTCTCCACTGCGTAACCGTGACTTCCGGCTGACCCTGTTCGCGACGGCGATGGTGTTCTGCGGCTACTCCCTGCTGCTGCCCGTCGTGCCCATGTGGGTGATCAAGCAGAACGCGGGAGAGTTCGCGGCCGGAGCCTCGACCGGGGTGTTCATGGCGGCCACGGTCCTCGCGCAGTTCGGCGTGCCGGCCTTCGTCCGCAAGCGCGGGTACCGGCCCGCGCTGCTGGTGGGCGCGTTGCTCCTCGGTCCACCGACGTTCCTGCTGATCAGCGCGACGTCCGCGCCGTCGATCCTGGCGATCTCGCTGGTCCGCGGCCTCGGCTTCGGCCTGGTCACCGTCTGCGGCAGTGCCCTCATCGCCGAGCTGCTGCCGCGGACGGCGCTGGCTCGCGGGTCCGGCCTCTACGGCCTCGCCGCCGGGCTGCCGCAGCTGGCCGGGCTGCCCGCGGGCACCTGGATCGCCGTGGAGTGGGGATTCCTGCCGGTGTTCGTGCTGGCCGGGGCCCTGCCGACGATGGGCATCGCGATGGTGCTGCTGCTGCCAGCCGTCTTCCCCGACGACCAGACGGACACCCGGTGGCGGTCGGTGCTCGAGGCGACCTGGCGGCCCTGGCTGGTGATGCTCGCCGGATCCACCGGCTACGGAGCGCTGGCCACCTTCCTGCCGATCGTGCTCGGCGGCTCCGGCGCGGCCGCGCTGCTGGTGGTCGCGGGCACGGCGCTGACCGCGCGCTGGGCCGCAGGGCTGGTCGGGGACCGGCTCGGCGCGGCGGGGCGGATGTTGCCGCTCGCGCTCGCCGCCATCGGCCTCGGCCTGCTCGCCTTCGCGCTCACGACAGCGACTCCCTTCGTGGCGATCCTCGCGGTCGCCCTGTTCGGTATCGGCTTCGGCGTCGTCCAGAACGACGCACTGGTGGTGATGTTCGATCGGGCGGCCGCGGGGCCCGCGAGCGTCGTCTGGAACGTGGCCTTCGACGCGGGGCAGGGGCTTGGTGCGGTCGCCGTCGGCGCACTCGTGGTCGGAACGAGTTACCCGCTGGCGTTCGGCCTGCTCGCGGTGGCCGCGCTGCTGCTGATGCCCGTCGCACTACGTCCCGGTCGGCGCGGTTAACCTGGGTACATGCCTCGCGTCGTGATCCTGGACTACGGTTCCGGCAACCTCCGCTCCGCCGAGCGTGCCGTGCAGCGCGCCGGCGCCGAGGTCGAGGTCACCGCTGATCCCCATGCGGCGCTGGCGGCCGACGGCCTGCTGGTGCCCGGTGTGGGCGCCTTCTCCGCGTGCATGGAGGGCCTGCGTTCGGTCGGTGGCGAGAAGATCATCGGCACCCGTCTCGCGGGTGGCCGTCCCGTTCTCGGCATCTGCGTCGGGATGCAGATCCTCTTCGAGCGGGGCGTGGAGCACGGCGTCGAGGCCGAGGGGGCCGCCGAGTGGCCCGGCACCGTGGAGGGGCTGCAGGCGGACGTGCTGCCGCACATGGGCTGGAACACCGTGCGCGCGCCGGAGGACTCCCTGCTGTTCGCCGGGTTGCCCGCCGACACCCGTTTCTACTTCGTGCACTCGTTCGCGGCCCGGCGCTGGGAACTGGAGTCCGGACTGCCCGGCCAGCAGCCGAAGGTGACCTGGGCGCACCACGGTGAGGACTTCGTCGCAGCGGTGGAGAACGGTCCACTGTGGGCCACCCAGTTCCACCCGGAGAAGTCCGGTGACGCGGGCGCCCACCTGCTGCGGAACTGGCTCGGCACACTCTGAACTACGTGTCCCCGACGTTGCCGGCCTTCAGGGAGATGTTCGGCCGGTTCATCCGGACCGAGTTGAACTGGGATGCGGCAGCCAGGTCGGGATGCCATGTGTCGACCCGGAACTGTCGGCTCAGGACGGAACTAGGGGAGTTCCACACCGTGTGGTACCTCGGTCCGCACGGTGGCCGGGCCGGGGTGAACGATCCGTCAGCACGGCCATTGCGCGTGCGGGAGGCCGGGGCCCCGGCGCTCCTCACCGCAGAACGGAACCTGGTCGTGCGGGAGTTCGAGAACGAGTTCGTCCGGGCAGGTGCGCCCGCCACTCTGGAACTTCCGGTGTACGAAACGGAATCCGGGGTGCGGATCCTGCTGGACGGCAACCATCGCGCGGTCGCCGCCCACCGCAGCGGGCTGCCGGTGGACCTGCTGATCCACCGGCTCCACGGTCCGGCGGATGCGGCGATCCTGCCGGACCTCGTCCACTACCGCGGCTGATCCGGTTGCTGGAAACACAGGGCGGCGCGGTGCATCAGGAAGTCGAAGGCGAGGTTGCGCACCGCCTCCCACCGCTCGGCGTCCCGCAGCCGCAGGACCGCGCGCACCACCGCGGCGCAGACCAGCAGTCCGAGAGGCAGCGCGAGAATCCGCAGCGGTAATGGGGTTCCGCCGAGTGCCACGGCGTCGACCGCGAGCAGCAGGACCGGGAAGACGGTGGCGAGCAGAATGTTGATCTCGGCCTCGATCGAGTCGATGGCCAGTTCGGGCGCCTGCCTGCGCAGCCAGAGCTTGCAGTAGGTCTGTGTGTCGTGCATGGCTCCGTCGCGATGGCCGCCGCCCGCACCGAGGCGGGCTTTGGCCACTTCGGGCGCCCTGGAGCCCAGCACCGGATGAATGCGGACGAGCTCAGCGAAGTGATCGTCACCGATCAACAGGCGCAACTGCGCATCCCGGGACTCCAGGGGCCGCGTCCTGCGCTCGACCAGGCCGAAGATCGCGAACGCCGCCGACCGGCAGAGATACCCGATGACGTAGGAGCCGGCGACCGCCACGATCACGACGACAAAGCCACCGATGCCGCCGACTCGCGCCAGCATCTCGAACAGCGAGCTGATGGCGTGGTCGTGGACCCGGATCAGCCCGGTCAGCAGGACAACGCCTTCCATGAGCACTACCGCGCCGGGCAGCAGGACGCTCGCCAGTTGCATCACGACGTAGAGCGAAAGGCGCCCTGCCAGATTGTCGCCCGAGGCCGAGCCAGACAGTGGGTCCACGGAGCGACCTCCAGGCATGTGGCGAAGACCATACGAGTCTGCCTCTCCTGCTTGCCCTGGTTGGCCGTTACGGGTGAATCAGCTCGAACTTCACACCTCCGGCCGCACCCGTTGCGCCGGTCGGACTACCAGCTCATATAGTTGCCGGGTGACTTTCACGCTCCTTCCCGCCGTTGACGTGGCCGATGGCCAGGCCGTACGCCTGGTGCAGGGTGAGGCCGGTACCGAGAGCCATTACGGCAGCCCGCTGGACGCGGCGCTGTCCTGGCAGCGAGACGGGGCGGAGTGGATCCATCTGGTTGATCTCGACGCCGCGTTCGGCAAGGGTTCCAACCGGGAGCTGCTGGCCGAGGTCGTCGGCAAGCTGGACGTCCAGGTGGAGTTGTCCGGCGGCATCCGGGACGACGCCTCCCTGGAGGCGGCGCTGGCCACCGGCTGCCGCAGGGTCAACCTCGGCACGGCCGCGCTGGAGGACCCGGAGTGGACCGCGAAGGTGGTCGCCGAGCACGGTGACCGGGTCGCGATCGGCATGGACGTGCGGATCACCGAGGCCGGACACCGGCTCGCGGCACGTGGGTGGACGAAGGACGGCGGGGACTTCTGGGAGGTTCTCGACCGGCTCGACCGCGACGGCGCGCAGCGCTACGTCGTGACCGACGTCAGCAAGGACGGCACGCTGCAGGGGCCGAACCTCGAACTGCTGCGCGAGGTCACCGCCCGCACCGATGCCGCGGTCATCGCCTCCGGCGGAGTGTCCAGTGTGGACGATCTGCGGGCATTGGCCGGGCTGTCCCGAGACGGCGTAGAGGGCGCCATCGTGGGCAAGGCGCTCTACGCCGGCGCGTTCACCCTGCCCGAGGCACTCGCGGCCGTTCGCTAGGGTGCGCCTCCCGTGACATCGGTCAAGCAAGTCCAAGTCACCTTCGACTGCGCCGAACCTGAGCGCCTCGCCCGTTTTTGGTGCGAAGTGCTGGGGTATGTCGTACCGCCGCCACCGGAGGGGTTCGCCACTTGGGACGATTTCGATCGCTCGCTGCCGCCAGAGCGGCAGGGTGCGGGGTTCGTCTGCGCTGATCCTGCAGGTGTGGGCCCACGCCTGTTCTTCCAGCGCGTTCCCGAGGGCAAGGTCGTCAAGAACCGGGTGCATCTCGACGTGCGGGTCGGCACCGGTCTCGTGGGTGAAGAACGGCTCGCGGCACTCGAGGCCGAGTGCGCACGACTGGAAGCCCTCGGCGCGGTACGCGTGCGACTACTGCGCGCCGACGGCTACGAAGAGTCGTGCCTGGTGATGCAGGACATCGAGGGCAACGAGTTCTGTCTCGACTGAGCTGGATCAGACCTTGCGCATCAGCAGGTGACCCCGGCGCTGCCGTCGTTCACCCTCGCAGGGTTCACGGAGCATCCGGCCTACCTCGGCGAACCCGGCCTCGCGCGCCAGCCCGGCAAGATCGTCGATCGGCCACCGGTATGCCGTCGTCACCGCGTGGTCGAACGTCGTCAGGGGTTCGCCCTCGGATTCGAAGAAGGCGAGCAGGAGGTGGCCGCCCTCGGCCAGAACTCGGCGGAACTCGGCAAAGTACGCCGGAATGTCCTGCGGCGGGGCATGAATGACCGAGTACCAGGACACGATGCCGCGCAGCTGCCCGTCGGCCAGGTCCAGCGCGTCCATCGAACCGACCTCGAAGCGCAGGTCGGGGTGTGCGTCGCGGGCGAGATCGATCATCGCCGGTGACAGGTCGACGCCGAAGACGTCCAGTCCCAGATCCCGCAGGTGCGCCGTCACGGGGCCGGGGCCGCAGCCGAGTTCCGCCACGGGCCCGCCGTCGCAGGCCCGCACGGCCTCGGCGAACGCGGCGAGTACCGCACGGTCCAGCGGAAACCGCTCGAGGTCGTCGCGGGGAAGATCGGCGTAGGGAACGGCGACGGCGTCGTATGCCTCCGCTGTCGCCCGGAGATGGGAGGATTCGCGCACGAAGCTCACCCTAGACCGGCGCCCACCACGAGCAGCACGCCTGCTGACAGGACGAGCCGCACGCGTCTTTCGTCGTCCATACTCAGGCTGCGAGCTTGATCGCGACGCCGACGGTGCGCTCCTTGCCGCCGCGCAGCTTGCTGAAGAACATCGTGACGCGGCCGATCATGCCGTACTTCTCCGCGATGGCGCGGCGGACCTGCTCGGACTCGTCGTCGAGCACCCGGGCATGGCCGGTGACGGTCGCGCCGTGGGTCTTCTTACCCCGCACGTCGCAGGCGGTCAGTTCCACCTTGTCGTCGCGGCGAATGCGCTTGACCTTGCCGGATTCCCGCTCGGTCCACACGAGGAGTTCGTCGCCCTTGCGGGCGGCCCAGACCGGCGTCGGCACCGGATCGCCGTTCTTGCGAAACGTGGTCAGGACGAGGTACTTCTCGCGGGCCAGGCGGTCCAGTTCAGTGCTCATCCGCCCACAGTAACGCCGGGAGTGGGGATGGTGCGTCTGCAAGTACCCCCAAGCAAGATCATTCCTGCCGCCAACTACTACCAAGTGTGGTCCACTGTGGACTTCAGTGCCACTTGTCGACTCGAAGTGACCGTTTGTCGACATCTGCTGTCGGTAGAACTGGTGTTCGAGTAGCGTCGGGGGCGTGGACGTTGATGAGCAGGTGATTCCCGCGTGGCAGCTCTCCGAAGGGGAGCTGCTCGGTGGGCTGCTCGAGTCCGAAAAGGCCTTACGGCGACACTACGGGCGCATCCTGGAACTGGTCGCGGAGACCGAGAAGCGCGGTGCGGCCATGGCGCAGGGGTATGCGGGCACGGTGTCGTTGTTGATGATGGCGCTGCACCTGACCCGTAAGGAAGCCAAAGCCCGTGTCGCGCAGGCGATGACACCGATGCCGCTCGCGCAGGAAGCTGTGCGGGCGGGGGACATTGGGTTGGAGCAGGTCCAGCAGATTCAGAAGGTCTTCGCCCAGGCCCCGGATGCCCTGCCGGGGGTCGAGCGGCGCGCGACCGAAGACACGCTGGTGGAGTTGGGTCGGCAGGCCGATGCCACTCAGGTCGCCAAGGTCGGACAGCGGATCCTGGGGCACTGGGACATCGAGGGTGCGCCGCCGAAGGATCGGGAGCGGCCTGCGGGGCCGTATCGGGAGTTCCATGGCCGCTACCGCCGCGACGGACAGTATGTGTTCACCGGCGAGTTGGACCCCGAAACCGCCGCCGAACTCGAAGGCGTCATGCACCCGCTGGCCAAACCCGACCCTGCTGATACGGACGGCGTCCCGGATCGGCGCACTCACGCGCAGCGGCAGGGCGACGCACTGGCGGAGATCATCGACCGCACCGCCCGGGCCGACGACCTACCCATCACCGGCGGCGAGCGCGCCGTCGTCACCGTGACGGTGTCCCTGGCCGAACTGGAGCAACGCGCCGAGACCGCGATGATCAACGCGTCCGGCTACACCAGCATCAGCCAACTCCGCCGCTGGTGCTGCGAAGCCAAAGTCCTGCCCGCCGTGCTCGGCACCCAGGGCGAAGTCCTCGACCTCGGCCGCGCCCAGCGACTCGCCACCCCCGCCCAGAGACGCGCCCTCGCCATCCGCGATCGGGGCTGCACCCGGCCCGGCTGCACACGCGGCCCGAAGTGGTGCCAAGTTCATCATGTGATCTCGTGGATCAACAATGGACTGTCCGATCTGGACAACATGATCCTCGTCTGCGCTCGCCATCACCGCGAACTCCACCACACTGGCTGGTCCGTCCGCATCCGCCACGGCACCCCCGAATTCATCCCCCCGGAATGGCTGGATCCGGAGCAACAGCCACTCCGCAACACCGCACACCACCTACCCGTTCAGCGGTCATCCCGGATTCCACGCCAACGGGAACCCGTTCCATGAGTGGACGCCTGCGATTGCCACGGGGACACGCCTTACGCGTGCTGGTGAACCTGGAGTGTTCCTGGCCATCACCCGACCACTGCCGCTCTACGTTCGAGCCATGAGGGATCGAGACACCACGGTGCGCAGCCGGGAACTGGGCGAGGGACTGCGCCGCGCCATGGAACACGCCCAGATGACCGGTCAGGACGCCGCGCGGGCGCTCGGCTGGTCGCAGAGCCGGGTGTCGCGGGTGCTGAGCGGCAAGCGGGGCGGGGACGACGAGGTGGAGATCTCCGCCTTCCTCGCGGTGTGCGGGGTCACCGGCGCCGAACGGAAACGGCTGCTCGGACTCTGCCACGAGGTCGGCAAACCCGGCTGGCTGCAGCGGCACGGCTCCCGGCTGCCGCAGCAGTTGCGCACGCTCATCGACCACGAGGACAAGGCCGTCCGCATGGGTGAGTTCCAGCCGATGGTCGTGCCGGGACTGTTGCAGACCCCCGAGTACGCCCGCGCCCTGCTCTCGGGCACCGGCACCCTGCCGCCGGAGGAAATCGACGGGCGAGTGCGGGCGCGACTCGATCGGCAGCGGGTCCTCGCCCCGTCGCGAGGCAAGCAGTTCGCGTTCTTCGTGCACGAGTTCGCGTTGCGCCTCCCCGCGGGGAACAGCGAGGTGATGTCCGGGCAGTTGCACCATCTGTTGCGGCTCTCGGTCCGGGAGAACATCTCCCTGCGGGTCGTGCCCGTGGCGGCGGGAGTGCACGCCGGGATCGCGGGGGCGTTCATGCTGATGGAGTTCCCCGAGTTCCGCCCGGTGGTCTACCTGGACAGCGAGACCGCGACCCTGTTCCTGGAGGCTCCGGAGGAGATCTCCGCGCACCGGCTCGTGCTCAGGAAGCTCGCGGAGATTGCACCGGATGAGGGACAATCGCGGGAGTTGATTGCCGGGCTGGCAATCACGCTCTACCCGCAGCCGGAGGAACACGATGGAGTGGCGCACGAGTAGCTACAGCACCAACAACGGGGACTGCGTCGAGGTCGCGTGGCGTAAGAGCAGTTACAGCGCCACCAACAACGGCTGTGTCGAGGTCGGCTGGGACGTACCCGACGCGCTGGTCCGGGACTCGAAGGACCCGGCCTCCGGCACCCTGACCTTCGACCACGGACAGTGGCGGGCCTTCCTGGCTGACCTGCGCTGACCCGTACCCTGTGCCGTATGTCCGTTGCGGTGAGGGTGATCCCCTGTCTTGATGTCGACGCGGGGCGGGTGGTGAAGGGTGTCAACTTCGCCGACCTGCGGGACGCGGGTGACCCGGTGGAGCTGGCGCGCGCGTACGACGCGGAAGGCGCCGACGAGCTGTGCTTCCTCGACGTCACGGCGTCCTCGGGCAACCGCGAGACCACCTTCGACGTGGTGCGCCGCACGGCCGAGCAGGTCTTCATCCCGCTGACCGTCGGCGGCGGGGTCCGCACGAACGACGACATCAACCGGCTGCTGCGCGCGGGTGCGGACAAGGTGAGCATCAACACCGCCGCCATCGCCCGGCCGGAGATGCTGCGCGAGGCGTCCGAGCGCTTCGGCGCGCAGTGCATCGTGCTGTCGGTGGACGCGCGCCGCGTGCCGGAGGGCGGTGAGCCGACGGAGTCCGGATTCGAGGTCACCACGCACGGCGGCCGGAAGGGCACCGGCATCGACGCCGTGGAGTGGGCCGCACGCGGTGCCGAACTGGGCGCGGGGGAGATCCTGCTGAACTCCATGGACGCCGACGGCACCAAGGCCGGATTCGACCTGGAGCTGATCAGCATGGTGCGCAAGGTCGTGCGGGTGCCGGTGATCGCCAGTGGCGGCGCCGGTGCCATCGAGCACTTCGCCCCTGCCGTGCACGCCGGGGCCGACGCCGTGCTCGCGGCGAGCGTGTTCCACTTCGGCCAGCTGAGCATCGGCGCCGTGAAGCAGGCGCTGCGCGCCGAAGGGATCGAGGTCCGATGAAGACAGGTATCCGTAGCTGGCAGGCGCCGTTGGAGGTCAAGGTCACCTGCGGGCTGCTCGTCGGCATCCCGCTGGTCTACCTGCTGCTCGCGGTGGTGCTGCTGACCTCGCCCGGAGCCGGCACTCGCGTCTTCCTGGTGCCCGGGACGACACTGCTGTTCGGCCTGCTCGTGGCGGCGGGGATCGCGCTGCGGATGGCGTTCGCCAGGGTCGCAGCGTACGCCGTCGTGGTGATCTTCGGCATCCTGCACGCGTTTCTCCTGATGGGCGCCGAACTGCTCTGGATCAAGCTGTTCTCGCTGGTCGCCGCCGCCGGTTACATCTACGCCGGGGTGCTGCTCAGCTCGGGGCCCGTGCGCCGGTTCGTGCTGGGGAACGCCGCATGAGCCTCGACCCCGCGATCGCCGAGCGGCTCAAGCGCACCCCGGACGGACTCGTGTGCGCGGTGGTGATCGAGCACAGCACGTCCGACGTGCTGATGGTCGCCTGGATGGACGACGAGGCGCTGGAACGGACGCTGACCACGCGCAAGGCGACCTACTTCTCCCGCAGTCGAGGGAGGCTGTGGATGAAGGGGGAGACCTCCGGGCACACCCAGCACGTCCGCGAGGTCCGGGTGGACTGCGATGCCGACACGCTGCTGGTGCGCGTCGACCAGACCGGCCCCGCCTGCCACACCGGCACGCACACCTGCTTCGACACCGACGACCGCGTCCTCCTCGCCGACGACACCCCCTGACCGGGTAGCCACCCGGCTCCCCAAGCTCGCACTTTCCCGGGAAAGTGCGATGCCCCGCGCGCGCAACTACCGCACTTTCCCGGGAAAGTGCGACGTTGGAAACTCCCGTCCCTGGTCACGGGCTTGCCCCCTCGCACTTTCCCGGGAAAGTGCGACGTTGGGGTGAGACGGGCGGGGTCAGCTGATGTCGCCGGTGAGGTAGCGCTGGAGAGTGGGGGCGACGGCGGCGGTGATGGTGTCGATGTCCGCCGAGGCGAACGGCTCCAGTTTGATCAGGTAGCGCACCATGCCCATGCCGACCACCTGCGTCGCGCACAACGAGGCCCGGAACTTGGGATCGTTCGCGCTGACCGCGCTGGTGAGACCGGAGAAGATGTGCCTGACCAGGACGTCCTTCAACAGCTTCATGGCCTCCTCGTGCCCGGCGACGCTGCGGACCACCGCGACGAAGACGTCTCTGCCCGCGCCGTCCCAGTTCGTCAGGAAGGTGCGCACGATGCGCTCGCCGAGGTCGTCCACGTCCCCGTCCAGCAGGGCGGCGACGATGTCCTTCGGGTCGAACGGCACCTGCAGCACCGCCTGCGCGAACAGTCCGTCCTTGCCGCCGAACCAGTGGTTCACCATCGCCGCGTCCACCCCGGCCCTGGTCGCGATCACCCGGACGGTCGCGCCCTCGTAGCCCGACTCGGCGAACACCGATCTGGCCGCCTCGAGCAGCGCCGTTCGGGTGTCCTGGCCTGCGGGGCGGCGGCCGCGGCGTTTGGCGGGGGCAGACTGGTCGGCGGGAGGCATACCTCCATCATGGCGCGAACCCGAACAAAATTCAACAAATGCTGAATTTGCGCCGGGTGCGGGGCCGCCGACCCGTAACGGCACAATAACCCCATGGTCGACTCCCCGTCCGCGAACGTGCAAGCCGTGACCCCCCGTCCCACCGGCCTCGGCGCGGTGACTCCAGACAGGGGCGAGTTCCGCACCCTCGCCGAGGGCCGCCGCGTGATCCCGGTGGTCCGCCGCCTGCTCGCCGACGCCGACACGCCCGTCTCGCTCTACCGCAAGCTCGCGGGGGACCGGCCCGGCACCTTCCTGCTGGAGTCGGCCGAGAACGGGCAGTCCTGGTCGCGCTGGTCCTTCGTGGGAGTTCGGAGCCCGGCGGCGCTGACGGTGCGCGACGGCCAGGCCGTCTGGACCGGCACGCCGATCGCCGGCCTGCCGACCACGGGTGACCCGCTGTCGGTGCTGCGCGAGACGATCGAGCTGCTGCACACCGAGCCACTGCCCGGCATGCCCCCGCTGACCGGTGGGATGGTCGGCTACATCGGCTACGACGCCGTGCGGTGGCTGGAGACGCTGCCGGAGCTGGCCGAGAAGGACATCGACATCCCCGAGCTGACGATGCTGCTGGCCACCGACCTGGCGGCATTCGACCACCACGAGGGCACCGTCACGCTCATCGCCAACGCCGTCAACTGGGACAACTCCCCGGAGCGCGTGGACGCCGCCTACGACGACGCCGTGCGCCGCCTGGACCAGATGACCACCCAGCTCGGCGCGTCGGCCCCGGCCACCAACGCGGTGTTCGACCGGCCCAAACCGGAGTTCACCCGGCGGCGCAGCGAGGAGGACTTCCACGCGGCGGTGCACAAGGCGGTGGAGGCGATCCACGCGGGCGAAGCGTTCCAGATCGTGCCCTCGCAACGCTTCGAGATGGACACCGACGCCGATGCGCTCGACGTCTACCGGATCCTGCGCAACTCCAACCCGAGTCCGTACATGTACCTCCTGCGGCTGGAGGGCTTCGACATCGTCGGGTCGAGTCCGGAGTCGCTGGTGACCGTGCGCGACGGGCGGGCCACCACCCACCCGATCGCCGGAACTCGCTGGCGGGGGGCGGATCCGGAGGAGGACGCCCAGCTGGCGAAGGGGCTGCTCGCCGACGACAAGGAGCGGGCCGAGCACCTGATGCTGGTCGATCTCGGCCGCAACGATCTCGGCAAGGTCTGCGAGCCGGGGTCGGTGCACGTCGTGGACTTCTTCCACATCGAGCGCTACAGCCACGTCATGCACATCGTCTCGACCGTCACCGGGGAGCTGGCCGAGGGCAAGACCGCCTTCGACGCCGTCGTGGCGTGCTTCCCCGCTGGCACGCTCTCCGGGGCGCCCAAGGTGCGCGCGATGCAGCTGATCGAGGAGCTGGAGCCCACCAGGCGCGGTCTCTACGGCGGCGTCGTCGGGTACCTCGACTTCGCGGGGGACGCCGACACCGCGATCGCCATCCGCACGGCGCTGATGCGCGACGGCATCGCCTACGTGCAGGCAGGCGGCGGCGTGGTAGCCGACTCCGAGGCGGCCTACGAGGACACCGAGGCGCTCAACAAGGCCCGCACGGTGCTGTCCGCCGTGGCGGCGGCGAACACGATGAAACCCGTGACGTCGCTCGATCCCGACGAGGACGCCGCACGTGTCTGATCCCGTCCAGCCCGACAAGCGTCCACTGTGGATTGTGGTGGCCGCGCTGCTGCTCGGTGCCGCCGCGCTGTGGGGTTCGTCGCGGCTGATCTGGTTCGCCGAGGAGCGCGACGGCGGCGTGCGCGGCATCGTGCTGGACACGGCGACAGGTGCCCAGCGGGCGGGTGCGCTCGTCCCGATCGCGGTACTCGCCGTCGCCGGTGTGGCCGGCATGGTCGCGACGGGCGGCTGGCCACGCCGGGTTCTCGGTGTCCTGCTCGGCCTAGCCGGTGTCGCCGCCTGCTGGCTCGCCGTTGACGGTCTGCGCACGAGTGGTTACCCGGACGGTGCACCCGTCGGCGAGATTCTCGCCGGGCGCGGACTCGCGGCGGCAGGCGGAATTCTCGTGGTCCTCGGCGGGTTGCTGGGGGTACGCAAGGCCGCGCGGATGCCCAGGCTGGGTGCCCGATACTCCGCGCCACAGCGGGAACCGGTGGCGCGCGACCCCGACACCGAGCTCTGGCAAGCACTTTCCGACGGCGAGGACCCGACGAGTGGTCGGTGACGAAAGGTGAAGGAATCCTGGTGAACAAGGCCTTCCGCGACCCGGAACTGGTCGGACTCACTGTTCGGGTTAGCATCATTTCGGCGGGAAGGGGAAGGTTTTTGTGAGCGACCTTGCGAGTGAATCAGTGAACGCGACGGCCTGCGAGGCTCACCGGTGAGCGTTCTCGAGGACATCGTCGCCGGTGTACGGGCCGATCTCACCGAGCGGGAGGCCGAACTTCCGTTCGACGAGCTCAAGCGCCGTGCTGCGGAGGTGGCACCGCCGCGTGACGTCATGGCAGCGCTGCACGATCCCGCGATCGGTGTCATCGCCGAGGTGAAGCGACGCAGCCCGTCGAAGGGCGACCTGGCGCAGATCACCGACCCCGCGGCCCTCGCGAAGGACTACGAGGAAGCCGGCGCGAAGGTGATCAGCGTCCTCACCGAGCAGCGGCGCTTCGGCGGCTCCCTGGCAGACCTCGACGCGGTGCGCGCGGCGGTCGACGTTCCCCTGCTGCGCAAGGACTTCATCGTCAGCCCGTACCAGGTGCACGAGGCGCGCCTGCACGGAGCGGACATGGTGCTGCTGATCGTCGCCGCCCTGGAGCAGAACGCGCTCGCCGCGCTGCTGGACCGGGTCGAGTCGCTCGGCATGACCGCGCTGGTCGAGGTGCACAACGCCGAGGAGGCCGACCGTGCGCTGGAGGTCGGTGCGAGCGTGATCGGCATCAACGCCCGCAACCTGCACACGCTGGAGGTCGACCGGGACGTCTTCAGCAGGCTCGCACCCGGCCTGCCGATGGAGGTCATCAAGATCGCCGAGTCCGGCGTTCGTGGCCCCGGTGACCTGATGGCCTACGCGGGACACGGTGCGGACGCCGTGCTCGTGGGCGAAGGTCTGGTCGCGTCGGAGGACCCGAAGGGCGCGCTGGTCAAGCTCGTCACCGCCGGTTCGCACCCGGCCTGCCCGAGGCCGAGTCGATGAGCGAGCCCTCGAAAGCCGCACCGCCTCCTGAAGTCGACACCAACGCCGACCCCGACAAACACGATCCGGACGCGCGCGGGCACTTCGGCCCGTACGGCGGCCGGTTCATGCCAGAGGCGCTGATCGGCGCACTGGACGAGTTGTCGGCCGAGTACGACAAGGCGCGCGTCGACCCGGAGTTCACCGGTGAGTTCGCGCGTTTGCTCGCCGACTACGCCGGCAGGCCGTCGCTGCTCACCGAGGCTCCCCGGTTCGCCGAGCACGCGGGCGGCGCCCGGATCTTCCTCAAGCGCGAGGACCTCAACCACACCGGCTCGCACAAGATCAACAACGTGCTCGGCCAAGCGCTGCTCACCAAGCGGATGGGCAAGAAGCGGGTCATCGCCGAGACCGGCGCGGGCCAGCACGGCGTCGCGACGGCGACCGCCTGTGCCCTGCTCGACCTGGACTGCGTCGTCTACATGGGCGAGGTGGACACCGAACGCCAGGCGCTGAACGTCGCGCGCATGCGTCTGCTCGGCGCCGAGGTGATCCCGGTGACCACGGGCTCGCGCACGCTCAAGGACGCCATCAACGAGGCGCTGCGGGACTGGGTGACCAATGTGGACACCACCCACTACCTGCTCGGCACCGCGGCGGGCGCGCACCCGTTCCCGGTGATGGTGCGCAACTTCCACAAGGTGATCGGCGAGGAGGCCCGCAGGCAGATCCTCGACCTGACCGGACGGCTGCCCGACGCGGTGGCCGCCTGTGTCGGCGGCGGGTCGAACGCGATCGGCATCTTCCACGGCTTCATCGACGACGCGGACGTCCGGCTGGTCGGCCTCGAACCCGGCGGCAAGGGGCTGGACTCTGGTGAGCACGGTGCGACCCTCACTCAGGGCACGCCCGGCACGCTGCACGGCGCCATGTCCTACCTGTTGCAGGACGAGGACGGGCAGACGATCGAGGCGTACTCGATCTCGGCGGGTCTGGACTACCCGGGTGTCGGTCCCGAGCACTCCTGGCTCAAGGACAGCGGCCGCGCCGAGTACCGCGCGGTGACCGACGCGGAAGCGATGGAGGCGTTCAAGCTCCTGTCGCAGACCGAGGGCATCATCCCGGCCATCGAATCGGCGCACGCGCTCGCCGGGGCTCTGGAGCTCGGCAAGGAGCTCGGCGAGGGCGCGCACATTCTGGTCAACCTGTCCGGTCGCGGCGACAAGGACGTGGACACGGCGGCCCGGTACTTCGACCTGGTGGACGAGGAGAAGCTGTCGTGACGAGCGAGCTGGACCGCCTGTTCGAGCGGACCAGGGCGGAGCAGCGGGCGGCGCTGATCGGCTACCTGCCCGCCGGGTATCCCACGGTCGAGGGGTCGAAGGACCTGCTCGCCGCGACCATCGACGGGGGAGCGGACCTGGTCGAGGTCGGCGTCCCGTACTCCGATCCAGTGATGGACGGGCCGACGATCCAGGCGGCGGCCGACGCCGCGTTGCGCTCCGGTTTCCGGCTCAAGCACCTGTTCGAGGTCGTCGAGTCGATCTCGGCACGGGGTGGCCGTGCCGTCGTGATGACGTACTGGAACCCCGTGCACCGCTACGGGGTGCACGCGTTCGCCAGGGACCTCGCGGCGGCGGGCGGACTCGGGATGATCACCCCGGATCTCACGCCGGACTTCGCGCAGGACTGGCTGACCGCGTCCGAGGCGCACGGGCTGGACCGGATCTTCCTGGTCTCGCCCTCGTCCTCGGAGGAGCGGATCGACCTGACGGTGAAGGCGGGCACGGGATTCGTGTACGCCACCGCCGTCATGGGCGTGACCGGCGCGCGGGAGTCCGTGGGCGCCGGTGCGGCCGAGCTGGTTCGACGCACCAGGGCGCACACCGATCTTCCGGTCGGTGTCGGCCTCGGAGTCCGCTCCGGGGAGCAGGCGGCCGAGGTCGCGGGCTTCGCCGACGGCGTCATCGTCGGATCGGCACTGGTCACCAAGGCAACGGAAGGCGCGGACGCGCTGCGGACCCTGACCGCGGAACTCGCCGAGGGCGTCCGCAAGGGCTGAAAGTGGGCATCTAGGCGGGGCGCGCTACGGTGACCCCGTGAACACAGCCGCGGCCGTTTTCCTCGCGAACATTCCCAGCCCGGACCGTGGTGTCTGGGAGATCGGGCCGGTCCCGCTGCGCGCGTACGCGCTGTGCATCATCGCGGGCATCGTCATCGCGATCTGGTGGGGTGAACGCCGCTGGATGGAACGCGGCGGCAGCAAGGGCACGATCGTCGACATCGCGGTCTACGCGGTCCCGTTCGGCCTGATC
Organism: Amycolatopsis marina; assembly: GCF_900111885.1. Lineage (GTDB taxonomy): Bacteria > Actinomycetota > Actinomycetes > Mycobacteriales > Pseudonocardiaceae > Amycolatopsis > Amycolatopsis marina. The sequence continues at coordinate 142,710 of NZ_FOKG01000009.1, forward strand.
GGCGGCAGGCTCTACCACGTCATCACCGACAACCAGCTCTACTTCGGCGAGGGCAGGAACCCGGTCGACGCGCTGAAGATCTGGGACGGCGGGCTCGGCATCTGGGGCGCGATCGCCCTCGGCGGGGTCGGCGCGTGGATCGCCTGCAGGCGCAAGGGCATCCCGCTGCCCGCGGTCGCGGACGCGGTCGCACCGGGCATCGTCGTCGCACAGGCGGTCGGCAGGCTCGGCAACTACTTCAACCAGGAACTCTACGGCGCGCCCACCGACCTGCCGTGGGGACTGGAGATCTACCGGCGCGTCGACCCGGAGACCGGGCTCGCCGACCCGCTCGGCGGGGTCGCGATCAGCGACGTGCCGATCGAGGTCGTGCACCCGACGTTCCTGTACGAGCTGCTCTGGAGCCTCGGCGTCGCACTGCTGATCGTCTGGGCCGACCGCAGGTTCCGGCTCGGCCACGGCCGCGTGTTCGCGCTCTACGTCGCCGGGTACACCGCGGGCCGGTTCTGGATCGAGCTGATGCGGACCGACACCGCCAACGAGATCCTGGGCCTGCGCGTCAACGTCTGGACCTCGGCGCTGCTGTTCGTCGGCGCGGTGATCTACCTGATCGTCGCCGCCCGGCGCGGTCCCCGCGAGGACCCGGCCACGTTGCGCAGCAACGACGATCCGGTGGACGACGAGGAAGCCGGGGCGGACCAGGACACCGACTCCGGCGACGAGGCCGCCAAGGACGAGTCGGAACCGGGCGACGGCGAATCGTCAGGGACGGACGAGACCCCGGCCGGTGATCAGCGGAAGGTCGAGCCCGGTCAGTAGCCCGGCAGGTGCCTCGACCACCGCGGGGACCGCGTTGACCAGCCGCATCGCCGTGGCCTTGAGCCCGGCCGTGTTGTGGTCGCCGTCCTCGCCGAGCAGGCGCAGGTCGAGGGTGTAGTTCGGTTCCCCGGAGACCTGCACGCGATAACACCCCTGGCCCGCGGGCTGCGGCCAGTCCGGGCCGAGATCGGGGCGCAGGCGGGTGACGTGTTCCAGCACGCAGACCGGCCTGCCGCCGCGCATGCCGCGCACCTCGAACCGCAGCGCTGCCGCCGCGCCCTCGTCGATCGTCCCGGACGAGACGTCGAAGGTCTCCGGAGCGGGCAGCCGCTCGTAGCTCTCCTCCACCGCGTCCAGTTCCACGTCGAGTCCGGCCGCGAGCTGGCGGACCACGCTGCCCCAGGCGAGGGTGAGCACGCCGGGCTGCAGCAGCATGGGTGTCTCGGTGACGGGCTTGCCGAAGCCCATGATGTCGAAGAGCACCTTCGCGTTGTCGTAGGTGCTGTAGTCCAAAATCTCCAGGCAGCGCACCTCGTCGATGCGCTCACACACCCCGGTGAGGACCAGCGGCAGCCAGTCGTTGGCGAATCCGGGGTCCACCCCGTTCACCCACAGCGACGCGCCGCCCTCGGCCGCCGCGTCCCGGACCGGCCCGCTCACCTCGTCCGGTACGACACCGTCCGGGAACTGCAGGAACACCGGGCTGCTGGACACGACGTTGACGCCCGCGCGCAGGATGCGTCGCAGGTCCTCGATCGCCTCGGGGATCCGGTCGTCGGCCATGGCGGTGTAGACAACACAGTCCGGCCGCAGCGCCAGCAGTTCGTCGGCGTCGCCGCTGGCGGCGACCCCGAGTTCGCGGCCGAGCCCGGCGAGCTCTCCCGCGTCCCTGCCCACCTTCGCCGGGTCCGACACCCAGAGGCCGACCAGTTCCAGATCGGGCCGGGCGGCGATACCGGCGATGGCATTGCGCCCGACGTTGCCGGTGCTCCACTGCACCACGCGGTACGGCTTGGTCATGGTCACCATCTCCTACAGGTCGGGCAGGCCCAGTTCGAGGTTGGGGGCCTGCAGACCGCCGTCGACCTCCAGCACCTTGCCGGTGAGGTAGCCGCCCGCGCGGGAGGCGAGGAACACGGCGGTCGCCGCGATGTCCTCCGGTTCGCCGATGGCGCGCAGCGGGGTCGAGGACTCCATCGTGGTGCGCACCTCGTCGTTGTTCAGCACCAAGTCGAGGGCCGAGGTCGCCACCGAGCCGACGGCGATGGCGTTCACCCGGATCCGGGGTGCGAGATCCGCCGCGGCCAGCCGGGTGTAGTGGGCGAGCGCGGCTTTCGCGGTGCCGTAGGCGAGAAAGCCGCGCCCGGCGACCCGTCCCATCACCGAGGAGATGTTGACGATCGCACCACCGGGCCGTTCGCCGTCGAGCATCAGTGGCACGGCCGTCTTGGTCAGGGCGTGCGCGGTGGAGACGTTGAAGTGGAACGCCTCCTCCAGGTACTCCACCGACGTATCCGTCAGCGGGCGGGGGATGCTGCCGCCGACGTTGTTCACCACCACGTCGAGCCTGCCGAACGCGCTCATCGCGGCGTCGGCGAGCCCGGCGGCGGCATCGGTGTCGGTGAGGTCGGCGGCCACGACGTGAGCCCTGCGGCCGGTTGCGCTGATGCGTTCGGCCACCTCGCCGAGCTGGTCCTCGGTGCGGGCGGAGAGCACGACGTCGGCACCTGCCTCGGCCAGTGCGAGTGCCGTGGCCGCACCGATGCCGCGCCCGGCACCGGTGACGACGGCCACGGAGCCGGGGAGCCGGAAACGGTCCAGGATCATGCCTGGAAATGTAACAGGTTCTACTTTTTATGGAAGGGGCGAACGGGGGTGATCACCGGATGACCCTGCCCCGACGACAGCACCTCCGCCGTGGCGTCGTAATGCCGGGCGAGCCGCTCGGCGGTGAGCACCTCGGCGGGAGTGCCCGCCGCGACCACCTCACCGCCGTCCAGCAACAACAGCTGGTCGGCGTACTGCGCGGCGAACGTGAGGTCGTGCAGGGTGGTGACGACGGTGCTCCCGTCCTCGCGGCGCAGGCGGTCGAGGCGCTCCAGCAGTGCCTGCGCGTGCCCGATATCCAGTCCGGTGGTCGGCTCGTCGAGCAGCAGCAGCCTGGTCTGCTGGGTGAGCACCCGGGCCAGCACGGCCCGTTGTCGTTCCCCGCCCGACAGCGTGCGCAGCGGGCGTCCCGCGAGGTCGCCGAGATCGAGCCGATGCAACACCTCATCCACAATGGACAAATCGCGGGAGGATTCCCTTGCGAGTCTGCCGAGATGCGGGGTGCGGCCGAGCAGAACGTAGTCGGTGACGGTCAGGCCGTCGGGCATCGCGGGGTTCTGCGGCGAATACCCGACCTCGCGAGCCCGGTCCCGGTGCGACAGCTCCGCCGCCGGTTTGTCGTGCAAAACGATGTCGCCGTCGAAGTCCGCGATGCCCGCGATCGCTTTGAGCAAAGTGGACTTTCCCGCACCGTTCGGGCCGATGATCGCGAGCCAGCCACCCACCGGAACGTCGAGGGAAACCCCGCGCACCACCGGTTTTCCGGCGTAGCCTGCCTGAACCTCGCGCAGCCGCAGCGCGGTCACAGCGATCTCACCTGCGCTGTCCGCAGGACCAGTACGAAGAACGGCGCACCGGCGAACGCGGTCACCACACCCAGCGGGAGTTCGCCGGGCATGATCGTCCGCGCGACGTGGTCGGCCACCACGAGGAAGGCGGCGCCGCCGATCAGCGACATCGGGATGATGACGCGGTAGGAGGCGCCGGCCAGCATGCGCACGAGGTGGGGCACCACGATCCCGACGAAACCGATCAGCCCGCTCACCGACACCGCTGCCGCCGTCGCCAGTGATGCCGCGACGAGGAGCAGCAACCGCACGCGGCCCGGCCGCACGCCGAGCGAGGACGCCTCGGCGTCGCCGAGGGTCAGCACGTCGAGCAGTCGCGCGCAGAGGCAGAGCACCACGGCGGACGCGGCGATGTAGGGCAGGGCGAGCCACACCTCGTGCCAGCTGCTGATGTTCAGGCCGCCGAGCGTCCAGGTGTACACCTGCCGAATCGTCTCGGTGTTGAGCTGCTGCACGAAGGTCTGCACGGCGGTGAGGAACGAGGCGACGGCCACCCCGGCGAGCAGCAGTGTCGCCGTGCCCGTCCCACCCGAGGACCGGCCGAGCACCCAGCTCAGGCCCACCCCGCCGAGGGCGCCCGCGAACGCGGCCAACTGGAGCGGTCCCACCACCCAGCCGCTCACCGCTGGGGCGAGCACCACGACCATGGTCGCCGCCATTCCGGCTCCAGCGGCGGCGCCGAGCAGGTACGGATCGGCGAGCGGGTTGCGGAAGACGCCCTGGAAGGCCGCCCCGGAACTCGCCAGTGCCGCCCCGACCAGTCCGGCCAGCACGACTCGCGGCAGCCGGATCTCCCAGACGATCGCGGCTTCCCGCGCACTCAGCGGGGACGTGCCACCGCTGAGCTGGGCGACGATCTCCGCCAGCACCCTGCGCCAGCCGAGATCGCCCGCGCCGATCAGCAGGGCCAGCAGCATGACCGTGACCAGGACCAGCAGGCCGATCAGCAGGGTCCGGGGCCGCAGGCGGGTGGTGGTTCGGGTGCGGGCGGAGGTCAAATCAGCTGCTCGCCGGGGTGACCGCGGCGGACACCGCGCGGGCGAAGTCGACGACCCTGGGGCTCCAGCGCGAGGCGACGTCCTCGTCGAGCACGATCACCCGGTTCTCCCTGACCGCGCTCAGCGTGTCCCAGCCGGGCCGCTTGGCGACCGTCTCGGGGCTCTGGTCGCAGCACTGGGCATCGGCGAGGAAGACGAAGTCCGGGTCGGCCTCGACGATGGTCTCCGCCGACAGCTGCGGATAGCCGCCCGAGGCCGTCGGGTCATCGCCGTCGGCGATGTTGACCAGGCCGAACCTGTCGTAGACGCTGCCGATGAAGGTGGCCGAGGTGACGGTGTAGTAGGTCGGGTCCAGCTCGTGGAAGTAGCTCAGCGGCTGCTCGGGTTTCGGGGTGTCGGCGACGATCTTGTCCAGTTCCTCCCTGGTCCGCCTGGCCAGATCGGCGCCTTCGTCCGCGTGGCCCGTGGCCTTGCCGACCAGTTCGAACTGCGCGTAGGCGGCGTCCAGGCTCGTGGCGTCGGGCAGCACCAGCGTCTGGGCGCCGGCCTTGCCCAGCGTCTCGGCGAGCTTGTTGTCCGCGTCGGCGTAGACCACGACCAGATCCGGGTTGTGCGAGAGGATCGCCTCGGGGTCCACGTTCAGCCCGGAGAGGTCCGTGCGTGGCGCCTGCTCCGGGTACGTGGACTGATCGTCCACCGCGACAACCTGCTCACCCGCGCCGACCGCGTACAGGGTCTCCGTCGCGGACGGCGAGAGCGAGACGATCCGGCCGGGCCGCTGCTCGATCGTCACCGAGGGCGCGCCGTCGGCCTGCACCGTGACCGGGAAGCTACCGGCGTCGTCCGCCTCCTGTGGGGCGCTGTCCTCCCGGTCCGCGCAGCCGGCGAGGGTGGACACGCCGAGCAGGAGTGCGGTGAGGACGGCGGTGGTGCGGGGGCGTCGCCGCGGCGCGTACCGTCGCAGGGCGGAAACAGACATGGTGACCTCGACTGATCGGTGGCGCGAGGCCGCGCCCGACCGCCGGAGACGGTCCTGGACGCCGCACCCCTGCGCCGGAGGCGGGTGGCGTCGGCGAGCGGCAGGCGACCTGGCTCGGCCCGGAACTCACGAGGAGTGGCCGGGCCATCACAGTTGCGGGACAGCGCCGGAATCGCACCGGACTTCGCTGCCGTTTCGCGCCAGGTGGACGTTACCAGCGCGGACGTCCGGCTATGCTGGACAGGTCCACCCGATCGGGTATGCGCAGTGGGCAGCGGACCGAACGTGCTCCAGTGGCAGCTGAACGCTGACGTTCACAGCATCCAGATCGTTACAGTCCACCGGACTGAATCCTTATTCTGAGTGGGTGCCGCTGTGTTTCCGGGGTGTTAAGGTCGCGCTCACGAGCGGGCCATCGTCGTCCCGTGCACAGTGGAACGAGCACGAAGACGACGCAGGAGGTCCCCCATGATCTTCTCCGCCAATCCAGGCAGGCGCGGCCTTTACGATCCCGGCACTGAGCAGGACTCCTGCGGTGTCGCGATGGTGGCCGACGTCCGCGGCCGGCGGTCACACGGAATCGTGATCGACGGTATTTCGGCGCTGATCAACCTGGACCACCGCGGCGCTTCCGGGGCAGAGCCGACCAGCGGCGACGGTGCCGGCATCCTGCTCCAGCTGCCCGACGCCCTGCTGCGCAGCGAGGTGCCGTTCGATCTGCCCGCACCGGACGAGTCCGGTGCGCACTCCTACGCCGCCGGGATCGCGTTCCTGCCCGCCGAGGAGCGGCTCCGCGCCGAGGCCATCGACCTGGTGGAACGCATCGCCAGGGAGGAGGGCCTCGACGTCCTCGGCTGGCGCGACGTCCCGACCGACACCGAGGGCGCCGACATCGGCCCCACAGCGAGGTCGGTGATGCCGCATTTCGCGATGTTGTTCGTCGCGGGCGCGCCGGGCACCGACGGGTCGCGACCGGCCGGCCTCGAACTGGACCGGCTGGCGTTCTGCCTGCGCAAGCGGGTCGAGCACGCCGAGCTGCCGGGAACGCCGAGAGCGGGCGGGCACGCGGAGGGCGTCTACTTTCCCTCGCTGTCGGCCAGAACCCTGGTCTACAAAGGCATGCTCACCCCGGTACAGCTCGCGCGGTTCTTCCCCGACCTCACCGACGAGCGGCTGACCAGTGCCATCGCCCTGGTGCACAGCCGGTTCTCCACCAACACGTTCCCCTCGTGGCCGCTCGCGCACCCGTTCCGGTTCGTCGCGCACAACGGCGAGATCAACACGATTCGGGGCAACCGCAACCGGATGCGGGCCAGGGAGGCCTTGCTCGAGTCCGGGGTGCTTCGCGGCGATCTGACGAGGCTGTTCCCCATCTGCTCACCGGAGGCGTCCGACTCCGCGTCGTTCGACGAGGTGCTCGAACTGCTCCATCTCGGTGGCCGGTCACTGCCGCACGCCGTGCTGATGATGATCCCCGAGGCGTGGGAGAACCACGCCACGATGGACCCGGCGCGCCGGGCCTTCTACCAGTTCCACGCGAGCCTGATGGAACCGTGGGACGGCCCTGCCTGTGTCACCTTCACCGACGGGACCCTGGTGGGGGCCGTGCTCGACCGCAACGGTCTCCGGCCTGCCCGCTGGTGGCAGACCGCGAATGACAGGGTGGTGCTGGCCAGCGAGGCCGGGGTGCTCGACATCGAACCGCGGGACGTGGTCGCCAAGGGGCGGTTGCGTCCTGGCCGGATGTTCCTCGTGGACACCGAGGCGGGCCGGATCGTCGACGACGACGAGGTGAAGGCGGGTCTCGCCGCGGAGCGCTCCTACGACGAGTGGGTGCACGCCGGGCTCCTCTCGCTGTCCGAGCTGCCCGAGCGGGACCACATCGTGCAGACGCATGCCTCGGTGCTGCGCCGCCAGCTGTCGTTCGGGTACACCGAGGAGGAGTTGAAGATCCTGCTCGGACCGATGGCCGAGCGCGGTGCCGAACCCATCGGCTCGATGGGCACCGACACCCCGCCCGCCGTGCTGTCCAAGCGATCCCGGCTGCTCTACGACTACTTCAAGCAGAACTTCGCGCAGGTGACCAATCCGCCGCTGGACGCGATTCGCGAGGAGCTGGTCACGTCGATGAGCCGGATCATGGGCCCGGAACAGAACCTCCTCGAACCCGGCCCCGCCTCCTGCAGGCACATCCAGTTGTCCTGTCCAGTGATCGACAACGACGAACTCGCGAAACTCATCCACGTCAACGACGACGGCGACCTCCCCGGATTCTCCTGCGCCGTCCTGTCCGGGCTGTTCGAAGTGGACGGTGGTGGGGACGCCCTCGCCGCGGCCGTCGAGCGGATTCGGCGGGAGGCTTCCGAGGCCATCGCCGCGGGGGCGCGCACGCTGGTCCTGTCCGACCGGGACTCCGATCACCGGCTCGCACCGATCCCGTCGCTGCTGCTCGTCTCCGCCGTGCACCACCACCTGGTGCGGACCAAGGAGCGGCTGCGGGTCGCGTTGGTGGTGGAGACCGGCGACGCCCGCGAGGTGCACCACATCGCCCTGCTCCTCGGTTACGGTGCCGCGGCGGTCAACCCGTATCTCGCATTCGAGTCCATCGAGGACATGATCGGCCAGGACGCCATCACCGGCATCGAGGCGGGGAAGGCGATCCGCAACTACGTCGCGGCACTCGCCAAGGGTGTCCTGAAGATCATGTCCAAGATGGGGATCTCGACCGTCGGCGCCTACACCGCCGCGCAGGCCTTCGAGTCCTTCGGGCTCTCCCAGGACGTGCTCGACGAGTACTTCACCGGCACGACCTCGAAGCTCGGCGGAGTCGGCCTCGAGGTGCTGGCCGAGGAGGTCGCACTGCGGCACCGGAAGGCCTACGCGGACAACCCCAGCGCGCGGGTGCACCGCGGACTGGAGACCGGCGGCGAGTACGCCTACCGGCGGGAGGGCGAACTGCACCTGTTCACCCCGGAGACCGTGTTCCTGTTGCAGCACGCCAGCAAGACCAGGCGGGACGAGGCCTACCGGGCCTATGTGGACGAGGTGCACCGGCTGAACCGCGAGGGCGGGGCCCTGCGCGGACTGTTCTCCTTCCGCACCGGCCAGCGCCCGCCCATCCCGGTGGACGAGGTCGAGTCGGTGGAGTCCATCTGCCGCCGGTTCAACACCGGTGCCATGTCCTACGGCTCCATCTCGATGGAGGCGCACCAGACTCTGGCCATCGCCATGAACCAGATCGGCGGCCGCTCCAACACCGGTGAGGGCGGAGAGGACGCTGAGCGCCTCTACGATCCGCAGCGTCGTAGCGCGATCAAGCAAGTCGCGAGCGGACGGTTCGGGGTCACCAGTGAGTACCTGGTGAACGCCGACGACATCCAGATCAAGATGGCGCAGGGAGCCAAGCCGGGCGAGGGCGGGCAGCTCCCGCCGAACAAGGTGTACCCCTGGATCGCCCGTACCCGGCACTCCACGCCGGGCGTCGGCCTGATCTCCCCGCCACCGCACCACGACATCTACTCCATCGAGGACCTCGCCCAGCTGATCCACGACCTGAAGAACGCCAACGAGCGGGCCAGGATCCACGTCAAGCTGGTCAGCTCGCTCGGTGTCGGCACAGTGGCCGCGGGGGTGTCGAAGGCACATGCCGACGTCGTCCTCATCTCCGGCCACGACGGCGGCACCGGGGCGTCACCGATGAACTCGCTGAAGCACGCCGGTACGCCGTGGGAGATCGGCCTCGCCGAGACGCAGCAGACCCTGCTGCTCAACGGGCTGCGGGACCGCATCACGGTCCAGGTCGACGGCGGAATGAAGACCGGGCGGGACGTGGTGGTCGCGGCACTGCTCGGTGCGGAGGAGTACGGCTTCGCCACCGCCCCGCTGATCGTGGTCGGCTGCATCATGATGCGGGTGTGTCACCTCGACACCTGCCCCGTCGGGGTGGCCACGCAGAGCCCGGAACTGCGCAAGCGCTACACCGGGCAGGCGGAGCACGTCGTGAACTTCTTCCGGTTCGTCGCGCAGGAGGTACGCGAAACCCTGGCCGCACTGGGCTTCCACAGCCTCGACGAGGCCATCGGGCGGGCGGACGTGCTCGACACCGACGAGGCCGTCGAGCACTGGAAGGCGGACGGTCTCGACCTCGCGCCGATCTTCGACCTGCCGACGGCCAGTCCGTACGGCGGTTCCCGGCGCAAGGTTCGCGAGCAGGACCACGGCCTGGACCACGCGCTGGACCGCACGCTCATCCAGCTGGCCGAGGCCGCGCTGGAGGACGCCCACCCGGTGACCATCGAGCTGCCCGTGCGCAACGTGAACCGGACCGTCGGCACCTTGCTGGGTTCGGAGATCACCCGGCGGTTCGGCAGTGCCGGGCTGCCCGCCGACACCATCCGGGTCACGCTGACCGGCTCGGCGGGTCAGTCCCTCGGCGCTTTCCTGCCGTCCGGGGTGACGCTGGACCTGATCGGTGACGCCAACGACTACGTGGGCAAGGGACTGTCCGGCGGACGCGTCATCGTCCGGCCCGACCCGGAGGCGCCGTTCGCGGCCGAGCAGCAGGTCATCGCGGGCAACACGATCGCCTATGGTGCGACCGGCGGCGAGTTGTTCCTGCGCGGTCAGGTCGGCGAGCGGTTCTGCGTCCGCAACTCCGGCGCGATCGTGGTCGCCGAAGGCGTCGGCGACCACGCATTCGAGTACATGACCGGTGGCCGGGCGGTCGTGCTCGGCCCGACCGGCCGCAACCTCGCCGCCGGGATGTCCGGCGGGGTGGCTTACGTACTCGATCTCGACCCGGGTCAGGTGAACGGAGAGATGGTCGAACTGCTTACCCCCGAGGCCCAGGATCTGGCCTGGCTCAAGGAGATCGTCGAACGGCACCGGGAGGAGACCGGCTCCGCCGTCGCCGCTTCCCTGCTGGGGGACTGGACCCGGCGTGGTGCGGCGTTCACCAAGGTCATGCCCCGCGACTACCAGCGGGTGCTGGCCGCCGCGACCGCAGCGAGGGCGGCCGGCCGCGACGTCGACGAGGCGATGATGGAGGCGGCTCGTGGCTGATCCGACCGGCTTTCTCAAGCACGACAGGCAGGAACCGCCCAAGCGGCCGAAGGACGAGCGGGTCCACGACTGGCACGAGGTCTACGCCGACACCGATCCGCAGCGGCGCAACGAGGCCGTACGGGTACAGGCCACGCGGTGTATGGACTGCGGTATCCCGTTCTGTCACTCGGGAACCGCGGGCTGCCCGCTCGGCAACCTGATTCCGGAGTGGAACGACCTGGTGCGTCGTGGCGACTGGGCGGCGGCGGGGGAGCGGTTGCACGCCACCAACAACTTCCCCGAGTTCACCGGAAAGCTCTGCCCGGCCCCGTGCGAGGCCGCGTGTGTGCTGTCCATCTCGCCGGAGTCCGGCGGCCCGGTGGCCATCAAGCGGGTCGAGGCGACGATCGCGGACCAGGTTTGGGAGTCCGGTGACGTCCGGGCCGAGTTGCCCTCGTTGTCCACGGGACAGCACGTCGCGGTGGTCGGCTCGGGACCGGCGGGGCTCGCCGCCGCGCAGCAGCTGACCCGCGCGGGTCATGACGTGACGGTGTTCGAGCGGGACGACCGGCTCGGCGGGTTGCTGCGCTACGGCATCCCCGAGTTCAAGATGGAGAAGAAGGTGCTCGACCGCAGGCTGGCGCAGCTGCGTGAGGAGGGCACCCAGTTCGTCACCGGTTGCGAGGTCGGCGTCGATCTCACCGTCGAGGACCTGCGTGCGCAGTACGACGCGGTGGTGCTCGCTGTCGGCGCACTGCGCGGGCGGGACGACACCACGACGCAGGGACGCGAACTGTCGGGAATCCACCTGGCGATGGAACATCTGGTCCCGGCGAACAAGACATGCGAGGGTGACGGACCGCCGTCGATCAGTGCCGAGGGAAAGCATGTGGTCATCATCGGCGGTGGGGACACCGGAGCGGACTGTTACGGCACGGCGATCCGGCAGGGTGCGCTGTCGGTGACCCAGCTCGACCAGTACCCGCTGCCACCGTCCACACGCGACGATGAGCGGTCGCCGTGGCCCACGTGGCCGTACGTCCTGCGCACCTATCCGGTGCATGAGGAGACGGGGGAACGCGTCTTCGGGGTCGCGGTGAAGCGGTTCGTCGGCGATGCCGACGGCCGGGTGCGCGCGATCGAGCTGCAGCACGTGCGGGTGCGAAAGGATCCGGCGACGGGACTGCGCGAGGTCGTGGCGGTCAATGCCGAGGTCGAGGTGCTGCCCGCCGATCTGGTGCTGTTCGCGATCGGTTTCGAGGGCGTCGAGCGGATGCGCCTGCTCGACGACCTCGACCTGACGCTGACCACCCGCGGCACCCTGTCCTGCGGAACCGACTGGCAGACGAGCGCACCGGATGTCTTCGTCTGCGGCGACGCCCACCGCGGCGCCTCACTGGTCGTCTGGGCGATAGCCGAAGGCCGCTCGGCGGCCGCGGCCGTAGACCGCCACCTGACCGGCGCGTCAGACCTCCCGTCCCCGGTCCACCCGACATCCCTCCCCCTAGCCGTCATCTGACTTCGCACTTCCGGCGCCCGAGTTGGCAGTTCCAGGGCCCGGATTGCTCCATCTGGCACAGCTCAAGGGCGAATCAGCTGCCAAATGGCCGATTGATCGACAGTAGTCGGTTAATTACGTTCAGTAGAACCTCTAATTCCGACAATTCACTGTCCCTGCAATCGGCCGGCGGTGATGGCGGCGCCGGTCAGAGGTGAGGCGTCATGAAGCGTTCGTTCCGGGTGTCACTGGCCGCACTGGCTGCCGCCACCCTTTCGAGCACGGTTCTCATTCCGAGCGCCACCGCGGAAACCGCGGACGTCGCCGTGCACAGCGCGGCCGCGGATGCCGCCGCGGCACAGGCGGTGACCGACTTCTGGACCGCGGAGGACATGCGATCGGCGATACCGATGCGGCAATTGCTGTCCTCGGCCGCGGGAACGCTGCGCGAGGTCGCGCGGGGTCCCGCCACGGTGGTCGAGCCGACGACCGCGCCCGCGATCGCGGGCGCCGCGGCGATGCCGAGCACCGGAGACCAGTGGACCGGTGGCGGAGCCGTGACGTCGACGGCGGGCCGGGTGTTCTTCAGCTTCGACGGGCAACGGGCCTCGTGCAGCGGCAATGCCGTGACCAGCGCGAACCGCAGCGTCGTGATGACGGCCGGGCACTGCGTGAAGTACCAGGGCAGCTGGCACACGAACTGGATCTTCGTACCGGGATATGACAACGGCGCGGCCCCGTTCGGCGAGTGGGCGGCGGCCCAGACCCTCACCACACCCCAGTGGGAGGCGAGTGAGGACATGAACTACGACGTCGGGGCCGCGGTGCTGAACCAGCTCGACGGGGCGTACCTGACCGATGTGGTGGGAGCGCAGGGCATCGCCTTCAATCAGCAGCGCAACCAGAACATGTACACCTTCGGTTATCCCGCGGCCGATCCCTACGACGGATCTCTGCTGATCTACTGCAGTGGCAGCACATTCACCGACTTCCTGCTCACCAGGGATCACGGAATGGACTGCGATATGACCGGCGGCTCCAGCGGCGGGCCGTGGTTCCTCGGCTTCGACGAGACGACCGGCACCGGGTTGCAGAACTCGGTGAACAGCTTCGGCTACACCTTCCTGCCAGGAGTGATGTTCGGTCCCTACTTCGGCGCCGACGCACAGAATCTCTACGAGGAGGCGCAGGCGGCATAGGGTGGCCCGCCACAGCCCGGACTTCCAGCAAGTGAGAAGTACGTCCCACTGACCGGCAACGGGGATCGCACCCTATCCTGGGTGCTGTGAACTGGACTGTGGACGTCCCCATCGATGCCCTTCCCGAGCTACCGCCGCTTCCGCCCGAGCTGCGCACGCGACTGGACGATGCCCTGTCCCGGCCTGCCGCCCAGCAGCCGGACTGGCCGGACGCCGACGCCACGTCGCGCGTACGCACCGTCCTGGAGAGCGTGCCGCCGATCACCGTCCCCCCGGAGATCGACCGGCTGAGCGACCGGCTGGCGATGGTCGCCCGTGGCGAGGCGTTCCTGCTGCAGGGTGGGGACTGCGCGGAGACGTTCGAGTCCAACACCGAGCCGCACATCAGGGCGAACCTGCGGACGCTGCTGCAGATGGCCGTCGTGCTCACCTACGGTGCGAGCCTGCCCGTGGTGAAGGTCGGCCGGATCGCGGGTCAGTACGCCAAGCCGCGGTCGAACGCCACCGACGCGCTCGGCCTGCCGGTGTACCGCGGCGACATCGTGAACTCGCTGGCGGCGGAGCCCGCGCTGCGGGTGCCCGACCCGGGCAGGATGATCCGCGCCTACGCCAACGCGGGGGCGGCGATGAACCTCGTGCGGGCGCTGACCGGCGCCGGGATGGCCGACCTGGCCCAGGTACACGACTGGAACAAGGACTTCGTGGCCACGTCGTCGGCGGGCGAGCGCTACGAGGCACTGGCCGCCGAGATCGACAGGGGTCTGCGGTTCATGTCCGCGTGCGGGGTCACCGACACGTCGCTGCACTCCACCGAGATCTTCTCCAGCCATGAGGCGCTGCTGCTCGACTACGAGCGCGCCATGCTGCGGCTGGACAACGCGGATGCCGCCAATCCGAAGCTGTACAACCTCTCCTCCCACTTCCTCTGGATCGGTGAGCGCACCCGTCAGCTCGACGGTGCGCACATCGCGTTCGCCGAGCTGCTGTCCAACCCGATCGGGCTGAAGATCGGCCCGACGACCACGCCGGAGCAGGCCGTGGAGTACGTGCAGCGGCTCGACCCGCGCAACGAGCCGGGCAGGCTGACCCTGATCTCCCGCATGGGCAACGGCAAGGTGCGGGAGGTGCTGCCCGCCATTGTGGAGAAGGTGGAGAGTTCCGGGCACAAGGTCATCTGGCAGTGCGACCCGATGCACGGCAACACGCACGAGGCCTCCACCGGATACAAGACGCGGCACTTCGACCGGATCGTGGACGAGGTGCAGGGCTTCTTCGAGGTGCACCGCAAGCTCGGGACGTATCCCGGTGGTATCCACGTCGAACTCACCGGCGAGGACGTCACCGAGTGCCTCGGCGGCGCGCAGGACATCTCCGACCTGGACCTGTCCGGCCGCTACGAGACCGCCTGCGACCCCCGGCTGAACACCCAGCAGTCCCTGGAACTGGCGTTCCTCGTCGCGGAGATGCTGCGCGCCTGACTCGCGTGCCCAAGCGAGACCGCACTTTCCCGGGAAAGTGCGGTCACGGGCAGGTGTTGAGGAGTTCGGCGAGGGACTTGCCGATGGCGTCGGTGAGCGAGCCGAGGTCGGCGACGGCGTCGCCGTTCGCCTGTAGTCCGATGTGGATCGACTTGCGGTAGCTGGAGACCGCCACACCGACCGAATGGTGTGGCGCGAGTGGCACGAACGGGTACACCCGCCGCAGCTTCGCGCCGTCGAGGGTGAGCGGGATACCCGGAAGCGGCACGTTTGTCACCACCGTGTCGAACAGCAGGGGTGCCGCCTGTCCGGCGAACCGTGCCGCCAGCTTGTGCATCCCGGCGGGGACACGGCCCGCGAGCACCGGCAGCGCACCCGCTCCCCGAACCGGGCCCGCGGCCTTGTTGCGATCCATCGAACGCCGGACCGCGCGCAGCCGCTCGACCGGATCGTCGAGCTCCACCGGCAGGTCGGAAAGGTATCCGGAGAGCAGGTTGCCGCCCTTCCCCTCGGCCTCCCGCGCCCGGACGCTGACCGGCACGAGCGCACGCAACGGCCCGTTCTCGGGACGCCTGCCCCGGTTGCGCAGCCACGTGCGCAGCGCGCCGGCCAGCACTGCCAGCACGACGTCGTTGGTGGTCCCGCCATGTGCGGCGCGAACTCGCCGGACATCAGCCGTGTCGAGGGTGGCGAACCCGAGTTCGCGACTGGTCGAGTTCGCGGTGGCGATCGGCGACACCGGGTACGGCCGCGCGGCGAGCAGCACCGATCCCGCGATCCCCGCCGACTCGGCCGCCTTGCCCACCGTCGCCGACGCGTGGGACAACGGATTCTCCAGTAGGCTATCCACAAAGGACTTCCGCTTGACCGGTCCGGGGGTCTGCGCCGGCGTACGGCCCAGGGCAGGCACCTCGTCGAGCAGGCCGAGTGCGACGGTCACCGCGCCGGTGCCGTCGGTGAGCGCGTGGTGCAGTTTGAGCAACAGGGCGAACGAGCCGTCGGGCAGTCCGGTGACCACCTGCAGCCGCCACAGCGGCCGGTGCAGATCCAACGGCGGCGCGAGCCAGCGTGCGGCGTGCGCGGCCAGCGGGTCCTCCTCGTAGAGGGTGGACAGCCGGTGCGTTTCCATGTGCCGTGCCGGGTCGAACCCGGGATCGTCCTCCCAGTTGGCCCCACCCAGCGGCGAGCGGCTGTGCCGGACTCGCACCCTTAGCCGCGGAATCCGCACCGCTCGTGCGGTCAGTAACGCCAGCAGCCGTTCCGGATCGACCTGCCCGTGCGCCCCGAACACCGCGACCGCCCCCATGTGCATCGGCGTCGTCCTGCTTTCCAGGCACAGGAACGCGACGTCCAGTGGGCTCAGTTGGGCACCGTGCATCTCGGCCTCCGGGAGGGGTGTCTGAGGTGTCCGGCCGCTGCGCCAGGAATCCCTTTCACTGCAACAGAACCAGATGACCGTAGCGTGGTCGCGGTGTTACCTCCCAGATAACGGCGGCCCGGTTCACTCGAACGGGCCGCCGCTGTGTCATCGCTTCCGCAGCCAGTCGGCGAACGCCCGCAGCCCTGGTTCCGGGCCGAGTCTGCCGAGGCCGATCCGGAACCGGTCGGTCGGTGTCGCGGTGAGTTCCGAGACGTAGAGGCTCGCGGGCAGGAGCAGTACCCCGGCCTCGGTCACCAGGTCGCGGCAGAACGATTCGACGCCGTCCGCACCGAGATAGCGGGGGAAGCAGACGCAACCGCCCTGCGGTGGCCGGAAGTCGAACAACTCGGCGAACTCGGTGAAGAACTCCTGGAACAACGGCAGATTCGCGGTGATGATGTCGCGGTTGCGCGACAGAAGGGTCTCCCTGGACTTGATCGCGATCCGGGCCAGCACCTCGCTCGGGGCGGCGTTGCAGATCGAGGTGTAGTGCTTGGCCCGCTCCAGCCTGGCGCGCAGTTTTCGGTCCCCGCAGGCGATCCAGCCGATCCGCAGCCCCGGCAGACCGAGCGATTTGGACACGACGTTGAGCGAGAGCGCCTTCGGCGAGAAGTCCGCGGCCTGCGGTAGCGTCCGGTCCGGGTCCGTCTCGAGCCCGCGGTAGACCTCGTCGCTGAACAGGTGGATGCCCCGCTCGTCACACAGCGCGGCGAGTTCGGTGAACACCTCGCGGGTGGGGACCGCACCGGTCGGGTTGTGTGGGAAGTTCACCGAAACGACCCTGGTGTTCGGCCGCAGTGCCGCCCGCACCGCGTCGAGGTCGAGCGCCCAGTCCCGGTCGGGGTCCAGTGCGACGCCGGTGACCTCGCACAGGGAGAGCGGGACGGTCTCGGCCGCCTGGTAGTTCGGTGTGAGCACCACGGCGTGGTCCCCGGAGCCGAGCAGTGCGTGCATGGCCAGGTACAGGCCCTCTTCCGCACCCGCGAAGCAGATCACCTCGTCTGGTTCGATCTTTTCGTAGGTGGCCGCGATGGCCGCGCGCAGGTCGGGATCACCGAACGTCTCGGTGTAGCCGAGCCGCAGTTCCTCCCACGCCTGCCGGTCACCGTCGTCGGCGAGCGCGAGCAGGTCGCGCATGCTGACCGTTTCCGCGTCGGACGCGGTGAGGTGGTGTTCGGCCGTGAACTCCCAGCGGGAGAAGTGCGTTTCGAGCCGGAATTCGGGCAGCGTCGTCATGCGGAGCTCCTCCGTGAGGGCAGGTCGGCCAGCAGTGAGTACAACGTCGAACGGGAAACACCGAGCGCGCGGGCCACGACAGGGGCGGACCTGCGCACGGCGAGCAACCCGGCCTCGTCCAGGTCGGTCAGCAGTTCCCGGCGTTCGTCTCGGCTCAACTTCCCGACAGGCCGTCCGCGTTCGCGCACGAAGGCCCCGACCATGCGCTCGATCCGGTCGGCCCAGTCCTGCTCGAAGAGCGCGCCGGGACGTTCGGTCACCGGTGCGCCGAAGCCGGACAGCACGGCCGCAGCCTGTTCCAGCGGAGTCCGGTCCAGGTTGACGCACAGCACGACCTCGGGCGCGCCCGTGTCGTCGCGCAGCACGGCACTCACACTCGACAGGCGCCGTCCGTCGGCCAGCAGCTTCTCGTACGGGCCGTGCACATCGCCGTCGTCGTGCCCGTCGAGATCGCCGAGTAGCGACGCCTCGCCCGGCGCCCGCGGTGTGAGCGGGTGCCAGATCCGGAGCACCCTGTCGGTCCCGGCGTCGTGCAGCACGACCTCGGCGTGCGGGGCCAGCAGCCTGCTCACCGCTTCGGCGACAGGTCCCCATCGCCGGACACGCGCATCCACGGCATGGACAGTATGTCCAGTCTGGACTTGTTGTCCAGCCCGTTACGGGATGGTGCGTATCTTGACCTTGCTGCCCTGCTTGACCTTGGTGCCGGGGGAGGGGTCCTGGTCGACCACGAAACTGAACCTCCGGTTGCCCCGGCCTTCTCCGCCGCCCTTGACGTCGGGCTCGAGGCCGGCCTCGCCGAGTATCTTCACCGCGTCCTCGAGCGATCGCCCCAGCACCATCGGTACCTCGACCGCGTTGGACAGGTACACCCCGACCCGCTGCTCGCCCGTGGTGCCCGCGCCGGGGTCCGTCCGGATGACGCTGCCCGCGGGCACGTCCTCGGAGAATTCCGCGCCTGCCTCGAAGGGCTCGAACCCGGCGTCGGTGAGGGCCTTGAACGCGTCGTCCTTGCTCTGTCCCGTGACGTCCGGAACCGGTGTCGGAGGTGGTCCCTTGGAAAGGCCGATGGTGACGGAGTCGCCGATATTGGCGGGAGTGCCCGGGTTCGGCGAAAGACTGAGTACGGTGCCCTCGGGTACGTCGGCGCTGAAGGCGTCGGCGTTCGGGTCCCTGCGAGGTTCCAGCTGCGCTTCCCGGATGGCTTGCTCGGCCTGTTCGGGAGGCGTTCCGGGTTCCACGGCAGGCACGGTGGGTCGTCCGGCGGAGACGACAAGGGTGACCGCTTCGTCGATCAGGACTTCGGCGCCGGTGCCCGGGTCGCTGCGAATGACCGTGCCGATGGGCGCGGAGTTGTGCCGCTCCCTGCTGATGGTGGGGACGAGCTGGGCTTCGCGGATGGCGGTCTCGGCCGCCGACTCCTGCAGGCCCGCGACGTCGGGCACGGTGACCCAGCGGCCGCCGTTGAACCACCAGATGCCGGTACCGATCCCGCCGACCAGCAGAAGGCCGACGACGACCCACAGGGCGATCCAGCGGTTGCTCCGGCGCGGCTGGTCCGCGGAGCGGGTGTTCTTCGTCGGTGGCTGTGGGGGTGCGCCGCCCTGCTGGGCTCGCTGGGCCGGTGCGGTCGGCTCGGCCGGGGGAAGGCCCGCTTCAGCCCTGCTCAGCGCCATGGTGCCGCGCGGACCTGGCTGCTCTGGCCTGCGGGCCACGGGTGCGAACGCGGGAACCGTCCGTTCAGCGTCCGGAATGGCGACCGGCGCGACCGCGGGGGTGACGGTTGTGGCCTCGGGATCGGCGGGCATCGCCGGGACCGCGGTCACTGTCTGCGCTTCGGCGGCGGCGGGTACCGGGACCGGTACGGGCTCGATGCCGAGTTCGGTGCGTATCCGGTTCACCTCGGCCAGGAAGGCGGCCGCGTCGGCGGGCCGGGACTGCGGATCCCTGCGGGTCGCGCGCAGCACCAGGCTGTCCACCGCGGGTGGGATACCGGGGCGCACCGTGCTCGGCGCGGGAACGTCGTCGTTCACGTGGCGGTAGGCCACGGAGATGGCGGTGTCGCCGGTGTAGGGAGCCTGCCCGGTCAGCATCTCGTAGAGCAGGATTCCCGCGGAGTACACGTCACCGCGTGCGCCCGTGGAACCGGTGGTGACCTGCTCGGGGGAAAGGTAGGCGACGGTGCCGAGAATGACGCTGGAGCTGGTGGTCCCG
Organism: Amycolatopsis marina; assembly: GCF_900111885.1. Classification (GTDB taxonomy): domain Bacteria; phylum Actinomycetota; class Actinomycetes; order Mycobacteriales; family Pseudonocardiaceae; genus Amycolatopsis; species Amycolatopsis marina. The sequence goes on from NZ_FOKG01000009.1 coordinate 162,269, forward strand.
GCGCTGGCCATCGCGCGGACCAGGCCGAAGTCGCCCACCTTGACCACGCCGGACCCGGTACCGCCGGACCGCCCGATCAGCACGTTCTCCGGTTTCACGTCCCGGTGTACGAGCCCGGCCGCGTGCGCGGCGGACAGTGCGGCCAGCACGGGCTCGATGACACTCAGCGCCAGGTGCAGGTCCAGCGGGCCCTGATCGTCCATCAGGTCGCGCAAGGTGCCGCCGTCGACAAGTTCCATGATCAGGAACGCGCGGCTCGATCCCTCGCCGTCCGGGGCGGGTTCCGACCCGCCCGGACTGTCCACTCCCTGGTCGTGCACGGCGACCACATGTGGGTGATGCAGCCGTGCGGCCGAGCGGGCTTCTCGTTCGAAGCGCTCGACGAAGGAGCGGTCGTCGGCGAACTGACGATCCATGACCTTGATCGCCACCGGCCGGTCGAGCCGTGTGTCCACGCCGCGGTACACGGCCGACATGCCACCCCGGGCCAGCAGGCTGTCGACCCGGTAGCGCCGGTCCAGCAGCGCCCCGATGAGGCTCGTGTCCGTGCGTGTCACAGGGCGAATCCTACGGAAGAGGAAGCGCTCTGTGGACCCGACCTCGCGCGGCAAGCGGTGCCCGGCCGCCCCGCCGTGCCGCGCAGAGCGCGACTGGGTCGTACGCGGGCGGATATGGCAAGGTAGGAGGTGTGAGTGCGATCCCTGTCGCTGATGATGTGCTTGGCGCCGACGTAGCCGTCCTTTCGCTGACCGAGGTGGGCACGACCCTCGGTCTCTCGATGAACAAGGTGCGGCAGTTGCTGCGTGAAGGCCAGTTGATCGCGATCCGTCGTGACGGCGAGCTGTACGTGCCCGCGGACTTCTTCATGGAGGGCAACCTCGGCAAGGACGGGCTGGTGAAGGGCCTGGCCGGCACCGTCACCGTGCTGTCCGACGCCGGGTACGGCCGGACCGAGATGCTGCGCTGGCTCTTCGAGGCCGACGAGACGCTGCCCGGCACCACGCCGATCAACGCCCTGCGCACCAACCACGGCACCGAGGTCAAGCGGCGCGCGCAGGCGATGGCGTTCTAAAAGGCGTCTGGACGTCACAGCCGTCGATTCCGCAGGCGAGAAAGACCAGCACCGCAAAGCACTCGACGAACGCGGCAGCTAGCAGGCCGGTGCCGAGCGAGTGGGCGGCCAGTGGTCCGGCAAGCGCGGAGCCCGCCGCGAACCCGTTGATCTTCACGCTGGCGCCCGTGGTGAAGATCTGCGACCTGAGCCCGTCTGGTGCCTCGCGGTGGCGGATCGCGAACAGGGCGGTGAGCTGTGGTCTGGCGCTCGCGGTGCCGCTGGCGGAGCGGCAGCAGGTGCCCGGCGGGCCGTGCGCCTCCGCGTGGCGGCCCACCGCCGGGGAGGCGGTGGGCCGCGGTGAGCTGCCGCGTTCTGACTCAGCCGGAGTGGGGGCAGGTGTCGCGGTACTCGGAGATGGTGCGGTCATCGGGGGCGGGGCAGAGGAACTGCTCGTAGCGGGTGTCGTTGTCGATGAACCGCTTGAGCCAGGAGATGCTGTACTTCGCGATCGTGGTGTTGGACGAGTTCGGCGCGAAGTGGCTGGCGTTGTCCAGTTCCAGATAGGCCTTGTCCAGACTGGCGGAAAGGCTGTTGTAGAACGGGATCGAGTGTGAGTTCACCGAGGCCACGGAGTCGTTCTCGGCACCGATGATCATGGTCGGCACCCGGACCTCGCTCCACGTCTTGTCGGTGTTCCACGCCGTGAGCGGGATCGCGGCCTGCAGGTTGGGCCGATCGGAGGCGGCCTCCAGCGAGCCGCCGCCGCCCATCGAGTGCCCCATGACCCCGAGCCTGCTCGAATCGATCCGGCTACGGACCGAACTGTCCTCCACCAGATAGTCCAGCGCGGCCAGCAACTGGTCACCCCGGCTCGCGGGCTGGTCGTAGCGGCTGTTGGTGTCGATGGTGGAGATGACGAAGCCCTGGGACGCGAGACGTGGGCCGTACCAGCTCATGCTGGACTGGCTCGCGGTGAATCCGGGGGCGATCGCCACGGCGCCGAAGGTGCCCTGGCTGGTGCTGGTCGGGTAGTAGATCGTGCCGCCGCCGAAGCCGCGGACGGAGAACGACGAGACGCTGGTCTGCGAGGTGGCGAAGGAGCCGCGAGAGGCCTCGATGCTGGACTCGGTGGGGGCAGGGCCACGTTCGTACGGGTTCTCGGCGCCCTGAGCCGTCGAGGCGCCTGCCAGGCTGCCGCCTGCCACGGCGACCGCCATGGTCATGGCGGTCATGATTCTGGTGCCGCGTGAGGGGCGGGACGAGCGGACTCGGTCCGCGAAAGTGGTCCGTGGAGACACGACTTTGTACTCCTGTTCGCAGGGGACATCACGACCCGGACCGGCGGGATGGGAAGGGGAACCGGTACCGGAGTAGTTCGATTCTGCGTGGCGGACCCGCGTCGCGTATCGGTGAAACCACCAGTCCTTACTGCCCGGTAGCCGAGCGGGTGACGGTCAGCCGGAGTGGGGGCAGGTGTCGCGGTACTCGGAGATGGTGCGGTCATCGGGGGCGGGGCAGAGGAACTGCTCGTAGCGGGTGTCGTTGTCGATGAACCGCTTGAGCCAGGAGATGCTGTACTTCGCGATCGTGGTGTTGGACGAGTTCGGCGCGAAGTGGCTGGCACCGGCCAGCTCCAGGTAGCCCTTGTCCAGCGTGGGCGGCATGCTCTCGTAGAAGGGCTCCGAGTGCCCGCTGACAGACGCGATGAAGTCGTTCTCGGCGCCGATGACGAGGGTCGGAACCTGGAGTCCTGCCCAGTTCGTCGTGGTGTGCCAGCCGGTCAGCGGGATGGCCGCCTGGAGTGCGGGCGTGCTGTTCGCCGCCGACAGCGCGCCGCCGCCGCCCATCGAGTGCCCCATGACCCCGAGCCGGTCCGGGTCGACCCGATCCCGCACCGGGCTGGACCGCACCAGATGGTTGAGTGCGGCGAGAAGCTGCCTGCCCCGGTCGTCGGGGAAGTCGAAGATGCCGTTGGTGTCGATGGTGAACACGACGAAGCCCTGGGACGCGAGCCGCGGCCCGTACCAGCTGGTGGCCGACTGGCTCTCGGTGAAGCCCGGCGCTATGGCGACCGCGCCGAAGGTGCCCTCGCTGGTGCTCGTCGGATAGTAGATGGTCCCGCCGCCGAACCCGCTCACCGAGGCCGGAACGGTCGTCCGTTCGACCGCGAACGGGCCGGTGGCCGCTTCGATGCTCGCCACGGTCGGGTTCGGGCCTCGCTCGTACGGATTGTCCTGTGCCTGCAGTGCGGGTGCGGTGGTGAGACCGGCCGCGGTGAGGGAAAGGGTCATGGCCGCTGTGCACAGCAGCCGCCTGGTGCGGGAGGTGTGGGCGGGAGTCACGTCGTTGTCTCCGTTTCCGGTGCCGATGGCGGTGATGGCAGCACGGAATTATCGGCACGTGAAAGTCGTCCGTTGGCCCGGAGAACGGTTCGAATATCCCTCAGCGGAACAATTTGGCAAGTTCCACACGAGAGCGGACGCCGAGCTTGGCGAAGATGTTGCGCAGGTGATAGTCGACGGTCCGGTGACTGATGAACAGCTGCGTCGCGATCTCCCTGTTGGTCGCGCCCTCGGCGACAAGCCGGGAGATCTCCGACTGTTGGGGAGTCAGATCCGTTGTGGCAGGGGAACTTTCGCCACGCACCGGATCACCGCACGCCCGCAGTTCGGCCTGGGTGCGGTGAACCCAGTACCGCGCGCCGGCGCCCTGGAAGATCTTCAGCGACTCCCGCAGGTACTCCCTCGCCTGACCCGGTTTCCGGTCGCGGCGCAACTGGTGCGCGTAGAACAGCTCGGTTCTGGCCAGTTCGAAGCTCGTGTTGCTGTTGCGATGCAGCCGGATCGCCTCGAGGTAGTGCTCCGCCGCGGCCGTGGCGGAGTCCGCGAGCAGGGCGTGACAACGGTGCGCGAGGGCGCGCCGCGCTGGTCCTCCCGTGCTGCCTGCCCAACTGTCGAACGAGCCGAGTGCCCGCTCGGCCCTGCGCCGCTCGCCGCAGCGGACCGCCGCCTCGACGAAGTGCGGTATCGCCATTGCCCGGATCGAGGAATACCGGTGGTTCTCGCCGGAGGACAGCAGTCGCAGCCGGTCCAGCGCGTCGGCGGGGCGGCCCACCGCGAGGTCGGCGCAGGCCGCCGCCCACGAACCGAACGCGCTCGGCCTGCCGAGCCCCCGCTCGGCGACACCGTGGGCGGCCGCGTCCAGCCGGACCGCCGCGGTCTCGTGATCACCCTGCAACGCCGACAGCAGCGCGAGGATGCAGAGGTGGTCGATCGCGCAGTTGCGCTGGCCGAGCGCCTGAGCCGTACGCAGACCCTCCAGTGAACTGCTGGCCGCCGCGGAGTACCGGTCGGAGAGCAGCGCGGCCAGCGAGGCGTAGACCATCGCCCACGGGACCTGGGTCTGGTCTCCGGTGGCACGGGCATGGGTCACCGCGCGCAGGGCCAGTTCGTGTGCTGTCGAGGACTCACCGAGGGTGTAGGCGGCCTGGCTGGCGAGGATCTTGGCCACGGGATGGTCGGTGGCGTCGGCGAACGCCACCACCCGGCGCAGCGCTCCCTCGGCCTTGCCGTGCTCGCCGCGGAAGGTCGCGGCCATCCCCGCGAAGTGGTCGAGCACCAGCCCCGTCGCAGGTGCTTCGTCACTGGTGCGCAACCGCGCCGCGTCCTCGGCCGTGGCGCAGTACCCCGCGTTGTCCCCGGCCACGCAGTTCGCCTCACCCGCGAGCACGAGGGTCTCGACCGCCAGCGAGCGGTGCGTGCCCGCGAACTGCCGGGCCGTGACGAGCAGATCGCTGGCGGCGGCGGCCGGGGAACCACTGCGCAGTTCGATCTCCCCGTTGAGCAGGGCGGCGGCTCCGCGCAGTCCGGCCGATCTGGCCAGCGGTTCGGCCTCCCTGAGCAGGGCTCTGCAGCGGCGCGGGCGTCCCGCGGCCCAGTAGTCGGCCGATGCCGAGATCAGCCGCCGCGCCCGCTCCTCGCCGGGAGCGCCGAGTACGGCCGCGCGCTCGCTCGCCCTGGAGGAGGCGAGATAGTCGTGGGACTCCCGTGCCAGCGCCGCGGCATGATCGAGTTCCGTGGCGATTCCAGCGGCGTCCGTGCTCGCCAGCGCGGCCCTGTGCCAGGTCCAGCGGTACCTGTCCGTCTCGGGGTTGGCGACGTCGGTGAGCAGCCGGTGTGCCTCCTGTGCCTCGCCGAGGTCGAGTTCGGCACGCAGCACCCCGTCCAGCAGGCGTCCCCGTACCCGCACGACGCCGTCGGTCACCACCAGCAGTCCGGCCTGGCGTCCCTCGTCGAGGCCGTCGGGTGCGATTCCCGCCTTGGCCGACGCGGACAGCAGGACGTCGAGGTCGAGCGCGCCGTCGGCGGCCACCATCGCCACGACCCTGCGGGCGTCGGAGGAGAGCCGGAGCAGCCTGCGCCGGACCGAGCGCCGCAACCTGCTGTTCGCGGGCAGGGACCGGGGCAGCGCCGTGAGCGCTCCCGCTCCCTCGATGTCCAGCGCCTCGGCGACCTCGGTCAGCGCCAGTGGGTTGCCGCAGCACAGATCGAGCAACTGTCCACTGCGCTCGGAGCCGAGGTCGTAGGGGAGGCGGTCGCGCAGAATCGCCTCGGCCGCGTCGTCGTCCAGTGCCCGCAGACGCAGCCGGGGAATCCGGTCCAGCAGGTCGGCGCCGGTCCACTCTGGACCCTGCTCCGCGGTGAAGACCAGCACGGTGCGGGTGCCGGCGAGCCTGCGTGCGGTGAACGCCAGCGCGGACAGCGAGGCGTGGTCGAGCAGGTGTGCGTCGTCGACCCGGCAGACGGTCACGCTGTTCGGTTCCGCCGATTCGGTGAGCAGGTGGTGGAAGGCGGCGTGCAGGCCGAAGTCGTCGATACCCGAAGCAGGGCCCGTGGGTCCGGTGGGGCCGAGCGCGGGGGCGAGGGAGCGCCGAAGGGGCGGGGGCAGCCGCGACACGTCCGTGGGCATCGACAGGAGCAACCGGTGCAGCCCGGCGAACGGCAGTGCGGACTCGGATCCGACCCCGCACGTGTCCAGTACCCGCGTCGCCGGCGCGGCAGGGTGGAGTGCGTCCAGCAGTGCCGTGCGGCCGGATCCCGCTTCGCCGAGGAGCACGACGGCGCTGCCGTGCCCTTCACGGGCGCGGTCGACCAGGCCGGTCAGCCGGGCGAGCTCCCTGGCGCGGCCGAACACGGCAGGAAGTGGATCTGCCCGCGTGTCCATCCCGGTGGCCACCATGGGCGACAGTGTGACTGCCCGCCCACCCGGTGTCATCCGCTGTCCGTCGGGAGTTCGCCCCGGCGCGGTCCTCAGCCGCTCTGTCAGCCGTTCTGCTCGTCCCGCCAGGCGAGCCACTCACGAAGCAGGCCGAAGTCGTAGTCCGGACCGCCCGTGGCCACGGTGAACATCGTGATCCCGAGGTCGTGCAGTTGCGCCGCGGACTTCTCGGGGGACTCCTCCACTCCCACGGAACGCTCGATCTCGGCCGGGTCGCGCCCGACGTCCGCGCAGTGCTCGTCGAGGATCCGCACCTTGCGTGTGGCGGTCTCCACCTCACCGAAGCCGTGCCAGATGTCGGCGTGCCTGGCGACCAGTTTGAGGGTCTTCTTCTCCCCGCCGCCGCCGATCAGCACCGGAATCTTGCGGGTGGGCGCCGGGTTGAGCTTGGCGAGCCGGTTCTCGATCCTCGGGAGCGCCTGGGCGAGGTCGTCGATCCTGCCGCCTGCCGTGCCGAACTCGTAGCCGTACTCCTCGTAGTCCTTCTCGAACCAGCCCGCGCCGATGCCGAGAATGAGCCTGCCGTCGCTGATGTGGTCGACCGTGCGGGCCATGTCGGCGAGCAGTTCGGGATTGCGGTAGCTGTTGCAGGTGACCAGCGCGCCGATCTCGACCCGGCTGGTGGCCTCCGCCCACGCGCCGAGCATGGTCCAGCACTCGAAGTGCTTGCCCTCTGGCTCGCCGCTGAGCGGGTAGAAGTGGTCCCAGTTGAAGAGGATGTCGACGCCGAGTTCTTCGGCTTGCGCAGCGGCGCGCCGGATGGTGGCGTAGTCGGCGTGCTGGGGCTGGAGCTGCAGTCCGATCCGGACCGGCCTGGTGGCTGCTGAGGTCATGATCACCAGGGTATCGAGAGTCCGGTGTTTCGGCTCGGCATATCCGGTGCGCTGTTCAACCGGTGACGCGAGCCGCCGCGAGCCTGCCGGAGATGAGCACCGGCGGGATGCCGACCCCTGGGGTGGTGCCGCATCCGGCGAGTACCGCGTTCTCGACACCGCGCACCAGGTTGCGTGGCCGGAACGGGCCGGTCTGGGCGAACGTGTGCGCCAGCGAGAACGGGGTTCCGGCGCTGAGGCCGCGTTCGGCCCAGTCAGTGGGGGTGACGACCTCGTCCACGTCTAGGTCCGAGTCGAAACCGGTCAGCCCGCGTGCGGTGAGGGTGCCGAGCAGTTCGTCCCGGTAGCGGGGGCCCACCCTTGGCCAGTCGATCCGGCCCACCTGAAGGTTCGGCGCGGGGGCCAGCACGGAGATGGACTGGCGGCCGTTCCCGCCGCGACCGGGGTCGGTGGCGGTGGGCCTGGTGACCAGCAACGACGGATCGCTCATCAGGGTGCCGTTCCGGATGATCTCGGCGAAGGTCCTGCGCCAGGCCCCGCCGAAGAAGATCGTGTGGTGGTCCAGCTCCGGCCACGTGTGCGCCGCGCTCCCGTGCAGCACGACGGCGGAGGGGGAGTACCGCAGCGGGAGCGCCCTGCGGGCGGAGATGCCGAGCAGGTGCCGCGCGGTGGCGAGTTCGGTGGCCAGGACCACGGCGTCGCACTCGATGCGTTCCCCCGCCGCCGTGCGCACGGCCCGCACGCGGGACGAGACGCGCTCCAGCCACGCGGCCTGCGTGCCGAGGCGAACCTGTGCCCCTGCCGCCTCCGCCGCGGCCACCATCGCCCGCGCGATCGCGCCCATACCGCCCATCGGGTAGTAGACACCCCCGACGGTGTCCATGTAGGAGATCACCCCGTACGCGCCGATCGCCCGCATCGGATCGAGTCCGGCATACAGGGACTGGAAGGAGAACAGCCTGCGCAGCCGGTCGTCCCGCAGGAAGCGGCCGATGCGCGGCCCGAGTCTGCCGAACCCGCCCAGCGCCGCCAGTTTCGCCAGTTCGGGCCGCGCGAGGTCGAGCGGTGAGTCGAAGTTGGCGCCGATGAAGTGGTCCCGCTGAGCGGTGTAGAGCGCGGTCAGCCAGCGCCGCAACTCCCGGTAGCCCTCGGCTTCCCGCGCACCGGCGACCGTCCGGATCTCGGCCTCCATCTCGTCCGCACCCGTATGCAGGCGAATGGTGCTGCCGTCGGCGAAGTGGGCCCGGTATGCCGGGTCGAGCCGGGTCAGCCGGAGCCGGTCCGGGGTTTTCTCACCGACCGCCGCGAAAGCCTCGTCGAGCAGTTCGGGCATGGTCAGGACGCTGGCGCCGGTGTCCACCGAGTATCCGGTGCCGTCGCGCTGCGCGACCCGGCCGCCGGGGTGCGGGTCTCGTTCCAGCAGCGTCACCTGCCTGCCCGCCCCGAGCAGGTGCAGGGTGGCCGACAGCCCCGCGAGGCCCGCCCCGATCACCACGACGTGGTCGGTTCGTCCCGTGACGGTCCGCACCATGATCAGTAGTTCCTCTGGGTGGCTCTCGCGGCGAGTTCGCCGAGCCGGGCCGCGGCGGGTTCGGCGAGTGCGGCGCGGTCCAGGGTGGCCAGTGCCGTCGCGGTGAGCTCGGTGATCCGGCGTTCGACCGCGTCGACGGCGCCGACGTCGACGAGTGCCTGCCGGACATCGTCCACGTCGGACTCGGTCAGCGCGGCGTTGCCGATGGCCGCTGCGATGAGCCTGCCCTCGGCGTCGCGGTTCTGTTCGCGTGCGCCGCGCAACGCGAGCGCGAGCAACAGGGTGCGTTTGCCCTCACGGAGGTCGTCGCCGGCTGGTTTGCCGGTGACCGAGGGGTCGCCGAACACACCGAGCAGGTCGTCGCGCAGCTGGAAGGCGATACCGAGGTCCCCGCCGAGGTCCAGCAGTGTGCGGATCGTGCGGTCGTCGGCCCCGGCGAGTGCCGCACCCAGATGCAGCGGTCGCTGCACGGTGTAGGCGGCGGTTTTGAGCTTGTCGATGCGCAGCGCCGCCTCGATGGAGGTGTCACCGACGGCCTGGGTGTGCACGTCGAGATACTGCCCGGCCATTACCTCGGTGCGCATCGCCCGCCACGCGGGGCGGGCGGCGGCGAGTGTCTCGGCGGGCAGCGCCGCACCGGCGAACATGTCCTCGGCCCAGGCCAGCGCGAGGTCACCGATCAGGATCGCGGCGGACAGCCCGAAAGTGGCCGCCGAGCCGAGCAGTCCCGCATCGGCATGCCGTTTGGCGAAGGCCATGTGGACGGTCGGGGAACCACGGCGGGAGTCCGACGAGTCCATCACGTCGTCGTGGATCAGCGCGCACGCCTGGATCAGCTCCAGGCTGGCGACGGCCTGCAGCACCCCCTCGGCATGCGGCCCGGCCGGATCGCCGCCTGCGCCGCGCCACGCCCACCACGCGAACGTCGGGCGCAGGCGCTTCCCGCCGCCGAGGACGAAGGCCGACAGGGCGTCGAGACCGGGTTCGAAAGCCGGTTCGGTGTCCCGGATCGCCGCACCGGCCTCGCGCACGAAGTCGGCGAGGACCCGCTCGACGTGAACGGGCAGATCGGCGTCGTAGTCCGGCACAGTCATGTCCCTATCGTCACGGTTGCGCTGCCGGGATGCGATCTCGGGGTGGCAAGGTGTGGCGGAAACGTCACCGGAACCGTGGAAACGTCACCGGAACTACCGCACTTTCCCGGGAAAGTGCGGTAGTTGCGCACGCACACATCGCACTTTCCCGGGAAAGTGCGACAGGGCAAGCCCGTGACCTGGGGCCGGGAGTTGCCGGCCTCGCACTTTCCCGGGAAAGTGCGAGGCGTTCCCAGGTCGGGCCGCGTACCGCTGCGCACTTTTGCGGGAAAGTGCCGGGCGCCGGATTCTGTCGGTGAGTTCGCGTAAGTTCGATGGCATGGCAACCCTGGTCACGTTCCACGCCCATCCCGACGACGAGTGCATCGGCTGCGGCGGTGTCATGCGCAAGGCGTTCGAAGACGGTCACCGGGTGGTGCTCGTCGTCGCGACCCGTGGTGAGAAGGGAGAGGTGGACGAAGGGTTTCTCGGCGAGGGCGAGGAGCTGTGGCAGCGCCGGGTCGCGGAAACCCATGCGGCAGCGGAGATCCTGGGCGCCAAGCGGGTGGAGTTCCTGGGATACGTGGACTCCGGGATGATGGGCGAGCCCACCAACGATGCGCCGGGCTCGTTCTGGACAGCTTCCGTGGAGGAGGCGGCACAGCAGCTGGCCGCGATCCTGCGCGAGGAGCAGGCGGACGTGTTGACCTGCTACGACGACAACGGCGGTTACGGGCATCCCGACCACATCCAGGTCCATCGCGTGGGCATGCGCGCCGCCGAGATCGCCGGAACCCCGCGGGTGTACCAGGGCACGATGAACCGCGACAAGATGCTGGCCGGGATGGCCGAATTCGCGAAGTCGGCGGCGGCTGCCGGTATCGAACTGCCCGACATGGACGAGGCCGAGCAACAGGAGTTCGGCAAGCCCGAGGCCGAACTCACGGCGGCGGTGGACGTCCGGGAGTTCATCGAGCACAAGCGCGCGGCCATGCGCGCTCACGCAAGTCAGATCAGCGAGCAGTCGTTCTTCCTCGCGATGCCCGACGACGCGTTCGTCGAGGCTTTCGGTACGGAGTGGTTCATCAGGGCGGGGCAGGGCCCTGGGATCACCGAGACCGATCTGCTGGCCGGTCTGTGAGGGTTGTGCACAACTCGGTCGACGGGGCTCATCTGCATAGGCCACTGTGATCGCGAGCTCACCTCTCACGTGCTGAGAGAGGTGTCCCAGCCCGCGGACCGCCGACTACGATGAGCGACATGACAACGGTGGTGGAACGGTTGCGGGGAGACGCGACCGTGTTCTCGGTCGAGTTCTTCCCGCCCCGGGACGCCGCCGACGAAGCGATCCTGTGGCGGTCGATCCGCGAGCTGGAATCGTTCGACCCGGCGTACATGTCGATCACCTACGGCGCGGGCGGGTCCAGCAGGGACGGCACCATCCGCAGCATCGCCAGGGTCGCGACGGAGACGACGCTGGTGCCCATGGCCCACCTCACCGCGGTCGGCCATTCCGTGGCCGAGTTGCGCCACGTCATCGGCTCGTACGCCGCTGTCGGAGTGCGCAACATCCTCGCGCTGCGCGGCGATCCGCCGGGAGATCCCTACGGGGAGTGGGTGCCGCATCCGAACGGCCTGAACTATGCCGAGGAACTGGTCACGCTGGTGCGCTCGCTCGGCGACTTCTGCGTTGGTGTGTCGGCCTTTCCCTATGGGCACCCGCGATCGGCCGACCTGGACACCGACACGCTGCACCTGGTCCGCAAGTTCCGTGCGGGTGCGGACTTCGCGATCGCGCAGCTCTTCTTCCAGCCGGAGGACTTCCTGCGCCTGCGTGACCGGGTCGCCGCAGCCGGATGCGAGGCGCTGCTGATCCCCGGGATCATGCCGCTGACGACTCCGCGCACGCTGCGCAAGACGATCGAGCTGTCCGGGGCCAGCGCCCCCTCCTCGCTGCTGAACCGGCTGGAGCCGCTCTCCGACGACCCGAAGGCGTTCCGCGCCGAGGGGCTCGACGCGGTGACGGAACTGTGCGAGCGACTGATCGCCGAGGGCGTCCCGGATCTGCACTTCTACACGTTCAACCGATCGAAGGCGACCAGGGAACTGGTGAGCAGGCTGGGGCTCGTGCCCGCACGTGCCTGAGCGGGCGCCGAGTCGATCGTGACGCGCGTTTGCCGACAGACACGAAGACGGAGGCGCCCGGTCACCGTGGGCGGTAGCGTGCCGATATGGCTTCTACCGAGGGCGTACACAACATTTGCGACCAGTTCGTCGACGACTTCGCGGCGGCAGATCCCGTCTCGGCGACGGTGATGGGTGTCGCGGGCTATGACGATCAGCTCACCGACTACTCGCCGGAGGGATACGCCGCACGGGCAGCGCTGGCCAAGCGCGCCCTCGGTGCGATCGAGGCGGTCGAACCGCGCGATGCGGGGGAGCGCGCGGCGAAGGCGGTGTTCGCCGAGCGTGTCGGGCTCGATGTCGAGATCCACGAGGCCGGACTGGACATCGGTTCGCTCAACGTGACCTCCGGTCCCGTGCAGGACATCCGCATGGTGTTCGACCTGATGCCGCTGGACACCACCGAGCAGTGGGGCACCCTCGCCGCTCGGCTGGCCAAGGTGCCCGACGCGCTGGACGGGGTGCGCGCCTCCCTGCTCGCCGCGACAAGGGCCGGTACCGCCCCCGCGCTGCGGCAGGTCAGCAAGGTCGCCGAACAGGCAGAGACCTGGGCGGGTCTGCACGGAATGACCGGCTACTTCGACACTCTCGTCTCCGGCGCGGACGCGAACGTGCCGGAATCGCTGCGCGCCGAACTGCGTGAGGGCGCACGCGCCGCGCAGGAGGCCTACGCCGAACTCGCCGGGTTCCTCCGGGCCGAACTCGCGCCGCTCGCACCGACGAAGGACGCCGTCGGCGAGGACGTCTACCGGCTGTGGTCCCGCTATTTCACCGGCGCGGCCTTCGACCTGCGGGAGGCGTACGAGTGGGGCTGGGCCGAGTTCGCCAGGGTGGAGCGTGAGGCACAGGAGGTCGCCGAGCGGATCAAGCCGGGGGCGACCCTCGCCGAGGCCGCCGCGGCGCTGGACGCCGACGACCGCTACAGCGTCCATGGCAAGCAAGGTCTCGAGCAGTGGATGCAAAATCTCTCCGACGACGCGTTGAAGTCGCTGCGGGGGACGCATTTCGACATTCCCGACGACCTGATGGCACTGGAATGCAAGGTAGCCCCGCCCGGCGGTGGCGTCGGCGCCTACTACACCGGGCCGAACGAGGACTTCTCCCGGCCCGGCCGGATGTGGTGGTCCGTCCCCGCCGACAAGGAGGAGTTCTCCACCTGGCGGGAGGTCAGCACCGTCTACCACGAGGGTGTTCCCGGTCATCACCTGCAGATCGCGACGGCGGTGCACCAGGCGGACACGTTGAACAAGTTCCAGCGCCTGATGGCCTTCACCTCGGGGCATGCTGAGGGCTGGGCCCTCTACGCCGAGCGGCTCATGCAGGACCTCGGCTACCTCGGCGACGACGGCAATCTCCTCGGCATGCTGGACGCGCATCTCTTCCGTGCGGCGCGGGTGGTCGTGGACATCGGTATGCATCTGGAGCTGGAGATCCCGGAGGGAACCGGGTTCCACGAGGGTGAGCGGTGGACACCGGAACTCGGTCTGGAGTTCATGCTGACCAGGACCATCACCGACGCCGACCACGTGCGCGACGAGATCGACCGTTACCTCGGCTGGCCGGGGCAGGCCCCGGCCTACAAGCTCGGCGAGCGGATGTGGCTGGCGGCCCGTGACGAGGTCAGGAGCAGGGCCGGAGCTGCCTTTGATCTCAAGGACTTCCACACCAGGGCACTGCGGCTGGGTGGGATGGGCCTGGACACGTTGCGGGAGCAACTCGCCGAGCTCTACTGATCGCCCTCACGTTCCGCGTGCGTGATCGTAGGTAGAGTGCAGGACTATGCACCGAGTTTTTCGTTCCACACCACCGCCACGCTCCTGAGCGGGGCGTAGCTGTGTGAGTCTGCCGTGCGGCATCTGTGCCGCACGGTTTCTCGGTGATCCTTCAGCGCGGACGCCCCGCGTCGTCGTCCCCCTTTCCTCCTTCGACGCTGGAGCGTTCATTCATGTCTGCTGTCGTTGTATCCGCACGCCCCGAGGCCAGGTCCGCGGGAATGCTGCTGGCCGCCGGGGTGCTGTGGGGCACCGGTGGTCTCGCCGGGTCCCTGCTCGCCGCCCGTGGCGGCCTGCATCCGTTGTCGATCGCCACCTATCGCCTCCTGCTCGGCGGTGCCCTGACCGTGCTGCTGCTGGCCGCGACCGGCGGGCTGCGCGGGCTGGTCCGCACTTCGGAGGCCGTGCGCCGGATCCTCCTCGCCGGTGCACTGCTCGCCGTCTTCCAGGCCAGCTACTTCATCGGCGTGATCCTGACCTCCGTGAGTGTCGCGACCATGGTCACCATCGGCAGCGTGCCGGTGTTCGTCGCCGTCGCGACGGCGCTGACCGAGCGGCGCAGGCCGGCGAACTCGGCCATCGTGTCCCTGCTCGCCGCGCTGCTCGGCCTGGTGTTGCTCACCTGGTCACCCGGTGGCGCCGGTGATCGTGCGCAACTGCTTGCCGGGCTGGTGTTCGCACTGCTGGCAGGCGGCGGGTTCGCCGCACTGACACTGCTCACCCGGCATGCGGTGGCCGGGCTGGACCCGCTGCGCACGACGGCCTTCGGCTGTCTTACCGGCGGGCTGCTGTTGCTGCCCTTCGCGCTGTGGCTCGGTATGCGGCTGCCGGTCGACCTCGAAGTGGTGACGCTGGCGCTCTACCTCGGTGCGGTTCCGACGGCCCTGGCCTACGCGGCGTACTTCCGGGGGCTGCGCGGCGCCCACCCGGTGCTCGCCGCGCTGGCCGCCCTGCTGGAGCCGCTGACCGCCGCCCTGCTGGCCGCGGTGCTGCTCGACGAGCGGCTCGGCGCGACCGGCTGGTGCGGCGCGGCGCTACTGGTGCTCGCCCTCGCGGTGAGCTACTGGCGGCCGCAGCACTGACAGCGTGTTCGTCATAGGCACCTCGTGGTCTCCGGTTCCCGGTACGCCTTCGCCGACCTCGAGCCGGAGACCACGGCGGGCAGCCACCCTGTCGATGACGGTGCCGCTGTGCCAGCCGTGCGGTGTGCCGCTTGCCAGTTGCCCGCGAAGCCGGGGCGCGTTGCGGGCGTGGCGGGTGAAGGACCAGCCCAGCAAAACCCTGCCCCTGGCGCGCTGACCGGCCAGTGCGGCGTCCACGCTGCAGTCGAGCCAGAGCAGATGGCGGGTGCGACGGGTGAGTACACCGAGCACGACGAAGGCTGCCCTGGACACCTGCCCGGTGATCGGGTCGTGGACGACGAGTGGCCGTGAGGCGCCGGCCGCCATGGTCACCAGCCGGGCCAGTTGCAGCAGGTGCACGAGCGGGCGGTACCAGGAGTACGGCGTCGCGGCGGGCAGCAGGTTCCGCAGCCAGGCCCGGACCTGGTCGGCATCGAGGACGGTGACGGGCACACCGGCCTCCATACCCCGCAACAACGTGCTCTTGCCTGCCCCGGGGAGGCCACCGACCACCAGCAGTGAGCGGGGCTCGATCCGCAGCGCCAGCCTGCCGGTGAACATCGGATCGAACGGGGTGGTCTCTGTGCCAGTCATGCAGCGACCAACGAAGGACAGCACCGTCAACGTTCCGCATCCGGCGCGGATCACTCCACTGCGCGCCGACCGGTCAGTCGAGCGGCAGTGTGCGGCCGAGAATCGCGAACGGGCGCGGGTCCCCGACGAAGTGGTAGTTCCGCAGGACGTCGGTGAAACCGAGCCTGCGATACAGCTTCCAGGCCCTGGTCGGGCCCTCCGGGGTGGACAACAGGACGTGCCGGTGCGGCACGCCGTCCATCAGCATGCGCAGCAGGTCCTCGCCGATACCCCGCGCCTGGTTCTCCGGATGCACGTGGATCTCGGTGAGCTCGTAGTAGTCCTCCAGCCAGCGGCTGGCGTCGACGTCGCCCGCCTCCGCGAGGCCACGTCGCACCTGTTCGTGCCACCACTGGCCGGGACTGCCCCGGTAGCCGTAGGCGATACCGGTCATCCTGCCCGTACCGTCCAGGGCGGCGACGCAGCGCCAGCCCTCGCGCAGCGCGTGCGTCAGCCACATCGGCGCCCGCTGCTCGGCGGTGCCAGGGGGGTAGTTCATCGCGGCGACGTAGAGGCCCAGCGCCTCACGCAGCCGTGCCCGGAAGTCCTCGGACGAGAGTTCGACAAGCCGGGTGCGTTCGGACGGCATCGCGGTCACCGTGGCACACCGTCCGTGTCCGTGTCGGGAACCGGGGTGTGCGCGACGTCGGCGGCGGTGCCACCGGTGAGGTCCAGCAGCGCCCGGTAGGTGGTCGGGAAGACCGACTTGGCGTGCCCGGCGGCGGCCCATACGACGTCGTACTGCTCGAGCGCGGTGTCGACGAGGGTCCTGAGCGGGTGCGGGTGTCCGACAGGGGCGACACCGCCGATCACCTGACCCGTGTGGAGCTTCACGAACGCGGGGTCGGCCTTGCCGACCGTCTCGGCCCCGGTCAGCTGGGCGAGTATGCCGGTGTCGGCACGGTGGGCGCCGGAGGTCAGCGCGAGCAGCGGGAACTCGCCTCCCGGACCGTCGGCCCGGAACACCAGGCTGTTGGCGATGGCACCGGGTTCGACGCCCAGTGCCGCCGCGGCCTGTGCCGCGGTGCGGACCTCGGCAGGGAGGATCCGGATTCCCTCTGCCGCCGCGTGCTGACCCGCCTCGGCCAGGGCGGCGGAGACCTTCGCGACGGCGGGATGGTCGAGCGTGCTCATGTCGTTTATGAGACCACGGACCCCGGTAGGGGTGCGACGTGCGTCGCACGGACGCGGGGTTGAGTCCTGGGCGGTCCCGGGTTAGTCTGGCCATGTTCGAACATACGTTCGACGTCCGGTGAGCGCTCGCTGGTCGGGCGCCCGGAGCAGGGGCGGGGGAAGCGCCTCTGCCCCGGGCGCCTTCACCGGCCGGGTGTTCGCCGCGCATCCCGCCGAGGGTGCGCAGGCCGAACAGGAGGTGGTCGCCATGTCCGTCGGGATAGCGGCCCGTGGGCAGTTCAGTCATTCCGGGCGCTCCAGCCGCGCCGGGCGCTCCGCGCGTGCGGTGCAACCGGCGCTGCCGATGACATGGCAGCCGCCTGCCTCGCCCGCGGCGGTGTCCCTGCTGACCCAGGCGCAGCGTGGTCTTGCCGAGGCCGTCGGCGAGACCGATCCGGTCCACCGGTTCATCTCCTCGTACCTGTCCGCCCTGCGCGCAGCTGCCGCGGTGCTCGCGGCCAGGGGGCGCCCGCACCGCGGCAGGGCCAGGCCGGCCAGTGTCTGGGTGCTGCTGGAGACCGAGGCGCCCGAACTCGGCGAGTGGGCCACCTACTTCGCCGCCAACTCCGCCACGCAGGCGGCCGCGCAGGCGGGAATCACCCGCAGGGTCACCGAAGACCTGGCCGACGAACTGGTGCAGCGCAGCAGGCAGTTCCTCGAACTGGCGCGGCGCGCGGTCCACCCCATGCCGGAGGAGGGGGCCGCCGAGCAGGTCAGGGCCGACCCCTGCGCGGCGCCCGCCCGAAGGCGAACGCGGGGCTAGCCATGTCAGGTCAGTCAGTGATCGAGCACGGGAGGCTGCTCGAGGTGCTCGGCACCGAGGGCGAGCGGCTTGCCGATCTCGCCCACCGGACTCCCGAGAGCACGCCCGTGCCCACCTGCCCCGGCTGGACGGCACGGGAACTCACCCGGCACGTCGGCAGCGTCTACCGGGCCACGCTCGCCTGGCTGGCGCAGGGAGCGCGGCCCCGGCGATGGCAGCGGGAGCCGGGGCGGGGCCAGTCGGTGGAGGAGTACCTGCGGGAGGGGTTGGCGGCGCTGCGAGCCGAGTTGGAGCGGCACGATCCCGCCGAGCGGGCCGCGACCTGGTGGCCCGCCGATCCCACCTACGGTTTCTGGCGCAGGCGGATGGCACACGAGACCACCGTGCACCGGATCGATCTGCAGTGGGCCGCGGCGACCCCCTTCGCGGAGACCTCGGACGACATTCCGGAGGACGTCGCGATCGACGGGGTGGACGAGGCGCTCTCCCTGTGGTTCGGGCAGCGGCTACCGATGCTCGGGATGACCGGTACCCGCGTCGGGTCGGTGGCTGTGCGCACCGGCGGGCACAGCTGGATCGCGCGTGCCGGTCCCACCGAGACCGTCGCCTGGCGCTGCGCGGAAGGGGAGACGGAGAACGCGGACGTCGTTGTCAGCGGCAGGCCCGGACAGGTCTATCTGTGGTTGTGGGGCCGAGCGGGTCCGTGGTCGCTGGACAGTGTGGACGGTGACTATGACGCGGCGGGGCAGCTGTGGGCGCTGCTGCGGCTGGCCACCCGGTGACCCGTCACGACCGGGTTGCGCGGGCGCCTGCCCAGGCGAGCAGGCGGTTGTCCAGGTTGTTCAGGTAGTCACGCCCGTACGGCCCCTGCTCCAGTTCGTCCACCAGGACCGCGGGCAGATCGGCGGTCAGCTGGGTCGACCGCGAGGCCGCACCGAGGGCGATCGTGGCGACCGTGTCGACGTCGCCGGTGTAGGCGATGCTGGCCCGCAGCATTTCCCGGAGACCGGAACCGTTCGCCAGCACGGAGAGCGCCGCGCGGACGCTCATCCAGCCTCTCGAGCCGCCGTGTATTCGAATCCCGCGCCGTGGGCATCGCCGACGGCCAGTTCGATGAGCACGGGAAAAACCTACCCGGGGGTGTCGTGTGCCGCGATTCCGTCGTACATCACGCGGCGTATCGCTTCGCTGAGTTGGCGTTGGTGCGCGGGCTCGGGCCGCCGGAGCGAGGAGAGCGCCGCAGCCATGATCATTCCGGTGATGGCGCGGGCAGTGTTGTGGACATCGAGGTCGGCGCGTAGGTAGCCGAGTTCGACGCCGTGCGCCAGGTAGGCGGCGGTGAGTGTCCCGGCCAGATCGAAGAAGTCGAGGACGCGTTCGGCCATGGCCTTGTCGATCCCGGCGGCTTCGACCAGCAGCAGCCGGGGGACACGGGGATCTTCGCCGAAGATACGGGCGAGTGATTCGCCGATCCGCGCGGTCTGTTCACGGTAGTCCTCGAGGGTCGACACGGCATCGGGGGCGTTCTCTGCGGTGAGCGCGGTGCTGATCCGCGCGACCAGGTCGTCGATGACGTGGTCGACGATGTCCCGCTTGTTCTCGAAGTAGCGGTAGAAGGTGCCGTGTCCGATGCCCAGGCGCGCGGCGATGTCGGCGATGCCGGTGGCGTGATAACCGCGTTCGGCGAAGCACTCGAATGCCGCGTCGATGATTTCGCGGCGCAGCTCCTGCTTCTTCCGTTCGGCGCGGCTGAGTGGTCGGGCACTGGAGGTCATGGACCGCAGTTTATTGCCAAGGGCCGATACCTGACATACCGTTCCGATACTGATATACAATTCCGCAGGAGAGGGTGCGCATGGCCACGCAGTACGACGCGGTGATCGTCGGCGCCGGGTTCGGCGGTCTGGGTGCGGCGATCCAGCTCAACCGGCTCGGCTACGACAACCTGCTCATCCTCGAACGCGAGGACGACCTCGGCGGCACCTGGCACGTGAACCGGTACCCGGGTCTGGCCGTGGACATCCCGTCGTCGACGTACTCCTATTCCTTCGAGCCGAACCCGTACTGGTCGCGGCTGTTCGCGCCAGGTGCGGAGCTGAAGCGCTACGCGGAGCACGTGGCCGAGAAGTACGGCCTGCGCGGTTCGATCCGCTTCGGGACGGTGGTCACCGGTGCGACCTGGAACGAGAACGAATCGCACTGGCAGGTCGCCATCCAGGGTGGGAACCGCGTCACGGCGACGTACCTGCTCACCGCGACCGGCTTCCTGTCGCAGCCGAAGACGCCCGACATCGACGGCATCGACAGCTTCCGCGGCAAGATCATCCACACCACCGCCTGGGACGACGACTACGACCTGACAGGTCAGCGCGCGGCGATCATCGGCACCGGCGCCACCGCCGTGCAGTTGATTCCGGAGGTGGCCAAGGTCGTCTCGGAGCTGACGGTCTACCAGCGGACTCCGATCTGGGTCAGTCCCAAGCCCGACTACCGCATCCCGAAGGCGTTGCAGCGACTGTTCGCGACGCTGCCGCCGGTCCAGCAGGCCGTGCGCCAGATCGGCAACTCCATCCTCGAGCTGATGATGATCTCCGGGGTGGTGCACTACAAGGAACTCAGGATCGCGAACCGTATCGCCGAGCGATGGTGCCGGGCACACCTGTTCCGCCAGGTGCGCGACCCCGAACTGCGCCGCGAACTCACGCCCGACTACTCGTTCGGCTGTAAGCGGCCCACGTTCTCCAACGACTACTTTCCGACGTTCATCCAGCCGCACGTCCACCTCGAGACGTCGAGCATTGAGCGCATCGACGAGCACGGTGTCGTCACCGTCGACGGCAACCGCACCGAGATCGATGTGCTACTGCTGGCCACCGGCTTCAATCTGTGGGACGTCAACTTCCCGGCCATCGAGATCATCGGCCGGGACGGGAAGGACCTCGGAAAGTGGTGGCGGGACAACCGCTTCCAGGCCTACGAGGGGGTGACCGTTCCCGGTTTCCCGAACCTGTTGTCGCTGAACAGCCCCTACTCCTACAGCGGTTTGTCGTACTTCACCACGATCGAGTGCCAGATGAAGCACATGGACCGGCTGTTCACCGCGATGCGCAGGCGCGGCGCGCACGTTTTCGAGGTCACCCAGGAAGCGAACGACCAGTTCCTCGACCGGATGACGGAGAAGGTGGGCAACTCGGTCTTCTCGCTCGGCCAGTGCGCCACCGCGAACAGCTACTACTTCAACCAGCACGGCGAGGCCACGCTGCTTCGCCCGACCTCGACGATCAACGCGCACCGCGAGGCGGCCCGCTTCCCGCTCGAGGACTACACCTATGCCTAGGGCCCGCATCAACGAACAGTAGGGTCTGCCCATGCCTGGCCGGTTCGCCCAGTTGGAGATCGACGTTCCCGACCCGCCAGACGCGGCTGCGTTCTGGGCCTCACTGCTCGACTGGACCACGGTGGGCGCCGACAGCGGCATGGGGGTGGTCCGGCCGCCGGTGTCGGACGGCTGCCCCTGGGATCTGGTGTTCCTGAAGGAGAACGCGGCGAAGCGTCGAAAGAACCGGCTGCACCTGGATCTCGCGAGTGGGTCACCGGAGCACCAGACCGCCCTCGTGGCATGGGCGCGCAAGCTGGGGGCCCGGTCCGCCGACATCGGTCAGGGGGACGCGGAACTGCCCTGGGTCGTGCTGGCGGATCCGTGGGGTACCGAGTTCTGTGTGCTGGAGCCGCGTGCGGACTACCACGGCAGCGGCGCGCTCGCCGCGCTCGTGATCGACAGTCGGGATCCCCCCGCGCTCGCGCGTTACTGGGCCACCGCAACCGGATGGACCGTCGGGCACACGGCATCGGACTACGCCGGACTCCGCGCGCCGGGCGGACGCGGGCCGTGGCTGGAGTTCGTCCGGGACACCGCCGACGCACGACAGGGGCGCAACCGTGTGCGTCCGGTCCTGCTTCCCGGCGATGGCGAGCATGCTTCGGCGGATCCGGAGGGCAACGAGATCGTCCTGCTCCACTCCGGAGACGACCCGGACTCGCACTTTCCCGCGAAAAAGCGGTAGGTGTGCGCGCGGGGTATCGCACTTTCCCGGGAAAGTGCGAGGCGTTCCCAGGTCGCGCCGCCCGCCAACCCGCACTTTCCCGGGAAAGTGCGATGGACGACGAACGGGGCCCCGCCGTGTCGGCGGAGCCCCGTTCGCTCGTATCCGTATTCGATACCGGGCGCGTCCTCGTTACTCGGTGACGTTCTCCACGATCACGTCACCGGAACCGACGAGCACGTTCTCGTCGGTCCGCACCTCGACGTTGCCGAGCAGGACACGTCCCGCTGTCGGCGTCGTCTTCGCCGTCACGGTGCCGTTCACCGTCCACTCGGAACCACCGGCGCGCACCGCGTCGGCGTCGTCCACCGCGACCGTCCCGAACGCCTCGCCGCTGAACACGTCGAGGTAGGAGAACGTGGTGGTGCCCGCGGGAACCGCGTAGCCCTGCACCAGGACGATCCAGGTGCCCGCCGCCGGGTTGTTGATGACGACCTGCTCCTCGGAGTCGCCGTCGGCGCTCTGCCCGGCCTGACTGCAACTGCCGCTGGTGCAGTTGAACACGGCCAGGTCGAGGTCCGCGCCGACGTCGGAGGTGCTGCCGATTCGCGCCTTCAGCTGGCTCGCACCGGCCTTCACGTCCACCTGGTACTGCTGCTGCTCGCCGTCAGCGATGCTCGGCGTGGCGACCTTGGCGCTGCCCAGAGTCGTACCGGTCGCTCGGCCGGTGATCGGGCCGAACTGGTTCTTCAGCGTGTACTCCCGTGCCACGGGCGAGTTCAACGCCGCCGACTCGATGGTGTCCGGGTTCGGCGACACCGAGGCGCCGAGCACCGAGGTGGTCAGCGTGTACGGGGCGAACGCGGTGTCGGAGGTCCTGCGGGCCTCCACCACGATCTCCCACACACCTGGGGTCGGGTTGCTGACGGTGCGGGTGGTCGGATTGCCCACACAGCTCCCGTTGGGAACGACCACCGGGTTGTAGCAGCTCAGCGAGGAGTTGCTGTCCACGCCGACGCCGTAGGGGTGGAACCGCAGGAACCGGACCTGGCCCGCGCCGGGAGTGTTGCCGCCGGCGGTCATGTCCACCTTCAGTGCCGGCGTGTTCGGCCCGACCCTGACGAAGACGCTCGTGGTCTCGTTGCGACCGATCTTGCCGCCGTGCCGCAGTGAGTACCCGTTGGCCGCGGTGAAGTCCTCCGCCGCGATCACGGTGTTCAGCGTCTGGTAGTCCAGCCCGTTCGTCGTGGGGCTGTCCAGGTTCAGGATCGCGGAGTGCGCTCCCTTGGTGCGCGGGTTCACCGTGACCCGGAACTTGGTGGCGTACCCCTTGCGCAGCTGGATGGTCTTCGGCGCGCTGAACGTGCCGTCGTTGCCCACCCAGCGGGCCCGGTAGGTGACCGGGTGCTCCGGACCGGAGTTACGGGTGAAGGTGTACTCGCGGACAAAGCTGTCGCCCGCCTTGACGCCCTCCCGGTCGTGGATCCCGACACCGACGCCCGGCGTGGCGAGGAAACCGGACAGTGCCGTGTTCACCGGCACCGACGAGCTGATGTCGACCGTGTCGACACCCGACTTGAGCAGGTTCCAGGCCTTGTTGACGTCAATCAGGCCGTTGCCCTGCTCGTAGGCCTGGTAGCCGTCAATGAACCGCGCCGTGCTGCTCATCGCCGAGCGCAGCTGCACCGGCTTGTGGTCGACGCCACGCGCCTTGGCCGCGCTCACGAGCAGTGCCGCCGCACCGGCGGCCTGCGGGGAGGCCATCGAGGTGCCGTTGAACATGGCGTAACCCGGCGGCAGGGCATAGGTGCCCGGCACCGGTCCGCCTTCCTGCCAGGTCGGCACCGTCGAGACCGCGGATCCCGGCGCGATGATGTTCGGCTTGAAGCCGCCGTCCTCACGCGGCCCGCGCGAGGAGAAGCCGTGCATGTTGTCCCGCGCGGCGGCGTCGGAGCCGTAGTTGCGCTGCCAGCTGGCCTTGCTGACGTAGGACCCGACGCTCAGCACCTTGCCGGCCACCGAGGGGTCGCCGACCGTGTTCGCCCCGGAACCGGAGTTGCCCGCCGAGATGAACATCTGGACGTCGTACGTGTCGATCAGCCGGTCGTAGAGCTCCGCGCGGGCGTTGTTGCCGTCGTTGAGCGCGGGCAGGCCGCCGATCGACATGTTGATCACATCGACGCCCGCGTCCCGGGCGGCGTAGATCATGCCTTCCAGCAGCGCGTGGCTCGTGCAGCCCGCGACGAAAAGGCAGACCCGCACCGACACCAGCTTCGCGCCGGGTGCGGCGCCGCTCATCTCGCCGCCGAACATGCTGTTGCCCGCGACGATGCCGCCGACGTGCGAACCGTGCGCCCCGGAGACGATGCCGATGTTGACGACGTTGTTCGCCGGGTCGGTCTGCACCACGAACGGCATGGACTCGCGCACCGGCGTGGACTCGTCGTCCGTGCCGAAGGTGCCGACGTCGTGCTTGACCTTGTAGTCGGTCATCGCCATGTCGTCGGTGAAGTCCTGGTTCTGGTTCGCGTCGACCCATACCGTGCCGGTGGCCGGGTCCCAGAGCACGCCGAACGTGCCGGAGCTGCCCGCCGGGTTGCCGTCCCGGTTGACATCGCTGCCGACCTCGCCGCCGAGGCGGGGGTCGCGCTCGTCGAAGATGCCGAAGCGGTAGTCACCCGCGGGGGCGTTGTACTCCTGCCCGGCCGCGCTGAAGGCGCCACCGGCGACCTCGGTGGCCATGTTGACCCACGTCGGGTCGTCGTCGTTGTTGACGCCGTTCGTGAACCGGCCGTCGGTGTAGGTCACCCAGTCGGTGATCTTGCGCTCACCGGTGCTCGTGGTGTGCAGCGAAGGGTGACCGAGGTCGACACCGGTGTCGATGATGCCGACGGTCGTGCCGCGGCCGTCCCACTTCGGGTGCTTGTCGGTGAACTGCGCCGCGCCGATCTCGCCGGTCGGCATGTAGGCGTTGTTCTTCGGGGTGTCCGCGCCGGGTTGCGGCTGCGGGGTGGGGTCGACCTGGCCCTCGGGGCGCGGGTTGGGCAGCGGCACTTCGTCGTCCACGTCGAGCGCGTCGACACTGGACAGTGCGGCCATCCGCTTGACGTCGTCGACCGGCACCTCGGCGCGGACGTAACCGAGCTCATCGGCCCGGTACTCCACCTTGGCGCCCGCACGGGTGAGCTCGTCGGCGCCGCGGGCGGCCTGGCCCGGTTCGGTCGCCACCAGGACGCTGACGGTGCGCTTGCCGCCCTGCTTCGCCTTGGCGATGAGCTCCTCGTCCTTCTTGCTGATGCCGGGTTCGTCAGCCGGGGCCGGGTCGGCGGCTGCCGTGACCGGCAGGCTGGTGAGCACTGCGCCGGCTACCGCCGCGCTGAGTGCTATCCCTAAGGCGGCCCGGCCGCGCCGGTGCCATCCACGTGGGGTCATACCACGTCCTTCCTCGACGGGTTGGTGAGCGACTTCGGCGAACCCGCTTCGCCCCGACAGGGCTCACCGAAGGCAACGGCCAGCCGCACGTCCCCGTTCAGGTGAACGTGCGGCAGACTGTTACGGAGTGTTATCGACGATGTGGATATTGGCTAGCGTCCAACCGAGCTATAGCCGGTTCTGTTTCGACATCGAGACCAGACTTTCTGCCCGTTGCCAGAAGCCGGAGGAGGTGCTATTGGCACGTCTCGTCAGCGGTTCCAGAACCAGTCTTTCTGCCGTGCCTGACGCATCGCCTGCCGCTTGCTGTCGGCGGCGAGCCGGTCGAGGTAGAGGATGCCGTCGAGGTGGTCGGTCTCGTGCTGCAGGCACTGCGCCATGACCCCGCCGCCTTCGACCGTGACCGGCTCGTTGCGCAGATCGACGCCGCGCACGACGGCGTAGGTGGCGCGGCGGGTCGGGAACCACAACTCCGGGACGGAAAGGCAGCCCTCATCGATGTCGTGGGTCTCCTCGGAGAGTTCCACGATCTCCGGGTTCAGCACGTAGCCGTGCTCGCCGTGCACGTCGTAGCTGAACGCGCGCAGGCTCACACCGATCTGCGGGGCGGCAAGACCTGCCCTGCCCTGTGGCTCGACCGTGTCGAGCAGATCCTGGACCAGCGTCTCCAGTGACTTGTCGAACCGGGTCACCGGGTCGGCGACTGTTTTCAGCACCGGGTCGCCGAAGTAGCGCAGTTCGCGCAGGGCCATGGTCAAGATCCTTTCCGCGGGTTGTGGGCAGCTTAGTGATCCGGCTCCCGGCGGCTTCAGGCGTGCATGAACGGCGAACACGTGTGCATGGACAGCCAACTCGTGTACGTGGATGGCGATCAGGCGCGGAGGCGGAGGCCTTTGGGGGTGGCGCGGAAGCCGGCGTCGCGCAGGACCTCGGCCAGCGCGGAGGTCAGTGCCTGCTCGCCGTCGGCTCGCTGGACCGACAGCTGACCCAGCCAGCCTTCGCGTACGGCCGTGGACAGGGCGTGCGCGGCTTCCTTGAGGGCGGTCTCGTCCTCGGTGAACGACAGCAGCGAGCGCCCGCCGCGTTCCACGTACAGCACGGGGGAGCCGTCGACCAGCACGGCGAGCGCACCCGCCTTGCGCGCGGGGCGGTGTTTGGTGTCGCCGACCGCCGCGGGCCAGGCGAGCGCGGCACCGTAGGGCTGCGCCGGATCGGTCGCCGCCAGCACCACGGCCGGGGTGCTCGTGCGCCTGCCACTGCCGATGTCGGATACGGCGCGCAGCCGGTCCACCGCGCCCCGCGCCGCGAACTGTGCGGCGCCGAGCCCTTCGATCACGTACCCGCGGATCACCTGTCCGGAGTCCTCCATGCCACGCAGCACCTTGTAGATGCCGGAGAAGCCGCCGGTGACCCGCTCCGTCTCCAGTGCGCCCCTGGTCAGCACGCCGTGGCGTTCGAGGAAGGCCTCCGTCCTGGCGTGCGTGCGCCGGGTCGGATCGTTCTCCCTCGGCGGCGTCAGTGCCCAGCGTCCCGCGACGGTCGGCGGCCCGGTGCGCGAGGGCATCGCGGGTCTGCCCGCCCGCATCCGGGCGTAGCGCCCCCGCGGTGCCGACCGCCGTGGCTTGTGCGCGGCGCCGCGTCCGGAGACCAGCGTGCGCAACGGCGCCAGTGTGTCGCCACTGACCTCACCTGCCCACACGAGGTCCCACAGCGCGGAGACCACGTCCCCGTCGTCCGGTGTGGACTCCAGCAGCGGTGCCACGCGGTCGGCCAGTTGCCGGAAGAACAGTGCACCGCCCTCCAGCGCGGACCGGATGGCGTCGTGCAGCGGACTGGCGGGTGCCTGCTCCTCCAACTCCGGCAGGAGCAGGTCGGCGATGTCGCTGCCGGCCAGTGCCACCCAGCCGTCGCCACCCGGCAACGCGCCACAGCCGCACCACGTGACCTCTCCCGCGGTCGTCAGCTCGTCCAGCAGCGCCGGGGAGTATCCCGGCAGCCTGCTGGGCAGGATGAGTGATTCCAGCGCGCTCGCCGGCAGCGGGGCGCCGGCCAGCTGGTCCACGACGGACAGCACGTCGTCGGCGGTCGGGGCCGAGCGGACGCGCGCACCGATACCGTGCCAGGCGGGGAGGAACCGGCCCAGCGCCGCGGGCTCCACCGGTTCCACCTCGGCGCGCAGCTGCGCGAGCGACGCTCGCCGCAGCCGCCGGAGCACCCCGGCGTCGCAGTACTCGGTCCCGGACTCCGGCATGTGCTCGTGGCTCACCGGGCTGAGTTCGCCCCGGACCAGCCTGCCCTCCGACGTCAGCCGGTCCAGCACACCGGTCACGACAGCGGTGCCGAGACCGAACCGCCGTGCGGCCTGCGCGGCGGGGAACGGCGCCCTGGTCCTCGCGTAGCGGGACAGCAGGTCACCGAGTGGGTCGTCCACGGGCTCGGTGAACGCCTCCGGCACGCCGACCGGCAGTGCGGTGCCGAGGGCGTCGCGCACCCGGCCCGCGTCCTCGATCGCGAGAAAGCGTTCCTCGCCCCCGATCCGCACCCGGATCGCCCGCGTCGCCTCCAGCTCCAGCAGCCATTCCTCGGCCACCCCACGCTCCGCGGCTTCCGCCACGGTCAGATCCCCGAGGAACCGCAGCAAATCGGCGGTGTCCTCGGCGTCGCGCGCGTGGCGGTCGGGTTCCAGCCGCTGCAGCGCGCGTTCCACCGAGGCGACGACATCGGCGTCCAGCAGTTCCCGGATCGCCTCCGTGCCGAGCAGCTCGGCCAGCAGTGTGGAGTCCAGCGCCAGGGCCGCGGCCCTGCGCTCCGCGAGCGGCGCGTCCGTCTCGTACAGGAACATGCCGACGTAGCCGAACAGCAGGCTGCGCGCGAAGGGCGAGGCCGCGGGGGTCTCCACCTCCACCACCCTGATCCGCCGAGCCCGGACATCGGACATCAGCTCGCGCAGCCCGCCGACGTCGTACACGTCCTGCAGGCACTCCCGCATCGCCTCCAGCACGACCGGGAACCGCTCGTACTTCGACGCGACACCGAGCAACTGGGCGGAGCGCTGGCGCTGCTGCCACAACGGGCTCCGTTTGCCCGGGTTCCTGCGGGGCAGCAGCAGCGACCGCGCGGCGCATTCGCGGAAGCGCGCCGCGAACAGGGCCGACCCGCCCACCTCGTCGACGATGATCTGTTCGACCTCATCCGGGTCGAGCAGCACGTCGTCCGCCCTTATCGTCACCTCGACGCCGTCGGAGTCCAGTGCCTCCGGCACGCGCAGGACGATCCCGTCGTCGGAGTGCGCCACCTGGGCGTCGACGCCCCGGTTCTCCCGCAGTCGCGCGGCGATCGCCAGCGCCCAGGGGGCGTTGACCTGTGCGCCGAACGGCGAGTGCAGCACGACCCGCCAGTCGCCCAGCTCGTCGCGGAACCGCTCCAGCAGCATCGTGCGGTCGTGCGGCACATGCCGCGTCGCGGCGCGCTGCTCGTCCAGGTAGCCGACGAGGTTGCGCTGCGCGCGTTCGTCGAGGCCCGCCGCCGCGGCTCTGCGCATCGCGGTCTCGGTGTCCGAATCGGACACCTCGCGGACGAAGGCGCCGAGCGCGCGCCCCAGTTCGAGTGGGCGCCCGATGGTGTCGCCCTTCCAGAACGGCATCCGGGCGGGCTCGCCCGGCGCGGGGACGACGATCACGCGGTCGTGGGTGATGTCGGTGACCCGCCAGGACGAGGTTCCCAGCAGCACCGTGTCCCCGACCCGGGACTCGTACACCATCTCCTCGTCGAGCTCACCGACCCGGCTCCCCGGCCTGCCCTCGCTGCCCGGGGTCATCACGGTGAACAGCCCCCGGTCCGGGATGGTGCCGCCGGAGGTGACCGCGAGGCGCTGCGAGCCGGGGCGCCCGTTCAGCTCTCCGGTGATCCGGTCCCAGGTGATCCGTGGGCGCAGTTCCCCGAACTCCTCGCTGGGGTATCGCCCGGCCAGCATGTCGAGCACGGCGTGCAACGCGTCGTCCGGCAGGGCCGCGAACGGTGCCGCCCTGCGGATCACGGCCGCGAGTTCCGGCACCGTTCTCGGCTCCAGCGCGACCATCGCCACCACCTGCTGGGCCAGCACGTCGAGCGGGTTGCGAGGGTAGCGCAGCGCCTCGATCCGCCCCGCGGCCATCCGCTCCGCCACCACCGCGCAGGAGACCAGGTCACCGCGGAACTTGGGGAACATCACCCCTGAGGACACGGCGCCGACCTGGTGGCCCGCCCTGCCGACGCGCTGCAGGCCGGAGGCGACGGTGGGGGGCGCCTCGATCTGCACCACGAGGTCGACCGCGCCCATGTCGATGCCGAGCTCCAGGGACGACGTGGCGACGACACACGCCAGCCTGCCGGACTTCAACTCCTCCTCGACGAGTGTGCGCTGCTCGCGGGACATGGATCCGTGGTGCGCCTTGGCGACGGTGGCCTCGGCTCCCGTGGTGACCCCCGACTGGCCGACCGCTTCGGCGGGGAACCGCCGGTCCGCCGCATCGGCCGGGGCTGCCGTCTCGGCCGCCTCGGCGGCGAGTTCGTTCAACCGGGCGGTGAGCCGCTCGGTGAGTCTGCGTGAGTTGGCGAAAACGATGGTGGAGCGGTGGTCGAGAACGAGGTCGAGCACCCGTTGCTCCACGGCTGGCCAGATGGAGGGCCGCCGCACCTCGGCTCCCGCGATCTCCGCCAGCTCCTGGTCGCCCTCGCTCGACGGCGCGTCGAGTGCGGACATGTCCTCGACCGGCACCTCGACCCGGACCTCGATGGTTTTCGCGATCTCGGGCTGCACCACCGTCACCGGCCTGCCGCCCGCGAGGAACGAGCTGACCTCGTCCACCGGCCGTACCGTCGCCGAGAGCCCGACGCGCTGCGCGGGCTTCGCCAGCAGCTCGTCCAGCCGCTCCAGGGACAGGGCGAGGTGCGCGCCGCGCTTGGTGCCCGCGACGGCGTGCACCTCGTCGACGATCACCGTCTCGACGCCGCGCAGCGACTCCCGCGCGGCGGAGGTGAGCAGCAGGAACAGCGACTCCGGTGTGGTCACCAGCACGTCGGGCGGGGTGCGGGCGAAAGATCGCCGCTCCGTTGCGGGTGTGTCCCCGGTGCGCATCCCGACGGTGATGTCCGGCGGGTCGAGGCCGAGCCGCCGGGACGCCTGCGAGATGCCGGTGAGGGGAGCGCGCAGGTTGCGCTGGACGTCCACCGCGAGCGCCTTGAGCGGGGAGACGTAGAGCACCCGGCAGCGGTGTGCCGCCTGTTCGGGCGGGCCTTCCACGGCGAGCCGGTCCAGTGCCCACAGGAACGCGGCGAGGGTCTTGCCCGACCCGGTGGGGGCGACCACGAGCGCGTGCTGCCCGGCGTGCGCCGCGCGCCACGCGCCGTCCTGGGCGGTGGTGGGCGCGGCGAAGGCCCCGGCGAACCAGTCCCTGGTCGCGGGGGAGAAGAGGTCCAGTACGTCGCCCACGTCGTCCATCATCGGCCCGGGGTCCGACATTCTCAGCTCGGGGGACCCGATCTGTGTGGTCCGTCCGCACGGCGTTACCGGGCATGGCAGCATCACCGGCGACTACCAGCCAGGTGACAGGGGAGAGCTGTGCGGATCCTTTCGGTGGATCTCGGGACGTCCAACACCGTCGCCGTGCTGTCCGCGCACGGCCGTCCATCCAGGGTGGTCGAGGTGGACGGCTCGGCGACCATGCCCTCCGCGGTGTTCGCGGAGGAGGACGGCACGCTGATGGTCGGCAGGGACGCCGAGCGCAGGGCGCGGCTGGACCCGACCAGGTTCGAGCCCAATCCCAAGCGCAGGGTCGACGAGCAGACCCTGCTGCTCGGCGACGACGTCGTCCCCGTCACCGAGGCGCTGGCCGCGGTGCTGCGCAGGGTCTTCGAGGAGACCTCCCGCCAGCTCGGCGGCGATCATCCCGACGAGGTGCGCCTGACTCATCCCGCCCAGTGGGGGCCGGTGCGGCGCAACGTGCTGCTGTCCGCGGCGCGGCTCGCCGGCGCGAACGGCGGTCTTTCACTGGTCCCCGAACCGGTGGCCGCGGCAGCGCATTTCGCGTCCTTCCCCGGCAAGGGCCTCGCGCAGGGCCAGGCGCTCGCGGTCTACGACCTCGGGGCGGGCACGTTCGACGTCGCTGTCGTCGGCGCTCTCGGCCCGGAGCGGTCGGGGTTCGCGGTGCTGGCCGAGGACGGGCTGCCCGACCTCGGCGGGCTCGACGTCGACCAGGCGCTGCTGGTGCACGTCGGCAGGGAGGTCTCGCACCGCGACCCACAGCGCTG
Organism: Amycolatopsis marina; assembly: GCF_900111885.1. Classification (GTDB taxonomy): domain Bacteria; phylum Actinomycetota; class Actinomycetes; order Mycobacteriales; family Pseudonocardiaceae; genus Amycolatopsis; species Amycolatopsis marina. The sequence continues at coordinate 193,446 of NZ_FOKG01000009.1, forward strand.
GCAGCGCCTGCTCCGGCCGGAGTCCACGGCGGACCGCCGTACCCGGCGTGCGTTGCAGGAGGACGTCAGGGCCGCGAAGGAGGCGTTGTCCCGGCATCCGCAGACCGAGGTGCCGATGCCGGAGCCGTTCGCCGACGTCCTGGTCACCAGGGGCGAGTTGGAGGCCCTGGTGCGCCCGGCGATGCTGCGCAGTGTCGAGCTGGTGTCCAGGACACTGCGCTCCGCAGGGGTGTCGCCCGGCAACCTCGGTGGCATCTACCTCGTCGGTGGATCGAGCAGGCTCCCGCTGGTGGCCACGATGATCGCCGAGAAGCTGGGCGTGGTGCCGACGAGCCTCGACCAGCCGGAGACCGCGGTGGCGTTCGGCGCACACCACGTCTCCGCGGACGGTCTGAGCATGCGAACGCAGAACGTGGAGGGCCAGGTGGCGGCCTCCGGCGCCCCCGCCCGGTACCAGCAGGGCCCGCCCGGCCCGCAGGTCACCCCTCCGGCACAGCCGCAGGGCCCTTACGGCGCACAGGGCCACTATGGGTCGCAAGGGTCGCAAGGGTCGCAGGGAGCGGGCCAGGCGTTCCCGCACAGCGGCCCGCAACCGGCGCCGACCCAGCAGCAGGCCCAGGGCGCGGCCTTCCCCACGTATCCCGCCGCGCAGCAGTCCGGATCCGGCCGCTCGAAGGGAAAGACGCTCATCGGCGTCGCCGCGGTGCTGGTGGTGCTGGTCGCGGCCGGTGCGACCTACCTGCTCACCCGGTCGCCCTCGGTGCAGACCCATACCGCCCAGGAGTGCCAGCAGCCGGGCGAGGTGGACGAGTCCGGCTTCACCGGGTGCCTGCGGCAGCTGGCGGGCTCGGTCGCCGACGACAACGGCTGCACACCGGGCATGGGTACCGGCCCCGCCGCCGCGGCGGACCAGGAGAGCCTCGGTGTCTCGGTCACCTGCTCGACACCGGGTCTGGCCGGCGCCCAGGTGACCTATTTGCACGGCGGTTCGGCCGAGGACCTGGAGCGATACACGAACGGTCTGCTCAACCGCACCGGCGGGGCGGACGTCGTGCGGGCCGACTGGCGCGGCAACGCGCTGGACGGCTCCTATTCCGCTGCGGGCGGCCGGGACTCTTCTGTCCTGGTCTTCCGGGTGCAGGACCGCCCTCTGGCCGGTTTCATCTACCAGGTCAACAGCACGGGCCAGGAGTCGGCGACCGCGCCCGCGGCGCTGGCCGACTACTTCGAGCAGCACATCCAGCCCGGCGAGTGAGTGGGGACGCGGTTCACCAGCAAATTCAGCGGGTTGCCGAAACGGTGCCGCACTGGGGAAGTCTCACTGGCGGACCGCCCAGCCGAAGGCCCGCTATCTCGGCGGCAGGGCGCCAGATCGCCCGAACGTCGACGAACAACACAAGAGCGCCCTGGCGACGCGATCGCGGATGCGGTTCACCAGCAAATCAGCGCCGGTTGTTGTTCCGGTAGAACCGGAGCAGGACCACGAGCGCCGAGGTCACGACCGCGATCGAGGCGAGGGTCAGCGCGGTCGGGCCCCACGAGGGCATCTCCATCTGCGTGAGCAACATCCCTTCACGATACGGCCGGGAGCCCCGGCTACGCTGACTGCGATGCGTACCACGGTGTTCCGGCGAATGATGGCGGAGGAGTTCGGCTCGGTACGTGCCGAGACGCTGGTCCGTGACCACGTGTTCAGCGGGCTCGACGGGCGCACCGTCGAACAGGCGCTCGACGCGGGTGTCCCGGCGAAGCAGATCTGGCAGGTGGTCTGCGCGGACTTCGGAATTCCCGCCGAACGACGCTGAATGACGCTGAACGACGCTGAACTTTTCCGGCGGCGGGCGTGTCGCTCGCGACCTCGAACACGTGTTCGGCTATGGTGTTGTTCGCGCCGGGGCGAGCGATCCACAGATTGCCATCGAGTCCTGGAACTGTCGGTCCCCGCCCGTAGCGTCGGACCCGGCTCGAAAACAGCACAGCAGCCCCACAGGCTTCCGACCAACGAGGTGGATTCTCATGGCTCCAGCAGCACCGGACAGGGACAAGGCACTCGACCTGGCCCTTGCCCAGATCGACAAGCAGTACGGCAAGGGGTCGGTGATGCGCCTCGGGGACGAGGGGCGCGCCCCCATCGCGGTGATCCCGACCGGCGCCATCGCGCTCGACGTCGCGCTCGGTATCGGCGGGCTGCCCCGCGGCCGGGTGGTGGAGATCTACGGTCCGGAGTCCTCCGGTAAGACCACCGTCGCCCTGCACGCGGTCGCCAACGCGCAGCGGGCGGGCGGTATCGCCGCGTTCGTGGACGCGGAGCACGCACTGGACCCCGAGTACGCCAAGGCGCTCGGGGTGGACACCGACGCACTGCTGGTCTCCCAGCCGGACACCGGTGAGCAGGCGCTGGAGATCGCGGACATGCTGATCCGCTCCGGCGCGCTCGACATCCTGGTCATCGACTCCGTCGCGGCGCTGGTGCCCCGCGCGGAGATCGAGGGCGAGATGGGGGACTCGCACGTGGGTCTGCAGGCGCGGCTGATGAGCCAGGCGCTGCGCAAGCTCACCGGCGCATTGCACAATTCCGGTACCACCGCGGTCTTCATCAACCAGCTGCGCGAGAAGGTCGGCGTCATGTTCGGCTCGCCGGAGACCACCACCGGTGGAAAGGCGCTGAAGTTCTACGCCTCGGTCCGGCTGGACGTCCGCCGCATCGAGACGCTCAAGGACGGTGGCGAGCCGGTCGGTAACCGCACCCGTGTCAAGGTCGTGAAGAACAAGGTCGCGCCGCCGTTCAAGCAGGCCGAGTTCGACATCCTCTACGGGCACGGCATCTCCCGCGAGGGTTCGCTGATCGACATGGGTGTCGATCAGGGCATCGTGCGCAAGTCCGGTGCCTGGTACACCTACGAGGGCGACCAGCTCGGCCAGGGCAAGGAAAACGCGCGGAAGTTCCTGCGCGACAACCCGGACATCGCCAACGAGATCGAGAAGCGGATCAAGGACAAGCTCGGGATCGGCGCGAAGCTCGACGCCGACGAGACAGAAGCCGTCGCCCCCGCCCCGGTCGAGTTCTAACCCGACTTGGCAGTTCCGGAAGCGCGTGCGGGCTCAGGCACTGAGGAGAGGACTGTGTCCGAGGTGAAATCGTGCCCAAGCTGAATCCGGAGGAGCTGTCGCCCGACGAGGCAAGGAAAGCGGCCAAGGAGGTCTGCTTCGATCTGCTGGCGATCCGGCCGCGCAGCAAGGACGAGTTGCGCCAGGCCTTGCGCCGCAAGGGTTTCGACGAGGAGACCCGGGAGACCATGCTCGGCAAGCTGGACCACGCCGGGCTGGTCGACGACGCCGCGTTCGCCGAGACCTGGGTGCGCTCGCGTCATGCCAATCAGGGCCTGGCGCGGCGCGCACTTGTCGCGGAACTGCGGCGCAAGGGCGTCGACGGCGAGGTGGCGGCACAGGCGGCGGAGGAGGTCGATCAGGACTCCGAGGAACAGCGAGCGCGGGAACTGGTCCGCAAGCGGTTGCGGAGTATGAGCAACGTCGAGGAGCAGACCGCGATCCGCAGGCTCCTCGGCATGCTCGGCCGCAAGGGCTACCCACAGGGGCTTGCCTACACAGTGATCCGGGACGAGCTGCGCATCGCGGGCGCCGAGGCGACGATGCTCGACGACGCGCAGGCCGACTGAGCGGACCAGTGTCTGTCTGCGAACTCGGGTCCGTGATCGAGTCGCCAGGGTTCTGGCTTCCAGGCACCAACTCACGCGCGCTGTCATTCAAACGCGCTGTGCGGAGCCGTCCGCGCCGAGCCTGCACGGGGGGATGACCGTCCGCTCCGGTTCCCGGACCCACCAGGCCCCGGTCTCATTCCGTTCCCGCGGCGTGGTGAACCGGTAGGAGAAGAGGCGGGCCCGCAGGAAGGTCGGTGCGGTCCCGGCGAAGGGGTTCCCGCGCAACAGACGGGTCGTCCGGCGGTCACCGGCCAGCAGCTTCGCGGCCAGGCCGGGCAACCAGGATGCCCCGTAACGCGAGGATAGGGCGGCGAACCACATCATCCAGTCCAGCCGCAGGTGATACGGCGCGAACTGGCGCGGGCGGCGCATCGGGTCGCCGGGCTTGCCCTTGAACTCGTACTCCTGCCACACCGTGTCCGGGCCGAGTTCCGTCGCGTCGGTGCCTTCCAGGACGACCTCGTGCCGAGTCCTGGTGACCGTGCCGAACGCGCCGTAGGTGTTCACCAGCCGCAGGCTCGTGAAGCTGTAGTTCATCAGCTGCCGTTTGCCGAGCAGATTCCGGACCGGCTGGTAGCTCAGCGCCAGGACCAGGGCGGTGAGTGTGAGCAGCACAGCTCCGTACCAGTACGGAATCGCGGCGAGCGCCGGTCGCTCACCGGGTAGCACGGCGTCCAGCAGCCTGCCGTCGATCGTGGAGACGGCGAGGGTGATGGTGAGCGCGTTGAGCCAGGAGAAGTTGCCGCTCAGCATGAGCCAGCCCTGGGTGACGATCACGACGGCGGCCGCGACGGTCGCCACCGGCTGCGGCGCGAACAGCGCGAACGGGACCACCAGCTGAGCGACGTGGTTCGCAAGCACCTCGACCCTGTGCAGTGGCCGGGGAAGATAATGGAAGTACCAGCTCAGCGGGCCGGGCATCGGCTGGGTCTCGTGGTGATAGTTAAGGCAGGTCAGGTCCCGCCAGCATCGGTCGCCGCGCATCTTGATCATCCCGGCGCCGAACTCGACGCGGAACAGGAGCCAGCGCAACAGCCACAGCACGAGCACTGGCGGCGCCATATCGGCAGGGCCGAGGAAGATCGCCAGAAAGCCGGCTTCCACCAGCAGCGATTCCCAGCCGAAGCCGTACCAGACCTGGCCGACGTTGAGGATCGACAGGTACAGGGCCCATGGCACGGCCCAGATCACCAGCGCGGCCCACACCGGCACCGAGTCGGCGGCACCGAACAACAGAGCCGCGGAGATCGCCACACCGGTCCACGACACCGCGCCGAAGAACCGGTCGGAGTAGTGCAGGTGGAAGATGCTCGGCGACCGGCGCCACGACGTCTTCTCGAGAAAACGGGGGATGGGCGTGATGCCGTTCGTGCCGAGCAGAGCACGGAACTGGTTCGCCGCGCACAGGAACGCGACGAGGTAGATGGCCGCCAGCAGCCGCTGGAAGACCAGTCGGGACGCCCAGTAGTCCGGGTCGGCGAACCAGTCCCATCCCACCGCAGGTACTCCTCGTGCTCACCGGGGCAGCGCTGTGTCTTTTGGCAAACGCGCGGCACGATCGACTCGGCGGGGCTCGGACTCACGCACGACGCTCACCACCACGAGTCATGCGCCCCGCCTCGCCGCTCGTGGGCTTCGCCGCGCGCGTTCCCTGACGCACCATCGCCACGTAGCTCCAGTTCACCAGGCTCTCAGCGCGGCGGCCTCCTTCGCCAGCGCCTCGATCCGGACGAAGTCACCCTCGGCCACGGCGTCCTTCGGCGTGAGCCAGGAGCCGCCGACGCAGCCCACGTTGGGCAGTGCGAGGTAGTTCCCCGCGCTGCTCGCGGTGATTCCGCCCGTGGGGCAGAAGCGTAGTCCCGGCAACGGCCCGGCGATGGACCGCAGGTAAGCGGTGCCGCCTGCCGCCTCGGCCGGGAAGAACTTCAGCGTGTCGAGCCCGCGCTCGGCGAGGCGCATCGCCTCGGAGACGGTGGCCGCGCCCGGCAGGAACGGCAGTCCGGTGGCGAAGGCGGCGTCCAGCACGGCATCGGTGCAGCCGGGGGTGACCAGGAAACCGGCACCGGCGTCGGCCGCCTGACCGGCCTGCTCCGGCGTGGTGACCGTGCCTGCCCCGACCACGATGCCGGGCACCTCGGCGGCCACCGCCGCGATCGCCTCGAGAGCGACCGGGGTACGCAGGGTCAGTTCGATGACCCCGATGCCACCGGCGAGCAGTGCCTCGGCGATCGGGACCGCATGACGTACCTCGTCCACGACGACCACCGGCATCACCGGCGAGAGTTCGAGCAGCTGGGAACTCGTGGTCATCCGCGCACCTCCGTCAGGTCGGCCCGCGCACCGAAGTGCGCCGACGTCATCCCACCGAACACACTCGCTCCCTGGTCGGCCGGACCGACCGCCCGGCGCAGCGCGCCGAACAGTTCCCTGCCCGTCCCGGTCCATTCACCCTCATCAGGTGGGCCGTCGACGAGTGGTCTTCCCGCCAGTTCGGCGGCATCCACGGCGATGTCCAGCAGCCCGGTCTCGGCGTCGAGGGTAATCAGGTCGCCGTCGGCGACGCGGGCCAGCGGGCCGCCCAGCGCGGCTTCGGGGGTGACCTGAATCGCGGAGGGAACCTTGCCGGACGCACCGGACATGCGGCCGTCGGTGAGCAGTGCGACGTGATGACCACGGTCCATCAGCACGCCGAGAGCCGGGGTCAGCCCGTGCAGTTCCGGCATTCCGTTGGCCTGTGGACCCTGGTTGCGGATCACCACGACCACATCGCGGTCCAGCTCGCCCGCCCGGAATGCGTCGGTGAACTGCTGCTGCGTGGTGAACACCCGCGCGGGAGCGCGCACCACCCGGTTCTCCGGTGCCACCGCGGAAATCTTGATCACCGCCCTGCCCAGGTTGCCGGACACCACGCGCAGACCCCCGTCCTGTGCGAACGGCTTGTCCACGGGCCGCAGCACGTCCTCGTCCAGGGTGCGGGTCTCGACCTCACGCCAGGTGAGCTTGTCGCCGTCGAGCACGGGCTCGGTGCGGTAGTGGTGCAGGCCCGTTCCCGCGACCGTGCGCACGTCCGGGTGCAGCATCCCGGCGTCGAGCAGCGTGCCGACCAGGAACTGGACACCGCCCGCGGCGTGGAAGTGGTTGATGTCCGCACTGCCGTTCGGGTACACGTTGGCGAGCAGTGGGATCACGGCCGAGAGGTCGGAGAAGTCGTCCCAGGTCAGCTGGATCCCGGCCGCCGCGGCGATCGCGACGAGGTGCAGGGTGTGGTTTGTGGAGCCACCGGTCGCGAGCAGCGCGACGAGGCCGTTGACCACGGCGCGCTCGTCGATCACGTCGGCGATCGGGGTGTACCGCTCACCCCTCGACAGCTCCACGATGCGCCGCGCGGCCTCCTCGGTGAGCGCCTTGCGCATGGGAGTGCCAGGGTGGACGAAGCTGGCGCCCGGCAGGTGCAGGCCCATCACCTCGACCACGAGCTGATTGGAGTTCGCGGTCCCGTAGAAGGTGCAGGTGCCCGCCGAGTGGTACGACGCGGACTCCGCGTCCAGCAGATCCTCGCGGGTGGCTTTCCCCTCGGCGAAAAGCTGGCGGATCCGTGCCTTCTCCTTGTTCGGCAACCCGGAGCTCATCGGCCCGGCAGGCACAAGGATCGCGGGCAGGTGTCCGAAAGCCAACGCGCCGATCAGCAACCCGGGCACGATCTTGTCGCACACGCCCAGCAACAGCGCCCCGTCGAACATCTCGTGCGAGAGCGCCACGCCGGTCGCCATCGCGATCACCTCGCGGCTGAACAGTGACAGCTCCATGCCCGCCCTGCCCTGCGTGATGCCGTCGCACATGGCCGGAACGCCGCCGGCGAACTGTGCGACCCCGCCGGCCTCGCGGGCGGCGTCCTTGATCCAGTCGGGGAACTCCTTCAGCGGCTGGTGCGCAGAGAGCAAATCGTTGTAGGCGGAGACGATGGCGACGCCCGGCTTGCGCAACCCGCGGATGGCGAGACGGTCGGAGCCTTCACAGGCCGCGAACCCGTGAGCCAGGTTGCTGCAGGCCATTCCGGCGCGGGCGGGCCCTTCCGCGGCCGCGGAGCGGACGCGCTCGAGGTACTCGCGGCGGCTGTGCGTGCTGCGGGCGACGATCCGCGCGGTCACTTCGGCGACGGTGGGATGGATCTCGGGGTCAGTGCGGGTAGCGCTCATTCGCCTCTCCGGGTCGGGTCAGGAGGTGGTGGCCCGGCGTACGGCGGCACTGACGTCGCGCGGTCGTGACTCCGGACACAGTACCTCGGGATCGGCGCCGTATCAAAATCGATCCAGAAGATCGTTTAAGGTGACCCCGATCACGGCCGAAACGGCCGCTGTGCTACTTGTCACACTGCACACGGCAAGGCAGAGTCGGCGGTGAGCGCGGTGCCGAGGCCGCCACCGCCCGACTCGGCACAGCCGAACGAACTGACTCGGAGGTATCCGATGACCACCAGTGAAATGTCCGAACTCCGTCGCACGATCGGCCAGTTGCGGCAGTGCGTCGGCGCACTGCGGGCGCGTTACGGGGAGGCGCCGGGTGTCCGGCGGCTCGTCAACGACGTGGAGCGCCTGGACATCGACGCGGGCGAACTGGACCAGACCCCGCCGGTGCCTGCGCAGCACACCCCACAGGACCGCGCGAACGTGGTGGTCGTGCCGGACACCCCTTATGACCCCGCGCTCTGGCAGGGCGCCGATGACGAAGGTGTCGGCGGCTACCAGCGTCACCAGCGGTGAGCCGCCCGGCTAGCAGCGTGGCCAGCCGGACAGCGGCCGGTGTCGGCGGCCCGAACAGGGCCCGCATCGGCGCTCGGACCCTGCGCACCGACCGATGGTGGCTGCCTCCGCTGCTCACGACGCTCGGGCTGGCGACCTTCGTCATCTACGCCACGATCCGATCGTTCATGCGCGAGTCCTACTGGGTCGCCGAGCACCACTATCTGACGCCCTTCTACTCACCCTGCCTGAGCGACTCCTGTGTTCCCGGCTCGAGTCACTTCGGGACGCCCTTCGGGGAACTGCCCGGGTTCATCCCGCTCGGCTTCCTCGTTTTGCCGTTCCTGCTCGGTTTCCGGCTGACCTGCTACTACTACCGGAAGGCCTACTATCGCTCGGTGTGGCTGTCCCCGCCCGCCTGCGCGGTGGCGGAACCGCATGCCCGCTACACCGGCGAGACCAGGCTGCCGCTGATCATCCAGAACGCGCACCGCTACTTCTTCTACGTGGCGCTGGTGATCACCCTGATCAACACCTACGACGCGATCCTGGCCTTCGGCGGTGAGGCCGGGTTCGGTGTCGGCCTCGGCAACCTCGTTCTGCTCGCCAACGTGGTCCTGCTCTGGTGCTACACCCTGTCCTGCCACTCGTGCAGGCACGCCGTCGGCGGCAGGCTCAAGCACTTCTCGAAACATCCGGTGCGGTACTGGATGTGGACGCAGATCACGAAGATCAACGACCGGCACATGATGTTCGCCTGGATCACGCTCGGCACGCTGGTGCTGACGGACCTCTACGTGTGGCTCGTGGCCAGCGGCACGATCACGGACCTGCGCTTCATCAACTGATCCCGGATCGGCGAATCCGGTGATTCTCTCTGTGTTCGACAAACTCAATCAACGAAGTCTTCGAGGTGGCAATACATGACCGAGGTCGAACGGCACGGCTACGACGTCGTGGTGATCGGTGCCGGCGGCGCGGGCCTGCGAGCGGTGATCGAGGCACGTCAGCGTGGCCTCAGCGTCGCCGTCGTCTGCAAATCCCTGTTCGGCAAGGCCCATACGGTGATGGCCGAGGGCGGTTGCGCCGCCTCGATGGGCAATGTCAACTCCGGCGACAACTGGCAGGTGCACTTCCGCGACACCATGCGCGGTGGCAAGTTCCTGAACAACTGGCGGATGGCCGAGTTGCACGCGAAGGAGGCGCCGGACCGGGTCTGGGAACTGGAGACCTACGGCGCGCTGTTCGACCGCACGGAGGACGGCCGGATCAGCCAGCGCAACTTCGGCGGGCACACCTACCCCCGGCTCGCGCACGTCGGCGACCGCACGGGCCTCGAGCTGATCCGCACGATGCAGCAGAAGATCGTGTCGTTGCAGCAGGAGGACTTCGCCGAGCACGGTGACTACGAGGCGAAGATCAAGGTCTTCGCCGAGTGCACGATCACCGAGCTGATCACCGAGGAAGGCCGGATCGCCGGTGCGTTCGGGTACTGGCGGGAGACGGGCAGGTTCATCCTCTTCGAGGCGCCCGCCGTCGTGCTCGCCACGGGCGGCATCGGCAAGTCGTTCAAGGTGACCTCGAACTCCTGGGAGTACACAGGGGACGGACACGCGCTGGCGCTGCGGGCCGGTGCGAAGCTGATCAACATGGAGTTCGTCCAGTTCCATCCCACCGGCATGGTGTGGCCGCCGAGTGTCAAGGGAATCCTGGTCACCGAGGGCGTGCGCGGTGACGGGGGAGTGCTGAAGAACTCCGAGGAATCCCGGTTCATGTTCGACTACGTCCCGGATGTCTTCAAAGGACAGTACGCCGACAGCGAGGAGGAGGCCGACCGCTGGTACACCGACGCGGACAACAACCGGCGCACCCCGGACCTGCTGCCACGTGACGAGGTGGCGAGGGCGATCAACTCCGAGGTCAAGGCGGGCAGGGGATCGCCTCACGGTGGCGTGTTCCTCGACATCGCCAGCCGCCTGCCCGCCGAGGAGATCAAGCGCAAGCTGCCGTCGATGTATCACCAGTTCAAAGAACTGGCCGATGTGGACATCACCAAGGAGGCGATGGAGGTCGGCCCCACCTGCCACTATGTGATGGGCGGTATCGAGGTCGACCCGGACACCGCTTCGTCGAGTGTGCCAGGTCTGTTCGCCGCTGGTGAGTGCTCGGGCGGGATGCACGGCTCCAACCGGCTCGGCGGAAACTCTTTGTCCGACCTGCTTGTTTTCGGCCGCAGGGCAGGCCTCGGCGCTTCGTCCTATGTGGAGTCTTTGGTGGAACGGCCCGCGGTGGCGGACGCCGCGGTGGACTCGGCCGCCAAGCTGGCACTCTCCCCGTTCGATCCGCCGGAGGAGGGGGTTGAGGAGAACCCCTACACCCTCCAGGTTGAGCTGCAGCAGGCGATGAACGACCTGGTCGGCATCATCCGCAAGGCCGAGGAGATCGAGCAGGCACTCGGCAAGATCGGCGAGATCAAGAAGCGGATCCGCAACGTCACCGTCGAGGGGCACCGGCAGTTCAACCCCGGCTGGCACCTTGCGGTGGACCTGCGCAACATGGTGATGGTCAGCGAGTGCGTGGCCAAGGCGGCGTTGAAACGAACGGAGAGCCGCGGCGGGCACACCCGCGACGACTACCCGCAGCTGGACGCCGAGTGGCGCAACAAGCTGCTGGTGTGTTCGGTCAGTGACACCGACAGTGACGCCGCCGTCCCGGCGATCACGGTCGCCGTGCAGGAGCAGTTGCCGATGCGTCAGGACCTGGTCGAGCTCTTCGAACTGGAGGAGCTGGAGAAGTACTACACCGGCGACGAACTCAGCGGGCACCCCGCGCGGAAGGAGGCCTGAGATGACCTACAAGGCGAACTTTCGCGTCTGGCGCGGCGACGCGGAGTCCGGTGAACTACAGGACTACACGGTCGAGGTGAACGAGGGGGAGGTGGTCCTGGACATCCTCCACCGCCTGCAGGCCACCCAGTGTTCCGACCTCGCGGTGCGCTGGAACTGCAAGGCGGGCAAGTGCGGTTCCTGCTCGGCGGAGGTCAACGGCAGGCCGAAACTGCTGTGCATGACCAGGATGTCCACGTTCACCGAGGACGAGGTCATCACGGTGACGCCCATGCGGACGTTCCCGGTGATCCGCGACCTGGTCTGCGACGTGTCGTTCAACTACCAGAAGGCCCGCGAGATCCCGTCCTTCACGCCACCGAAGGATCTCGCCCCCGGCGAGTACCGGATGAAGCAGGTGGACGTCGAGCGCTCGCAGGAGTTCCGCAAGTGCATCGAGTGCTTCCTCTGTCAGGACACGTGCCACGTGATCCGCGACCACGAGGAGAACAAGGAGGCCTTCGCGGGGCCGAGGTACCTGATGCGGATCGCGGAGCTGGAGATGCACCCGCTGGACGTCGCGGACCGCCGCGACGCGGCCCAGACCGAGCACGGGCTCGGCTACTGCAACATCACCAAGTGCTGCTCCGACGTGTGCCCGGAGAACATCCACATCACCGACAACGCCCTCATCCCGATGAAGGAGCGCGTGGCGGACAAGCGCTACGACCCGATCGTCTGGCTGGGCAACAAGCTGTTCAAACGGGGATAGCGGGGCTGGCCTGAGAAAGCAGCGACGCAATGCGGGCCCCGGCCGAATCGGCCGGGGCCCGCATTGGTCTCTCAGTGGTCGTCAGACGCCGCCACCCTGCGTGCCGGACCGTGGGTCCGCGTGGATGCCGGGGGCCTGCTCCTCGACCATCTCGGCGGTCAGCGCGGCGCCGCCGCCGCGCTTGCGCCGACGCATCCGCCTTTCCAGTCGGCCCGCCAGTGAAGTGAGCAGGAAGTTCACCCCGATGTAGATCAGGCCGATGACGACGAAGGTGGCGATCGTGTTCTGGAAGTTCGCCGAGATCAGCCGCTGCTGGTAGAGCAGATCGGAGAAGCCGAGCAGGGCACCACCCAGCGCGGTGTCCTTCAGGATCACCACGAGCTGACTGACGATGGCGGGCATCATCGCGGTCACCGCCTGCGGCAGCAGGACGAACACCATGATCTGCGTCTTGCGCATACCGAGTGCGGACGCCGCCTCTGCCTGCCCCTTCGGCAGCGAGAGGATTCCCGCGCGGACCACCTCGGCGAGCACCGAGCCGTTGTAGAGCACGAGTCCGGTGACCACGGCGTACAACGGGCGTTGTTCCGAAGGGACATCGGTGAAGGCGAAGTAGAACTCGTTCGCGAAGATCATCAGGATCAGCACCGGAATCGCGCGGAAGAACTCCACGACCGCGCCTGCCGGGACGCTGATCCATTTGTGATCGGACAGCCGCGCGATACCGAACAGGGCTCCGAGCGGTAGCGCGATCACGATCGCGAGCGCCGCGGCGGTGAGCGTGTTCTGCAGCCCTGGGAGGAGGAACTCGGTCCACACCCGCGAGTCGGTGAAGAACGGCTTCCAGCGCGCCCAGTCGAGCTGGCCCTTCTCGGCCATGGTGGCGAGGACCCACCAGGCGACCCCGGCGAAGGCAACGGCGAAGAGCACGGTGTAGCCGACATTCCGGCGCTTCGCCTTCGGGCCCGGGATGTCGTAGAGAACCGAGGGCGCGCTCATCGCTTCACCGCCATTTTGTTGGACACCCAGCCGAGAATGAGGCCGGTGGGCAAGGTCAGGATCACGAAGCCGAGGGCGAACATCCCGAAGACGAGGAAGATCGCGTCACTCTCGTTCTCGATCATCTCGCTCATCAGGAAGGAGGCTTCGGCGACACCGATGGCACTGGCGACGGTGGTGTTCTTCGTCAGCGCGATCAGCACACTGGCCAGCGGTGCGATCACCGAGCGGAAGGACTGCGGCAGCACGATGATGCGCAGTACCTGGGTGAAGCCGAGGCCGAGTGCCCGCGCGGCCTCCGCCTGACCGACCGGCACCGTGTTGATCCCGGACCGGATCGACTCGCAGACGAAGGTCGCGGTGTACGCGACGAACCCGAGAACGGCCAGCCGGAAGTTCAGTTGCTCGAAGCCGTCCCCGTCCGCTCCCAAGGTCACGCCGAGCGTCTGGTTGAGACCGAGCGACGCGGCCAGGATGATCAGTGTGAGCGGGGTGTTCCGCACGACGTTGACGTAGGCGGTCCCGAACGCCCGCATCATCGGCACCGGGCTGACGCGCATACCGGCGAGGATCGTGCCCCATATCAGCGCACCGATCGCGGAGAGCACGGTGAGCTGAACGGTCACCCAGAACGCGCCGAGCACGTCGTACTCGCTCAGGAGGTCGAACACTTGTGAGCTCCTAGGTCTAAAACCGGCTTGCTACGCGAGCGGGCCGGGCGAGCACTCGCGTGACGCCCGACCCGCTTCGGTAGAACTCAGTCGGTCACTTCTCGGTGATGGCCGGGGGCTCCGGAACCTCGTAGCCCGCCGGGGCGAAGTGCGTCTCGGCGGCCGCCTTCCAGGCACCCTCCTCCTGCATCTTCAGGATGGCCGCGTTGATCGCGTCCCGGCTCTCGGTGTCGCCCTTCTTCAGGCCGACGCCGTAGTTCTCGTCGGAGAAGCCGTTGCCCACGAGCTTGAACTTGCCTGCCTCACCCGCGGCGTAACCGGCGAGGATCACGTCATCGGTGGTGACGGCGTCGACCGCGCCGTTCTCCAGCCCGGTCAGGCACTCGGAGTAGCCGCCGAAGTTCTGCAGCGCCACTCCGGGGTACTCGTCCGCCACGTTCTGCGCGGAGGTGGAGCCCTTCACCGAGCAGAGCTTCTTGCCTTCCAAGGTTTCCGGACCGGTGATGTCCGCCTCGTCGGCGCGGACCAGCAGGTCCTGGTGCGCGACGAAGTACGGGCCGGCGAAGAGGACCTTCTCCTTGCGGGAGTCGGTGATCGAGTAGGTGGCGAAGATCAGGTCCACCTCACCCTTTTCGATCAGGTTCTCCCGCTGCGCGGACGGAGCCTGCTTCCACTCGATGCCGCTCTCCTCGACGCCGAGCTCCTTGGCGACGTACTTCGCGACGTCCACGTCGAACCCGACGAACTGGCCGTCCGGGGTCTTCAGGCCGAGACCGGGCTGGTCGTACTTGATGCCGATCGTCAGCTTCTTGTCGTCCTGGGCCTTCTGCAGGACGGTCTTGTCGCCACCCTCTTCGCCGCCACCGCAGGCCGCGAGGGCGAGACTTGCCGCCGCGACGACAGCGCCGACGCGCAGTACTCGGCTCAACCGCATCTCTTTCAGTTCCTTCCATTTGTGACGACCACCGGGGTTCGGGTTGCCCCGATGATCCGCCGGGTGGAAATCAGTGCGTCAGAATCTTGCCGAGGAAGTCCTTCGCCCGGTCCGACCTCGGATTGGTGAAGAAGTCGTTCGGAGTGGAGTCCTCGACGATCTCACCATCGGACATGAACACCACGCGGTGCGCGGCCTTGCGGGCGAATCCCATCTCATGGGTGACCACCAGCATGGTCATACCGTCCTTGGCGAGCCCGGTCATCGTGTCCAGGACCTCCTGGACCATTTCCGGGTCCAGCGCGGAGGTCGGCTCGTCGAACAGCATCACCTTGGGCCGCATCGCCAGCGCACGGGCGATGGCGACGCGCTGCTGCTGTCCACCCGACAGCTGGGCCGGGTACTTGTCGGCCTGGTCGGTGATGCCGACGCGGTCGAGCAGTTCCATGGCAGTTTTGCGGGCTTCCGCGGAGGAAACCTTGCGGACCTTCTGCGGGGCCAGCGTGACGTTCTCCACGATCGTCTTGTGCGCGAAGAGGTTGAACTGCTGGAACACCATGCCGACATCGGCGCGGAGCGCGGCGAGCGCCTTGCCCTCGGCGGGCAGGGGCGTGCCGTCGATGGCGATCGCGCCGGAGTTGATCGGCTCCAGCCGGTTGATCGCCCTGCACAGCGTCGACTTCCCGGACCCCGAAGGTCCGAGGACAACGACGACCTGTCCCGAAGGGACTTCGAGGTTGATGTCCTTCAGCACATGCAGATCGCCGAAGTACTTGTTCACGGCCTCCGCCTTGATCATCGGCGGCGAGGGCGTCGCAGCGGTCATCGGGCCTCCATCGCTGGCGGTCTGCTCGGTACTGGCTCTACGGGCAACAACGGGATCTAACACCGAAGCGGCCCGGCAGAGACACTGTTTGGGTCAAAACGCAATGTAGGTCGCGTGACCAGCCCCAATCAGGTGATCGCGCGTACCGTGGCGGAGACTCTAGTGACCCTCCGCGCATACCGCCCGAGTAGGTGCCGCTAGCCCGCGTCGCGGGGGTCCCTGCCCCTCGGCCTACCCTGGTGGTCTCAGCACTGCAACCGCACGCGACCAGGAGTTTGGGTGACCCGGAGCTATCAGATCCGCACCTTTGGCTGCCAGATGAACGTCCACGATTCGGAGCGGCTCGCGGGGCAGCTGGAGGACGCGGGATACGTCGCCGCGGCCCCGGAGGCCACGCCGGACGTCGTCGTGTTCAACACCTGCGCGGTCCGAGAGAACGCGGACAACAAGCTGTACGGCAATCTGGGTCAACTGCGACCCACCAAACGGGCTAATCCCGGCATGCAGATTGCCGTAGGTGGCTGCCTCGCGCAGAAGGATCGTGGCGAGATCGTTAACCGGGCGCCCTGGGTGGACGTCGTGTTCGGCACCCACAACATCGGCTCGCTGCCGACCCTGCTCGAGCGCGCCAGGCACAACGCGGAGGCCGAGGTCGAGATTCTCGAGTCGCTGGAGACCTTCCCCTCCACGCTGCCCGCCCGCAGGGACTCCGCGTACTCGGGCTGGGTGTCCATCTCGGTCGGCTGCAACAACACCTGCACGTTCTGCATCGTGCCGTCGCTGCGCGGCAAGGAGCGCGATCGCAGGCCCGGCGAGATCCTGGCCGAGGTGCAGGCCCTGGTCGACGAGGGCGTGCTGGAGGTGACCCTGCTCGGGCAGAACGTGAACTCCTACGGCGTGGAGTTCGGCGAGCGCGACGCCTTCTCCCAGCTGCTGCGCTCCTGTGGCTCGATCGAGGGGCTGGAGCGGGTGCGGTTCACCTCGCCTCATCCCGCCGCGTTCACCGACGACGTCATCGACGCCATGGCCGAGACCCCCAACGTGTGCCACCAGCTGCACATGCCCCTGCAGTCCGGATCCGACCGGATCCTGAAGGAGATGCGGCGCTCCTACCGCTCGACCCGCTTCCTGGGCATCCTCGACAAGGTGCGGGCGGTGATGCCGGACGCGGCCATCACGACGGACATCATCGTCGGCTTCCCCGGCGAGACGGAGGAGGACTTCCAGGCGACCCTCGACGTCGTCCGGCAGGCCCGCTTCTCCAGCGCGTTCACCTTCCAGTACTCCAAGCGTCCCGGCACGCCCGCCGCCGAGATGGACGGCCAGGTGCCGAAGGAGGTCGTGCAGGAGCGCTACGACCGTCTGGTCGAGCTGCAGAACGACATCGCGTGGCAGGAGAACAAGAAGCTCGTGGGGCGCACGGTGGAGCTGCTGGTCGCCAGCGGAGAGGGCCGCAAGGACGCGGAGACCCACCGGATGAGCGGGCGGGCGAGGGACGGCAGGCTCGTGCACTTCACGCCGTCGGGCCCCGCGGTGGACCGGTCCGTGCGACCGGGCGACATCGTGGCGGCGGTCGTCACCTACGGCGCCCCGCACCATCTGGTCGCCGACGGCGACCTGCTTTCGCACCGGCGCACCCGCGCCGGCGACAACGCCGAGGCAGGGCTGCGGCCGAAGACCAACGGCGTGACCCTCGGGTTGCCCGCGTTCGGCACGCCCCCGCAGCAGCAGGCCGCCGTCTCGGGCGGGTGCGGCCTGTGAACGGGAACGCCGACAGCGCCGATGACGGCAGGCACGTGGACGAACTGGCCGCCGACGTCGACGCGGTGGTCAGCAGGGCGGCACGGACCGTGGACCTCGGCCGGCGCGGGTTCGTGATCGCCGTGGCGAGCTTCGCCCTGATCGTCGCCCTGCTCCTGCCGTGGGTGGGCGACTACGCGGGCTGGCAGGTGCTGGCCGGCGACGGCGGTGCGATCCCGCGGCTGTTCGCCGTGACGTCCACCCTGATCGGCATCGTCGCCTCGGCGCTGACCCTGGCGACCCAGCGATGGTGGCTGGCCTGGGTGTGCGCCGTAGGTGGCTGGTTCGCCAGTGTCGACGGCGTGCTGGCCATCTGGTCCCAGCAGTCCACGCCCGCCACCGGCGTGGCGGGCGACGGACCGGGAGCGGGCATGATCCTGGCGGTCGTGGCCACCGTGATCCTGGCAGGCAACTGGATGAGCGCGGCCTGGTCGCGAACCTGACCGAGCACTCAAGTTCCCCAATGTGGCATTGGGGAACTTGAGCGTCCCCAATGCCACATCGGGGACATCACAGCCGGGGCGGCTAGCGCTCCGCCACGGCCTGTTCGGCGGCCTGCATCCACTCACGCCACTGGGCGGCCTGCTCGTCGGCCTTCTTGGCCCTGCGCTCGTCGCCCGCAGCGCGTGCCTTGGCCGCCTGCGCCTCGAACTGCTCCACCCGCTCGCGGAACTGCGCCGCCCTGGCCTGCGCCTCGGGGTCGCTGCGGCGCCACTTCGAGTCCTCGGCGGAGCGGATCCGGTCCTGTACCGCCTTCAGCCTGCCGTCGAGCTCGCGGATTCGTTCCCTCGGCACCTTGCCGATCTCGTCCCAGGCGTCCTGGATCTTGCGCAGCTGTGCCTTGGCCGCGTCGAGATTCGCGGCGGGATCGATCTTGTCCGCCTCGGCGAGCAGTTCCTCCTTCCGCGCCGCGTTGCTCGCGAACTCGGCGTCGCGCTCGGAGAACACCTCGGACCTGCGTGCGAAGAACGCGTCCTGCGCGGCGCGGAAGCGCTGCCAGAGAGCGTCGTCGGCGTCCTTCGGGGCCCGCCCCGCGGCCTTCCACTCCGCCATCAGGTCCTTGTACCGGCCCGCGGTAGGTCCCCAGTCCTCGGAATCGCTGAGGGCCTCGGCCTCCGCGATCAACTCTTCCTTCCGCGCCTTGGCCGCGGCCCGCTGCTTGTCCAGGTCGGCGAAGTGCGAACCACGGCGGCGGTTGAAGCCCTCACGGGCCTTGGAGAACCGCTTCCACAGCTCGTCGTCGGTCTTGCGGTCGACGCCCTTGACGGTCTTCCACTCGTCGAGGATGGCCCTGAGCCGGTCGCCCGCGGCCTTCCACTGGGTCGACTCCGCCGCGATCGTCTCGGCTTCCTCGGCCAGCGCCTGCTTCCTGGCGATCGCGGCCGTGCGTGCCTTGTCCCGCTCCGCACGAGCGGCTTCCAGCGCGCGCTCCGCGTGGGCGATCACCTCGTTGATCCGGGAACCGAGCGCGTCGAGATCACCCACGGCGGCCGCCTCGGCGAGCCCGTCGCGCAGCTGGCTCGCACTCGCCAGCGCCTGCTTCGGGTCGCCCGCACCGGAGCGCAGCCGGGTCTCCAGCAGCTCCACCTCGGTGCGCAGGTCGTCGAACCGGCGCGCGTAGTGCAGCAGTCCCTCCTCCGGTGTGCCCGCCTGCCAGACGCCGATCAGCCGCTCGCCGTCGGCGGTGCGGACGTAGACGTTGCCCTCCTCGTCGACACGTCCCCACCGCTTCGGGTTGGACTCGGCATGAGGCACGGCGGGAGCCGCGTTGCTTGGGGCGTGGGCGTGGGGTACCGCGGTGGGCGTCGGGACGTCCGCGCCGTGGGATGTGCTGTGGTCGGCCATGGCCGGCTCCTTCTCGCCTGTCGGCCCGTCGGACGTGTCGTCGGACGGGCGCCCCACCAACGGTGGGGCCGGGTCTAGCGGATGCTCGCAGGTGGTACTTCTACCGCCGGAACGGTGTCCGTCCCTCGCGGCATTCAAACAGGTCAGCGCCCCAGGTGGAACTCCATGCCTCGTTCGGGGTCCCTTTCGGTACGCCCGGTAACGTCGATCGGTGTGATCGCGCGTGCCGTCGTGCTACCCCATCCTCCCCTGCTCGTGCCCGAGCTGGTGCCCGGTTCGGTCGAATCGACCGAGGCCGTGCGCTCGGCGTGTCTTGCAGCCGCGGCCGAACTCGCCGCGGCGGCGGACCAGTGGTTCGCGGTCGGCCCCGGAGCCGGCGCGCGGACCCTCGGCGCGCGGGCTCGCGGCTCGTTCGCGGGCTACGGCGTCGATGTTCCGGTGGCGCTATCGCGGGACGCGGCGGGGGCCGCCGAGGAATTGCCCCTGCCGGCGCTGATCGCGGGCTGGCTCAGGGAGCGTGCCGGAGCGAACTCGGTGCGCGTCAGGCTGGTACCGCCGGAGGCCGGGGAGCTGGCGGACGCCGCCGCCGAGCTGGCGGAGCTCGACCGTGCCGACGACCGGCTCGGGCTGCTCGTGCTCGGCGACGGCTCCAACCGCCACGGCGCCAGGTCGCCCGGCAGTCAGGACGATCGCGCGCCCGCGTTCGACGACGCCGTCGCCGCCGCGCTGGGAACGGCGGACACCGCGGCGCTGCGGGCCATCGACCCCGTCCTCAGCGCGGAACTGGGCACCGGTGGCTGGGCGCCGTGGCAGGTCCTCGCCGGCTACGCGGAACCGGGGCGGTGGAGCGCGCGGATGCTGTACTCCGGTGCGCCCTTCGGGGTGCGCTACCACGTGGCCGTCTGGGAGCGCGGATGACGAACATCGGAGTTTCGGTCGCCGTGGTCGGTCCCACCGCCACCGGCAAGACCGCGCTGGCGGTGGAGCTCGCGCTGGCGCTCGACGGAGAAGTGGTCAACGCGGACGCGATGCAGTTGTACCGGGGCATGGACATCGGCACCGCGAAGGCGACGGCCGAGGAGCGGCGCGGCGTGCCGCACCACCTGCTCGACGTGCTCGACGTGACCGAGACCGCGTCCGTGGCCGCGTACCAGCGGGACGCTCGGGCGCGAATCGAGTCCCTGCTCGCCCGGCGGCGCACGCCGGTGCTGGTCGGCGGTTCCGGGTTGTACGTGCAGGCGGTACTGGACGACCTGAGATTCCCCGGGACCGACGCTCGGGTGCGCGCGGAGTTGGAGGCCGAGGCGGCCGAACGGGGGCCCGCGGTGCTGCACGCCAGGCTCGCCGAGAGCGACCCGGTGGCGGCCGGTTCCATCCTGCCCTCCAACGTGCGGCGGGTCGTGCGGGCGCTGGAGGTCATCGAGATCACCGGGCAGCCCTTCTCGGCGAACCTGCCCACCCCCGGCGAGCCGCGTTACGGCACGGTGCTCGTCGGTGTCGATCGGGAGGTCGCCGACCTCGACGAGCGGGTGGACCTGCGCGTGCGGCGGATGTTCGACGCGGGACTGGCCGATGAGGTGCGGGAACTGGAACGCAGGGGACTGCGTGAGGGCAGGACGGCATCGCGGGCGCTGGGGTATCAACAGGTGCTGGCCGCGTTCGACGGCGACGGCGACCTGGACGGCGCGGCGGCCGCCACCGCACAGGCGACACGGCGGTTCGTGCGGCGGCAGCGGTCCTGGTTCCGGCGGGACGCGCGGATCCGCTGGTTCGACGGTGCCGACCCCGCACTGACCGAGCGCGTGCTGTCCACGGTCACCACGTAATCTGGGCCGATGGGCGGCATCGAGTTCCTCAAGGGGCACGGCACGCAGAACGATTTCGTGCTGCTGCCGGATCCCGATGGCAGGCTGGACCTGACCCGGGCCAGGGTTGCGGCGCTGTGCGATCGGCAGCGTGGACTCGGCGCCGACGGCGTGCTCCGGGTGGTGCGCCCCTCGGCCGTCGGCCTGGAGTCGGCGGGCGAGTGGTTCATGGACTACCGCAACGCCGATGGCTCGATCGCCGAGATGTGCGGCAACGGAGTACGGGTGTTCGCACGCTACCTCGTGGACGCGGGGCTGGTGGACGGCACGGAGTTCGTCGTCGGCAGCCGCGCGGGTGACCGGGGTGTGCGGGTGCATGCCGACCGTTCGGTGACCGTGCACATGGGGCCCGCCCGGATCATCGGCAGTTCGGTCACCGCCGTGTCCGGCAGGGAGCTGTCCGGCGTGGCCGTGGACGTGGGCAACCCGCACCTGGTGTCCTTCATCGACTCCGACGTCGCCGATCTCGACCTGCGTACCCAGCCCGCGTTCGACTCCGACGTCTTCCCGGCCGGTGTGAACCTGGAGTTCGTCAACACGCTCGAGCCGGGCAGGCTGCGGATGCGGGTGCACGAACGCGGTGTGGGGGAGACCCGGGCCTGCGGGACCGGGACGGTCGCCGTCGTGGCCGCCGCGCTGCATCTCACCGGCACGGACACCGGCGAATCCACTGTGGACATCCCCGGCGGCACGGTGCGGGTCACGATCGCTCCTGGGGAGTCGACACTGACTGGGCCCGCGGAGATCGTCGCAAGGGGGGAGCTCGACGAGGCGTGGTGGTCCGCGGCCGACCGGTCCTGATTCGCCGCGGTCAGTTCGGTGCCGTCACCGGTTCCTCCTCACTGCTCGGCAGGTCGCGCATCGATCGCAGGGGTGAAAAGAGCACCCAGAGCACGGCGAGCGACATTCCCGCGGTCGCGACCCAGACCCCGCCCCGGACACCGAGCCACTCGCCGAGCACGCCGCCCAGCAGGCTGCCCAGTGGCATCGCGCCCCAGACGACACTGCGCACGCTCGCGTTCATCCGCCCGAGCAGCCGGTCGGGACAGATGGCCTGCCGGAAGCTCACCTGCGCGACGTTGTAGACGATGATGCCGTAACTGACGATCACCAGACCGGCCACGGCGATCCCGACCCGCCAGCCCGGTACGGCCAGTGGCACGAGCAGCTGAGCGGGCCAGGTCACCAACGGCACCAGCCACACCGCCCTGGCCTGACCGATCCGGCGGCTCCACCAGGACGCGGTGAACGCCCCGAGGATGCCGCCGACGCCACTGATCGCCAGTACGAGGCCGACACCCGCCGCGGGCAGGCCCAGTTCCCTGGTCAGGAACAACACCTGGAGTGCGGCGTACGCGCCACCCGCGAAGTTCCCGGTCGCGGTGCAGAGGGTGATCGCGCGCAGCGTCGTGTTGCCGAACACGAAGCGCAGGCCCTCGGCGATCTCCGCCCGCAGGTTCCTGTGCGCGGCCCGCTCCGGCGTGGGTTCCTGCACCCGGATGCGGAGCAGCAACGCCGCCGATGCCAGATAGCCGATCCCTGCCGCGAGCACGGCGTTCGCCGCCCCGGCGAGCTGGGCGAGCGCGCCGCCGATCCCTGGCCCCGTCACGTGCGCCACCGACTGGCTCGCCTGCAGCTTGGCGTTGCCTTCCACCAGATTGACGCGGCCGACCAGGAACGGCAGATAGGACTGGTAGGCGACGTCGAAGAACAGCGTGCACACGCCGACCAGCAGGGCCACGACCAGCAACTGGGTCAGGGTCAGCACACCGGCCCACCAGGCGAACGGCACACTGAGCAACAGCAGACCGCGCGCGAGGTCCGCGCCCACCATGAGCGGTTTGCGGCGCATCCGGTCCACCCACACACCAGCTGGCAGGCCGATCAGCAGGAAGGCCGCGTGCTCCGCGGCGGTGAGCAGCCCCATCTCGAACGGATTCGCCGCGAGCACGGTCACGGCCAGCAGTTGCAGGACCGTGATGCTGACGAAGGTGCTGAACTGGCTGACGGTGTCGCCGGCCCACAACCGGCGGAAATCGCGGTGGAACCACAGGGAGTCTCGGGCCATGAGTGGAGATGATGGAGTAAGTGATTGGAAAGTGTCAATCACTCACCGTCGTAGGCTGGGCGGGTGACGGCAGAGCGACGGAAGGCGACCGAGGCCGAGGCGAACGCGCTGGCCTCCGGAATACGTCTGCGCATCATCCGGTTGACCTTCACGGAGGCGCTGACGAACAAGGAACTGGCGCAGCGGCTGGGTCGTGATCCCGCGACGACCCTGCACCACGTCCGCAAGCTGGTGGATACCGGATTCCTCAGGGCACTACCCGCACGGAAGGGCACGCGGGGCGCCAGGGAGATTCCCTACCTGTCCACGGGCCTGTCCTGGGAACTCGACGACGCCGGGGTGACCCCGGGCGTTTCCGAGGCGGTTCTCGAGGCCTATCTCGCCGAGGTCGCCGAGGTCGGACCCGACGCACTGCGGCAGAGCAGGCTCGTGCTGCAACTGCACCCGGCGGAGCACGCCGAGTTCGAACGCAGGCTCTACGACCTGCTCGAGGAGTTCAAGAACCGCTCGCCGCAGCCGGGCGAACCGAGCGTGGCCGTGTACACGGTGCTCTACCCCAGCCGGTGACGGCCGCATAACTCGTTCGGTGTTCCGGGCGAATCGTGGGACGATGGAAGGACGATGACAGAACTGACACACAATGATCTGCTCGACGAAGAGCTGTCGACCGGTGAGCTGGAGCTCGAGGACCGCGCGTCACTTCGCAGGGTCGCGGGGCTGTCCACCGAACTGGACGACGTCACAGAGGTCGAGTACCGAAAACTCCGGCTGGAGCGCGTTGTGCTCGTCGGGGTGTGGACCGAGGGCACCGCTGCCCAGTCCGAGGCCTCGCTCGCCGAGCTGGCCCGGCTCGCCGAGACCGCCGGGTCCGAGGTATTGGAAGGGCTGGTCCAGCGCAGGCAGCGCCCGGACCCGGCTACTTACATCGGCTCCGGCAAGGTGCTGGAGCTGGCGGACATCGTGCGCGCCACAGGGGCGGACACGGTGATCTGCGATGGTGAACTCTCACCTGGGCAGCTACGCCAGCTGGAGGCGAAACTCAAGGTCAAGGTGGTCGACCGCACCGCCCTGATCCTGGACATCTTCGCCCAGCACGCCCGGTCACGGGAGGGCAAGGCGCAGGTCGAGCTGGCCCAGCTGCAGTACCTCATTCCCCGCCTGCGGGGCTGGGGTGAATCGCTGTCCCGGCAGGCCGGTGGCCGGGCCGGAGGCGGCAACGGTGGTGTGGGTCTGCGTGGTCCCGGTGAGACGAAGCTGGAGACCGACCGGCGCCGCATCAGCAAGCGCCTGTCCAAGCTGCGCAGAGAGATCGCGTCCATGGACACGATCAGGGAAACCAAGCGCGGGCGCAGGGTGGCCAACGAGGTGCCGAGCGTGGCGATCGTGGGCTACACCAACGCGGGCAAGTCCAGCCTGCTGAACGCCATCACCGGCGCCGGTGTACTCGTGGAGGACGCACTCTTCGCGACGCTGGACCCGACCACTCGGCGGGCCGAGACGCCGGACGGCCACACGTACACGCTCACCGACACGGTGGGGTTCGTCCGGCACCTGCCGCACCAGCTGGTGGACGCGTTCCGCTCGACGCTGGACGAGGCGGCCGACGCCGATCTGCTGGTGCACGTGGTGGACGGCTCTGATCCGGCTCCCGAGGAGCAGGTCAACGCCGTGCGCGAGGTGCTCGCCGAGATCACCCAGCGCCGGTCCGAGCCGTTGCCCCAGGAACTCCTGGTGATCAACAAGGCGGACATCGCCGACGAGCTCTCACTCGCCCGGCTTCGTAACCTGCTGCCAGGGGCCGTGGTGGTCTCGGCGGGTACCGGTGCGGGCGTGGAGGAACTGGTCGCCGCGATCGCCGAACGCCTGCCGCGGCCACAGGTCGTGATCGACGCGATGGTGCCGTACACCAGGGGCGAACTCGTGGCGCGAACGCACGCCGACGGCGAGGTGGTCTCCGAGGAGCACGTGGCGGAGGGCACCAGGCTGCGCGCTCGCGTGCACCCGGACCTCGCCGCCGCGCTCGAGCAGTACGCGACCAACGGTTCCGCGCACTGAGCTTGTAGGTAAACGCGCGTCACGACCGACTCGGCGGGGCTCGGACTCACCCGCGATAGTCACCCCACGGGTCAGGCGCCCCGCCTAGCCGCTCGTGGGCTTCGCCGTGCGCGTTTTCCAGGGCACGGCCGCGTACCTCCGTTCAGCAACGGTCCCGCGCACTGACCGAGCGGGGGTCGGTGCCGCACCATGGCGACGGCGCTCAGTAGCGTGGAGCCGTGATCAGGCTCAGCGGGGCAGGGGTTTTCCGGAACGTCGCGGTGACGGTCGCGCTGCTGGCGGTACTGCATTCCGTGCTGCTGTGCCCGGCCGCCAGTGCGGCGGATGTGCCCGCTCCGGAACCGGTCTGTGCCATCTCGGACGAGCGGCTCGGTGAACTTTCCGGCCTGGCCGCCGATGACGAGCACTGGTACGCGGTGAACGACGGCGGCACGCGGATCGAGATTTTCGTGCTGAACCGGGACTGCTCGGTCCAGCGGACGATCTCCGATCCCACCGATCCCTACGACGTGGAGGACATGGCCCGAGCCGAGGACGGAACTCTCTGGCTGGCCGACACCGGGGACAACCGCAAGCAGCGGGACACGGTCGCGCTGCACGAGGTCCGCCCCGACGGCGGGGCGACCCTCTACCGGTTGACCTACCCGGATGGCCCGCACGACGCGGAGGCGCTGCTGCTGGACCGCGCCGGTGTCCCGTACGTGATCACCAAGAACGTGCTCGGCATCTCCGAGGTCTACCGCCCTACCGGGCCCTTGAGTAGTCCCGGCCCGACCCCACTGGAGAACGTCGGCTCGCTGCGCCTCGAATCGACCGACACGCAGGGCGGGCCCGTCGGAGCCACTGGCTCGGTGCTTGTCACGGGAGGCGCCGTGAGCGCCGACGGCACGGTGATCGCCCTGCGCACCTACACCGATGCGTACCTCTACCGGGTGCCGGACGGGGACATCCCGGCCGCACTGCGGAGCGCACCGGTCCGGGTGCCGCTGGCGGACGAGAACCAGGGTGAGGCCATCGCTTTCACCCCCGACGGCTCCCTGCTCTCCGCCAGCGAGGGCACCGGAGAACCCGTGCGGTCCGTTCCTGGTGCCACCGGGCTCGTACCCGCGGGAGACAACGGATCGGCGCCGGAGGGTGCCTCGGCCGCGGGTGACGGTTCGGAACCAGGCGAGGCCGCGCCCTCAGCGCCCACCGCGCCCTCAGCGCCCTCTTCGGACTCGTCAGGACTGCCGGTACTGCCCGGGATCGCCATCGCCGTCGTCGTGGCCGCGGTGACGGTACTCGGCACAGGCAAGCTCGTCCGGCGCCGGAAGCGGCGCTGAGATCTGGACCGCCGCGATGTAGACCGCCGAGAGCCGGTCAGAGTCTACGCAGCACTGCGACCACCTTGCCGAGGATGCTCGCCTCGTCGCCCGCGATCGGTTCGTATGCCTCGTTCTGCGGCATCAGCCAGACGTGCCCGTCCTTGCGTTTGAACGTCTTCACTGTCGCCTCGCCGTCGATCATGGCGGCGACGATCTCGCCGTTGTCCGCGGTCGGCTGCTGCCGGACCACGACCCAGTCGCCGTCGGTGATGGCCGCATCGACCATCGAGTCACCGGCGACGCGCAGCAGGAACACGTCGCCTTCGCCGACGATGTCCTTCGGTAGGGGGAAGACGTCCTCGATCGCCTGCTCGGCCAGCACCGGCCCACCTGCGGCGATCCGGCCGACCAGCGGCACGTACGCCGGCTTGGGTAACTGATCGAGCTGCTCGGCGGCCGCTGTGACGGCCGCCGGATCCACCGCCGCGGTCAGCACGCCGACAGCTCGCGGACGGTTCGCGTCCCGGCGCAGGTACCCCTTGCGCTGCAGAGCGCGCAGCTGATGCGACACCGATGACGTCGAGTTCAGCCCGACGGCCTCGCCGATCTCCCGGACGCTGGGCGGGTAGCCGAACCGCTCCACCCAAGCCCGGATGACCTCAAGCACCTGCTCCTGACGGGGGGTGAGCTGGTCGTCGGCATCCTCCCCCTCGTGCAGGGCGTGCACGGCGGCTACCGCGTCCAGGCCGTCCGGCGCGTCGGGGATGCCCGAGCCGCCCAGTCGGGCCGAGTCGGCTTTGGCCTTGCGAGATCGCGTGGCACCGCCTGCCTTTCCGGCCGGCTCCTTCTTGGTCTGCCGTGTCGTCTCGCGTGCCACCGTGCTTCCTCCAGGACATCGAAGTTCGTTGTCGCGGTTGCCACCGCGGTGTCTAATTCAAAACTCGGGTTGTTCACCGCTGACGCGCGGTCCTGCATGGACCTCACCAGCAGCCGGCAGCCACGACCACCCTCTGGGTGGCCCCGTCTGCCGACTTGTGAACAACCCTCGCCGTCGTGTGCCGACTCGTGCGTTGTTGATCTGTGTCGATATCGACGTTAGCCCTCCACCAGGGGATTTTCAAACATCTGTTCGAACGACACGCCGCGAGTGCTCGATTTTGTCGGACCGGGGTGGTACACATTCGCACGGGCGTTCGATAGAACGGATGTTCGAGTCCGGTCCGCCGAGGGCGGTCGGGCGAGCGACAGCCGGACGGTCACTGTCATGTCGAGCGCGGAGTTGAACCTGGAGGAGGTTCCGTCATGTCGGTTCTCGTGCACGGTGCGCGCCCGAGTCGTCAGAGTCGTCAGAGTCGTGTCCCCGTAACTGATCGTGGGCGCCGCCCGGTCTTCGAACCGTCACCTTCCGGACTGCGGAGCACGCACCGGCATCGTGACGAGGTGCGCAGGCCGCCGACCAGGGCGCGAGTGGTAGCCGGTTACGCCCGTACGGCGCCCGCCACCTGCGCGCCGGGGCGACGCGACGCGGTGCGCTGGCCGTTGCTGGTCGCGCTCGCGGTCGGCTCGGCACTGCTGGTCGTCGTGCTTGGTCTGTTCGCCGGACGAATGGCGCAGGCGGACGCCCCCGTGCCGGAGCAGACCACCCTGGTATCCGTCGGGGCGGGGGAGACGCTGGCGGACCTGGCTGCGCGGTACGCGCCCGCCAGTGACACCGCGACGGTGGTGGACCGGATCCGCAGCCTCAACGACCTCGAGAGCTCCGCCGTTCCGGCAGGACTACCGCTGGCTGTGCCGTACCAGCCCGGCCTGGCTCCGGCCTCGCCATAACCCATCCACGCTCCATGCGCACGCTCTGGACACGCTCGTGTTCACCCAGTTGAGGCGCTTGCGCGCCCAGGGGACGCGATCTACAGTCAACCCCTATATGTAGTAGTTACATGCCTGTAGTTGGTCCACAGGTTGGGGTAGAATCTGGAGTAGTTGTCCACAGCTTTGCCGGGTTTGCCCACCGGCTGTCCACATGTCGATCACCAGCCCGGTTCCGTGCCGGCCGGGTCGCCGCGGGTAGCCATGGGAGTCGGCAGAGGCGGCTGGAGAGGTAGGTGAGGCGACGGATGCGGTGCCCGTTCTGTCGTCACGTGGATTCCCGGGTAGTCGACTCCCGAGAGGTGGACGAGGGCCAGGCGATTCGCCGGCGCCGTTCGTGCTCGGAGTGCGGCCGTCGGTTCACCACATCGGAGCAGATGGTGCTCGCCGTGGTGAAGCGGTCCGGGGTCACCGAACAGTTCAGCAGGGACAAAGTGGTTCGGGGAGTGCGCCGCGCCTGTCAGGGACGGCCGGTCGACGACGATGCCCTCCAGCAACTCGCGCAGCGGGTGGAGGAGTCGATCCGGTCCGCCGGGGTCGCGGAAATTCCGAGCCACGAAGTGGGGCTGGCCATTCTCGGGCCGCTCCGCGAGCTCGACGGGGTCGCGTACCTGCGCTTCGCGAGCGTCTACCGCTCCTTCTCCTCGATCGAGGACTTCGAAAAGGAGATCGCGGGCCTACGTGAAGCGATGGCGAGCACGGTTGGTCCGGCCGACTCGGACGAGAGCGAACGAAGCGCGGGCGGCGACGAACGCCGCCACCCCGCGCAGGAGTGAGGGGAGACCCATGACAGAGACCATGGGAGCGAAAACCGGTGGCAAGGCAGGCAAGCAGGGGCCGCGCGCACAGCGCGGGCTGAGCGTGCAGCGGGTGTACACCACCGAGGGAGTTCATCCGTACGACGAGGTCACCTGGGAGCAGCGTGACGTCGTGATGACCAACTGGCGCGACGGGACGGTGAACTTCGAGCAGCGTGGTGTCGAGTTTCCCGAGTTCTGGTCGGTGAACGCCACCAACATCGTCACCAGCAAGTACTTCCGTGGTGCTGTCGGCAGCGCGCAGCGGGAGAGCAGCCTCAAGCAGCTCATCGACCGGGTCGTCAAGACGTACGTGAAGGCGGGCATCGAGCACGGCTACTTCGCCGGCGCGGACGATGCGGAGATCTTCGAGCACGAGCTGACCTGGATGCTGCTGCACCAGGTGTTCAGCTTCAACTCGCCGGTCTGGTTCAACGTGGGAACCACGTCCCGGCAACAGGTGTCGGCCTGCTTCATCCTCGCGGTCGACGACACCATGGAGTCGATCCTCAACTGGTACCGCGAGGAAGGCCTGATCTTCAAGGGCGGTTCGGGTGCGGGACTGAACCTCTCCAGGATCCGCTCGTCGAAGGAACTGCTGTCCTCCGGTGGCACGGCGTCCGGGCCGGTGTCGTTCATGCGCGGGGCGGATGCCTCCGCGGGCACCATCAAGTCGGGGGGTGCCACCCGGCGGGCCGCGAAGATGGTCGTGCTCGACGTCGATCACCCCGACATCGAGGAGTTCATCCAGACCAAGGCCAGTGAGGAAAAGAAGATCCGGGTCCTGCGGGACGCGGGCTTCGACATGGATCTCAGCGGCGCCGACATCTCCTCGGTGCAGTACCAGAACGCGAACAACTCGGTGCGCGTCTCCGACGAGTTCATGCGGGCCGTCGAGTCCAAGAGCAGCTTCGGCCTGCGCGGCAGGATGACCGGAGAGGTGCTCGACGAGGTCGACGCCACGTCGCTGTTCCGCTCGATGGCGACCGCGGCCTGGGAGTGTGCCGACCCCGGCATGCAGTACGACGACACGATCAACGACTGGCACACGTGTCCGGAAAGCGGCCGGATCACGGCGTCCAACCCGTGTTCGGAGTACATGCACCTGGACAACTCCAGCTGCAACCTCGCTTCGCTGAACCTGATGAAGTTCCTGTCCGACGACGGCACGTTCAACGCGGAGCTGTTCGCCAGGACCGTCGAGCTGGTCATCACGGCGATGGACATCTCCATCTCCTTCGCGGACTTCCCCACGGAGGCGATCGGGGACACCACACGCAAGTTCCGGCAGCTCGGGATCGGCTACGCCAACCTCGGCGCGCTGCTGATGGCGACCGGACACGCCTACGACTCCGACGGAGGGCGGGCGCTCGCGGCGGGTATCACCTCGCTGATGACCGGTGTGTCCTACCGGCGTTCGGCCGAACTGGCCGGTGTGGTCGGTCCGTACGAGGGGTACGCCCGCAACGCCGAGGCCCACCAGCGGGTGATGCGCAAGCACGCGGCGGCCAACGACCAGATCCGCACGATGCACACCAACGACGTCAACGTCCGCAAGCTGGCCACGGCCGAGTGGCAGCGCTGCATCGAGGTCGGGACCGCTCAGGGGTGGCGCAACGCGCAGGCCAGCGTCCTCGCGCCGACCGGGACCATCGGTTTCATGATGGACTGCGACACCACCGGGATCGAGCCGGACTTCTCGCTGGTCAAGTTCAAGAAGCTGGTCGGCGGCGGCTCGATGCAGATCGTCAACCAGACCGTGCCGGGAGCGCTGCACTCGCTGGGCTACCAGCAGGAGCAGGTCGAGGCGATCGTCGAGTACGTCGCCCAGCACGGCCACGTCGTCGACGCTCCCGGACTGCGGCCCGAGCACTACGAGGTGTTCGACTGCGCCGTGGGCGAGCGCTCCATCGCCCCCATGGGGCACGTCCGGATGATGGCCGCCGTGCAGCCGTTCCTGTCCGGCGCGATCTCCAAGACCGTCAACATGCCCGAGTCTGCCACCGTCTCCGACGTGGAGGAGATCTACTTCCAGGGCTGGAAGATGGGCCTGAAGGCGCTGGCGATCTACCGGGACAACTGCAAGGTCGGCCAGCCGCTGTCCACTGGCAAGAAGGACACCCAGGCGGCCGAGCCGGAGACTGTGGTCGAGTACCGGCCGGTCCGCAAGCGCCTGCCGAAGAAGCGCCCGAGCCAGACCGTGTCGTTCACCGTCGGCGGGGCCGAGGGGTACCTGACAGCCGGTTCCTACCCGGACGACGGGCTGGGCGAGATCTTCGTCAAGCTTGGCAAGCAGGGCTCCACGCTCGCCGGCGTCATGGACGCGTTCTCCATGTCGATCTCGGTGGGCCTGCAGTACGGCATTCCGCTGGAGTTCTACGTCTCCAAGTTCTCGAACCTGCGGTTCGAGCCCGCGGGAATGACCGACGACCCGGACGTGCGCATCGCGACCAGTGTGCTCGACTACCTGTTCCGCAGGCTGGCGCTGGACTACCTGCCGTACGAGAAGCGTTCGCAGCTTGGGATCTTCACCGCTGACGAGCGCTCGTCCCAGGTCGAGGCCGACTATGGCTCGCCGGCGAGCGGGCAGGACAACATGGACCTGGAGGAACTGCGCAGCAGCGTGGACTCCAGTTCCCGGCGCGGCCTCGAACAGGAGGAGGACCGGGAGTACGAGCACGGCAGGCAGGCGCAGACCACCGCCGAACTGGTGGAACTGCAACTCGGGAAGGCGGCCGACGCGCCGCTGTGCATGACCTGCGGGACCAAGATGCGTCCTGCCGGATCGTGCTACGCCTGCGAGGGTTGCGGCTCCACCTCCGGCTGCAGCTGACAACGGAGGCGGCGGGGAGCCGGCCACGCCGGCTCCCCGCCCAGCCTCAGATGAGTTGCCGCAGAAGGAACTCGTAGACCAGCGCCCACTTGAACGCCAGCTGGGCGTTGTCGGCCGCCGCGCCGTGTCCGCCCTCGATGTTCTCGTGGTAGCGCACGAGGTCGGGACCGTAGCCCAGGTCCCGCATCTCGGCGACCATCTTCCGGGCGTGTGCCGGGTGCACCCGGTCGTCCCTGGTCGACGTCACGAACAGCACCGGCGGGTAGTCCTGACCGGCCCGCAGGTTCTGGTAGGGCGAGTACGTGCGGAGGTACTCCCAGTCCGCGGGCTCGTCCGGGTCGCCGTACTCGGCCATCCACGACGCTCCCGCGAGCAGCTGGTGGTAGCGGCGCATGTCCAGCAGCGGGACCTGGCAGACGATCGCCCCGAACAGCTCCGGGTAACCGGTGAGCATGACGCCCATCAGCAGGCCGCCGTTGCTGCCGCCCTGAATGCCCAATCGTTCCTTCGTGGTGATTCCGCGAGCGACGAGATCGGCCGCGACGGCGGCGAAGTCCTCGTACACCCTGCGCCGGTGGTGCTTGACGGCCTGGGTGTGCCACTCGGGGCCGTATTCGCCACCACCGCGCAGATTGGCGACCACGTACGTGCCGCCGCCTGCCAGCCAGCCGCGCCCGATCACCCCGCTGTACGACGGGGTCAGGCTCACCTCGAAGCCGCCGTAGCCGGTCAGCAGCGTCGGGCCCGGCCGCCTGCTCGGGTCGCCGACAACGAAGTACGGGATCCGGGTGCCGTCCTTCGAGGTCGCGAAATGTTGTTCCACCGCGAGTTCGTCGCCGTCGAAGAACGCGGGTGCCCGCTTGAGCGTCTCGACCGGTTCCCCGACATGGCCGTACAACAAGGTGGACGGTTCGGTGAACCCGCTGACGTTCAGCAGGAACTCGTCACTGTGGTCCGGGTCGGTGTCGGTGATGTCGATGCTCGCGGCGTCGGTGCGGCCCACGCCGGCGAGCGGCTCGGACCGCCAGCCCTGCTCGCCGGGAGTGAGGATCCGCAGCTCGTTCTTCACGTCGGACAGGGTGTTCAGGATCAGGTGGTGCCGGGTCCAGGCGTAGTAGTCCAGCGAGGTACGGGCGTCCGGCTCGAACAGCACGTCGAGGTCCCTGGAACCGTCGAGGAACTCCTGCAGCCGGATCGCGAGCAACGCTCCCGCCGGGTGCTCCGCCACACCCGTGTTCCATGGGGAGCGGGTGCGCACCAGTAGCCATTCACGTTGCAGCGAGGGCCGGGCGTCCTCGGGCAGATCCAGCCGGACCAGGCCGTCCGGCGTCCGCAGCTGGATTTCCGAACGGTAGAAGTCGATCGCCCTGACGATCAGGTCCCGTTCGTGGCCCTCTGTCGGGTCGTGCATCCCGTGTACCGCGACGTCGTCCGGCTTGCCCTCGAACACCGTCGTGGCCTCCGACAGTGGCGTTCCCCTGCGCCACTCCTGCACCAGTCGTGGGTAGCCGGAGGTGGTGAGGGAGCCCTCGCCGATGTCGGTGCCCACGTAGATCCGGTCCTCGTCGATCCAGTCGACCGAACTCTTCGCCTCGGGGAGGCGGAACCCGTCCTGGACGAAGTCGCGGCTCTCCAGGTCGAACTCGCGCACCTCCGTGGCGTCCGCACCGCCCCGAGACAGCTCTACCAGCGCGCGGTGGAACCCGGGCCGCAGCACGGAAGCCCCCTGCCAGACCCAGTTCTCGCCCTCTGCCTCGGCCAGCGCGTCGACGTCGAGCAGAACCTGCCAGTCCGGCCGGGCGCGGCGGTACTCCGCCAGCGTCGTACGCCGCCAGAGCCCGCGCGGGTGCTCCGCGTCCTGCCAGAAGTTGTAGAGGAACTCCCCGCGCCTGCGCACGTAGGGGATCCGATCGTCGGCGTCGAGCACCTCGCGGATGCCGTCGCGCAGCTGCTCGAACCGCGCGCCGTCGGTGAGCTCCTCGACGGTCAGCGCGTTCTGCTCGCGTACCCAGTTCAGTGCAGCTTCACCGGTGACATCTTCGAGCCAGAGATGTGGGTCCCGCGGTTCGTCCGCCGCTGTCGTGTCGGTCATCGGACCAGTCTGACGGGGCGGGGCGCCCGGTTGCCAGATGAACACCGTTCCCGTTCTGTGATCCCCCGCTCGGTTCGTGCCGATATGCTGGCACCGCGTTGGATCTGGGGGACTGCTCTTCTCACGTTCTCGGGGACCGTGACCAGCCGCGCACCGATGTCGGACGATCTGATCACCAGGTGCTCTGTGGACTCTGCCGATGAGGCACGCCGTCGCGCGGCTGCGAGCTACGACCCGGCCCGCGTCGCGGACCTGCCCGTCTCCCAGTGGCGGCCGGGGCCGCACCCTGTGTACACCACGCCCGTCGTCGTCGCGGCGCCCCAGGCCCCGATCCCGCCGCGCAACTCGCCGTTCGCCGTCGTCGGAGTGCTCGGACTGGTACTGGGCCTGGTACTCGCGGTGGCCATGGTGGGCCGTGGTGTGTCCCCGGTCGTGGGCGTGGCGGTGCCCGCCTCCCCGGGCCCCGCGGATCCGGTGCCCGGTCTGCCGCCCGGTGACCCCGAGCCTGTTCCGGTCATCGAACTCGGCACGAACCCGCTGCTGGCCGAGGGGAGGGCACTGCCCGCGGTCGCCTGTGACCTGCCCGGAATCGGTTCGGGTGATGCCGAGCTGAGGTCGTTCTACGCGGCCGCCCTGCGTTGTCTCGACGACGCGTGGGAGCCGGTGCTGGCAGCTGCGGGGGAGCCGTTCGCCGAGGCCGGGCTGGAGGTCACCGCGGAGGCGCCGAGCGAGTGCGGCGACCCGCCGGACGAGGCGGAGGCGACCGCTTTCTACTGCGGCTGGGACGAGGTCATCTACATGCCGCAGGAGCGCTTGCTCGCGACAGTCGGTCTCAACCGGTCCGCGCATCTCGCGGTGCTGGCACACGAGTACGGCCACCACGTGCAACTGCTTAGCGGAATCATGTACGCGCTGGGTGAGGAGCTGACCGGAGTCGAGGAAGGCGCCCCCGCGGAGTTGGAGCTGACGCGCAGGACGGAACTGCAGGCGAACTGTTTCGCAGGGCTGTTTCTCGCCGCCGCCGCGGGCCGGGGCTCGATCTCGGAGGGGCAGGCGCAGGTGGCGGTCGAGGACTTCGCCAACTCGGCCGACAGCGACACCCACGGCACACTGGCCAACCAGATCGCCTGGGCGCGCGCGGGCTTCGCGGCTGAGGGAACCGCGGACTGCAACACGTTCGACGTCCCCGCCCACGCGGTGCGCTGACCGGCGCCTATCGCAGACCACCCTCCTTCCGGCTTTCCCGCTGCCGAACCTGCCAGTAGCCTGGCGTGATCCAGCTCACCAGGTCGGGAGGATTCTGATGCGCATTGCCGATGTGTTGCGAACCAAGGGCGCTGAGGTAGCCACGGTCGAGCCGCTGGCCACGGTGGCCGAGCTGCTCGCTCGGCTCTCGGAACACAACGTCGGCGCGATGGTGGTCGTCGACCAGGACCAGGTGGTTGTCGGCATCGTCTCCGAACGCGACGTGGTGCGGAAGCTGCACGAGCACGGCGCAGCCCTGCTGGAGCGTCCGGTCGCCGACATCATGACGACCGTGGTGGCCACCTGCACTCCCGAGGACGCGGTGGACTCGCTCAGCGTCGTCATGACCGAACGGCGGATCCGGCACGTTCCCGTGCTCACCGACGGCAGGCTCAGCGGCATCGTCAGCATCGGCGATGTGGTGAAGGTGCGGATGACCGAGCTGGAGCAGAGCCAGGAGCAACTGGAGGCCTATATCGCCCAGGGCTGATCCGGGGCGGGGCGATCCTTTCGTCGGGCAAGTGGCGCAATCTCGTTGACACTGACCGGTTCGCCCGGAAGGGTCGGGCTGGTTTCCTTGTCGCGCCGTCCCACTGGGGGTTCCGTGAGAGCCGCACGTGCCGCAGTCCTGCTGACCGCTGTAGTCGTCCTGCCGCTGACCGCGATCTCGGCGCACGCCGATCCGCCCCCGGGACCGGTGTTCTCCGGCGGTGAGGCCCAGCCGGTGTTCGATCCGGACGATGTCGTCCGGGAGAGCTTGTGGGTCACGGCCCCGGTGGACAGTGACGGCGACGGCGCCGACGACGAGGTGCACGTCGAAGTCGTCCGGCCCAGCGCGACGGAGCACGGTCTGACGGTGCCCGTGGTGTACCAGGCGAGCCCGTACTACGCCGGTGGCAACGACATCACCAACCACGACGTGGACGTGGAGTTGCACGTTCCCGGCCGTCCCGGATCCGGCAAGGGCGGCCCGCGCGGCGCCGCTGACGGCGTCGGTCTCGCAGGCCCGAACGGCGCGGCCCAGATCACCTGGCGGTACGAGGAGTACTTCACCTCGCGCGGTTTCGCGGTCGTCTACGGCGAATCACTGGGCAGCGGGCAGTCCAGCGGTTGCCCGACGACCGGTGGGGAGAACGAGACGATCGGCGCCAAGTCCGTTGTGGACTGGCTGGGCGGCCGTGCGGCGGCACGGGACGCCGGGGGCGCACCCGTGTCGGCGGACTGGACCACGGGAAAGACCGCGATGATGGGCGTCTCCTACAACGGCACGCTGCCCAACGCGGTGGCCAGTACCGGTGTCGAGGGCCTCGAGACGATCGTGCCCATCGCCGCGATCTCCAGCTGGTACGACTACTACCGTGAGGACGGCGCGGTGGTGGCGCCCGGCGGGTACCAGGGCGAGGACGCGGACGTGCTGGCCGAGTACGTCTACACCAGGGACGACAGGGAGATCTGCCGCCCGGTGATCGACGACCTGACCGCCGAGCAGGACCGGATGACCGGCGACTACAGCGACTTCTGGGCGGAGCGCAACTACCTCGACGACGTCGAGAACGTCCGTGCCTCGGTGCTGGCGGTGCACGGACTCAACGACTGGAACGTCACCATGAGCCAGGTGGCGCAGTGGTACGAGGCGCTGCGCGCGCACGGGGTGGAGCACAAGATCTGGCTGCACCAGTCCGGCCATGCCGACCCGTACTCGTTGCGCCGCGAGGCCTGGTTGTCGACGTTGAACAAGTGGTTCTCGCACTATCTCTACGGACTGGACAACGGCATCGAGCGGGAGCCGAAGTCCACCATCCAGCGTGAGGACGGCTCGTGGACCGACGAGGCCGACTGGCCCGCGCCCGGCACGGCGGACGCCAAGGTGTACCCGCGGCAGGGAGGCGCGGGCAAGGGCGGGCTCGACCTGCGCCACCGCGCACCCGGATGGACCGATGCCGAGCGGTTCACCGACGATGCGGGCAAGACCGTCGAGCAGTTGGTGGACCAGTCCCGGTCGGCCAACCGGCTGAGCTACTCCACGAAGGCGGCCAAGCGGCCGGTCCGGCTCAGCGGGACCCCTGGTCTGACGCTGGGGATCGCGTTCGACCGGCCCGCGGCGAACATCACCGGGGTGCTGGTGGACCGCGCTCCTGACGGCACGTCGACGGTGATCACACGGGGCTGGACCGACCCGCAGAACCGCACCGATCCGGCCAGGACACGGCCGATCAAACCCGGCAAGACCTACCGGATCTCGTTCGATCTGCAGCCGAAGGACTACGTGCTCGCCGCGGGGCACAAGCTCGAGTTCGTCCTGGTCTCCAGCGACCACGACTTCACCCTGCGGCCCGCGCCGGGTGCGGGACTGGCCCTCGACCTGACCCACACCTCGGTGACCCTGCCGGTGGTCGGCGGGAAGAAGGCGTTGCGCGCGGCGTTCTAGGAGCGCACTTTCCCGGGAAAGTGCCGAAGCGCACGAGCGTGACCTGGGACGGGAGCTTCAGGGCAGCGCACTTTCGCGGGAAAGTGCGCTGCCCGGCGGGGTCAGATCGTGTAGGCGAGGTTGCGCACGATCTGCTCGCCGAGTCCGGTGTCGCCGGAGATGCCGATCTCCGCGCGATTGTCGTCCGCGCGGGTCCGGCCGCCCGCGAGCTGGGCGAACAGGGTGGACGGGAGCGTGATCGTCGTGGTGGCGGGCTCGGCGAGACTGTCCACGACCTTCGCGCGGTCGTCCACCCGTACATGCATCGCCCGCCGGACCGGCCCGGTCAGGGAGAAGGTGACCGAGCTGCCCTGCGGGGCACGGCCCAGCTTGCCGACGATGTACCCGAGACCTCGCTGGATCTCGTCGATGACCAGTTCGGCGCGGGGACCGTCGTCGTGCCCCGGCCTGCCGACGGCGTCCCGGATGTCCTGCTCGTGCATCCAGCAGTCGAACACCCGGATCTGCATGAACCGGGCGTAGGTGCCCTGGCCGAGCGGTGTCCAGCTGGGGGCGTCGAAGTCCGCCTGCGACATCGCGGCTATCGCCTTGCGCCTGCGCCCTGTGACCTCGTTGAACCGGGCCAGCAGCTGCTCCGGCGAGTGCCCTCGCAGCATGTCCACCCATTGTTCGTTGAAAACCGCGATGGGGTTGTGCACGTGCGCGAGTGCGGAGAAGTCGCTCGCCGACTCGACCGGCTGCTCACCGAGCAGGGACGACTCGGTCCCGACGATATGGGCGAACACGTCGTGCACTGTCCAGCCGGGCAGTGTGGTCGGGGTGTTCCAGGCGTCCTCCGGCAGGCCCGCCATCAGTTCGGCGAGGCTGAGCCACTGCTGGTCGAGGGCGTCCACCAGCGGTTGCTTGGCGATACTCGGAATCTTGGTCGTCATCGACGGTCTCCTTCATGTCTCAGCTCTTCTGAGAACTCGGGTCCGCTATCGCGTCGCCAGGGCTCTGGCTCCCAGCGACTGTCCGGCTTCGCCGGTTGACGCCCTGCCGCCGCGACAGCGGGACTTCGTCGGCCGAGTTCCACAAATCACCCGACCGCGCAAACCACAGTTCTCAGCTGTCCTGTCAGTTCTCTATTCACCGATGGGAATGACCTGGCCACGGTTGATGCTCACCCAGTCCCGTCCGCTCAGGTACGGCCGCAGCGCGTCGGCGATCGCGGCCTGGTCCTGCTCGCTCTTGGGGCGCTGGAGTTCGTAGAGCCGGGGAAACTCGAGCATCCCGGTGACCAGGTCCCACAACCGCAGGGCTGCCGTGCCCTCGGGAGGATCGATCAGCACCGGTCCGAAGAGGGACTGGCCGTCAGGGAAGAACAGTGTGGGCACTCCGAACCCGCCCGCGCCGGTCACCCGCTCGTGGTCGGCCCTGACCTCGTCGTGGGTCCTCGGGTCGGCGATCGCCTCGTCCAGCACCTCCGGGTCGGCGCCGATGCCGGTCAGCAGCTCCCTGGCGACCTCCGGATCGTGCGGCTTGCGTCCCTCGACGTGCAGTGCCCGTCCCGTCGTCTCGTACCAGGCGTCCAGCAGCGCCATGTCGCGCCGCCGCAACAGCGCACCGATCCGCATCAGGGACCAGCCGTAGGACCAGGCGCGCTGCCACGGGTGCTTCTTGCCCTCCGCCCGGTTGATCTCCTCGAGACTGAAGAAGCGCCAGTTGACGGTGAGACCGGTCTGTGCGCGTACCTCGCGAATCCAGACCGACGTCTGGTAGGCGAACGGGCACATCGGGTCGAAGTGGAAGTCCAGTTCGGCCGGTCCGGTCATGCGGTCACTCCCTCCGCGAGGTGGGCGGCGATCAGGTCGTCGATGCCCTCGGCGATGTCCACCGCGGGTGCGGCGTCGACCTTGGCCAGCAGGATCAGGCCCTGCGCGTGCGCGAGCACGGCGGCGGCGAGCCGGTCCGGGTCCGTTCCCTGCCGCAGCAGGCCCTGTGCCGAGGCGCGCCGGCACACCGCCGCGATCCGCTCCCGCCAGTTCGCGAAGACGGCGGCCAGGTGCTCCCGGACCACGGTGTCGGCGGTGGACAGTTCGGCCGCCAGATTGCCGAACGGGCAGCCGACCACCTGGCCGAAACGCTCCTCGAAACCCACCTGGATCCGGCCGACCGCGAGTGCGACGCCGCGTAGTGCCTGCGCCGGATCGGCCGCGTCGGCCTCCCGCAGGCGCAGTTCGAGCCCGGCTGCGTGCAGGTCGATCACGGCGATCGCGACGTCGGCCTTGGTGGCGAAGTAGTGGTAGAAGCTGCCCTTCCGGACGTCAGCCTCCGCGCAGATCTCGCCGACCCCCACGGAGGTGTAGCTGCGCGTCAGGAACAACCGGGCGGCGGTGCGGACGATGCGCTCGCGTGCGTCCGACGTTCGACCCATGACTGGGAACCCTAGGGATAGTTGACTAGCCGGTCAACAAGTATGGGAATGTTGGTAGATGGCATTGATTATCAAAAGATGGTGAAATGTTAACTGTTCGATAAGCTCGCCAGTCTTCCACCTCACCTGAATCGTGTGTTCGGATGGTCACTCCCTGCTGGTGGAGGTAGTGATGTTGAGGCTGCGAAGACTGGCGGCCGGAGCAGCGGCCGTGGTGCTCGGTGCGCTGGGAGTCGTGGCGGCCGGCCAGGTGCCCGCGTCGGCGGCGCCCAACTTCCAGGTCCCGTTCACCTGCGGCGTGACCGTCACGGCCGCGACCTTCAGCGGGCACAGCCCGGCGAACTCGGTCGACTTCCAGAAGAGCGGAATCACCGGGATGCCGGTACTCGCCTCCTCCGCCGGCACGATCACCCGCGTGGGTAACACGGGCAGCACCAGCTACGGCCGGTGGATCGAGATCGACCATGGCAGTGGCTGGCGAACGCGGTACGCGCATCTGTCCACCCAGACCGTGTCGGTCGGCCAGAACGTCCGGCTCGGCACCAAGATCGGCACCGCGGGCTCGACCGGCGGGGTCACCGGACCCCACCTGCACTACGAACAGCGGTACAACGGCTCGGTGGTCAAGGCGAAGCTCAACGGTGTCGCGGTTCCGTACTACGGCCACACGAACTTCACCAGCAAGAACAACTGTGGCGGCAACCCCTACTCTCCCGAGGCCGCCTGTGGTTCGGGCTACTCGGTGATCGACTCCGCGGGGCTCAGCGGAGCGGGGACGGTCTACCTGCTCTACAAGTCGTCCAACACCAGCAACTGCGTGGTGACGATGAAGAGCACCTCGCTCGGCAAGGCTTCGCCGGTATCCGCCTTCCTCGAGGTGCAGGGTGGAACCCGTGCCACGGACTCCGGCAACTACTCCTACTACGCCGGCCCGGTGATCAGGTCGGCCGGTTCCACCTGCGTCAAGTGGGGTGGTTCGGTGGGCTCCGACAACTACACCAGCCCGTTCGAACACTGCGACTGAAGTAGCGGGACCCCTGCTCGCGGCCCGCGTCGCCCTGCTCCTCGGACAGGGACGGCGCACCCGCCGGCAGGGACCGGTCCTGTTTGTTCTTCTCGGACGTGGTTGTCCACAGATGTCCACCGGGTGCTACCGCCGTCGCTGTTCGCGTTCGAAGGTGGAGTCATGACGACCTCCACCCCAGCCGGCCAGTCCACGGTCAGCCTGCGCGATCCGGCCCAGTTGATCGCCGCGACTCCGTGCCTGCTCGGCTTCCGGCCGACAGATTCGCTCGTCGTGATCGCTCACCGCCCGCCCACCGGTTCCCGTATCGGTGTGGTGCTCCGCGGTGACCTGCCGCCACCGCGGTACCGCAAGCAGTTGGCCCGGTCGCTGGTCGCTCCACTACTGGCCGACCAGGCGCTGGGTGTCACGCAACTCGTGGTCTGCGCACAACGAAAAGCGCAGGCGCAGGCTGGTGGCAAGCCGATCCACAGTGGTCTGGTCAAGGCCGTGTCCGAGGTGCTGGCGAACGCGGGAATCCCGACCAAACACGCGCTCTGGGTCCCCGAGATCCGCGCGGGCGCCCGGTACCGCTGCTACCAGGACCCGACGTGCACGGGGCGCCTGCCCGACCCGGCCACGACGGTCGCGGCGACGGTCATGGCCAGCACCGGTCAAGTCACCTTCGGCAGCAGGGCCGAGATGGGCCGTCTGCTGGACCCGGTCGACGCCGCCACCCTCACCCGCCGCGGCGAACTGCTGGACGAGTGGAGCGACTCACTCGTTACCGAAGACAGCGGCCGAGTTCTCGAGCGGGACCGGCGAGAGGTCGTCGCTGCACTCGCGCAGTCTCGAACAGGAAAGCTGCGGCTGACCGACGAACAGGCAGTACGACTGGCGTGGGCGTTGTCCGACCGGCGTATCCGGGACGACTGCCTCGGTCTCGCCCTTCCGGCGGGGGAGCGGCGAGCGCACGACGCCGAACGGCTCTGGCTCGAACTGGTACGCGGGATTCCCGCGCCCGAACGTGCCGAGGCCGCGTGCCTGCTCGGTTTCTCGGCCTACCTCAGGGGCGAGGGAGCCTTCGCCGGGATGGCACTGGACAACGCCCTCGACGCCTACCCCGCCCACGTCCTCGCGGCAATGCTCGCCGAGTCGATCCGGCTCGGTGTGCCGCCGGATCGGCTGACCCGGTTGGTACCGACAGGCGGCCCACCGGACTGGCTCACCGGAACTACCCCCGGCGGGTCTGGGTGAACGCCCACGCGTCGGACACGATGCCCGCGAGATCCGCGCGTTCCGGCTTCCAGCCCAGATCCTCCCGCGCCCGGTCGCTGGCCGCGACCAGCACGGCGGGGTCCCCGGCACGCCGCGGTGCGACCGCGGCTGGGATCGGGTGGCCGGTGACGCCGCGGCAGGCCTCGATGACCTGGCGCACCGAGAAGCCGGTGCCGTTGCCGAGGTTGTAGATCTGGTGCTCGCCCGCGGTGGCGTGTTCGAGGGCCAGCAGGTGGGCGTCGGCAAGATCCGCGACGTGGATGTAGTCGCGTACCGCGGTGCCGTCGTCGGTCGGGTAGTCCTCGCCGTAGATCTGGACCTGGTCGCGGTCACCGGTCGCCACCTGAAGGACGATCGGGATCAGGTGCGTTTCGGTGGCGTGGCGCTCGCCGAAGCCGCCATAGGCCCCCGCGACATTGAAGTAGCGCAGACTCACGGCGGCCAGTCCGTGGGCTCGCGCGTAGGTGGTGATCGCGTGGTCGATGGCCAGTTTGGTCGCGCCGTAGGTGTTGGTCGGCAGGGTAGGCGCCGTCTCCGGGATCGGGGACTGCTCCGGCTCGCCGTAAGTCGCGGCGGTCGAGGAGAAGACAAGGCGGGGGGTGCCGTGGGCACGCATGGCGTCGAGTAGCCGCAAAGAGGTGAGCACGTTGCCGCGCCAGTATTTCCCGGGATCCTGCATCGACTCGCCGACGAGGGACTTCGCGGCGAAGTGCAGCACTCCGTCGAAGCCCTCCGCGAGGAGTGTCTCCGCGGTCTCGGCGGCGTCGCCCTCGACGAACCTGGCAGCGGGGTGGACGGCGTCCGCGTGTCCGGTCGAGAGGTCGTCCACAACGACGACCTCGTGGCCTGCCTCCACCAGACGGGCCGTGCACACGCTGCCGACGTAACCGGCGCCGCCCGTGACGACCAGCTTCAGGGCCTTGCTCGGCTTTTCGGTAACCGTTGACATCTCTCGATGGGCCTTTCTCGCGCGTGAACAGTGCGGCGGCGGGTCTGGGAGCTGGCCATCGCTGTGTTCCCGGACACAGTCACCGCACTCAGTGTCTACTGTCGCACCAGCACCCGTTCGGCCGGGGTGCGGGCCGATGTTGCACTACCGGGGCCGGCGTTGGCACTTTCCGGCGGGCGGCGGAACCGCTGACCGGCCGGAGCTACCAAGTCGAGCCCCGGAACTGCCAACTCGGGCTCCAGAACTGCAAAGTCGAGCCTTTAAGCGGCATCCGTTCCCGCGCCGGGAGAAGGGACGCCGACGAACATCCGCGGCAGCCGCAGGCCCTCCCGGTCGAACGCGGCCGTCACCGCGGCTTCGACCGAGTCCTGGTGCTCGGCCCGGACCAGGGCGATCGCGGAGCCGCCGAACCCGCCACCGGTCATCCTGGCGCCGAGTGCACCAGCCGAGCGGGCGGTCTCCACGGCGAGGTCCAGTTCGGTGGCCGAGACACGGTAATCAATCCGCAGGCTCTCGTGGGAGGCGTCCAGCAGCGGACCCAGGTCGGCCAGCCGGCCTTCACGCAGCAGGTTCACCGCGTGCAGGACCCGCTCGTTCTCGGTGACCACGTGCCGGACCAGTGGCCGGAGTTCCTCGGGCAGTGCCGCGAGGCTGGTGTCCAGTTCGTCGGCCGCGATGTCGCGCAGCGCCTTGATTCCGAGCAGATCCGCGGCCCGCTCGGTGCCCTGCCTGCGGTCGCCGTAGCCGGATTCGCTGTGCGCGTGTTTCACGCGGGTGTCGATAACCAGGATCCGCAGTCCCGCGGCGGCCGCGTCGAACGGCACCTGCTCCGCCTGCCCGGACCGCACGTCGAGGAACAGCGCATGTCCGTCCACACAGCACATTGACGCCGTCTGGTCGAGTACGCCCGTCGGTACGCCGACGAACTCGTTCTCCGCGCGCTGGGCCCACCGGGCGACTTCGACCCTGGCGGCCTCGTCCGGCTCGTCCCGCCCGGCGAGGCCGAGCAGCGCCAGCGCCACGGCGCACTCCAGCGCGGCCGAGGACGAAAGGCCCGCCCCGGTCGGCACGTCACCCGCGAGTACCAGGTCGGCCCCGCGGTCGAAGCCCTGTTCGCGCAGCACCCAGGCCACGCCCGCCGGGTAGGCGGCCCACCCGAGTTCGGCGGCGTCGGCGCCGGGGGCGAGTTCGCCGATCCGCATTGGCTCGGCGTGCCGCAGTCTTCCGTCCGAGCCGACCGATGCCACGGTCAGCAGGCCGTCGTCCCGTCCGGAACCCGCGGCGGCCAGCCGGTGGGGCAGTGCGAACGGCAGGACGAAACCGTCGTTGTAGTCGGTGTGCTCGCCGATCAGGTTCACCCTGCCCGGTGCGGACCAGACGCCCTGGGGGGTCCGGTCGTGCAGAGCGGTGAAAGCGGATGCGGCCGTGGCAGAGCTGCTCGTCGCGCTGTGGGTCACCACGTGGCTACGGCTCCGGCTCACCGTGCCTGGGCGAGCACGGCGTGCAGCACCGAGCTGGCCACCTGCA
Source organism: Amycolatopsis marina (assembly GCF_900111885.1). Taxonomy (GTDB): domain Bacteria; phylum Actinomycetota; class Actinomycetes; order Mycobacteriales; family Pseudonocardiaceae; genus Amycolatopsis; species Amycolatopsis marina. The sequence continues at coordinate 238,302 of NZ_FOKG01000009.1, forward strand.
TGGTCGTGTTGTCGCCGGTGACCTCGATGGTGGAACCGCCGCCGTTGGTCTTGCCCACCCGGACCATGTGCCCGGGGATGACGCCGACCGACTTCAGCTCGGTCATCAGCGACTCGTCGAGCTGCACGTGTTCGGCGATCCGCCGGATCTCCACGTCGCCGCCGCCCGCACGGGCGAACTCGTCCAGCCGAACCAGGTCGGACTCGGCAGGCGGGGCGGGCTCGCCACCCTCACCCAGCTTGTCCAGTCCGGGAATGGGGTTGCCGTAGGGCGAGGTCGTGGGGTGGTCGAGCAGCTTGACCAGCTTGCGCTCCACGGCCTCGCTCATCACGTGTTCCCAGCGGCAGGCTTCGAGGTGCACGTGCTCCCACTCGAGCCCGATGACGTCGACCAGCAGACGCTCGGCCAAACGGTGCTTGCGCATCACCGCGATCGCCAGTTCCCTGCCGTGGTCGGTGAGCTGCAGGTGGCGGTCGTCGGCGACGACCACCAGCCCGTCGCGTTCCATCCTGGCGACCGTCTGGCTCACCGTGGGGCCGCTCTGCTGAAGGCGCTCGGCAATGCGAGCGCGCAGTGGTACGACACCTTCTTCTTCGAGCTCGAAGATGGTCCGCAGGTACATCTCGGTGGTGTCGATGAGATCGTTCACGCTGTCCCCTTCGTCCGCGTTCCCCATGGTAGTCGCTGATACCGACTCTCCCGTAGGCGATGGGGTAACAGCTGCCCGCTCGGCGAGCAGGGCCCGGCCAGACAGAAGCCGGTCCGGTGTGGAGGATGATCGAATGCGTTCGCTGATGACCACGATAGACCTAGCCGGTCGACTCGAAGGAGCCCCGCCCCAGCGCCCTGTCCTGCTTGACGTGCGCTGGCGGCTGGCGGGCCCGCCCGGAAGGGACTCCTATCGCTCGGGACACCTCCCCGGCGCCGTCTACCTGGACCTGGACACCGCACTGGCGGCGCCGCCCGGTACGGGTGGGCGGCACCCGCTGCCTTCGCCGGGCGACCTGCAGGCAGAGCTGCGCGTTGCGGGAGTCCGCGCCGGTCACCCGGTCGTGGTGTACGACGACGGCGACGGTTCGATCGCGGCCAGGGCGTGGTGGCTGCTTCGCTGGGCAGGGCATCGTGAGGTGGCCGTGCTCGACGGCGGGTTCGCGGCATGGGCCGAGGAGGGCAGGCCACTCAGCGCGGCCACACCCGACCCGGAACCCGGCGACATCGAGGTCGAGCCCGGTTCGATGCCGGTGCTCGACGCCGAGGAGGCGGCCGGCCTCGCCCGCGACGGTGTGCTGCTCGACGCCAGGGCGCCCGAGCGCTACCGGGGCGAGACCGAACCGATCGATCCCCGTGCGGGCCATGTCCCCGGCGCCCGCAACGCCCCGTTCGCCGAGAACACGGGCGAGGACGGCCGCTGGCGCACCCCTGCCGAGCTTGCCGCGCACTACTCCAGGATCGGCGTCACCGGTGACACGGCCGTCGGCGCGTACTGCGGCTCCGGAGTGACGGCCTGCTCCGTGGTGCTGGCACTGGAGGTCGCCGGCAGGCAGGAGCCTGCCGCGCTCTACGCGGGCTCCTGGTCGCACTGGGCGGCCGATCCGGCACGGCCCGTGGCCACGGGCGAGCTGCCCGGCTGAGCACTAGGCTCTGGTCATGTCTGCCTCCGCCGTCGTATGGGACGCCGCCCTGCTGGGATACGACCTCGGCGGAGAGCATCCGTTCAATCCCGTCCGGCTGGAACTCACCATCCGGCTGGCCACCGAACTCGGCGTACTGCGCGACGTGCCGTTGCTGGTGCCGGAACCGGCAAGCGGCGAGGAGCTGTACCGGATCCACACGACCGAGTACCTCGAGGCGGTGAAACGCGCGCCGATGACCGGCGCCGAGCTCGCGCACGGACTCGGGACCGAGGACAACCCGGTATTCGAGAAGATGCACGAGTCCTCCGCGCTCGTCGTCGGGTCCACATTGCTCGCGGCTCGCACCATCGCCGAGGGCGAGGCACGCAGGGCGGTCAACATCGCGGGCGGGCTGCATCACGCCATGAGCGACCACGCGGCCGGGTTTTGTGTCTACAACGACTGCGCCGTAGCGATCTCCTGGTTGCTGGACAACGGGTTCGACCGGGTGGCGTATCTGGACACCGATGTGCATCACGGTGACGGTGTGCAGTCCGCCTTCTACGACGACCCCAGAGTGCTCACCGTCTCGCTGCACCAGCATCCGCTCACGCTGTGGCCGGGCACCGGCTACTCCGGCGAGGTCGGCGCGGGCGGCGCCGAGGGCAGTTCGGTGAACATCCCGCTTCCACCGAACACGCGGGACCCGGCCTGGTTGCGTGCGTTCCATGCCGTCGTGCCCTCGCTGCTGGCGGAGTTCCAGCCGCAGATCCTCGTAACCCAGTGCGGCGTCGACTCCCACGAGGAGGACCCGTTGGCCGACCTCTCGCTCTCCGTGGACGGCCATCGCGCCATCTACCGGACGATGCGCGAGCTCGCCGACACCTACGCGGATGGACGCTGGCTCGCCGTGGGCGGTGGCGGGTACCAGCTCATCCGCGTGGTGCCCCGGTCCTGGACGCATCTCATCGCGACAGTGCTGAACCGCGACGTCCCACCGGAGACGCCGCTCCCGCCGGGGTGGGTGGACGCGATTCGCAGCGCGGCGCCGAGCGCGCGCCTGCCCGCCGCCATGACCGACGGCGCCGACACCGGCTTCCGGCACTGGGGCGATGACGTGGACGGCGTGGACGACCCGGTCGATGTCGCGATCAGGGACACCCGGAGGGCGATCTTCCCCCTGCATGGCCTGGACCCCGACGATCCGAGGGACTGACGTGACCGGCGAGCACGACCCGTTCGACTATCCACGGCGGTGGGAGGCCGACGTCCTGCTGTCCGACGGCGGGACCGTCCACCTGCGTCCGATCGTTCCCGACGACGCGGACAAGCTGGTCGCCCTGCACGGCCGGTTGTCCGAGCGCACCAGGTACCTGCGCTACTTCGGCGCCTACCCCCGCATTCCGAAGCGCGACCTGGACCGGTTCTCCATTGTGGACCATCACGACCGGGTGGCGTTCGCCGCGATGCTCGGCGACGACATCGTGGCGGTCGGCAGATACGAACGGCTCGAGGGCGGCGACTCGGCCGAGGTCGCGTTCCTGGTCGACGACGCCCACCAGGGCAGGGGTCTCGGCTCGATCCTGCTGGAACACCTCGCGGCAGCCGCTTCCGAACGGGGGCTGCGCCGTTTCGTCGCCGAGGTGCTCGCGGAGAACGCCCAGATGGTGCGGGTCTTCCGGGACGCGGGATATCAGGTCAGCAGGGCGTTCGAGGAGGGGGTGCTGCATCTGGAGTTCGACATCGACCCCACCGAGGAATCGCTCGCGGTCGCCCGCGGGCGGGAGCAGGCCGCCGAGGCACGCAGTGTGCACAACCTGCTGCACCCGACGTCCGTGGCCGTCATCGGTGCTTCGACGGATCCGACCAAGATCGGCTACGTCGCACTGACCAACCTGTTGTCCGCCGACTTCGCGGGCACCGTGTACCCAGTGAACCCGGAGCACCGCTCCGTTCGCGGTGTCCGCGCGTATCCCTCGGTTGTGGACATTCCGGATCCGGTAGACCTCGCGGTGGTCGCCGTTCCGGCCGAGTCGGTCGAGTCCGTGCTCGACGGGGCGCTGGAGAAGGGTGTCAAGACTCTGCTCATCGTTTCCGGCGGGTTCGGCGAGGCGGGCCCGCACGGGCTGCACGCCGAGCTGCGGCTGGTCGGTGAGGCGCGGGCGCACGGAATGCGGGTTGTCGGCCCCAACGCCCTCGGGGTGCTGAACACCGACAGCGGCGTCCGGCTGAACGCGACACTGGCCCCGCGGCTGCCCGGCAGGGGCAGAACCGGCTTCTTCTGCCAGTCCGGCGCGCTGGGTATCGCCATTCTCGCCGACGCGGAGGCGCGCGGTCTCGGTCTCTCGACCTTCGTCTCCGCCGGTAACCGCGCCGACGTGTCCGGCAACGACCTGCTGCAGTACTGGGAGAGCGACCCGAACACCGACCTGGTGCTGCTGTATCTGGAGTCCTTCGGCAACCCGCGCAAGTTCGCCCGCCTCGCGCGCAGGCTTGCCCGCACCAAGCCCATCGTCGCCGTCAAGTCCGGGCGCCACGCGGTCCGCCCGCAGTTGGCGGCCACCTCGGCCGAGGTGGACGAGTCGAGTGTGCAGGCGCTGTTCGAGCAGGCCGGTGTCGTGCGGGTCGATTCGCTGGCCCAGCTCTTCGACACCGCGCTCGTGTTCGCCCACCAGCCGCTGCCCTCGGGAGCCAGGGTCGGGATCGTCGGCAATTCCAGCGCGATCGGCCTGCTGGCCGCGGACACGGCTCGGGCGCAGGGCCTCCAGCTCGGGATCGACCCGGTGGACGTGGGTCCGCAGGCCGGTCCTGAGGAGTTCGCCGCCGCGGTGGGGGAGGCGTTGACCTCCCCGGACGTCGACGCGCTCGTGGTCGTGTTCGTCCCGCCACTGGCGATTCCCGGCACCAGCTATGCCAGAGCACTGCGCGAGGCGGTCGTGGAGACCGGCAGGCAGCGGGAGAAGCCCATCGTCTCCACGTTCCTCGCCGCCGAGGGTGTGCCCGCGGAACTCGCGGTGACCGGAGAGGACGGAGCACCCGTCCGCGGTTCCATCCCGTCCTATCCTTCGCCGGAGCGGGCGGTGAACGCGCTGGCCAGGAGCGTGCGGTACGCGGCGTGGCGGGAGCGCCCCCAGGGCAATCTCGTGCGGCCCGGCGACCTGCACCCGCAGCGGGCGCAGGCCGTGGTCCGGGAACTGCTGACCGGGCGGGAGTCCGACGCGTCCCTGCCGCTCACCGACGACGACGCACTGCGGCTGCTCGGCTGCTACGGCATCGAGGCGGTGCCCTTCCGGAACGTGTCCTCCGCGGACGAGGCCGTGGCCGCCGCTGCCGAGCTCGGCTACCCGGTGGCGGTCAAGGCCGTGGACGAGCGGCTGCGCGGGCGGCCGGACCTGCTCGGCGTGCGCCTCGACCTGATGTCCGAGGAGTCCGTGCGGGCGAGCTATCGCGACATCCGCGAGGTCTCCGGCTCCGAGCACATGTACGTGCAGCGGATGGCACAGAAGGGGCTGTCCTGTGTCATCGGCCTGCAGGACGACCCCTCGTTCGGCACGCTGGTCTCCTTCGGGCTGTCGGGCGTCGTCAGCACCCTGCTGGGGGACAGGGCGTACCGGGCGATCCCGGTCACCGACGTGGACGCCGCGACCCTGGTGCGGGAACCGAGGACGGCGCCGCTGCTCACCGGGTACCGCGGGGACGAGCCCGCCGACCTCGCCGCGCTGGAGGACCTGGTGCTGCGGATCGCCGCGCTCGCCGAGGACAACCCGGAGGTGCGCTCGCTCGCGCTGGACCCGGTGCTGGCCTCGCCCAATGGGGCGGTGGTCGCCAACGCCCGCATCGTGCTCGGCCCGCCCCCGTCCCGCCCGGACACGGGCCCGCGCCGCCTGCGGCCCATCACCAGCCCCACCGACGATTCGGCGCCGAACTGACCGGTATGACAATTGGTGGCACTTTCCCGGGAAAGTGTCATACGTGCACGTGCAAGCATCGCACTTTCCCGGGAAAGTGCGGGGGTCAGAACTGGTTGGGATTGACGGCGAAGACCGCCCTGGAACCGGGGTACTCGGTCTGACTCCATAGCTGGTTCGCCGGGCCACGGTAGGAGAGGTCCTCCGGCCCCACGGGAAGTGCGCCGGAGTGCCGGGTGGCGGATCCGCTGCCGGTCACGGTGTAGAGCGAGCCGCGGCTGCTCGACCCGGCGCTGGCCGAGACGAAGAACTTCCCGTTGATCGCGGTAGCACCCTGCATGCTCTTGATCCCGGCGGACACCAGCTGGGTCGCGTGGGTGTAGCCGTCCGAGGACTCCTTGAACTTGCGATCGGTGTGGTCGATGGGAAACCGGACGAGCCTGGTGCCGGTGCCCGCGGCGTTGTACTCCGGCACCACGACGCTGTCCGGCGTGCTGGTCCTGTCGAGAGCGGCGGCCGAGTAGCGCAGCCGAGTGACTCCGTTGGTGGTGGAGGAGGTGAACTTCTGTGCCTGGGGCAGGACATAGGCGTAGTTGTGCGCGTGGTACTTGCCGTCGCTCTGGCGGCCGATCCTGGTTTTGTCCCCGGTCGAGACTTTCCAGAGGTGACGCAGGTCGAACGTGCGGAATCCGTTCCAGGTGTCGGCGACGTACAGCAGGTGGCCGTAGGTGAAGATGCCGCCCGCGTGCACGTTGACCGAGCGGAAGTCGGGCCTGCCCGACGAGTTGGTGTACGGCTCGACGAGCAGCACGTGCCGGTACTTCGGCGCGGACGGGTTGCCGTAGTCGACAAAGGAGACCCGCACGCCCTTGTTCGCTCCGGAACCCTTGTAGTACCAGGCGGAGAAGATCGCGGTGCGGCCCTCGTAGGTGCCGCTGCCGTATGCGTCCGCGGTGGTGCTGATGCCCTGCGGGTACCAGTCAGGGGTGTTGTTGTCACCGGAGTTCCAGCAGAACGAGGCCACCTGGTTGGTCGCCGAGGGACGGCAGCCGCTTCCGGTGACCGCGCTGCGGTTGGCGCTGTCCAGCACGGCCGGTACCGACACCGACGGCAGGATCGCGGCGAGCTTGCCGATCACCGAGCTGTACGCGCCCTCCTTGAGCCGGAAGTCGGCTGCGGCCATGACCGCGGGATCGGCGTGTGCGGCCTGGACCGGAGCCACCGTGAGGCCGGCGGCGACAAGCGGTGCCAGGAGCAGAAGGCGGAACCGGCGACGGGGCACGGGCATCTCCTCGGATCAACGGGATTCGCGTGCCGCATACGATAGGGGACCGGATTCGCGTCCGGTGAGCTGTTGGTAGGAAAATTCCCGCTTGTCGCGCACCCATACCGGGTCGGAGCAGTTCGTGTGCTCCGACTTCAGCTTTTGTTTGACGGTTTTATAGGTAGATGTCCGCGGCAGTTCGTTGACGATTCGCAGAAATCTCGGCCATTGCTTCGGCCCGAGATCCGGCTGCGCGGCCAGGAACTCACCGAGTTCGCGCGGGCCAGGCGGCCGTTCCCGGTCGAGCACGAGCGCCGCCATCACGGCGTCGCCGACTCCGTCGGGGTCGGGTACGCCGTACACGGCGGCTTCGAGCACTCGGGGATGCCTGCGCAGGATTCGCTCGACCGGTGCGGTGCCGAGGTTCTCTCCCGCGACTCGCATCCAGTCGCCTCGCCTGCCCGCGAAGTAGCAGAACCCCGCGCTGTCGGTGTATGCGAGGTCCCCGGTGAAGTAACGGCCGTCCCGTAGCCGCTGAGCGTCGGCCTCCGGATCGCCGTAGTACCCGGCGAACCAGCCTGCGCCCGTCGTGTTGACCAGTTCACCCACCGCTTCTCCGGCGTTGAGCAACCTCCCTTCGGGGTCGAACTCCGCGGGCGGGCAGACGTTTCCGGTGTCCGGATGCAGCACCAGCACTCCCTCGGCGGGCCGGCCGAGCGAACCGGCCGGGGTGTCCGGCGTTCTGGCGAACCCCACACCGCCCTCGGTCGAGCCGAAGGCATCGACGACCCGGCAGCCGAACCGGCTGCCGAAGTCGGCGAGATCGCGTTCGCTGCCCTCGTTGCCGTAGGCCACCCGCAAGGGGTTGTCGGCGTCGTCAGGTCGTCTCGGTGTGGCGAGCACGTAGGAGAGTGGCGTGCCGACGTAGTTGGCGTAGGTCGCGCCGAAGGCACGTACGTCCTCGAGGAAGCCGGAGGCGGAGAACTTCCGCCGCAGTGCGATGGTCGCCCCCGCGGCCACCCCTACCGACCAGCCCGCCATCACCGCGTTGGAATGGAACATCGGCATCGATACATACACGGTGTCCTCAGTGGACAATGCGAACCGTTCGGCCAGCATGCGACCGGGGAACGCTATCTTGCCGTGCGTGCATCGGACCGCTTTCGGATCCCCGCTCGTACCGGAGGTGTAGATCAGCATCAGCAGGTCGTCCGCGTTCGCGGCGACGGGGCGCAGTGGCGCGCCACGCTGCGTGGCCACCGCGCCGAGCCACTCCGGGCCGTCGAGGTCCAGCACCCGGGCTCCGCCAAGGTCGAGACCGGTGAGCAGACCCGCGTACTTCCGTTCGGTGAGCACGAGCGCGCAGTCGGCGAGCCGGACGTCCCTGGCCAGGGCCTCCCCCCGCCGATTCGTGTTCAGCCCGGCCAGCACCACCCCGGAAAGCGCCGCGCCGCCGAGCAGAAAGGAGAACTCGGGCAGGTTGTCCGCCAGCACGCCGACGTGCGGGGGACGCGTGTCCCCGAGCGAGTCCAGCAGCGTCGCGCCGTACTCGGCGCAGGCCCGGACCTGCTGTGCCCACGACCAGGTCCGGTCTTCGAAGCGCAGCCCAGGATGATCGTCCTCGCACCGTGCGAGCAGCAGTTCGGTGACGGTGGGGGCTTCGGGGGCCCGTCCGCTCATGTCGTCGCCGCTGCGGCCAGCAGAGCGCCCAGGGACCGCAGTTGCGCCGTGGCGCCGCCGAGCGCGAACTCTCCCCGCTTCGCGGCGGCGAAGTACCGGTGCAGCGGATGGTCGATGTCGATCCCGACTCCGCCGTGGATGTGCACCGCCGTGTGCGCGACTCGGTGCCCCGCCTCGGCGGCCCAGAACTTCGCGGTGGCGACCTCCTCGGCGCCACCGCTGCCCTGGGTCAGGCACCAGGCGGCCTGCCACAGGGTCAGCCGGACTGCCTCGACGTCGGTGTAGGCGTCGGCAAGACGCTGCCTGACGGCCTGGAACGCGCCGATCACCTGGTCGAACTGCTTGCGTTCGCGGGCGTACTCCGCGGTGAGCTCCAGCGCTCGCTCCAGTACTCCCAGTTGCTGGGCCACCAGGCCCACCGTGGCGTGCAGGCGCAGCCACTCGGCCACGTCCATGCCAGTGCCGAGCCGGTCCGCCTCGCCGACGGCCACGTCGGTGAGTTCGACCAGTGCGGCATCGGCGCGGTCGACCACCTGTTGTGCCCGCACCGAAACGCCCGCACGTTCCCGTTCCACCAGGAACACGGCATCGCCGTCTTCGGTGCGGGCGGGAATGAGGATCCCGTCGGCGAAGGCCGCGAACGCGACGGCCGTGTGCGCTCCGGAGAGCAGCAGACCCCCTGCGGTGCGCCGGGTCTCGAAGCCAGGCGGAACACCCGTGTCGGGCAGTGCGACGGCGAGTGTCCGCTCACCCCGAGTCACCGGCACGAGCCAGCTCTCCCACTGCTCGCTCGTGCCGAATTCCGCGAGTGCGGCGGCGGCAGCCGTCACCGTCTGCGCGAACGGTACCGGCGCGACGGCGCGGCCGAGTTCGACCAGGACCGAGCACTGTTCCAGCAGGCCGAAACCGCCGCCGCCCACCGCGGCGGGCAATGCGGCGTCCAGAATTCCCGCCCTGGCCAGGTCCGTCCACAGTGTCTGGTCAAAGCCGCCGCTGCCGTGCCGGTCCTTTTGCTGTCCCACGGGGACCGCGCTGGCGATCTTCCGGGTCAGCCCTGCGAGGTCGCGTTGGGCCTCGGTGAATGCGAAGTCCATGTCAGTCCCATCTTCGTGTCTTACTCAAAGGTCGGGCTGTTCACCGCCCGCATGCGGCCGAGTACGGCCCTCAGCTGCGGTCGGCAGCCACGGCCGCCCTTGCTGCGGCACGAAAAGCCTTGCCGCAGGCCCGCTTCGGGCGGCGCCGTCTACCGACTTGTGAACACCCCTCCTCCTTCAGCGGGTTACCGGCAGCCCGAGCGCCGCCGCGGCGATGATGTCGCGCTGCACCTCGTTGGTGCCGCCACCGAAGGTCAGGATCAGCGAGGACCGGTGCATGCGTTCGATCCGTCCGCGCAGCAGCGCTCCCGGCGAGCCCTCCCGGACGACGGCGCCCGCACCGAGGACCTCCATCAGCAGGCGATAGGCCTCGATCGCGAACTCGGTGCCGAAGACCTTGGTCGCCGAAGCCTCGGCGGGTCCCAGTTCGTTCTCACCCGCGGCCCACGCGATCTTCCAGTTGCGCAGCTTGAGGTACTCGGCCTGTGCGTGCACGCGGGCGAGGTGCACCTGTACCCACTCGGCGTCGATGACCCGCCCACCCCAGGGTGCGGTGGTGGCCGCGGCCCATTCGGTCACCTCGCGCAGCGCCGACCGGACCGGGGCGGCCGAGGTGAGCGCGACCCGCTCGTGGTTGAGCTGGTTGGTGATCAGGGGCCACCCGGCGTTCTCCTCGGCGATCCTGGCCGACACGGGCACCCGGACGTCCGAGTAGTAGGTCGCGCTGGTTCCTGGACCCGCGACGGTGTGCACCTTCGTCCAGGAGAAGCCCTCGGCCGTGGTCGGCACGATCAGGATGCTCAACCCCTTGTGCTTGCGGGCGTCCGGATCGGTGCGCGCGGCCAGCCAGATGTAGTCGGCGTACTCGATCAGGCTCGTCCACATCTTCTGGCCGTTCACCACGTAGGTGTCCCCGTCGCGCACCGCGCGAGTGCGCAGCGAGGCGAGGTCGGTTCCGGCCTCGGGTTCGGAGTAACCGATCGCGAAGTGCAGCTCGCCAGCCGCTATCCGCGGGAGGTAGAACTCCTTCTGCTCATCGGTGCCGAACCGCATGATCGTCGGACCGATGGTGTTGATCGTCAGGAAGGGCACGGGCACCCCGGCCACCGCGGCCTCGTCGGTGAAGATCAGCTGGTCGAGCATGGGCCGTTCCTGCCCGCCGTAGGCCTTCGGCCAGCCGATGGCCAGCCAGCCGTCGCGCCCGAGGGTGCGCACGATCTCCTTGTATGCCGTTCCGTCGCCGTACTCGCCGCCGTCGCCGCGCAGTGCCTCCCTGCGTTCGGGAGTCATCAGTGTCGCGAAGTACTCCCGTAGCTCGTCCCGGAGCCGCTGTTGCTCCGGTGCGTAGCTGATCCGCATCCGAACCTCGCTTCGTGCGTTGTCCTGGTATTGGTCGCCGCTGGAGGGCTAGTGTAGAACAAGTTCTAGTTCTACCCCTAGAACCGGACGGGAGGAAGTCATGGAGGTGAGCGTCGACCGCACACTGTGCGAGGCGAACGAGGTGTGCGTCGCGGTCGCGCCGGCGGTGTTCGAGATCGATGACGACGACGAGCTGCGCATCATCGACCCGACGCCGCCGGAGAGTGAAGTAGAACGTGTTTCTCAAGCTGTGGCATCTTGTCCGAAGAATGCCCTGCTCATGCGGGAATAGCCTGTCGAATTTGGCCCTTGCCGATTACGAGAACAGATTCTAGTCTGTGCCGTGAGACGCGAACCAACGGCGGTTCGCGGGACCCCCCGAGGGAGGCAGTGCGGTGAGAGCGGCGGTGCTGAACGCGATCGGCGACGACAGGCTCGAGATGCGGGACGACGTCACGACGGTCGACCCGGGGCCGCACGAGGTGCGGATCAGGGTGCGAGCTTCGGGCGTCTGCCACAGCGACCTCTCGGCCATGGACGGCACCCTCCCCGCGCTCGCGCCGGGCGTCGTAGGACACGAGGGGGCGGGCGAGATCCTCCAGGTCGGGTCCGCGGTCGAACATCTCGCGCCCGGTGACCACGTGACAGTGTCCTTCGTCCCGCCCTGCGGCGCCTGTCCGAGTTGTCTGCGCGGTGAGCCCAACCTGTGCGCGGTGCACGCGATCGCCGCGTTCACCTCGCCCCGCTTCCGGATCGGCGACACACCGCTGTTCGGCTACGCGGGACTGGGAACCTTCGCCGAGGAGGTGGTGGTTCCCGCGGCGGGCGCCATCAAGGTGGACCCCGAGGTGCCCTTCGAAACGGCGGCCCTGATCGCGTGCGGCGTGCTGACCGGTGTCGGGGCCGTACTCAACACCGCTCGCGTCACTCCGGGATCGACGGTCGTGATCATCGGCTGCGGCGGAGTCGGGATCTCGGTGATCCAGGGCGCACGGCTGGCCGGCGCGACCACGATCGTCGCCGTGGATCCCGTGGTGGGCAAGCACGACATCGCGAAGCGGTTCGGGGCGACACACGCCACCACCCCTGAAGGCCTCGAGGAACTCAAGCAGACCGTGGCGACGGAGGGGTTCGACTATGCCTTCGACGTGGTCGGTATCCCCGCCACGATCCGGTCCGCGTGGGACAACGCGCGACGAGGTGGTTCGGTCGTGATTGTCGGCGCGGGCAAGGGCGATGCCATGGTCGAGTTCAGCGCGCAGGAGCTGTTTCTGCACGACAAGAAGATCCTCGGTTCGTTCTACGGTTCCTCGCACGTGCACCGGGACACCGCGCGAATGCTGGCCTTCTGGCGTGCCGGGTTGCTTGATCTCGACGGCATGATCTCCCGCAAACTGGAGTTCGGCGACATCAACGACGGGCTCGCGTTGTTGCGTACGGGCAGCACCGACGTCATCCGCCAGGTGGTGACGATCGCGTGAGCGCGGGGAACACCGGGCTCGACGGCAGGGTCGCCATCGTCACCGGCGCCGGTGCCGGCCTCGGCAGGGCCGAGGCGCTGGCGCTGGCCGGGGCGGGAGCTTCGGTGGTCGTCAACGACCTCGGTGACAGCGCGACGACCGTCGCGGAGGAGATCGAGGCGTTGGGCGGCAAGGCTCTGCCGGTCGCGGGCGACGTGTCCGACTCCGGCTGCGCGGAGGCACTCGTCCGCGCAGCCGCCGAGCACTTCGGCGGTCTGCACGTGCTGGTGAACAACGCGGGCGTCGTCCGGGACCGGATGTTGTTCAACATGACCGACGAGGACTGGGACACGGTCGTTCGGGTCCACATGAGGGCGCACTTCCTGTTGTCCCGCAACGCGACGGCCTACTGGCGACAACAGTCCAAAACAGAAGGCGGTCCGGTGTTCGCCCGGGTGGTGAACACCGCGTCCGAGGCGTTCCTCGTCGGTTCGGAGGGACAGCCGAACTATGCGGCGGCCAAGGCGGGAATCGCGGCCCTCACGGTCGCCACCGCCCGTTCCTGCGGGCGATACGGCGTACGGGCGAACGCCATCTGCCCACGGGCGCGTACGGCGATGACCGAACAGACCTTCGGTCCCCGTGGTCCCGAGGGAGAGGTCGATCCACTCTCGCCCGACCACGTGGCGCCCTTCGTCGCGTTCCTGGCGTCACCGGCCGCCGAGCGGATCACCGGCCAGGTCTTCGTCGTGCACGGGGGCATGGTCGCACTGCTGAACCCACCCGCCGTACGAGAGCGATTCGACACCGAAGGACCGATGTGGACGGCAGCCGAACTCGCCGAGCGGATCGGCGGCTACTTCGCCGACCAGGAACCGAGTCAGATGTTCTCCGCACCAGAAATCCTGAACCTCCGCTGATCCGAGGAGCCAGCTCATGACGCTTACCGTGCAGCCGCACCGCGAGTCGCTCGGCCTGAAGACCGGCCAGCTGTATATCGACGGCCAGTGGGGGCCCGCGAAGGACGGAGCGACCTGGACGCACCAGCATCCGGCCACCGGCGAGGCCGTCGGGGACTTCGCGGTGGCCGGAGTGGCCGATGTGGACTCCGCGGTCGCCGCGGCTCGCCGCGCTTTCGAGTCGGGCAAGTGGTCCAACTCCCGAGCGGGAGTCCGGATTTCGGTACTGCACCGGTACGCGAACCTGCTGCGTGAGCACGCCGACGAACTGCGTGGGTTGCAGGCGCTGGACAACTCCGTGCCGGTGTCCTTCGGCAGCATCTACGCGACCTCGGTCGGAGCCGCCGCCGACGTCTTCGACCACCATGCGGGCTGGGTGGACAAGGTCGGTGGGCAGACACTGCCGCCATATCAGGGCGGGGACCACCTCGCCATGAGCTTCCGCGAACCGATCGGGGTCGTGGCCGCGATTCTGCCGTGGAACGCGCCGTTCCTGCTGTTCGCGCAGAAGGTGGCCCCGGCGCTGGCCGCGGGCTGCACCATCGTGCTGAAGCCCTCCGAGTACGCCACGTTCTCGGTGCTGCGCATGGTGGAGCTGCTGATCGAGGCGGGCCTGCCGGAGGGGACGCTCAACGTCGTCACCGGGCCCGGCGACCCCGTGGGCGAGGCGCTGATCACGCACCCGGATGTCGACAAGGTGAGTTTCACCGGCAGCAGGGCGATCGGCAAGCGGATCGTCGAGGCGTCGGCCGGAACACTCAAGCGGGTGTCGCTGGAACTCGGCGGCAAGAGCCCCGCGCTCGTCTTCGCCGACGCGCCCAACATCGGCCTCGCCGCAGCCACCGTGGTCGGCGCCGTGACGATGGGACTGTCCGGGCAGGCGTGTGTGGCCAACACCAGGGCCCTCGTGCACCGCGATGTCTACGACGAGTTCCTCGCCGCGGCGCAGGGAATGGCGGCAGGTGTCACCTATGGCGACCCGTTCGACCCCGGCGTGATCTCCAGTCCCCTGATCAACGAGCGGCAACTGGAACGTGTTCTCGGCTATATCGAGCGCGGTAAGGCCGAGGGAGCCCGGCTGGTCACCGGCGGGGAGCGGCTCGGCGGCGAGCTCGCCTCGGGCAACTTCGTCGGCCCCACGATCTTCGCCGACGTGGAGAACTCCTCGACCATCGCGCAGGAGGAGATCTTCGGTCCGGTGCTTGCCGTCGTCCCCTTCAGTGACGAGGACGAGGCCATCCGGCTGGCCAACGACACCGAGTACGGCCTTGGTGCCGGGCTGTTTACCTCGGATGTGCAACGCGCTTTCCGCGTGTCGCGTCGCCTCAGGGTGGGCACGATCGGTATCAACGGGTTCCAGATCGAGCCGCACCTGCCCTTCGGCGGGTTCAAACAGTCCGGTCTCGGCAGGGAGGGCGGCCAGTCCGCCTTCGAGGCCTACACCGAACTGAAGACGGTAATGATGCCGTTGACGGACGAGATGATGTAGGAGCCAGACATGAGAACAGGCACGCGTGCGCCCGCAGGGCTCGCGAATGCGGCGGTAGGCCGCCGGAGTGCGAAGTCCTGGTGCGAACGTGGGCCTAGGCCTGGCGACGCGTTCGTCGATCGCGTGCTTGAAAGAACACTGCCGTTGACGGACGAGATGATGTAGGCGGCGGGAAAAGCCAGTAGGAGCCAGACCAGGCGGTGCGGTAGCGACTTCCCGGAAGGACAGGTATGGGCAGGCTCGAGGGCAAGGTCGCCCTGGTGACGGGCGCGGCGCGGGGGCAGGGTGCCGCGACCGTTCGCCGTTTCGTTGCCGAGGGGGCACGTGTGCTGATCGCCGACGTCGCCGACGAGGCGGGTAAGCGACTCGCGGACGATCTGGGCGACGCGGCCGTCTACCAGCATCTCGACGTCGGGGCCGAGGACGACTGGGCGGTCGCCATCGAGCGGGTGCTCGACGAGTTCGGCACCGTGGACGTGCTGGTCAACAACGCGGGCATACTGCACTTCTCGCAACTGGGCGAGACCAAGCTCGCCGACTACGAGCGCGTCATCAGGGTCAACCAGATCGGGGCGTTTCTCGGCATGCGTTCGGTCGTTGAGCCTATGTCCGCCGCGGGCGGCGGCTCGATCGTCAACGTGTCCTCTGTGGAGGGGCTGGCCGGAATGCCGTTCCTCGTCGCCTACACGGCGAGCAAGTTCGCGATCCGTGGCATGACGAAGGTCGCCGCACTCGAACTCGGCGATCGCGGCATCAGGGTCAACTCCCTGCATCCGGGGATGATCGACACCAAGATGGTGCAGGACGCGGCGGGCGGACACGAGGTGGACCTGTCCCGTGTCGGCCGCAAGGTCGCACTCGGCCGGGTCGGGCAGCCGGAGGAGATCGCCGGTCTGGCATTGTTCCTGGCCAGCGACGACAGCTCCTACTGCACCGGCTCCGAATTCGTCGCGGACGGGGGAGCGACGGCTACGCACGCGTTGAAGATCTGAGAGGGCGGCGGCTGTGAACTGCGGATTGCGAGATCATGGTGATTCGTGGAACTCGGCCGACGTAGTCCCGCTATCGAGGCGACAGGGCGTCACGCAGCAGAACTGGACTGTCCCTGGGAATCGGAGCCCTGGCGACTCGATCGCGAACCCGAGTTTGCAGACAGGCACTGAGCCAGAGTCAGAACCGGTGGCGGAGGAGTGATGGGCAGCGGTACCACGAGCATCACCTTTCCCGGCGCCGGTGCGCTGATCCAGGTGGGTCGGCTCTCGACCCTGTCCTGGGAAGTACTGCGCGCGATCCCGCGCAGACCCTTCCAGTTCCGCGAATGGATCCAGCAGTGCTGGTTCTTCGCCAGTGTGACCATTCTGCCGACGGCGCTGGTCGCGATTCCCTTCGGCGCGGTTATCGCCCTGCAGCTCGGCTCGCTGACCCAGCAGATCGGTGCCCAGTCGTTCACCGGCGCAGCGAGCGCTCTCGCGATCGTGCAGCAGGCGAGTCCGCTGATCACCGCACTGCTGGTCGCCGGAGCCGGGGGCAGCGCGGTCTGCGCGGACATCGGTGCCCGCAAGATCCGCGAGGAGATCGACGCGATGGAGGTGCTGGGAGTCAACCCCATCCAGCGCCTGATCGTGCCGAGGGTGCTGGCCGCGATGGTGGTTTCGGTGCTGCTCAACGGATTGGTGAGTGTCGTCGGTGTGCTGGGCGGCTACTTCTTCAACGTCGTGATGCAGGGCGGCACTCCCGGCGCATACCTGGCCAGCTTCAACGCGCTGGCCCAACTGCCGGACCTGTGGGTCAGCGAGATCAAGGCGCTGCTGTACGGATTCGTCGCGGGCGTGGTGGCCGCGTTCCGTGGCCTGAACCCGTCCGGCGGCCCGAAGGGCGTCGGCGACGCGGTGAACCAGGCCGTGGTCATCACCTTCCTGCTGCTGTTCCTGATCAACGTCGTGCTGACCGCGATTTACCTCCAGATCATCCCGCCGAAGGCGCTGTGACATGAACGTTTCCGCAAGGCGCGGCTGCCCGGCCGACCACAGTGACAGACGACCAGCGAGAGGCGCTGTGTCATGAGCACTCCTGTCGGCGAGCAGCGGGTGTCCGACCGGGCACTGGAGATCATCGCGCGGCCCGGTGCGGGCCTCGAGGGGTTCGGCGCGCAGCTGTCGTTCTACATCCGCGCGCTGGCCTGGACCCCGCGCACCCTTCGCCGCTACGGCAGGGAATACCTGCGGTTGCTCACCGAGGTGTCGTTCGGGACCGGCGCGCTGGCGGTGATCGGCGGGACGCTTGGCGTGATGATCGGCATGACGCTGTTCACCGGGCTGATCGTGGGCCTGCAGGGGTACTCGGCGCTGAACCAACTCGGGACGGCGGCGCTGACCGGCTTCATCTCCGCCTACTTCAACACCCGTGAGGTCGCACCGCTGTCGGCGGGACTGGCGCTCTCGGCGACGGTCGGCTGCGGTTTCACCGCCCAGCTCGGGGCCATGCGGATCTCCGAGGAGATTGACGCGCTCGAGGTCATGGGAGTGCCGAGCATGCCCTACCTGGTCACGACGAGGGTGCTCGCCGGTGTCACCGCGGTGATTCCGCTCTACGCTGTCGGCCTGCTGTCGTCGTACCTCGCATCCCGGCAGATCACCATCTGGTTCTACGGGCAGTCGGCGGGCACCTATGACCACTACTTCAATCTTTTCCTGCCCGCTGAGGACGTGCTGTGGTCCTTCGGCAAAGTGATCATCTTCAGCGTGCTGGTGATCCTGTCGCACTGTTACTACGGCTACACCGCGCGCGGCGGCCCGGCCGGAGTGGGGATCGCCGTCGGCAGGGCCGTGCGCACCGCGATCGTGCTGATCGCCGTGCTCGACTTCTTCCTGAGCCTGGCGATCTGGGGCTCCAGCACCACCGTGCGGATCTCGGGATGACGGGGAGGGATATGCAGAACCGACTCAGCGACCGCGGGCCGTTAGGCCCGTTGACAGAGCGGCGCGTCAGCGCCTCCTCCAGGGGTGGTGGCTGGGCGACGGGCGGGAGGTCGGTGCAGCTCGCGGCATCGGCGACGCATGTTACGGAACTGAATAGCCCGACCATTGAATACGACGCGGGGGAGGTGGGATGGCCATGGACATGACACCGGCACGGCGCACCCTGCTGCAACGCCTGCGGCACCAGGTACTCGGCCTGGCCTTTCTGGTCGTGGTCGCGTTGTTCTTCACCACGACCGTCGCGATCTACAACAAGGCCTTCACCGAGTACGTCGGCGTCCAGCTCGAGACCGACCACGTCGGGAACCAGATGCGCGCGGGTGCGGACGTGAAGGTGCGGGGCATGCTCGTCGGGGAGGTGCGCGGTATCGAGACCACGGGCGAGCACGCGGTGCTGCAACTCGCGATCCAGCCGGAGAAGACCGACGTGATCCCGGCCGACGTCTCGGCGAGGCTGCTGCCCAAGACCCTGTTCGGCGAACGCTACGTCGCCCTCCAACTCCCGGAGGACGCCTCGGGCAGGCGCATCGCCGACGGTGACGTGATCGGGCAGGACCGCAGCAGCACGGCGATCGAACTGGAGGAGGTACTCGGCAACGTCCTTCCGCTGTTGCGGTCGGTGCAGCCGCAAAAGTTGTCCAGCACCCTCGGCGCGGTGTCGACCGCACTGGAGGGCAGGGGCGAGCAACTGGGTACCACCCTGACCCAGCTCTCCGGATATCTCGGCGAACTCACCCCGTCGCTGCCCGACCTCAGCGCGGACATCAGCGCGGTGGCCGACGTCGCCGACACCTACGACCGCGCCGCGCCGGACTTCCTCGCCGCCCTCGCCGATCTCACGACCACCACGAAAACCCTGGTGGAGCAGCGTGCGCAGCTCGCCAGCCTGTTCGCCTCGGTCAGCACGGCCTCGACGGACCTGACGAACTTCCTCGAAGTCAACAAGGACAACCTGATCGACCTCACCGCGACGGCTCAGCCGACCCTCGACGTGCTGGCGAAGTACGCGCCGGAGTACCCGTGCCTGCTCAAGCAGCTCGCGGACTCGATTCCCGCGGCGGAGGCCGCCTTCGGGGCGGGCACGGACGAGATGAACCATGTGAACATCCGGTTCACGGCGAGCAGGGGCAAGTATCTCCCTGGCGTCGACGAGCCGCGTTATGACGACAAGCGCGGTCCCCGGTGCTATCCGCAGGTGCCCGCACCGGGCCGCTGGCCGCAGTATCCCCCAGGCGGCCCGATCAAGGACGGGTCGAGCCATCCGCCGCCGCCCAAGTCGCCCGACGGGACCCTGCCCGGCCCTGTCGGCGGGCTCGACACCGGATTCGAGAACCTGCCAGCGGCCGGCGGGGGGTCGGCCGGTGCGGGCGTGCCCTCACTGGCGAACTCCCCAGAGGAACGCAGGCTGATCGCCGCACTGCGGGCAGGCCAGACGGGTGTCTCGCCGGACGAGGTGCCGGGTTGGTCGACCCTGCTGCTCGGACCGCTCTACCGCGGAGCTGAGGTGACCGTCGAATGAGGAGTTTCGTCCCGTCGCTGGTCAAGATTCTGATCTTCGCCGTCGTCACGGTGATGCTGACCGCCGTGCTGGGAGCGACCATCGCCAACACCAACTTCGGTGCGGCCTCGGGTTACACCGCCCGGTTCACCGACGCCTCGGGACTGCACGAGGGCGACGACGTCCGGATCGCCGGGGTCAAGGTCGGGCAGGTCGGCGCCATCGCCGTCGCCGAGGACGATCTCGCCGAGGTCCGCTTCGAAGTGGAGTCGGCGCACACGCTGCCCGCGCTGGTGACGGCGACGGTGAAGTACCGCAACCTCGTGGGCCAGCGCTACCTCGCACTCAACACCGATGTGGACGGTGGCGGCAGGCTGCGGGAGGGCGACATGATCCCGGTGGAGCGGACCCAGCCCGCACTGAACCTCACCGTGCTGTTCAACGGGTTCAAACCGCTCTTCCAGGCGCTCGATCCCGGGGAGGTGAACCAGTTGTCCTACGAGATCATTCAGGTCTTCCAGGGCGAGGGTGGGACGATCCGCAGCCTGCTCGCCCACACCGCCTCACTCACCTCCACCATCGCCGACAAGGACGAGGTGATCGGCGAGGTGATCGGCAACCTGAACGAGGTACTCGCGACGGTGAACGGGCGCGGCCCCGAACTGTCCGGTCTCATCGACCAGACGCAGCAGCTGGTCACCGGACTCGCCGAACAGCGCAAGCCGATCGGCGAGGCGGTCACCGCGCTGGGCGGGCTCACCGAGGCGACCTCCGGCCTGCTGTCCGAAGCGCGGCCGCACCTGCGCGAGGACATCAAGGCACTGGGTGAACTCTCGGGCAATCTCGCCGACTCAGAGGAGCTGCTCGACGAACTGCTCACGGTGATGCCGGGCAACCTGGAGAAGTTCACCAGAACCCTGAGCTACGGCAGCTGGTACAACTACTTCCTTTGTGGACTCAGCGGCACGATCGGTATTTCCTCGCTGAACATCGAAGTACCGTTCCTGCCGCTGCCCGCCACCCAGCAACCGGAGAGGTGCCAGACCTCATGACACCGTTGCGTCAGCGAAACCAGGCCGCCGTCGGCGCGGTGACCCTCGTCGTGCTCGCGCTGACGATGATGGTGGTGTACTCCGCCGACTCGTTGCCCTTCGTCGACAACGGCATCACCTACTCCGCGGAGTTCGCCGAGTCCGCGGGGCTCGCGGCGGACAACGAGGTGCAGGTCGCCGGGGTACGGGTCGGCGAGGTCGAGGACGTGGTCCTGGACGGCAAGAAGGTACGGGTCACCTTCAACGTGGAGGGCGCCCGGGTCGGCGCGGATTCCACGGCCTCGATCGAGATCAAGACCCTGCTGGGCGAGAAGTTCCTGGCGATCCAGCCCGCCGGCGCCGGCCCGCAGGACCCCAACGAGACGATCCCGCTGGAGCGGACCCGTACCCCGTTCCAACTGCAGGACGCCTTCGACCAGCTCTCCGACACCGTCGAGGAGATCGACACCGAACAACTCGCGCAGAGCTTCACCGTGCTGTCCGACAGCCTGCGCGACACCCCCGAGCACGTCCGGGACGCTCTGGACGGGTTGTCTGCGCTGTCCAGGACGGTGTCCTCAAGGGACGACGAACTCGGTGAGCTGCTGGCCAACACCGGGCAGGTCAGCAAGATCCTTGCCGACCGGAACGCGGAGCTGACGAAGATCGTCGAGGACGGCAACCTGCTGCTGACCGAGTTGCAGAACCGGGAGGAGGCGATCGACGCGTTGCTGACCGGGGCGCAGGAACTCGCCGCCGAACTGTCCGGTCTCGTCGCCGACAACAGCGCGCAGTTGCGGCCCGCGCTGGAGAAGCTGGGCGTCGTCACCGATGTGTTGCAGCGCAACCAGGACAACCTGAACCGCAGCCTCGAACTGCTGGCCCCGTTCAGCAGGGTCGGCGCCAACGCGACCAGTAACGGCCGCTGGTTCGAGGGATACATCTGCGGGTTGTTCCCGCCGGTGATCAACGCGGGCGCTGCGCGGATCAACCCCGAAGGCTGCACGCCGCCGATTTCCGCGCCGGATCAGGGCGTGACGCAGCAAGGGGGGAACTGAGATGCCGGCCATGCGTATCGAGACCAGGGCACAGCGCAGCGTGTACTCCTGGTTCGCGCTGGGCTGCGCGGCGGTGCTGCTGCTCTCCGCGGGACTCTGGTTCGTACTGCGGGATGCGAGCGGAACCCGGCTCTCGGCCCACTTCGAGAAAACCGTGGGGCTGTACGAGGGTTCCTCGGTGCGGGTGCTGGGTATCGACGTCGGGGAGATCACGGCGGTGACCCCGCAGGGCGATTCGGTCCGGGTGGACATGCGGGTGGACCCCGGGGTGCCGATCCCGCCGGAAGCCGGTGCCGTTGTCGTCGCACCGAGCCTCGTCAGCGACCGGTACGTGCAGCTGACCCCTGCCTATGACAGCGGCGAGCAGATGCGCAGCGGCACGATCATCCCGCTCGAGCGCACCGCGACTCCCGCCGAACTGGACGATCTCTACGAGAGTCTGAACGAGCTGTCCACCAGCCTCGGCCCCGAGGGGGCGAACTCCGGCGGCGCGCTGTCGGACGCGCTGGACACCGCGGCCGCGAATCTGGACGGCAACGGGAAGAACCTGAACAGCACGGTCGCCGAACTCGCCGAGCTGTCCAGGACACTCGCCGACTCGAAGGGCGACCTGTTCGCGACCGTGCGCAACCTGCAGTCCTTCACCACGGCTCTCGCCGACAGCGACCGCCAGCTCAACGAGTTCTACGACCGGGTCGCCGACGTGGCCGGATTTCTGGCCGAGGACGCCGATGACGTCGGCGCCGCACTGTCGGCGCTGGCCGGCTCACTCACCGACGTCCGCACGTTCGTCGAGGAGAACCGGGATCTGCTGTCGTCCAATGTGGAGAAACTCACCGGCATCAGCGGGGTACTGGTGAACCAGCGGGCCGCGCTGGCCGAGGTGCTCGATGTCGGCCCGACCGGACTGACGAACTTCATCAACGCGTACGACGCCGCATCGGGCAGCGTCCAGATCCGCTACAACGCGAACGAACTCACGCATCCGCTGCTGACCACCGTGTGCCGCCTGCTCAGTGCGGGAACGCCCGAGCAGCTTCCGGACGCACTCGGTCCGCTCTGCGAGACGATCTCGAAGATCGAGTCCGGGGTGCTCAAGGTGCCGTCGCTGTCGCAGATGCTGGCCTCGATCCAGCGCGGTGAGCTCCCACCGCTGCCACTGCCACTGGCCGACGTCCTCATCGAGGACCTGCAGGGTGGTGGTGATCGATGAACAGGATCAGGTGGACGGCCACAGCAACGGTCTCCGTACTGCTGCTCGCGACGGCAGGCTGCGGTGAGGGCGGGTTCTCCGGGCTGTACAACACGCCACTGCCGGGGGGCGCCGATCTCGGTGCGCACCCCTACCGCATCACGGCGCAGTTCACCGATGTGCTCGACCTCGTGCCCCAGTCCCACGTCAAGGTCAACGACGTGCCGATCGGCAGGGTGGACCGCGTGGAACTCGCGCCCGACACCAAGTACGCGATCGTCACCATGACACTCAACGGAGATGTTCCGTTGCCTGCCAACGCCGACGCGGAGCTGCGGCAGTCGAGCCTGCTGGGCGAGAAGTTCGTCGAACTCCGGTCCGCTTCCGGCGATCAGGCGCAGGGGAGACTTGACGAGGGTGCCGTGATCCCGTTGGCGAGGACCAGCCGCAACGCGGAGGTCGAGGAGGTGCTCGGCGCGCTCTCGCTGCTGCTGAACGGCGGCGGTGTCGAGCAGTTGCGGACGATCGTGCACGAGTTGAACGCCGCGTTGTCCGGCAACGAGGCGGAGATCAGGGCTCTACTGTCGCATGTGGACGAAATCGCTACCGAGCTGGACGGGCAGAAGGGGGAGATAATCCGGGCAATCGACGGCTTGAACCGTCTTTCCAGCACGCTCGTCGAGCAAACGGGCAACCTCACCGTCGCGCTCGACGACCTCGCGCCGGGGCTCCAGGTGGTCACCGAGCAGCGGGATCAGCTCGTCGGGATGCTGCAGGCCCTGGATCGGCTGTCCGGGGTCGCGGTGGACACGGTGAACCAGAGCCGGGAGCAGCTCGTCGCCAACCTCAAGGCGCTCGAACCCACCCTGCGCAAACTCGCGGAAGCCGGGCAAAACCTGCCGACGGCGCTGAAGATCCTGCCGACCTATCCGCTGCCACACGTGGCGGGCGCGGTGTTCAAGGGCGACTACGCCAACGTCCGGGCCCGCCTCGACCTGAACCTGGACTCGATCTTCCGCAACCTCACCGACTCCTCGCAGCCCGCGCTCCCGATTCCGGGCCTCGGCGCGGCGGGTGACAGTGGGACCGACGCCCAAGACCAGCAGGATCAGAACGGCACATCCGCTCCCGCGGAGTCGCCAGAGCCCGCACTGCCGCTTCCGCTCTCCGCTCCCACCGGCGCGCAGAACGGCTCCGGGGTGCTCGGCGGACTTCTGGGCACGCTGCTGGGAGGTGGCTGATGCTCACCAGGAAGCACCGGACGCAGTTGCTCGTCTTCGCGGTGATCGCCGTCGTTTCGGTTGTCTACGTAGGCGGCACCTACGCGGGGCTGGACCGCCTCTTCGGCGCCCGCGGCTACGTCGTCACGGCGCAACTCGCCGACTCCGGCGGCATCTTCGTCAACGCGGAGGTCACGTACCGGGGTGTCGCCGTCGGCCGGGTCGCCGCCATGGACCTGACCGAGCACGGTGTCGAGGTGTCCCTCGACATCGACTCCGACGCCCCGCCGATACCCGCCGACACCGAGGCGGCCGTGGCCAACCGCTCGGCGGTCGGCGAGCAGTACGTCGACCTGCTCCCACAGCATCAGGACGGGCCGTTCCTCGAGGACGGCTCGACGATCGGCCCCGGCCGAACCTCGATCCCGCTGTCCCCCGACACCGTCCTCAATGGACTGGACGGCCTGGTCCGGAGCGTGGATCCCCGGTCGCTGCGCACCGTCGTGGACGAGACGCACGAAGCCTTCTCCGGCGCGGGGCCCGACCTGGCGCAGCTGCTGGATACCGCGGAGTCGTTCACCACGACGGCAGCCGAGCACCTGCCCCAGACCCGCGCGCTGCTGTCCGACGGCCGGGTCGTGCTGGAGACCCAGCGCAGGCAGTCGGGCAACATCACCGAGCTGTCGAAGGGGCTGCGCACGATCACCGCCGAGCTCAAGGCCGCCGATCCCGACCTGCGGGCGGTGATCGGCGAGGCCCCGAAGCTGAGCAGACAGGTCAGCGAGGTGCTGGCCACCTCGGGGGCCGATCTCGGCATCGTGCTCGCCAACCTGCTCACCACGGCGAAGATCACCAACTCGCGCACCGACGCGATCGAGCAGCTGCTGGTCGCGTATCCCGTCGCCGCGGCCATCGGCCCCTCGATCACCTCCAACGGGGAGGGGCATCTGGGCTTCGTGTTCAACCTGTTCGATCCGTTCTCCTGCACCAAGGGGTACGAGTCGACGAAGCAGCGCCCGGCCAGCGACACCTCGGACGTCCCGCCGAACACCGAGGCCTACTGCGCCGAGCCGCCGGGCAGTCCGACCGGCGTCCGGGGTGCGCAGAACGCGCCCTTCGCGGGCACACCGGTCGAGGTACCGGCCCAGCCGCGACCCTCGCCGCACGGTGGACAGCCGAGGTCGGACGGGCTCCCCGGCCTGCTCGGCCTGCTCACCGGTGGTGGTCCCACCGACCTCGGCGGCCTGCTCGGGCTCGGCGGGTCATGAAGACGGGCCGCAAGGACCCCGCGCGGGATGCGCTGGTCGCACTCGCCGCTGTGGCACTGCTCGCGGCGGCCTGGTTCGGCTGGGCCTGGTGGAGCGCCGCACAGGACGACGAACTGTCGCTCGCGCGGGAGCGGGACCGGGTGCTGTCGGAGATATCCACCGCGCTGGTCGTGCTGAACACCATCGACCATCGCAGTGCGGACCAGGACGTGGACAGGTGGATCGCGGTGACCGCGGGGCAGCTGCACAAGGACCTGAGCGGGGAACGGCAACTCCAGCTCGATCGGGCGGAGGGCACCCGGACGGTTGCCGAGGCGACCCTGTCGAAGGCGGCCGTGACCGAACTGGACGAGGTGGCCGGTACCGCGCGGCTCGTCGCGGTGCTCGACGTCCAGGTCGCGACCGAGGACGAGCCCGCGGACTCACGGCGGAGCAGGCTCACCGTCGAGGCGCAGCGGACGGACGGCGGATGGAAGGTGAGCGCCGTACAGGCGGCGAGCTGATGGATACCGACACGGAGGCCGGCGCGGGCGGCCAGGCCGCGGAGCGCGAGACGCGGCGCGATGCCGCCGAGCGGGGCAGGCGCGCGACGGTGCTCGCGGTGCTGGCGGTCGTCGTGGTGCTCGCCACCGTGACCGCCGTGTGGTCCGGCTTACGCGCGGCCGAACTCACCTCGGGCGATCCGGCGGGGAACGCGGCATTCGTCGACGACGCGGCGACGGCCGAGGTACGGGAACAGGTCGGGACCGCGGTGAAGGCACTCTTCTCCTACGACTACAGCAACCTCGCCCGCACCGAGCGGGCCGCCGAGTCACTGCTGGTCGGTGACGCTGTCGTGCAGTACGAGGCGAGTTTCGCCGCGGCGCGCGAGCAGGCGACGGAGCAGAAGCTGGTGCGGACGACCACGATCCGCTCGGCGGGCGTCCGCGAACTGCGCGGCGACAGCGCCCGGTTGCTGGTGTTCCTCGACCAGCAGACGCTGCGGACGGAAAAAAACGAGCAGACTTCGTCGGCCGCCGTGCTCGACGTCGTCGCCACCCGCTCCGGCGGCGACTGGCGGATCGCCAGCCTCTCCGCCCTCTGAGCGCGTTCCACGCACACTCGAACGCGTTCTGTGTACACGTGTCTGCGTTCCATGCACGCGAGTTCGCACACACCCGCGCATGGAACGCAAACACAAGTACACAGAACGCCAACACGCGGCTGCGCGGCCCCTGCTGGGCGGTTGGGGGGTCGCCGGTAACCTTCCGCGCGTGTCTGTCAACAACGACGGATCTGCCACGTCCAGGGGGCAGGTCCCGGACAGCCCGGTGAAGGTCGTAGCCGTGCCACCCCGGCCTGCCCGAATCGAGCCGGTGCCGCTCACGATGCTCGCTGCGCGCGCCGACGCCAGGCTGTTCCCCGGAATCGATGACGGCCCGGAGACCGATACGGTCCTGACCGGCGCGACCTTGCGTGCCCAGCAGGTACTTCCCGGTGATCTCTTCGCGGCGCTGCCCGGCGCCAGGGCGCACGGCGCGGACTTCGCGGACCAGGCCATCGCCGCCGGCGCGGCCGCTGTGCTCACCGACCAGGCAGGCGCGGACCGTCCCGCGCTGCGTGACTCACCGGTCCCCGTTCTCGTGCACCCGGACCCGAGGGACATCCTCGGTCCGATCGCGGCCTGGATCTACGGCGAACCGTCCCTGCGGCTGTCCGTGCTCGGGGTCACCGGGACCTCGGGCAAGACCACCACCGCCTACCTCGTCGAGTCCGGGCTGCGCGCGGCGGGCCGGACCACGGGACTCATCGGCACCGTGGAGACGAGGATCGCCGGGCAGCGCCTTTCCAGCGCCTTCACCACCCCCGAGGCGCCCGACCTGCAGGCGCTGTTCGCGGTGATGGTCGAGCAGGGCGTGACACACGTGCCCATGGAGGTGTCCAGTCACGCGCTCTCACTGGGGCGCGTAAACGGCACCCGGTTCACTGTGGGTGCCTTCACCAACCTCTCGCAGGACCACCTGGACTTTCACCGGGACATGGAGGACTACTTCGCCGCGAAGGCGATGTTGTTCGACGGCCGCTCCACCGCCGAGGTCGTCATGTTGGACTCCGCATGGGGACACGCGTTGATCCGCCCGCACACCGTCACGGCCTCGATCGAGGCGGACAGCCCCGCGTCGTGGCGGGCGTCGGACATGGCGATCACCCCCACGGGGGAGCAGTCCTTCCGGCTGCACGGCCCCGGCGGTCTCACCGCGCGGGCGACACTGCCGTTGCCCGGCACCTTCAACGTGGCCAACGCCGTGCTCGCGGCCGCTGTCCTGGACGCCGCCGGGGTGCCGATCGACGACATCGTCGACGGGCTCGCCACCGTCGAGGTGCCCGGCCGGATGGAACGGGTGTACCTCGGCCAGCAGTTCACCGCGGTCGTCGACTACGCGCACAAGCCCGCCGCCGTCGGACAGGCACTGCAGGCGCTGCGAGCCCGCACTGAGGGCAAGATCATCACGGTCCTCGGTTGCGGGGGCGACCGGGACACCGCGAAGCGTCCGCTGATGGGCGAGGCCGCTGCCAGGGGCAGCGACGTGTTGATCGTGACCGATGACAACCCCCGCAGCGAGGACCCCGAGGCGATCCGCGCCGCGATGCTCGCGGGAGCCCGTGGTGTGGGCCCCGCGGTCGGCGGCGAGATCGTCGAGATCGGCGACCGCAGGGCGGCGATCGTGGAGGCCGTCCGCAGGGCGGGACCCGGTGACGTGGTCCTCGTCGCGGGCAAGGGACACGAGACCGGCCAGGATGTGGGCGGTGTCGTGCATCCCTTCTCCGACCGAGACGAACTGGAGGCAGCCATCAGGGACCGAGGCTTATACAAATGAGTGTTATGCACGTACGCAGGTGCGGCTACCGCGCGCAGGTCACCAGCACCCGGCCGCCGCGAGCAGCCCCTACCGCGGCAGAAAAGCATGCCTCAACGGGGGCCCTTCCCGTCAACCGAGTTGTGCATAACTCTCACCAGCTCGAGGTGAACGCGTGATCGCACTGACGCTCGCCGAGATCGCCAGGATCGTCGGCGGCAGCCTGCACCGTGCCGAGGGGGCCGAGCAGGTCACCGCCGGGGTCGAGTTCGACTCGCGCGCACTGGAGCCAGGCGGGCTGTTCGTCGCCCTGCCCGGCGAGCGCGTCGACGGGCACACGTTCGCCGCGCGGGCGATCGAGGCCGGTGCCGTCGCCGTGCTCGCCGCGCGCGCGGTGGACGCGCCCGCGGTCATCGTGCCGCCGCTCGCCGAAGGTGAGGCGCACGAGCGGTCGGTGGCGCTCGCGGGCGACACCGACGGAGCGGGTGCCGCGGTGCTCGCCGCGCTGGCCAAGCTCGCCCGGCACGTCGTCACCGAGCTGTCCGGCAAGGAACTGACGGTCGTCGGTGTCACCGGCTCCTCCGGCAAGACCTCGACGAAGGACCTGATCGCGCAGCTGCTCGAACCGCTGGGTCCGACCGTCGCGCCCCCGGGTTCGTTCAACAACGAGCTCGGCCACCCGTGGACCGCGTTGCGCGCCGACTCCGGCACCCGGCACCTGGTGCTCGAACTCTCCGCCCGTGGACCCGGCCATATCGCCGAGCTCGCCTCGGTGGCGCCACCGAGGATCGGCGTCGTGCTCAACGTCGGCAGCGCGCATGTCGGCGAGTTCGGCTCCCGGGAGGGGATCGCGAAGACCAAGGGCGAGCTCGCCGAGGCGCTGCCCTCCGCCGACAACGGCGGCGTCGCCGTGCTGAACATGGACGACCCGCTGGTCGCGGCCATGGCCCGGCGCACGAACGCACGGGTCGTCGGCTTCGGTGAGAACGCGACCGCGACGGTGCGGGCCGAGAACGTCACCCTCGACGACCAGGCCAGGGCGTCGTTCCGTCTCGTCACCCCGGTGGGGGAGGGGGATGTGACCCTGCCGCTGTACGGCGAGCACCATGTCGCCAACGCCCTCGCCGCGGCCGCGGTGGCGCTGGAACTCGGGTGCCCCGTTGCGGACGTCGCGAGGCGGCTGGGAGCCGTGCAGCGCCGCTCCGACAGGCGGATGGAGGTCAGCACCCGCGCCGACGGTCTGACGGTGCTGAACGACTCCTACAACGCCAACCCGGAGTCGGTGCGGGCCGCGCTGAAGACGCTGGCCTCGATGAGCCGGGGCCGCCGTTCGTGGGCGGTACTCGGTGTGATGGGCGAACTCGGGGCCGATAGCGTGACGGCGCACGATGAGATCGGCCGCCTCGCCGTCCGGCTCAACATCAACAGGCTCGTGGTCGTCGGCGGGGAGGACTCCGCCGCCGTACCGATGCATCTCGGCGCGAGCCACGAGGGATCTTGGGGAGAGGAGTCGGTCCTGGTACCCGACACCGACGCCGCGATCGCGCTGCTGCGCGCGGAGTTGCGGCCGGATGACGTGATGCTGGTCAAGGCCTCCAAGGTCGCGCAGTTGTGGCGCGTGGCCGACGCGGTGCTGGCCGAGACCGAGTCCAGCAAGGCTGAGCCGATCGAAGACGCGACGAGACGGGACGGTGCGCGGTGATCAGCATCCTGATCGCGGCCTCGGTCGGCCTGCTGGTCTCCATCCTTCTGACCCCGTACCTGATCCGGGTGTTCTCCCGGCAGGGGTTCGGGCAGGAGATCCGCGAGGAGGGCCCGCAGGGCCACAGGTCCAAGCGCGGCACGCCCACCATGGGCGGTGTCGCGATCATCGTCGCGATGGTCGTGGGCTACTTCGTGGCCCACTTCCTGGACTGGATGCGCGGTTCCACCAGCGACGGGCCGTCGGCCTCCGGCCTGATCGTGCTGTTCCTGGCCGTCGCGCTGGGCATCGTCGGTTTCCTCGACGACTTCATCAAGATCCGCAAGCAGCGCAACCTTGGGCTGAACAAGACGGCCAAGCTCGTCGGGCAGCTCGTCGTCGCGGTGACCTTCGCGATCCTGGTCCTGCAGTTCGCCGACGAGTCCGGCCTCACGCCCGCCACGCGCAACCTGTCCTACGTTCGTGACCTGGCGCTGATCACCTTTCCCGTGGTGATCTTCGTAATCTTCTGCTACGTCGTGATCTCCGGCTGGTCCAACGCGGTCAACTTCACCGACGGCCTTGACGGGCTCGCCGGCGGAGCTTCGGCGATGGTGCTTGCGACCTACGTGGTCATCTCCTTCTGGCAGGCGCGGCTCAGCTGCGCGGAGACCCCGCAGGCCGCCTGCTATGCCGTGCGCGACCCGCTCGACCTGGCCGTGGTCGCCGCGGCGGCGGCGGGTGCGTGCGTCGGATTCCTCTGGTGGAACGCGGCACCGGCGAAGATCTTCATGGGGGACACCGGTTCGCTGGCCCTCGGCGGGCTCGTGGCAGGCCTGTCCATCACCACCCACACCGAGCTGCTGGCCATCGTGATCGGCGGGCTGTTCATGGTCGAGATGCTGTCGGTGGTCGCACAGATCGCGGTCTTCCGCACCACCCGGCGTCGACTGTTCCGGATGGCGCCGTTCCATCACCACTTCGAACTCGCGGGCTGGGCGGAGACGACGGTCATCATCCGGTTCTGGCTGCTCGCGGCGATCTGCTGCATGTTCGGCCTCGGCCTGTTCTACAGCGAGCAGCTCGGCGCGGCGGGAGGCTAGGCCCGTGTTCCGAGGGGACCGTGTCCTCGTGGCCGGTGCGGGCGTGACCGGGAGATCGGTGGCGGCCGCGCTGGTGGACATGGGCGCGGAGGTGACCGTCACCGACGGCGACCCCGAGCGCCTCGCGGAGCTGTCCGTGCCGGGAGCCCGGCTGGTGCCGGGGCTCGACGTGCCGCCCGAAGGCACGTCGCTGGTGGTGACCAGCCCCGGGTGGCGGCCGTCGTCCCCGTTGCTCACGACGGCGGCGGCTGAGGGCGTCGAGGTCATCGGCGACGTCGAGCTCGCGTGGCGCATCGGCCGGGAACTGCCCCGTCCGCCCGTGTGGCTCGCGGTCACCGGCACAAACGGCAAGACCACCACGGTCGGCATGCTGGAGTCGATTCTGCGCGCGGCCGGGCAGGACGCGGTGGCCTGCGGAAACGTGGGTTTCGCCGTGCTCGACGCCGTGCTGGCCGGGCACCAGGTGCTCGCCGTCGAGTTGTCGAGCTACCAGCTGCACTGGTCGAACACCCTCGCGCCGCTCGCCTCGGTCGTGCTGAACGTCGCCGAGGACCACCTCGACTGGCACGGTTCGATGGCCGGGTACGCGGCGGCGAAGGGCACGATCCACGACCGCTCGGGCACGGTCGTGCACAACCTCGCCGACGAGTGGTCCACCCGGCTGGCCGACGAGCACGCGCCCGAAGGCGCGGCGCGGACGGCCTTCACGCTGGCGACCCCGCGCTCCGGAGAGCTCGGGGTGGTCGAGGACCTGCTGGTGGACCGCGCCTTCGTTGCCGACCCGGTGCACGCGGCCGAGGAACTCGCCACGCTAGCCGACGTTCGGCCCGCCGGCCCGCACAACGTCGCCAACGCGCTCGCCGCGGCGGCACTGGCCAGGGCCAACGGGGTGCCCGCCCACGCCGTCGCGGATGGGCTGCGCGCCTACACGCCCGCGGCGCACCGGGCCGTCGAGGTGGGCGAGGCAGGCGGAGTCCGCTACGTCAACGACTCGAAGGCCACCAATCCGCACGCCGCCGCCGGATCATTGCATGCCCACCCGAACGTGGTGTGGATCGCCGGTGGCCAGCTCAAGGGCGCCTCGGTCGACGAACTCGTGGCCGGGGCCGCGAATCGCCTTCGCGGCGTCGTCCTGCTCGGGGTCGATTCCGACGTGATCGCCGCCGCTGTTGCGCGACACGCCCCGGATGTACCCGTCCGGCGACTACTTCCGGGTGACGATGAGCCCATGACTGCGGCGGTGAGTGCGGCCAGCGCGATGGCGCGACCCGGAGATGTGGTGCTGCTCGCGCCCGCCGCTGCCTCCCTGGACATGTTCCGTGACTACGCCCAGCGGGGTGACGCCTTCACCGCCGCGGTGCGGGCGCTGACGGAAGCGGATGGGGTGGACGGCGCGCGGGAACAGCACCATGACGGTGGTTGAGGGCGACCCCGAGACCGGGCGGGCCGGCAGGCGGAAGTCGCCGCGGAGCAGCCGCCGCCGTCAGCGGGACCGTCCCGAGCGCGGTGTGGCCGCGCTGCGCACGGCGCTCACCGCGTGGCTGTCCCGGCCACTCGCCGACTTCCACCTGATCCTCGCCGTGTGCGGCCTGCTCACCACCATCGGTATCGTCATGGTGCTCTCGGCGTCCTCGGTCGCCTCCTACGCTCCCGGTGACGGCAGTTCCGTGTACGCCCAGTTCCAGAAGCACATGCTGTTCGTGGTGCTCGGTGCCGTCGTGTTCTGGATCGGGCTGCGCATACCGCTGAAGCGCATTCGCGCGCTCGCCTCCACCGGCATGGTGATGGGTCTGGGGCTGCTCGCGCTCGTCCTCACCCCGCTCGGCACCACCGTCAACGGCTCCCAGGGCTGGTTCCAGGTCGGCCCGCTCTCGCTGCAGCCGGTCGAGGTCGCGAAGGTCGCGCTCGCGCTGTGGGGCGCGCACATCCTGGTGACCAAGTACAACGTGCTGCACCAGTGGCGGCACCTCCTGGTGCCGGTCGTGCCCGCGGCGCTGCTGATGTTCGCGCTGGTGATGGCCCAGCCCGATCTGGGTGGGACGATCACCCTCGGGGTCGTGCTGATCTCCCTGCTGTGGTTCGCGGGCGCCCCCAAACGGCTCTTCGCGGTGATCCTGTCCGGTGCGCTGGCGGGGGCGGTGCTGCTGGCGCTGGTCTCCCAGTACCGGCTCGACCGGGTGATGACCTTCCTCAATCCGGGCAGCGATCCGCAGGGCAAGGGGCTGCAGGCCACCCAGGCGCTCTACGCGCTCGCCGACGGCGGACTGTTCGGCAAGGGACTCGGACAGGGCCAGTCGAAGTGGCGGTACCTGCCCAACGTCGAGCACGACTTCATCTTCGCGCTGATCGGGGAGGAACTCGGCTTCGTCGGCTGTCTCGCCGTGATCGGCCTCTTCGGCCTGCTGGCCAGCGTCGGGTTGCGGATCGCGGTGCGCAACCTCGATCCGTGGATCCGGATCGTCGCGGGCACGCTGACCGCCTGGCTGGTCGCGCAGGCGGCGATCAACATCGGCTATGTGGTCAGTCTGCTGCCGGTCACCGGCGTGACGCTGCCGCTGATCTCCTACGGCGGCACCTCGCTCGTCGTCACCATGTTGCTGTTCGGGATTCTCGCCAACTGCGCTCGCCACGAGCCGGAGGCGGTGGCCGCACTGCGCACACAGGGACCGGGTAAGTTCGGCACGCTCATGCGACTGCCCGCACCGGATCCCTATCGGCCGCCCGCAAAGCGCAGGACCAGCAGCCGGGGCGGCTCCGGCCGCACCGGAAGGCCGGCGGCGCGGGGTGCGCGGTCGAGTGTGACCGCCGAACGCCGAAGGGCCGCACCCGAGTACGGTCGGCGGTCCGCGACACGCGGTGGCTCGGGCCGGGGCGGTACGGCACGCGGGAGCGCGACACGTGGTGGTTCGACTCGGAGAGGACATCGGTGACAGAGCCGGCAACGGGCGGTGACGGCGTGGAGAGCCGTCCGGCGAAGGAAACTGCGGAGGGCGCGTCCCCGGCAGGAAGGGCACCCACGGTGGTGGTGGCCGGTGGTGGAACGGCCGGGCACATCGAACCCGCGATGGCACTGGCCGATGCGGTCCTGCGCCTGCGCCCCGACGCGAAGGTCGTCGCGCTCGGCACCGCACGCGGGCTGGAGAACACCCTGGTACCCGAGCGTGGTTACCCGCTCGAACTGGTCCCGCCCGTCCCGATGCCGCGCAAACCGTCGGCGGAGCTGCTCCGGCTGCCGTTGAAGGTGCGCGATTCGGTCAGGCGCACCCGGGAGGTGCTGGACCGGGTGCGCGCCGACGTGGTGGTCGGGTTCGGCGGCTACGTCGCGCTGCCCGCCTACCTCGCCGCTCGCGGCAGGGTCCCCATCGTGGTGCACGAGGCGAACAAGCATCCGGGACTGGCGAACAAGGTGGGCGCACGCTTCGCGCACACCGTCGCCACCGCCGTACCGGGAACGCCGCTGCCTGGCGCACAGGTCGTCGGGATTCCACTGCGCCGTTCCATCACCACCCTCGACCGGCCGGGGTTGCGCGCGGAGGCGCGGGCGTACTTCGGGCTCGACCCGAACGCGCCGACCCTGCTGGTGTTCGGCGGGTCGCAGGGTGCGCGTTCGATCAACACGGCGGTGTCCGGCGCTGCGCGGGAGCTGGCGGAAGCGGGAATCGGTGTCCTGCACGCGCACGGACCGAAGAACACGCTCGTCGTGCAGGACTTCCCGGGAAAGCCCGCCTACCTGCCGGTTCCGTATCTGGACCGGATGGACCTGGCGTACGCAGCCGCGGACGCGGTGCTGTGCCGGTCGGGGGCGATGACGGCCGCGGAGGTCTCCGCGGTGGGACTGCCCGCGGTCTTCGTCCCGTTGCCGCACGGCAACGGCGAACAGGCGCTCAACGCCCAGCCTGCGGTGGACGCGGGGGCGGCGCTGTTGATCGACGACGCGTCCCTGACGACCACTACCGTGGTCGAGCAGGTGGTCCCGTTGGTCGCCGATTCCGACAGATTGCGGAAAATGAGTGCGGCGGCCGTGGGAATGGGACATCGTGAGGCCGACGAGGTCTTGGCCAGGATGGTGCTGGAGGCAGCTGGTGCGTGACGAAGACGGCGCCGCGACGGCGGTTGCCGCCGAACTTCCCGAGGTGCTGCGGCGCGCGCACCTGATCGGGATCGGCGGGGCCGGGATGAGCGGGATCGCGCGCATCCTGCTGGCCAGGGGTGGGCAGGTGTCCGGCTCGGACGCGAAGGACACCCGGGCCTTTCTCACTCTGCGGGCGCAGGGTGCGGAGATCGCCATCGGTCAGCGCGCGGACAACCTCGACCTGTTCGGCGAGGCCCCTTCCGCGGTCGTGGTCTCCACCGCGATCAAGGAGACCAACCCGGAGCTGGCCGCCGCCCGCCAGCGCGGGATCCCGGTGCTGCACCGGGCCGAGGCGCTCGCCGGACTCATGGAGGGCCACCGGGTCGCGTGCATCGCGGGTACCCACGGCAAGACCTCCACGACCTCGATGCTCACGGTGGCGTTGCAGCATTGCAGGCTCGACCCGTCGTTCGCGATCGGCGGGGACCTGAACGAGTCCGGTGCCAACGCCCACCACGGCGAGGGCGGGCTTTTCGTGGCGGAGGCCGACGAGAGCGACGGATCATTTCTGGCCTACTCCCCGTCCGTCGCTGTGGTGACCAACGTCGAGCCCGACCATCTGGACCACCATGGCACCGCCGAGGCCTACGTCGCGGTCTTCACCGAGTTCGCCCGGCGGATCGCCCCCGGGGGGGTCCTGATCGTGTGTGCCGACGACGCGCCTGCCGAGGAGTTGGCCGCGCGAGCGGAGGCCGAAGGGGTGCGGGTGCTCCGCTACGGTCGCTTCGTTTCGGGGGAGGGCGACGCCCGCGTGCTGGGGTACTCGCCGACCGAGGAGGGTGGGACCGTGCAGGTTCTGCTGCGGGGCGAGAAGCTCGATGTTGGTGTCGCGGTTCCCGGCGAGCACATGGCGCTCAACGCTGTCGGCGCACTGGTGGCAGGCCTGGAACTTGGTGCCCCCGCGGAGTGCCTCGCCGAGGGGCTTGCGGCGTTCGGCGGGGTGCGGCGGCGCTTCGAGTTCAAGGGGCGCGCCAGGGACGTGCGGGTCTACGACGACTACGCGCACCACCCGACCGAGGTCGCGGCCCAGTTACGGGCGGTACGGCACTCGGCAGGCAAGGGCCGGGTCGTGGTGGTGTTCCAGCCGCATCTCTACTCGCGGACCAAGACGTTCTCCCGAGAATTCGCCGACGCGCTCGGGTTGGCCGACGAGGTGATCGTGCTCGATGTCTACGGTGCGCGCGAGGAGCCGGAGCCCGGTGTTTCCGGTGCGCTCATCGCCGACCGTATTTCCGGCGCGGGTGTGCACTACGAGCCCGCCTTCGACCGCGCGGTGCAACTGGCGGCGGAGTTGGTGCGGCCGGGGGACCTGCTGGTGACGATGGGCGCGGGCGACGTGACCCAGCTCGGCCCGGAGATCATCACCGAGCTGGACCGGCGGGGTGAGGGAGACTGACGGCGTGAGTAGGGGCGAGCGCGACCGGCGCCGCCGGTCACCGGGGCACGGCTCC
The DNA here is from genome assembly GCF_900111885.1 of Amycolatopsis marina. Taxonomy (GTDB): domain Bacteria; phylum Actinomycetota; class Actinomycetes; order Mycobacteriales; family Pseudonocardiaceae; genus Amycolatopsis; species Amycolatopsis marina. The sequence goes on from NZ_FOKG01000009.1 coordinate 274,577, forward strand.
GAGCGCTCTGCGTCCGCCACGGCGAGTGAGGCGGGAACCAGGCGACCGGCGCGAGGGCGAGGCTCCGCCGAACGGCCGCGTCGTACTTCTTCGGGGCAGGCGGCTCGCACGGCGAGAGGCCGGAGGCCGCAGAGTGCGCGGGCCCGGACCGGCACCCGTCCGAGTCGGCGCAAGGCATTGCGCAGGCGCTGGGTCGCGCTGCTCAGCGTGCTCACGGTCGCCGCGTTGGTGTATCTCCTGTTCTTCACGTCGATGCTGGGTGTGCGCTCCGTCGAGGTGCTCGGCAATGCCGCGGTGTCCACCGAGAAGGTGCTCACCGCGGCCGGCGTGCCGGACCGCGAGTCGATGTTCGTGCTGGACACCGACCACATCCAGGAGCGGGTCGGGGCCCTGCCGGGGGTCGCGACGGTGGACGTGTCCCGGTCGTGGCCGAGCACGGTGACGATCGAGGTCAGCGAACGCACTCCGATCGGGTTCTACAACACCGGCGAGAAGCTGCACCTCGTCGATGGCACCGGCGTGGTGTACAAGGAGATCCCGGAGAAGCCGTCGGGCCTTCCGGAACTCAAGCTTCCGCGGGTGGCTCCCGAGGACCCGGTGACGAGGGCGGTCACCGGTGTACTGGTCGCGATCCCCAAGGATCTGCGGGACCGGGTGGTCTCGGCGAGCGCGAAGACGGCAGGCAGCGTCGTGCTGACCCTGAACGACGGAAAGACCGTCCGCTGGGGCGACGCCGACCAGGCGGGCCGCAAGGCGAAGGTGCTCGCGGTGCTGCTGACCAGGGAGGGGACCAACTACGACGTCTCCAGCCCCGAACTGCCGACGGTGTCCTGAGCGGCCTCGCCGCAGACGCCCGACAAGCGGCCACTCCCGATCGCCCACAGCGCCCCCCGTCGCCCATCGCACTTTCCCATAAGAGTGCGAGAAGCCAGTCCTGGGACCAGCGACGGCGCGTTTCCAGCCGCGCACTTTCCCGGGAAAGTGCGATGGAGGTGGGGGGTTGGTCGGGGCGTGGCGTGGCGCCCGGACGACTGATCATCGCCCGGGCGCCGCGGGACAGCGGTTCAGGTCCGAGGACACCGCTTCCAGGCGAAGTGGTAGGTCGTGTTGATGCTGCCGTCGGTCGAGTCCATCGTCATGAAACTCGTCGTCTTCGTCGGATCCGACGAACCCGCGCTGACCCGGAGTTCGGTGTTGATGTTGAAATTGCGCTCCTCCCCGCAGGGTTTGTAAACCAGCTGGGCAACGTCGACCGTGTCCGTGGCCTGCCAGTTGTCACTGACCGGGCCACGGTAGGTGTGGGAGATCGGCGTTGTCTGCGACATACCCTGGAAGTAGTAGCTGGCCTTCTCCATACCGGTGGCGCCCCGTTCCAGATGCGCGAAGCCCCGGTAGTCGGCCTGCGCGATTGCGTAGGTGAAGCCCTGTGGCACGTGCACGATCAGGGCCAGTTGGCAGTTCTTCCGGAAGTCAGTCGGTTTCGCATCTGGGCCGACCTGGGCGAGGTAGTTGCTGTAGGTCACGGTGAATGCCTTGTTGTCCGGTGAGACCGCGGTGGCCGCGGTGCCGATCGGACAGCCGGAGCCGTTGACCGTGACGACGTCGATGACGATCTCGTCGAGCGGGGGATTGTCGAAGTGCGTTCCTTGCGTAGTGCCGGCTACAGGTGATGTAGCTGACGACAGGGCCAAGGCGGCAGCCGCTAACATGGCAAGCATCGTTATCTCCTGACTCGAAGTTCGTTCACGGACGGTCGGCCTTTCCGCACGGGAAGCGGCCGTGGGACGGTGCTGCGCTCATTCGCGCAAGCCTCGGTGAACTCAGGACGTGCATCGCTTCCAGGCGAAGTGGTACTTCGTGTTCACGCCCCCGTCCGTCGAGTCCATGGCCATGAAGCTGGTCGAGCGCGAATCCGAGGAGCCTGCGCCGACGCGCAGTTCGGTGTTCACGTTGAGGCCGCGGTTCTCGCCGCACGGTGCGAAAACCAGTTCCGTGACGTTCTTCTTGTCGGTGGTCTGCCAGTTGTTGCTGTACGGCCCCGCGAACGAGTGGCTGATCCGGCTCGTCGGAGAGGTTCCCTGGATGTAGTAGCTGGCCTGCTGTAGACCGTTCGCGCCGCGCGCCAGGTGCGCGAAGCCGCGGTAGTCGGCCTGGGCGATGGCGTAGGTGAAGCCATGTGGCACGTGGACCAGCAGATTGAGCTGGCAGTTCTTGCGAAACTCGGTTGGATCGGCCCCTGGTCCCACCTGGGCGAGATACTCGCTGTAGGTCACGGTGAAGGCGGTGTTGTCAGGTGCGACGGCGACGGCCGCCGAACCGCGGGGGCAGCCGGAACCGTTCACGGTTTGTACGTCGACGGTGATTTTGTCATCAGGGGGTGGATCGAGGGCAGAAGCGGACGCTGGTGAAAATGCAGTGGAGACGGCCATGGCGGCAGCAGCGATTACGGGCAGCATGACTAACCTTCCAAAGTAGACAGTCGATTCGATAAATGGCCGGAATGCGCAGGAACGTCAGACGTTGAGAACGAAATCGAAGGCACCGTTACGGGTGCCGTCGGGGTTGTTGCTGATCTCCATCAGCAGGCGCGAGTCGAAGATCGGGTCGCGCGGATTGCGCGGCTCGCCGGGAAAGTAGAGCTGCGTGGTGAGGATCCGCTGGTACGGCGCCTGCACTTTGACGTGGATGTGCCGAGTCCGGCCGGGATAGAGGCCGGGCCAGATCGTGGTGAGGGAGAAGTCGCCATTCGGGTTGGTGTACTGGTGGCCGCGCAGACGGTAACCGCGGTTGTCGTAGACGCCGCTCGCGTCGCACTGCCAGAAGTCCAGCAGCACCCGCTCCAGCGGCAGGCAGGTCCGTGCGGCGAAGATCCGGCCGGTCACCGTGAGCACCGTGCCGTGGATGCCCGGCTCGAGCAGCGACCTTCGCGCGGGCGAGTTCGGTTTGAAGTACGGGCCTTCCGTTTGTGGCGGTGTGGGGTCGTCGCCGTCGTCGCACTCGGGTGTCGGCTCCAGCGAGGACGGTTTTGTGTGTTCGGTCGTGGCGCCGGTTGCGCCCGCCGTGGCGGCCGTTGTCAGGGCGATCGCGGGCAGAGTGGCGGCAGCCGCCGCCAGGTGGAGGAAGTGCTTACGGTCAATCGATTTCGGGCCGTTCTGAACCTCCTCCTGTGGAGTTGCCTTCTCGTCAGTCACGGAATGCTCCTTTCTCCGGCCAATAAAGGTTGGGCACAAACCGGCCGGCCGTGCGGAGAGGGAGGGTGGAGAATAGGAAAGCAGAATGCGATAAAGATCACAACCGTCGCAGGTAGTGGTCCAACTGCCGTAACCACTTATTTCGTCAGTGGTACGGCCCCCGTGGTGTAACCCGTATTCTTCCGGGAATCCGCGGTGGCTGCGCGGGGACTGCGGATCAATACTTAAGTACTTACTCCGCGTCCACGCCTTGCTTTAAATAGGGAACTTTGCCATAAAGCTGTGGACGGATCCCGGACGAAGGAGGCCGACGTGGCTACCAGGAAGAGGCTGCTGCTCGCTGCCGGCCTCACGGTTGCGCTCTCTGTGACGCTTTTAACCGGTCAGATCGCTGCAGGCAGCGACATCCACGCTGCACCGGCGGGGGCCCAGGGGGAAGTCTGCCCCGGGAAACCGAAGCCCACGGGGAAAGTGCTGCACGGGTACTGGGAGAACTGGGACGGCGCGGCTAACGGTGTGCACCCGCCGCTGGGTTGGACTCCGATCACCGACCCACGTATTCGCGAGCACGGCTACAACGTGGTCAACGCGGCGTTCCCGGTCATTCGTTCGGATGGCACCGTGCTGTGGGAAGACGGGATGGACCGGACCGTCAAGGTCGCCACGCCCGCCGAGATGTGTGCTGCGAAGGCCGCCGGTCTCACGATTCTGCTGTCGATCGGTGGCGCGACGGCCGGTATCGATCTCGGTTCGCGAGCTGTGGCCGATAGATTCATCGAGACAGTGGTACCGATTCTGCAGAAATACAACTTCGACGGAATCGACATCGATATCGAAACCGGTCTCGTCGGCAGTGGAAACATCAATCAGTTGTCGACCTCGCAGGCCAACCTGATGCACATCATCGACGGCGTGCTCGCCAGGATGCCGGCGAACTTCGGCCTCACCATGGCGCCGGAAACGGCCTATGTCACCGGCGGCAGCGTGACCTACGGTTCGATCTGGGGTGCGTACCTGCCGATCATCAAGAAGTACGCCGACAACGGGCGACTGTGGTGGCTCAACATGCAGTACTACAACGGCAGCATGTACGGCTGCTCCGGCGACTCCTACCAAGCGGGTACGGTCCGCGGATTCATCGCCCAGACCGACTGCCTGAACCAGGGACTCGTCATTCAGGGCACCACCATTCGTGTCCCCTACGACAAGCAGGTTCCCGGTTTGCCCGCTCAGCCGGGCGCTGGTGGTGGCTACATGTCGACAAGTCTGGTCGCGCAGGCGTGGAACAACTACGGCAGCGCGCTGAAGGGCCTGATGACCTGGTCCATCAACTGGGACGGGTCGAGGAACTGGACCTTCGGCGACAACGTCAGGGCACTGCAGCGGCGGTGAAATGCAGTGGAACGGACGACGGTGCACCTGGCAGGCTCGCGGGGTGACTGATGCGCCAGAGCGGCCGGAGCCGTCCAAGGTCGGGACCGAACGTGAGCAGCTGACCGGTTTCCTCGATCACCAGCGGGCCACTGTGGTCTGGAAGGCCAGCGGCCTCACCGACGAGCAGGCGCGTCAGAAGCTGGTGCCCAGCGAACTCACCACGATCGCCGGTCTGCTGGCACATCTCACGTGGGTGGAGCAGTACTGGTTCGGGGTGGTGCTGGATTCGCTGCCCGACACCTGGCGGGAGGCGTTCGAGGCCGATCAGGACGCGGAGTTCCGCGTCGCGGACCGAACCCCGGTCTCCCAGTTGATCGCCGGCTACGAGGCGGAGTGCGAGCGGAGCAGGGAGGTCGCGGCGAAGCTCGATCTCGACCAGGAGATGGCCACGCCGCGCGGGCACCCGATCACGCCACGCTGGGTGCTGATGCACATGATCGAGGAGACCGCCCGACACGCGGGGCACCTGGATCTGCTGCGCGAACTCACCGACGGGCTGACCGGCCAGTAGTGCGCCTTCGCGGCGGTAGCGGGAAGAACCCGCTGGTGCGTTCCACGTAGTAGGAGTACCCGGGCCGGGACTGCCGCAGGCCCTTCTCCAGCAACGGCTTCCCGGTCCCGCGCGCGAGCAGGAGCGTCATCACCACGGGCGAGAGCACGGTCGCCACACCGACCCAACTGGTGCAGGCCAGCAGGTACAACCCCCACCACACGCAGGCGTCGCCGAAGTAGTTGGGATGCCGTGAGTACCGCCAGAGACCGGTGTCGAGGACCTTTCCCGCGTTCTCCGGAGCCGCCCTGAATCGCCGCAGTTGTTCGTCGCCGATCACCTCGAACGCGAAGCCCGCGGCCCACACCGTGGCTCCCAGCCACAGCAGGGGAGCGAATCCGGTCTCCGCGCCGCCGGCCTGCGCGGCGAGCACCGGCAGGGACACGAACCAGAGCACCGCGGCCTGCACGAGGTAGACCCGCAGGAAGATCCGTAACGCGGGATGGGCGCCACCGCGCTCCACCATCGCGGCATAGCGCGGGTCCTCCGGCCTGTCGCGGTTGCGCAGGTGCAGGTGGACAGCGAGACGGATGCCCCAGATGATCGTCAGTGCCGTTGCCAGGTAGCGGGTGGCTCCGCTGCCCGAGGTGAGCGCGAATCCCACCGCGGCGACCACGGCGAAGCCCAGGCCCCACAGCGTGTCGATCGTGTCGTAGCGGGGCCGTAGCCGGGCGATGACGAAGGTGAGTACCACCGCGCCGAGGACGACCGCCGCAGTCACGGCGGCCAGCGCGGCGAAGCCGGACCAGTTCATCACCACTCCCTTGTCGACGCGAAACCGCTGCTGCCGTCCGGGTGCGGGCGCACCGCGAGGAACTGGTCGACGCCCATCCGGTTCTCCTCGAACGCGAGCGCACCGCCGACAAGGTAGAGCCGCCAGACCCGCGCGCCCCGCTCACCGATCAACGCCACGGCGTCGTCCCAGCGCCGCTCCAGCGTGTCCGCCCAGGCTCGCACCGTGCGCACGTAGTGCTCCCGCAGGGCGTGCACGTCACGGAGCTCGAAACCTGCCCCTTCCAGGTGCTGTGCCGTCCGCGAGAGCGGGCGCATCGTCATGTCCGGCGCGATGTAGCGCTCGATGAACGCGCCCCCTCCCGGCGCCACGGTGCCGCGGGACATCTGTTGCAGCAGCGCCCGCCCTCCGGGCCGGAGCATGCGCAGCAGAGTGGCCGCGTAGTCCGGGTAGTTCTCCTCCCCGACGTGCTCGCCCATCTCCACCGAGGCGACCGCGTCGAAGGGCTGGTCGCGCAGGTCCCGGTAGTCCTGCCTGCGCACCTCCACCCGGTCGTCCAGGTCGAGTGTCGCGACCCGCGCCCGCACGTGCTGGGCCTGCTCGGCCGAGAGGGTGACGCCGACCGCGTGTACCCCGTGATGTTTGGCCGCGTGCACCAGCAGTGCGCCCCAGCCGCAGCCGACGTCGAGCAGGCGCATACCAGGCCGCAGGTCCAGCTTGCGGCAGATCAGTAGAACGCGTTGCCGAGATCGTAGTGGAGCGCGATGGCGGAGGAGTCCCTGCGCAGGCTGTGCAGCCTGCCCCGCAGGCGCGCTTCCTCCACCGGCGGGCGGGGTGGCGGGCCGACCGCCCGAGCCGGACGGCCAGTGCCGCGGCCCTGCCCCAGCCACCGGCCCCGATCCGGACACCGCCGCCCCGCGACCGTGCGAGTGCCCACATCCGCCGGAAGCCCTCGGTGAGGTCGCCCTCCACGTCCAGATCGCCGGACACATAGGCCCTCGCCAGCCCCAGTTCGCCAGGGGAGTAGAGCAGCCATCGCGGCGCGCGCCGCGAGCGCAGGACCACCGTCGGTGCGTCCTCAGGGCCGACTCTGACGCCGTCCCATGTCCGTAGCCCGACCGGGAGGCCGGTGCCCAGCAACTCCTCGGCGAAGCCGGCGATCCTGTGGGCGTGAGTCGTCCGCATACCGGTTGTTCGGCGCGCGGTGACGGCCGGATTGGTCGGCGGCTCCCGCCAATCCACCTCGGTACCGGCGCCGAATCACCATCGTGCGGACCACCAGAGATCGTGTCGGCGTCGTCGGAAGCGGCGTCGCCGGGCTGACCGCGGCCTACCTGCTGCAGCGGGAGTACGACGTCGTCCTGTTCGAGGCCGACGACCGCCTCGGCGGGCACGCGCACACCCACGACGTGCCCAGTTCCACCGGCGGGACCATCGGGGTGGACTCCGGCTTCATCGTGCACAACGAGCGGACCTACCCGAACCTGCTGCGGCTGTTCGGCGAGTTGGGGGTGCGCACACAGGACGTCGAGACGTCCATGAGTATCGGGTGCGCGGCGTGCGGACTCGAGTTCGCCGGAGCGAAGGGGTTCGGCGGCCTGTTCGCTCAGCGCCGCAACCTGCACAACCCCCGCTACCTGCGGATGCTCGCCGAGGTCAGAGGGTTCCACACGCATGCCCGCAGGGTCCTCGAAGGCAGTGACAGCGGTGCCGGTGGCGAACTCACCATCGCGGAGTTCCTGTCAGCCGGCCGGTACTCGCGGTACTTCACCGACCACTTCATGCTGCCGGTGGTCGCCACCGTCTGGTCCGCAGGCCGGGCCGACACCGGGCGCTACCCGGCCCGCTACCTGTTCGAGTTCCTGAAGAACCACGGCATGTTGTCGGTCTCCGGCTCACCTCAGTGGCGGACGGTCGTCGGCGGGTCACGGCAGTATGTCGAGCGGGCCGCCAAGCAGGTCACCGCCGTGCACCTGTCGACGCCGGTGCGTTCCGTGCGCAGGCGGGCGCGCGGCGTGGAGATTCGCGACGACGCCGACTCGGTGCACCAGGTCGCGCACGCCGTGATCGCCACCCATCCCGACCAGGCGCTGCGCCTGCTCGAGGCGCCCACCCGTGCCGAGGCCAACCTGCTCGGCGCCTTCCGTTACTCCCGGAACGAGGCGTACCTGCACACCGATTCCAGCGCACTGCCCACCGCGCCCGGCGCCAGGGCCGCGTGGAACTACACCGCCTCCAGTTGTGGCGGTGACAACGGCGCGGCGCAGGTCAGCTACGACATGAACCGGTTGATGTGTCTCGACGAGACACGCGACCACGTGGTCACCCTGAACCCACCGGTTCCCCCTCCTGCCGACGCGGTACTGGCCCACGCCGTCTACGAGCACCCCGTGTACACACCGGAGTCGGTCGCCGCGCAGCGCGGTCTGCCCGGACTCAATGACGGCGTGCTCGCCTACGCGGGCGCCTACCACGGCTGGGGCTTCCACGAAGACGGCTGCGCGGCCGGTGTCCGTGCCGCCCGATCGCTGGGGGTGCGTTGGTGAGCGGCAGCGCGGGGGCCTACCTGTACGACTCCACGGTCGCGCACGTGCGGCGCATCGACCCGCCTGCGTCCTTCGCGCACCGGATGTACCTGTGGCTGGTGGATCTGGACGTACCGCAGGCGCTGCCCGGCTGGCTACGCCCGTTCGCCCGCTTCGACGGCAGGGACCACTTCGACCCGGAGCAGCCGGGTGGCATCCGCGCCAAACTGGACGCCTGGCTCGCCACCCGGGGCGTGGACCTCCAGGGTGGCCGGGTGCTCATGCTGGCCAGCGCGCGGGTGCTCGGCCATGTGTTCAACCCGATCACCGTCTTCTGGTGCCACCGCCCGGACGGTGCGCTGGAGTGCGTCGTCGCCGAGGTGCACAACACCTATCGCGGCAGGCACGCCTATCTGCTCCGTCCGGACGCGGAAGACAGGGCGAGCGCGGACAAGGAGTTCTACGTCTCGCCGTTCCAGAGCATCGACGGGCACTACCGGATGCACCTGCCCGAACCGGACTCGCGGCTCATCGCCACGGTGGTGCTGCGAACGGGGGCGGGAGACACCGCGCTGGCGGCCATCGTGCGCGGAGTCCGTCGTCCCGCCACTATTCGATGGTTGGTCCGTATGCTCCTGGCCAGGCCGTTCGTCCCGCATCGCGTTGCCGCGCTGATCCGCTGGCACGCGATCGGCCTTTGGGCCCGAGGGGCCCCGAGGCCACAGAGCATCTCGAGGGCGGGAGAACTTCATGGATGACTCCGCGAAGCGGGCCGCGCGGTCGGAGCGGTCACCGATCTCGGCGGTTCCGGACGGTCCGCCGTCCGCGCCGAGTGCCGAGGACCTGCTTGTCGCGGTGGGGCGCGGGGACGAGCGTGCCTTCGAACAGCTCTACGACCTGTTGGCCGGGCCGATCATGGGTCTCGTGCGCAGGGTGGTGCGCGATGTGGCGCAGTCCGAGGAGGTCACCCAGGAGGTGCTCGTCGAACTCTGGCGGACCGCGACCCGGTACTCCCCGGACCGGGGGAGCGCGATGAACTGGGCGATGACCCTGGCGCACCGAAGGGCCGTGGACCGGGTGCGCTCGGCCAGGGCGAGCACCGATCGCGAGCAGAAGGCCACCTTCGAGGCGGGTCGGGGCAGGCCGTTCGACGAGGTGGCCGAGGCGGTGAGCGGGCGGCTGGAGCGCCAGCAGGTGCGCAGATGTCTGTCGACCCTGACGGAACTGCAGCGCGAGTCCGTGCTGCTGGCCTACTACCAGGGATATACCTACCGCGAGGTCGCCGAGGTGCTGTCGGCCCCACAGGGAACGATCAAGACCCGGCTGCGGGACGGCCTGATCCGGCTCCGAGACTGTTTGGGGGTGGCCGCATGACCTCGCCCGAGATGCACACGCTTGCGGGTGCTTTCGCCGTGGACGCGCTCGACGAGCACGAGCGCGCCCGGTTCCAGCGGCATCTGAACGAGTGCGATTCCTGCAGGCAGGAGGTTCGGGAGCTGCGGGCCACCGCGGCCAAGCTGGGTCTCGCGGTGGCGGAGGACCCGCCACCGGAGCTCAAACAACGCGTCCTCGCCGAGGTCCGCGGCACCCGCCAGCAGCCGCCAGGGTCCGGACAGGACCCGGGGGAACGGTCGCGCCGGAGCGCGGGAGTGCCGCGCTGGATGATGGGGGTCGCGGCGGCCGCCGCGGTGGTCGGGCTCGCACTGGCCGGGGTGTTCGCCGGGATGACCCTGAGCACCCAGAACGAACTCACGGCCGCGCAGCAGCAGCTGGAACAGGCCAGGGAGCGGTACGAGCCCGTCGCCGACCTGCTGACCGCGCCGGATCTGCGCACGGTGCACAACTCGTCGTCCATCGGCGGCGCGGGCATCGTGCTGGCGTCGAAGTCGTTGGACCGGATGATGTTCATGGCCTCCGACCTGCCGGAACCTCCCGAGGGCCACGACTACGAACTGTGGCGGATCGACGGTTCGGAGACCCCGCGTTCGGCGGCGGTCTTCGGTCAGGGGTCGACGCCGCCCATCGTGTCCGACGGCGTCGGTTCCACCGCGCTGATGGCGGTGACCGTGGAACCGGACGGTGGATCTCCCACCGGAGCGCCGACGACCTCGCCGATCCTGGTGCTCCCGCTGTCCGCCTGAGGCCGTCTCACGGGTCCGCTGAGGACGGACCGGAAACACCTTGTGGCAAAACATGTTCAGTGACACGCGGCGTGGCTGCTGGATTCGGGCGTTGCGGATGCCTACCGTCCTGCATCAACGTTGGTAGTTGACATAACTCTAAGCCTTGAGTTGAGGTTAAGGGTTTTGGCCGAGGGCACAGTTGCCGAGGGCACAGATCGCTGGTCGGGTCACGGTCCAACGGGCAGTACGAACAACCACGATCAGGAAGGCGAACCCGATGACGCCCCCGCACAACTATCTCGCGGTGATCAAGGTCGTCGGTATCGGCGGCGGCGGCGTGAACGCCGTGAACCGGATGATCGAGGTCGGCCTGAAAGGCGTCGAGTTCATCGCGGTGAACACGGACGCGCAGGCGCTGCTGATGTCCGATGCCGACGTGAAGCTGGATATCGGCCGGGAGTTGACCCGCGGCCTCGGCGCAGGCGCGGCCCCGGAGGTGGGGCAGCGTGCCGCGGAGGACCACCGCGAGGAGATCGAAGAGGTCATCAAGGGCGCCGACATGGTGTTCGTGACCGCTGGCGAGGGTGGTGGCACCGGTACCGGTGGCGCCCCGGTCGTCGCGCAGATCGCGCGCAAGCTGGGCGCGCTCACCATAGGCGTCGTCACCAGGCCGTTCTCCTTCGAGGGCAAGCGCCGTGGCAAGCAGGCCGAGGACGGAATCCAGCAGCTGCGCAACGAGTGCGACACGCTGATCGTGATCCCGAACGACCGGCTGCTGCAGCTCGGCGACATCGGCGTGAGCCTGATGGACGCCTTCCGCTCGGCCGACGAGGTGCTGCTCTCCGGTGTGCAGGGCATCACCGACCTGATCACGACCCCGGGTCTGATCAACCTGGACTTCGCCGACGTGAAGAGCGTGATGTCCGGCGCGGGCAGTGCGCTCATGGGTATCGGCTCGGCCCGGGGCGAGGGGCGAGCCGTGCAGGCGGCCGAGAAGGCGATCAACTCACCGCTGCTCGAGGCCTCCATGGACGGGGCGCACGGCGCGCTGCTGTCCATCGCGGGCGGTTCCGACCTCGGCCTGTTCGAGATCAACGAGGCCGCGTCGCTGGTGCAGGAGTCCGCGCACCCCGAGGCCAACATCATCTTCGGCACGATCATCGACGACTCCCTCGGTGACGAGGTGCGCGTGACGGTCATCGCCGCGGGCTTCGACGCCGGCGCGCCGACGCACAAGAAACTCGATCCGGCGGCGTTCGGGTCCCGCAACGGTTCCACGGCCTCGGCCGATTCGGGCCAGCCGGGCGGGTCCAACGGTTCCTCCGGGTCGTCCGGCTCGATGGGCGCGGGCGGGCAGCAGTCGCACGGCGCCGGAAGCCAGCAGCCGGTCTCCGGCGGCAACGGTTATCCGTCGGCGGGGACGCAGCGTCCCCAGCCGCCGGTCGGCCAGTCGGGCAGCGGCTCGCACTCCGGCTCGCTGCCGCAACCCGGCACGGGGAGCAGGGGCTACCCCGCCCCCCGGTCCGGTGGTCCGGTCGGTGGTCAGGGCAGCCTGCCCGGCCGTGCGGTGCCCGTCACCGACGACCCCTCCGACGACGACGTCGACGTCCCGCCCTTCATGCGCCGCTAGGAGCGTCTGCAAGTACCCCCAAGCAAGATCAACACCGTCGCTAACCGCTACCAAGCTGGTGTCGGCTGGTAGTGGTCTTCTCGGTACGGTGCAGGTGCTTGGCAGTAGTTGTGCGTCGAGTTGATCAAGCTCGGTGGTACTTGCAGACGTAGTTACCCCGCTGGGAGGCGAGCGTTGCGGATTCGTCGGGTGGTCACGACCAGGGATGGGGGCGTGTCGCGCCCGCCCTTCGACAGCTTCAACCTCGGTGACCACGTCGGCGACGACCCGGCTGCCGTCGCCGCGAACCGCCGCAGGCTCGCCGCGGAACTCGGGCTCGCGGAGGACCGGGTGGCCTGGATGGAGCAGGTGCACGGCCGCACGGTCACGTTCGTCGGCGGCGAGGACTGGACGCCAGGCGCTGTGGCGGAGGCCACCGATGCGCTGGTCACCGCCACCCCTGGCCTCGCGGTAGCCGTACTTGTCGCCGACTGCGTGCCGCTCCTGCTCAGCGACCCCGAAGCCGGAGTCGTCGCGGCGGTACACGCCGGACGGGTCGGTGCGCGAATCGGCGTCGTTCCGGCCACGCTCGAGGCGATGCGGACGGCGGGCGCTGAACCGCACCGCATGGAAGCCCTGCTGGGACCGGCGATCTGCGGCGAGTGCTACGAGGTGCCGAAGTCGATGGCCGACGACGTGGAGGCATATCTGCCGGGGAGTGCCTGCCGCAGCCGGTCCGGTTCCGCCGGTGTCGACCTGCGCGCCGGGCTGTGGCGGCAACTCGCGGACGCCGGTGTCGGCAAGATCGGGCTCGACCCGCGCTGCACTGCCGAGGACCAGACGCTGTTCAGCTACCGCAGGCAGAACCGGACCGGCCGGATCGCCGCCGTCACCTGGATCGAGTAGGCGTTGGGTATGGACCTCGCAGAACGCAGAACCGAGCTCGCGGAGTCGCTCGCCGAAGTCCGGGACCGCGTCGGCCGTGCCTGCGTGGCAGCTGGCCGGGCACCCGGCGAGGTACGCCTGCTCGCCGTCACCAAGACCTTTCCCGCCGCCGACGCAGCCCTGCTCACCGACCTCGGCGTGACCGAACTCGCGGAGAACCGCGACCAGGAGGCCGCGGGAAAGGTGCGCGAGGTGGCGGATCTCCGGCCGGCCGCCGGCATCCGTTGGCACATGGTGGGCAGGCTGCAGCGCAACAAGGCCCGCTCGGTGGCGCGCTGGGCGGCCGAGGTCCAGTCGGTCGACTCGCTCCGCCTCGCGGAGGCACTCGGCAGGGCCGCGGGAAACGCCAGGGATGCGGGCGAGCGGCAGCAACCGCTGGACGTGCTGCTGCAGGTGAGCCTGGACGAGGATCCGGCGCGCGGCGGCTGCCCGATCGAGGAGCTCGACGAGCTCGCCGAGGGTGTCGCCCGGACGGGTGATCTACGGCTTCGTGGCCTGATGGCCGTCGCGCCGCTCGGCGTCGACCCCAGATCGGCATTCGACCGTCTCGCCGCCGCCGCTGAGAGACTGCGTCGTGACCACCAGGAGGCCACTGAGCTGTCCGCGGGCATGAGCGGCGATCTCGAAGCCGCCATCGCGCGAGGGTCGACCTGTGTGCGTGTCGGAACCGCATTGCTCGGTGGTCGCGGTTTAGCCTCGCCATAAGTCGTTCACCCGGCGGCGTGGGTTCGTGTGACTTAGCGTCAGGGTGGGCGTTCCCGCAGGGCACCAAATGCCGTGTTGCTCCGTCAAAGGGTGAGGCGGGGACGCGGCGCGAGGTGCGCCGTCGGCAGGCCGGGAGGCACTGAGCGTTGAACGCCCAGCGCGGTGCGGCCCCGCCGGCGAGTGAGGCGAGAACGAGGGAGAGGCATGAGCGCACTGCAGAAGCTGAAGGCTTACTTCGGCATGGTGCCGGCCGACGATGACGGCTACGACGGCTATCACACCGACGACGACTACCGCCGTGGCTACCCCGACGAGGACGAGTTCGACGCCTACGAGGAGCCGCTCACCCGCCCTCGCTCCCGTGGGCGGTATCACACGATGGATGACTACGACGACCTGCCACCCGCCCCGTACGGGCGGACGCGCGGTGCGGCTCCCGCGGAGCCCGCCGTGCAGGGCGCGCTGGCTGTGGACCGGATGGATCGCAGGCCCGAGCCGGTGGCCCGGCTGCGCCCTGTCCCGGAACAGACCAGGACGCCCGCCCGCGACCCGCTGAGCCGGATCACCACCCTGCACCCGACGAGCTACGCCGAGGCCAGGGGCATCGGGGAGGCCTACCGAGACGGCATCCCGGTGATCATGAACCTGACCGAGATGGAGAACGCCGACGCGAAGCGGCTGGTCGATTTCGCGGCGGGACTGGCCTTCGCCCTGCGCGGCTCCATGGACAAGGTCACCAACAAGGTGTTCTTGCTCTCACCGCCGGATGTGGACGTGACGGCCGAGGACCGCAGGCGGATCGCCGAGGGCGGACTCTTCCTTCGTCACTCCGACCGCTCCTTCTGACGGGGGCATGTGGCAGAGTGAACGGCGTGGATGCGGTTCGGATTGTCTTCTACTACGTGCTCTTCGCCTTCTGGCTCCTGCTCACGGCGCGAATCGTCGTGGAGCTGGTACGGGCGTTCGCGCGTGAGTGGCGACCTGCGGGAGGGGTTGCGGTGACGCTGGAGAGCATCTACACAATGACGGACCCACCGGTCCGTCTGGTCCGGCGGATCATTCCGATGGTGCGAATCGGCGGCGTCGGGCTGGACTTATCGATTATGGTGCTGCTGTTGGTTGTGTTCATACTGATGCAACTGGCATATCCCGGGTAACGGGGACCCAGGATGTCCGGCAGGCCATGGAGTGCGTGAGGTGATCTGATGTCGTTGACCCCTGCTGACGTGCATAATGTCGCGTTCAGCAAGCCTCCAATCGGCAAGCGGGGCTACAACGAGGACGAGGTAGATGCGTTCCTCGACTTGGTGGAGACCGAGCTTGCGCGGTTGATTGAGGACAATAACGAGCTGCGCCAGCAGGTCGAACAGCTCGATGCGGAGTTGGAATCAACCCGTGGCGAGCTGGAGACCGCGAAGGCCGGAGCAGGCTCCGCGCCACAGGCGGCGCCGGTGCGAGAGGAGCCACCGCGCAGGTTGGCCCCCGTTCCACCGCCGACGTCGGCGATGGAGCAGACCCAGTCCCACGCGGGCCTGATGGGCGACAACGGTGAGCCCAACGTTCAGGCCGCGAAGGTGCTGGGGCTCGCCCAGGAGATGGCCGACCGGCTGACCGCCGAGGCCAAGACCGAGTCCGACGGGATGCTGGCCGAGGCCCGCACCAAGTCGGAGCAGTTGCTCTCCGACGCCCGGTCGAAGTCGGACTCCATGGTCAACGAGGCCCGCACGCGGGCGGAGACCATGCTGAACGACGCTCGGACCAGGGCGGAGACCCTGGAGCGTCAGGCGCGGGACAAGGCCACCACGCTCGAGCGTGAGGCCCAGCGCAAGTACACCGAGACAATGAACAACATGAACAGCGAGAAGAGTGCGCTGGGCAAGAAGATCGAGGAGTTGCGCACGATAGAGCGGGAGTACCGCACTCGGCTGCGCGGATTCCTCGAGTCACAGCTCAGGGAACTCGACGACCGAGGATCGGCTGCTCCGTCGTCCGCCTCCGCAGGCTCCGGCCAGTCCGGTAGCGGCGGCACCGGGGGCAACAGCGGTCAGGGCTACTCGTTCGGTCCACGGGCCGAGGCAGGCTAGAACCACCGCCCGCCCCGTTGGGCCGGTCCAGCCAGCGCGTGTCTCCCCATCCCCACGGACATCAGACACGCACCTGCCCGGCAGTAGTCACCAGCTCAACGGTTCCGTCCTCTCGAAGGAGAGGGCGGAACCGTTGTTGCGTGGGTGGACGCACCGTGGGTGAAGCTTGCCCACCTCGGCGTCGTGCCCGGACCCGTGATGTAATTCAGCGTGCTCTACATCGTCCTGATCCTGGTGCTGGCCGCCCTTGCCGGTGTGGTCACGGCCCTCAT
This sequence comes from Amycolatopsis marina, assembly GCF_900111885.1. GTDB lineage: Bacteria > Actinomycetota > Actinomycetes > Mycobacteriales > Pseudonocardiaceae > Amycolatopsis > Amycolatopsis marina. Next base: position 290,748 of record NZ_FOKG01000009.1, read on the forward strand.
CACCGCGAACTCGCTGTGGGCGTGGATCTCCATCGGTCTTTCCGTGCTCGCGGGCATCGTCCTGCTCGTCGACTTCGTCCGCAGGCGTTCCGCGGCGCAGGAGTCCCCGGCGGAACCTGCCGAGAACGAGCGGGCAGCGCACACCACGGAGCCGGAAAAGGCGGAGGGCGACGCCGGGAAGCCGGAGAGCCCTGAGGAGTCGGCCGACGACGAGTCGAGCCCGGCCACCGAGACGAACACGCCAGCCGCTTCGGTCACGGACGGCGAAAGCGAGCCGGCCGTCGCGGACCCCGCGGCCGAGACTCCCGCCACCCCGACCGCGATGCTCCCGGCCACGGGCGAGTTGAGCGCGGACGAGGCGGACGCGGGCAAGGAGGCCACATCCGCCGAACCGCGGGCCAGGACGGATGCCGTCCCCGGCGAGGAGGAGACGGACGCGGCGGACCTGCTGATCGTCGCCGAACTCGACGTCGAAGTGGTGGTTGTCGACGAGTACCCGCGCTACCACCTCACCGACTGTGGCTGGTTGGCCGATCGCGACACGATCCCCATCGAGGTGGCCGAGGCGCGTGAACTCGGTTTCACCCCCTGCGCCCGCTGCGGCCCGGACGCGGTCCTCGCGGCGGCGCACCGGCGTAAGGGAAAGTCGCGCGCCGATCGCTGATCCGCACCGCGTGTGCCGCTCCGTAACCGGATGGAGTCGGCCCAAGGCGGTCGGCTAACCTGGACGAACACGGCGTTGATCCGGCCATCACCGGGGAGCCTCCGGAAGAACGGGCGGCACGCTGCCGCAGTAGAGCCGCCTCAGTAGAACCGGACGGGAACGGCCCGTGACAGCCGTCGAACGAGTGGCCCTCGAGCCCGGTCGGCAGACCGGCGTGGGGGCAAACGGGGTGGTACCGCGGGAACGATCGCCCGATGGCGACGTTGTCGTCCCCGTGTGGAGTGCCGGTGTGAGCCGGTGATCCGTACGAGAGACGAACCGCGAGGAGCGCCCGATGTACCCCAAGGCCCACGTCGGCGACCAGCCAGCAGGCCAGGTCCCCGCCCAGCCGTCGTTCCCGGCACTGGAGCGGGATGTGCTGGCCTACTGGGAGTCCGACCGCACCTTCACCGCCAGCGTCGAAGCTCGTCCGGCTGGGGAGAACGGCTCGAACGAGTCAGTGCGAAGCTCCGTTGAGGGTGGTGGTGGGAGACGGGAGGGCGAGTATGTGTTCTATGACGGCCCACCGTTCGCCAACGGCCTCCCGCACTACGGGCACCTGCTGACCGGGTACGTCAAGGACATCGTGCCGCGCTACCAGACGATGAAGGGCAAGCGCGTCGAGCGCCGCTTCGGCTGGGACACCCACGGCCTGCCCGCTGAACTGGAGGCCATGCGGCAACTCGGGATCACCGAGAAGTCCGAGATCGACGAGATGGGCGTCGCGGTCTTCAACGACGCCTGCCGCGATTCGGTGTTGCGCTACACCAACGAGTGGCAGGAGTACGTGACCCGGCAGGCGCGCTGGGTCGACTTCGACAACGACTACAAGACGCTCGACGCCAGCTACATGGAGTCGGTGATCTGGGCGTTCAAGCAGCTGTGGGACAAGGGGCTCGTCTACGAGAGCTACCGGGTGCTGCCCTACTGCTGGCGCGACGAGACGCCGCTGTCCAACCACGAGCTGCGGATGGACGACGACGTCTACCAGAGCAGGCAGGACCCCGCGGTCACCATCGGCTACCGCGTCGCGGGCAACGACTCGGAACTGGACGGCGCCTACCTGCTCATCTGGACCACCACTCCCTGGACGGTGCCGTCCAACCTCGCCGCCGCGGTCCACCCCGAGGTCGACTACGTCGTCGTCGAGTCCGGCGGCCAGCGCTACCTGCTCGCCGAGGCCCGGGTGGGCGCGTACGCGAAGGAACTGGGGGAGGAGCCACCGGTCGTCGCGCGCTACACCGGCGCCGAGCTGCTCGGCACCAGGTACGACCCGCCCTTCCCGTACTTCGTGGGCCGGGAGAACGCGCACCGCGTGCTGGCAGCGGACTACGTCACCACCGACGACGGCACGGGAATCGTGCACATCGCCCCCGCCTACGGTGAGGAGGACAAGGTCGTCACCGACGCGGCGGGCATCGAGCCGGTCACGCCGGTGGACGCGCAGGGCCGTTTCACCGCCGAGGTACCGGACTACGCCGGGCAGCAGGTGTTCGACGCGAACCCGAACATCATCAAGGACCTGAAGAACGGCACCGGGTCGGCCGGACAGCAGGGCGCGGTGCTGCTGCGGCACGAGACCTACGAGCACCCGTACCCGCACTGCTGGCGCTGCCGCAACCCGCTGATCTACCGCGCGGTCTCGTCCTGGTTCGTCGCGGTCACCGAGTTCAAGGACCGGATGGTCGAGCTGAACCAGCAGATCACCTGGTACCCGGAGCACGTCAAGGACGGGCAGTTCGGCAAGTGGCTGGAGAACGCCCGCGACTGGTCGATCTCGCGCAACCGCTACTGGGGCACTCCGATCCCGGTGTGGACCTCGGACGACCCCACCTACCCGCGCACGGACGTCTACGGCTCCATCGAGGAGCTGGAGCGCGACTTCGGGGAGCTTGCGACCCGAAGCGACGAGCAGAGCGGGGAGCGGCCGGACGATCTGCACCGCCCGTTCATCGACGAGCTGACCAGGCCGAACCCGGACGACCCCACCGGGAAGTCGACTATGCGCCGGGTGCCGGAGGTTCTCGACGTCTGGTTCGACTCGGGGTCGATGCCGTACGCGCAGGTGCACTACCCGTTCGAGAACGCCGACTGGTTCGAGCACCACTACCCCGGTGACTTCATCGTCGAGTACATCGGCCAGACCCGCGGCTGGTTCTACACCCTGCACGTGCTGGCCACGGCGCTGTTCGACCGGCCCGCGTTCCGCAACTGCGTCTCCCACGGCATCGTGCTCGGGTCCGACGGCCAGAAGATGTCGAAATCCCTGCGCAACTACCCCGACGTCAACGAGGTGTTCGACCGCGACGGTTCGGACGCGATGCGCTGGTACCTCATGGCCAGCCCGATCCTGCGCGGCGGGAACCTGATCGTCACCGAGAAGGGCATCAGGGACGCGGTGCGGCAGGCGGTGCTCCCGCTGTGGAACTCGTACTACTTCCTCGCGCTCTACGCCAACGCCGAAGGCACGGAGGGCAGGTCGCGAACCGACTCGAAGCACGTGCTCGACCGCTACATCCTGGCCAAGACCCACCAGCTGGTGACCGACGTCGAGTACTCGCTGGACACCTATGACGTGGCTGGTGCCTGTGCCACGGCGCGGGACTTCCTGGAGGTGCTCACCAACTGGTACGTGCGCCGCTCCCGGGACCGCTTCTGGGCGGGCGAGCAGGACGCGATCGACACCCTGCACACGGTGCTCGAGGTGACCTGCCGGGTGCTGGCGCCACTGCTGCCACTGACCACCGAGGCCGTCTGGCGTGGGCTCACCGGCGGCCGTTCCGTGCACCTGTGTGACTGGCCAGCGCCCGGTGAACTGCTCGCCGACGCCGCGCTGGTGACCGCGATGGACCGCGTGCGCCAGGTCTGCTCCTCCGCCCTGTCGCTGCGTAAGGCGAACAAACTGCGGGTCCGGCTGCCGCTGTCACGGCTGCTGGTGGCGGCGGACGATGTGGAGGCACTGCGCGATTTCACCGACATCATCCGCGACGAGGTCAACGTGAAGTCGGTGGAGCTCACCACCGACGTCGCGGCGCACGGTGGATTCGAGGTCGCGGTGAACGCCCGCGCCGCGGGTCCGCGCCTCGGCAAGGACGTGCAGCAGGTGATCAAGGCGGTCAAGGCGGGCGATTGGACGACTGCACCGTCCGGTGCCGTGGTGGCGGCCGGGATCGAGCTCGCCGAGGGCGAGTACGAGCGCAAGCTGGTCGCCAAGGACTCCGGCGCGGCCGCGGAACTGCCCGGTGGGTCCGGTCTGGTGCTGCTGGACACCGAGGTCACCCCGGAACTCGCCGCCGAGGGCGTGGCACGGGACCTGATCCGGGTCGTGCAGCAGGCCAGGCGGGACGCCGGACTCGACGTCGCCGATCGCATCGCCCTGACCGTTGACGCACCCGAGGAGGTCGTCACGGCGGCGCGGACGCACGAGGGGTTCATCGCGAAGGAAACCCTGGCACGTGCGGTCGGGTACGGCCCGGTTTCGGACGGCTCGGCAGGCACCGTTGGTGAGGGGGACAAGGTCACGGTGGCTGTCGCGAAGCACTGACAGGGCGAGGCAAGCACGGACATCACGAATCAGTCCCGGCACGGTCGCCGTTTCGCACACTGTCACCCGAAACGGTGATGGGTTGACACTCTGAGGTCGCTGGCCGACTGATCCGGGGGAGTGTTTGTGCGCGACCGCACCAGACGTGGGGTACTGATCGGGGCGGCGACGGCGATGGTGGCCATCGTCGTCGCCGGTGTCGTGATCTTGCAGGGTGGGTCGGGTTCGGCCGGCCGGGACAACAACGGACAGGCCGCGGACGGTCCGGAGGCCACCGCGGTGGCCCGTGACTACCTGCTGGCGTTCAGCGGCGCGGAGCCGGGGAGCGCCGCCGCGCTGACCGACGACCCCGCGGCCGCCGAGGCCACGATCCTGGCCGTCCATGACGGCCTCAAGGCGGACGACGTGGTCACCGACCTGGGTTCGGTGATTACGGAGTCGGACGGGCAGGAGGCAACGGGCACGGTCTCGGTGAAATGGACACTCGGACCCGATCGGGTGTGGACGTACGAGACATCGATCCGCCTGGTGCAGGCGGATGACGGCTGGCGGGTTCGCTGGGACCCCTCGTTGATCCACCCGAGCCTCGGCGCAGGGGAGAGCCTCCTGCTGCACACCCGTGAAGGCGCACCCGCCGTGTTGGACCGGACCGGCGAGACCCTGCTGACCTGGCGTGACGGGGTGGCCGTCCCGGCGGAAGGGGTGGCCGCGGACGTGCTCACCCCCGGAATGGCGAGGACCGCCGCGGAGCAGTCCGGTAGCGGGCAGTGGTCCGTTGCCCGGGTCGGTGCCGATGACACCGAGCTGGAGCGGCTGGCAGGCGGATCAGAGCAGGACGCGAAGCCGCTGACCGCCACGGTGAGCCGGAGCGCCCGCGCGGCGGCGCAGCGAGCGGTCGACAGCGTGGACCTGCCCACGATGCTGGTCGCACTCGAACCAGGCAGCGGCGACATCCTCGCGGTCGCCCAGAACGCCGAGGCGGGCGCCCAGCCGAACGCGCTCTCCGGCCTCTACCCGCCGGGGTCGACGTTCAAGATCGCCACTGCGGTCGCGGCGCTGAGCAGCGGAAACGTCTCCGCGGACACCGTGCTGGACTGCCCCGGTACCGCGACCATCGGCACGAGGACGATCCCCAACGACGGGGAGTTCGCGCTCGGCCGGGTGCCGCTGCACACGGCTTTCGCGAAGTCCTGCAACACCACCTTCGGCGCGCTCGCCACGAAACTGCCCGCCGACGGACTCTCCCGCGCGGCTGGTCAGCTCGGGCTCAACGCGGACTTCGCCATCCCGGGAATCAGTACCGAGCTGGGCCGCGCGGACCCGGCAGCGGATCCGGTGCTGCGGCTGGAGGAGGGCATCGGTCAGGGCGAGTTGCAGGCCAGCCCGTTCGGGCTCGCCGTCATGGTGGCCACCGTCGCGGGCGGCGAGGCGGTGACGCCGGCGCTGTGGCGCGATCTGGAGACCACGGTCAACAGCGCCTACCAAGCTCCGCCCGAGTCCGTGCTCGCGCCGGTGCGCGGCATGATGCGAGAGGTCGTCACCGGCGGCACCGCGACCGCACTGAGCGGGCGCGGGACCGTGCTCGGCAAGACCGGCACCGCCCAGTTCAGCGACGGCAGTCAGGCGCACGGCTGGTTCGCCGGGTACCGCGACGACGTGGCGTTCGCAGTGCTGACCGCACGGGCAGGCACGTCCGATCCCGCTGTCGCGGTCAGCGGGCGGTTTCTGGACGGGCTGTAGCGGCCTTTCTCGCCCAGCCCTGGATCTCCGCGGGTAGCGCGTCCGCGACGAGGAGCCGGGGCAGCAGATCCCGTTCGGTGGTGATCGCCCGGAACGCCAGGCCGAGCGTGATGTCGTGGTCGGGGGTGTGCACGATGGTGATCGGGTCGTCCGCTCGGGCCCGGCCGGGTTTGAGCACGCGCAGGTAGGCACCGGGCCGGGCACGCGCCGTGAACGTCCTGACCCAGCCGGGCACGTCGAGCGCGCTCGCGAAGGTTCGGCAGGGGACGCGCGGTCCCGAGATCTCCAGCAGCAGCTGCTTCCCGACCTGCCAGCGCTGGCCGACGGGCGCGGCCGTCAGATCCAGTCCGGACGTGGTGAAGTTCTCGCCGAAGGATCCCGGTCCCAGCGTCCGGCCGAGCTCCGCCGACCACTCGGCCAGATCCTCCTCCGCGTAGGCGTAGACCGCTTGGTCGTCACCGCCGTGGTGCCGGAGGTCGCACACCTCGTCCCCGGCCAGCCCGCTGCCACCGGTGCCCCTCGGACCGGGGGCGCGGACCTCGACCGGGCCGGACACGGGACGTTTGCGGATTCCGGTGACACCGACGCGCGCATCGGTGTCCCGCTCCGCGTTCCCGAGGTTCACTGACGAGAGACGACCCATGGCCCGACGGTAGCGCAGCGCTCTCGGCCCGAGCCATCGCGTTTCCCGCCCACCGGATAGCGTGAGTAGCGTGAATCACACGTTTCGCTTCGCGGTGCGCGTCAAGCCCGGGGCGAAGCGGGACGCCGTCGGCGGACGATGGGACGGCGCGCTCGGGCCCGCGCTCGTCGTGAGTGTGCAGGCGCCCGCGGTGGGCGGCAGGGCGAACGAGGCGGTGCGCAGGGCACTCGCGAAGGCGCTGTCGGTCCGCGCGCGAGATCTCGTTGTGGTGCAAGGGGAACGCGGCCGCGACAAGCTCATCGAGCTGGCGGACCCACCACCGGGGGCAGCCGTGAAGATCGAGTCTCTATCCTTGTAGCTCAAGGGCGGCAGGGACGGGAGGCGCGATGGACAATCTCCCGATCATTCTCGGCGCGGGTGCGGGCGTTCTCCTGCTCGCCGTTCTCGCCGTTCGTGTGTCGATCCGATTAGGACTTCCGTCACTGCTGCTCTATCTCGGAATCGGGGTGCTGCTGGGGGAGAGCGGGCTCGGTATCGAGTTCGAGGACGCGACCCTCACGCAGGCGCTCGGCCTCGCCGCGCTGGTGATGATTCTGATCGAGGGTGGACTGACCACCCGCTGGTCCATGGTGAAACCCGCGCTGGGACCGGGAATCGCGCTATCCACTGTGGCCGTCGGCGTGAGTATCGCGATCACCGGCGTCGCCCTGCACTACCTGCTCGGACTGGACTGGCGAGCCGCGCTGCTCTGGGGCGGCGTACTTGCCTCCACCGACGCCGCTGCGGTGTTCTCGGTCCTGCGCGGGGTCGGAGTCAGCAAACGGCTCGCCGGGGCCGTGGAACTGGAATCCGGGCTCAACGACGCCCCGGCCTACATCGCCGTGGTGGTGATCGCGACCGGAGTCACGGTCGACTGGACGTTGCCGTTACTCGTCGTGTACCAGCTTGTCGCGGGTGCCCTGACTGGGCTGGTGTTCGGCTGGGTCGGTTCTCGCGCGCTACGCAAGGCCGCGCTGCCCGCCACCGGGCTCTATCCGCTGGCGACGGTGGCCATGTGCGTGGTCGCCTACTCCTCGGGCCAGCTGATCGGCGCATCCGGACTGCTCGCCACCTACGTCGCTGGGGTGGTTCTCGGCAACTCGAGGCTGCCGCACCGGTCGGACACGCTGTCCTTCGCGGAAGGGCTCGGCTGGCTGGCGCAGATCGGGTTGTTCGTGCTTCTCGGTCTGTTCGCCTCCCCCGAGCGGCTGTTGCATGCCATCGTGCCCGGGCTCGTGGCCGGCGCGGTGGTGTTGCTGCTCGCTCGGCCGATCGCGGTGCTGCTGTCCACCTTGCCGTTCAAAGTGCCTTGGCGGGAGCAGTTGTTCCTGTCCTGGGCGGGGCTTCGGGGCGCGGTGCCGATCGTGCTCGCCACGATTCCGCTCGCCGAGGGCCTGCCAGGGGCGCAGCGCCTGGTGGACGCGGTGTTCGTCGTAGTGGTCGTGCTGACCCTGCTGCAGGGCGCGACGTTGAGTCCGGTCGCGCGGATGCTCGGCCTCTCCGCGGAGAGCGAGCCGCGCGAGATCCAGGTGGACTCGGCGCCGCTGGACGAGCTGTCCGCCGTGCTGCTGCAGGTACGCATCCAGAACGGTTCCCAGCTGCACGGTGTCTACCTGCGCGAGCTGCGACTGCCGGACGGTGCCACGGTCAGTCTGATCGTGCGGGACGGGAAGAGCTTCACTCCCGGGCCCGACAGTCGCCTGCAACGTCGTGACCAGCTGCTGGTCGTGACCACGGAAGAGGCCCGGTCCGTGGCGGAACGGCGGCTGCGTGCCGTGGACCGGGCGGGCAGGCTCGCTCGCTGGCGGGGCGAGTCCGGCCGCTGACGCCAGCCCGAGAACCGAGAACCGCACTTTCCCGGGAAAGTGACGTCGTTGCACGCGCGCGGTATGTCACTTTCCCGGGAAAGTGCGAGCGTCGCGTTTCCAAAGGGAGCCTCAAGTACCGACGATCGTAGGTCCCCGGGCACAGCCAGACGGCCTAACCTCCTTACCCGTTCGGGTTAGTCGTCTGGTGAACGGGAGTACCGAGAGTGATTAGCGGTGTGCGGTCGAAGTGGCGTGGAGTTGCGTTGGCGCTGGTGCTCACCGGAGGACTGCTCGGGGCTCCGGCCGCGGCGTCTACGCCTGTCGCCTTTCCCGAGTTCGGTCTGCCCATGGCGGCAGGTCAGAACACGTACTCCGCCGGCGTGCACTCGGACAACGGGACCAGCGGAGTCCGCAACGCCATCGACTTCAGCCCCGGCGACGGGGTCGTCAGGGCGGCGCGCGCGGGCGTCGTCCGGCTGCAGCGCTGCTCGGGCGGCGACTGGGTGGCCGTTGATCACTCGGACGGATGGCGTACCGGCTACTATCACCTGGAGAACATCACGGTGCGTGATGGCGAGCAGGTCGCGGCGGGTGCCCGGCTCGGGGACAGTGGTAACGCGCTGCCCTGCGGTGGCCGCAGCACCGGAGCCCACGTGCACTTCACCCTGTGGCAGTTGTCCGGCAACACCATGTCCTCGACCTCGGAGGCGTCCTCGGAATCGGCAGCCCTCGCCGAGGGGAACTGGGACGGCGTGTCCTACGACCGGCTCTCCACGGAACTCGCCGCGGTCTACGGCGAGCCGGTGGACGGCAAGACGTTCGGCGGTTGGCGGTTCGCGGAGGGCGCCGAGCAGTACGGCGGCACGGCGACGCGGCTGCGGGATGCCGCGGTCGTCCAGTTGCCCGGCCGCTTCCGCTACGACGGCTGACGCTCACTCGCCAGGTCAGCGCGCTGCCGTCCCAGCAACTGGAAGCGGTTCGCGCTCGCGGTGTCTCCTCCGCTAGCGTTTGCGGCAGGTCATGAGTGCCAGCGTCAAGCCCCGGCTTGCTGGCCGGCAACCCTCCTTCCGCGGTGGGGTGCCCCGGGTGAGGACCTGGCCTGTCACGAGGTGTGGCGGGCAAGCGCGGACCCTCGCCGGGTCCGGTTGACCCGAGGAGGCTTCATGACCCTGGCACTCGACCGTCCCGCCACCTGTGCGACCGCGGCAGCCGAGCCAGTCCCAGCCGTGACCGGCTCGGCGCTCCGGGTTCCGCTCGTCACCGGCGGATCCGCGACGTACGCCAACCTGGACCACGCCGCCAGCGCGCCGTGCCTCGAGCGGGTGCGCGACGCCGTGGAGGAGTTCCTGCCCTGGTACGCCAGCGTCCACCGGGGTGCGGGCTTCGCGTCCCAGGTGTCGACTCGGATCTACGAACGCACCAGGAACGTGCTGCGCCGGTTCGTCGACGCTCGCTCCGGCGACACCGTGATCTTCACGCGCAACACCACGGACGCCCTCAACCTGCTGGCCCGCAGCCTGCCCCGGAACACGGCGGTGGTCCAGTTCGACACCGAACACCACGCGGCGCTGCTGCCCTGGCGTGGCCCGCACGTCACGCAGATCGAGACACCGCGCACCCGGGCCGATGCGGTTGCGGCGGTGGACGCCGCCCTCGCCCGCTGCCCGGTCGGACCGCGACTGCTGGTCGTAACCGGAGCGTCCAACGTCACCGGCGAACTGTTCCCCGTCGCCGAACTCGCGGCCGTGGCGCGCGAACACGGAGCGCGGATCGCGGTCGACGCGGCCCAGTTGGCGCCGCATCGTGGCGTCTCTGTCCGGGAACTGGATGTGGACTACGTCGCGCTGTCCGGGCACAAGCTCTACGCGCCGTTCGGTGCCGGAGCGCTCATCGGCAGGGCCGACTGGCTGCGCGCCGCGCCGCCCTACCTCGCGGGGGGCGGCGCCAGCAGGCTCGTGACCACCGACGGAACCAGGGCGGGCGCCGTGTGGAACACCGGCCCGGAGCGGCACGAGGCCGGGTCACCGAACACGGTCGGCGTGTACGCCCTCGGAGTTGCCTGCGCGGAGCTGCAACACCACAGGGACGAGGTGCTCCGGCATGAGGCCGCCCTGCTGGATCGGCTCCGGACCGGGCTGGCGGCGGTACCCGGCGTCGCCGAGCTGCGCCTGTTCGACGAAGACGGCACCGATCCACAAGCGGTCGGCACCGTCAGCTTCGTGGTGGCGGGGCTCGACTCCGGCTGGCTGGCAGCCGTGCTGTCCGCCGAGTACGGGATCGGCGTCCGGGACGGGGCGTTCTGCGCACACGTGGCCACCCGCAGGCTGATCGGCCGCACGGGCACCGAGGTCAGCCAGGCCCTGCGGGTCAGCATCGGCCTCGGTACCACCCCCGAGCATGTGGACCGGCTGGTGCTCGCCCTGCGTCAGGTCGTCGCCCGCGGTGCTCGATGGGACTACGCCCGCCAGGACGGGCGCTGGACACCCACGCCCGATCCCCGTGCCCTGCCTGACTTCCTGGTCGGGTGGGGCGAGGACACCACCCGGCACTAGAGTCGAGCCCCGCAAAGGGGGGCGAATGCGGAAGGCACTGTCGGGACAGCGGCGCGAGTACTGGTTTCCACTGGCGCTGCTCGGGTTTTTCCTTCTCGCCTTGACCGCGCCCCACGCGGAGCACGACTTCGGCTGGATGGCGTACGGTCCGGTGCCCGACGATCTGCCGTTCTACGGTTCTGTCCTGGTCTCCGCGCGATCGAATGGGAAGATCGACGCGTTCCACGTCGGCACCGCGCACTACTGGCAGGGCTGGTTCCTCGCCGTGCTCGTGCTCTACCTGGCCACAGTTGCCTGGTACGTCCTGCGGTTGCGCAGCACAGGGGTAACGGTCTCGTGGTGGCGTGGCGTCGCTGTCGGTCTGGGCGGAAGTCTCGTGTTGTGGCTCGGCCACGAGGTGCTGGACGTCGTCGATCGCCCAACGCCGTCTTCCGCGTTCGCCACCACCGGCGTCTCACTCGTACTGCTCGGCCTGTGTGCTCTGGCCTGGTCCCGGTTCGGTGGCGGGAAATACCGCAGGACGACAGCCGTCCTCGGTGTGGTGCTGATCGGGCTGGTTGCCGCGGCCGGGCTGGTGGTGCTGGTGCCGGGCAGCGCGGACATCGTCGTGGTGAGCGCCGCGCTGCTCGCCCTCGGCCGGCTGGAACGCAGCGGACTGCTCACCGCGGTCAGTGTCCTGTTCTTGGTCGCGGGGCTGTTCCTCACGCCGGGCTCGTTGGCGACCCAGACGGGTGCCGCGGTGATGTTCGGCGGCGTGATCGCGGCGCTGCTGCGGCGTGCACGGCCCGCCGTTGCGGAGCTCTGACCACGGGAGTGGACAATGGGCAGGTGAGCACCGAGCCCGAGCCCAGAGCCGAGACCGATCCGGAGCAGTCCGGGTACGAACCGACAGAGCGGGAACCGCTGCCGAAGCGGCGCCTCGCACTGGTGGCCGTCGTGGCGGCCACCGTCTTCGCGCTCGACCTCGTGACCAAGATCATCGCGACCGCCGGGCTCGAAGGGCGGGAGCCGGTCAGGGTGCTCGGCGGTCTGGTGTACCTGCAGCTGATCCGCAACCCCGGTGCCGCGTTCTCGATGGCGACAGGCCTGACGTGGCTGCTCGCGCTGGCTGCGATCGCCGTCGTCATCGCCATCATCTGGCTCGCCCGCAGGCTGCGTTCGGTCGGCTGGGCGATCGGTCTCGGCCTGGTGCTCGCCGGGGCGCTCGGCAACCTCGCGGACCGGATCTTCCGCGCGCCCGGTCCGCTGCAGGGACATGTCGTGGACTTCATCTCCGTTTTCGCGCCGAACGGCGACGCCTGGCCGATCTTCAACGTCGCGGATTCCGCGATCTGCGTTGGTGCCGTGCTGATCGTGGTGCTGTCTCTGCTGGGTAAGGACTACGACGGCACGTCGACCCGGAAGCCCAAGGACACTGCGGACAAGTCCACTGAGGACACAATATGAGTTCGAGGATGCTGCCCGTTCCCGACGGGCTGGACGGGATGCGTGTCGACGCCGGGCTCGCGAAACTGCTCGGGTTGTCGCGGACCGCGGTCGCCGAACTCGCCGAATCGGGAGCGGTGCTGTTGGACGGGCAGCCTGCGGGTAAGTCGGACCGGCTCGCCGCGGGCGGGCTGCTGGACGTGACGTTGCCCGAACCCCAGCGGGAGATCGAGGTCGTCGCCGAGCCGGTGGACGGCCTGCGGGTTCTGCACAGCGACGACGACATCGTGGTGGTGGACAAGCCGGTGGGAGTCGCAGTGCACCCAAGCCCAGGCTGGACCGGGCCGACGGTGATCGGTGGCCTCGCCGCGACGGGGTTGCGGATCTCGACCTCCGGGGCAGCCGAGCGGCAGGGGGTCGTGCACCGGCTGGACGCGGGCACCACCGGCGTGATGGTCGTGGCAAAGAGCGAGCACGCGTACACGATGCTGAAGCGCGCGTTCAAGGAACGCACCGTGGACAAGGGTTATCACGCACTGGTGCAGGGCCATCCGGACCCGACGAAGGGCACCATCGACGCGCCCATCGACCGGCACCCCCGCCACGACTACAAGTTCGCGGTGGTCGCGGGGGGCAGGCCGAGTATCACCCACTACGAGGTGATGGAGGCCTTCCGCGCGGCCTCGCTGGTGCAGATCAAACTCGAGACGGGCCGGACCCATCAGATCAGGGTGCACTTCTCCGCGCTGCGTCACCCGTGCGTCGGTGACCTGACCTATGGCGCTGACCCGGTACTGGGCCGCAAGCTGGGCCTGAGCAGGCAGTGGCTGCACGCTCGCTCGCTCGCGTTCGCCCACCCCGCCGATGGGCGGCGGGTGGAGTTCACCAGTGAGTACCCGGCCGACCTTGCCGAGGCCCTCGAGACGCTGCGGGCCGAGAGCTAGCGGCTTCCGGGAGACCGGGTGCGGGATCAGCTCTCGACCGACCAGGTGAGGCTGCGCTCGTCCGGCTCAGGACGGGGACTCCAACGCACGGCCGTGACGTGGGTCGAGTCGGGCAGCACGTACACGGTGTGACCGCCGGTCGTCTCGCCGGGTCGTACGCCGATCCGGTGCGGCGGCCGGGAGGTCAACGACACCGGGGCCTTGGTGATCGCCCTGCCATCGGCGGTGAGCAACTCCAGGTAGTTGTCCGGCAGCGACGCGAACGGCACGTTCCCTCTGTTGGTGATCTCGGTGTGCACGACGACGGCCCGCTCGCCCTGGTCGAGCCGGTAACCCGCGGCGCCGAAGAGGTAGTCGGCGGGGTCCTGCACCTCGAGCAACTGGACGGCGAGCTGCTCGCCATCGAGGCCCCGGGTCTCGAGCACGTCACCCGGCTTGCCACTGGCGGCGGGTGCGGTGGCCGGGGCACCGGCAGGAGGCTGGTCCCCACGCGCCCAGGACGCGGTCTGTGGCGGGCCCCAGGTGTTCAGCACTGGGTCCGGCGGTGGGGGTGGTGGGGCGGCAGGTGCGCTGAAGGGGCGGCTCTGGGGAGTCGCGGGTGGGGGAGTGTTCGGAGCGGTCGAGGGCGGCGGGAACGGCGGCCGGTGGGCGCCGCTCGGCGTGCCGTACGCCGGTGCGACCTGGTACTGCCCGCTGGGCGTGCCCTGTACGGGGTAGGGGCCGGACGGAGCGCCGTGCGGTGGCTGTTGCGACGGCTGCGGCTGGCCCACCTGAGGGCCGGCCGCGCCACCGGCCAACGCGGCCCGGAGTCCCTGCGGATCGCTCTCGACGCCGACGAGCAAGGGCAGGCCGCTCGCGGAGAGGCTGACGAGGCGGTGTGCGGCTTCCCGTGGATCCATCCCCACCCTGGCCGCCAGCTCGTGCACGGCGGCCTTGCCGAGTTCGGCCAGTGCGGCGAGAAGGCGGGCGTCGGCGGGATCTGTCACAGGCACGAGCCCGAGCGTAGCCCCACCGCGATGGTGCCCTGTTGTGCGTGGTGGCGGAGCGAGGTGCACGCGGAGCGGAGCGAGGCCGATGACACCGGCGTAGCCCCAC